>NZ_JACXAE010000001.1 GCF_014698965.1 Iningainema tapete BLCC-T55
GCCAAGCTTACTTCTTTAGGACGTATTCATCCTGTTTCTACGGGCGTTGAACCCTCGTAAATTGGCAACGGTATTGAACAAGTAACCTTTATAGTCGGTTTGAACCGACTTGAGCTATTAGCCAAAAACTTTAGTTTTTGGCTTCCTCATGATCGTCAGAGCCTTTTATCCTGCTGCCTTTTAGCGACAATTTCTTTAAGTTCTTGCAAATGTTCTAAACTAATCAGCCATTCCTCTTCTGGAAGAGACTTATCTGAATTATTTTTATCTTGAAGAGCCGCCAAAGTTGCTACTTCACTCTCAATTATTGAGAACGCTTTACCTTGAGATACAGCCGTTTTCAACACCTCAAACCTTACTGGTTCTTCTAGCCGATGCAACAACTGTGAAACGATGCGACTGATTCGGATTTCATTCCCAAAATCAAACATTGTGGTAGGTTCATCTTCAGGACGTAACAGTTGTTCACCTACATCAAACAAAGCTGTAACAATGGACGGAATACTTTGAGGAGGAATTTCTTTTTCCGTGAAATTTTCCAGTCTTTCCAAAAATGCTCTTACTTGTGTTGTACCGTCAGGACGTATTTGATTAGCAAGTTCTATAAGTTTTTCACCAAATGCCTTAGCATCATTAGCTGAAGCCAGGATAGCTTGTATTTCATTATCTGATAATTTACTTTCTGATAAAGTTAAGCGGAAGTAAATAGGAAATATTTCATCACAGCATACACGCAGTTGCCTACACCATCTAGACTCTTGTGATTTTTTATATGAACTATTAGCCCAGACAAATTCTAATTTAGGGAAAAGGTTCATGAGCAGCTTTTTAACTGGCTCTTTATCTTGTTCTGGAAGTAAAGCAAGCCAAGAGTTATGCATATTTTGCAGTTCATCAAGTGAGGAATTTTCTTCTCCAACAAAAGCATTTTTGTTTTTGCGAATGATGTCATATACCATTGGGCAAAAGACTCGCAGTGATTCAATAGCAATAAAATCAACTGGGTTTACTTCCCCTTTTACGACTGGATATATAGCTGTTAAAGTGTTAGTCAAGCGAACCATGTCGCGGAGGTTAGTGATAAAGTGATCTATGCCTTGAAAGTAAACATTACCCCAGTAGGTTGGCTCAAATAACTCTTTGGGTGTGTCAGCAAGTACACTATTAAGCTTTTCAAAAAGTAGTCGGCGTATTGAGGTTTTATCTGGCTTAGGTAACTTAAAAGCAACTTGAACAATTTTGTCAAGGTAGGCTTCTGCTGATTCCCCCTGAACGTCTTTAAGTGCTTTGAAGACTGCTTGTTGATCAAAAACTAAGAGATAGACAACGTTAGTAAAATTCGGAATTGCTTTGAGGAGGCGAAATAGCTGCTTGATATCATCAGCATCAAGTCTATCAATGTCGTCAATTGCTACTAATATTCTCCTATCCTGCCGAGTTAATGTAACTTCGACTTCTTCTTTTAACTCAGAAGCTTCCTTTTGTTTATCATCAAATGCTGTTGCTACTGCCCTGCCAACTTGAGCGTAAGGCAGAGGAATTTCCGCAACAACTTTAGCAAAATCAGATATTCTCTCTCTAATGCCTTTCGACACATATGTTTCTTTGGTAAGAACATTTTGTAATTGGTCAAAAAAGCGCCGCGTGATATCTTGGTATCCAGAAAACAACCAGGGATTGAAGGGAACAACAATTGGTTGCTCTTCTTCTGGCTTTTGTTTTAGATAATGAACTATAAAGTTCATTAGTGTGGATTTGCCTGAACCCCAAGAACCGTACACTGCCATTACGAACCCTTCAGCAACGCTCATGTTGCAAATACTCTCCGCCAGATGCTGGGCAAAGGGTGCATATCCCAGTCGATCCTGTTGCGGCTCAACTAAGGGATTGTCTGGTGCTATTTGATTAATTTCTGTAGTTTCTTCTGTAGTTTCTGTAGTTTCTGTCTTTGCCATCGGGAATTTCCACACTCATACCGCAATCTTGGCACAGCTACTAGGTTAGACATTGCCTTCCTTACGATAGAATTCTGACATTTGAAAATTTCATCACTATGCAAATTGACTGGCAAACTGCGAAAACTTACGAAGATATTTTGTATCACAAAGCTGATGGTATTGCCAAAATCACTATCAACCGTCCCCACAAACGCAATGCTTTTCGTCCCAAAACTGTATTTGAACTGTATGATGCTTTCTGTGATGCTCGTGAAGATCCTACAATAGGTGTTGTATTATTTACTGGATCTGGACCACATACTGATGGGAAATATGCCTTCTGCTCCGGAGGCGATCAAAGTGTAAGGGGACACGCGGGTTATGTGGACGATGATGGTGTCCCTCGCTTGAATGTGCTGGATTTACAACGTCTAATTCGTTCTATTCCAAAAGTTGTAATTGCGCTTGTGGCTGGGTATGCGATCGGTGGTGGACACGTCTTACACTTAATTTGTGACCTTACAATTGCCGCCGATAATGCCATTTTCGGACAAACTGGTCCCAAAGTGGGTAGTTTCGATGGTGGATTTGGTGCTAGTTATCTTGCCCGCATTGTTGGACAGAAAAAGGCACGAGAAATTTGGTTTCTTTGTCGCCAGTATAATGCTCAACAAGCTTTAGAAATGGGCTTAGTTAATAGTGTTGTTCCAGTGGAACAACTAGAAGCAGAAGGTATCAGTTGGGCGCAAGAAATTTTAGAAAAAAGTCCCATTGCCATTCGCTGTTTAAAAGCTGCATTTAACGCTGACTGTGACGGACAAGTTGGTTTACAAGAACTTGCTGGAAATGCAACTTTACTTTATTACATGACACAAGAAGGAGCGGAAGGAAAACAGGCGTTTTTAGAAAAGCGTCCACCTAATTTTCGCTCTTTTCCTTGGCTGCCATAGAATCTTATTTGGTTTATAAAGCGCTCAGAAACCCGGTTTCTTGGAGAAACCGGGTTTCTCAATTGAGGATTGCTATATTTGGTATTGACATTGCTGAGAATCACACCAAAATAGTGTTTGGGCGATTTATATTTTTCTGTTTTTACATAGAACTATTTTGTTAAAACCTGAAGTTCCTGTTGTTGGGAAGAGCAAGCAGGTGTTTGCTCAAAAGTAGCTAGTGCGGGTTTATTTAAACCTGAAACTGCTAGCGGTGTTGCATCGGGCAAACTCCAAACATCTTCCAAACTTTCCCATGAGGGTGCAAATGGTGGAAGTGCCAATGAGCAAGCTTTCCAATTTGCTTGTACTGGCGCTCCCAGTTGTTGGCAAACCCCTCCACGACGTCCCTCTGGCTGGTAATAACGACAATATCTACAGGCAGAAGTTAACGATTTAATGTGTTTCATATTGATTGCCGTTTCAGGCTGGTTTTCATCTTTCATTGTGCTTCTACTTAGAAATACGGGATCAACGCAAAAACCTTGATTTTATATATGTTTTAGCGATCCCAAGGAAAAAGTTAACTTTATAATCTCTTTAGCTTTGTGTTATATTTGGCAATTGTTTTGTTAACAATGTGATACAAATGTAATTGAGGTTTAAGCATAATTACCTTTGATTAAAAAACATTGGGGATCAACGCTTATGCTCAATATATCGATTCAAATATCATCTCAACTTCAACCTTAAGAAACAGCTTTAAATGCTGACTCGGCTGTATCAGTGGGCTGAGTTAAGATCAAAAAGGTAATATGTAAAAATACCAAACACGTATAATACTTCTACCTACAGAGGGATGAAGTCATACAATAAGATCCCCGACTTCTTTAAGAATTCGGGGATCTGGTTAACTCTACTGTTTCAAAAAATGTTTGTTGGATACTGGTGGAGAGACGCCCCACCGGGGCGTCTCTACGATGATAATATAATTTATTCTTGATCTAAGCGGAGTACTGCCATAAATGCTTCTTGGGGAACATCTACTGTACCTACTGATTTCATCCGCTTTTTACCTTTTGCTTGTTTCTGCAACAGTTTCTTCTTACGGCTAATGTCACCGCCGTAGCACTTGGCAAGTACGTCTTTACGTAATGCGGGTATATGTTCGCTGGCGATGACTTTGCTACCAATGGAGGCTTGAATTGGTACTTTGAATTGATGACGGGGAATCAGTTCTTTGAGTTTTTCTGCCATCGATCGCCCAACGTTGTATGCTTTATCCCGGTGGACTATCATTGCCAAAGAATCGACTGGATCGCCATTGATCATGATATCTAGCTTAACTAGGGGATTTTCTCGGTAGCCAATTAGGTGATATTCCATACTGGCATAACCTCGCGATCGCGACTTCATCTGATCGAAAAAGTCGGTGACAACTTCTGCCAGTGGTAACTCATAAGTAAGTGTAGTGCGTCCTTGGGTGAGATATTTCATGTCCTTAAACACACCCCGCCGATTTTGCGCCAACTCCATTAAAGTGCCGACATAAGTTTCCGGCGTAATCATATCTACCTGAACATAGGGTTCTTCTATTTTTTCGCGATCATTAGGAGAAGGTAAGTGGCTGGGGTTGTCAATGTAGAGTACCTCACCTTTGTTGGTTGTTACCTGGTAAACTACTGATGGGGCTGTAATAATTAAATCTAAATTGTACTCACGTTCCAAACGTTCTTGGACAATTTCCATGTGTAGCAAACCTAAGAAGCCACAACGGAAGCCAAAGCCCATAGCGCTGGAAGTTTCGGGTTCATAATGTAGGGCTGCATCGTTGAGTCTAAGCTTTTCTAAGGCTTCCCGTAAGTCTTCAAATTGATCGGCATCAATGGGGAACATCCCGCAAAAAACCATCGGGTTTGCTTCGGTGTAACCAGGTAAAGGTTCTGCTGCTTTTTTGGCAGTTAGGGTAATTGTGTCTCCTACCCTAGCATCAGCTACAGCTCTAATTGCCGCTGATAAATAGCCTACTTCTCCGGCGTGCAGTTCGTCTACTTGCTTTTGGGTCGGTGAAAGTACGCCTAATTCGTCAATTTCGTATTCTTTACCAGACGCCATCAAGTAGACGCGATCGCCTTTTTTTACAGTCCCATCCATCACCCGGAAATACACAATCACTCCCCGGTAACTATCATAGTAACTGTCAAAAATTAACGCTCGTAATGGCTCACTTACCGTATTACGTGGCGGTGGTACACGCTCTACAATTGATTCTAAAATTTCGTCAATCCCAATCCCTTCTTTAGCCGAAGCCAAAATTGCGCCACTACAATCTAAACCAATAATTTCTTCGATTTCGCCAACCACTCTATCGGGCTCTGCCCCTGGCAAATCAATTTTATTCAGAACCGGGATAATTTCTAGATTATGCTCTAAAGCTAAATATACATTTGCCAAGGTTTGTGCTTCTACACCTTGAGAGGCGTCTACTACCAATAATGCGCCTTCACAAGCGGCAAGACTACGGGATACCTCATACGAAAAATCCACATGCCCTGGAGTATCTATTAAATTAAGTACATATTGTTGCCCATTTTTTGCCGTATAATTCATTCGGGCAGCTTGTAGCTTAATAGTAATACCTCGCTCCCGTTCCAGATCCATGTTGTCGAGAAACTGTTCCTTCATCTGCCGCTGCTCTACTGTACCAGTGACTTGCAGCAAGCGGTCAGCGAGAGTGGATTTCCCGTGGTCAATGTGAGCAATAATACAAAAATTGCGAATGCGAGCTGCGGGAACGTCAGTCATATACTTTTTTGCTGTATTCAGCCGTCAAGATGAAAAAAACAATATACTTAACGTATTTTAATGCTTTATTTGCCAGAGTAGGGAGTGGGAGAGTGAAGGAGTAAATGATATAAAACAATGGCTGCTGGTATTCGTGCAATAGAGGCGTACAATAACATCAAGAAGTGGTATTACAGACACCATATGTGGTTTGTCTATGGCAGCCCGGTTGTGTGAGTCAAGCCACTTAACAAAGCCTTTGTCCAAAACGTTTCTGAGTATATTACCATATGAATATGAAAGAGAAAGCTACCGAAGCGGAGCTAAGACAACCCGATAAGGTAGAAATTGCCGTTCGTTTGGATGCGGAATTGCTAGAACAAATTCAGCATTTAACTAATGACCCTAGTAAAGTGATCGAGGTAGCGATTCGTCAATGGTTGAGAGGTGACACCCCAAGAGATGACGAATTGACGCGCACACCTTATCGCAAACCTTTACCGCCTCGGGGTGAATGGAATGATTAAGAATTGTTAAATTTTTTCTCATTAACCTGAAAATAACCAAAAAATGCCAATAATTCCTGAATAAGATTGCTAAGGCTGTAAGAATTTATGCCAAACTTGATGCAGCTCAAGCAAAGATTTTTTAGTCGCTATTTATTTATCCAACTCGAGACATGAGTATTACTGCTAATTCCCAACTGCCAAATTTATCAAAGAATCAGGAAGCGATTACCAGTAACACTAATGGCTCCTTGGCAAAGATAGGAGCCGAGTTGGTGTACACACAAGATGCGACAGGGCGTTACCTAACGTTTTATTGGCAAAAATCTGAGGAAATAGTAATTGAAGCAAGCCAGGAAACCTTTGCTCCAGTAGACAAAATTGGATACTTGGAATTTTTGCAGCGAATTTTAAAAAATCTCACACCACAAAGGTATCAGTGCTGGTTTAGCTATCATCGCCATTTGTATGAATGGGATTTAACTATTACTCCAATTCTACCGAGATTGGGGAGTGCTGCAACAACAGTTTTGGTGATGGGAAGGCTGCTGCAAGTCGAAAGTGAATCGTCAAAAAAGGTAGCTGCTCCTCAACCGACACAACAGCAGCTAGCTTTGCGATCGCAGCAACACCAGAAACTAGTTAACCAAATTACCAGAAATATTAGACGTACACTAGACCTAGATATTATCTGGCAACAAACAGTAGATTCTTTGGGGCAAGCTTTAGAAATAGAGCGTTGTATTATCTGTCCTTATCAACCCGCTAGCACAAAAGTGCAGGTGATAGCAGAGTATCATCGTCCAACAGTAGTTGACTCAATGCTTGGCTTAGAAATCGATCTAGCTCAAGTGCCTGGTTTTAGCTGTGCATTGTCAACCTTAGAACCAATTGTAGTCGAAAACCCTCAACTGCCTCAATTTGAGCAGCAGAGAATGTTGTTGGTTGCTACTTGTTACCAAGATCAACCCAATGGATTGATCTGTGTTACTATCTCTAACCAATGTGCTGGAATTACAGCAGATGAACTAGAACTAGCAAAAGATGTAGCAGATCAGCTAGGAACAGCCATAGCTCATGCTACTCTCTATAGAGAACTAGAAGCAGCAAGTCAACAAGCTGAAGAAGCAACCCGTCGTATTCGTGAGTTTCTTGCCAACGTCACTCATGAACTCCGCACGCCACTTAACGGCATTATCGGCTTTTTAAAGCTGATTTTGGAGGGAATGGCAGACGATCCAGAAGAACAAACACAATTTCTTCAAGAAGCTCACAAATCTTCACTATATCTACTTGACATTATTAATGACATTTTAGATATCGCCAGAATTGAAGCTGACAAAATGGAGCTAGAGTTGCGCTCCATAAAACTGGATGAGCTATTTAGTGATGTGGAAAATTTCATGCGCATTCAGGCAGAACAAAGAAATCTCAGCTTTGGGATGCAAATGCCTGATACTTGTGATGAAATCATGATCTACGGTGACTACCAACGCCTAAAGCAAGTGATGCTGAATCTACTTGGTAATGCAATTAAATTTACTCACGAAGGCGGGGTAACCGTCACTGCTGATGTGGTACGCAAGAAAGTAATATTTCAAGACCAGCAATTTCCTGGTATGGTGAGAGTACGTGTTGCTGACACTGGCATTGGTGTTTCCCTAGACAAACAAGACAAATTGTTTCAATTGTTCTCTCAAGTCGATAGTTCTCGCACTCGCCAGTATGGCGGTACGGGCTTAGGATTGGCTATATCCCAAAAACTAGTAGAAGCAATGGGCGGAGAAGTTAATTTTTACAGTTTGGGTGAAGGACTCGGTTCAACAGTCACCTTCACCGTACCACTTTATCAACAACCAGTTATGGTTTCAACTTCAGAAACTAATTGCCCTGAGTAGGGGTATGGCAATGCCTTTGCCCCTACTGTGGACTAAACTAGGAAAAGTGAACTCAAAGTGATTGTATGACAGCACGCGAGTTATTCCAAACCGCTTACGAAAGTCGTTACACTTGGGATGAAAACTTTCCCGGTTATAGTGCAGATGTGCAACTGGTGCAAGGTACAGAAGTTTATAGAGGAAAAATTCGTATTAACCGTGATTTGAGTGTAGAGGTTTCCGGTGTTGGAGATGAACAAGTACATGAAGGTATTTATACTCAGTTACGAGATATCATAACCCATCGTCAACGCATTCCTTTTGAGCAGTCTCATGGCAACTTAGAGTTTACCGTATTAGCAACAGATGACACTGGAGCAGTAGAAATTCAAGTCAAGGGTGACTCAATGGGTTCTAATTATAAAATCCGAGACACGTTAATTTGTCAAGTACGTCGAGTAATGGGTCGTATGGCGTTTGTAATTGATACTCACGAAATCATGGATACTGGTTCTGGCTACGTTGCAACTCGCTACGATGCTGTCTTCCACAACGCAAAAACTAATGAGGTTACTAGTATCATTAAATTTGAAGATACTTATGAAAAAGTGGGTGACTATTACGTGGTGAGTAAGCAGGTTCTACGAGAGTATCAAAATGACACCCCTAACACAACTGAGTTTAGCTACTTTAATATTAGGTTACTAGAACCAGCCACTGTTTAACCATTTGTCAAAAGTCAGAATCAAGAACGGGGTAATTAGTCTAGGATCGAGTTAATAAAAGTTGAAAATAAAAGTTTTCTAGCCCAAAGAGGAACCTATGGAACTAACAGCGCAGAATGTCGAGACAGTTTTGGATGAAATGCGTCCTTACCTCATGTCTGATGGTGGTAATGTGGAACTGGTAGAACTAGATGGTCCTGTTGTCAAATTACGTTTGCAAGGTGCTTGTGGTTCTTGCCCTAGTTCCACAATGACTTTAAGAATGGGACTTGAGCGTCGCTTACGGGAAATGATTCCAGAAATTGCCGAAGTTGAACAAGTTATCTAAGAACTAGGGAATAGGGCATCGGGAAGGGATAATGGTTAATGGTTAATGGCTAATGGCTAATAACAATTAACCCTTCGGGTTCGCCAGTCGCCTACGGCGGGAAACCCGCCTGCAGCGCTGGCTCACAATCAGCAATCCCCCATTCCCCATTCCCCAATTACATCTATGCCTCATCCTTTATACGTCGCCTTCATATGGCATCAACATCAGCCACTCTACAAATCTCCTAGCCCCACTTCTGAATTAAAGTCTCAGCAGTACCGTTTACCTTGGGTAAGATTGCATGGTACCAAAGATTATCTGGATTTAATCCTGCTTTTAGAACGGTATCCGAAGTTACACCAAACGGTTAATTTGGTTCCATCGTTGATATTGCAGTTAGAAGATTACGTTGCTGGTACGGCTTTTGATCCTTACTTGGAAGTTACTTTAACACCAACAGAACAACTGACCAGAGCGCAGCGCGAATTCATCATACAACACTTTTTTGATGCCAATCACCACACTTTGATCGATCCCCACCCTCGTTATGCTCAGTTGTACCAACAGCGACAGGAGAAAGGACACGCTTGGTGTTTGGATTCTTGGCAATTGCAAGATTACAGCGATTTACTAGCTTGGCACAATTTGGCATGGATTGATCCCCTGTTTTGGGATGATCCGGAAATTGCTACATGGTTACAGCAGGGGAAAAATTTTACTTTGAGCGATCGCCAGCGCATTTACTCTAAACAAAGAGAAATCATCAGTAAAATCATCCCACAACACCGGAAAATGCAGCAAACAGGGCAACTTGAGGTGACAACCACGCCCTACACTCACCCAATTTTACCTTTACTTGCAGATACTAATTCCGGAAGAGTAGCTGTACCAAATATGACATTGCCTCAGCACAGATTTCAGTGGGCAGAAGATATTCCCCGGCATTTACAAAAAGCATGGGATTTATATATAGATAGATTTGGGCAAACACCACGAGGTTTATGGCCATCAGAACAGTCAGTTAGTCCAGAGATACTACCGTATATTATCAAACAAGGATTTAAGTGGATTTGCTCAGATGAAGCAGTGTTGGGATGGACGCTGAAACACTTTTTTCATCGCGATGGAGCAGGGAATGTCCAAGAACCAGAGGTACTGTACAAACCATATCGGTTGCAAACTGATTCAGGTGATTTGGCGATCGTATTTCGCGATCATAGATTATCAGACTTAATCGGTTTTACCTACAGTTCCATGCCTGCAAAAAAAGCAGCAGCAGATTTAGTCGGACACTTACAGGCGATTCAACGGATGCAGCGCAACCAAGATCCCGAACAACCTTGGTTAGTAACCATCGCTTTAGATGGAGAGAATTGCTGGGAATTTTATCCCCAAGATGGTAAACCCTTTTTAGAAGCTTTATATCAAACCCTAGAGTTAGAACCGCACCTAAAACTTGTCACAGTCTCAGAATTTCTCGAACAGTTTCCAGCTACAGCAACAATTCCCGGAGAACAACTCCACAGCGGTTCTTGGGTAGATGGAAGCTTCACCACCTGGATTGGCGATCCGGCAAAAAATCGTGCTTGGGACTACTTGACAAAAGCCAGGGAAGTATTAGCGTCTCATCCAGAAGCAACTGAAGAAAACAATCCGCAAGCTTGGGAAGCATTGTATGCAGCAGAAGGTTCGGACTGGTTTTGGTGGTTTGGTGAAGGACATTCTTCCAATCAAGATGCCATCTTCGACCAGTTGTTCCGCGAACATTTATATGGTATATATCGGGCATTGAATGAACCAGTTCCACCTTATATCCGACAACCCGTAGAAGCTCATGAAGTAAAAGCAGATTATCGACCACAAAGCTTTATTCATCCGGTAATTGATGGTAAAGGTGATGAACAAGATTGGGATAAAGCCGGACGCTTAGAAGTAGGTGGTGCTAGAGGAACAATGCATAGTAGTAGTGCCATCCAACGACTGTGGTACGGAGTGGATCACCTCAATTTTTATCTTCGGGTAGATTTGAAAACAGGAGTTCAACCAGGGCGGGATTTACCACCAGAACTAAATTTGCTGTGGTTTTACCCAGACAAGACAATGCACAACAGCCCTGTTCCTTTGGCAGAAGTGCCAGATACAGCACCAATGAATTATATGTTCCATCACCAGCTCGAGATTAATTTGCTCACACAATCGATTCAATTCCGCGAAGCTGGGGAACATTACCAATGGTTTCCCCGTGTTAGTCGTGCTCAAGTAGCTTTAGATAATTGTTTAGAGTTAGCTGTGCCTTGGGCAGATTTACAAGTTCCGCCAGATTATTCCCTCCGCTTGATTTTGGTACTTGCTGATGAAGGGCGTTTCTGTAATTACCTACCGGAAAATGCTTTGATTCCTATTGAGGTTCCTTAGGTACAGACGCCCCGGCGGGGCGTCTGTAGAGGATTTTGCAAATATTCCGTAACAGTACTAGCCTAAAAATCTGTTTGTAGTTAAATTGGAAACATAATATTACTAAGGTCTAAATGTGATCTGATGAACCTTTCCAACTCAACTCACCCAAAGATGCCAGGACAAACTAAGTTTGAGCAAATATCTTCTGGACAACTATTTCAGGGAAGATATAATGTACTGCAGATTTTGGGCAGAGGAGGTTTTGGAGTCACATTTTTAGCCAGAGATATGATACTGCCGGGAAATCCTTTATGTGTGATTAAACAGCTTTGCCCAAAGGCTACTAATCCCAAAAGCTGGGAACGCGCCTGCTCACGCTTTGAGAAAGAGGCAAAAACTTTAGCTCAATTGGGTAATCACTCTCAAATTCCTATGCTTTTGGACTACTTTGAAGTCAAGGGAGACTTTTATTTAGTCCAAGAATATGTCAAGGGTTTAACTTTAGCACAAGAAATCAGGCGAACCGGAACGAAAAGCGAAGGCGAGGTGAAACAGTTTTTACGAGAACTGCTGTCAGTATTGCAGTATGTTCATCAAAATCGTGTGATTCATCGCGACATTAAGCCCCAAAATTTGCTGCGCTGTCAAGATGATGGGCGGTTAGTGCTAATTGATTTTGGTGCAGTCAAAGACGAATTAGTTAAAGCTAGTCAAACTCCAACGGAAAAAACTGCTAGCACCAACTTTGTCGGTACAATGGGCTTTGCTCCCCCAGAACAGTTTTGTCTACGTCCCGTTTATGCTAGCGATATTTATGCGATCGCTGTAACATGTCTTTATCTGTTGACCAAAAAAGCTCCTCTAGAATTTGATAGCGATCCCAACACAGGCGAGATTTGTTGGCGAAAAGAAGTAGAGATAAGTGAAAATTTTGCCAGTATTCTCAGTAAAATGCTTCACATTTCTTTAGAAGAACGTTTTAAGTCTGTTGAAGATGTACTATGGGCTTTGAAAATGGAATCTTATTTACCTAGTTTGACTAATTGTCTTACCACTCAAAAGCTCAATAACAACTCTAAAAAAATAAGTGTTCAAGAATACGAATCACCTGTAGCTAGGAATGCAAATGCTATTAGAGAGTGGAGAAAAAAGTTAAATTCTCGCAAATAAAACATTTTTTTCCTTGAAATTTTATATAATGGGGAGCATAATTTCTTTGAAAAAAGAAATTATTATGTATGAGGATAATTTGTTACGCAACCGTGCTATAGAGTAAATGATCTAGATGATATGCTGTCTCAATCCTGATTGCCCCAGTCCCTTAAATTCTCATGGAAATAATTGTTCTACCTGTGGTAATCCACTTGTACCATTGCTGAGAAACCGCTTTCGTGTCATTGGAGTACTTTCTAGTGAAGGTGGATTTGGTAGAACTTATTTAGCATCCGATACAGATAAGCTAAATGAACGTTGTGTAATTAAACAGTTAGCACCAAAGTTTCAAGGAAATTGGGTGCTGAGTAAGGCAATAGAGTTGTTTAAAAAAGAGGCAACACAACTACAAAAACTTGGAGAACATCCCCAAATTCCTACTCTCCACGCTTTCTTTGAGCAAGACAATTATTTATATTTAGTACAGCAGTTTATTGATGGGCAAAACTTATTAAAAGAGTTGCAACAAAAAAAAGTTTACAGTAGTAAAGAAATTGTCGAACTTTTGCAGAGTTTATTACCCGTCCTTAAATTTATCCATGAGCGTGGAATTATACACAGGGATATTAAGCCGCAAAACATTATGCGCAGAACCCCCCAACCCCCCTTAAAAAAGGGGGCTAAATCTTCACGCTTTTCAAAAGAAGTAGACTCAGATTTAGTTTTGATTGATTTCGGCTCTGCAAAACAGTTAACAGCAAAAGTACAAATGAAAACAGGAACGACTATTGGTTCTCATGGTTATTCCCCCATTGAACAAATACGAGATGGTGCAGCTTACCCAGCCAGTGATTTGTTCAGTTTAGGTGCTACCTGCTTTCATTTGTTAAGTGGAGTTTCTCCTTATCATCTCTGGATGGAAAATGGCTATGGTTGGGTGGGAAGTTGGTGGCAATATTTGAGCAACCCAGTTGATAATGAACTGGCTCAGATACTTGACAAACTTCTGAAAAAAAGTATCCAGCATCGCTACCAATCTGCTGATGAGGTAATGAGAGATTTAACATCACTGCCACAACTGCCAATCTCAGTGGTAAGTACTATATCATCTACTGTGGTGCCATCAACTTTGCCACCCTCTTTATCAAGACGTGTCAATGTTAAAAATTTTATTTTATTAGGTAGTGCAATCGCGTTATTAGGTACAGGAGAATATTGGTATCAACAACGTCATTTAAAACAAGTTACTTCTCAAGCCACTCCGATAAAAAATAGCCCCATCAGTTTTTCTTCCAAGTTTCCCCTAGAAGAGTTCTCTTTAGCTAACACTATTAAGGGACGTAATTTACCTGTATCTATTGCCATCAGTCCAGATGCCAAGACTATTGTCAGCGGTAATGATAACACAATTAAATTGTGGAGCCTAGTCACAGGACAAGAAATATGTACATTCAACGGTCACGATAGCAGAATTAATGTCCTTGCTATTAGCTCAAATGGGCAAACTTTGGTGAGTGGTAGTGAAGATAAAACTATCAAACTGTGGAATCTGGGAACTGGACAAGAAATTCGTTCCCTGAGAGAAATTTCTCCAAGGTTTCATGCTTTTGCCTTGAGCAAGGATGGTAAAGTTCTGGCGACTGGTAATGATGATCACACTATTAAACTGTGGAATCTCACAACTGGTCAAGTTCGTACTCTTTTTGGACACTCATTTGCAGTTCACTCTGTTGCTATTACTCCTGATGGAAAAACTCTTGCCAGTGGTAGTTTTGACCAAACAATTAGACTATGGAATTTAACAACTGGACAACATATTCGTACATTAACAGGGCATTCGGATAAAGTAAGCTTTGTTACTGTTAGTTCTAATGGACAAATTCTTGCCAGTGCTAGTTTTGACAAAACAATTAAACTGTGGAATTTGGCAACTGGGGAACTCCTCAACACATTAATAGGACATTCTGACAAGGTAACATCTATTGCTATTAGCCCTGATGGAAAAACTCTTGCTAGTGGCAGTTCTGATCAAACAATTAAATTGTGGGATTTAGCAACAGGAAAACTCATTCGTACACTAACAGGTCATTCTTACCCAGTTCAATCTATCAGTTTTAGTCCTGATGGCTTTACTTTAATTAGTAGTAGCGAAGATCACACTGTTAAGATTTGGCACTTATCTCTTTAGAGTTATTTTTGGTGCATTACTGTTAACGCCTAATGCTACGTATCTGTAGGTGCGGCATCGCCCTGCCTACATGTATCTCAAAAATTAAATAATAGTTACATAATTTAATTAAAAAAAAATTTAATTAAATTGTAAAAAAAATACATTAAAAATTAGAGAAAACGTCCGGAATTGTTTTGCGTCTATTAGTAACTAACTTTATTCACACAAAAGTTAGATGTTCTATTTTTATCAATGTAACAAGATCGGAAAATAAAATTGTTTTTTCTATGCGGTCTACTTTGTCGAATACTAGAATAAGAACCGCTGTAACGGTTGCAGCACTTACTCTAATGGCGTTGGGAGGATGGTACTTGCAATCTTTGTCTACAAGCAGTGTATCTTCTTCTGCCACTCAGCCGTCAAAAACACCCAGGATAAATTTTGCTCCTGCCTTCACTCTTGTGGGACATTCTGATGCTGTGTTGGCGATCGCGATTAGCCCAGACGGAAATACTCTTGCTAGTGTTAGTAGTGACAAAACAATCAAATTGTGGAATCTTTCCACAGGACTGGAAATCCGCACTCTGACAGGTCATTCTGACTGGGTTAATTCAGTAGCTATTAGTCCAGATGGACAGACTCTTGCTAGTAGTAGTACTGATAAAACAATCAAATTATGGAATCTAGCAACGGGACAACCAATCCACACTTTGAAAGGACATTTAGCCTCAGTAGGAGCGATCGCATGGAGTCCAGATGGTAAAACTTTAGCGAGTGGTAGCTGGGATCAGACAGTTAAAATTTGGAATGTAGATATGGGAAAGGAGATTCGTACTCTGAAGGGAGAAGAGGACTTAGTAATCTCTATAGCTATCAGTCCTGATGGAAATACACTTGCTAGTAGTAATTATTTTGACCATTCCATCCAATTATGGAATTTAACCACAGGCAGAGAAATTGATACTCTCAGCGGACATTCTGATACTGTCAATTCCTTAGCTTTCAGTCCAGACGGGAAAACTTTAGCTAGTGGAAGTTGGGATCAAACGATTAAACTGTGGAAACTATCAACAAAAGTAGAAATTCTTACTCTCACAGGTCATACTAATCGAATTGGCTCGATTGCTTATAGCCCTAATGGCAACATCCTAGCTAGTACAAGTTGGGACAAAAGTGTAAAACTGTGGAATTTAAATACAGCTAGAGAAATCTCCACACTCAAAGGTCATGCTAGCCGAGTTTGGTCTGTCGCCTTCAGCCCCGATGGGAAAACTTTAGCGAGTAGTGGTTTTGACAAAACCATCAAGATTTGGCGAATGTCTGAATGATTTGTGTAAATCGCCCAGGAGGCTAAAAAATTTTGGTAAGATTAAAATCTTAGTAATTTCTTGAGCGATCGCCAAATATTTTTCCAGATTTTGCTGAGTAACCTGAAAAGTTTATTCAGATATTCAAAAGGACCTTGTTTTACAGGAACAAGTTCAATTTGAATTACTGTAGGTGGATGATTCAGTTGGGTATCGAATTCTGGAACTATAATTTCTTTACGTATAAATAAAAACGTTACCTTACTTCCATGACCCAAGTCTATTTTATCACCGAACTGCAGTGGGTAAGGTTTTCTTGGCTCTAACTTGATGTTATTCAGATACGTACCATTAGAACTACTTAAATCTACAATATAATAAGTATTTAATTTTACATAAATTTCTGCATGAAGGCGAGAGACAAAATCGGCATTTGGTAAATTTGCCACATTGATATCTGGTATAAATTGATCTTTTGGTTTACCCAAACGAATGATAGTAAAATTCGATTGTAGCTCAAAAGAAGTATTAGTTTGAACATGAAAAAGCTCTAAACTGGTCTGTGTATTCTGTAATTCGTGTGGATTGTGCATGGTTTGTGTTCGCAGAGCAATTTCTCAATTAATCCAGATTATTGTCTTAATTTTAATACTTAAATCATCTGTATAGTATTATCTGTATAATTAGCTTGGCACAAATAAATTTAACAATCACAATCCTATTTGATTTGCGAACATCGAAACCCTCAGAATCCCGCTTTCTTGGCGAAAGCGGGATTCTAGTTTGCTCACGAATGATTTAGGATTGCTATAGTAAGGATCGTCTTTTGTCCTTTGTCATTTTTTATAATTAGGGTTTTAAGGATATTTACGTTTTGTAACATCGTTCGGTTTATTATTACTGAAATATTTAAAGTAATATTTTATACTTAAAAAATAAAGCATAAAAAACAGATGAGCAGGAGAAATCATCAGTAGTTTTGACAAGACTATTAAAACTTGCCCAATGTCAGTGTAAAAAGGTAAAATGTGCAAGGGATAAAACGAACAATTTTCTACTCACTTATGGAGGAAAAATGAAAATTAAAGGAATAAAACGTGGCAAAACTATAGAATTATCAGAAGAGCTTAACATTCCTGATGCTCAAGAAGTATTAATTGAAATTCTAGATGCTCAACTAATTAATGAAGAAGAACGGCATCAAAAGCTGAAGGAGTTATTTGCAATTTCTTTGGAAGATAGACAAGAGTGGGTAAAAATTGGCGAAGAACTAGATAGAGAACGCAAGGCAGATATTGAAAAACAAAAACATGAAAGTACATTATAAACGCTTGTGTATCTACTAGATAGTAATATTTGTATTGCCACTAAAGATTTTATCAATATTCCTAATTTAGAATTAGAGAATTGGTTAGCCTGAGAAGATTAGTGAAGGTATCTTAGCTGCTCAGTAATGAGAAATTTAAAGAAATTACCAAGCAAAATTTTCTAGGCGATATGATATATATCAGCACAGTCATGCTTGCAAGACGATGATCTGCTGCCTCAACCCCGATTGCTCTCATCCCCTCAATCCTGATGGGAAACTTTATTGCCAGAAGTGTGGTAATCAACTAACCCCACTTTTACGAGGTCGCTATCATGTTACTAAGGTACTTTCAAATGAGGGTGGATTTAGCAGAACTTACCTAGCTCTAGACGTAGATAAGTTGAATGAACGTTGTGTTGTCAAGCAATTGGCACCAAAAGTTCAGGGAACATATGCTCTCAATAAAGCAATTGAGTCGTTCAAACGAGAGGCTGAGCGACTACAGGAGTTGGGCAAACACCCCCAAATTCCTACCTTATTGGCTTACTTTGAGCAAGATAACTATTTGTATCTAGTGCAAGAATTTATCGATGGGCAAAATTTGCGCAAGGAGTTGCAACAGCGTTTAAAGTATAGCGAAACAGAAATTCGGGAAGTTTTGCTCAAATTGCTATCTGTTCTGAAGTTTATCCATGATCGCGGGGTAATTCATCGGGACATCAAGCCACAAAATATCATGCGTAGAGCTCCACAACGAGGCGTAAAAAGAGCAACTGAAGGAGATCTAGTACTGATAGATTTTGGCGCATCGAAGCAATTAACTGCAACAGTAAGGGCGAAACCAGGAACAACAATTGGCACTCATGGATATAGCCCTCTAGAACAAATGCAAAATGGTGTAGCCTATGCAGCAAGTGATTTGTATGGTTTAGGTGCTACGTGTTTTCATTTATTAACAAATGTATCACCTAGTACATTATGGTCAGAAAATGGCTATAGCTGGGTTACTTATTGGCGGCAATATTTAAAAACTCCGATTAGTGATGAATTGGCTTCTGTAATTGATAAGTTACTTAGTAAACAGATTAAAGAACGTTATCAGTCAGCAGATGAAGTCATTAAAGATTTGACATATCTGCCACCGATTATACTTTCCCCAACGCCATCTATTCTCAGAAAAAGAATTTTGATGGGTGCTGCCATAATTTTAATCGGATTTGGGGGAGTCATTTACGTGAATCATCCTCAGCCCTTATACCCTTTACAAGAAAAAAATTCTTTCTTAGTTAAAACTCTGACTGGGCATTCTAACCTAGTAACATCCATTGCTATCAGTTCTAATGCCAATAGTATTACCTTAATTAGCGGCAGTTTTGACACAACCCTCAAACTGTGGAATTTGTCAACTGGAAAAGAAATTATCACATTAGAGGGGAATGCAGGTTCAATCCATTCGGTTGCCACTAGTACGGATGGTTTTACTCTAGCTAGTGGTAATGGTGACAACACAATCAAACTGTGGAATGTATTAACTAGAAATGTTATTCGTACCTTAACGGGGCATACCAGTTCAGTAGAATCCGTTGCCATCAGTCCTGATGGTAAAATGCTTGCCAGTGGTAGTTTTAACGGCATAATTAAATTGTGGGAATTACCATCTGGTAAAGAAATTGCTACCATAACCGGACATTCCGATGCAGTTAAATCTGTCGCTTTTAGTCCCGATGGACAAACTCTTGCTAGTGGTGGAGAAGACAACACAATTAAACTGTGGGATTTAAACTCCAAGCAAGTGAGTAGAATTTTCTTGGGACATTCTAAGCCAATTCGTTCTCTTGCTTTTAACCCAAATACTCAGCCCGAAGGCGGGATTCTTGTTAGTAGCAGTGCTGATGACACAATTAAATTGTGGAATGTGACAACTGGACAAGAAATTTACACATTTACAGGGCATTCTTATTCGGTTAATTCTGTAGCGATCGCCTCTGACGGTAAAACTCTTGCTAGTGGCAGTAGCGATCATACCATTAAACTGTGGGATTTAGAAAATAGACGCGAAATTCGCACCTTTAAGGGACATTCTCAAGAAGTCACATCCGTCGTCTTTAGCCCCAATGGCAAGACTTTAGCGAGTGGTAGTACTGACGGTAAGATTAAAATTTGGCGAGTATCCCTTTAATTAATTCAGTGTCACCCCCTTATTTTTCAGAGTTTCTGCTAACTCTGGCTGTAGACGAATCGCTATTTTAAAATCCTCCATTGCCCCTTTGTCATCTTTTTGTTGTAACCGCGTCCAACCACGGTTAAGGTAAAGTAAGGCATTGTTGGGATTCAAGCGAATTGCTTCATTATAATCAGCGATCGCACCTTGATGATCATTGCGGGCAGAACGTGCAAAACCCCGATTATTGTAAGCTAGAGTAAAATCTGGTTTGAGACGAATAGCTTCTGTAAAATCACTAATTGCCCCTCTGTAATCTTTTTGAGAGTCCTGTGTGTCTGGTTTAACATACAAAACTGTTATACTGTTATAGTTAAGGCGAATAGAGTGATCTTTTGGCGCAATTTCTCCTTTAAAACCTTCTTGAGCAATTCGTGCCAAACCACGATTGTTGTAAGCTATGTAAAAGTCTGGTTTAAGACGAATCGCTTCGTTGTAATCGGCGATTGCTCCTGCGTAGTCTTTCTGTTCAGCACGAGTATTACCTCGGAGAGTGTAGTATAAATATGCTAATTTAGGAAATAGACTAATAGCTTTGTTGTAATCTTGAATTCCTAATTGATGATCCTTCAGAATAAACTGACCATTACCTCGACTAGTATAAAACCAAGGATTATCGGGTTGGAGGCGCAAAGCAGTCTGAAAATCTTCAGTAAACCCTTGCTTATTATTGACAATCGCATGAACCATTCCTCTACCAACATAAGCAGGGGCATAATTTGGCTCTTTACTGATAGCAGCAGTATAATTTTCAATTGCGCCCTTGTAGTCTTTTTGGGCAGTGCGCACATCGCCAAGTTTTTTATAATAAAGATATGCTGATTCAGGAGTAAAGCGGATAGCAGCATTATAATCTTCAGCAGCGCCATTGTAATCTTGTCGATAATAACGAGCAAAACCGCGTTTATCGTAAATAGAGGCAGAGTCAGGCTCCAGAGTTAGTGCTTTGTCAAAATCTTGCATAAACGCTTGTTGTCCCATCTTAGCGCGGATAATTCCTCGGTCAACATAGGCATAAGCGTTGTCAGGTTGAAGACTAATAGCTTTGTTTAAATCTGCCAGTGCCAAGAGGTAATTTTCTTCATAAGCTCTTGCCAAACCCCGTTGCCGATAAGCAAAAGGATTATCAGGTTGGAGACGCAAAGCTGTGTTAAAATCTTGTATAGCTTCAGTGGTATCACCCATATTCATCAGCATCTCCCCTCTGAACATGTATTGTAAAGGTTGGGGATTAAGCTTAATTGCTTGATCGCAAGCTTTAATTGCTTTTGTGTAGTTACCTAATTCGCCTAATACATTACATAAACCTCGATAAGCAATAAACTCATCTGGCTTGAGTTCGATGACTTTTTCCAAAACCTGACGCGCTTCATCATATCGATTCAAAGCGAACAGTGTATCTCCTAACTCTCGCCAAGCAGGATCGTAGTTTGGATTATGTACCGTGGCTTTTTGAAACGAGACAAAAGCATCCTGATATTTTTGCTGTAGACGCTGTGCGCGTCCCTTTGCATACCAAGCTTGATACAAGTCTGACTTAATTGCAATTGCTCGCTCAAAGGCTTCTACAGCTTTTTCATACTTTTGCGATCGCAATAGTTTATTACCATAATTCAACCATTCAAATTCATCAGCATTAGGTTCTGGTGGTTCTGGTTTAAGTGCCGATGTAATAATTTGATCTTGCTGTGGCTCACTCAGCTTTGGTGGTATGGTAGTATGTTTTTTCAAATTGAGTGGAGTTTTTTCCTGCTCTACTAAAGCCAGAAAAGTACGAATTGGCACACCCAAACTGTAACCGAGTTGGATTTCTTTTGCCTCGCCAATCTTCTGCTTAATTAAAGTTGGTTCTCCTTCCGCCGCTGTGTGAATCCCAATTACTCTACCTAAGCTATCCAACACTGGACTACCACTCATGCCTTTGTCTGTAAAATTGGTATAAACCAATTCATAACCAAAAGAAAAAGAACGCGCATCCTTAGCACGATCAATTCCTCCTGCGTAAAGTAATCCAGCACTAAACAGACGATGAGATGGTAAATTGGCTTCTTTTGATGCGGGTGTTCCAGAAACAAAAACTACTCTATCTTCATTGCCCAAGTTATAATCTGCTAGGGTAGCTACTTGATAATTTTGACTGCTAGTAAACTGTAGCAGAGCTAAATCTGTACCTTCCCAGGTCTTAATCGTACTAATGTTTATTGAATACTGCTGATTATCTGGCGTGACGACATTCAGTTCCTTTTTCCCTCGCACCACATGACCAGCCGTGAGAACATAGTATTTATTACCTTCTTTAGCTACCAATACCCCCGTGCCATGACGGTTTTGCCAAGTAATTAAAACTGTAATTTGTTTAGCAATATTGTCTATTAACGATACCACAGGTGTGGAATTATTAGATCTTTTGAAATCTATATTCCTTGGTTGGGGATTCTCTGGGGGGAAAATTGGAGGATCTAAATACGCTAATGTTTCAATCGGAACTCCCCAAGAAGAACGTCGCATCCGTTCTCGTAAAGCATCATTAGGCTGAGAACCATCTTCATATACATAAGGATCGCCCCATAAAGGTTGAGCGTGGATTCCATTTATACCAATGACCTTACCTTCACGATTCAGTACAGGTCCACCACTCATGCCTTTTTCAACTTCAATAGTGTAGCCGATTTTGTAGCCACCCTTTAAAGAACGTTCTAATAATAGAGAAATGCGTCCAGCTTTGGTAACAAATTCTCTTGACACAGAAGAATTATCCTCAAACGGAAACCCAGAAGCAAATACTTCATCACCTTCTTTTAAAGTTGATGAATTGCCTAATGAAGCCACAGCATAGTTGGTGGTAGCACGAAACTGTAATAGCACTACATCTTTGTTGTCATATTTGACTTCCTTCACCAATTCTGCTGGATAATTTTTCCCGTCCGGTGTCTCAATTACGTTGGGTTTTCCAGATTCTATAACATGATGACTAGTTAAAACTGTATATATTTGACCTTCTTTTTGAATTAATATTCCCGAACCGCCCTTGTTGCCAGAAATAATTTTGACTGTGATCGACTGAGCTAGTTTTTGTAAACGTTGAGACAATACAGATACTTGCTGCCGTGCAAAAATGGGAGCAGAAATACTGAGATTAAGACCTTGTATTGGCAGCATTAACACTGTGCCTATACTAGCGATTAATGCCAGCGATTGAGAATTTATTCGCCCTCCCATGTTGCCCCCCAATAATTACGTCTCGCTTTGTATCAAAAAATCTTATTGGGAATTATGCAAATTTAAATTTACCAGAATATTTACTCAGATTCAACGGGTTTTTCTCGTAGTAACTGATTGATATCAACGTAAACTAAAGAAGCCCCATCTTCTGATTGAATGATTGGACCACTTGCGGTGTAACCCATTTGTCGGAGATTTTCAATAACCTGGCTGGCATTGTCTTCTGGTCGAAGTGTAAGTAGTAGATGGCTACAAGTATCACCATATCGACTAGCTGCACACAAAACCTTTTGACCATTCATAATTCCAGTCGTAAGGTAGTTTAGCACACGGTCAACAGAGGCAGTTTGAAATCTTGATGAAACTGCTTCACAACGAACTCTCGGAGAATATTTACTGCTCCAATTTCTTTCCCAGCTAATTACTGGTATTCTTTTTCCATTTGCAGTTCTAGCATAAGTGGTTGGTACGCCGTCTTTGTTTAAACCACAGAAGTACGTGGTTGTTTGTGCATAGCTAGAATGACTGATAAAAGCGATGCTAGTTAAGGCGATCGCTCCCGCTGCTAATACACTGGTAAATAATTTTGCTTTCATTTTGATGCTACCCTTCCTGATATTTAAGAAGTGATATTATATACATCATTTGAATTATAAATTCCGAAAGTTTAACAGAGGTCAAAAAATATTGCTAGTTCTTATTAATTATTACATTTTTATTTTATTTTTATGCAGACTGAGCATTTTGTTATGAGTAGCGATAAATCATAAATATAACTTTAAGAAGATATAGCTTTATAGCTTCAGATTGAGTTGTTTCGTATTAAAACTTTATAATCTGTAACTATTACTGACAGCAATGAACTGAGGATTTGAACGTGAAAAGCTCCAAAATAACTAAAATTTTCAGTGCTGGTGCTTTAGCCTTAAGCTTGGCTTCTTTACCTGCTATTATGCCTGCCTCTGCGCAAACTAACGCTCCTGTTGATGGTTACGCAGTAGATAGTACAGCAAATAACCCGGCGACTGATGGAAATTATTTAGATAGCGATTGGGGTTTGTTAGGCTTGCTCGGTTTGTTTGGTTTACTTGGACGTAAAAATCGCAAAACCAACGAATATGTTGCGGAACGTCGTGATGTGGTTACCACGTCTAATCGTTCTAACCCATAATTGTAGAGACGTTCCGCCGGAACTTCTCTACGCGGGAACGTCTGTATCGGTTCAATTGGTGATCGCACCCCGGACTAAAATTACTGTACTTTCTACACCAGAGGCGATCGCTTCAGGTATATTTCCTTGAATTGCTTGTTGCAGCATTCCTTCACGGGAAGCGCCTAAAATTACGACATCATAATGTTCCGTTTTTACTAATTTAATCACACCATCAGAAACCGAATCGGCTTTAAGTGGGGTAGCAATAACAGTACTAGACAACTGACGATGACGGATAAGGAGTTTGGTAGCTTGTTCTAAAACTGTCAAATCTGGTTCAGATTCTGATGGTTTAAAAATTCGAGTGATGCGAATTTGTGGATTACTTCCTAAAGTCACCAAAGCAGGGAGTAATTTAATTGCCAGCCATGCATTAGGTCCCCCAGCCATCGGAACTAGCCAACGGTTGAATTGGGGATTCGGGGAGAGGGGAGATGAGGGATTTGCAAACAAAGGTTTGATGTGGAGGTGGTTTGTACCAGGAAAACGTAAGTGTGTAGGGTGGATACGTGGAGAATGTATGGGTGATTGAGACTTGCCTAATTTAACCAGTACAACTTCGCAGGTAGCTTGGCGAATTATCGTATCCACAACATCACCAAAAATACGACCTGGGGTAGATGTGCTACCCTTCCAACCCATCACCATGATGTCTATATGTCGTTCCTTAATTGTTTCTAGTATTGCTTGTGCTACATCATGAGCAACTCTAATTTGGGTGTGTACAGGAATTTTCCACTTTTTTCCTAAAACTTCTGCTTGTCGTAGTAAGCGACGACTTTTTGTTGTGCGTACTGGTGTTTCTGCAGGAGAATTGTTGTGAGAGACAGACATGATTTGTACACACTCAATTTCATAGTGGCGATCGCGAGCAATAGCAGCTGCCATATCTAATAATGTTGCGGCTGTTTCTGGATTTGCCACTGGTACTAACAATCTGCCTCTACCAGTACTAGGGGCTTGTGTTTGATATACTACATAAGATGGTGCTGGTAGCGGTCCTGTTTGTCGATCTTGACAATTGAGGTGGTTTGCTTCTGCTCTAATAATGTCAGCACGGGTAATGATGCCAATTAATCTTCGTCCCTCAACCACTGGCAAGCGACTGATTTGATAGCGATCTAGTAAATAAAGTACATTACTGAGGGAATGGATCGGTGTTACGGTCAGGGGACTATGAGTCATAATCTCCCTTAAAGGAGCATATGACGGTAAATCGCGCTCTTGTATTTTCCGCAAATCGCTTTGAGTAACAATGCCTACCAACTTGTTATCTTCTACTACGGGAAATCCCCGATGATGAGAACGAGAGAACGCTTGCATTGCTTCATCCAAACTCATTTCCACTTCTAGAGTTTCCACTCGGCGTTGCATTACTTCTTTTGCCGTTAACTTCGTTAATATTCCTTCAACCGGAACTGGTTGTTTAATGTTAATGCCATTTAATTGTAAAAGCCTGTCATACAGCGATCCCGGCATGATCTTGTCAGCAATGAGATATGATGTCACAGAGCCAATCATTAAAGGTAGTACCAAATTGAAATCTGTAGTCATCTCAAACACAATCACAATTGCCGTAATTGGCACTTTAGAAACAGCGCTAAAAAATGCTCCCATTCCCGCTAAAGCATAAGTAGTGGGGAAACTTACACCTAAAATGTGATATTGGCAAACACCGATGAGATAGCCCAAGGTAGAACCTAAGATCAAACTGGGAGCAAACAACCCCCCAGGTGCGCCTGAACCAAAAGCAATCAAAGTAAGAATAAACTGAGCGACAAAGGCGATCGCTGCCAAGGAAGCATTAGCCTCACCTGTAATCACAAACTCTCGCAAACCAGTGTTATTATGGAAGGACACAGGTAGAATAGCAACTATAATGCCTGATACAAGCCCAGCTAACGCCACACGCCACTTATAGCTAATATGAAACTTTTTGTAAACTTCTATACTGGCAAGCAGACCACGATGAAACAATGCCGCTAGTAAACCTGCGAGAATACCCAAAAGTAGGTAGAAGGGGATTTCGTGAATGGAAAAACTGCTAGAAGACTCTACTAGTTCCAAGTTAAGCAGCAAACTGCGCCCACCTAACAACCGAGAGACGACTCCCCCAATGAAGGAGGCAATAATGGCAGTACCAAGAGTTAATCCTGATAAATCATGAAGTAACTCCTCTACCACAAATAATACACCGGCAATTGGGGCATTGAAAGCGGCTGCTAACCCAGCACCAGCACCAGCAGCAATCATTTGTCGCCGATGATCTGGGGAAGTTGGCACCAAACGACTCATGCCGCCTGCTAAAGCAGCTCCGATATGAACTGTGGGACCTTGCCTTCCTAAAGTTATACCTGAGCCTAAGGCAAGCATAGCACTAAGTAACTTAACGAGCGCCACCCGCCAAGATAATCCAATTGGCACATTGGCAAGAGAGGCTTTTACTTGGGGAATACCACCACCTGATGCTTCCGGAGCAAACTTTTCCACAAGAAAGCCAGCTAGAAACCCAAAGCAAAGCCCAACTGCAGGTAAGACAAACCATACCGGTAAAAGGAGGGAGGTATGAACTCGCCATGTTCCTAACCATCCCGTTCCAATTTTGAGAAACACAGCTGATAAAGCAGCGACTACCCCGATGACAGAAGCTTCTGCGATCGCTAAACCTCTTCTCGGTTGCCAAAATGCACGAATACCCTGAGACAGAAAAGGAGGCGACATAGGAAGTTAAAAGTTAAAAGTTAAGGGTTAAAAGAATGAATGATCATCATTCTTTTTTTTAATGGTTTCTGCCGGTGATAGATAATCCATCTACAATTAGAGATGGAGTGTAGCAAGAACCATTCCAATCAGCATCGCCACCCAGTTTAACTAATTGTTTTAAAGCTGTGTAGACATTTCCGGCAACCATCGTATCTTTAACGCGCCCAATCACCTCACCATTTTGGACGTGGTAGCCCAAATCAATATTGATGGAAAAGTCGCCAGAAATACCATCGCCACCACCGAGCATTTGATCGACAACCAAGCCATGATCTATTTGTTGAATCAAGTCTAATAAAGATTCAGAACCAGGCTCGATGAGGAAATTAAATAAACCAGGGGTAGGATAACTACTTAACCCAGGACGAAAACCATTACCAGTAGATTTCATACCTAACTGGCGTCCCGTGGTGCGATCGCAATAAAAATTTTGTAAAATGCCATTTTGGATGAAGACAATATGCTGAGTTGGAGTACCTTCATCATCAAAGGGACAACTAAAAGGTCCCGCAAGTGGATCTTGGTAGAGAGTAAGAGTGGGAGCAATTACTGGGTGATTGAGGCGTTCTGCCCAGGGAGAAGCTCCTTCCTGAATACGCTTACCGTTTAAAGCAGCGTGAACAGTTCCCCAAAGCATATCAGCAGCTTTGGAAGTAAAGAGAACGGGAATGCGTCCGTTGGGAGAGGGAACGTTTTCTTTTGCCCAAGTTAAGCGCTGTAAGATTTGTTGAGTAACTTTTTCTGGCTGAAGGTTTCCCCGTTCAGTTTGACCATCGGAGACACTTAAAAAATCCTCTCCTCGTACCCATTCGGCGGAAATGTAGCAGCTGAGGGTAGTATCGGTGTAATGGCAATCTAACCCAAGGGTGTTGACAAGTCTAGTAGTTTCTGCATCACATTCCCAGTCGGCTGTGATCACAACATCCGGGTAAACGTCGCGGATCAGTGCGATCGCTTCTTTGCCCCAGTCTACTAACTTGGATAATGGAACATCTTGTCCCAAATCTGGGTAGTTAGGCTCAGAGTTACTGTTGAGTTCAATTGTTTCGGGTTGATTGAGTTGACTCAGAGCTAGCGCACGTTCCACCATTGCTTGCGGTTCAAAAGCACCATGAGCAACCATTAGTCCAGGACGCCCAGATTGCCATAAACGCAGTACTGTGGCTTCAGATTGACTAGTTTCGATTTGTTTGAGTCGGTTGGCTTCAAAAAACACAGGTTGAGACAGCGATCGCGACTGATACACTTCTGCTGCTTCTGCCCCGGATTTCATAGCTAGTTCTAGCAGTTGCTCTGCCAGTGTGTCTTGTGGTAAACTTGCAAACACCATGATTTTTTACTAGCTCTGGAATGGAAAATTGTGACACTGCTAATAGTTAATTGCTAACTGTTGATTGCCATTAGCAATTAACTACTAACAATTAACTACCCCCAAATAAATTTACGCCCTAATTGATCTCTTGCAACAGCCAAAAACCAGCAAAAGATTCTGCTTGCGGATCGGACTGTATTCCGATAAAATGCACTCCATTGGCTTTTTGCTTTGCCTCTTCAAAGCTATTTGCTTCCGCAACTTGGGATTTGCGGATATTTGCTAAAATCCAACTTTCAATCGCACCAGTTTCTAAAACTAATTTTGCCTCTTTTTGGTCAAACTTTACCCAAGCCAATTCTAAACCAGATATCCAACCAGCCAAGGGCAAGGCTCTGGGTGAGAAAATTAAAATACCAGGAATACTGGTTTGGGGTGAAACTTGAGCGATTTCTAAAGGAAAAGCTTCACCAAAGCCAATTTCCCATTCGGGCATAGAAGCAAATTCTGCTGCTGGCAAGGTGACAAATCCCCACTGTTGTCCTTCCAATGCATCTGGTAAACGTTGCGGTAAAGGGTTTTCCAAACGTACATTTGGGTTGCTTCCCGGTTGATACCCTGGTTGTTGCGGGTAAACCGACTCCATCCGTTGTTGTATCCATTGATGAAGTACCAAAGTGCGGCGGCTCGGTAGAGCGGGAATACCCACATCAAGACAAGCTTTAGTAATCATGTTGTTCATTTGACGGCGAAAAAAGCGGATTCTTTTCGGTGCTACTCCCGCTTTGTTGATTGCTTCTGCCAACGCCTTGCGCAACCACACCGAATTTACCTCGGTACTTGGGCAATATTGAGCGTAACGAAACAAAGAATCAATGTTGGTGCGCGTATCTAACGGAGTCTCGCACACCAAGAGTTCCCACACTTTTTTTTGATTTTCGTCCAAGATTGGACGCGAGTAAAAATCTAGTTCCCAAATACTGCCCATGTCTTGCCGTTATAATTTGGCGACTTCATTGTTATATTTCCATGATACGAGGCTATGGGCTGATGAGAAATAGGGAATTTTGTAGAGACGTTCCGCCGGAACGTCTCTACACAATCCTGATTTTCGCGTATTCAGATCTTAATTCAGCAACGCCGGGAATTTATCAGGCGATCGCCAGAATGGAAATTCTGTGTTTCCATTCTATAAGCAGATATTATGAAATGTTCGAGATAAACTTAGATTTAGGAAACAGCCTAAACAATTGTGGAGGTTTTATGTCCTTGACGATTCAAGACTTGGAAAAAATGCAGATGCAGTTTCCTGACTACCGCATGGAACTGGTTAAGGGAGATGTCATTGTTATGAGTCCATCAGGATACGAGTCAGATGAGGTTGCAGCAGCAATGATCTACCAATTATATAACTGGGTTCGACCTCGCAAACTAGGACGAGTGGGAGCTTCTAGTGCTGGATTTAGGTTGCCAAATTCCGATTTACGTGCACCTGATGCGTCATTTGTCTTAGCTGAACGTTTGCGTCGTAGTCCAAAGTCGTTTGCTCAGTTAGCTCCTGATTTGACGGTTGAGGTGAAATCACCGAGTGATGATTTGGCACAACTAAGGGCAAAAATTCAGGAATTTCTGGCTGTGGGAACTAGAGTAGGAATTTTAATTAACCCAGATAATAGGAGCGTTGAAGTTTACTACCCTGGAAAAGAAGCGCTGATTCTTCGGGATGGAGATGTTATGACAGTTCCCGATTTGCTTCCTGGATGGGAGGTGCAAATTTCCGATTTGTGGTCCCCTGAGTTTGAATAAATTTAATATTTTTTTTTTAAAATAAGTAGCAAGGCACAAATAAACCCAACTGTGTAAATAAAAGTAAAGTTTGTAAATTAGCTCGTAGTAAGCGCTAAGCGCGAAGACAGCGCTTACTACAAACTTAACAAATTGACATCGGAAATTAGAAGGGATTGACAAGTGTCATATATTATAGATGACAACGGCACAAGAGATGCCTAATTATGATCTACTGCCTCAATCCTAGTTGCGAAAAACCCCTCAATAGTGATGGGGGCAATTTCTGTCAAAGTTGCGGAATACAACTGATCCCGTTGCTCCGCAACCGCTATCGCATTACTAAACCATTAGGAAGCGGGGGATTTGGCAGAACTTTTTTGGCAGAGGATGAAGATAAGCTCAAAGAAGATTGTGTCGTCAAACAGCTAGCACCGCAAGTCCAAGGAACTAGCGCCCTGCAAAAAGCTACCCAACTCTTTCAAGAAGAAGCGCGGCGTCTGCAACAGTTGGGAGAACATCCGCAGATTCCACATTTGTATGCTTACTTCAGCCACGATAACTATCTTTATCTCGTACAGCAGTTTATCCAAGGGCAAACTTTACGACAAGAGTTGAAACAGCAGGGAAATTTCAGCGAAGAAAAGATTTGGGAATTGTTAAATCAATTGTTACCCGTTCTCAAATTTATCCACTCACATCAGGTAATTCACCGCGACATTAAGCCAGAAAACATTATCCGTCGCTCTCCTCAATCCTCAACTCAGGGTACTGGAACTAATTTAGTACTGATTGATTTTGGCGTTGCTAAGCATCTCACAGTTACTTCTGCTGAGCATACAGGTACAGTTATTGGTTCCTACGGCTATGCACCAGTAGAACAAATGAAATCTGGTTGTGCATATCCAGCTAGCGATTTATTTAGTTTAGGTGTGACTTGCTTTTATCTGTTGACGGGAATCAACCCCTTTCATTTGTATGTAGATCAAGGTTATAACTGGGTAACGCATTGGCGACAATACGTGAATTCAATCTCTGCACAGTTAGAGCAGGTGCTAGACAAGTTGTTGCAAAAAGATATTGAGCATCGCTACCAGTCAGCGGATGAAGTATTGCGCGACTTGCATGAACTGCCACAACTAGTGCAGAATTTACAAGATACTCCTATAATACAGTCACCACCAGCACAAAATCTACAAGATACTCACGTAATCAAGCCGCCACCAGCACAAAATCTACAAGATACTTCCATAACTCAGCCACCGTTGTCAAGGATTAACCTTCAATCATCAGTAGTTTCCCCTAGTACTTTTCTGCAACAAACAATTCGGTGGAAAAAGCAACTGCTAGTAGGGAGCGTTATCCTGCTGGTGGGGTTGAGCGGATATATTTATTGGCGCATGGGGCGTAATACCTTAATAGGCCATGGTGGCGAAGTTAATTCCCTTGCTTTCCACTCCCCTTTGCCCCCCGATCCTCGGGGGGTTGGGGGGTTCCGATATTCTGAAGGCAAAGAGCAGTTCTTAGCCAGTGGTAGTGATGACAAGACTGTGAAAATTTGGAATCTGAATCATAGACAAGAAATTCGCACCCTCAAGGGGCATTTAGATAAGGTTTATACTGTTGCTATTGGCCAAGATGGTCAAACTCTTGTTAGTGGTAGCTCGGATCACACAATTAAAGTTTGGAATTTGAACACTGGCAAGGAAATTTTGACTTTAAAAGGTCATAATGGCTTGGTGAATTCTGTTGCTATTAGTCCGGATGGTAACACTCTTGTTAGTGGTAGTTATGACAAAACTGTGAGGGTGTGGAATCTGAAGACTGGAGAGGAACTACGCATCCTGCATGGGCATCAAGGAGCAGTTTTGTCTGTAGCTATTAGTCCAGATGGCGAAAAAATTGTCAGTGCAAGTACTGATAGAACTATCAAAGTGTGGAATTTGAAGACAGGTAAGGAAATACGTACACAACCAGGGCATTTAGGAGATGTCAATGCGATCGCCATCAGTCCGAATGGGCAGTTTCTAGCTAGTGCTAGCGATGACAAACACCTGAAAGTATGGAATTTGAACACGGGAAAGGAAATACGCACGCTGTCAGGGCATTTAGCGGATGTGAATGCGATCGCATGGAGTCCCGATGGTGAAAAGATTGCTACTGGCAGTGATGATAAAACTGTGAGAATTTGGAATTTGGCTACTGGAGAAGAATTATACAACTTCAAAGAGCATTTGGGCAAAGTTTTTGCCGTAACTTTCAGTCCCGATGGTAAAACACTCCTGAGTGCCAGTGAGGATAAAACTATCAAGATTTGGCAACTGCAGTAACGATGACTGGGTATCGTCAACCAAGAAACCCGGTTTCTTGAAGAAACCGGGTTTCTCCTTGCTTAAAAAGTGCATAAGTTGATTTCAATTACATCTATTAAGAATGTAGAAGGAGGGCATTAAACTTTCTTCTACCAGTTATTTTTTGGATGCTAATCGCACTCTTACAAAGCACCATTATCGGTGCAATCTAAGTCTACAAATCTATCAATTCACAAGGAGAAAAAAGTCATGAATTCTGAAACAATCCAGCAGTTACAAGACGAGATTTACCAGGAAATGAGTGAGAGATTGAAGAACGCTAACTTCGACAAAGTGCTTGAAAAATACGGAATATCAGGAGATAATATCCTTAAATTTCAGGCTACGCTTGACCTAACTAAAATTCAATTTAGTGATGCTGTTGGGAACCAGCAAGTTAAGGATTTGACACGAGCAATTCCAGGTCAGAAGCTTGTGATAAAGAATTGTGATTGGTGTGCTTGCTGGGGTTGTTGTAGTTGATAATTCATAACGCTATTGTCAACTTAATGGCGATTATCTCGACTGATTGATACCATTTACCTAAATTTTGCACTTTATGATTCCCCCACCTCTGATTAAGGAAGATTTGGGGGAATTTGATTTGTGGCAGCAATACAGAGAATTGGGCTACTTCTAATCAAGCTTTGGTAAAGAACGAAACGCAAATTAACGACATCAATGTAATCTACTTAATGTAGGCGCAGTGTTACTGTTGTTAGCAACTGCTACTTCTTGGGAGAGGTATCCAGTATGAGTACTTTTTGGGGCAACGATCAAGGGCTAGGACTTGCAATAGGAGGTGTAATAGCTTTGTGGGCAAACTGTGCTATTGCCCAAATCACCCCAGATGCTACTCTACCTAATAATTCTCGCGTTACAACACAGGACAACATCAAAATTATTGAAGGTGGAACCCGAGCAGGAAGCAATTTGTTCCACAGTTTTGAGCAGTTTTCCTTACCTACTGGGAGTACGGCTTACTTTCAAAATGCTGCGGATGTTCATAACATTATTAGTCGCGTAACGGGTTCGTCTATCTCTAATATTGATGGCATCATTCAAGCTAACTCCACAGCTAACCTGTTTCTAATTAATCCCAACGGGATTATTTTTGGTCCCAATGCTTCTTTAAACATCGGCGGTTCATTTATAGCAAGTACGGCAAGTAGTCTTAACTTTGCAGATGATATCAAGTTTAGTGCCATAAATCCCCAAACTACACCCATACTCACAGTAAATGTTCCCATTGGCTTACAATTCGGGGCAACTGCTGCACCCATCCACAATCAATCCCAAGCAAGTCCAGATGGCGCAATTAATATCTTCGAGCGCCCCGTTGGTTTACAAGTACAACCAGGCAAAACCTTGGCACTTGTAGGCGGTGATGTGACGCTCGAAGGTGGAAATTTAACAGCAGCGTCGGGACGAATTGAGCTAGGAAGTGTCGCTGGCAATAGTCTGGTAAGTTTAAACCCAACGAACAAAGGATGGATGTTGGGGTATGAAGGTGTCCAGAATTTCCAGAACATTCAACTAATCCAGCGAACTATTAACGGTTCTAAGATTTCATCTATTGTTGATGGTAGTGGCAAAGATGGCGGCAGCAATATCCAGGTGCAGGGCAGAACCGTAGAACTAATAGGTAATCTTGTGCGCTTGATATCTCAGACTACCGATGTCGGAAATGGCGGAGACTTAACAATTACCACTAGGAAATTAATTGTTCGGGATGGCGCACAAGCGATCACTTCTACTATAGGCGAGGGTGCGGGGGGAAATTTGACTGTGAATGCAGAGGAATCGGTGGACTTGATTGGTGGCTTTCCGGTGCCAAATACTAATCGTTTTATCTCTAGCGCATTGGCTAGTACAACTTTTGCTGCTGGAAAGGCAGGTGACATGACAATCAACACTGTTGAGTTGCGCATCCAAGATGGGGCATTAATATCAGTAGAGTCTAGTGGAGTGCGTCCGCCATCATTAATTTCTCAGCAATTTATACCAGCTACAGGACAAGGAGGGAATTTGACTGTGAACGCACAGCAGTCCATAGAACTAATTGGAACTTCAGCAAATGGTTCTCCCAGTGGGTTGTTTGCTTCAACTGCTGGTTCGGGATCGGCTGGAAATTTAAATCTGATCACAGGGCAATTGATTATTCATAACAAGGCGGCAGTAACTGTAAGCAGTCAAGCGCGAAAGGATGTAACATACCTAACAGATGCAGGCAATTTAGGAAAAGCTGGCGAACTTAATGTAACGGCTCGCTCAATTCAACTGGACAATCAAGGAAAACTCACAGCAGAAACTGACTTAGGGCAGGGCGGGAATATTACGCTACAGGTACAGGACTTATTACTGATGCGCCGCAACAGTCAAATATCTACCAATGCAGGCAAGGCACTTGCAGGTGGTGATGGCGGTAATATTACCATCAATGCTCGGTCGGGGTTCATCGTCGCCGTGCCTGGGGAAAACAATGATATCACTGCCAATGCATTTAAAGGTTCTGGTGGCAGAGTCCAAATCAACGCTAATGGTGTTTTTGGCATAGTGCCACGTAGTCGAGAAGACTTGGCAAGACTATTGAGAATTGACGACTCAACCACACTAGATCCTCAACGTTTATCAACTAGCGATATCACTGCAATTTCCCAGACAAATCCTACTTTAAACGGTGTGGTAAATATCAATACACCTGATGTTGATCCCAGTCAAGGATTAATCAACTTGCCTGTGGAACCAAGTGAACCAAAATTAGCTTCTGGCTGTAAAGCAGGTGTAGCTCAAAATCAAAACTCCTTCATTATCACCGGACGTGGCGGCTTGCCACCTAATCCCAGGGAAGCACTCAGGAGTAACTCTGTGCAGGTAGATTGGGTAACACTTCCTGAGGATATGGGAGTAGGGGAGCCTGTGAGTAGGGGAGCAGGGGAGCCTGTGAGAAAAGTACATCGTTCTTCTCAGATTCCTAAGTCTGCTTCTCCAGCAATTGTGGAAGCTCAGGGATGGATTGTGGATGCGAATAACGATATTATCTTGGTTGCTAATGTACCCAATGCAACACCCGATAGTCCTTTGTTTAACTCTGAGAGATTGCCTTGTGTGCCAGAAAATTAGTATCGCCACATGTTTTTCCCAGCCTTTCACCTCTGCTCACTGGGAAAGGGTAAAATATTTGTATTTTGAAAGCTTCAATCATCAGAAACTATGACGATGCATCTTTCCCTCCAACGTGCATTTACTAACCGCTCTGTCCTCAAAGTGATCAGCGGTTTGAATAACTTTGATCGCGACAAGGTAGCCGCTACCGTCAAAGCTGCTGCCATCGGTGGTGCAACATTAGTTGATATCGCTGCCGATCCTGCTTTAATTCTCTTAGCAAAGCGCTTGACAAATTTGCCAATTTGTGGATCAGCAGTAGAACCAGAAAAATTTCTCCAAGCTGTGGCAGCAGGGGCAGATTTAATTGAAATCGGTAATTTCGATTCTTTCTACGCGCAAGGACGTAGATTTGAAGCAGAGGAAGTTTTAGCGCTCACTCATCAAACCCGCGCTCTTCTTCCCAACATCACACTTTCTGTCACTGTTCCCCATATTCTCCAACTTGACAAACAAGTACAACTGGCAGAGGAACTAGTCAAAGCTGGCGCGGATATTATCCAAACAGAAGGCGGTACTAGCAGCAACCCAACTCACCCTGGAACCTTGGGATTAATTGAAAAAGCTGCTCCTACCCTAGCAGCAGCTTACGAAATTTCCCGTGCAGTTTCCGTACCAGTGCTGTGTGCTTCCGGTATTTCCAATGTTACAGCACCTCTGGCGATCGCCGCTGGCGCTGCTGGTGTTGGTGTCGGCTCTGCCATCAACCAACTCAATAGCGAAGTAGCGATGATTGCTGCTGTACGTGGTTTGGTGGAAGCGTTAGAAACGGCTCAAGCCAAACAATCCTTCAAACTATAAATCACTTGCGCTTGCTGTTCTTCTGACAATTCTGGGTACATAGGCAAAGATAAAACCTGGCGAGAGACTTGCTCTGCAACAGGCAACTGCCCTACTTTGTACCCCAGGTTTTGATAAACTGGCTGTAAATGTAAAGGGTGGGGATAGTAAATCATTGTATTTACACCCCGCGCTTGCAATTGAGCGCGAACCCAGTCTCTTTTTTCATCTAACACGCGAATAGTGTATTGATTCCATACCCCCATGCCAGATGCCAATTCTTGGGGTACAACGATACCGGGAACTTGACTAAGAGATTGGTGGTAACGAGCAGCAACTTCTCGTCGTGCGTTATTCCAAATATCCAAATAACGCAATTTAATTTGGAGGATAGCAGCTTGAATTGCATCTAAACGGCTGTTGACACCGATTTCTTCGTAGATGTAGCGAGTTTTTTGACCATGATCCCGTAGCATTCTTAGTGAAGATGCGATCGCTGCATCACTAGTTGTAATCGCTCCACCATCACCACAGCCACCAAGATTTTTAGTTGGGTAAAAGCTAAAGCAACCGATATGCCCAATGCTTCCTACCTTTTGCCCAAACGAACTTGCCCCTGTAGACTGGGCGCAATCTTCAATAACTACTAAGTTGTGTTTTTGGGCTATTTTCATCACTGCGGTCATATCCACAGGTTGCCCAAACAAGTGAACTGGTATAATTGCCTTTGTTCTGGGTGTAATTGCTGCTGCTACTTGCTCTACATCTAAATTAAATGTGGTAGCATCAATATCAACAAACACTGGTTGAGCATTTATAGTACTGATCACCTCAGCAGTGGCGATAAAAGTGAAGGGAGTAGTAATTACTTCATCACCTGCACCGATTCCACAAGCTCTCAATGCTAAGTAGAGTGCATCAGTACCTGAATTACAGCTGATACATTCTGTTACACCAGTATAAGCTGCTAGCTGTTGCTCAAAACCTTCAACTACAGGACCACCAATATAACGACCAGAACCGAGAACCTCTAAGACTGCTGAACATACTTCTGCTTCAATTGTAGTATATTGTTGCTTGATATCAAAAGCAGGGATAGAACTTAGACTTTGAACCATGAGTTTTTATTTTACTTAGAAATAAATGGTGACAAAGAATTTGAGTTGATGTTTGGTAGGAGCTACTGAAAGACTGTCACTTTATCAACATGGCAAGAGATTTTACTTATGCTCTTTATCAAAAAAGCTACCATGTTTTTCACGAAGAAGTGATGTATAACAACCAAGAACCATTACCTATAATGAAAGTTCCCTTCGGTGTTGGGCACTCTTGCAATGGAAAATAGGGAATTCCATACTTCTGTAAGTTATAACCTGTTAGCTGTAAACGTTGGAGGTAGATAACTGGTGGAGGATATCATTAAACTAGATTTTATTGATTTGGCTAGTGCAGTGGGATTGATGGGCATAGCGATCGGTTTATCAGCTTGGGAAAAAATAGGAATAGAGCTAAAATTAGCATTAGCTACCTTGAGAACTATCCTACAATTAGGAGTATTAGGATACGTTTTAGATTTCATCTTTGCTGTTAACAATCCTTGGGCAGTTTTGGCGATTTTGGCAGTAGTTTTGACAATTTCCGCAATTGTCGCACGAAATCGTATCACTCAAAAAATACCCCAAATGTTGCCTCTAGTGTGGGGGTCGATTTTTATTAGCACACTTTTAGTAGTTTTTTATACTAGTAACTTGCTCATTCAACCGAATAAGTGGTATGAACCACGATACGTAATTCCCCTAGTAGGGATAGTATTAGGTAACGCTATGAATGCAGCGGCGATCGCCGGAGAACGTCTTGTCAGCTCCATTAACAACAGTCAATGGGAAATAGAAACCCACTTAAGCTTAGGCGCAACGCCAAAACAAGCAGTTTCTCAATACCGTAAAGAGGCAATTCGCGCTGGATTAATGCCCACAATTAATCAAATGATGCTGATCGGTATGGTAGCACTACCAGGAATTATCGCCGGACAGCTACTAGGTGGTGTTACTGCACTTGAAGCAGCATCTTACCAAATTGTAATTATGTTTATGATCATGAGTGCCAATTTGCTCACAACAGTTTTACTGACAACAGGAGTATGTCGTCTATTTTTTAACTCTGCCGCCCAATTAATCAAAATGTAGAGACTTTCCACCGGAACGTCTCTACAATATTCATCCTCTAGGTAGATGAACATAAACCTGCTGTCCTTGACTATTAAAAACCATCACTGCTAAGTTAGCGTTTTCACTAATAGCTTCAAGAGCTTGTCGTAAAGTTTGCAAGTGATTTTGAACACTGGCTAAAGTATTAAAGTCGCTCTCTACAACAGTATTTTCATAAGCAGGAGTAATCACAACAGTAATTACTTGGTTATCCATAGTAAAATTACATACTCGAATTTCACCAGAACAAGTTTTTTCTAAGTCGGTGCGAGTTTGCTGAGCAATTTTGGCGAATTGTAGTTTCGCTTCTGCTTGTTTAAGGGCAGAGGAGTAAGGTTCAACTAAGGGTTGAGCCATACTATAGTAAAAACTGTCTTGGGGAATTTGCTTGACATTGTTCAAAGCCTGATGCCAATGTCCTACAGTAGCCTCCCATTGGTTTTGATGCTCATAATTTTTGGCAACATTGGCTGCATTAATGGCTTGATCGTAGGTTTTAGCTGCTAATAGTTCTTTAGTGGCGCGATCGCGTGCTATAGAAAGCGATAATTTATACTCTAATAACAAAGTTTGTGCCTCTGAATATCCTGGGCTAGTCTGAGGAATTACAGTTAGGGCATTAACTACTACCTGCCAAGTGAACTGAACTTTTTGCCAGTCTGGCAAAGATTTTGCACTTGCTTGACGCTTTGCCGCCACTTTTGCCACAGCTTTTGCGGCTTCTAGTTTTTTTAGCCATTTCTGTTCTTTGCGTAACTGAGTGAGGGAAAGTTGCAATTTTACACGATAAAGTGATAACTTTGGCTGCACCAATTTATAAAGTGGACTATTGGATCTGATAACTTCTAAATATGTAATTGCTCTTCTCCATTTTTGTTGCTTCTGTTGTAATTCTTCTAAACTATTTACACCATTTTTATTCTTTTGCTGTGCTAAAGATTCTAGCTCAAAAGCCTTGAGTACATGCTTAATTGTTTCTGAATCACTCTTTAAACTAGTTGATAATTGCTGAGCTTTTTGATAACTATTAGACCAAGACGGTATTGTGTTTAAAGATGTGCTTGTAGTTTCAAATTGCTGTTGCACTTTTACCAGTTCAGATTTAGACGAGTCAGCTTGGATCATTTGTCTCAATGATCTTTGTAGCTGCGTAGCCATTTGTAATTCTCTACACTCAAATATTACACAAGGGCGAGTGAGAAAATACCCTCCGCCACTCAACAACGTAATTATCACTAAAGCTGCTCTCAGTAATGAGGCAGAGGGAGCAGGGGGAGCAGGGGCGGCAGGGGAAGCAGGGGAAGCAGGGGAAGCAGGAGAGGTAGAAGAGGAATTTACAACTATGTAGTCTCGTTCAACTACTTTTTCTCCCCCCATTCCCTTTCTCCCCCACTCACAAACTCCCCCACTCACAAACTCCTCCACTCCCCTCTTACTCAAAGTTAGGGAACGATGTGCATAGGGATACTTCACTCCAATGACTCTCAGAAACATTTTCACTTTTTGTTCTGGGTGCTCTGTCATGGATTGAAGTGTTTCTGCAAGTACCGCAAAAGTTGTTTCCGGATCATGACAGATATTTTCTGGGTGTTGAGTTAAGATCATCAATTGGTCATTTTGGATAGCACACTTAATTTGAAAAAATTGACCTGATGGAATTTCGGCACGTAAGTTTTCTAACAAAATTTGTGCTAAAAACTGTAAATCTTCTTGTTGGACTACTATTTGTCTATAGTAATCGCTATATTCTTGATTATTTTGATGATCTGGTTGTTTGTCAATCGAGCGAGTTTGATGAACAGAATGTAAATACACAATTTACCGAGCCACAATCTTAACATTTTATCGATAAACTTTTTAACATAGCTTAAGAGTTTTCACCACTAGTGAAAATACTATAAAATTACTATTTGATCTTTGAAATATACGTATGGTGGGTATTGCTCATCAACGCCCAGAGATGGTGGGCAGTACTCACCTAGCTCGATCTACTAGTTACATGGCGTCAGACCTCCCTTTGTTCGTTTAGTAAAATATCCAAAGTATTTTGGTCTTTTACGTTACTAAAATTATTAGTAACAGTAGTAGACATGGCAAAATAATCTTTTCATTTCTGTAGAGTATTTTTTTTGCGGCTACTGATTATATGTATATTTATGAAATAAAAGCGAAGCGCGATACTTGCAACTCTATGCTTACATAACTATATCTACTGATGTGTAATTGTTTGGGGACAACTATACTGGGTAGGTAAAAAGCTAATAAAATTACTGAGGAGATTAGTTAAGGCTTGTTAAGATGGCTAAATTGCGTTAGTTTAGGGGTAATTTACCGACTTTACTTAATTAGATAAAATCACATAAAAATCAATTTTTAGGCAAAACTTAGTTTGATTCTGCAACCAGGGTGCAGCGTTTATGTTTTAGACAGCACTGCAGCAACCCTATAGATGTGGCAAAAAGGTGTGTGTCAATGGATTTGTTTGAATACCAAGTGAAAGAATGGTTTGGGAAGATCGGTATTCCTGTACTGCCATCTCAGATCATAGACCATCCCACAGAGCTAAAACGATTAAAAATCAGCTACCCGATTGTACTGAAATCACAAGTGCATAGTGAAGGAAGAGCAAGAGCAGGTGGTGTAAGGTTTGTAGAAACGACTATTGATGCGATCGCTGCTGCGCAAAATATCTTTAATTTGCCGATTCAGGGCGAATTACCAGAGGTGTTACTAGCGGAAGCGAAATATGAAGCTGAGCAGGAATTTTATCTAGCGGTAGTTTTAGATACCGCTGTTTGTCGCCCAGTGCTTTTGGGTTGCCAGGAAGCAGATATTGACTGGGAATCAGCAGGAGAAAAAATGCAACACGTGGTTGTTGAACAAGAGTTTTCCCCATATTACGCACGAAGATTGGCATTGAAGATGGGTTTGCAGGGTGCTTTGATGCAATCGCTCAGCTCTGTTGTGGAAAAAATGTATGAGTTATTCGTGGAAAAAGACCTAGACTTAGTAGAAATTAATCCCCTAGCTGTCAGTGCTTCTGGTCAAGTTATGGCACTTAATGGTAACGTCAGTGTGAACGAACGGGCGATCGGACGTCACCCTGATGTTACGCAAATGGCACAAAAAATTGTCAACCGTCATCTCTACAGTGAAACAAGCGGAATTTTAGGTGACTGGGATGGAATAGAGTTACAAGGTAGAATTGGAATTCTCGGTAATGGTGCTGGATCGGTAATGGCAACTTTAGATTTGGTAGCTAATGCTGGTGGTAAGCCTGGTGTTTGTTTGAATCTCCGTCATGCTTCTCCCATTGATGTCTCACCAACTACCTTAGGAGTTCGCTTAGAAAAAGCTTTGAACAATCTCTCTACTGATAAAAGTATTCCAGTCATACTGATTAACTTTTTAGGTAGTATTCCTCAAAGTGAGGAAGTAGTGGAAGTTATTAAAAATTTTGTCCAAACTCACAACAACGAAAATAAACAACAGTCTTTACGCTCTAATGGCAATAAACGTCGAGATGGTAATTTCCCTCGCTTAGTTGTTCGTCTTGCTGGTTCTGAGTTTGATCCACTTAGAGCAGATTTAGCAATGCTGAAAACTCAAAATGACACATCCATAATAGTAATGGAAAATTTAGATGAAGCAGTAGCAGAAGCAGTTCGTCTCGCTAAGTTATCTACTCATAAAAGGTTGTAACGGCTGGAGAAATTTCATTATAAGTCTCGCGGAAAGTTCCCTGATTAGTTAAAAACGTACCTTTTTGATTCCATCGGTATTTAAAGTGTCAGGAAATGTCCTAAATATAGTATAAATTGGATCAATCGACACCGTGCCGCAGTGTCTTTCTTTCCCAATGGTTTTTTACTGCTGGGTTCCTAAATTACGGTGCTTCATATGAACTTAATGCCAGACAGCAAAGTAATTATCCAAGGCTTCTGTGAGTTTATAACAGCAACTCATGTTGCGCAAATGAAAGAATATGGTACAAATTTAGTTGCAGGAGTTGATCCTGGTTGGGGAGGACAAGAATTACATGATATCCCTGTATTTGACTTGGTAGAGGAAGTTGTCGGGAAATTTGGCGCAATTGATACCACAATTATTAACGTACATCCATATCATGTGTTAGACGCAGCACTGGAGGCGATCGCTTGTGGTATCCGCCAAATTATGATTATCTCTCCTGGTGTACCACCGTTAGATATGGTGCAGTTACTACGTAAAGCTGAGATGACAGAAACTTTGGTCGTGGGACCAAATAGTCCTGGGATCATCGTACCCGGAAGAATTCTCTTAGGTACTCAACCTAGTGAGTTTTATACTCCTGGTTCAGTAGGAATTCTGAGTCGTAGTACTACTCTCACCTACGAAATTGCCCGAGAACTAACCAAAGATGGTTTAGGGCAATCAATTAGTGTTAGTATCGGTAGCGATGCGGTAGTTGGTTCATCTTTTATACAATGGCTGCAAATTCTTGATGAAGATGAAAACACACAGGTAATTGTTTTAGTTGGTCAACCAGGTGGTGGGCGTGAAGAAGCAGCGGCGCGTTATATTGCTGAAGCCATTGACAAGCCAGTAGTTGCTTATATTGCAGGTACACAAGCACCTCCAGTTAAACATTGGCGTCAAACTGGAACCTTAGCTGCAGTTGTAGGACGCGATGCCGATTTTGGGACGGCAAAAAGTAAACTTACAGCTTTGTATGAAGCAAGAGTTCCAGTCGCTGAACGTCCTTCGCAAATTCCTGAATTGGTGAGAAAAGCACTAAGGTAGGAATTTTGGATTGGAATTACGCCTTGACTTATGTAAGGGCTAATAGCTTAAGTCAGAAGACAGCTGACTGGAAAAGTTACTGAGTCAGCTAATTGCATATAGTAGCTAATATCAATTCCAAAAATGTTTGCGACAGATACCCCACCCGCGCTACCGCGCACCCTCCCCTTAACAAGGGGAGGGTTAGGGAGGGGTTTTTTCCATATGACGCATTCTTTTTGGCAATTAGTATAAAAACTAACTTCTCACAATTATAGGGAAATCGACTATTTCCACAGTTTGCAAATCAAGTTTTTTTGAGGCAAAGTCAATATCTATAGTGATGACATGGCCATCAGTATCAAAGTCTACTAGTACATCATTAGCAATTTCCTCTGTGTTAACGCTAAAACCATCTTTTAATCTAATAGAGCAGGTCCAAGGTCTAAGGCAAGAGCATTTATTCCTAGTCGCGTAATTTCATCCTGAGTCAGCTTAGTCACGTCTATCATTTGTCACCTCTGTTAGCCATTGCAGTGGGTTTTCTACTTTCACTTGTAGCAAGTCGTCGAAAGGGCGATTTAGGCAGCCCTTTCAATGCGAACAAATGAACTATTCATTTAATGTCTGAAAGCCGCTTCTAGTATAGGTTATTAGCAATGA
>NZ_JACXAE010000002.1 GCF_014698965.1 Iningainema tapete BLCC-T55
TGAATTCTCAAGCGTGGCATAGTTGATGGTCTTCTTTTATCTTCCATCAAATGATACTATCTTTAGCAACTTCGTATTAACTCACATCTCCATCGCAACTTAAAGTTAATTGAGCTAGCTGCAATTGCTCAGATGAGTCCGTATTACTTTTTACGTTTGTTCAAGCAAAGTATGGGAATAACCCCCCATCAGTACATTTTGCAGCGTCGGATTGAGAAAGCAAAGTTTTTATTGCAGCATGGCGAAAGTATTGCTGAGATTGCTATCAAAGTTGGTTTTTGCGACCAAAGTCACTTAACTCAATATTTTAAACGCATTGTTGGCGTTACGCCGAAAAAATTCTTGCAAGACTAATCGCAAGAATTTAATAATAGAGCGCAACTTTTTTCTAGAAGCCCAAATAGCAAATTTTTTAAACTATTAATTGAAAGGGTACTGGAAAAATGCAAATGACAATCGAAATTAGTACGACCTACGTCAAAGTATTTAATAACGACTTAGAAATCGATGCTTATTTAGCGCAGCCAGTCAGTCAGGGAAACTTTGGTGCAGTTATTGTTTTTCAGGAAATTTTTGGAGTTAACAGTAATATTCGGGATATTACTGAACTAATAGCGCAACAAGGATACGTGGCGATCGCACCTGCAATGTACCAACGTATTGCTCCCGGTTTTGAACGTGGGTTTAGCGAAAAAGATCTTGGTTATAGTCCAGAAGCCTATCAACTAGGGTTGCAATACTATCAACAAGTGAAATATCAAGAAATATTTAGCGATATTCAAGCTACCATTGCCTATCTCAAAACTTTACCCAATGTTGATAGCGATCGCATCGGCACCATTGGTTTTTGTTTTGGTGGTCATGTTGCTTATATGGCGGCAACTTTACCTGATATCAAAGCAACTGCTTCATTCTACGGTGGGGGAATTACAACTTCTAGTTATGGAGAAGAGACTCCAACCATTGATCGCACGTCTGAAATTAAAGGTACTATTTATACATTCTTTGGCACGAGGGATGCAATAGTTTCCCAAGAGGAAAACCAAAAAATCGAGGCTGAATTAAAAAAACATCAAATCAATCATCGTGTGTTTCGATACGACGCGGTACACGGGTTTTTCGCCGGATTTTTTATAGACAAGTACCCGTTTTTCGCACATCACCCAAGTCTTAATAGAGAAGCTGCTGCTGATGCTTGGCAACAAGTTCTCGAACTTTTTCAAAATAACTTGTAGGTATAGATATAGCATAAGTTTACACTCCATTGGACTACATATTCTGTTAGTCCTCTTCAAGAGGACTTTAGCTATCAGCCAGGGACTAGAAGTCCCTGGCGGAATTTTTCACAATGACTCTACCGCTGGTTTTAATCTGATGGGATGAAGGCAGAGCCTTCAGGACTGTATAGCATAACACAGAAGATCTATTTTTATCTCAAAATTTGCCTTTTTTCCTTCTACCCTGTGTCTTTCTTCAGTAAGTACAAATACATAATTATTAGTAGGATTTTTATCTGACTATAGGATGATGAAGAAAAAAGGTCAGATCGATTTCCTAGAAAGGAGAGGGTGAAACAAATATCAGATGGAGCCTGAATTTGTGTCCACCCCAGATGCAATCTATGAGGAATAATAATGTTTTACCACACAAAGAAGCTACAGTACTTCAAACCGCCAGAAAAACCAGACCCAATCTACGCGAAGAAAATTCAAGAACTCATTGGTGGAACCTTTGGGGAAATGACTGTAATGATGCAGTACTTGTTCCAGGGCTGGAATTGCCGTGGACCTGCTAAATACCGCGATATGTTGCTTGACATTGGGACAGAGGAAATCGGTCATATCGAAATGCTAGCCACGATGATTGCCCATCTGCTGGAGAAAGCGCCACTCAAAATGCAAGAAGAAGGCGCACTTGACCAAGTTGTGGGTGCAGTGATGGGTGGTACTAATCCCCGTGATGTAATTATGGCTGCAGCTATGAACCCCCAACACGCGATCGTATCTGGCTTGGGTGCATTGCCAGCCGATAGCGTTGGTTTCCCTTGGAATGGTCGCTTTATTGTCGCCAGTGGCAACCTAATGGCAGATTTCCGGTCTAACCTCCACGCCGAGTCTCAAGGACGCTTGCAAGCAGTGCGGATGTATGAGATGTCTGATGACCCAGGAGTGAAAGATACTCTCTCATTCATGATCGCCCGTGACACCATGCACCAAAACCAGTGGTTAGCAGCGATTGAGGAACTTAAAGCTGATGGACTGGAAGATACACCAGTTCCTAGTTCCTTCCCACTGGACTTGGAGAAGCGGGAGTATGCTTATCAGTTCTGGAACAACTCTGAAGGTACCGAAAGTGCTGAAGGTCGTTGGGCAAAAGGACCTTCTATCGACGGTAAAGGCGAATTTGAGTATGTAGAAAATCCCAAGCCCCTCGGACCAGAACCAGTACCACCTCAGCCTGATCCACGTTTACACGGCACAGCCAAAGACAAAAGTCTACAAGGTGAGTCCGGTTCTAGCAAGAAAATCATAGGTTAAGTCTTAACCTCCTACCAGTGATTTGGCTTATCTCCTATGTAACACCATATTGACTGGCAAGTGATTTTAAATACTTGCCAGTTAAACAATTAAGAAACGGTTTCTCAATGAAAAATTGGTGTTTTCGGAAGTGTTAGGGATCATTTGGGAGTTACTTAAAAACTCATAAAAGGCTTGTAGAGTTAATTAATTCATGGTTAATAATATTTATTAAAAATCGATAATACTAATAAACTATATTTCTTAAAAAATACCTTTAAAAAAGTTTTTCGTGTTCGAGTTTTTGTCTTATAAAAGGTAAGATAGGACTCCTATTTGAAATGTGAAATACACGTAGGGTGTGTTAGGACGAAGTCCGTAACGCAAGCTTAAGCTAAGATATAGCGTTTCTTAATTGAATGCACTACTTAAGTCAGCCTATTTTTAATAATGAAAATCAATATCAGTTTAAGATTATTGCTAGCAATAATGATAAGATTTATCACAATAAAACCAAAAAAAATTAATTTTAATCAAACGATTTCTCATTCTTAACCTATGTATGAAAAACTAGCGAGGAAAAGTGCAAAAAGCTAATTTTTAGGTTTTGTGCTATCGATTATTACTACAGAATGACTGTAGTTAATTTATCTCTCACAATTTAGGATTGGTTATTAATCATGGCAAAGAACGTCATTATTATGATTGGCGACGGTATGGGCTGGGAAATGGCGCGTGCTGCTGCTATCTATAAACAGATTCAAGAGGGTAAAACAGGTGCTAATACCCTGAGTGATTTCTACACTTCAGGTAAGGGATCTGGACTAAGTTTTCAAAACTTGACTGGCTACACACTAGCAACGACATATGGCACCACCATTGCTGGTAGTAATGGAGTCTACAGTACAGGTAACTCTGCTCTAGATAACTCTGATCCAGCAACAGGAGGGAGTCCTGTTCTCCCAGGCTTTAATTTCAACCCAGCTTTTAACTCAGGTTCTACGCCAACTGGTGGAGCAACTGTTAGTGGTGGTGCAGTTGGTAACTTAGTTGGTTACGATCCAGAACGAGGCGGAATCTACCCTTGGACTCCTGGTAATGATCCAGAGTACATCAAATACAGCTATCCAGACTCTGCTAACACTGCTACCACCTTGTACACCGGGGTGAAGAGCTATAACAATGCTATTGGTGTAGATATTTTCGAGCAACCCCTCGAAACAATTTTAGTCACGGCTAATCTGTTAGGTAAATCTACTGGTCTGGTGACGTCAGTACCAATTGACCACGCCACTCCTGGTGCCGCCGCCGCCGCCGTTAACCGCCGCGCTAAGTATGATGATGAGTACCCTAATCTGGACAACATTCTTCAGCAAGAGTTGCGGATTTACCAGCCAACAGTGTTGCTAGGTGGGGGACATCCAGTCTCTAACCCCAGAGATCCCTTACCAGATGGTGTGGAGCCACCGAGAACAGAAGATTTCATTACAGAAGAGACATACAATTATCTCACACAGAACCCTAATAGTAACGTATACGGTTACACCTTCCTAGAGCGCGGACCAGACGCAGCGGCAAGGTTAGCTGAAACTGCAGCTGGTATTGACCCCAATAATGGCGATCGCCTACTCGGTTTGTACGGCGCTCGTGGTCAAAACGGTAACTTACCCGTCAGTTCTGCCAATGGTGACTACAGCACAACTGGACTGGATAACTTTAGCGTGTTCACTACCCAAGGACAAAGACCTGATACTGTACGTCCCCTACTGGCTGGAGAAACAGACGAATCATTCATTGCCAGAGAAATTAACGAAAACCCAACGCTCAAAGACCTGACTACAGCGGCATTGAATGTTTTAAGTAAAGACAAAGATGGCTTCTGGTTGATGGTTGAAGGAGGGGACATTGACTGGTCGGCACACGACAACAACATGGACAATTTGATTGGAACCATGTTGGACTTCGACAGATCAGTCACATCAGTAATCAACTGGATTGAAAACAACGGTGGTTGGGAAGACAACTTGCTGATCGTCACAGCTGACCACGACCACTATTTAACATTAAATCCTAATTTTCCCTCTCAGTTACAAAATCTTGGTGGTCAAGCACTAACAGATTTGGATACACCAGCAGAAGTAGGACACTTCTGGGGTTCTGACCCAGATGTCAAGTACGGCTGGGGAAATCATACTAATCGTCCTGTACCAGTTTACTACCAAGGTGCTGATGCCGAAGTACTAAACGGATTTATCGGACAGGGCTATGAAAGTTACGGTTTCCAAATTCCTGGTGTCGCCGATACTTTAGATCAGAGCCACATCTATAGAACCATGTTAGCTGCGGTTACGGGTTCTGCAGAAAAGCCTTTGCAACAAGGACCACAAACTTTCTTTGGCGATGCCAACGATGATATAGTTTATACCGGACTCGACAGTGACACAATTTACGCAGGTGAAGGCAACAATTACATTTACGCCAATAACGGCGACAATTTAATCTTTGCTGGTTCTGGTGATGACCTTGTCTATACTGGCATTGGCAACGACCAAATCGTCGTCAATAATGGTGATAACACAGTCTTTGCAGGTGCTGGAAATGACACAAGTTACGCAGGCACAGGCGACGATCAAATTTACGCGGGTGCTGGTGATGACATAGTTTACGCAGGTGAAGGCAATAATATCATCAACGCAGGTCCCGGTAACGATCAAGTCTTCGCAGGTAATGGCAACAATATAATTTCTGCGGGTACAGGTAACGATACTGTCTTCGTTGGCACTGGTGTCAACCGCTTTATTCTGGACGCTGGAGTTGGTTCAGTCACCATTTATGGCTTTACAGCCGATGACACAATCAGTCGCGGTATTGGTTTAACCGCCCCCAACGCGACTACTCCTGCTCCTGAGTTAAGCTTCAACATTAGCGGGAACGACACTCTAATTAGCCTTGGCAACGACGTGCTGGCAACTTTGAAGTCCGTGCAACTAAGCACTGTGGTGATCGCGAGCGTCTAAGCAAATCCCTGTAGAGACGTTGCATGCAAAGTCTCTACATCAATGGGAATTTTGAAATTCATATCTTGATTCAGCAACGCCGAATTATTTTGCTATTGTTGTGGGATGGGCAACATGAGCGTCCTTCTTATTTCTAAATAATCTCATTCCATTAGCAGTAACTAGCAGAGAACTTCCTGTGTCTGCTAAAATGGCAACGGCTAACCCAACAAAGCCAAACGTCCCCAATAGTAGAAACAACCCTTTTGTTACCAGAGAAAATACTACATTTTGTTGAATTACAGACACAGTGCGACGGCTGAGTTCTACTGCATAGGCAAGCCTTCTCAAGTCGTCACCAACTAGCACTACATCTGCTGTCTCCAACCCACATTCCGCACCCTTAACTGGCACATAGGAGAACGCATCGCCATTTTAGTACATAAGAACTAAAAAAGAAGT
>NZ_JACXAE010000003.1 GCF_014698965.1 Iningainema tapete BLCC-T55
CAAATTCTTTCGTTAAATTCCAAATTCCATCATGACCATCTCCCAAACAAACTAGTGGGTTGGACAAAGTTTGACTATTCACATAATCAATTAATGACTGGTTATCATCAAAAAACGCGCCATAATAGATTCCTTGAATCCTCACCGTTTTATAGTCCCGCCAATAGCTGCCTTCATTCTTGGGGCCTCTTAACCGCACTTTTCCTCCATCTACACTGACTTCGGAAACGGATTGTTTGGCTTGTGGCAGTTGAAATTCCTGTTTGAGTACCAAATTTTGTTGTGTTGAATGACCCACTTTAATTCCGGTTAATGCTTCAATCTCTTTTTCGGCGTTTTGGTACGTACGGAACGCTGATATCCTTAGGCAACACTTTTGCAGCAATGGACTTAACCGACTTCTGGGTTGAACACCTAGTTTGTCCAATTGCTTAGATTTTAATTTGAGTTCCCCAACAATGCTTTTTACTTTTCTAGTCTTTCCTATTTTTGTTCCTGTTGTTTGCTCAACAAAAAAAGGGCTATCTCTGGACTCACATACGATAAGACTTGGTTTCGCACTGTTTTTTCTATGCTTTCTAGGTCGGTCAATTCACTTTTTTCTGCTTCTTCATACAGTAACGTTGCTAATTCTTTTAAGCAAGCTTTGAGCTGTTCTTGTTTCTCTGAATTCATAGGAGTTATCCGCACTTTTTTCTTTTCTGTATTCTCCCATAATTTGTCGCTTTTTGCGTTGTCTGTCCATATTTTTCTATCTCAGATAAGTTATGGTTTCCCCTCACCCCACACTGCATTGCTCTTACCAAAATCTTCATCCCGTCTCAAGGTTCAACCTTAATGAGCCATTGCGAGCGGGAGCACTACGTTGACTCCAACCTACATTCGGCACCCTCCATTAGCTTGTGAAGCTAGAATCAGCTTCTTGACAATCCTTATTAATAACTTCTGAATATTCAGGTGAGTACCGTACTTTTCACATGGTGTTTTTAATCATGTTGAGATTTATCCTGACTCAGTACTAACATTAGCTGTGTTTGTCCTGACTATTTGAATGTTTCTGCCAAAA
>NZ_JACXAE010000004.1 GCF_014698965.1 Iningainema tapete BLCC-T55
ACATTCCAAGTAGTTCGAGATGACAGTATCAATGCCTTTGCAACTGCAGGAGGCTATATCTATGTTACCACTGGTTTAATGAGAGCAGTAGATAATGAAGCTCAATTAGCGGCTGTATTAGCTCATGAAATTGGTCATATCGCTAGCCGACATTCGATTGAACAAATGCGGCAAACAGCTATTACTCGGGGTCTTGCCAATGCAGCAGGTTTAGACAGAAGTACTGCGGTTCAGTTAGGAATAGAATTAGCACTACAACGTCCTAGAAGTCGTGAAGATGAATACGAAGCCGATCTCCGGGGAATCCAAACTTTAGCACGCGCTGGCTACGAACCAAGAGCCATGATTGCATTTTTACAAAAGTTACGCAATCAACCTACTCCTCCAACATTTTTAAGTACACACCCTGCACCTGATGACCGAATTGCAGCTCTTAGACGTGAGATTAGTTCTCAAGCTACTTCACCTTAGACCATTTTGAATACGATATTAAATAATTAGCTCGCGAATTCTGTACGTATTCAAAACTCGTCTTGGCGGCTTCTTAACCAAATACCGCACCAGCGATCGCCTGTGAATAAGTTTCCCAATCCCACTCCTATCTGCTTAGCGTTGGTTGTTTCTCTCTTGCTTACGCTTGCGATGCATTAACCAAATTCCAAAAGCAATTACGATTATTGCGATCGCAACTAGAGCAACCGGATCTAAGAACTTTTTTACCAGATAGTAATTTTGTCCCAGTACATAACCTGCATATGCCAGCAGTCCCACCCATAAGATCATACCAACTATGGAATAGAGTAAGAAGGGAAGCAAAGGCATCTCTTCTATACCTGCAGGGATGGAAATGTAGGTGCGAATGGTTGGAATAAGCCGACCAAGGAACACTACAGCTCCTCCATATTTACTGAACCATTGCTTTGATTTGTCAATGTCCTTACTAGATAGGGTCAGCCACTTACTATGTCTGTCTATCTGACTTTTCCCGTTAAGTCTCTATAGCAAGCTGCCAACCCTCGCAGAGGTCGTGTAATTTTAACCAACCTCGCCAC
>NZ_JACXAE010000005.1 GCF_014698965.1 Iningainema tapete BLCC-T55
CAAGTATTTTCCGTAATCTGCAACTTCGGTCATCGGAATAAGTTGATAGTTCATTTGTTCGCATTGAAAGGGCTGGGTTAAGGGGGGAACGCAGCTCATGGGAGAGAATTGCCAAGAACTCATCCTTAATGCGGTTAGCTCTTTCAGCTTCATTGCGGGCTACTTGTTCTAATTCCAAAATGCGATCGCGTTCGATTTCTAATTGTTTTTGATCGTGAATGTCTGTACAACTGCCAAACCACTTCACTATTCGCCCTTGTTCATCTTTGAGTGGAAAACCTAAAATTAAATGCCAGCGGTAACTACCATCTGAGTTTCGCCGGAAGCGGTATTCATGTTTATAAAATGTACTATTTGCGACAGCCGATAACCAGATAGCTTGAGTTGATTCTATATCTTCTGGATGTACTGCCGATAGCCAACCAAATCCCAAGGCTTCCTCAAATGTTAATCCAGTATATTCACATAATTGTTTGTTAACAAAGTTACAATTACCATTGGCATCGCAAGTCCAGATGAGGTGAGGAATGGTTTCTGCCAAGAAGCGGTAACGGGCTTCGCTTTGACGAAGTTCTTCTTCTGCGTGTTTGCGAGCAGTGATATCCATTGAGAATCCAATCATACCTACAGGATTCTGATTGCGATCGCGCAGTAAAGAAAGTGAGAGCAAAAGCTCTATGGGTTTACCAAGTTTGCTTTGTGCTGTAACTTCTATTTCATGGGTACCTTGAGCTTTTAGCGGCTCGATCACTTGATTTTGTAAAAATTCATGCATTTGGGGTGCATAAAGCATCTTAACGTGTTGACCGATTGTCTCTTGGGCAGAGTAACCAAAGACTCTTTCCCCACCTTGATTCCAACTGGTAATGTAACCATTCAGATCAGTGGATACAACACAGTCATGTGTTTGAGCGAGGATTTGTGCTTTTAGTTGCACTTCTGCTTCGGCAAGTTTGCGATCGCTAATATCTTGATGAATACCTGCCATCCGCAAAGGCTGACCATTCTCATCTCGTACTACCACTTTACCGTAGTTGCCAATCCATTTTGGCTCCCCAGATTTTGCGATTACTCGATAATCAAATTTGTAAGGCACAGAGCTATCCAGCAAATGGGCGTTTAAACGCTCTATGACAAAAGGTTTATCTTCTTGATAAATGAGTTTTTTCCAAGTATCAACGTGACTTGGCAGTTCCCCAACTTGATAACCGAGCATTTCCAACCACCGGGGGCTGAGGTAAAGCTCATCAGTGACTATGTTCCAGTCCCATAAACCATTGCCCGATCCTTCTAGTGAAAGTTGCAGGCGTTCCTGGCTAGATTTGAGTAACTCTTCGGCAAGTTTGCGTTCGCTAATGTCCTGCACATTGCCTATTTTGCGTATGGGGTGGCCTGCCGCATCATAGAAAATCTGCGCTCTCGCCGCCAACCAGCGTTCGCCCTCAGGATGCAGGATGCGAAACTCTGTCTCATAATTTTGCCGTTGCTCGCTCATCATCTGAGTGAGATACTCACTAATGGGGATGCGATCATCAGGATGTAGCAAACTCAACCAATGTTCATAAGTAATTTCTTTAGTACTAGTGTCAAGACCAAACAGCGTACAGTATTCTTCTGATATTTTGGTTTTTCCCGTAGTGATATCCAAATCCCACAATCCTGATTTTGTGGCTTTTTGTGCTAACTTCAACCAAGCGGTAGTTTCTCGGATTTCTGTTTCTGAGCGTTTGCGCTCGGTAATATCTAAATCGACACCCGCCATACGTACAGCTTGCCCTGCCTGGTTGTAGAAAACTTGACCTTGACTAAGTGCCCAACGAATATTGTTATTGGGATAAACTACCCGAAATTCGATGTTATAGTCTGCGCCTGCGGTGATGGCAGCATTAATTGCTTGCTGTAGGCGATCGCGATCGTCTGGGTGTACCCTAGAGAAAAACATTGCCAAGGAGCCATCAAACTCTCCTACTTGCAACCCAAACAAAGCTTCTAAGTTATCAGACCATTTAATTTCACCTGTGAGTATATTCCAGTCCCAAGTCCCCATACGGGCAGCTTTCAGCGCTAACTGGAGTCTATGTTCACTCTCTTGTAGAATAGACTTAGTTAGTTTGTGTTGGGCCAGTTCATTTTCTGCCTGCTGTAAAGCTTCAGACTGGCGGATGGCAATACTTATATGGGTAGCTAATTCCTGAAGCAAATCAATATCTGACTGTTGCCAATTTCGCGGTGCTGCACAATGATGAGCAATTAAAATTCCCCAAAAGTAGTTGTCGTGCAGAATTGGCACTACCAAATTTGCCCGGACTTGAAACTGAGCCAGCAGTTCTACATGGCATTGGTCAATGCTACCATCAAAGATATCTCTTTTGACGGTAACTAATCCCTGACGATAACGTTCGATATAAGAATTTACAGCAGTGGTATCAAGGTTGAGTAATCCTTGACGATAGCGTTCAATATAATCCTCTGCCAAACAGGGATCTGTCATGGAATAATTGAGAATAGGTTGCCACTGTGCTCCTACAGATTCTGCAATTACCTGGCCGTTAGCATCTGCATATAATCGAAAAATGATTACCCGATCCGTCTGTAGGAATTGTCGCACTTCGTTGACAGTGGTTTGGAGAATTTCCTGGAAGCTGGAAGATTTATAAATTTGTTGGATAATTTGGTTTAAAAATCGCTCTTTTTCTACGCTCTTTTGTAGTTGATTACGTAACTCCAGCTTTTCAATTGCCCCATTCACCGTTTGCCGGAGTTCCTCAGGAGTAATTTTGCCTTTCACTAAATAATTTTGTGCACCCGCTTGCATCGCTTGTACGGCGCTCTCCTCATTTCCTAGCCCTGTTACTACAATTACAGGTAAGAATGATTGGCTCATCATCGTTTGCAATTGTGAGAGAAATTCTACGCCATCTAAGTCTGGTAGTCGGTAATCTAGCAACACAATATCAGGTTGGTAAGCCCGCCATAGTTCTAACCCTACTCGCCCCAATTCTGCTACCAAAATATTGTATTGGTATTGTCTATCTTGTAATAAATACTGCCGATACAGATCACAGTCTTCTGGGCTATCATTAACAATCAAAACGGTGCGCTGTTGCTGGCTCATAAATATTTTATTAATTAGCAGATAGATCAAAACTATATAAAAATCCAGACTAATTATCCTAATTAGTAACCGTTCACACTCCCCCCTACCTCTTAACGAGAAATCAAGGGTTTCGTCGATTTTGCCGGGGGGGGGGAGTGAATAATTACCCTAATTACTAATTAGCTAATTATACCAATAATTAAATATTTTGAGAATAATTATAAGTGGCAATTTCAGCAAATTCTAGCTGTGTTTGATATCATGTTCTGTGAAATACTTATCATAAATCTGACCAAAACAGTGCTGAGTGTCCAGTTAGAGTGCTGATTCAGAAGGCAGCTATGAGTCACGGGCAGAGGGCAGCTATGATACCCACGCTTAAAAGCGTGGGATTAGATAAGGACGCCGTTTTTCTTCTTGTGGCGCGTCTTGAAAAACATCTTTTTTTTTACTGGGCTTTAAACCCAGAACTAAAGTTTTTTTTTAGAGAGCAGGAGGCAGAAAGCCTTCAGCATAGCTGCCTCCTGCCCTCTGCCTTTCTTTGTAAAAAGTAAAATTATCAGAATGATTGGCGATCCATACTTAAATTCAGCAAGCCTAAATGTGCTAAATTGAGCCTAGTCAACATTTCCTTTTTAGAAAGTCCTTGATCAGCTACTGCAAAACCACCTTGATGATTATTGATGTCATGTCTAATCCGCACCAGTGCCTTGACATAACTGCTTTGCACCATCAGATTCAAAAAGGGATTATTGCTCATCAACCTTTGAAGGAGTTGAATACCCGTATCAATTTGGGCTGTCATCCCAGCCTTTTCTGGAATAGAAAGGTCTATTACAGCGAGTGAAGGTAAAGATATTTGTACTTGTGCAAAAGCATCTTCTGCAGTTTGAACAGTAATAATTCCAGTTTCAGGATACTGCTTGCTAAGCACATCAAGTGTTCCATACAACATTAATTCGTGATCATCAACAACTAAAATTTTCGGTGGATTTAAAAAATCTTGATTCATCGTTAATATCTCAAATGTCGCTTCCATTTTATTTTTCTAGATTGTTTATATTTTATTCATAGGTAGAGCTACTCACCTTTTATCGTCTCTGTCTTGTAATTGTATTTAACGAATAGATACTAGTCTAGGCAGGAAACTGCAAATCATGCCAAATTACTCATATTTGGGGGAGATTTTGGTGAGTGGGAGTTTGGATAAGACGATTAAGATTTGGCAGAAGAGTTAATGAACCGCAGATAAACGCAGATGCACGCTGATGTAATAAATTATCTGCGTACATCCGCGTACATCTGCGGTTAAAATTTCTATACCACCATAGATGGGATTAAGGGCAGATCTTCAGAGATTTTGCCTGTTTGTAACCATTTTTCCAGTTCAACTGGTGGTTTTACTTTGGAAAGGCGATCGCGCAGTTGCACACCTTCAAGAATTTCTTGTTGCAATAGTTCTTGTGCGGTTTCTTCCAACAAGTCGCGGTTTTGTTGCAGAATTTTTAAGGCAATGCTGTGGGCATTATCTATGATCTGCTTGACTTCACGATCAATTTCTTCGGCTACTTTGGGACTAACTTGACGACGTGGGTTACCGTAACCTTCGATGAATTGCTGTTGGACTTTCTCAAATGCTACTGGACCTAGTTCATCGCTCATACCGTAAATGGTAACAGATCGTTCTGCTAAGTCTGTGGCTTTTTGGATGTCGTCACTGGCTCCTGTGGATACTTTACCAAAGATGATTTCTTCTGCGGAACGTCCACCTAAGAGAATGGCGATCCTACCGCGAAGTTCATCTTCGATCATTAAGAAGCGGTCTTCTTCTGGCATCTGAATTGTGTATCCTAAGGCTCCTACTCCACGAGGAACAACGGAGATTTTCTCTACTCTACCAGCTCCTGGCATCAAAGCACCGATGATGGCGTGACCAACTTCGTGGTAAGCAACAGTCTTTTTCTCGGTTTCGTTGAGGACGCGAGAGCGTTTTTCTAAGCCTGCGACAACACGTTCAATGGCTTCGTTGAAGTCTGCCATCGTTACTGCTTGCCGATTTTGGCGGGCGGCGAGGAGTGCAGCTTCATTGACGAGGTTAGCTAAATCTGCCCCGGCAAATCCTGGTGTGCGGATACCAATGGTTCCTAAGTTCACATCATCAGCTAATTTAACGTTTCGCGCATGAACTTTGAGAATAGCTTCTCGTCCAATTTTATCAGGGCGATCTACTACTACTTGACGATCAAATCGACCGGGACGACGTAAGGCAGGATCGAGAACTTCTGGACGGTTGGTGGCGGCAATGATAATTACGCCTGTGTTCGCTTCAAAGCCGTCCATTTCGGTAAGTAATTGGTTGAGGGTTTGTTCGCGCTCATCGTTACCACCGAAGGGACTTGCACCACCGCGAGATTTACCGAGTGCGTCTAATTCATCGATAAATACTATACAGGGTGCTTGTTGTTTTGCTTGGTCGAACAAGTCGCGGACACGGGAAGCACCTACACCAACAAATAGTTCAATGAATTCTGAACCGGAGATGGTGAAGAAGGGTACCCCAGCTTCTCCGGCGATCGCTTTTGCTAATAGTGTTTTACCTGTTCCTGGCGGTCCTACCAGCAACACACCTTTAGGTATCTTTGCTCCTAAATTGGTATATTTTGTTGCACTTTTCAGAAAATCGACAATTTCTTCTAGTTCTGCCTTAGCTTCATCTACACCAGCAACATCAATAAATTTAACACCTGTACTGCCTTCTGAGTAGATGCGGGCTTTGCTTTTACCTACTGTAAGTGCAGCCGGTCCCCCTCCTTGACGATTGAGCAAGAATCCCCAAATGCCAAAGAAAATTAATGGTGGTGCAACCCAACTAAGTAGCGTACCAATCCAACCATTTTGATCTGGTGGTGGCGCGGCAAACTTAACGTTATGTTCGCGGAGAATTTTGGGTAAGTCTAGGTCAATTGCTATTGGTGTGGTAACAAGTACTTGTTGCGCCTCTTTGCCTTCTGGCGTTTGAGTTTTGACTACATACTCAATGCGATCGCCTCCCACAATTGCCCTGTCTACTTTACCTGTTTCTACAGCAGTGATAAAGTCACTATAGGGAACTTGTGGTTGTTTAGCACCAAAAAAACTAGGAACTATAAAGTTAAGAAGTAATAGAAGGGTCAACAAAATCAGTAGGCTACCACCAAACTGCCTAATTATCGGCTGTTTGTTTGGTCTTTTTTTATTATTTTCTACAGGCATTTTTTAATGTACCCTCCATATTTAAAAATGCTGGTAGAGACGTTCCGCCGGAACGTCTCTACGATTCCCTATAAATTTATTGTAAAAACCAGATGTAACAGATAATTATCGTAGCTACCCTACTAAAAAATGTGTATAGCCGTACTTCTATGATTAATTTTCTGCTCAAGGTATTTTTGCTCTCCGCTGCGATTTCAGTGTTAATTAAGTATTTTGGTCCAAATCTTTCCATTCCAGCTACAACTACAAACGCGATCGCCATTGTTCTATCGCCCACTATAATTATGGCAATTACATTACTTTGGAGATACCAAAAACTGCAAAAAATCAATAAAACTACATAGGCGATCGCCGCTAAAATCAGCTAATCTAGCTCCATTGAGAGGAATAGCAGCAAGCTTGGTTACGGGGGTTAGGGAGTGAAATTAGGTCAATGGATTGGTTTAATTGCCATAGTTCTGTCTTTTTATATCTTATGGCAGATTCGGGAAGCACTTTTATTGGTGTTTGCGGCTGTTGTCTTAGCTACTACCTTAAATCGTTTGGCAAGATGGTTCCAGCGTTCGGGTATGGGGCGAGGCTTAGCCGTAATTCTGTCAGTTGCAATCTTTTTTAGTTTGATTGTAGGTTTTTTCCTACTAATTGTACCACCTTTTGCCGACCAATTTCAAGAACTGACAAAAAAGGTTCCCGAAGGCTTGGAGCGGTTGAATAGTTGGTTTAAGGTACTGGAAACTCGCATTCCTAGCCAGTTGACTCCTTACATACCAAATATCAACAGCTTAATTAAGCAAGCAGAACCGATTATAAATCGAGCGTTGGGAAGCTCATTTGCTTTTGTCTCTGGTTCTTTAGAAGCTTTACTCAAGATTTTGTTGGTGCTAGTTTTGACAGGGATGTTCTTAGCTAACCCTCCAGCTTACCGCAAGTCATTTATTCGCTTGTTTCCCTCGTTTTACCGCCGACGAGCGGATGGTATTTTGGATGAATGTGAGGTTTCCTTAGGGGGATGGGTAACAGGAGCTTTAATTGCTATGGGTGTAGTGGGGCTGTTAAGCGTCATCGGCTTATATTTTTTACGTGTTCCCGCCGCACTGGCTTTGGCAGTTTTGGCAGGATTTTTGAATTTGATTCCTAATCTTGGTCCAACTTTAAGCGTAATTCCAGCCGCTGCGATCGCTCTTTTGGATGCGCCGTGGAAATCTCTTGCTGTCTTAATTCTCTACTTTTTCATTCAGCAAGCTGAAAGTAATTTTATCACACCTATAGTTATGGCACAGCAAGTTTCACTTCTACCTGCTGTGACATTAATCGCCCAGTTATTTTTCGTCACTTTCTTTGGCTTTCTCGGATTATTTTTGGCCTTACCTCTAACCGTTGTTGCCAAAATTTGGTTGCGAGAAGTTTTACTAGAGGATATTTTAGACCATTGGGGCGATCAACCCAATCAAGAAACTGAGTTTGTTGTCGTTTCTGAATCACCACAAGACGAAATAAGCGAACCTAAGAGCGATAACGCAACTTCTGTTAATGATACTAAAAATAGTGAGTAGTTACTATAGCAGTCCTAAATGATTTGTAAACACAAGTCTTTCTTTTCTTGGCGCTCTTGGCGTCTTGGCGGTTCAAAACTCAACTATAATTCTTATATAGTTAAATATTCATAAATAAATACATAGCCCTAATTGGGCTTCTTTTTTTGATAACTTTTTTTCAATCTAACCTATAGATAGATGACGATAAGTGCAAAATCTCAAAATATAAATCATCAGATCAATTAAGTAGTGTGTGGAAATAACAATATTTGCTCAGATTTACTCAAGGTTTATAAATTTTATCATCATTTTATGTTATGGCAACGAAAGTAACAGTGCCAAAGCCAACGCTTTCAACCCTAGATGCCTGCGCCCTGATTGTGGGTATGGTTATTGGCGCAGGCATCTTTCAAACACCAGCATTAGTAGCAACAAACACAGAAAGTGCTTCGGTTGCTCTTTTTGCATGGATACTGGGTGGAGTAATGTCTTTAATCGGCGCTATGAGTTATGCTGAATTGACCACAGCTTATCCAGATGCTGGTGGAACTTACTACTACCTAATACGCGCCTTTGGCAAAATTCCCGCCTTCTTATTTGCCTGGGCAAGACTGAGTGTAACTCAAACCGGTTCTATTGCTCTACTAGCATTTGTATTTGGGGACTATTTTACCCAACTGCTGCCATTAGGAGAATATTCATCAGCCATTTACGCAGGTTTGGCAGTAATATGCCTGACAAGTTTAAACATAATCGGTGTGCAGCAAGGCAAGTGGACGCAAAACGTACTTACAGCCGCAAAAGTCATCGGATTGTTGTTAGTAATTATTGTCGGTATTGTTTCTGCCACTACAGTGTCAACAAATAATCCTACTACATCTGCACCTGAGACACAATTAGGAAGAGCAATGATTTTTGTGTTGCTTACCTACGGGGGCTGGAATGAAGCTGCTTATATTTCAGCAGAAGTAAGAGATGGTAAACGTAACATGGTACGTGTATTATTAGGAAGTATTGCCATCATCACGGCAATTTATTTACTAATCAATTTCGCGTATCTTCGTGGCTTGGGGCTAGGGGGACTAGCAGCGTCAAAAGCACCAGCTGCTGATTTAATGCGCAGCAGTTTGGGAGAAAATGGGGCAAGATTCGTGAGCATTTTAGTAGGGGTTTCAGCTTTGGGTGCGGCTAACGCCACCATATTTACTGGTGCGCGTACTAACTACGCACTTGGACGAGACTTTCCGATATTTAGCTGGTTAGGACGTTGGCAAGAGCGGGGTAGCACGCCCATTAATGCTTTAGTAGTTCAAGGTGCGATCGCTTTAGCACTAGTATTCTATGGTGCATTCACCCGCAAAGGATTTGAAACTATGGTGGATTACACCGCCCCAGTATTCTGGTTCTTTTTCCTACTGTCTGGAGTAGCACTGTTTGTGCTGCGTCAACGAGAACCAGATGTACCGCGTCCCTTTCGCGTACCCCTTTACCCCCTGATTCCTTTACTATTTTGTGGAATTTGTGGCTATCTACTCTACTCCAGTCTGACTTATGCAGGCGCTGGAGCCAGACTAGGTGTAGTCGTTTTGTTAACAGGTATCCCCCTGTTACTGCTTAATCGTCAACGCTCTATTTAATGGAGAACTAACATGCAACTGCGATCATTGTTGAAGGTTTTAGTAGCAAGCGTAAGTATAGGTAGCCTGATACTAGCAGGTTGTACAGCACAGCAAGAGACTTCTGGGCAGACTGAGTCATCTCCAAACGTACAAGAAGTACAACAGACTACACCCACAACAAAACCCCAAGAAAGAGAACCTGATGTTGTCTATGTACCAACGCCACAAGAAGTAGTAGACAAAATGCTAGAGGTAGCCAAGGTAGGGAAAAACGACATTCTTTACGATTTAGGTAGTGGCGATGGACGGATTCCAATTACTGCCGCCAAGAAATTTGGTACTAGAGGTTACGGTATAGACATTAACCCAGAACGCATTAGAGAAGCTAATGAAAATGCCAAAAAAGCAGGAGTAACCGACAAAGTACAGTTTATGCAGCAAGACTTGTTTAAATCAGACTTTAGTAAGGCAACTGTTGTTACTCTCTACCTGCTACCTGAACTCAACGTGAAACTGCGCTCCCAGCTATTTAAGCAACTTAAACCAGGAACCCGAATCGTTTCCCACGCCTTTGACATGGGCGAGTGGAAGCCAGAAAAAACACTGCAAGTAGACGGCAGAACAGTTTACTACTGGACGATTCCCAAACAAATTCCCGCAAATCTGCGCTCAACATCAAGCAAGTAACCGTTTTCTAATTAAGGGTTGTAGGGGCGGGCTGTTCGCCCCCACTTTTGTTTATAATTAATTTATTGCGAATTTAGTAATACCCAATATCCTTGAGCATTTCTAGATGCTTTTTTAGCGGTGCAAGCTTATTCGCGGCAATCATACCACTTGCCGCAACAGCTGGTAAACCGATACCGGGAAATGTCGAGTCGCCACAACACATTAGCCCCGGTATTGGTGTGCCAGAACCGGGAAAAAAACCTTCTCCTGCACGAATAGCAGGACCATAAGAACCTCGGTGGCGTCTTAAATAGCGTTCGTGCGTTAGAGGTGTACCTACCAATGTTACTTCAAGGCGTTGACGCACATCTGGTATAATTCGCTCTAAGGCTTCCCACATGACTTCCGCACGTTCTTGTTTTTGTCTGGTATATTCTTCACTACGACGATCCATCCCTTGCCAAAGAGCATACGGTTCGTTACCTGGTGTGTAAGCGTGAATTACATGCTTTCCCGGTGGGGCAAGCGACGGATCTAAAACTGACGGAATCGACACCAGCACAACGTTTTGAGGTGCTGTAACTCCCTGACTCCAGTCCTTGACAAAAATGTAATGACATGCTAAGTCTGGACGTAACCCTTGCGCATCAATGCCCAGATGAAGATGCATAAAGCTATCACACTCTGGTGTTGCAAGTCGTGATTGAAGTCGTTTTGGTACTGCCTCTTGTGGAAGCAACTTCAAGGTATCCCACACTGATATATTAGATATAACTGCTTTACGCGCCCGTATCTCTTTACCACCACGCAAGCGCACACCAACAGCGCGTTCGTTTTCCACGAGAACTTGCTCGACATGAGTACTCAGCATCAGTTTACCACCTCTGCGTTCCAGTCCCCTAACTAACGCTTGAACCAGCGCACCACTACCACCAATCGGGTAATCAAGCACTACACCTGGGCGATACCAATCGGCAAACATAAATGCTGTCTCTGCTGCACTAGTTCCATTGGCAGGTAAACCAGACAAGAGAAAACAAAGTAAGTTCAGCCAGTTCGATATAAAAGGATCTTCAACCACCCCATCCATGATACGTGAGAAAGGTCCTGTCAGTTTGGGAATAGTAGAGATGTGTGGTAACATTGATGGGGCAAATCGACTCATTGTGATAGCCGCACCTAAATCAAAACGTAGAGCAGCAGGTGGGATAGCGATCGCTGCTTTTGCCAATGGTTCCATCACCCGTTGTAGCTTCCGCCATTGTGTAACAGCATCTTTACCACCGAACTTCATCAGCACTTCACAAAATTGCTCAGCCCCCACTGAAGTATCAAAATCGCCTTCTGGTAAACAACAACCCCAAGTATCGTAATTTACACAAGGTAAATCTTCACCAATGGCGTCCAACACTTGCCGTAAAGGATTGGGAGAAGGAGTATACGACAAACCAGAGTATAAAGAAGGACCAGAGTCAAACTTAAATCCGTTGCGCTCAAAAGCGTGTGCCGCACCGCCAGGAATCGAGTGACTTTCACAAACTATCACATCAAAGCCATACCGCGCCAGAAGGGCAGCACAACTTAATCCACCCACACCACTACCAATAACAACTACATCCGCCTGTTCAGAACTCATAGTTGATGCTGCCATTAACTACCTATAGCTGTAATGTTTCTTTTGAGGGATAACTCCCAAATTCAATCATGACTAGAATAATATTCGCATTTAAGACTTTAGTGTCCCTTGAAATAAGAAACATAGTTTAAATTGAAATAAGATATGGATACTCTATTAAGTATTGCGATTGGTATCAGTTTAAGTGTAGCTTGTGGCTTTCGCGTCTTTGTACCGCCCTTAGTTTTGAGCATTGCGGCAATTTATGGACATGTGCCACTTTCAGCAGATTTTCAATGGATTGGTACAAATCATGCGATGATTGCCTTTGCAGTGGCAACTTTAATTGAGATTGCTGCTTATTATATCCCGTGGGTCGATCATTTGCTCGATACCATCTCTATACCAGGCGCAGTTGCAGTAGGTACATATATCACTGCGGCATTATTACCAGAGGGCGATCCTTTGCTGAAATGGACAATAGCAGCGATCGCAGGTGGCGGTTCTGCGGGTATAATTCAAACATTAACAGGAATGGCACGCTTGTCTTCCACAGCACTAACAGGTGGAGTTGGTAATTTTATCGTTGCTACAATTGAGGTACTAGGTGCGATTATATTATCAGTAATGGCTATTTTTGTACCAATATTAGCCATAGCTTTAGTAATTACCGTAGTAACATTCTTAACTCAAAAGGTCATCCAAAAACGAGCAACCATACGCGAGTCTTCATCAGTTTAGTGTCAAGTATGAAAAACATGATCTCAAACATTTTTAAAATGCCACAAAAAAATCCACAAACAGTTTTGTTATTTGACTCAATTGCAGCGGCGCAAGAAGTTGCCTTTATGCTCCAGGGTGAATGGGATGGCTGCAATGGTGTGTTGATGACTAAATGTGATGGTGTAGCAGTTAACACTGCTGCTAGTTTAATGGAAGCTGAATGGTGTTATCAAGGTACTGCTCTTGCCGTTTTAAATAAATTAACAACTGATGCACTTTTAAGGCGTTATTCCAGAGGAGAAAGGAATTTTATTAATGCTAATTTACGATGTGCGCAACTATCTTCTCTTTGTTTAAATGAGATTAATTTAAGTTGGGCTAAATTAAATTTGACTAATTTGAGTGGAAGTAATTTAAGTAAATCCTTATTAATCGCAGCAGATATTCAGGAAGGTAATTTAAGCAATACTAACTTAAATGAATCACAGTTAGTAAGAGCTAATTTAACCAAAGCTAATTTGTCTGGTTCAAATTTAAGCGGAGCAGATTTAAGTCGTGCTTGCCTGGTTGATGCTAATTTACGAGAAGCAGATTTAAGAGGTGCAAATCTTTCTGGAGCAAATTTGAGAGGATCAGATTTATCTGGGACAATTCTTGATAATTTGTAGGGTGAGTTGGCAGGAAAGTATTTTATGGTACATCAGACAAGCAACATTATTGATGTTGAGTACAATCAGCCTCATGTTGTATATAGAGATTTTGAGCAAGTTGTGATTCCCGCCATTTCGTCCCAACTTCAACTTAGACAAAGTCTGGCTGATTAAAACACAAGTTCAATCTACTCCTAAATAAGTGAGTAGGGAAGTAGCTTTACCAAAAGCTGACTCTAGTCAAACTGGTAAACCAGAGCGGAAGTTAGTCTCTTGAAGCTTTTTCCCCATTACAAAATTTTTCTAACAGTTCAAAAAAGTTATTGAGAGCATCTTTTTCATCAGCCGAATAGAAAAGAATAATGCTATCCCATCCGTGAGATGATTTAATCTCAAATCTTTTCTCTATCCACTCTTGAAACTTCTCGAAATGTCGTTCTTGTTCTGTTAAGTGGAAACCTAAATCTTGTCTTGCTGCTATGTATCCATCTAAAAATGACTTTAAACGGGTAATTGAACATTTCCCTAAGTACATTCCGGGACGCTTTTTGATATTTTGCAGCATTTCATAGAAATATTCAGATTTTACCTCTAATTTATTCTGAGTAATTTCTCTCATAAAACCTGTCTCCATTCAAAAATATTCTTCGGTTATCTGAAATTCTCTACCATAATAGATTTTGCCATGAAATTGGAGATTTGCCATCCATTGAGTTTTAGGAATACCGTCGGGATGATGATTATCAAAAATGATTTCTACTTCATTATTGTATATGGAAATGGCTTGATGGCGACCATTTATAGAAATAGCATCGCTAGGGACGCTATCATCATAAATATAACTGTCTCTACCTATTCCAGAGCCAGTATAGAGCTTAATCTGCTTACCGTTAAGTTTTTGTGATATTAAGTAGTCCTTAATGGCGATTGTGCATTCAACACACTCAAAATTTTTATATTTACTGGCGATCGCTCGAACTTGCTGGATCTGCTCTAACCTAATTTCAATAATATTTGCTCCTCTGCTGATATAAAGCTATTTTGCTCAAGGTTAAAAAATATTTCCGCGTGTAACCTAGAGACTTTCACATCCCAAGGTAAGATAATATCGCATAGTTCGGGATCGCGAGCGAGTCGGACACTTCCTGGGTGAATGCTTGGTTGTTGATCTTTAATCGTTTGAGTTTTGATTTGACCTATTGGTTGTTCAAGCCATTCTAAAGTGAGTTCGCTCATTTTTAGACTATATAGCTACTGTCTACCTCACAATCCAAAATCTAAAATCTAAAATTTCATCACAACCATTGTCCGCCCCGGAAGCGCCAACGAAGAAATATAATCCGCATGAGGCTTTGGGAGATAATAAAAACTGCTAGCCACACGACGCTGTAATGTAAGAGAAACACAAAGGGTGAAAGTTCCTCCTTAGGTAAAGGTATTGGTAAGAAGCCAAGTATTTTTATTCCACAAAATATAAATATCATCTCCCAAATTCCTGCTAGGAGTTGATAGGCTGCAGGCCAATCTCTATCCCATCGGTATTTTTGCAGTTGGTCATATAGTATATCCCAGCCTATGCCAAAAATGGCGACATAGGCAAGTATCCAGAAATAAACTGTACTGGGGCTGGATGCAATCAAACCGATCGCAAACGGTATGGATACAATTACGCCCACAGTAGCTAGTAATAATAATCGAGTTTGCCAGCGACCAAATAAAGTAGGAGTCATAGTAATCGTAGAGACGCCCTGCCGGGGCGTCTGTACATTGGATTGCCCCGACGGCGTTTGTACTAAATTTAGGTAGTAGAAGATGTAATTATTTGAGCTAACGCCTCCCAATTTATTACATCTTCTAATATGGCTTGATACCCCAGTGTATTCGGGTGAAGACCATCGTGAGAAAAGCGTTTGAGCCGCCAAGTTTCACTATGATTCATCCATTTTTGGAAAATATCAAGATAGGGTATTCCCTTTTTTAGACAAGCAAGTCTAGTTGCTTCTTTGTAACGGTATTGGTCGGCATGGTTATAGTATAAACAATCCAGAAATGGCATTTTGGCTTCATTAACTGGCGTCATGCCCACAAATAGTACGGGACAAAGTTGCTTTGCCCCTTCAAGTAGAGAAGTAATTTGTGATTCAAATAGGTTGAAGTCTGTATAATTTTTCCCATTGGGACGACCTACCCGTGCTGAATCGTTCACTCCTACGGAAAGAATAATCAAATCAGGAACACGATTTCGTAGTTCGCCGCGATGGCGAAATTCTACTTCAAGTCTTTGCGCCACTTGTTGGACGCGATCGCCCCGCACCCCCAAATTATAAAGGACATGACCCCCTTGGTCTGGTAACATCCATTGTCTTCGGAGTCGTTCAACCCAACCGCCTGCTTCTGGATCGCCGAATCCATATACTAAGCTATCTCCCAGTACGACAATCTTTAAAGGCTGAGAATGGTTAGTTACAATAAATGGCTGCTTGGAGGAAGGTGCTAGGGTCTGCATCTTTAGAGACTAGAGACTATATTTATATCTTTAAAGAATTCTATACATTTGTACACCATTCAGTATTTTTATTTAAAAAATTTACTTTGGTCACTTTCGGCAAGAATTCTTCCTTAAGGTGCTTGATTTAACACCCATTTTAACCATTGTCCGAAGGAAGTCAAGAAATTGAGGTGATGAACCCCTGGTGCGCGGGTAGCAGCAAGACTATCCACAGCACATAAAGCTGCGTATTGCAACCCCAAAAAGCTATCAACCGCTGCGTGGGGACCACCCAAAGTAACTGCTCCAGCAGCATAAATTTGACCTTTGCCATTACGCATTTCTACTAACTCAAAATTGTTTGCCACCACTAATCGTCCCAAGTGATTCAACGGTAGGTTATAGTGCTTGACCAAATCATTGAGTAAAGGACTTGCTTCCACCTTGGCATCCAGTCCAGTAGCATCAACAATAAAGTCAGCATCTAAAGTCATTTGCCCAAAACCTTTTTCTTGGATGTGAGTAATCGGGCGATTTTGGGCATCACGTTCTACTTGCAGTACTTCACCGAATTCAATTTTATACCAGCCTTCTTTTAAACCTTGCTCCGTGATCCGCTGCCAGTCACGGCGATCGGCTGTAGTTGTACCACCCCAGTCTGACAGTAACCGCTTGCGTTCCTCAGGATTTGCTTTTTCTAAAATGGCTCGCAGTTCCCCACCCCAACAAGCTTTAGGCCAGTTGAAAGGTTGAAATTCATAATGATTCTTGACTAAACGTTGTGATTTACCAAATTTATTCCCGACGGGTTTGGGCGATCGCATTAAATGTAAAACAGTAATATTTTTATTCCGGTGTCTTGCTTCATAAATTCTTTGCAAAATACGAGAAGCAACAATCCCGCGTCCCCGAATCAAAACCGTACCACCTTGTTGCTCCAGCTGCTCATAAACATAATCATGAGCTTCATAAGCATTGACAACCGACTTAAAATCTTGATATCTTTCCCGATAAGCTTGCAAATCAGGAAGAAACTGAATTGCTGGGTAGCCAGTTGCCAAGTGCAAATAACGAGTAATCACAAAAGCATAATTACCCGGTCCGCGTGAATATGCTAGACAATACCTACCATCATCAGTTTTGCGAATACATCGTACTCGCCCATAACGATAAATTTGCTCCCAACCAATCCGTTTAGCCTCCCGATCTATAGATTTAAACACATTTCCCGAACGGGGAGTGTAAGTTTCTGCAAACGTAGGTTCAGCGAAAACTTGCCACAAATACCTCAACGCCGTATTCAACTTCCCGTGAGTAAAGTCATGCCAAGCCTCGCGCAAAGCATAACTAGGCCATCCCCAAATATTATCTGGACAAGAGTCAGAATTAGAGCGCAATCTCTCATGTAAGGGAATCTGTGAATTCATGCACAGGCGTTTGTACCGGGCATAAGGTTCCTTTTCCAACCCAAGTGCAATAATTTTGTCTTTATTTACACCACTTATTCTCAATAAATCTACCCATACAAAGCTACCCAATCCCGCCCCCACCGCAGCATAATCACATTCATCCACTGGCTCACGGGTAGCATGAATTGCTTGTACCGAAACTCTTTCCTCCTGAAAAACTGGCGGTGGGAAATTAGCTCCCAATGGTGTTACAGGAGGAGTTGGAGGTAAAGTGGGGTCTGGTAAATTAGTATTGGGGTTGAATGGGATAATCGTGATACTGGGGGTAGGAGCAGGTGTGTTAGCAGCAAAGGTCAGTATAATGATGTAAGGACCAATTTGCAAAGTATCACCGCTAGCTAGAACAAAACGGGTTTCTTTTTTCCCGTTCACAAGGATGCCATTAGCGCTATTTTGATCTACCACAACTAACTGGTTTTGCTCCCAGTACATTAAAGCATGGTAGCGAGAAACTTGGTCACTACTAAGTATCATCCTCGCAACACGCTGTCCCTCATGTTCGGGAGGCATTCGGGCAAATTCTCTCCCAAAGGCAATAGGCGGACTTAATCGTGGTTCTCGCCGTTCTCCTGTTGCTAAATCGTCCCAACTTAATTGAATTTGTATATTGTTTGTCATATGTGAATTGTTGGTTGTTAATTGTTAATTGTTAATTGTCAAAAAGTACCACTAACATTAACCACTAACTGCTAATTACTCCCCAAATTATTGGGTGCTACCAAAACACTTACTGCTGCAGCCAAAGAAGTACCGCACCAACGACAACCGATTTGCAAATACTCAACTGAGGAAATTCTGTGGCATTTGGGACACTCCAACCCATAATCTCCTTGGGGCTGTGCCACTGGTGTTTGTGGATTGTGGTAATGTCCTGCTTGGGGTTGTTGGTGTTGTGGCGGTGAGGCAGGGCTAAAAGGGGGTTGCCCAACAGGAACTGCTGGCGGTACTTGGGGCGTCACAATAATAGTAGGTGGAATATTACTAGTTAAAGTAACTTTGAGTTCTTGTTGTCCCAAAAAGATTTTCGTGCCATCGCTTAAAGGCATTTCACCATGAACCAGTTGTCTTCCATCGACGAGGGGGGGATTTTGCTCTCGTAAATTTCTAATGAAGAAGCTCTGTTGCTGGGGATAAAAGAAAATTTCTACATGCAGACCTGATACAGTAGGGTGACTGAGAACTATGTCGCACCGTAGTGGATCGCGACCAATGCGAACAGTGCCATGATTTTTACTATTAATTTGTTCATCAATTTGTTGAGTTTTGTCTTTGCCTGCGTCGTGCCAATGTAAAATAAGCGCGTTCATCTTTTCGACTCCGACTTTTATTAGCCTACTACAACTCCTACCTGTGCGATTCCTAACACGACTAGGTAGGAGCAGGCAAGTATTTGGAAGAATCTGAAAAAAAACTTATATTGTGCAGATGCGATTGTAGAGACGTCCCGGCGGGACGTCTCTACATTAACGGGATGATGCCAGTCTATCCGCTATGCGTGTAGTTTCTGGCAATCGATATTTGGGCGTGCAACGCATAACATAATCAATTGCCGTAGGTAGGCTAATTCGATGTCCACTGGAAATATATACTGGCTTTACGCCTGTGCGTGTTCTTAAAACTGCCCCCACAGTTTCACCTTTATGTATTAAAGGTTGCCAACTACCTCGTGTTTCTGCTAAGTCATCATGTTTACCTACTAGTAAAGATTTTGCTACACCTATTGTTGGTATATCTACTAATACACCTAAATGGCAAGCTATACCAAATCGACGAGGATGAGCTATTCCTTGACCATCACATAGTATGATGTCTGGTGTTAATTGAATCTTTTCTAAAGCGTCCAGTACAGCAGGGATTTCTCGAAATGAGAGAAATCCAGGGATGTAGGGAAATGTTGTCGGACGACGTGCTAAAGTTGTTTCTTGTATTTGTAAGTCAGGAAAACTCAGTACTGCCACTGCTGCACGGCTGATTGTACCATCTTCTTCAAAACCCATATCCACGCCAGCTACGTACTTTACTTGTTCGGTGAGTTGATCTTCGGTAATCACTTCAGATTGTAGCTGTTCTTGAATGGCGATCGCCTCATCCATTGTCAGAGTCCAACCATGTCGTTGACAAATCTTCATATTTCCTCAGTAATTTAAACGTTTTTATTCCGAAATCGTTACAGGCTGTAGTGTTTTACTAAATATCAGTTATTGTTCAAGGTTTAAGTGTTTGCCAGGAAGACTAAAAATTGATTATCCAAATATACTAAAAAAATCTGCATAAACATACAAATTCTAAACGATAAATAAATAACCAGAGAAACCCGGTTTCTTTAAGAAACCGGGTTTCTGAAGGAAGAAGGGTGGCACATACTCGTTATAAACCAACAGATATGTTTATTAAAACATTGATGCTTGATCCTGTATTGTTCTTCAGGATTGTCATACTTATGATCTTTTCTATCAGCTTGCACGAATTAGCTCACGGCTTAGCTGCAATCAGTCAAGGAGATGACACACCCCAAAAAAGAGGACATATTACCCTAAATCCCGTTGTTCATATGGGGTGGCAATCGATAATTTTTCTTTGTGTAGCCGGGATTTCTTGGGGTAAAATGCCCGTAGATCCGAATAAGTTTCGTTCTCCAAAACTAGGTAACATCATCGTATCCTCTGCTGGACCTTTGTCAAATCTGGCTTTGGGTATTTTGTGTGTTATTTTAATAAAATTAATTGCTACTGGAGGAATTTTTAGTCGGGAATTTTTCTACATAGCAGCTCATATAAATGTAAGTTTGTTTTTGTTCAATTTATTACCCATTCCACCTCTAGATGGCTTTCACGTATTTAGTGAAATCTTTCCTGCTTTGAAACCCTTGGAAAATACTCAATTTGGATTATTTGCTTTGGTACTACTGTTTGTGATTCCTGAATTTGCTGAGGGATTGGGTGCCATTTCTGATTTAATAATTAAGACAATCATGAACATCTAGAGAAAAATGGTGCGTTCCACTTGCATTGAGCGCACCCTACAAAGAAGCAAACATTGCAATACTGCTATCAGATAAATCTGGTAGAGATAGCACCCGTTCTACTTTAGTAAAGTCCCTTTTCATTGACTTGCGGTAAGTTGGATCGTAGTGGAACTGTAAAACATCTTGAACAAATGATTCCCACTTTCCGGCATCAATCAACTCATACCATTCTCTTAATTTTTCTCCGCCATAACGGTATTTAAGTTTTGCTAGCTTTGCTTTTAAAATATCGGGATAAGTTACTAGATGGGAATATTCTTGTAGGAGAAACTGGACTCTAGCAGCTACAGGTAGTTGAATTTCGACACAACTAGCTTGTTTCATTTTCTCCCATAAAGACTGGGGTAAGTAAATTTGCCCGATTTTTTGACTTTCCGATTCTACCCACACTGTTTGACTAGGATTTAAGCTTTGTAGTTGTTGCAGTAATAGTGATTCAAAGTATTTTTGTGCAGGTTGGGGCGAAAGTTTACCTTCCCATTCTTCACCTAAAAGGGAACCGCGATGGTTAGCTAAACCTTCCAAGTCTAAAACTTGAGCGCCATGATGAGGCATCTGATGTAAGATGTGAGTTTTCCCACTGCCAGTTAAACCACACAGTACTTTGTAGGTAAATTTTTGGGGCAAATCCTCTAATTGTTGACGTACATAAGCGCGATAAGTCTTGTAACCGCCCTCTAATACCGTTACCTTCCAACCAATCTGCGTTAGCACTAGTGCCAAACTATTGGAACGTTGTCCACCCCGCCAGCAGTATACTAAGGGGTTGTAGTCTTTTTCTTTTGTGACAAAGTGTTGAGTGATATGCTGGGAGATGTTTTTGGCAACTATTGCCGCGCCGATTTTGCGGGCGGTGAAGGCACATTGTTTGTATGTTGTTCCCACATGCGATCGCTCAGCATCATCCAAAACTGGTAAATTAATTGCACCAGGAATATGATCTTCTGCAAACTCTCCTGGAGAACGAACATCAATGATTTCACTGTAAGTTTCTTTCCAAGGTTCTTGGGTGTATCTAGGTAAAGGAGGCATTAAGGTCGATTTTTGCTGTATCTGACTCTGATTTTGACACTTGACTATTTTTATAACTTTATACCTTAGATAGATGTATTTTACTGATAAATTTATTAAAACCCCACTGTATTGCACCAAAAGGTATAAAAAATGAAAAATGGCTCCACTTGGTTTCCTAACCCCAGTTCCTGGTTCAGTGCGTTAATACTATGTGTACTAATGGGTGGAATTGTATCCATTCTCCGACGAAATGAAAACTTGTTGCTCAATTTGCCTTCAGATAGACCAGAACAATTAACCATCACGCTAATATTTTTACTATTATTACCCATACCAGCAATAGCTTTTTTCCATCACTTTTTTCTCAGTCGCTTAATTCCGGCAATTCCCGGAGAAAAAGTCAACCAACCCCAAGGATTCATTCCGGGATTAATCAGTTGGTGGGAAAGCTTATATGGTTGGCTGGTAATTGTTTTATCTTCCCTGAGCGCAACTTTGCTTTTTAGTCCTTTGCTACCAGCTTTGAAACTTAACTACCAAACAATTATTTACGGCAACAGCCAACCTCAGAGAAATATACAAATAACCTTTGCTCTTATTTGGCTAACCATCGCTGCTATCTTTTATCAAATCGAACATTTAGTTAAGTTACGTTTGGTTTTTGGTGATTCTAGTAGTAATGAAGAAGTAGACACCACTGTCAGCCAACAACCAAATGATACTGATGTGACACAGATTCAATCAACTGAACAACCAGAAACGAAAAAGCTTCAAGTTCATGACTTTATTACTAAGCACCGCAAGTTACCGAAAAAAATATTTACACTAGTTTTGATTTCTTTGGTATCTTTATGGTTGTATATGTTTGTCAAATTACCACAGGTTAGGCAAACTATATCTACGAATCTAGCTATTGAAAATCCAACACTAGTTACTTCACGGGAATCATCTAAAGTTAACTCTCCCTCTCCCTCACCAACACTTAGTGCGACACCTGAAGATGATACTTACGATCGCGCCATGAAAAAAGCTAAGCGAGCAGTTAAGCTAACAAAAACAGCACAATCTCCTTCAGAGTGGCAGATAGTTATGAATAGGTGGGAAGAAGCTATTAAACTGATGGAAGCCGTACCAGGTTCTAGCCCTAATTATGCAACTGCTCAGGAGAAAATTTTAAAGTATCAAATTCATCGGGAATTTGCTAAACACAACGCTGGCTTTGGCGAGATTGAAAGATGATGAGCGTGCGATCGCAAGTTAAATTTTTAGTGATGAATTATGAACACAACTTTCGCTCTTGCGCTTTCTGGTTACCGGGTAAAAAACCTAGAGCCAGAAGATGCAGAAGTTCTTCAGCAACTCTATGAGCAATGCACGGAGTTTGCTTACCTGACAGAGGGGCAACCTCCTTCACCTACGGCTGCCCGTGATGAGTTTGTTGCTGTTCCTGAAGGCAAAACTACACAAGACAAGTATATGTTTGGTTTGTTTGACGCAAACAACGTCTTGCTAGGAATGATTGAATCAATCCGACACTACCCTGATAACGAAACTTGGTGGATAGGGTTGATGATGCTTGCTCCAGAATGGCGAGGTAAAGGCTTAGGCTCGGAGTTTTACAGAGCTTTTGAGCGTTGGGTAGCGGCTCATGGAGCGCGGCACATATCACTATGCGTACTTGAAGCAAATGAACAAGGATTAAGTTTTTGGCGGAAAATAGGATTTGAGGTAGTACGTAAAACATTACCCAAACAATTTGGAATTAAAACACACGCTCTCTACGTCATGAAACGGGCTGTGGAAACAGTTGGTTAAAAAGAAGTTTCCTAAGATAGGCGAACACTATTCTCCAGCTAACAGTAAAACTTCTGTATACAACTCTTTTCGCACCCAAAAGTCATTAGCAATCAAATCATCTAATATCGGTTGTACTAGTGGAACCAATCCTTGTTGTTTGGCTGTGAGCAAGATGCCAAGTAGTCCGGTTACTTGCACCCCTAACTTAATTGCCTCCTTTCTGCCTCGTCGTTCATCGATAATTAGTCTAACTGCATTTAACTCCACAGCTAGGGCAATTGCTTCAGCCTCACCTAGATCTAGGTTTATTTGTAAAGATTGAAGTAAAGCAAGATTAGTAACTCTTCGAGTTTCAATCCAATTTAAAGTTTGAACTGCTCTGTCTTGGATCACAACACTCATAGTTTTCGCGCCTCTTATCAATGCCTTTACGTTTTTCTCCATCTTAAGCTATTGGTAAAGAGTTAGGGCAAACTCCCATTCTTTCCAGCACTGCCGATATGTAAAATATAAGGGTGAGTGTTAAGAGGCAATAGCACAGACAGCCAAGGTTTTCCAATGGAGCATATGCAGTCAAGCAGCAGCTTCCCACAAGAACGAGATCGCGAGTTTTTGCTCTTTGTATGGTTTGATTGCGGCTTTTCCAGACAAAGAAATTGAGATAGTTGTGTATGAAGTTGATTAAACTGCTTACTTGATGGCTTCTGAAACTAATCGAAAGAAATTAATACACGCGATAGAAAATGTTAAGAGGGGGTCTAAGTTGATTGAGGTTGACATAGAAAATATCGAATGAAAAGAAGAGTAGTATTTGAACCGAGTGCATTTGAAGATTTTAACGAATGGTCTAAGTAGTTGATAAGCTTTACAAAAAGATTGTTGAACTAATTAAAGATGTTGACCGATACCCTTTTACTAGTCTAGGCAAGCCTGAACCTCTCAAATATGAATTCAGTGGCTTTTGGTCTAGACAAATTAATGAATAACATCGCTTAGTTTACACCGTAACTGATACAGAAATTATTATTACTGCATGTAAGTATCACTACGAAGAGTGACGAATACGCGAATCGAGTTTAAACGTAATATCAACAACCTCAAACCTGTTATTCTTCCAATTGTGATATACTACCTTCACGCTATTTTTTTGATGCTGTTGATTCCGTGGCTCATCCACTGTGCTAACAACCACTGACTAGCAGGTTTGTCAAGTGCTAGCAAGATCCGAAAGTTAAAAACCTCCTGCCAAATTTCTTCAGAGTGTTGAGAGACGAACGCTTGTTCTAACTGTTGAAAACGGGAATAGTTACGGTTCCCAATAGCAGCAAGCATATCTATTAAATCATTTACAGGGATTTTGGTTGCAGTTAACTGTGCTTCTGTCATTGTTGTTTGTCCCTAAAAATACAAACGTATCTAAGTAAGCCACGCTTGGTGTCAATGATTTCAATCAAATCCTTGTCTTTCATTCTAGCGAGGAAAAAGCAGGCAAGTTCTGCTACAGTCAATATAAATAATTTGTGTATACGTAATATCAACAGGAGCAAACCTGATATTCTTCCCATGTGTAAAATAGAAGGGTGAGTGTTAAGAGACAATAGCAGAGACAGCCGAGGTTTTACAATGGAAGACACAATTAAGACGATTGAGAACGAGACTCTTGAGAATACTGAAGCGATCGCCGCATCAAGAGCGGTTCAATTTCAAGAACAAATCAACGAGTACCTCAAACAGTTATCCCTGGAGCGTTTACAAGTTGTTGCTGACTTTGTCGCTTACTTGGTTGATAAGGAAAGTGTTGAAGCAACCCAGGAACTTGAGAAAATTCCTGGGTTTGCTGAATCCTTTGCTAGGGGTAAGAAAGACATTTCTGAAGGAAGTATCACACCTGTTGAGCAACTCAAAAGGAAGTATTGACTTTGTATAGCATTGCCCTAAGTGAAGAAGCAACGCAGTTTTTTGAAGCGGCATCTGCTAAATTACAAGAACGCCTAGATCGTGCCTTTGAGCAGATTAAAACTAATCCTCGCTTTCATCTCAATATAAAAACCCTTAAGGGAAACTACGCTGGTTATTACCGTTATCGAGTTGGCGATTACCGAATTGTTTACTCGATTGATGATCAAACCATGCGGGTACTGGTAAATATAATTGCTCACCGCAGTGAAGTCTACGATTCATAACATTACTAATAGATGACCGTATTTTTTGTGTAAATATCAGTCGTCATCCTTGAGCTACCAGCATGTCATTTATATGGGTGAAAATTCAGTCTAATTCTCCAATTGCCTTCCGTTCGATCACCTCTTGTGAGGTAAGCAAATCAGCTTTTTTGCGCTCCAGAAGTTCTTCCATCCGTACTTGAAGTTGATCGTTAAATTTGAACAGATGGAATTTGTCTACTTTTTCTACTCTAATGTTGCCCAGCAAGAAAGAAGGTTTGGTAATGACGGTTGTCATAATTTAGCTGTATAACTTTTAAGATTAAAATATATTGTAATGGTTAGTAGATAGTAGAGAAGCACTTACTAGGAGATAGCGACTTGTGTTTATTTCAAAGAAGTGATAGAGGTTGTTAAGGTGAGTATAGTTCAAATGTCTTTGCGGCTGGGAGGTAATCTCCCTTCTTTAGAAGAATTAACACAAACTCTAGGGGTTACACCTACAAAATTTCTTCGACGTGGCGATCGCATTTCAAAAAAGCGAGTCCAACCCGTTGATGTCTAAATACTCGAACTTGCCAATTTTGACTCTGACAGCAAAAGAGAAGAAAGAGACAATCAGATGCTACAGGCTGCTACTACACTAGAGAAAATGTCATCAAGTCTGGCGGTGCTGGATCGGACTAATTGTAATGCTGATTTGTACATTAGCACGATTAGAGAAGAAGACCAAGGTGGGTTATCATTACCGCCAAAACTAGTTGCAGCAGCTGCATCTGGCGAGTTGTCAATCCAAATATCAATTCTGGTAATGCTAGATGACTATTCTGAACCAGAACCAGAATCTTCATTATTAAACACTGTGGTAATTGACACGTAAAAACTTGAGAAAGTGGCGAAGCTATGTTAAAGCAAGGCTAACTCAAAGTGATCTATTACCACTCATCTTCACGAGTGTAGATACTTTCACGGCTCATCGCCTGTTCGGAAAGCGGAGGGACGACGGGAATACTTGTTGCCAGTTCTTCGAGCGCTTCATCGATCTCCTTAGCACTCATCAGGCGCGTCTCGACTACTGGGGCATGTTCAATGAGGTAGTCGCGGATGAAAGTGTCTAAGGAAACCCATGAGCGCTTGTGCTTGAGCGGCGAAGCTTGCTTCTACTTCAGGTGGCAGTTCGATGTAAAGCGTCACACCTTCCTCCTCATTGAAAGTAATAAACCGATCTTACGCACTTTTGATGCCTTCCTACACTAAAAATGTGGCTAGATGAGAAAAGTCATTGGAGTTTGTTTTCGACTGGTAGCCAGAGGATATTAAAGGAAGAAAATCATGAGCCTAGTAATTCCAGATGAAATCCTTCAAGCTACAGGGATGTCGGAAGCTGAGTTACTGCAAGAAATCGTGCTGATACTCTTTAAGCAAAAGAAAATCAGTATTGGCAATGTATAATGTAGGGATGAAATAGCTTAAAACGATATGGTAAAGTTTGATATTTTTAATCTTCGGTTTCTTCGGTTTCAAACTGCACTTGTCGGTACAAATCGGCGATCGCTATTTCCACATTGATTGATTCAAGTGGTAATATCTCATCCAAATTATACTCAGATAGTACCCATCTCCCCTGTTCGTCGCGCCGAAACACTTCCACACCCGGTTGCGCTACCTGTACTAAGACATATTCAAGTAAGGTAGAAGATTGGCGGTACTTGGCAAACTTCTTTCCCCTATCAGCTGCTTCCGTTGAAGGTGATAGCACTTCGATAATTAAGCAGGGAAATTGCACTAGTTGCGGATTGCGATCGCGCTCATCGCAAGTCACCACCACATCTGGATAAAAATACTTTTTCCCCGATTCTACCTGCACCTTCACATCTACAATGTATACTTCACAAACGCGATCGACTAGGGCATCATCTAGCAGCCTGAAGAAATTTCCACAAACGCGATTGTGGTTGCGAGTACCACCGCTCATCGCCACCAGTTCGCCATCCCAATACTCGTAGCGTTCCTCTTGGGCTGGTTCCCAACTCAGATATTCCTCTGCACTCATCAAAATGCTATCTCTTAAAGCAACCATTATTCGCTCCGGGGATAACTCACTTTTTTTAGAATAACGAAAAAAGGGCGATCTCTTTCACCACAATCCCAGGCAAGGCAGGCGAATTTATGACAGACATCTAACCCATCAATCGCAGGCGGAGATGCATAAATATGTACAGCGTTTCATTTCGCTACCTTAACATCATCGCACAGATGGCGATCGCTTTCACTCACATTGGGGTTAGTTTTCAAATTCACTAATTTGTATCTGGTCAATAACCTAACGTGCAGCACTAGTTTTTGGACTTCTTAGATCGTCCATCGGTACTGTTAGTAGGCGGTATGTTCTGTTCAATGTACATAGTGATTAATCGCGCTATCACATCCGTCATCTGTTCACCCCTCAAAGTACAGGTTATTTCAAGCTTGTCAATTAGCGATTTGCTGATCTTGAGTCGCTGCTGTTTTTGTAACGTGATGTGGGATGCCACTACACTACCGCTCGTAACTACCAAAGCAAGTGCTGGCGGAATTAGCGGTATCCAACCGCTATGAGTGAAAATGGTAAAGCTAAGTCCGTATAAAATCCCAAGTGCAGATCCTTCAACCAGTACCAAAACCCTGAGATTCCGAATACCCCATGCGAGGAAGCTTGCCACTAAAGACCAGCCCCAGCACCACAAGAACTCGCCCGACACAGGCCAGAACCAAAACAGAGGTCGTTTGTCGGAAACTGCATCAAGAATCTGACTCACCATTTGCGCATGGATCATCACTCCTGGCATTGTGCCAGAATTTTTCTGCCAGCCACTGCTATAGGGTGTGTTGCGAATGTCTTGGGAACTAGGTGCGGTTGAACCAATCAAGACAATGCGGTTTTTCACCCAACTTGGTTTGAAGCGATCGCCTAACACATCTGCGAAGCTAACTTGTTGCGCAACATTGTTCGCAGAACGGTAGTTCAGTAGTATTTGAAAGCCATTAGCATCTATATTCTGATAACCACCTGAGTCAGTTTCTAGGCGTTTAAACGTTGTTTTACCTAGTTGGAGAATATCATCAGCTGGAAATTGCGGCTGTATTTTTAAATACTGAATAGCTAATTGAAAACCGAAAGAAGCTGGAGTGGCACAACTTGATTTAGGGTCAGGAGAAACCACTAGTAGATTGCGCCGAATCACCCCATCTGGATCTTCTGGGATATCAACGAATCCAGCATAGTCTGCTTTTATACCCTCAGGTGGTGGTACAGCAGGAATGTTGTCCCCACCCACTCTACAGATAGGAACAATGTTGGAACTCTGCTTAATGCGGTTGAGTAGCTTTTGATGACCTGGGTCCTCTGGTGTATCACGAAAGAAATCTACGCCGATGACTTTTGGTTGATACCGCTCTAGTTTGCCCAAGACTCTGTCTAAAACATCGCCACTTGGCGATGACTGCTTGAATTTTTGAATGTCGCTTTCAGTAAATGCCACAATTAAAAGGCGAGGGTCTGGCTCAGGCTCAGGTCTGCTTTGCATCATAGAGTCGAAAGCCTTTAGTTCTATAGGCTCTAGTACTCCCAAACGTTGAATACCCATAGTCAACGATGTTACAACCAGACTAGTAAGAAGCACTATCTGAGCCGTCAATCTTTTGAAGGGAACTGGCAGAATATCTTTGAGCCACTTGTCATCAAATACTTTTTCGTAGATCGGATTACGTACACACAACCTAGCGTTCTCTAAACGCACAACACCCGACAACTTTAGGTGGGATTTAACTATCGACTGCTCTTCATCAGAAACGGAACGTTTACCTCGACAAATCTCTCGATAGGTGGTCAAAACTCCTTCTATGTCTGGTGCGCGTTTGGTGAGCATATCACGCACGAACTGCAAGTTATTATCTTGCTTGCTCATTGCTCCTAAAAATGTACTCCTAACCACACTGTCAACATCAGCTTTTGACCAACGACTCTTACCCTGCTCTCTTATAATGCTACAAAGGCGCTGGGTTAGATAGGGGTGTCCCCCCGTCCACTTCAACACCCACCTCAGTACCTGTTTCGCTTCATCCTTTGGCAGCCCTAGTCCGTCAGCAAGCGGTTTTGCCTCCTCAAAGGTAAAATCAGTGAGATCTACACGCTGTCCAATATTGAATGGTGTCCGCTTGGCATCGCGGATCAAATCGCTTGGAGTTGCTACACCAATCAAAACGAAGGAAAGACGTCTAAACTCTGGTTCCAAGGAACGAGCAACATAGAAATAGCGAATCGCCGCAAAAAAGTCATCTGTAAAATTCAAGCTGAGGGTGGTATCAATCTCGTCTACAAAAATCACCACAGGTGAAGCAACCTCAACCAGCAAAACTTTCTGAAAAAATAAAGTCAGCCTTTGTGTGAATCCCAGATGGGTGTGTGCTTGCCACCACTGCACCACATCTGTATCCAGCATTAGTACTCCTTCTATAATCGTGAGTAACCCCAGATACCATTGTTCCGCAGTTACTTGTACGCCTAACTGAGTCAAATCAATAATAATCGACTGAATGTCTTCTTCTGCCAGTTTTTCGGCAGTGCGCACCATCAAACTAGATTTACCCATCTGACGTGGCGTGAGAACGTAAGCAAAAACTCTCTCCCGACACAGTTTTAGCAGTTCCTCATCGGCTTGGCGGGAAATGTAAATGCCTCCACCAGCTTGCACAGTGCCACCTACAGTGTAAATGTTTGCTTCATCCACGGAGGTTCTCCCAGAAATAGTCGGCGTAAAGTTGACAGCGCGGCAAAACCACTCGTCCTTCCTCGCGCACCAAACCCGCACCCCGTAAACGCCAGAAAATTTGCTTATCAGAGCAGGTATTCTGGCTAATGACTTGCAGCAGACTTTCAATCAATTCCGTTTTGTTATGCAGTAGCGAGAGGTGATGACGCAAATGATCGCCAAAGCAACCATTATCTGTAGTAGCATTGGCGAACAACTCAGCAGTTGTGATTCGCTGGCTGGCGATTAAGTAAAGCGATCGCCGGATTAAATAAGGATGTCCTCCCAACAACGCAATCAATTGCCGTTCCTCGTTTGAGTTCAGCGGTGAACCGTGACGGTAGTTGAGATCCGCTACCTGTTCTGGTGTAAAATCTCCTAGCTCAATCACCTGCCCAACATTAAAGGGTGATTGGTTGAGGTCGTCAATTAGCTGATAAGGTTCAGTAGAAGTGACTAGAGTCAAATCAAGCTGCTTCCAAATAGGAGTGGTAGCACGGCTGTTATGCCAACTACGCAACATCCCGAAGAAATCACTGCGAAAGTCTGCGTCAAAAACTTTATCCACTTCATCCATTGCCAAAACCAGGGGATTGCCCAACTCTTTCAAGATGTAGCGACTGACGTAGCGAGTGCAACGCTGAGTGTTACCCAGTGGCGTATTCCAATACTCATCAACTCTGTCTGCTATTTCTAGCACATCGGTCAGCCAGATGCAGAACTGGCGAAAGAAAAGTTCGGCATTCCTCAGGGCTGCTTTGTCAAACAACTGGAAATCAAGAAAGGCAACCCGCTTACCCGCATTTACCGCAGCTTCAATTGTACGAATTAATAGCGAACTCTTACCTACTTGCCTCGGTCCCTTAATCGCAATGGTCACTCCTCGTTGTACAATTGTCTTCAATGCGATCGCATCAGATGGACGTTCTACGTAAAAAGCAGATTCACTATCCATCGTCCCTTCTGGCAATTCCAGTGAAACTGGTTGTGCGGAAGGAAAAGGTTGAGGTAATCGTACTGCTTCCCTCTTGTGAAGTAAGTCAGCCTTTGCCTGCACCTCACCAATGCTCAATTCACCGCCAGAGACAGCCTGCATCAACTCATCTATCAACCGTGGCGTATCCTGCGTATCTTGCCAGAAAGCCCAGTTGATATTGTTCAAGTAGGCACTCAGGGGATACTGAAACGGCTCTCTATATGCCAACCGCACCGGGAGAATAGCGGGACGCCCGGATTGCAATTGCGCTGTTGTGTGCGCCATCTGGATTTCCTGCTCCACCATCTCGCTATTAACTGAACGAGCAGAAAGGAAGACGATGAGAAAATCTGCTTGACAAATTTCTTCTTCTATGCGTTTAACCCAATGAGTGCCAACCAGCATTCTTTGGTCGATAAAAACTTCGTGCTGCTGTGCAAGCGCCTGGTATACTTCCATGGCGACAGGTTCATCAGGTTCGCCGAAGCGTTTGTAGCTGATAAAAATGCGCTTACGTGCCTTGAGTGCAGGCTCAACTTGATTGAATGTTAAATTAATTACCTGTTTTTTCTTAAATACTGGAGTCTGGTGTTCCTTTAAACCAATAATTTGAGAGCAACCAAGCTTAAAAGCAAACTCAAACTCTCGTCCAGATCCTAATGCATCGTAAAACGCTACGGCAAAATTAATGGCTGCTTGATCGCCAATTGCCCGATTCATACCAATTACATAATTGATGTGTTGGCTAATTGCATTTGCCTGCACCTCTGAGTAGCAAGCGTTCAGCAGCACACACTCCACTCCTTCTGTAGCGAATAGTTCAAACATACCGGAGAGCGCATCTGCTTGCAGAAAAGCTGTCTGCCCTGTATCATCTTCCAAAACAATACCATCTTCTCCAGCACCATGTCCGCAAAAGTGAACAATATGGGGCTGAGTATCTAAGATTGCGCGGTAAAAATCCCTTTGACGCACTGCCCACTTTTGTTCTAACTCGAACTGTTCCCGCTTGTTTGCTCGTCGCAAACCCTCACTAATCTCCCGTACCTCTTGATCTAGTTGTAGCTGAGAGGTATTTCTTGGATTCGCTGCTAGGAGCAAAATTGTTTTGACATGCGTGTTAATACTCATCAGAGAGCTTGGGGGAAGTGTGAGAACTTAATGCCCTGACATGAACAAAATGTGATTACAACAAAATAACGCTTAAAAAAACTCTTCTACTTAATCTTATAGGTAAAACGAAGAATTACTTATGCAACAATCAAGCTAGTGTTAGCTAAACCTTTTTTGTCCCTTTTTCAACCCGTCGAACTCACGTTATCCTTATGCAGTGGAATCCGCACGACTACGCGAAAAACTCAGATGCTCAACTGCAATGGGCAAAAGAAATTCGCTCACGCTTATCGCTCAACGGTTCAGAATCCGTTTTAGATGTTGGTTGCGGCGATGGCAAAATTACGGCGGACTTCGCTCAAGCACTTCCTCATGGTAGAGTGATTGGCATCGATAGCGCTCCAGAAATGATCGATTACGCCAACGCAACTTACTTGATCGAGAATTTATCTTTTGCTTGTATCGATGCTCGATCACTAACCTTTTCAAATCAATTCGACCTCATCTTTTCAAACGCCGTTCTGCACTGGGTAGATGATCATCCAGCGTTCCTCAAAGGTGCTAGTCTTGCTCTCAAACCGAACGGGCGATTGATTACCTCATGCGGTGGAGCCGGAGACGCGATCGACATTCTCACCGCTTTTTCTGAAATCGTGACTCAAGCGCCTTGGAACGCTTACTTTCCAACGTTTCGTAATCCCTACTATTTCTACGGCACAGCAGAATATGAAACTTGGTTGAAAGCGGCGGGATTGAAGATTGATCGATTGGAATTAGTGCCGAAAGATATAACGCATTCGGGAGCATCCGGCTTATCAGGCTGGCTCCGAACCGCTTGGTTGCCATTTACTCAGGCGGTTCCTGAGTTGGAGCGCGATCGCTTTATCGCCGCCGTCACCCAAACTTATCTCGCCAAATTTCCGCTTGATGCGAACGGACTGTCTCACGTCCGTATGGTTCAGCTAGAAGTGGAGGCACACCGCTGAAGTTCGATAGTTTTTCGCGTCATGAGTCTGCAATTATTTTGGCGTTAAGCAAAGTAAAAATTCTATCAAGTTCCAATATTCCTGCTAGTTCAGCTTCTTCTGATGAGGCGAGGATACCAGCTTTTTTCTTCTCGGAAAGTTCTTCGAGCCGAGACTGTAATTCATCAGCAAATTTGAACAGATTTAGATTTCTAACTTTGCTGATTTTAATTCCTGACTCTACCCAGGATGAGGGTTGAACCATCTCTTGAGTAATCATGGCTGTGTTTTGGTGGGTAGGAGAATAACCGTATTGTAGCAATTGTTGATATTCTTTGGGTGGGATAGGAGTGGGTTTGATTGATGGGAGGCAGAGCCTCCTTGACTGCATTACCAGGCAGAGCCTGGTAACGAGGGGGGGCGAGGGGGCTACAGCCGAAATCAATACTTGCGTTCTTGTGGTTCAAACATAGTAATAGCTACTGGGCGGTACTGAATGTCTATCCCGGCTGGGGAATAGTATGCCATTGTGTGTTTGAGGAAGTTGGGATCATCGCGTTTGGGATAATCTTCGCGAAAGTGTGCGCCGCGACTTTCTTGGCGATTCAATGCTGATGCCATAATCATGCGTCCCACTACCATTAAACTTCTTAGTTCAAAGGCTTCGATAATTTCTGTATTCCAGCAACTGTCTTTGTCATCTAAGTAAACTTGTGAATATTGCTGTTGGATTTCTTGCAATTTTTCCAAACCTTCATGCATTAATTCTTGGGTGCGGAAAACGCCGCAGTACTGAGTCATGCAGTCTTGGAAGGCTTCACGGATTTGGTTAATACGGTACTTTCCTGTTTGATCCAACAAAGCTTGAATTTGTTGTTTTGCTTCAGTGATGTAGCGTTGCTCATCTACAGTGGGTAACTTGCGTTTTTGCACAAATTGTGCTATTGTAGCTCCAGTTTTCCGTCCATAGACTACACATTCTAATAAAGAATTGCTGCCGAGACGGTTCGCACCATGTACGGAAACACAAGCAGTTTCCCCGGCGGCAAAGAAGCCATCCACTAAACCATCGCCACTACTGCGGACTTGACCATCTGTGTTTACAGGAATACCACCCATACAATAGTGAATGGTGGGGCGTACTGGCATGGGTTGAGTTACTGCGTCAACACCAACTAGGCGATGTGCTTCTTCCCAACAGAAGGGGACGCGACTCATGATTTTTTCTTCACCCATATGGCGCAAGTCGAGATAGACAAAGGGTCCACCCGCGCTACCATCAGGATGAATGCCACGCCCAGCACGAATTTCGTAGGCGATCGCTCGTGAAGTAATATCACGTGGAGCAAGTTCCATGCGACTGGGAGCGTACCTTTCCATAAAACGCTCTCCCTCACTATTAATTAAATAAGCCCCTTCACCGCGCACTGCTTCCGAAATCAGCACCCCTACCGGATACAACCCAGTGGGGTGAAATTGCACAAATTCCATATCTTCCAAGGGCAAACCAGCTAGAGCAGTCATTGCCAGACCATCACCTGTAGAAGCATAATCATTAGAAGTGGTATTGTAAACTCGACCATAACCACCTGTAGCAAACATTACAGCTTTAGCCCGTACCACCTCTATATGCCCATCTTCAAGACGGTACATTACCACACCTTTTGCTTGTCCCTCTTCCAAAATCAGGCGCATCACGTACCATTCTTCATAAACCTTTACACCATACCGCCGCAGATTATTCACCAATTCGTGTAGAATTGCATGACCAGTCTTATCTGCCGCATAGCAAGTGCGATTGTGAGAATGTCCGCCAAAAGCGCGTTGAGCAATGCGACCATCAGATAAACGGGAAAATAAAACGCCCATGTGTTCCAAATCAATTACCACATCTGGCGCTTCACGGGTGAGAATTTCCACCGCATCTTGATCCGCCAAATAGTCGGAACCTTTCACCGTATCAAAAGCATGAGCTTTCCAACTGTCAGAAGAATCGACATTTTTTAAACTTGCCGCAATACCACCTTGAGCAGCAACCGAATGGGAACGAATGGGGTGGGTTTTGGCAACCATAGCTATATTCAAGCTGGGGTTAGTTCGAGCAATTTCCACTGCGGCGCGACATCCAGCCAATCCACCACCAACAATAATGACATCATGTTCTAGCATAACGATTCCCCAACTGTAAGATGCTGTATCTATTTAGGCACAAAAAAATTCCCCGCCCACAGACAGGGATAAAATAATATGGGATAATAGTTGAGAGTTAACGGTCAACAGTTAGCAATTACTCATCTAAAATCTAATTAGCTTGTTGCTTGCACAGGCTGTTGCTGGGAAACATTACCGGGAATTGGTTCCATCTTTGTCCCTGGTTCTACAGCAGACAATTCGATATGATTTAACAAGGTCGTCACGAAGGCAAACAGTAGGAAAGGCAGCGATAACACAACGACGAGTCCTACTGTAGCTAAAGCATAAACTGGTCGTTTAGCACCCATTAGCGCCAATGCTGACGCTAAACTTATGGTAACAGTAATTAACCAAACAATAATTTGACCGTAGATATCTCCAAAGGTAAGAGTACAGACAAACCTATACTTTTGAATGTTATTGATCATAATTTGCCTCTAGATCTTCTTAGTTTCTACATTAAAACTATGTTTGGGTTTTAGACGATTTCTAAATATTTTTGAAACAATTGTAATATCGCTTCACATTTCGCATCATTTCCACCCATGAATAGATCCCCGACTTCTTTTACGAAGTCGGGGATCTATACTTGACAGCACACAAAGTTTTAACAAAAGATAAAGATTATCTAATTTTTTGCTTTATGGTTGGTTGAATCCATCTGTTTAAATTTCATCTGCAAGTCAAAGTCATTACTGCTGATAATTGTTTCTAAGTTGGCAATTCTTTGCTCTAACAGTTCTACTTGTTGCTGTGGCAAATAGTTACTTTTTGATTTTCTGTCATCGGAGCGCCACACTGCAACTGTACCGACTGCCGCACCTGTGAGAGTAGCTAAAGGTAGAATTGCTCCACTTCTGGTAACAGCTGAAAGCGGAATACAAATGGCAAGCATACCTACAGCAATACCCCAGATTCTGGATGTAGCAGCAACTCGCACATCTTTGTATTGTTCTAAGTCTTTTTCCCATTTAGCCATATATTTATTCCAGAGCAGTTATCTGTTAGTTTGACATGAAACTCTACAAAAGTGCTTCCTGCGATCGGGCTAAGTATAATTGCCCTAGCAATATCTAATGGAGAAAATATTCATGACAAATTCATCCTCTATTTTTCTAGCTGGAGCTAGTCGCGGTGTGGGGCGAGAAATTGCCAAGTGTTTAACTGTACAACAGTATAATGTAAAAGCACTTATAAGAAAAGAAGGCGATCGCGATGAACTAAAAGCGATGGGCATTCAGGTTTTTTTAGGAGATGCTTTAAATGTGAGCGATGTCGAAAGTGCAATGTTAGGATCTCAACCCATCCACGCAGTTATCAGTACAATTGGTGGTTTGCCTAGAGACGGTGAAAGAGCAGATTATCTAGGTAATAAAAATCTCATTGATGCAGCTTTGAAAGCTAAAGCACAAAAGTTTATACTGGTTTCTTCGATTGGTAGTGGGAATAGTGCCGTGGCTTTACCACCTCAAGCTATGCAAACATTAAAACCAGTATTAGTAGAAAAGGAAAAAGCTGAACAGTACTTGATTGAAAGTGGTCTTACCTACACTATTATCCGTCCGGGTGGGTTAAAGTCCGAACCCGCAACCGGAAATGGAATTTTAACTGAAGATCCCCGCATTGCCGGCACTATCCATCGCCCAGATGTTGCTCAGTTAGTTTGTCGCTGTTTAAATTCCGATCTCGCTAACAATAAAGTCTTGTCAGCAGTAGATCGAAATATGCTGTATGGGCAACTAGAGTTTGAGGAATTAACTTTAAGTTAGGAGTTAAGAGTGATGAGTTAAGAGTTATAGCGCTTTTCATTACTTGTGAGGTACACTACCCCACCCAGCCCTCCCCGAGGATCGGGGAGGGTTTGGGAGGGGTGTACGCCATTAACTTGCAATTTGCTGTAAATTCAATTCTTAACTCATTACTCGCCAGAGATTTGGCAAAACAAAGTTCTTTTACGTGCTCCATCTAACTCGAAAAATAAGATAGATTGATAAGTTCCTAGTGCTAAAAACCCATCGACAATAGGAATCACTTCACTAATACTTAGAGTCATTGCCATTAAGTGAGAATGAGCATTCATTGGTTCATCGGCTGGGATATTTTTTCTTAAATGCAAGTCATTATGTAAATAGCGCTCTGATTCTGGTGCTAATTTCCGTAAATATACTTGAACATCTTCTAACAATCTTTCTTCAAATTCGTTAATAGCTAAAGCGGTTGTTGTGTGTCGCGAAAAAACTAAAGCTTGTCCGTTTTTTATTGATGTTGATGCAACTAAATCTTGGATTTGTGATGTGATATTATGAATGTTAATTCCTGGTTTAGTTTCAATTTCGATAATTTTATTAATAATTGCCATATAGTAGTGCTAAATGAATTACAAACAGTACTTTGCTCTCCGTGAGGCTCTGCCTCACACACATCATGTCATCGTACCAATGGATTTTTATTCTGCGCTGCTGAGCTGATAGTTTGCTCAATTCTCCTCAACCTTGTCTCCGGACGTTTAGCACTTTCAATCCAAAAGAGTATATTCTTTTTAGATGAGTTACTAAATGCCTCAAAATATTTGTTGGCAGTTTCGTTAGCTTCTAATACTTGCTTTAAATCAGCCGGAATTATTAACTCTTCTATAGCATCTAACTTATTCCATGAGCCATTTTGTTTTGCCGCTGCAATTTTTTCCATACCAGCCGGAGTCATCAAACCTTGTTCTATCAATTCTTCAATATATTGCTTATTTAATTTTGACCATACACTTAGAGGTTTTCGCGGTGTAAATATTTGCATATAACGTTCTTCATCTAATGATTTTACTTTACTGTCAATCCAACCAAAGCATAACGCTTCTTTTACCGCTTCGCTATATTTAACGCTGGGCTTTCCACTTTTAACTTTATAATAAATTAGCCATATACCAATAGCATTACGATGGTTTTTACTCAACCATTCTCGCCATTCTTGACGAGTTGTAGCTTGAAATGTTTCTAGTTTGTTATCGAACGCCATAACAGAAACTCCAGATTAACTAACTATTGTTTGTAAACCTTTTACTAATCGCTCAATTCCTGCTTGTGCTGTTTCTTTTTGCAGTGCGCCGTAAGCGATGCGCAGGTAACATCCATGATTAATGCCAAAGGTTGTGCCGGGAATTACTGCTACTTGATGTTCGCGGATGAGTCGTTCAACTAATTCAAAAGCATCTATATTTGTGTGAACTTTGATGAAGAAATAGAAAGCGCCATCAGCAGGAGTAATCGTACATAAGCCTTGCAGGCGATTGAGGGAATCAAGTACGGTAGTTCGCACTCTTGCAATAGCTTCTATATTTGTTTTTAAATAATCTTCTTTCGCTTGTAATGCCCCTAAAGCTGCATATTGGGAAACTACTGGCGGGCAAATTAGAATTGTATCTTGGACTTTTTTAACAGAAGTCAGCAGGTGGTTGGGAATCACCATGTAGCCGATGCGCCAACTAGCAAAACCATAAGCTTTGGAAAGGCTATATAGAGAAATGGTGTACTCGCTACTTCCTGTAAATGCACCAGGAGAAATGTGTTTTACTCCGTTGTAGGTAAAGTATTCATAGGCTTCATCGCTGATGTGATAGATGCCACGATCGCGACACATTTGATTTACTTTATATAACGTCTCTTCTGAATACACAACTCCGGTAGGATTGTTGGGAGAAATTGTCACTATCGCCCGTGTTTTTGGCGTAATAGCTGAAGCGATCGCTTGAATATCTAGCTGGTAATTTTCATCGGTTTCCACCAAAACTGGACGACAACCCGCCATTGTAATTGCCATTTCATGGTTGAAATAATAGGGAGTATTGAGAATAATTTCATCTCCCACCTCTGTGATGGCAAGGACAGCGTTCATAAACGCCATGTTACTACCTGCGGTGACGACAATGCAATTTTCTGCGTTAATTTTAATGCCATTGAAGGTTTGCAGTTTTGCGGCGATCGCACTTCGTAAAGGTGGAATTCCCTCAACTTGCTTGTATAAATTATTAGTTTCTTCCGCCAAAAACTTGGGCAAAAGCTCTATTGCTTCTGGTGGTGGAGAGTATGAAACAACACCTTGTCCTAGAGAAATGGTTCCCGGACAACTTTTAATCAATTCTCCAACGACGGGTATAATGGGCGACTGTACCGCCTGCATACGAGAGATGAGGGATTTCATGCGCGAGTTACACTATGACGCTAAATTCCAAACAAACCAATTGCATACTACAATATAATACTGATGGTTTGTCATTTGTTTACCCCCCAAGATCTATGAGTTACCCACCCTGGTAAGCCACTAGAAAATTATCGCCCCGTACATTACAACTTGTACAGTTTTGTGCGTGGATTCCCCCACCAACAACCAGCATTTGGGTTTTGCGTTGGTTACCAAATGTTGAAGATGGGAGAATACACAATTGTCTAAGCATAGTAAACACAAAACTGCGAGTCATGTAATTTTATTAACCATAATTTTCCTCATCATTGAATTATTAGACGAAATCATTGATGGGGTGTGTGGTGCTGCTTTACCTTTAATTCGCAACGACTTACATCTTGACTACACTCAAGTTGGGATGTTGTTGACAATACCTAATACTGTCAGTAGCATAATAGAACCGATACTGGGAATCTGGGGAGATATCGGTAAACGACGACAGTTGATTTTGGCAGGAGGGGTTGGTTTTGCAATTGCCTTATTACTAATTTCCCAGAGCGACAATTTTCCATTATTATTGGCAGCATTTATCCTATTTTATCCAGCTTCCGGTTGCTTTGTCAGTCTTTCCCAAGCTACTCTCATGGACATTGAACCGAATCGCCATGAGCAAAATATGGCACGTTGGGCTTTAGCTGGTTCGGTGGGAAATGTAATTGGTCCAATGCTGTTAGCGGTTGCTATAGGATTACATCAAAGTTGGCGGAGTGCATTTTTTATTTTGGCTGTGCTAACAGTATTGCTGTTGGGAATGCTGTGGAAGTATCGAAAAGCAATTCCAACTGCACCTGCCAAAATTGATGAACCAATACAGGGTTTTAAAGAGGGTATAGGTAATGCGCTAGCGGTTTTAAAACGACGTAAAGTGCTGCTTTGGTTAACTTTGTTGCAATTTTCAGATTTAATGCTGGATATTTTGCGTGGCTTTTTGACACTGTATTTTGTTGATGTTGTTGGTACAAGCAATACGCAGGCTAGTTTTGCTATTACTATCTGGTTGGGATTTGGCTTACTAGGCGATTTTTTGCTCATTCCCTTGCTAGAAAAAGTACAGGGAATTGCTTACTTAAAATTCAGCGCCATCATTGTTTTGTTTCTGTACCCGGCTTTTTTGCTCGTACCAAACATCAATATCAAGTTATTAATTCTCGGTTTGCTGGGTTTGTTTAATGCAGGTTGGTACTCAATTCTCCAAGGACAATTGTATACAGCAATGCCAGGACAGAGTGGTACAGTTATGACATTGAGTAACTTATTTGGTTTTGTGGGTGGTTTGATGCCGCTGGCGTTGGGTTTGCTTGCTCAACACTATGGTTTACAAAATACCATGTGGTTGTTACTTGCAGCACCTGTCGCTTTGTTAATAGGACTTTTGCGGTTTTAATTCCTTTATCCAGAATTTTTGTAGAGACGTTCCATGGAACGTCTCTACATTGTTTTTCACTGCTATGTCTACTCTGTGCTGGTTTGGTTTCGCCTAAAATTTTTGCATAAGTGCCATTTTATGAGAAATATGTATAGTTAAGCACTGTTTTACCTTCTAGTTGGGAAGTATTCATAACGTGAAAAAACAAATCACCAAGCCGAAATATCAACTCAATAATAGTATACAATGGTTCTTCAAGTCAGTTTCAGTAGCAGTGGCGATCGCTCTACTAGTAAACATTCCTAGTTTAGTAATTGGGCAATCCCTGCCGCCACAGTCAGCAGAACAAAAAGCAGTTTTGGAAGAAGCTGAGCAGTTAAATCAACAAGCTCTTCAATTGTACAAAGAAGGTAAGTATAGCACTGCGATTCCTTTAGCAGAACGCGCACTCGCTATCCGTGAGAAAGTACTGAGTAAAGAACATCCTGATGTTGCACTAAGCCTGAACAATTTGGCTCACTTGTACTATACACAGGGAAATTATCAACTTGCGGAGCCTTTGTATCACCGCTCACTCGCTATCCGGGAGAAAGTACTGGGTAAAGAACATCCCTCAGTTGCCAATAGCCTCAACAATTTGGGTTCTTTGTACAATGCAAGGGGAAATTATCAACTTGCGGAGCCTTTGTTACAACGCTCACTTGCTATACGTGAGAAAGTACTGAGCAAAGAACATCCGGATGTTGCCACTAGCCTCAACAATTTGGCTTACTTGTACAAAGCACAGGGAGATTATCAAAAAGCGGAACCTTTGTTTGTGCGCTCACTGGCTATCTGGGAGAAAGTACTGGGTAAAGAACATCCTGATGTTGCCACTAGCCTCGGCAATTTGGCTTCCTTGTACAAAGCACAGGGGAACTATCAAAAAGCGGAACCTTTGTATCAGCGCTCACTGGCTATCTATGAGAAAGTACTGGGTAAAGAACATCCTGATGTTGCATTCAGCCTCAACAATTTGGCTTTATTGTACAAAGCACAGGGAAATTATCAACTTGCAGAGCCTTTGTATCAGCGCTCACTGGCTATCTATGAGAAAGTACTGGGTAAAGAACATCCCTCAGTTGCCAATAGCCTGAACAATTTGGCTTCCTTGTACTATACACAGGGAAATTATCAACTTGCAGAGCCTTTGTTTGTGCGCTCACTGGCTATCTGGGAGAAAGTACTGGGTAAAGAACATCCTTTAGTTGCACGTAGCCTGAACAATTTGGCACAATTTTACTCTGCACAGGGAAATTATCAAAAAGCGGAACCTTTGTTACAACGCTCACTGGCTATCTATGAGAAAGTACTGGGTAGAGAACATCCTGATGTTGCCACTAGCCTGAACAATTTGGCTTACCTGACTTTTCCCGTTAAGTCTCTATAGCAAGCTGCCAACCCTCGCAGAGGTCGTGTAATTTTAACCAACCTCGCCA
>NZ_JACXAE010000006.1 GCF_014698965.1 Iningainema tapete BLCC-T55
CCCGACTTAGCTCTCTAGGTCGTATTCACCCTGTTTCTACAGCTGTTTCATCCTCGTAATTTGGCAAAGGTATTGCAACTAATGACGCATTTTCATCCAACTTGATCGTATGTGCAGATGCATTTTGCACTGTGCCGTTTACCTTTTTAGGTATTTTATGTGCTGGGAAATAAGTTGGAGCAGATGCCGAACTGACGCATACTTCCCACAGCGGGATGTTACCATAATCTTTGTCTTGACGCCAGCTTTTAAAAATAATTGGTTCTCGGTTAATCGTGTCATAGGAAATAATCAACAGCAATGATGAAGAGACATCAAAAAGCGTTGTATTTCCAAAAGCTTGTTTAAGCACTTGAATTAAACCATTATCTGAAAACTTGGGAGCGGACAAACCGTGCTTCAAAATTAAGGGAATTCGTGCTAAAGAAAAACGACTTCTGTAAGGAAAAATGATTGAGCTTTTTTGTTTGTATAATTCAACAATTTCTTGACTACTGCGTCCTAAGGCGATCGCAGCTGCTAAAATTGCCCCCGTAGAAGTTCCAGCAACTAAGTTAAAGTACTCATTCAACGGCTGATTAATTTGCTGCTCAATTTCTGCTAGTATCCTTGCTGAAATGATTCCTCGAATACCCCCACCATCTAAGCTTAAAATCCGAAAAGGCATTTTCTTCTCCTTCTATGATTGCTATAGTTTAGGTCATAGAAGTTAAATTAACTTAGTTTAAGTATAAGTCTCAAAGGTGGAAAACTGGTGGAGAAAGCTTGGAATTTCTCAGTTTCGTTATTTCTTGCACAAGTGTTTTCACAATGCACTAAATTATGTAATATTTTCAGTTAATTGTAATTTATAGCAATCCTATTAGAGTTGCAAATGCTAGCCAATAGAAACCCGGTTTCTTTGAGAAACCGGGTTTCCTGGTGTTCGTGAATCATTTAGGACTACTATATATCAATACCTTTGCCAAAAAAAGAGGATGAAGAGAGAGGGCAGATGTAGTAGAGTTATGGTCTCTCACAACGACAAC
>NZ_JACXAE010000007.1:0-20872 GCF_014698965.1 Iningainema tapete BLCC-T55
TCGTTTAGTCATCATATTTACTTCAAAACCTAATAGCTATACTCTGATTCACGCCCGTTACTCCATAAGGGGAATCCTGGAGTTGCCCTCATGAGTGGTAGCCCCCAAACTACCGCGTTTCCCCCAGGGAGTGGGTAGCCCTCGGATCTCGGAGTTGCCCCCCGTCCTGGGTAGTTCGAGTCCTCTTGTCTCCGTGGGGTGGGTGGGGAGCAAGCCATGCCCTTTGGCTTTCGCCAATCCGTCGCTGTCGCTCGGCACGGGCAGGCTTGTCCAAGGGGAGTACCCCTTGGAGAACCCCCAATCGAATGCATCATTAACCGTCTAGATTTATGCCAAAAAAGTGCTTCTCCAAAGTTACAAAAAGAACACACAACTATCCAGTGCGATTAAGCGACTTGGAACTAGATTGGCTACGCATAAAAGCCCAAGATGCGGGAATGCCAGCCAGTGAATTAATAAGACGCTTAACTTTGGGCAAACCACTGCCACGCCGACTGAGCAAAATATCCCTTGCCACTTATCAGGAGTTGGGACGCATCGGGAACAACCTCAACCAGCTAGCTAAAGCAACCAACACCGCCATTAAGGTGGGGTACTCGCCACCCGCAGATCCAAAACTACTGAAAGAACTTCTAGAACTGCTACATGAGTGCAGAAGAGAACTTACAAAAGTGGAGATAGGGGACGACTCTGAGTCGGAGGAACTAGAGGATGATTGGCAAGCAGAAGAAGGGTAGGGGATTTCGGGGACTGCTGGACTATCTCGAATCCAGCAGCGGCTCACAGCTGATCGGTGGTAACATGAGCGGACGGAACGCCCGTGAATTGGCACGAGAATTCAAACTGTCAAGACAGCTTAACCCAGGAGTCGAGCGAGCAGTTTATCACGTCAGTTTATCAGCCGCCAAGAGCGATCGCCTAGATGATGAACAGTGGTGTGAAATCGCTGACAAGTACATGGAGCAAATGGGCTTTGACTGCAACCAGTACAGTATTATAAGACACGCCAACACTGACGACGACCACATCCATATTGTAGCTAGTCGCATTAGGCTGGATACCGCTTTGGTAGTGCATGACTCATGGGATTACGTGCGCTCTGAGAAGGTACTGCGAGAACTTGAGAAAGAGTACGGACTAACCCAGGTACAAGGCAGCCGAGAGAAACTAGCCCGTCGAGTCAGCACTGGACAAACCCGCCGCATGATGCGCGAACAGTCAGAGTATGAATCGGGCTTACGCCAATCACCACCAGAACTGCCCATTAAGATGAAACTCCAGCAGGCGATTGATGATGCAGTGCAGGATAAACCACCAATGCCATTAATGATAGCCCGGTTGCAACTACAGGGGATTGAAGTACGCTCCGGATTTACGCGCACTGGTAAGAGCAAGGGCATCAGTTTTCAGATGCAAGACCTGGCGTTCAGCGGTACTCACTTGGGACCGGGCTACACCTTCAATGGAATTACGCAAAGGACGGAGTATGAACCACAACGCGACGACCCACGCATACAGCAGTTGGTGAGCAATCCTAACTTAGCCCAACAAATGCTTGAAAGATATCTCACTCAACAGCAGCAGCAACAGCAACAGCAGACACAACAACGTAAGTCAAGAGGTATTGAGCGATGACACAACTATTACCAGATGAAGAAACATTTATTATCAACAATCTACCACCCCAGTCAGCACAACTGCGGCACAAATACCCCAACGCAGTCTGGAATGCAGCCGACTGCTGGAATGATGCTCCACTCCCAGCCAATTACAAACCGAATCGCATTGAAATTTACTACGCCGACCAAGCCGATGGACCACACATCCACTTTGAAAACGACCAGGTGCAGTATATCAACTTACCACCAGATGTAGGACAGTCGCAGGTAATTCAAGTGTGGGTAGATGGAAAATGCTCCTATGTGGAAGTTGAGAAACAAATTATCCTCAATAAACTCGGTAATGTGCAACTGCCCCAACCCAAAGTGACTGCCACAACGATCACCAACTCTTTACGCCAAACGAGGAATTGAATATGTCACGATATCTAAACTCGGAGCAGCAAGAGCGATTTGACCGAATCATCAATGATTTCTACAACCAAAAAACCTCAGACCAAGAAGGATTGACTGTAAAAGTGGGGACAACCATAGTCTACCGCGCTGGTGTAGAAAACAAGCCAGATATCGACCGAATCAAACCATTCGAGTTGGAGAAACTGGTTGCAGCAGTCAATTTCACAGAATCGGCTAAAGGCACAGTAGAAATTGCGCTGTATACGCCAGCTATTGAAGAGGTATTCCGCTATGAGAATGGCAACAAAAGCAGCATTAACAAGCAACGTGCCAACGAGCGAACCAAAGAACTAGAAGAACCACTACAAGCACAACTCCTAAACCAACAACCAACCACCCAACTTGTAGAAGAACAACCGGAGAACGACCCGACCCAATTACCAACGCTTGAAGGAGAAAATCAGAAAACCAATAACCAAATCAACTTGGATAAGGACTTTGGCTATCTCAGCACTGACTACTACCTCAGAGATGCATCCCCCATATTTGGAGAATGGGCGAAGCAATTCACCCCCAATGGCATTTACCTCATGAGCCAGATGGGGCTAGATTGGCAGTACTTTGCTGACAAGTACTCACAGCAGAAAGCAGCTTCCCAGCCAGTACTGGAGGGAACGCCCGAAAGAATGCAGCTACCACCAGGACAAGAGCAACCAGCAATCGACATCTCAGCAGAGACGATCGCGCAAACTGACCCCACAATATCCAACCAACAACTGGTTGAAACTCTCGCCCTTTTGCAGCAGCAGATTGCCGACATCCAGCGACAAGTAGAGGAAATGAGGCAGCAGCAGGCAGAACGCCTAGAGCTGGTACAGCCAAAGGACAACCGACTAGCTAAATGGATGGATGGCATAAAGCAAAATTTCTCCAACACAGTGCAGGAGATTGGTGAAGCAGTACGCGGTGGAATTGACTACCTCAAGGACACTACCCGCGAACTGGTGGGTGCAGGACTGGAGGCAACCACCAAACTGGCAGTAGACCTAGTGGGCGATCGTCAGTTAGACGGCAGCAAACTACTGGCAGCAGGCAATATCGAATATCGGCTCCAGGGGCAAGAACTATCCGCCGTACCACAGCCACAACAGCAGCAGGATTGGGCGAACCTATCGCTACAGGAACGACTTACGGCAATTCGCACCCAGTACGGTATCACCCAGCCTAGCCCAGGCGAGAAACAACAACATCAATTTAAGGAAAGAAGTAGGTAGAAATGTTTAACAAGGAAGCAACACAATTTGATGCTACAGGTTTAATTAAAATTGGTATAGGCTTGGCAGCAGGACTTGTAGCTTATCAAGTCGCAAAGTTCTTTGGTCCATTGTTCCCGCTGCTGTTAATTACTGCTTGGTGGTTGCCACGTCGGGGACAATTCCCCGTAAAAGTGGCAGCAATAACAACAGCCATCTTTATCGTATTGGCTCTATTGTATGGATGGGGTGGACTTTGGCGATTAAACCTAATCGTTGGTGCAGTATTAGTGCTGATACCAACCGTGTTAACAGACAAGGTACTCCGAGGTACTACGCTAGCCACAGCCAAAGAATTGCAACGCCAGCTAGTAACCAAAGAAACCCAACTGCTCAAGCCACAAGGGAAGCAACCCATCACCCCAAAGTTGGAGATTGGTGGAATTGTACTACCCAACTACTTGGAGAACTTATCATTCGGCTTTTTTGGCGCTCCAGGATCGGGCAAGTCCCAGTCCATCTTACAAGTACTACACACCCTACGCCAAAGGGATGACTGGCGAGTTATCGTGCTAGACCGCAACGGCGAATTGATGGAGAAGCTTTACTCAGAAGGCGACATCATCTTTAATGTACAGTGACTAATTATTTATCATTGTGACAAATTAATGTCATTTTACAAATACTTGCTGTACTTCGATGAGAGTGACTTAACAATACTATGCTTCAATACAGTTTGGTGACAAATTAAATGTCATATTCCAGGATTGTGACAAATTAGCTGTCGCTTCATGGATGAGAAAAAACCAGTAATCTTGAATATGTCCTTCAATTGCGACAACAAAATGTCCTCACCACAACAATTAGTCACCGGAGACAAATAATTAGTCACTGTACATTTAATCCGAGGGATGCTCGCAGTGTTGGGTGGAGCCATCGCTCGGAAGGCGCACAGTTTAGCACCATAGCTGCTGGTTTAATCCCAGATGACCCCAAGGAGCGATTTTTTAGCGATGCAGCTAAGAATTTGATTGCCGATGTATACGAGAGAACTTACTCCAATAATGAAGTCTGGGAAGTCTTGACCCGCTTCAGTTTGGAGCAACTGAAGGATTTTCTAGCTGGCACAGTATCCATGAGGTATTTTGAGGGCGAATCGGGCAACACCGCAGGAAGCGTACTGGCGACGGCAATTAACCAACTACGGTTCTACCAGTCCTTAACCAAATGCCCAACACCAGCAGAATTTAGTTTCAGCAAATGGGGTAGGGATGACGATCGTCGCTGGATATTCCTCCCGCTGTTCGAGGACGATGCCGAAGCTTTCAAACCACTGGTGACAACTTGCTTTGAACTGATGCTTAGGGGATTGCTGTCAAATGAGAACCGCCGACTGAAGACAGCCCTGGTGATTGATGAATTGGGTGCATTATCCCAACTTAAATCACTCCCCCGGCTACTATCCGAAAGCCGCAAGTTTGGCGGCAGTGCCTTTATTGGAACGCAGACTACTGCCCAGATGGAAGAAATCTACGGGGAGAGGGGCAGCAGGATCATCCTTCAAGGTGTGGCCACCAAGCTAATCCTCAACATTCGGGATGGAGCTACGGCAGAACAATTCTCCAAGATGATTGGGGTGCAGGAGCGAATCGACGTGACCGTCTCCAAAAACTACAGCCAAAGTAATGACGGTGGGTTAAGCCAAAGCGAGCAGATTCGGGAGACAGCAGCAGTATTGCCATCCGAACTGCAAAACCTACCACCCCTAGAGGGCTACCTGTGCATTGCGGATGGCTCATCACCAGCACGGGTAAGAGTCACGCCAAAGAGTTATCCAACTAGAAACGACAGATTTGAACCATTATAAACAATAGTATAAATATGATACGCAAACTACTTTTTGGCGCTTGTATCGGTGGTTTGATTATCGGTCAAGTCTACGAAGCCCCACTTGAGCAGCAAGCTAAAGAAGCAAAACTGTGGCAAAATACACAATCATCTAACGACACTACACGCGCACGGGCAGAAGGTGAACTGCTCAAACTAGCTAAAAATAAAGGCATTAGCAATAGTTCGGAGGCAGAAGCCATCTACAAACAAATCCTGGCAATCAACCCCAACTCAGCCCCAGCTCACACTCGACTGGCTGAAATCCAACTCAAACGCTGGAGTACCACCAAAAACCCTATAGATAAGGAATCTGGACTGGAGCATCTTAGGAAAGCCAAGGAGCTTTACAAGCAGTACAAGATTGACTTTTACGTCCAAAAGCTTGAAAAAGTGGAATCCCTTGTGAATTCAGGCAAACCTGGGTATTCCTGGGACTTCCCCCAGTTGTGATATTTAACAAGACTCCGAGTTGGTCCACTGGTTGCTGGGGGCTTCCGCCCACCCTCAGGACTCCCTTGAATGCCACTTGCTGACCGAGCGCCGAACTTTGATCCTGAGTCAGCAGTCTAGATTGTCGCGGCGCTCAGTCACCGCTACCGCTGCAAGTGGCTCAACAGGGGTTGCAACATAATCATGCTGAGAATAGTTTCAACAAGCATGTTGGTGCAATGATGCAGCAAAGGTATAAGGAGGTTGAAGCAATTCAAGCTTGGATGCAGCATGTAGCTGAACAGAATCATCAAACTGTCATTGCTAGATAAATATGTCGCCGCTCTTGTGTGAGATGAGGGCGGCTTCAATGTACAAACTCTCTTACTTTGAGTGAAAGCAGAGTAACGTCTTGCGACAGTACCCCTCTGGTCTATGCACTGTCATACTAAATATTTAAATAAATTAACTTAAACATAGTTCTTAGTTAAATATACAGGCAAGACTTAATATTTTTATTAGTTTTTCTGAGCGCTTACTAATATTTAATGTTAGTAAAATCACAGCTGGTTAATATTATTTATTGGCAAAATATTCCCACTATTATATCCAAGCGCAGTTGTGTTTTTCAAAACTGCATAAGTCGCTTTTACTTGTACCTATATATATTATTTGAGTTAATTAAAATGACAATTATTTTATCTATCTAAAGGTTGATATTTGACATTTGTCATATCTTTAGATGGATTTTTAATAGTTAGTTATGCAAAGATATTGTTGGTAGTACATAAACAATAAAAAAGCAATTGGATAATTAACTCCTATGGACTTAATATCTTTAATTCCTACAAGTTATTTTTACTCACACTCCTCCAGTTATAGATGTGAAAGGAAGTATCGCAGCTACTGTCTCAAAGATTTAACTTGTGCTGCTCAGATTTAGGGATGGTTGAGTGCGTGCGCGCCATGTGTAACTCACACGCCCACAACTGACAACGTAGTACGAGCATAAGCGTCAGCACAATGTAGCTGAAGTTGGGTGGCCGCCGAAATACCTGCAAAAAGAGACACGTTGTAAATTTTTGTTGCAGACAATGCCTTATTAATTTACTAATTTCCCCAAAAATGATAACGGGCGAATCAAAATTTTGCACGGTAAAACCAAGCTTCCACCCCAATAGTCCCTTACACTTGCCCATAAATGACCATCAAGGCAATATTTTTATCTTTTGGGTTCACTCTTCGCTTGAGGTTGAAACAACTAGATCTCAAGGGTTTCGTAAGTTTGCTTAATCGAACTTTACAATGTGTCCCTTCAGGCACGTATCTCGGCAAGCACCCCACTTCTGGGGGAGCTAGTTTTTCTGAAAAAGGAGTATAACTCCCACGCCCGACACGGTTAAATACTCCCTCCATAATGCCCCGCAAGCCCGTGAAATTATTGGTTAGGGAGATAGAGCGTTTACCAGAATATCGCCTGATTAGCCTCTGCAAGGGTTATTCTCAATAGACTACGTAATAATCTATCTAAAGATAGAGTTTTTTAATTTTTTAATCATTTTGGTAGATTTTAATAACCAGTTATGTAAAAATAATTTTTAATACATGAAATTCAGAAATTCATGTCAAGAAAAGTATTAATAGAACCTATAAAAAGATTGACAGTGAAGTTGTTTTTTAGTGAATATAGTTTGTTAGAAAGTTATTAATTTTTATCTTTTTCAGTCTTCTAAATTTTACTTAATTTTTAAGGTTTATAAGGTCATTTTTTCTACTAGTTATAATGTATTATGGAGTTTATTTATGACTGTTAAAGTCTATATTTGGAAAGGTACAAATCCAGATTTTTCTGTTTATAATGGTGTGCTACCAAATAAAGGAAATGTAGGTCATGTCGCAATACATATTCTAGATGATACTAAATCAAACGATGATATATATATAAGTCATAGACCTGGTACGGGGGGTAAGAAAGGCGATAGGAATCTCCCACAGTGGATATATGTTCTCTTTCCTCCTGCACCAAGAGCTGAAAATATTACTTTTGAACAAGATTGTGAAAAAAGAATAGAAGACAAAAACCCTAAAGGTGAGCCTCATGCGATCATTCCAATTAATGGTTTAGATGAAAATCAAATGAGAGCATTGTGGAGAGAGTATACTTCTAATAAGTTAGAAATTTCTAAATATCATCTTAGAACGTCTAATTGTTCTAGAGCTGTAGCTACTTTTCTCCAAGCAGGCTTAAAATGTCCTAAAAATAAAATGTGTTTTTTTTGTGCTGCAAACCATAATGTAGCTAAGAGCAGAGCTAGAAGACTTTGGATAACCACAGGTTCAATAGCTCTTGTAGTTTTTGTAACTAGGACTTGTGTTTCGTCAGAACGTATTGATTATCAAAAAAAACTTCGATCAGATTATTACAGAAAAATTAAAGAACAGTATCAGCAACCTGTAGACCCAAATACTGGTTATCGTAGAATCGAACTACCGCCTGAAAATCAATTTGATGGGCAGATACTATGGCTTATGTTTTTAGCTTCAGTAATAGGACTTTCATGGTTTGTATCTGTTTTTTTTGATATAGAACTATTTAGTGTAGGTTTCAATAAAGGGAAGCTTTGGTCGCCTCAAACCGTTGAAATCTTTGCAAATAAAACACGTGAACACGTTTCTCAACAGCCTAAAAAATTATGTAAAAGAAAAAGATTTATATTTTTTTAGATTGAATTATTAAATAATGAAACTACAACTAAGTGATGTTATAGCAACTTTAGCTCTAATAACTTCTCTTTTTAGTATATGGATACAGGACAGAGGTGTTCGCAAACAATTATTAGTGGCAAACGTTAGTGAATACACAAAGCGGTATCAAGAAATTATTTTGAATTTACCAAAAAGTGTAATATTTGATGATTTTAATCTGGCATCTTTAGATATGGCAGAACAAGATAAAATCTTGCGTTATATGTGGATTTACTTTGATTTATGTTATGAAGAATATTCTATATATAACGATTTAAGACTTGTTAATAAAACATTATGGAAAAGATGGAAATCTGGTATGCAATCAAGTTTTGATAGACCAGCTTTTCAACAATCTTGGTATCTAATTTCTCAAAATACTACTTACCCTCGACCTTTTGTAAATTTCATAAATTCTATGATAAAAAATGAACGTGTTAAAAATAAAAATATTTTCATTCAGTTTATACTAGGACTTACGCATTGACAAGAGAAGAAGTTTATGTGTTCAAGCAGCACTAGTGGCACTCAAGTTATCCAAAACATATTCACGAATAACTTTTGTGAATAGGTTTCTTTGTACTTCATACCAATTGTCAATAATGTATTCAGAGCGCATTTTTTCTAAACGAACAAATGCTTGAAGCGAGCAAAATATATGTGTTTTGATTGTGTGGACAACTTAAACCATAAACCGACAAATACCACATAGCTGTTTTACTGCTCTATGAAACTTTCAATGCCCCAATGTGTATCATGAATTGTGACGAAGGTACTTCTAGTTATCTGTTCTAGAATCTCTTTGGGGTTCTCTTCATCAGGCTGATAAAATATATAGTGTCTAGAGTCTTCTTTTTTGAAGACTTTCTATGACTTGAACAAGATTTTGGACAGCTTTGGAAGAAGAAGCTGGACAGATTATAAGCTGAAATACCTATAAATTCGTGTTTGGTGTCAATACAGCAATGGGAATTTTGGAAAAAGAAAATGGACATAATACATAAAATGGAAAAAGAAAATGGACATAATAACAAAAGTCAGTAATCAGCTTGTGGTAAACTTTACAAGTCTCCCAGTGCTAAATTTACTTCCCGGCGATCGCCTAGAGGCAATCGTCAGCCCAAAAAAACGTCGCCTGAAACCCTTAATTTTCCTTGATGTTATTTTTGGGCATTTTTTAGAAGGTAAAATTGGACATCTATTTTCGGAAGGTAAAGTTGGACAACCTGTCCAAAATCTTCTTCAAGTCACACTTTCCTAAACAACTTTACAAACCCAAATTCTCTTAAATGAGTTACCAATCCTTCATCCGGAATCTCTAAGGTATTTACTTGGCAATACTTTCCAGGGAGATTTGATACTGTTCTATTTTTTTATACTCCAAATAAAAAACCTAATTGTTGCGAACTGCAAACAGAAACGCTTCAAACTGCAAACAAGCCGATTTTGAAACCACATTATCTGCAAATAAGGGGGGTTTCAAAACCACATTATCTGCAAATGAAACCACATTAACTGCAACCAAACCAAATTATTTGCAAACAAACCACATTATCGGCAAATAGGCTGTAATCATTAACCAGCAATGCTTCTAGCTTTCAGGTGACTTTTGATATGAAACTGTCCAAATTAAAGAATATTTACCATGACCCCAGTTTTAAACTTAAGAGTCTTTACCCTCATGAGAAAAACAAGTTACTGATACTTGCTCCTAAAAACCTAATTTATAATTAAATTGGACAGATAGCGTTTAGATTAAACCACATCATTCGGGCATAAGTGTTTGGTTTTAATGTTCGTATTTTTTGGACAGTTTTGAGGCGAAAAATTCAAAATCTACTCTGGATATGGCTTTCAAGCTATTTGCAGATAATGTGGTTTGTTTGCAAATAATGTGGTTTGTTTGCAAATAATGTGGTTTCATTTGCAGATAATGTGGTTTTGAGACACCTCTTATTTGCAGTTAATGTGGTTTCAATTTTGACTTGTTTGCGGTTTGAAGCGTTCTTGTTTGCAGTTCCTTAGAGCTACATTGTATCGACCAACTTTTACGGCATCACCACGATCAATACTTCCCATGAAAATGAAAACTTCGTGGTTGTCAGGGCAAGATTGAAAATTAACGAGTTGAATTCCCATAAACACCAGTCAGTTCAGAATCGAGTCTTTTCATATCAAACTCAATTCTGACTGAAATTTTGTCAAGCTCAGTTTTAAAATTTGTGTCATTAGATAAATTATTTGTAATAATATCGTCTACAAAAGCTCTTTAAATCGAATTATTTCGCTATTCAAGTTAATCAAGTATTTTTGGGAAAATTTCACTTATTAAATAACTACATAAATTTCCCACTTTAATTGACTAGAGGTAAACATGAAATCTACTCTTATACTAACAGTATTTTTTTTTAATTAGATTTTTTAAAATTTCATTCACGGGTATTGTACTTACGTGCATACGGCTACAGCTAATAAAAATGTACTGTTAGTATTTGGATTTAATACAACAAAAAAACGATTCTATTCTCTCTAATAAGGTCATAGAATCGTTTTTTGTTATTTTATGCGATTAGTCTCTTAAGAATTCTGCACTTAAGCTTCTAGTTGTCTTAGAGTTTCTTCGCACCAATTAATAATTTGTAATTCGGTAGCAGTTATCCAATTGAGCTTATGTTTTCTATTTTTATTAATTTGTTGAACTTTATTTCTCAACTCATTGGATTTTGTTACAGGTATTTCTTTCTCTTTATCGCGCATATTAGTACTATAAAAAGCACCATAACCATAATGCGATAAACCATAAATAAGTGCTATACAGATTTCCGCAAGATATTCTGTCACTTCTGCATCTAAATTTATTTTATACACATTATCACCCTTAGCAGCAGCAGCACCTATTATTGAGCCACCTATAGTACCTATACCTGCTCCATAAGCTGCGCCTGTTCCAGCAGCAGCAATAAGTGCCGGTATTGCTGCTCCACCAGTAAAAAAGGTAGCGGCAGCAAACAAACCTGCATAAGCCGCACTTACTGCAACCCCACCTATTGAACCACCTAAAGCCGCATCAGTCATTCTCTGCCTTGCAGTAGGTTTTTCTATATTTTCTCTGGCTTTTTTTAGGAATTGATTTACAGACATTGTTGGATTTTTTGCTCCTATCTCATATAATTGAGAAGCTTTTTGGATAAAAGAAAGTACGTGATAATTTAATAAATTCTCTATCTCTTTCTCTAGTTCCCTCTTCGCCGTGCCTCGACTATTATCATTTATTTTTTGTTTTAAAGTTTTATTTCTGATAGAAATTACTTCCCTTGCAAGTAATTTGTAAGCTTCTTGCTCTATTTCATGTTGACGTTTTTCAAATTCTTTCAACCCTTCTTTAAATACTTCTCCTCTCTTTGGAGGTAATATTCTTAAAATAGCATTGTAAATTTCCTGAACTTTTGAAGGATTGTCAAAATGTGAATCAAAGTCAATAATATTTTCGGGTTCTATACCTGCTTTCTGAATTAGTTCATTCTTCCATTGATTAATTCGTTTATCTTTCTCAGTTCGACCATGACTATCTTCAAACTCTCCAGCCTTGTTTAAAATAACTATAACTCGACGCTGAATTTGCTGAATGACTTTTACCTCATTTGTGTGTGAATCATCTGCGGGATTTATGAGATTACCGACATATAAAACTACATCACTACTTTTTAATGCTTCTACTGCACGTATGTCATATTCAACATTAATGTTACGTTTTTGAAATTTAGCTAAAAACTTATTAATGATTCCCTCTTGTTTTGCATCTAGATAATCAAACATAGCAACAGCATTTTGAAAGCCTGGGCAATCTACAAAAGTTGCGTGTAAAGATTTATATTCGGGAAAATTATAGCTCTCTGCTTTTTTAGTAGTATTACCCATGTTACCAATTTCTCCAGATGGAGCTTTCCTAAGAGTAGATATGAGAGTAGTCTTACCTACACCTGTATGACCAGCTAACGCAATTACTATCCGAGAATCATTTGAATTAAACATGAATGTTCTAGTTGTGTGAGATTCAACAATTATGACTACACGGAACTTTTTTTCGATTTCGGGAAAAATTTTTAGGCTGATTTCACAGTTTTTAGCCAAATTTTGACTAATTTTGTAATTTTTTAGTATAGTGATTATTGCTATCTAAAATACAAAAAGCTGTTAATAAGTCTGAGCTATCAAGCTGTTAGCTATTTAGTTAGAGTACAAAATAATTGGTGATTATGAGTCTCAATTTTTCTCAAAATTAGCTAAAAAGTTCAGTAATTATAACCACAAAAAATTCAAATCTCTATCTTTTGGTAGATGAAATATCATTCTTTTACACGTTAGTCAAGACCAACTGTAACACTTTTGAAATCTGTTCTGATTTAGTTTTGGGATATACCCAGTTCGGCAAGTACCGCCATAAGCCTTGGCATCACATCCTGATTTTGAAAGTGACTTTACTTTTATCGCAAGTATAGATAGTTGCGATAAAATCTTGACCTAAAATCACTGATAATTACTGTCAATAAGCAAAACATGGCAGAGATGGGAACCAAATTGGGTTGTTTGAGCGTCATAAGTATGCAGAAAGTAGCCATTTTTCGCATACTACAAACTAAGTTTTTATACTACTTGCCCCTGGTAACACCAGAGCGCTTATTTACCCCAAGAAGATTGACGAATTGGCGCAGGCTGATTTGTACTGGCGGACTAACATTTCATGGCGAACGCTTGAGCGGTAGTAATGAACCACGCTTGACAGTAAGAAACCGATGCTGGGCAAGTAGGACAACAGCTGAAAATTTTGAATTGGCGAAAATACAAATTACCGTAAAGCTGTATTGCCGCCAATATAACTTTTTACAAATAAACCAATACAAATTGTTGACAAATCAATAAACTAGCTGTATCTGAGTAGGAGTGCAGATTGTGATTATCACCCTTGCTAGTTTCAAAGGAGGTGTGGCTAAAACAACCAGCGCTATTCACCTTGCCTGCTATTTCTCGAAGAAAGGAAGCACATTGTTAGTTGATGGCGATCCAAATCGCAGTGCTACAGGTTGGGCAAAGCGAGGAGCCTTACCCTTTAGAGTTGTGGATTTATTGCAGGCTCCAATGCACAGCCGCAACTTTGAACACGTAGTCATAGACACAGCTGCTAGACCCAACCGGGAAGATTTAGAAGCGCTGGTTGATGGATGCAACTTGTTAGTCCTGCCCACAACCCCAGATGCACTAGCGATGGATGCGCTCCTACAAACTGTGGATACGCTTCATTCTTTAGGGAGCGATCGCTATCGAGTATTACTCACAATCATTCCCCCAGCACCACGGCAGACAGGACAACAGGCAAGGGAGGCATTAGAGGCAGAGGGGATACCTTTATTCAAGCAGGGAATAAGGCGTTTTGCTGCCTACGAGAAAGCAGCGCTGGAAGGACGACCAGTTTATGAAGTAAAGGACCGCAGCAGTAAGGTTGCTTGGGGGGAGTACCAACGGGTAGGTAAGGAGATACTGTCATGAGCAAGCCCAGCCCTTTTAAGAAGTTATTTGAAAGTCGAGAAGAACCACAACCGGAAACGGAACAGCCGACTGAACCAACCGCGAAGGACGACACATCGCAACCAGCACCACAGCAACCAACACCAAAGACCGAACCCCGAAAGCGTGGTAGACCTGCAACGGGGAAGCGATCGGATGATGCTTGGATTGGGCGTACCTACTATGTGAAGCGCGAAACTGATTTGGATGTGGAGGAAGAATTACTCAAGCTTCGGAGGCAAGGCATAGATATTGATAAAAGCGAATTGGTGGATTTTTTAATGAGCGTTTGGGTGAAATGGCTGCAAGGTGAAAATATAGATTTGCTAATTGACGAATTTTCACCAAGGCGAAATTCTAAAACGGATTGAGGCATTGCTCTGCTAGAACAGATTCGCTGGAATGGTCAACCTACCTGCCCATACTGCGGCTCAATCAAAGCAACTTCATATAAAAAAGCACACAGATACCACTGCAACAGTTGTTTTACTTCATATAGCGTGACCGTTGGCACACTTTTTCATAAAACTCATGTAGATTTACAAAAGTGGTTTCAAGCAATCCGTCTAATTTTAAGAGCATCATCACATATCAGTGTACGTAGGCTCTCCAAGGAAATTGGAGTCAGTAAGAATACAGCTTCGTATATGATTTCTCGAATTCGGAGGGCAATGATTGAAGAGTTAGATTTATTGCATAAAATTGCGGGACTAGATAAGTCATAAGTATTAATGTAAATATTTTAGTTAACGTATTCAAGTAATTCCCAAAATTATGAGTACACGTAAGGCATCTATCCGCAGAAACTATCAAACACTATGGAATTGGTGGCGACTTAAAGCAGCCAGCTTCAGTCCTGAACTTCTGGTAGTAATGGGCATTATACTTTTCGTGTTTATTGGGTTGATCGCATATGCCACTGGTCGGATGCATCTTGCAACTTCCGCTCAGAACAATGCCTCCGCTATTAATGGAGTCGAACACAATAAGCTGGCGATTCCATTTCTCTGGAGTATAGGGAGCGCCTTAGTAACGCTTTACCTTACAGTTATCGACGCACGAATCAAAAAGAAGCAACACACAACAGAACAAGGGCAAGTGTCTCAAAATGATTCAGACTATCATGTTGAGTACTTCTCTTTGATGACGCACTCTTTAGGTGACCAACCGGACAGACTTGATGGTCTCAATGAATCTATTGATAGGCTTCGTCGCCAACTAGGAGAAAATAAATTCAAGGAAACCCTTAATGAGAAATCAACAGAATTTTTGGCTCGCCTAAAGGCAGCTGGCGAGTTAAACGAAGGCTTAGAGTATGACGAAAAAGATCCTGAAAGCTTTGTCGCTGCAATTCGCGCTGCCTGCGATGAAGCCTTATGTGAATCTGTCCCCAATAAGATAGCCACAGAGCTTTTCTACAACTGTATGTATGCATACATTAGGGCTTGGCTTGTTTGTAGCATTCATTATGGTAGAAGCACTCAGTACAGTAATAGTTTGCCTATTGACTCCATTTTTTATCAAGACCCTAACAGAAAGCAAAAGTATGTAATTGCACTTAAATCTCTGAAGAGAAAGTTTTCTCGTCAGCCTACAGACAAATTTTTGAAAACTAAAGAGTCTAGGAAAGTTGTTGATAAGTACATGACAGAATTAATTACCTTGATAGAACAAAAGAATCCAAAAGAGGTACAACATCTTAACCGTCACGCCGACCCTAGAATAATCTAGGTTTACGAAGACAATAAGAATCAGTAAAAACTTTTCCCTAAATAGGGGTGACCGCTCCGTTGAGTTTAACCAAAATGGTACGTTCACCCCAAATACAACCTAATATTCTCTTGATAGGAAGGGTGTGAGATCGGAGTTGTATATTACTTCATTTTGGAAGCTCCTTTCCTTCTTGGTGCTTAGTACTAGCTCGACTGACGCGACTAGATTCGCGCTGTGCTGTTGCCAAAGCAGAAATGAAAGCAATCTCGGCGTCCTCTATGCTTTGCTCCTTCAATGCCTGCTCTGTCGAATCTGCTTTGAGCAGCTGCTCAGGATTTATGTTCGGTTTTGAATCTTGGAGGGCTTTGCATATTCGACGAAACTCTTCAATAGCATCCCGAATAGTAACTGTTACCTTGAAACCTTGGGAGGCTTTGCTCGCATCTGCTGGAGATTTTTTTGATTGCATAATGCGTAGAACCATTGTAAGCATAAAACAATGGTATTTACTAAATTCCATAGTAGCTACATCGCTAACTGAGACACTTGTAGTTAAGGTCACCGTACCAACCGGAGGTTGAGCCGAGATATCTGTTTCTCAAGCAGGATGAACTGCTTATACTTTGTTTGAACAATATTTTGAATTTCTTGTAGGATGAAATCTTAATGAATTTTCCCTAAGGCGAAATTCTAAATCAGATCGAGGTGTTACTGAATAAAGTCTTTGCACACTTGTGATAGCTTCCCTAGCATTATAGATTTACTGTTTGGTGAATTTTTGCCAAGGCGAAATTCTGAAATTAGATTTTTTTCTCGGTTGTTTATTGCAATTCAAGAAAACAGAGATACAGGGTTCAGGGCGTGCCTGGGATGAACTGTCATAAGCCACAGAGTTTAAATTCAAAATCCTGAAGTTCCTTTGCGATGCCTGGAGGGTAGCGACCTGCTAAAGCGTTTATTATTAAGATTGCCGCTTTTTCCCAACACGAGCAGCTAATTTATTAGTTAACTCCAGTTGGTACTGATTCTTATTGTCTTCATAAACCAGGATTGTCCTGGGGTCAGCATGACGGCTAAGGTGCTGAACCTTCCGGTAATCACCTTCTGCCAAGTCGAGGGCATCGGTAATTCCCGAATGTCTAATCTTATGGGGTGTCATCCGCTTTTTGATGCCAGCCTTATCGCAGGTTTTTCGCACAATGGCGTAAATGCCGTCACCCGTCAACTGATGACCTTTGTTGTGGAAGTCCAGCGCAATAAACAGAGGGTCACTGGGTTTAATATTTGTACGACTTCCCAACCAATCGCTAATCGCCTCCGCCACGAAAGGATTTAAGTCAATCCTAGTTTCATCATTGCCCTTGCCCTTACCATAAACAATTAATGTATTTTCGTGGTAATCAAAATCTCCCACTGTTAACTTAGCGACCTCTCCCCGACGCAGGACGTTTGCCCAAAGCAGCAGAAATAAGGCATAATCGCGCTTCCCCTTAACTGAGTAAGTATCAATTACATCAAAAACTTTGTTGTACTCATCCACGGACACACCCCTGGTGTCGCGGTACTTGGTCACCTTGAGGGATTCAATCCGGTCGCTATCAAAGTGATATCGGCAGCGCTTCAGGTTCCGCCCTACCTTAATTAAATACTTGATAGCAGCCAAATAACGGTTAATAGTTGCCCCCTTCCTACCCTGTGCCACCAAATGATTTTTAAACTTTAGAATTAACCCGTTAGCCGTCTCCCCATCCAACGCCCAGAACTCCTCAACATCCTTTGGAGTTGGCTCCCGGAGCAAAAAATACTCAAAAAATATCCGTACATTGCCAGCATACCCCCGTTGGGTAGTCTGGGCTTTCTGCTGTAACTCCGCCAAAAAATCATTACTCTCAAGTAATTGACTGGCAACAGAAGCAAGAGAACTTTCAGTAGTTGTACTTAACATCTTCCTTTTTTACGTTCATGACAATGCTTTTTTTCATTAACGGATGATACTAGCACACTGCGTACACTTGGAAAACCACTTGAGCGGACTTTGAATTCCTTACACCGTGTCCTGACAAACAGATAAGGCTCTTAAAGGAATGGCTTGGGTTGATCTAAGGGGCTTCTACAAGAGGATTGTGGTTATTTGTACACTCAAAGGCTGCCGACTAGCCTTTGAGTCCAGTCGGCTAGGTTATTAATGCGACTTGCAAGTGATATCACTGCTGCTATCAAAATAATTGCGGCTAAATACTCACAGTACGCAATGCCCAAACCCTTGATTTCACCTCAGATGACGTTTCCATAATCTGCTCCTATTTTCGTTGCCTTAAGGAGCAGCCACGCAAAAACGCCGTTTCAGCCGCCATTAATATTTTTTACTTATATTTTCATCACTGACGACAATTACAGCTATAATTCAGCATTTATTTTTTTGTGCTCGCGCACTCCCCCCTCCGTCGGTTGTATATTAATGTCAAACATAATTAACAACTTGTTGAACAAGTGCCAAAGGTAGAAGGATTTCGCTTACCAGATGATATTCTCTCAGCTATTGCCTCTCGTGTAGAAGCGGGTGAGGGCAATAAAACTGATGTTGTTGTCGCAGCACTCAGGCGCGGGTTGGGTCTATTAGCTCCTCCATCATCAAAACCCGATTTACTTGCACGGGTACACGAGCTAGAAACTAAGTTACAAGAATTATCTCAACAAGTTGAACAGCATTCTACACTGTTTAATGAGTTGGTTAAACATAATTTAACAACGCTGGAGCCTACCGTTAAACAAGAGTCAACATTGTTAAATCAAACCGTTAAACAAAGTTTTACATCGTTAAAGGCAGAAAATCAACCTGGTCTGCTTGAACTACAAAACGCCCAAACCGAAGTGTTAAACGCAGTTAAACAAGTTGCTGAACAACAAAAAATGAACGAATCTCTTATGGAGCAGCTGCACAACTCCCATCAGGAACAAGAACAACTCCTATCTCAATTGGAACAACTGCGGAGTGAAAACGAATCGTTGGCACAACGCAACCAGGTGCTACAGGAAGAATTGAATAATCTTTCTCTTGCTCCTGCAATATCATTGCCGGAGCTCCAATTAGTGCGCGTAAGCGTCCTCAAAACCCTCACCTCTGGTAAAGGCAAAGTTGCCACCACTTCTCCCCAGTATAAAACTGCTGCTAGAGCTTTGGATAGGTTCATCTTGGAGTTGAGAGAATCTACACCAGCATCTACACCCGCATCCTCTGCCCCAGATGGAACTGCAGCCCCACTGGTGGATGAGGCAATTAAAAAGCTATCGGACAAGCACTACACCAAAGCCGAGTACTACACCGATTTGAGACAAATTGTCGAAAGTTGTGGCTACAGGCTTTTCATTGATACTACAACTCTTGGCAGGGGCAGAGAGCTGTTTATTGTTAACCCCCCAGGCGACTCTCTTGAGCGTGTGATTTCAACTCAAGACATTGGTGAAGTTGTTGATTGGTTAAGGAAGCAGGATTTGATGGAGTGAGCTTTAAGCGACGCAAGAGGGGTTGCTGAGTGCGCTGCTGTACACCCCGGTGTAGCGCCGATGGAAAGAGCGCTCACGCTTGAATTTCATATAGGAAAAATATGGCTTGCTCTCGTTCCAAACTCCACATAGGCTACCCATTCGACTGTCTCAAATCGAGTGGTTGTCATAAGCAAAAAATAGTTTGAAAGAAGATTAAAGATGCATAAAACTTGAAAAAATAAGCATAACTGAAGTATTTGGTATTGGGTTTTTCTTGGGCATCCGTCTTCTAAAATCTTCTGGATGCTTATGAATCGCATTATTTTACAAATCCAGTCTTCTCAAATCTTCTCAAATCTTTTTTAATCAGGAAATTTGTGTAAGTAAAAATACCCAATTGTGTTGGGCTTTAGTGCATAGAATACTGCTATCAGAATTTGTGAAATGGACTAACGCTGGCAATACACTGCCAAAGCTTGAAAAGGAGTTGCAAAAAATCTACACTCGCATCTACACCCGAGCAAAATACGCCTGACGTATAAACTTTTCTAAAAAAAATAATAGGTAAGGCGTAAAACCGCACGACTAAGCTGAGTAATAACAGGTGTTAACCGATTTTCACTATTTGTGCTTTACTTAACACTAGTACAACTGCTACACAGCTACGGGGAGTGTAATGTCTGGAATAAGTACTCGTTGGTTTTTGGGGATTGCGATGTACGCTTTTTCTGCAAATTGTGCCAATGCCCAAATTACACCAGATGGCACTCTACCAAATAATTCCATCGTCACACCGGATGGCAGCACCCTCAATATCACTGGTGGAACCCAAGCTGGTGGCAACTTGTTCCACAGCTTCTCTGAGTTTTCTGTTCCTACTGGCGGTACTGCAATATTTAATAATGCAGCGGATATTCAGAATATTATTAGTCGAGTAACGGGTGGGTCAGTTTCTAATATTGATGGGATAATTAAAGCGTCGGGTACAGCTAATCTGTTTTTGATAAATCCCAGTGGGATTATTTTTGGACAAAATGCTTCACTTAATATCGGTGGTTCTTTTGTAGCAAGTACAGCGAGTAGTTTGAACTTTGCTGATGGTACAATATTTAGTGCCACTACTCCACAAACAACACCACTGTTGACTATCAGTGTTCCTATTGGCTTGCAATTTGGGGCAATTCCAAAAGAAATCCAACTCAAAGATGCTAACTTGTTAAATGATCCACTTGGTATAACACGGGCGTTAATCGGTGGTAATGTTGTCCTTGATAAAAGTGGGTTGAGAGCACGGGGAGGTCGAGTTGAGTTAGGGGGATTAGCTCAAGCAGGGACAGTAAATTTAGCAATGAATAACAATGACATCAGTTTAAACTTTCCCCCAAATACAGCAAGAGCAGATGTATCGCTGATCAATGGCTCAGTGGTGAATGTACGCAGTGTAGGCGGTGGCAGCATTGTCATCAATGCCAATAATCTTAAAATGAGTGAAGGAAGTCAACTTCGAGCTGGAATAAGCGGTACAGGAACAGCTAGCTCTCAGGCGGGAGACATTAAGATTGATACGACTGGAACAATTACCCTTGATGGCGCTTACAGCTTTATTTCCAATGCCGTTTTAGAGCGAAGTGTGGGTAATGGTGGAAACGTCGATATTAAAGCTGGAGCGCTCTCTGTAACTAACGGCGGGCAAATATATGCTGGTACTTATGGACGAGGAGATGCAGGCAACGTGAGTATTAACGTCCGCGATAGAGCTTCCTTTGATGGAGTGGGTAG
>NZ_JACXAE010000007.1:20969-41717 GCF_014698965.1 Iningainema tapete BLCC-T55
TAGCAATGGAATCAACAGTGGTGCATATAGCCGGGTGGAAGAGGGAGCTTCAGGTCAGGGAGGTAATGTCAATGTCACTGCGGGAACACTTAGAGTAACCAAAGGCGCTATTATACAATCTAGTACCTACGGACAGGGGAGTGTGGGGAGTGTGAGTATTAACGTCCGCGATAGAGCTTCCTTTGATGGAGTGGGTAGCAATGGAATCAACAGTGGTGCATATAGCCGGGTGGAAGAGGGAGCTTCAGGTCAGGGAGGTAATGTCAATGTCACAGCTGGGTCGCTTAAAGTAACTGATGGCGCTGTTCTAAATACCAGCACCTTTGGACGGCAGGGAGGGTATGCAGGTAACGTGAACATTAACGTCCGGGAACGGGCTGACTTTGAAGGGCAGGTGTCCGATTTTAATCAAGTGACTTCCGATTTATTCAATAGTGGTGCATACAGCCGAGTGGAACCTAGATCTGTGGGAAATGCGGGTAGTGTTAATATTACCGCAAATACACTCAGAGTAATCGATGGAGCGGTTTTAACTACAAGTACTGATGGACAGGGGAAAGCAGGCAATGTGACCATTAATGCAGGTGATGTTATCTTTGATGGGGAGGGACGCTTTAACTATTTACCCGGATTTGGATTTAGACAATCCAGTGGCGTATTCAGTGCTGTAAAAGCGAATGGCGAGGGTCAGGGGGGGAATGTCAATCTCACTACCAGGTCTGTGTCTGTAACCAATGGCGCTATCCTATTTACCAGCACCTTAGGATCGGGGAATGCGGGAAATATTCTGGTTAATAATACTGATGTTGTAACTCTCTCTGGGGTTGCCCCTGATGGCTTTTCTAGTGGATTGTATAGCTCTACTGAGCTAGGGGCAAAGGGTCGGGGAGGAGAGATTACAGTCAATTCTGCTGTCCTGCAAGTGCAAGATGGGGCAGTTATCAACGCCCAAACCCGAAATACAAGGAACGGAGGTAGCGTTACTATTAATGCCAATACCTTTGAAGCTACTAATGGTGGACAAGTTCTCACCACTGCCCGCAACGGTGGCGGCAATGGTGGTAACATCACATTTAACATCTTGAACAATGTTACCCTTTCTGGCAGTGACCCTGCCTATGCAGAACGGTTTGCCAGATTTGGTCAAGATGTCGTTGCTAGTGTAAACCCCGCTAGCGGGTTGTTTGCCAATACCGACGTCAATTCTACAGGGGCAGGCGGCAACATATTCCTTCACTCGAATCAGTTAACCATTAGAGATGGGGCTGTAGTTACAGTGAGCAGTCAAGGGTCAGGAATTGCTGGTGATATATATGCTACATCTCGGAATGTTTTTCTAGACAAACAAGGAGCTATTGTTACTGAAACTTTTTCCAGTCAAGGTGGCAACATTAAACTACAAGTGCAGGATTTATTGTTGATGCGTGACAACAGTCGGATATCTGCTACTGCTGGTTTAGGAGGTGGTGGTGGAGATGGTGGCAACATCATAATAAATGCCAAAGACGGCTTCATTGTTGCCTTTCCTTTTGAAAATAGCGACATCACTGCTAATGCTTTTGAGGGTAAGGGTGGTTTCATCGACATCACGGCTAGGAGAATCTTCGGGCTAGAGCGCCGTGAACAACTAACACCACTTTCGGACATTACTGCTTTTTCACAACAGAATCCTCAGCTTAATGGCATTGTACAAATTAACACACCCGATGTTGACCCTAGCCGGGGATTAGTGCAATTACCCACAAATCTAGTTGATGCTTCCCAACAAATTGATACTAGCTGCTCTCCAGGCAGCAGACAACGAGCCAGTTCTTTTGTTGTCACCGGACGCGGCGGCTTACCTCCCAGTCCCAAAGACGTTATCACTCCTGATGCCACTCAAATAGATTGGGTGTCGGTTAAACCCACCAACAACAACCGCTCCCTACCGCCTGTTACCATTAAACCAACTACCGCTACACCAAAACCCATTGTTGAAGCTACTGGTTGGGTAAGAAATGCATTAGGGGAAGTGGAACTCACAGCGAATGCACCCACAACACCTCATAGTTCCTGGCAGAACCCTGTATCTTGCCGTGCTTCAAAGCACGATAAAAATTTCTGATGAGGTTACTGCCAAAGGTAAGGCGATCGCCTGATGAGAAAACCTACAACCAAGGTAACTCTTTCTTAGCATCCTCGAAGCTCTGAAACTTGCGAGGCTTCCACCCCTCTATAAACGCCTTTCTTAAGAAATTTGTAGCGTGGTCGCTGTCTCCTATTTTGTCCTTAGACTCCAAAAGATACAAAAATGCTGACTCCAGATGGTGTGGATTACTGTCAATCGCATCTTGCAGTTCTATACACTCAGGGTTCACCCCAAGCGTTTGTGCTGCATACCAATACTGCAAAAAGAGTTCTTTTTCGGACTCGTTGTAGCTGGGTAACGGCATTGGTAGCCAAAGTTCTACTGGGTCAGGTTGCCTGATACCTAACCAAACCTCTGCAAGTCTTGCTATTCGGCTTATTTCACTCAGATTCCTCATGTTTGCCCTACGTAAGCTAATCATCTTACTTAGTGTTCCCAGAGACAAAGAGTAAACTATCATCAATCTTTTGGCGTACTTCGCGGCTCACGTAACAATCGCTGTTGAGGCAATCAACTAGTAGTTTATTAGCGTCGTAATACTGCTTCAGGAGTTCCTTTTGAGCATTAGTGAATTGCCAATCATGACCAATGTTGCGATGCTCAATCATCACTGCTCTGAGTTGTTCAGTCCAAGCTTGACCGTTTTCCTGCCACCATTGCTTGTCTGCTTGTGTTGACTGTTTTGGGTGTTTGCGTTTGAGTCGTAAAAGTGATTGCTTTAATTCCGGGCTAAGGTCTCGATAGAAGGCACGGTCTTGGTCGAAATAGAAGACAAAGCTGAGGGCGAGGTTGAGGTCTCGGTCGAGAGTGCTGGCAAGATGGAGGTAGAGGTCGAGGGTGCTGGTGAAACCTTGGTATTGGTTTCGGTCGAAGGCGCTGTCAAAATCTTGGTTCCGGTCAAGGGCGAGGGCGAAGTAGAAGGCTCGAACAGCAGCAGGCTTATAAGGCGCTTCTACAGATTCAGATTTTTTTTCAACCCATGTAAGGAACTGCTGCAACTTTTCATCGCTTTCTAGAATTTTATCAATTTTTTGTTGCATTAACTGCAATAACTTATCTGCACTGTCTAACATCCCCACTGTTAGTAAAAAGACTTCTCGCCAGCGCTTTTCGGTAATGCGGGTAGCTAAGGCTTGTAGTGTTTTATCATCTACTGCATATGGGTTGGCACTGCTAACAAGCTTTCTCGCAGTAAAGTACTCGTGAAAAGTCAAATGTGAAAAAGAGTAAATACCTCTAGCACGTTCTACAAATAAACCATGCTGCGCTTCAATTGATTTGAGTACTGCTTCACTGTCTAGTTGCAGTGTTTCAGGATCTGTGTTTGCTTCTGGTAGGTTTTGGATATATTCAGTAATGTATCTTTCAACTTCTTTTTGTTTAAAGAAGTAGTTACCTTGTTCAAAAGTGTTCAGAGCAATTTGGCTGAGTAAATCTTCTTTACGTTTTAGAGATAACTTTTTGTATACTTGGTCGCGTTCAATATTTCGCTTTACATCCCACTTTTTGAGTAGTACATCTAAACCTTCTTTATAAAGCTCCGAGCGATTGGAAGGAAAGTTACCCGATTCTTCAAATACCAAACATAACAGTGTTAACAATAATGGACTAGTTGCTAGTTCCTGGATTGGCTCGTCTTCTTCCAACTTCTTTATAAATCGCTCAGCTTTTACCAAATCATCCTTTGCTTTAAACCATTTATTTACAAATTCACTAATCTGCGATTTATTAAAATCAGCTACTTCAACTTCAGTAAATTTTTCATAGGTGTATTCCCGCGCTGCAATCCTACAAGTAACGACAAACTGATTATTGTGATATTTCTCAGAAAATTCTTTAATTTGATTTATTACTCGGCTACTATCTTCTTCACGAACTTCATCTAAACCATCCAGTAAAATCAGAAACCTGCCAGAAGTTAGCAGTTCACTTATTTGGGTATCCGTTATTAAGTTATTTCCTAATTCCTGGAGAATAAATTCTTGTAAACCTAGTTTATTCTGAGTTTCTGCGAATTGCTTAAGTGTAATAAAAATAGGAATTCTATTGGCTTGAAAATTTTCAGAGATGCACTGGATAGCTAAATACTTCAAAAATGTTGTTTTACCTGCACCTGGTTTACCCAAAACCATCAGTTTCGAGTGACGTTCTACCGCTTCTAATCCGGGAATTCGCTTTTGAGTTATTTTCCCCAACCCTATACGCGCAAACTCATCTGATTCTGTATTAAAGTTTTGTACCAATTCTTCAATTTCTCGCCGCTGTCGCCCTGTGATTTTCTCCAGAATATTGACGTTGGTGTAAATGTCATTTAACTCAATAGGTTGGTTCATATCCAGTACTCGCATTGTGCCACAGCGTTCTAGGATATGTGGTTTTATTTTTTCGCGTACCTGTTGCACCAAATTAATATTAGTGTTTGGTTCCTCATTATGTGAATGAGCTTCGCCAGTAATTTCTTGCCAATCTAGATTTAAAAAATTACATATTCTTACAAAGTTTGTCCTGTCTACTGGCGTACCACGAAAAAAATTTGTAACTGTTGGATGGCTAAGCTGTACCCTTTCCTCTAATTGCTGTTGTGATAACCCCTTATTAGTTAGAGATTTTCTCGCTAGGTCAATACCATCTGGACACGCTTGAAGTGAACGCTTTGCTTTCTTACGTTTAGCTTGTTCTGCCATATCAGTAAAAGTTAAGAATTATACAAGCTCACTAAAATTTCTAAAGTTTTACTAAACCCTACTAAAGTCATACAGTTCAGAAACCTTGCCTAGACTGAACTTTAAGCGCCGAACTGCGAGACTAAGAGCAGTTGAGGTACTGAGATTCATAACCGAAGTCTCTCCCCTACTTTAAGTAAGCAAGCTTGGTTGTAATCTCAAACCAAGCTTGTGAGCAAATAAATTCCTGTCTGGAGCATAGCATGAAGTTACCTAAATTTAGTTTTACTCGGTTGACAATGTACACAGGCTATGTTGTGGGGTTAGTCGCAGCATTATTGTTCATTTCGACTAAAGACCCCCAAGTTTTGAATATGGTTCCTTTGGCAAAGGTTTTTGTTGATACTGCCCAAATAAGTGCGCAAATAGAAAAAGATAAAAAACCTAAACAATTGAAGGATAAACAAGACAAAGATTAGGTTAGATATTAAAAGCCCCCAGTTGTAGTTCTGGGGGTTAATTCTTTGTCACAATTTTTTTAATTAACTCAAAACAAAAACTTCTTCCACTGGCACTACTTCTATTATCACCTCTGGCATTTGAGTTTGTGCTAAATCACCTTGTAATTTAAATTATTGAACAAGGCAATCGTGAATAACGTTGACAATTTTAAAATGTTCATCCTGAGATTTTGATGTGATTGATGTGGAAAACCTTAAGTATTCACCAACACAGGGAATTCTCAATAATCGTATTCTAATTCAATCTTCTCTTTTAAATTCAGCCGGAAACCAAACAAGTACTTCAATCATTATTCTCTACCCAATCAGTACAATCTTCTTTCAAGCCTGGATGCACGGTACACGGTAATAGTTCGTCACTCGAATAATATTTACACTGGAAACATTTAGCATATTTTGAATTAAGCTTAGCTTGTTCTATTTCAGCATTAATCCTTTCCATCTCCTCATCACACAATCTTTCACCAATTACAGCTAATCCTGAAGCTAACCCAATCAAGAATAATCCTGCGCCACTAGCAGTACTGCCATAAAATAATGCTTTCTGAATTGTTTGTCGGTGGGGTGATAGTAATTGTCCAATATTAATAATACCAGTTGCTGTTAGTCCTCCCAAGCACGCACCACCACCCATGATTAAAACAGCTATTCCGAACGATGCTGTCCATGTTGTGGTGCCTTCCAAAAGTTTTATTTTTAAGAGTCTCATATTCTCCCCTAACATTAATCAAATGTGATTTACTAATATCAAATGCTTGGGTAATGGTTTGGTAATGCTTACCGACTTCTTAACGGCTCGTTAACGGTCGGTAATGGCTTTCGGTAGCTTACCGCCTTTACACAGCAAGCATTACCGCGATTCTCGGTAATGTCCGTTAACGGTCGGTAATGGCTTACCGAGGGGGTAAACGGGGGTCGATCTCATCGTTAACGGGATTACCGAGATTGCTCTCAAGTCATTGCCAATCAATTTTTAGATATCTACCTTCTGCATCAAAAGTTAATCGTTGCTCTACAACTAATTCTCTTAATGCCATTAGTAAAGTAGAATCATCTAAAGGTCTTAGCTTATTAGCGTCTTTTAGCTCTTTGATTGACTTTGGTAATTTGTTCTTAGCATTATCAAAAAAGCTAAGGACTAATTGTGCTGGCTCGGATAACTTAGTGGAATTAGTATCTTGCTCTTGTTCTACCTGTTCTACTTCTGGCGAGTTAATAACTTCCGTTTGCAATTTGAAACTGTTCTCAAGATTATTTATTGCATCACTAATTTTTCCCTCATACTCAATAGGCATATCAAGCTGTGGATTTTCATCAAGTAATTCTGGAAAGAAATTAAGCAATGTTCTAGCGGGGTCGGGTTGACCTGTTGCTGGATTAATTTCTGTTTTCATCCAATCAGGAATTATGCCAATCTCACCATTAGTGACAGCTTTCTCAAAACTATCTGGGTCTGCTAAAAAATATCTACCAGTTGCGACTGAGATTGATTTGAGTGGAGATAGTTTCAAGCTAGTAGCCTCACAGCCGATAAATGTAGCTCCTGACTTAAAAGTATCTGCAAAACCAGCAGTGTTTCTAGTTCCAACCCAAGACGTTAGATTTTTACCGTGTAGCACAATAAATATTTGTGCGCCTTTCTTATTAGCACGGGTAAATATAAATCTAATGATCCACTGTTTCTGGTCATCATCCAAGTATCCAGATAGAGCCACAGTTTCGTCAACAACTAGAATGATATCTTTATATTCATTTTGTGAGGCATTATCCATTTCTTGCAAATACTTGTACAAGGAAAGCGCTACTTTAGCATCAGCTTTATCACCGCTTAAAGAAGGATAATTTAATCGGCATACTAATTGGTCACATTTGAACGGGTAAATATCATCACCAGCAGTGAAGTAATGAATCTTGGTCTGTGGTTCTAGTGCTTTACTCAGAATAGCTAAGATTGCCATTAATGTACCTTTCCCACCGCGTTGATTGCCTGCAATTATGGTAATTTGGTCTTGGATGCATTTAGCTAAATCGAAACCACTACGATTTAAAGCTTCAATAATTGCTGTTGCGCGAACTTCAAGTGGTAAACCTAACAACTTTGATTTGTCGGGTATCTGTTGTACTGATGTAGCTTTGGTATCAATTGCATTTAATTTTGTGTCATTACCAATAGGTGTTGCTGTTATTTTCTGCTCAGTAGTGGTAAGAATGTCCACAGTAGGTAATGCGAATTGATTAATATCTACTGTCTGTGTTTCTGGTAGTTGAAACGGTTCATTTGATTGAGCAATTGTTTTAACTTCCTCAACTTTCACCCGCGAATCAATGGTCACATGTTGCAAATGATCTAGCATCGTATCTTGTGTCGGGATTTGCTTCCCTTTCAGCTTTACAAACCACCCAAATAACCAGCGATATGCATAGAACCTTTTCCCCGGCTCTACTTGCTGCAAGTATTGAGTAATAGTTTCAAAGTTACGATCACTGTAAATAAATGCATACTCTTCAGCATGGTGACGTGGGAGGAATTTGACAGTATCAGTTAAGTGGTCAGCCTGATAGTTCCGTCGGGCGTCGTAGTCTCCAGCACGATTTAGCGCATCTAAAAAGTTCCCTCTCACAAAGGGTAATGGTGCTATCTCCTTAGTCCTGTTGTAATGCTCAATTAAAAACCATAACCATGCTGCACCGCCAATCATGCCACCAATTACCATAAATGGGTTGATTGCATAACAAATGGTTCCAATTGCTGCACTAGCTAAACCAAGAACGCGAGTAGTATCCGCTTCCATTTCAGCAGTCCTAGCTTGCTCAAACAACTGATCCTTTCTCTCTTGCAGCCACTCTGCTATATTGCCACCTTCAAGATGTGACAAGCTGGGATATTGGTCACGTAACTTATCAGTTTCTCGTGTCGTAATTTTGGGAATATTAGGTACAGCAGGTTGTGTATTTTCTGATTCAAAATTGGTAAAATTCATAGTAAACACCCGATAATTGTTATTAAAAACCTTGATGTATTTCCCGTACACCAAGGTTAAGAATTTAATCTTTAGTCTTTAGTTAACTGCCACACTTTGAAACCAATCTCACCAGATAGCATTGTGCCAAGGTTAAACAAGAAGCACCCCAAGATCATTAATGGTGCTGTGTAAGATAATGGGTTTCTAGCTGCAAATGTTGTTACGAGGTCGAACGCCCACACTGCTAAGCTAACGTATCCTGCACTAGTACGATCTCTCATTCCTGCTGCTTTATAGTCCTTCCAAAGCTCCCCTACTAAATCAATCTTTCCAGATGGTTTAGATTCCAATTCATAAACCATGTGATCTTCTAAATCGCGTCTGGCAGCATCTGGATTTTTACCACGTAAGGCATACGCTTCTATTACTTGAATTCCTACAGCAATTACAAATGCTAAATAGAAGAAAGGATTAAAGATTGCAAACACAACATTAGCCCAACTCCAGCTAGTTTCAAACCAGGGAAAAACTGGACGCTGTTGAAACAACGTTTGCCAGATAGAATCAGTACTAATTGCACTGCCAATCAAAAATAGCACTCCACCAACAACAGCGCGACCAGTTCCACCGTTTGATACGAATTGAGCAACTATTGCAGCTGCAATTCTGATGGGTAGCCCAATTATTAGAACTAACCACTTTGCACAGAAATCTATTATTTGACCAATTGTACGTTTCTTCTCTCCACCGCTTGATGAAGATGAACTAGTACTATTATTAAATGGTGTCATTGCATTTATCTCCTTAATTAACTTGGTCTACCGTTACAAGCATTTTGATAACGATGCTTCCAGTACCACTGGTTATTCTCTATTCGCCCGATGCACTTACCAGATGAATCGTATACATACACAACTTCATCAACTCCCCAACCTGTTGTGTCTGGTTTAGGGTCATGCTTTGGAGTGTCAAAATAACGTCTCACCCTTAGTTTTGACGAATTTGGCGCTAAACCACTTTTGTACAATTGTTCAGAAGTTTTAGCTCGTTCTAAGATGCGCGATCTCTCCAGTTCTTCTTGTGTGAGGAGGTTTTCAGCTTGCAGTTGCTTTTCTGCTTTATATCGTTCTGCTTCCACATAAGCACCAACTTTGGGAACGATGGGGATAATTACTGGCATCGCACAAATTCCTACACCACACAAGGCTAGAGATAATTGTTTGATGTACATTTTGACTAATTCCTATCAATTAATTGGGGTGGAAGTCCCACCCCATTACATCCCTATTCAGGAATTGGTTGATTTTGGATCTGATTAGCCAGAGTGACTATAAAACCAAGTGCCTCATCCCAGCTAATATGCGAGTAGACTGCTTTACGAATTTCTTCTATCTCATCATCACTCACCTCTTGATAGCAGGGGTGAGTACCCTCTAAATTTACGCAAGTGCTGCTCATATCATCGGCAATTTGAGATAGAAGATCTAATTTTTGAGTTTTAGTCAAACGCTCCAATTGAGTACCGTATGTCTCAGTAATCCAATCAAAGAATGACATTGTTTTCTCCTGGTAATTCTGTTAGCTCTCGTGAAATTTTTAACTGTATCTGAGATTAGTTAACAAGCATTCAATTACACCCAAAACATCACAAAAATGCAGTTATTGAACTATTCGTTCAGCAGCATTTTCAACTTCATCTCTGATATTTTCATCCTCAAAACTTGTGCGTTGCCTTACTAGATTCTGCTACTTGTGATATCAACCACAGTTTCTCGTTAGGTTTTAGATTCTCACAGCCATTACCCCAGGCTTCTTCCATCTCTTCTAGTAATCCACCATCTCCATAGGTGTAATTCGTGAATTTGCCAATTGGTTGCGACATGATAAAATCCTCTATGTTGTTGTTTATCGTTTCAATGCGGTAAGACACACCCCGTTGCTGGGGTTTTGCATGTACACTCTGAAGGGCAGTGCTAAGATTCGCAGTCCAGCACTGCTCCCTCTTATCGATTTACACTCCACCCATTGTGCTTTCGTGTTTCTGCTGATGCCATGTCAATTGGAAGTGTCTTTTCTTTGTTTGAAATAACAATCTTTCCATCATCTAGCTCGGCATAAACAACACCTTGTACACCAGATGGAGAATGCACTACTTCCTCATCTTTTTTGAACATAATTTTCCCTCTCCTCACTCAAAAGACGGTAAGCTTCCTAATAAGTCAAGTGCTAATTGCAAATCAACAACTTGGTCTAGGCTTAAAGTTGTAATGTAGTTAACCAAGTTTTCATCGCTACTAGACTCCTGAACTAATGCTTGAAAGTATGTTGGTGTCCAATCATCCGATTGTGTTTGTATTAGAAAGTTCAATTGTTCTTGAGTAAACATTTACTCTCCTACCCAATATTCAGCTTTGAATTATTCGTGTCTCTCCATTGGTCTTGAATACTGTTGCACCTTGATAATGTTCTGACACTGATTTGATTTCCGACAATTTTCGCCCAAGCATTTTGGCAGCTTTTTCACGTAAAGCCCTTTTCGCGGTTTTGGATAGTTCCATAGTTATTGATAATTGAAAGATTCCAATTGGTTTAAGTCCAAAGCTTTTAGTTTGTTGTCGGAATTTGTTTTGATTAACTCCCTAACACCGTCTGACATATGCAGTTGCTCAGGTTCAAGTTCAAACACTTCACGGTATACTGCGCGTTCTGAAAGTTTTATTTCACCACCACGAGCGCCCTTAAATATGTAGGTGAACTTACCTCTGGCATCATCACCACGGCGGGAATAGGTTAATGTTTTGTGGCGGTATTGGTATTTTTTACCGGGCTTTAATAGTGATGTGTCGGTCATTATTCATCCTCCAAAAGTTCTTCAATCTGCTCTTGAATTTGAAGATATCGATTGCGTAAACTATCTAATTCGTTTCGCATGACAAATAAACCGATATCGCTAATCCATCCGTGTTTCATCACGGATTTAAATGCTTCTGTGTTGGCAATAGCGTCAAATGCGGCTTGTACTTCTGCTATCAGATTGAGAAATGTTTGTTCATCTTGTTGACTCATAACTAACCCTCATTTAGAAACAACGAAACTTTAGCTTTCTTTGGCTTTTCAATTGGCGGTTTTTCTGCGGCGATAATCTCAGCCTTACCAATTCTTTTAGCCTTATGCTCGGCAATAATAAAGTTGATCACCTCACCCAAATCTGGCTCATTTAATTCCCTAGCTAATTGCTCTAGGTATGGGTGGTGAGGTTTCCGAATTACCACCCTAATCACGTTATTGTTCTCCTAACAGTTCTTCAGCAATTTGTTTTAAACCGCGAACATTAGACCAGACACCATCGGGTAAAGCTTTAATTCCTAAATCAGCTAAAGCCTCATCTACGCCAGGAAGCATAGAACCACCACCAATACAGATTAAGTTTTTAGCTGTAGCCATCCAGTCTTGAGCAGTCCGGACAACAGGAGATAAAGCTGTTAACGCCCACTTCTGTACAGCCTCAAAGTAGATATCTTCAAAGTCAATTTGAGTGCTGCCATATAGGAATTTACCGCTTTCAATTCCTTCTCTGACAATGTGTTCAAGTGGTTTTAAGTTCTTGACTCTGAGTCGATTTTTCAATTCTGTGCTATTAGCAATGGCATCAATCAGAGCCTGTACACCAATATTTTCATAACGTCGATCAACAAATCTTCCACCACGACTTAAAGCAGTAACAGCAGTAGTCCCATTGCCCAAATCAAACAATACAGTTTCACCGTTCTCAAAATCAAAGTTCACATCTCCGTAATGAGCAAATATAGCTGCTCTACCTTCCTCCAAAACGTTGAGAACTTTAATTTCAATTTCTATTGGTTCACCAGTTAAATGAAACCTAACTTTGTGATTCCCGAAAAGGGCTTTTGATAAATCATTGCCCAAAGCCGAATAATCATGAATGCTTACACACATTGCTAATCGAATTGGTGAAACTAAATCAAACTCGGATAAACTTGAAAGAAGTAGCTGCAAAGCATAATCAGGTTTTCCCGATACTTTGTTGCTTACTTGCTCTACTTTTTTGGATCTACGAGTTAGGTTAAAAGCTTCATAGCCACCTACCCACTTCTTATTAATTAGGTTGTTACGATCACCTCCAACATATTCCACATATCCTGGTAATGCTTGTCGCAGTTCTGATACGTACTCAATGTAACTAGGAATACGCTTTTCTTGATTGGCTATCGCTATTTTTACAGAGCCATTACCCACATCTAGCCCAGTGGCAGAATAAGCCACTTTTTCAAGGGTGGGCTTACTGGCAGTCTTGAGCGCTTGTGTCATGATATTTTTATTGATTTTTCAAGGTTCTGTTCAGTTATTGCAAGCATTACACGTTAAGCACTGCATCTCTGCGCTGTCGCTGTCTGGCGTTTTTGCCCTACTTCTCTAAATTAGCATGTACATATGCGTTCATGTACACATGTACAATAACTTTAATAAAACTTTACATGCAAGCGTGTAAACATGAAGGAGAGAACACTTGAGTGCAGGAGGGTATGTTACTGATTGAATAAGAACGAACGAGGGAAAAGGGGGAACCCTGACTATGCTTCCATTCAAGGATATGTCCCCAAGCAAACAGCACAATTATTTAAAATAATCTGCACTGCTTTAGACATTAGCCAGAGTGAAGTGCTTGAGCAGCTTGTTGCTGAATGGGTAAGAGCTAATGCTAAAGCAATCCCTAGCTATGAACCAGAACCACCATCTGAGACAATAGATAAAGTAGTTGCAAGAAATATTGAAAAATTAAAAGCGGCTAAATTGGGCATCAGGAATTTAGATGCGATCGCCAGCGGTAAAACACTGCCTAGTGCAGCTCAATTTGCAAAAATTGCTACTGCACTAGAATGGTCTGAGGAGGAACAAAAAGCTTTGTGGCACAAGACTTTTGGTTCAAAAAAGGAAAAAAGTAATGGATTTGCTTGAAATTTTAAACCATCATCCAGGATGGGATTATCGGCTGTCCCATGAAGGTGTAAACATCTACGCTCCCAGCAAGTCGGCAGCAGCAATCCTTGCTGATCTATACGAACATGATTTTCTGGAGACAGCTTTTAAACTTAAGGGAAAGGTAAAAATTGGTTGGCGACGATGCAGGCAGCCAATTGAGTTTCACGGCTGGATGGCAATGCATGAACCAGCACCGCATGAAACAGCACAAGCAATTTTAAGCAACGACGGGCGCGTATTTAGCTCAATTAAGGATCTGCCCCTACCATTACTCAAACGCATGGTCACCGCTGGTGAAAGTGATCTCCCCTGGAGCATTATCCGCAACTCTGACCAAAAAATTGTTATTCTCAACACTCCAATGTCAAATCTCATTGCCACACCAAAGGAACTCGCCACAGAGCGTGTATGCTCTGACTACTGGCGAATTGGGAACTGGGAAGAGTTACAGGATAGGTATCGGCTCTACGGGCATTTTACTTGGCACTACGATGCTGGTTTGAATGATTACACTTGGGCTGATCTGGAAACTGACTTTGAGCGCTTTGAGGTAGATGGGGCGATTTATGGTCAAAACATTATCTACCGCGTTGAAGTTGTGCCGATGCCGGAAGATGTGATGTTGCCCGTGTAAAAGCGATCATAGACAAAAATAAAACGCGCAGCGCTATTTAATTAATGCGCTGCGTATTTTAGATCAATTTATAAATTGCAATTAAACAAACTACCCTACCTTAACGTCAAAGTTTTCAATTTTATTCTGTTCAGCTAGTACTTTTATTTCATCAATTATCTTTGGTACAGATATCTGAGTTTGTCTACCAGCTTCATCTATTAAAGGAAATGCCTTGTGGCAAACATTCCTAAAGATTTTTTCTTGTATATCATTTTCTGCATTACATAAATCATGTACCTGAATTTCTATTTCTATATCAGGGTATTTACCAAATTCCCCAAAATTACAAAGTACAGCTTTGGGAAGAATTTGAAGAATTTCATCAATGGGACGCCTGGAGTTTTTAAAGCCTTTAATAATTTGCTGGAATGTCCATCGGTTGCGCAAGTGACGTAAAATTCTTAACAATATTAATTGATTCCAGGTGTAAAGGATAGCATATTGCCTGTCTGGCATAATTATCCCCGCTTCCTCCCACGTCAGCAACTGCGATCTAGTAAATCCAGAAAGATCCTTTGCTTGTTTTTGGGTGAACATTTTTGATTTTTCTAGCCTAGCCAAGCGCTGTACACGTTTCATGTCTGGTTCATCAACAGCAAATAATTTTAATTGTAGACGATAAGTTGATAATCTTCAAAAATGAACTATACTTAATACAATGCTTTAATCTGGCAGGTGCTTTAAATGGCACTCCGCCTTAAAAAGTAAAACCGCCAGATTTGCGCAGTTGGTAGCTGCCTCTGGCGGCATTCACACATTATCGCGAGTTGGTAGCTCGCTAATTAAATAATGTCAGAACGTAAATTTTTTGGCGACCATCTTGGAATCGCCTATAAGACAATTATTGCAAATTTTCTCGCCGTTTGCAATCGGATTACAAAAAACTTGGAATTAGCAGGAGGCGCAACATGGTAACGTCTCAGCGCAGTTCCAAAAGCTACAGAAAAACAGCGGCTGATACAAATCAATTCAACGTCCAAATAAACTGGATAACCCTAACATCATTGCTTCAAAGCCCCATAGCTTATCACCGAATTTTTGCAGAAATTGGGGGTGGCGCAACAGCAGGGTTGTTTCTGTCGCAAGCTTTTTACTGGAGCCAGCGTACCTCAGATCCAGACGGTTGGTTTTACAAATCGACCGCCGAATGGGAAGCAGAAACAGCGTTAACCCGGTACGAGCAAGAGACGGTACGAAAACGTTTGATCAAAAGCGGATTAATTGAAGAGAAAAAGCTGGGAATGCCTTGTACACTGCATTTCCGCATTAATAGAGAAGAATTAATTGCTGCCATAGTGCAAAAAGCTCAACCTACCTTAGAAGCTGAAACAACGCAAAATCAACAGTTTGGGGAAAACCACCAAACTAGTTCGGGGAAAACCACCAAACTAGTTCGGGGAAAACCACCAAACTTGTTCGGGGAAAACCACCAAACTGGCGAATCCCAAAACCCTTTCTCTGCAAGCGATTCAAGCGCTAAAAATTCACCAGAGATTACTACAGAGATTACTACAGAGAATACACACACAAGCGCCCCTAACGCCCCGCTCCCCTCCCAGGAAGAAAGTGTGTGTGTCGAAAATGAGGAAAACAAAGAGGTAGTAGAAGAATCCTCTTTTGGTACTCAAAATCAAAAAGCGGATCGATCATCAAAGTCGAAAATCCCTCATGTGGATCAAAGTTCCGCGCCGTCGCTTAACAAATCTTTACAAAATCAACCAGTACCGGAATGGTTTCAAGGAACACGAGAAGAATACTTAGAATTTTTGACATATAAGGGTAGCTTAATGGTGCGTGATAAGCTATGCACTCCAGAGGAAGCGGAAGCTAAAGCCTGTGCATGGGCGAAAAAGAATCCAGAAGAAGCGGAATTACTGTGGCGTGGGTGGAAGCGAAAAAGGGGGCAACAACAATTCCCAGATATTAAACCTGAAATTAAGCATTTGGTAATTCCAGAGTTCCACCAAATGTCAAAACAGGAACATGCTGCCTTACTTCAAGAATTCCTAAATGTGGGAGCAGAGGAATTTATAGCGGGTAATTATTGGCACAAATCATGGTTAATGTTCGCCGCCGACTTCCCAAAATTTATACCTGATATCACTCCAGAAATAAGCAAAAAAATCAGAAAGGTAGTGTAAAATATTATGCAACAAGAATTAAATAACCAACTGCCTCCCCAAAACATTGAGGCAGAAGAAGCGATACTGGGTGGAATTCTTCTTGACCCTGAAGCGATAGAGCGAGTAATCGATATATTAAAGCCAGAAGCTTTTTATGTCAGCGGTCACAAAGAGATTTACCGAGCGATGCAAAACTTGCATTTTCAAAATAAGCCAACAGATTTACTCTCAGTTACAAGTTGGCTTACGGATAAAGATCTGCTTACCTTTGTTGGTGGTAGAAATAAATTAGCCTCGCTCATAGATCGTACTGTATCAGCCACCAACATTGACTTTTTAGCAGAGTTGGTAGTTGAGAAATACTTGCGCCGTCAATTAATTAAAGCTGGAAATGAAATTGTACAATTAGGCTACTCTACAGAAATTGAATTACCAATTGTTTTGGATCAAGCCGAACAAAAAGTATTTTCTATTCGGCATCAAAATGAATCAAATAATGAGCCAAAATTACTCGCTGACATTGGAATTGAGGTTTACGCTGAGCTTGAAAATCTCAGCATGGGAATTGTAGCATCTGGAATTAAAACAGGATTTTATGATATTGATTCTCTGACTGGTGGGTTTCGCCCTGGTAGTTTAATTGTTGTTGCTGCCCGTCCTGGAATGGGCAAATCATCTTTCTGTTCCCAGCTAGGTTTAAATGTATCTAAATTGCACGGTTTGGCAACAATGATTTTTAGTTTAGAAATGTCTGATAAAGATATTTATACCAGATTTTTATCAAGCGAATCAAAAATTGATTTTAATCATTTACGCTCTGGAAAGATTTCTGATAGGCAATGGGAACCAATAATACAAGCAGTAGGGCAGCTTTCTGAAGCAAAAGTGATAATTGATGATTCTTCTTGCCCTAGCAGTGCCGAAATTAGATCTAAAGTTCGCAAAGCCATAGCTAAATATGGTCAATTGGGATTAGTAATTGTTGATTATTTACAATTAATGGTTGATACTGCTGATGCGCGACTTCCACAAAAGATTGGAGAAATTACCCGCCAGCTTAAATTACTATCACGGGAATGCAATGTGCCAATTATTATTATTTCGCAATTGAATCGTGATGTAGAGGGGCGAACTAATAAGCGTCCTATGCTTTCTGATTTACGTGATTCAGGACGAATTGAAGAAGATGCGGATATAGTGATGATGCTTTATCGCGATGATTACTACAACAGCGATAGCCCGGATAGAGGAATTGCGGAAGTGATTTTTGCGAAGCATCGTAATGGTTCTACGGGAACAGTAAAACTTTTATTTGATAGTCAATTCACCCAATTTAAAAATTTGGCACGTCCTAAAAATTCTTAAAGTATCAAAATGAAAAAACAACAACAATTTACAAGAATTGCAGCAGCAGAAATATTGTCAATCTCAAGTTACTATCCTAATTGCAAAATGGGAATTGAAGTCGGAAGGATTTTACTTGGATAGTTTTGTTAACCCGGAAATCCTATAGGCAACAAACCCACCTATAGGTTTTCGTGCAAATCATCACCAAGAAAAACAACATAATCCCCCCGCTGCCAATTTGAGCTAGCGGGAGGTACGGAGGTAGAAAGTATTTAAATACACAAAGCTTGATTGGCGGTTAGTTCTAATTCAGGGAACAGCCTGGACACAATCCGTTGATTTTTAGTGTACACAGTTTGCTGATAAACACCCTCAGACAGTAGACAGATAGTTACTTTATTTAAAAGTGGATCGACAATCCAATATTCACCAACGCCAAAATCAGCATATTCAGAAGATTTTTCATTATAGTCCCGGTCAACAGATTCGGGACTAACAACCTCAACAATTAATAGTGGTGGTGTTCGGAGAATGGCAGATGTTTTTTCAATAGTTTGTGCCTGCTCCACGGTCATGACACTCACGTCTGGTCTTCTGGGCTGTTTTTTAGTTAGCACCTCTGTACCATTGGGGCGTGGTTCCAAAGGTAATCCCAATCTTTCTTTTTCTAAAAAGAAACGCACCAGTAGGAGTGTAATAATCTGTTCATGCTTGCCAGTACCAGGAGGCATTTCTACCAACACTCCATCTTCAAGATCATAACGTTTATCTGTACCGTCATCAAAATTTAAATACTCTCTGAGCGTGTTGATTTTAAAAGGTGTCTTGGTCATGGGAAAAACCCCAACAGCTACACATTCTATAATAAGCAGTCTAATATTTAATAAATCGTGTAAGTAAAGTAATTGAGTAAAGCAGTACTTAGTCTCAATGACTACAAATAATAATTTATTGATACTTACTTACCAAGTAATGCTGACAGCACTGCGGTTGGGTATTAGAACTATATTGGGGGTTACAGTTGCATGAGCGAGTTCGTTTGTTACTAGTACCCCAAGTCGGATAAGTAACGACGAAAGCAATTGCGGCAATGCGAGTGATCGCAGCCAAAACCCTCACAGTCCTAATTTTTCAAAAATGTAGGTTAGAGTTACCTGTAGGCTGCTTTTACTATCGTAATTTTTAAAAAACTTTGGGTAGTAACTCGATCTCCCCCAAAAGTCACACTAGAACTAGGCTGCCAGATCGCGTTTCGATGACGGCAGTTAGTCGAATACCATTATCAACCTACGAGTTTTTGGGTTGAACTTAAGCCCCTATTGGGGGGGGATTTTGAGCTAGTTTTGTGACTTCCTCGACCGATAAATCAACAGCCCTAGCCACTTCGGAGATACTGTAGCCCATGCCCAAAAAGCGCTCAGCTGCTTTTAACTTGGTTTGGCGTTCCAAGTCTTGGTAAATTCGAGTTTCTTCGATACTCAGTCCTAACATGGCTTCCACTTCCTCTCTACTTAACTGTGAAAATTTGTAAACGGCAATGGTCGTGATTACCTCCATTATCTCGTTTTTTGCGAGAGTGCCTGTTTCTTCTAATTGTACCCGCTCAATCAATTGCTTAGCTTGCTCTGCCATCACGGAATCCGATGCGATCGTTAGCTGCATCAAGTTGATACCTATTGGCAACTGGTTCGGATCGCCCAACTCATTAAGATAAATTCGCTTTACTTGGTCGCTATTCAAAAATAATCGATGAGTTTTTTTATCGCTCGGTTCCAAAGAGCGTGATGGAAAAATTACCACACAATACCAGTCGTCATACTGAAACCGATTTCGGTTCAGGTACATCTGAGTTTCAGTGAAGAAGCGATAGTAGAGGGCTTCGTCCAACTGGAACTGAACCTCAGCGAAAAAGACAATTCTGGGTGTTGTCCCCTCTGGTGGTAAAAATACCCCGTCGATACGGAAGGCGGTTTCCTTCACTTCAACTGACTCAAATCGATAGTTTTGCGCTTGTTCTGGAGGGTTATCAACCAGTTCAAAAAGTAATCCAGGAAAGCGTTTAAATATTTGGTAATAGATGGAGTCTCTTTTCACTAAAATATCCTAAAATTTGTTCCGGATCAACTATTTACTCGCAAATTATATTAACACCCCCATGTATTGTACTTGGCACGGAGGTCAACTTACGACTGTTTCTTTTTAATGCCCAATGCCTTCTCAATCCGCTGCAGTTTCACAGTAGCGTAACCCGATTGTTCACTTGCATAATCAAGTTTCTGAATTACATCTACTGGTAACACCACTGCCGTTGACTCTAACGCAGAGGCAACTGCACCTTTTACCACATTGCCAACAACAAAATTGAAAGCCACCAGAATTGCAGTCAACACGCCCAGAACTTTCAGTCTATAGCTCCATGCCGCCCGACCGACGCCTAACAATTCTATTAGGTTTAGCAAGTTCAGCAGGCTTTTGTTCTTTTGTTGGTTCTGGCTTTTGTTCTGCAGCTGGTTCTGCTGAATTAACTCCTTGTTCCCGGACAGTTTCTCTATCAGTGCTTCTATCTTCTCCACTTTCTCGTAAGTTCCCCTCAGATGCGCCGAACTGTACATCATATGGTTCTCTACGTGTTGTATTAAAGTTAGTAAGTTCGTTGCTGCTATCCTCTCTTTCTCCACCGCCTCTATCCACTTTTGAAATAGTAAATTCGTGCTGGGAAGGCTTCCTTCTACGGCTTTCAAAAGCTTCAAGAGTTCTGGTAAGCTCTTCAATTGCTCCAGCAGCTGAGTCGAGGTAATGTCTAGACTGTTCAAGGCTGTCCCAAGCGCTTTGCTGGATTGGGCTAAGCTCTCTGTCACTTTGATATGTTGGCTGTCGATCTGAAGTTTCTCCGTTGTTATTTGGCTCCATTCATCCAACTCCTGTAAAACCGATTTAAATAACTGCCTAATATCTTCTGGTGCTTGTTCAATAAGTACTTTTAAGTGACCAATTGCTGCAAAAATCAAGAAGAATTCTTCATTGGGGTTAATCTCCCAATCCAGCACAAATTCCAGCACTTTGGCGCGATGTTCTGCTGATTCATTTTGCAGTGCAGCCGCCAAATTGTGCTTAGCACCGCTGTATTCCTTTTGTACGTTCATCTATTACTACTCCTATTACTCCTACTACTCCCTAATAGCGGCTAGTTTCTTGAAAATCCCCGCTTCACCGATTGCATCACCACTCTCTCTCAAAAAGCGCTTTATTCTTTGGCGGTCAATCTTCCCAAAACCCAAATCATTTGCTTTATCCAATGCTTCTGCAAATCCCAAGCTGTTATCTCG
>NZ_JACXAE010000008.1:0-33781 GCF_014698965.1 Iningainema tapete BLCC-T55
CTATACCACTCCTCACTCAGTCCACAATTCTGTTTTATACCGTTTAATAGCGATTTATCCTATTTTACGAGTCTCCCTATATATCCTTGGTGGATTATCATTAGCAGCTTTCATGGCTTTCAGATACCTTCGCCTCATGCTGCCAAAGGAGGATAGACGTAGATGATGGGGTTTACTCATTGCGCAATTGCACTGGCGGGAACCACCGCCGTTCTTGGCACAACTGAGCCTTTTGTACTGGCGTGCGCCGCTATTGCCAGTCAAATTCCTGATGTGGATACGACAAAAAGCTACGTTGGAAAGATTCTTTATCCGTTAGCTAAACTTTTGGAGGAAAGGTTTCCACACAGATCGGTTACACACTCGCTTTTGTTTACCGGATTTACTGCTGTAGCGGCACTTCCTCTGGCTTACTACTTCTCATGGAAGCATTGGCTAGCAATCCCTCTGGGTCATTTAATCAGTTCAGTTGCTGACACTTTTACTAAATCTGGTGTACGCTTACTCTACCCAAGTAAGTCTATATACGTATGCGGTAAGAATCCCAGGCTACGATTAGCAACTGGGACACCTGCGGAATATACGGTACTGGCGTTGGCTCTAGCCATCTGGTTGTTAAGTGCCAATTTAATCAGTTCCGGCGGACTGACTAAGCAATTCTCTACTCACTTTCTGGCGAACAACTCTACGGCTATAGAGCTTCTTCGTCAAGAGAGTCAACGGGCTGTAAGAGTAAGAGTGATAGGAACAAGGCAAGTAGATAACAGCCAAATTGACGAAATGTTTTGGGCAGTTGATGCTCAGGGTGAAACTTTGATTGTGCGATCCGCACAGGGGCAAATTATGAGAGTGGGTGAGGGAGGTGGTGATATTATCTCACGGCGGGTGGAGGTGAAGGAAGGAAGGATGAGGATGAAAATTCGCCGTCAACGAATTGAGGAGGCTGAGGGGGAGGCTTGGATTAAGTCGCTGCCAACAGATTCTTTGGTAGTAGGTACACTTGGGCTAGAAGATGCAGCAGATTTGGAGTTGCCAATACCCACTCCTGGTGTAATGCAAACTGTTGTTCGGAATGGTAATGGAGTGTCATTAGAATATGCCTCTCCAAAGGAGTTAGAGCCTTTAAGAGAGTTTTTTATTATCTCAGGGGAAGTTGTTATCAAGCAAATCCAACTATGAGTGAAAATTTTTGGGTACGTACAGTTACACTATCGATTGTTTTTTGGAGTTGTAGGGCTTTGGCAGTTGCCCTGCCGCTGATTGCACAATCTCCAAGTGATGCACCTGTCGAAGTGTTTCAGGGAAAAACAGAAAGAGAAGAATCTTTGAATTATGCTGATCGCACACTTCGACTGACAGTAACGGTAGAAGATACTTCTTTCCTTCTAGTCAAAGAAGGTCAGGAAATTAAGGTAGGAGACACCATTACAGACAATAAATTGGAGCGCGATCGCCTCAACAAACAACGTCAGGCTGTGACACTCCAAATAGATAACCTGAAAAGCAAGCCTATTCCCGAACCAATTAAACCGATTAAGCCTCCAAAACTAGCACAATTGCCTCCAGTAAGTTTTAAGGAAGAGGAAGCGGTGATCGCTCAAGCTCAGCTAAAAGCTAAGCAAGCCCAAGCACTGTTACAATCCCGCACACCGATGCTATTAGCGGATAATCCAGGGCAAAGGGCTGAAGCAGAGAAGGCTGAATCAGCTTTCAGATTGGCTGAGGAAAAGGTACGGGAGCAGGAAGAATTGCTGCTTACTATGCAAGACATGAAACTCCAATCCCCCATTATCAGACATGAACAATCAAAGCTTAAATCTCTTCAGTCTGAAGCTGAGCAGTCGAAGTCTTTGTTGGAGCAAGCCAGGGCGAAACTTAATGCCGCCGGCGTGGAGCAGCAGCAGCAGCTTCAAGCTCTACAGACTGCTGTGCAGGTAGCACGTTCCGAGCTTGAACTCGCAAGTTCTCGACTTAATACTGCTCACAATAACCGCAAATTGCTAGAATACAAAGCTTCAATAGAGGTAGCGCAGCGAATAGAGCAGGAAAATCGCAGCCAGCAGGAATGGAGTCAGCAACAACAGCAGTACGCGCAAAATCTGCGCGATCGCGACTACCAACTTGCTCAACTTAATCTTTCTCTCAGTGCGCTCGATGATAAGTTGAGCCAGATACCCGTAGTGCGATCGCCACGAAACGGTTACGTTAGGCGCATAAAACCGTGGGTAGGTAACAATGGACGCTACACAACTACCCTCACGATCAGTGCTAATGCACCTGAATCGGCTGTTAAAGGTAAAAAGTTAAACACCAGCACCACTAATGAAGATAGTTAAAATGTATTATTTTTACATATACTTAAGTGTAATTATCAAACTTCATGCAAACTTCATAATATTGGCTGATTAAATACGTGTTTTTACTTAGTAAATATACATTTAATATAGCTAATCTATGAAGTACATCCATTTCTAAACAGATGTACATTATGAAGTCATCAAACTCTAATCCTAATTTTAGAGAGCTAATTTTAGGTATTGTAGTAGTTCTCTCTTTACTAGGACTGATAGGTCTTTCAGTCATTGATGAAAATAGTCGCCCTGCTTTTCTTGATGTAGCAAAAGTAAGCATAGGTGCTTTTATTGGATACTTAATTCCTAATGAAAAGTAGACCTTGTCTGCCAACAAAGTCTACTTTCCGTTTATAGTCAGTTAACTATAGCTCCTGTTGATATAAACATCAGGAGTTTTCTTGTTTGATTTTACAACTAATTAATAGATAACAATAGGTGCATTCTTGTTGTTTGAACCACAGACTTTACAAACGCCATGCAACTCAAACAAGTAAAAATCCGGTGGTGCGTTGGCGCTAGCCTTGCCGTCAGGCATCGCTCCCCTCAAACTACACGCTTGCAGATTCTACTGAGTGACGGTAATGTATGATATGTTGCTAATCTCCCACCTGATGCTAATTCCGCAACTGGTACTTGCTCAAAGCTGTGTGGATCAAACAGAAAAAGGTGAGCAAAGCCCACCTTTTAATTACTGTGATAAATAAATCACAACAAAATTAGCTTTTATTTCTGAGAAACATAGGTGGTTCTTTCTTGCCTTTGCGCTCGTTGATTATGTCGCAAACGGTGCGGTAACTTACTCCTAAATAGTTTCCTATTTGACGGCTGCTCCATTTCTTGCGCTCATCATCTTCTGGAAGTGTATCAATTAGTTCAAGGAAAGCTGTAATTGCAGCACGTCTTTCCTTAGTGTTCAAGCGTGGCGTTAATCTTGCTAGATCTGCGATCGCATTGTAATCTAGACTTTTTGCACCTTCGGGTAGCAAATATGTTTTTTCATGGAGCCTTTTCAGGTTTTCAAAGGCTAGCCTCAAAGATTCTGATTGCCGATGAATTGAAGTATGAATTGATTGATTCAAAGAGCGAGAGCCATCAATATACGCTTCTACAACCCGCGCCATTTCGCCTAATAGTTCAGCAGTTTGAGAAGATGGGTTAGATGCAGATTGCTGATTGCTTTCTAACAAATCACGCAACCGTTGATTTTCATCTCTTAATCTCTCAACTTCCAAAACTAAGATAGAGTGATTCTCAGCAATCTTTAGAAGTGCTGCACGTACAGCCTTGGCAATTTTAGAATCTCTTAGAAGCATTCCCAAAAGTACAGCTGCACGGGGGTTGAAAAGTGCAGGTAATTTACGTCCGTCACAAAGTATCGAAATGATACTATTCTCTTCTGGAGAGAGTTCTGAGCGTTTTGGCGTAGCATAACCTGCATTCTTAAACTCATCCCTGTGACGACTTACTGCCAGACGAACTAAGTCGTTAGCAACTTCATAGTATTCAGCTACTTGAGCAGTCGTAGCCCATCCCTCACCTTTCCATAGGGCTTGAAACAAACCGTGTACTTTAGCTGCCATTAGCACTGACTCTAAATCGACAGGTGACGCTTTTCTCAAAGTTTCTGTTCTTAGAGACTTTGACTCAATTAGAGATTCAGACTGTAGAATAGACATGATAATTAGTCCTTTGTAAGTTACGTTTACAAGGGGTGAAAATCCTGCCTCAGTAATTACACTCGTGGGGATGGTGATGACATCCCCTCCAGTGGAGGCATGGTGATTAGCTATCATCTCACAAATAATGTGAGTTGTAAAGATTTTGACAAAGATGATGCGATCGCTTTACTAGTTTGCACCCTGTACAGGAGTAAATATAAGGAAAATCTTCGTTCAGGCGATCGCCACTACATAGTTACATTTGAAACCTGAGAATGCCTCAGTATTTTCTTCCTGCTTGAGTTCTTGACAAAAGAATGGCGATCGCACAGGTGGTTATCGTTGCGCGGACAACCGCCAGTTAATAGCCTTTCAACTATCACCGTTGACATTAAGCGTCAAAATATATGGTAGTCTCTGCAAACGGGTGCAGGTCGCACTATCAACCACCTTTTGGAATAGGAACTACTAGTAAATATCTCCAACTTAATTGACTATTTGTTAACCCCATTTTCATTGCTGGAGTCACTTCTTTATATCTTTTCTGAAACTTGACTTTTTGTCCGGTTATATCAATCCGTAAACTCCGATGAAATTGCACATAATTGTAGTCGAATAAGTTAATCCAAAGTATGCGATTGAAGTTGGTTTGCTTTTTACAGTAACCCAGAGTCTTTCTATGTAAATACGAAACTATGACGCCTAAGAGTCAGGTTTAATCGTTCAATATAAGATGTATTTTGCGTACCTTGAGGAAAGTCTTCGGCCACACCCGAAACCAAAAACTTTTTCACTGTTTTGAGTTTTCTTTGAACTCTTTGTTTAACAATTTGCAAATAAACATAAGGAATTTCTCCCAATTGTTTTTCTAGAGCATTTTTATAAGCGGCTAATTTGTCTGTTGTCACTTTTAAAACTTGCTTGTAATCCCACTTTACTAGAGCTTTCAGGTTTTTCACCAAACGATTTGCTGTATGATTAGTTCGGGAACCTAATTCAAAGTTTATCCAGAACTTGCTGCTAGGATCTAAAGCCAAAAATACCCATAATTGTCGCTTTTTATTTTTTAGGTAAGACCACAATTCATCCATCTGTAAAAACTGTATTGTTATCCCAATTATCAGACAAATACTTTCATGAAAACGTTGACTTTTTTCCGCAATTCCTCCTAGCCAATCCTCAATTGTTCGGATGTCTCTTTCTAAAACATCTGCAATTTGTTCGGCAGATAACCCATACGTACTTAGCTTGGCTGTTTGAATATATTCTTTCTCACTTCCTTGTTTTCTCCACAAGTTTGAATAAGCTGTTTCAGAAAATCTATGCTTACCTCCATGACAATAATACATTTGTCTGCGTGAGCCGGAAATTTTCAATTTTTTAGTGCCATCTTTAGTAATTTTATTGTCTAAAGATTGATAGCAGGGGCAATCTTTTTTTGGACAAAATTTTGGAAAATCACTTATGAGCATTGTCACCCTCAGGAAAAAAACAATCTCCTTAAAGATACGGTGACAAGTATAGCACACAAAGTGTCAAAGCCTTGTGTTAAAAGCATTTGAAGTACTGGAGACTTATGCTCGGCATACCTCAAAATGCCTACTTTCATATCACCTGCACTCATTTGTAGGGACTACCAAAGTATGGCTATCAATGCCTGAATTGGCACGAAAAATAGAATTACAAAAACTTGTAAAAAAAATAATTGAAGAACAAATCGAAGTTGAGATATTGTGATACTATTACTCGGAACATTTTTCCTTACAGCTTTGTTATTTATACAAAAGCCCCTATTCACATGAAGAGAAAGAGGCAGATAACATATTTATTAGAATCTTTATATTAGCACTCTGTGCGATCGCCTGGTTGCTACTTTTTCTCTCGCTCTGACTCCATGAAATCTGCCACAGCTAGAAGCACTGTTTCAGGGTCAAAATCGCTACCATCCTGGATATTTACAGCTACGTTTGGATTTAGCGACACAAAAGTCCCCTTGAGAACAGTTAGGTTTGAGTCCGCAAGCCCTAAAAGCCTTGCCTTTGACTCTGCTGGTAAATCTGCAATTTGCTCTGCTAAAAAAGCCTCTTTTTCCTGTAGCGTTAAGCTATTTAGCAGTCTATGAACATCATTTGAGCTTATGAAAGGCATCTCCACCATAGGGCACCTGAGTCAAACTATGCAATGATCATTGTTAATCATACAACTATGCGCTTAGTTGCTTGATCAGCAAAAATACGAAAGTTTTTCCTCGCTCGACCTATTGCTACCATAGCTAATTCCATTTTGTCAACCGTGTTAACCTCGATATTTACTTAGAATCTACAGGAGAGATAACATATTTTATTGAAAAGATATCTCCGATAAAGTCATACTGAGAAATCTGATACTAGCTTCTAACTTGATTGATTGTCAGGATAATTATTATACAGCAATAGATTCTTCAGGATAATTACTTACGTAATTATTTTGTATATTATTACGCTGTTGCCTTTCTCGTTTCCACTTACGTCCTATCGCTGATAAAACTACTTCTATAGTGTCATCGTCGGCAGCTTCAATTAACTGAACTATTTTTTTTTCAACAGACAGCTTTTCTGTAGAGAGCATCTCAAACAACGATTCATTATCCATGTCCAATAATCCTACAAGTGTCTCTGGTGTTGCGCTATTAAAGTTGACTTGCTCATTAACTTCTTTTGAGTTGTAGAGAAGACTATAAAAAAAGCGCTTGATTCCACAATATTTGGCATCCAGCTTATTTAACCACTCATCCAAATTTTCGACAGGAGTTGAACGCTTTCCCGACAAAAAAAGCGACATGAACCCCTTGGTAACGCTACATATTTCAGCCGCTTTGTTCGCTGGAACTTCAAACTCTTTTAAAGCCTGTCTCAAAGCTTCATAAATCTTCATATAATTTGCCTCGAGCTAAGTTTACTGAGAGTAATCTATAGTTTACTATAAGAAAACCATTTTGGAAAAAAGAGGTTATATGAGAAGCCTAGCACAGGAGGAAAGGGACGTAGTTTGCAAATGCGGCGAAATGGTATTTGCCCAGACAGAAGCACTAATAAAGCAAGGGAGGTTCTCAGAAAAAGTAGTACTAGAACTCTATCCAGACGAGGCAATGTTTTTGTACTCAGCGTTATCCTTAGCTAACCGCTGCGATAGGGAAGCACAGTCGGAGAATTTTAAAGGATATTCCTCTGAAACAAAGAAGAAGCAATACGTTTACTTATTTCATGCAACAGGAACAAATCGATACAAGATTGGCAGAACAACAGATTTGCGCTCACGGATAGTTCAGCTAGCTGTAGGAGCGCCGTATAAGGTTAACTTAATCACCTATTTTGAAACTGAAAATTCTTTACAAGAAGAATCAATCTTACACAAAAAGCTAGCAAGTCATCGAGTTCATGGGGAATGGTTTGAGTTTTCTTCTGAGGAGTTAGAGGAAGTTAAAAAACTGTTTAACTTCTAACAAGCACAAAATTGCCCCAGCAAGTTTTCAGGAGTGCCGGGGCATGTTTAAAACCTACGTACATACTATGACAAAGCAAAAAAAAGTAGAAGCGTTAAAAGACGTAAATTTTGACATGGCTGGTGTATCCGCTGTGACCGAGGAGGAGATGCGGTAATGACACAGCATGATCGGTTAACTCTTACGGATGCGATCACAAGTTACAAAAGTTCTGTTGGTGTTATATACAGAATTTACTGTGAACTAACAGGTGTTTCATATGTTGGTCAAAGTAGAAACATCAGTGCCAACGGTAAAATATTGAAGATTAATAGCCACTACAACGCTCTTAAAAAAGGTTGTCATCCTTGTAGTTTACTGCAAAACTCTTGGAACTCTAACGGTGAGAAATCGATTAAATACGAAATTTTGGAGGTAATTGCTCCCGTTAGTAAAAAAGGAATAGAGTCAACAGAAAAAATGTATCAGCGAGAAAAATACTGGCAGCAGGTTTTTCAGGAGCAATCAAACCAAGAAGACACAAACGAAAAGTTCTATGCACTTCGCGCATCGGAGCTTAAATCTCTTCACAATGCTGGCATACTTAATAATTCTTCACTAATCTTTTTTGCATTGAAGCTGAAAAACCCTTGGTGCGATCGCCCACTAAAAGTCAATCCATTGACATTTTCTCTGGAGTGGGATGTACCAGAAAGTAGTGTTTATGAGGCAATTGCCAAGTTAAAGGATCAGCAGCTAGTTGAGATTGAAAAAGCTGAATTTATTATCCGGTGGAAATCTCATTCTCAAGAAGGTGAGCTTTCTGATAATCCAGAATCATTCCAGGAATCCAGAATGGATTCTGGAAAGTCAGAATCCATTCTGGAAAGTCAGAATGGATTCTGGAAAACCAGAATGGATTCTGGAAAGTCAGAAAATGAGAACTCAGAAGCCTTATGTAACGGTACTTCTGGATCCCCTCATACTATTTCAGACTATTCAGACTTTATTCAAACTCTCTCAGAAGACGAGAGAGAGAGTTTTTTAAAATTTGGGGAAGAAAAATCGGCTAAATTACCATCACCGCCGCAGTTACCTCAAAGGTGGATAGAAAAGCATTACGAGGAAATAGCACGGGAGTGGAGTAAATCAAAAGGTAAAATCCTCCCATCTGTACGATCCGCACAGAATGCCAAATGGGAAAACCACCCACAGCGTGAGAAGTGGCTAGCTGAAATCGAACAAACCAAGAATCCGTTTGAGTTTGCCGGGTCTGACAGAGAGAAACAAGCTTTCATTGACTGGTGTTGGGAGACAAAACAATACAGCTGGCTTAAAGAGGAGGTAGGAGATGAACTTTGAATTTAAATTTGAGCCGTTAGAACCGCTGCCAATGCGTGCTGAAGATGAGCGAGAAGATAAGGAAATTTGGCAGCCTGGGTGGAAATGTTTTTGCTGTCAGGATACGGGCAAGATACAGCCCTTACTTGTTGAACGAGTGATCCCCAACTACAATTACGATCGCGATCGCATCCCAGTTTGCCAGCTGTGTAACAAAGGTCGAAATTGGCTGCATTTAAAAGAACTGGGTGTAATCGACACGCGAATTAGCTTTGACACTTGCAGAAAATTAGATGTTATTTCCCGCGAAGATTGGAAGCTTACCACTCAGAAGTTGTTTGAGATGGCGAAGAAACGTGCAGAAAATGCAACTGCCGAGATAGCTCAGGCACACAACTTAAGGAAACGCGATCGCATCCAGGAAGAGTTCATCCTCATGCAGAAAAACCACGGGAAAGCTAGGGGTGACTGGAAGGAAATCAAAGAGGAGGAAATAGAAGGTGAACTGCGCGAGTGAGTTAGCATCACACGTACCTTCTATAACCGAGCCACAGTGGTTTGTTGTCCATTCCACCAGGGCTTACCTGGAAAGCGCCCCAAAGTTTCAGTGATGAAGTGGAAACAGAGGAAACTTTTATGCAACAAGCAGAATTACCAGAAAAAGGCACAAAGGTAAGGGTGTTAAAAGTTCGTACTCGTAATTTATCCCAATGGATAGGTAAGGAAGCCGAAATTACAGGTATAGATGGGGACAATGTGTATGTAGATGCAGGTTCGGGGGAAGTTAAAAAGCACCTCACTTTGAAACCTGGGTGGTTTGAGGTATTACCTTCTGCGTCCACACAAGATGAACCTGTAACTGTGCGATCCAAACAGCAGTCAAATTGTGGAACGTGTAACGTGTCAATTGAGGAAACATTGAAAACTAGTGGGGCAGGAGGCGATCGCCAACACGAGCAAACTGAGGATGTGCGATCCATCAACTGGGTGAACCCATCGGACTCCAGAACGGCGGTACAGATATTAGGAATCAGCAACGAGCTTACGCAGACGCACTTGACTTCAGAATCGCCGCAGTTGCCCTCAGTTACATCCTCGGAATCGAGCAAGCCAGAAGAGAGCTTGAATCAGCAGCAATCTCATTCTAATGAGAGATTGACAATTACTGGCTTAAGTATGGTAATCAAGGGTGTTCACTGGGTTGAGCCACAACTAATTACCCTTGATGCTGGCACTCAATGTAGATTGCAAACTGACTCTAGCAGAGTGGTGCATTACTCTCAATTAATGGTAGGTGATCTTTGGGATTGGGAATTAGAAGATGCAAAAATTAACTTGATTTGGGATGTTGAAAACCAACAGTTGTTACCATCTGATGGACATCATCGAACTGAAGCAGCAATTTTAGCTAAGAAACTTGTACTTGCACATATTCAAGAAGGTGACTTAGATCGAGCGATCGCTCTTTCTTGTGGTAGCAACACTCGTGTAGGATTACCTAAGACCAAGGATGATAACCGCAAGACTGTAATGATGATGCAGGAGTTGATTGACAAGCATGGAGAGCAGTGGATACTGGAAATTATTAACTCTAAGCTACCTGAAGATAAAAAATTTGATAAGTTATCCCTAAGAGCTAAGGAAGTTTACACGGGCATTCCATTCTCTACTATCCGGGATATGGAAAAGAAAATTAAGAAGGAGAAAGAGGGTGATAATTCCAATAGCAGAATTGTCTTTACTCCTAATGAGGATGAAGCAAAGATAATCGAAACTATTATGGACGTTGAAGGTTTTTCAAAAGCTTCAGAGGTCTTCAGGTGGCTACTTCAAAATTACCAGGAATCTTGATTGTGTGGCTGTGCGGATCGCACAGCTTACTAATTTAGAGTTGAGTAGGTGCGGAGTGCGATCATCTCTTGAGTGACATAAACAATAAACCGCCTTGAGTTTCGTTCTGCCCCAAAGCGGTCTGAATAGTATATTTGCTTCTTCTATAGTATGGATCTGAGGACACTCACTTAATCAATTTGTTTGGTGACCTAATAATTATTGTGCGCGATTCCAAACTCAGTAATCAGTGGCAAACTCTACATGGAAGGTAGGGATTTCCTGAAATTTTGTTGAGCATGGGGCGCGCTTTCCTTGTAAAGAAATGTAAATAGTTGTGCCAGTTGTAACCCGTGTGCTACAGACAGAAAGTTTAGCATCTCGTTGTAACTGTAGTACAATTTTACCCCGCTGGTAGAAGGACCAGGTGTGACAGTTGAGATGGTGCGATTGGGCTGTTTTCTCACTGCGCGTTTGTGCGCGATCAAAACGATCAGTACTCATACAATAGTAACTGTACGATCCACACGTTTAGCATTAAACTGTTCAATTTGCAGTGGCGTTCTGAATAAGCGCTAACATATTAGAGGTTGAGCCGATCTTCGAGCAAAAACGGAAATAGAGGCTAAAAACGCTTGATTTTTCGTTACCTAGAAGATGTTGCGTACAGCAAAGTAACAAATTCTCAAAGCTTAGCATGATAATAGTTTTAGCCTTAATTTCTGCGTTATATAGGTATCTTTGCTCAACCTCATTAGGCGATAAGTTTGTTGGCTAAGAATGTTTAATTCTAGATTTAGAACTACCTAAATTTTATTTTTGAAACCAAGACCAATAAACGTAAACCCCTCCTACATCGTCTCGATTTAATGGTCCTATTTTTTTACAATTAAAAGTAAATTTAGTAAGTGTTAAAAACTCCTCATACTGCTTACAGGAAATCTTGAAGTCACCATTTTGTTCCAATCCAGACTTCAATGCATCTTGTTCTAGGTTTGCCAACTTTTCTTCTCCTTGTTGAAGAGCGATATCAATAATGTGATAGTGGTAAGCTTGTAATGCTGCTTCCCAAGCATCATAGTTATTTGGATCGTGAGCTGGTAGAAACTCATCGCCTACTATAAATAAACCATTAGGCTGCAAATTTCGTCGAACATTTTGCAAATACGTTTGTTTGTCTTTAGTCCTAATATGATGATCGGCAAATGAGGAAACAATGTAGTCAAATTCTGCTTCCTGATAGTGATAGGTGCAACTGTCACTATTAACTAATTCCACTGAGGGATATTTTTGCATATTGTCTTTTAGTATCTGGAAGCATTGCACATCAATTTCAACTGCAACAACTTGAACGTTAGGAATTTTCGCAAGTCTTTTGGTAAATATTCCTGTTCCTGCTCCCAATTCCAGTACTCGACAAGGTTTTGCATCGTCTCCTCGGTGCTTGGACAAGATACTGCTCATTTCAGCCATCATATCAACATAATAAGCGTGCTTTTCTTCGTGTTGGTCGTACTCTTCGACATCAATATAGTTAGACATTTCTGTAGCCTTCATTACACTCCTCTCACGGAAAAATTGGTGGTTCATACAAAAACGAAGCTAAGTATGTTGGAAATTATATACTTATTGTCTACGTAAAAAGTTGTTTACGTAAATTTGTGCGAATTTCTTCTTGAATTTGGTTGAGAGTACGTAATGCTTCAAAGTTGCTAATTTTAATTTGTTGAGCGCGAAGAATGATTTCTCTAAGTTTTTTTTCTATCGGAATCGTATCTTTGCTGTTGATAATTTCTTTTATCTTGTCCTTATGAACTTTCACTTCTGTAGTGTCAGCACCAAATCGAATAATTTTTGCCTGACTTTTGGCATCTGGCTCAATGTATTCTGCCAGCACTTCGCTATTAGATACTTCAATCACTGAAAAGTCCTTCACAAATCTATCATAATTACTAGCAAGCACTTTGTAGCTCATAGCGAATACGTTATATTTGCTAGCGTGTTCTAGAAGCATTTCAAAGTTGCGATCAAAGTCCTCCGGTCTTGTAAATACAAACACTCTTGTGCTTTCAGGGTCTGCTGTATCCAAAATTTCTCTACCAACGGCCTCAGGCCAAAATTGTTCTTGATGATCTACAAGAGCTAGCGCTGTCACGCGAGCTTTCCACTCTCGTTGCATTTGGATAAGGCGCTGTGGGTAAAGAACGGCGGGAATACGGTAATCTGAATTCACCCCTAAAAGCTGATGGCGAATTTCTGTAACAGAGTTCAGAATAATGAGTTCAAAACAGACGTTCTCGCGAACGTACTGGTTGGCTTTCAGGCAGTTCTCTGTTTCTTTTATCGAATCAAGCGCCCTGCTAATGCCATCGTCATTAGATGATATCGGCTCCTTCGGAACGCATGCTAGTTCTTTTTGCCATTGGGTAAATTTGAATTCTACCCACTCCTTAGCTTTTTGTTGCTCACTGTTAGTGATTTCCTGAAGCAGCTTTTCTAACTCCTGCTGAGAAGTACCATCAATTGAAGACGATTGTGCTAAAACACCTCTGAGCTTTTCACCTAAGCGCACTACCCTATTGTTTAACCTTCCTGCGAGAAAACCAGCTGCAAAGTTCACCCAGGGATTTTCTGACATACTCGAAGTCAGGCATCCTATCGTAAAATCCGCCTTTTTTAAGCTCTGTTCTACTTCCTGCTGCCAAGCTTTGCCTGCTACTGGGTCAAGGGTACACACTCTAGTTTCTAATTGTGGATATGAAAGGATAGTGTTTTTGAGACCATCGGCAAGTTGCTTACCATCGTTACCAGACCACCAAATCAAAACTCTTTGGATGGTTTGAGTTTGATACTGGGACGAAATTATCTGCTGTAACTTTGCTAATTTCCCAGGGCCGCGTCCTGGAACACCAAGTTTATCGTAAGCCTCTCCCAATCGCTTGCGGACGGCATTGGCAGAAATTTTTAGTTCCTTAGCTATTGCTTCTATAGATTTTTCTTCCAAAGCGCGAAACACAACCTCTGCTTCAGCCTCAGATAAATTACGTGCTTGGAATAAACCCTTGAGAAACTCCTTTGTCACCATATTTTGCATGAACCCTTTGTAAATGCCTCACTTTATTATGCAGCTTGACATTTTAAGTTGCACTATAATAAGATAAATTTAAGTTTAAGATGCCGCATTTATAATAAAGCCGCACATTGAACTGACATTAACTTTGCAGCTATGTAACTACACTGCTGCTGAACCAGTGAGAAATTCTCAGGGCGGAACCTCTAATTAAGAATGGGATTTACGCACTAAAGACGAAATTCTGTCATTCTGAGCGTAGCGATAGCGAAGAAATTCCTTGATGCTTTGTTACACTACGTTTCGCTCACAATGACATAAAAGCCTTACGTAAGTCCTGAAGAAGTTATCGCAGACTCGGAATTGTTCACAGATGACTTTCAATATTTGATACGGAGTCTCTCGTATGGCTTGTCCTTTCAAGTGCAATTGCTACAATTCACAACATTGCTGCACCAATGCTTCATAATTTGTTGGCAATTTTTGCAATTAGAAACTTTTGTGCTATTGGTTACAGGCAATCATTTTTTAATCAATTGAGAGGATTGTATAATGCAGCAAAATTATAGTATCGAAGCAATGCAAGAGTGTATTCAATCGAAACTTTACATGATTTTAAGTGAGTCAGGTTTCGGTAAAATTGAAATTAATGTTGAGCAAATACGAGTAGATAAAGTAGCGATAACTATTCAATCAGGAGTTTCCTTGCGCTTTATCTTCACGAAAGATGATATCCAAAGTTGGTTACATTTGAAGCAACTTGAATAAACATATCGCAGTTTTATACTGTACTTCAGTGGCTCTGCATTGTTGAGATTACTAGCATCTTGAAGTATTCAAAAGTTAAATATGTATACATTAATTACCTGGTTTTTGATGAGTGTGATTCTCATAAACCGGAGAGGTGGTAGTTCCACTCCTCCGGTTTTATAGTTTTTAAAGGTAATTCGACATTCTTTGTAAAATCCCCTGCTCCGGATGATTTTTAGCCTGCGTTTTACACTTGTTTGTAGTGAAACACCATATGTATTCATGGGGATACTTCAGCGCCGACGCCGTTAGCATAGCTGCCTTTCTTAACCAAATTTGTACGTTTTGATTGTAAGCCAATGATAAATAATAAAAATACTTTTCTCTATCCTCCCAGGAAACGCCTTTCCCAAGGAAAGTATGCTTACCTATTGCTCATCGCATCTTTGATAGTACCCCCCGTCATTGGGGTTATTCTATCCCCAAACTGCAATTCAATGTCTGTGCATCTCAAGTCTTTTGGCTTTGAGTACCAGTATCAGAAGGGCACTTGCTGTATCCCGCTTGGGCAGCAGCATTCATGACAATCCTTAATATATGAAGCTCGTGTTAAATCTTGAGGTAAGCAATGAGTATCGCTGATGAACGCCTGCGCCAAGCACGTCATAGTTTCAACCTGGCACTTGTCGCCACTGCTGTTTCTACCTTCATTAGCTTAATCGGCGCAGGACTACTGCTGACGGGAAGAGCAAGTGTTGGTGCAGATATTGCCACTGGTGGAATGGTTGCAACCGTGCAATGCATTCGACATGTCAAAGACAGCAATGACAAGCTTGATAAGATTTTAGCCGAACTGAAGGATGAAGATTAAGGTTGGAGGAGCGATCGCTCTCCATCTCTGTATAATTGGTACGTAGACGCTTTGCGGCGTATGCCTTAGGCATCGCTCTCCCTCCTTGAGCGAATCATATAAGACTCATGTGGGCAACCCCACCTTAAATTAAAACTCGTGCGGTAAGCACAACTACGAAGGACAGCGTCTTACCTCTGGCTACGCTGGATATCCCCTTTCTGAAACTGGTACTCAATGCCCCAAGCTTTAAGGTAAAGCAGCACCGAACTTGGAGACAAAACAGCCGCCACAGTAGGGGCAATTACCAGAGAGGCAATGAGTAACAATAGAAGAAGTCCTCTAGGTGGAGGATTCTTTTGATTTAGGGGAGAAGGATTCTTCTTGAGAATTTTCATCGATCTATGATTAGAGTGAGTTAATTTGCGAGCCTGGAGAGATACCAGGCTGCTTTCCTGTAATGCTAGCCAGTACAATGATGCATTTTTTGTGCATTTTTACACTTGAATACATGCGCTCATTCACGACAAAAGCCCCAAATATAAACAATTTAGGGCATCCAATAGAATTCGCACTCATTAAGCACGAAACTTAATTCATTGGATTTGATTTGGAACTTTGTGGAACATTGCACTTTTCATCACCTCCTTTAGTTGAACTAGGAGGCTCACCTTGAAGAGAACGAATGCAACAATTCCAGCAAAGCTGGTATATGCTCTGTGGGTATTCGTGCATTGAAATCGGCTAACTGTTTCCAGCAGCTAACTACGCCTCTTCAAGGCGAGCCAATATCAATACCGAATACCGCTAGCAATAAAAGCCCAATGAGCTTACTTTTCTCCGCGAAATGTTGACCTAAGTCGAGTCGTAAAGACAATTGTCTTATGAAAAGACAATAAAAGTTACTGCGGTAATTTCTTCGGCATAAGGCGGAGATTACATCTACATTTAGTAGGATAACCCAAAGATAGCAAATTTTTTAACTAGTGAGGGCGAGATTTTTACTCACTGCTGTGTGCTCCGCACATCCTCAAGTTGAAATTGATAGGCGATCGCTTCCATCTGTACCAGTGCACTGTTTTGCCTGCTGCATACCTAAACATATGACAGGAATTATGTAGCTAAGATTACACTGAATTGACGAGCCTCAACAAGCTTTTAAGCAAATCGGGGCGACGTAGGCGTGTTCTTTCACGCCTTCATAATGATCACAAATAACTACCAATTAGTCGTAACCCGTTGTCAATTCTCAAGAGTAGAGGTTGATTAATAGAAACTTTAGCAAGAAAGTAGTAAAATCAAGGAAATAACTATAGCATAAATAATCGCATTTTATTACCCCCACAACCAATGACTAAGCTTAATTGTTCACAAAGTTTGCAACTTGAATTGGGCTATCCTTATCCTCTAGAATAGCGTTAACTCTAACGCTCTAATAGGAATTTACCCAAATTGTTGAATTCATTTTATTACTAAGTTTACCTATTTATTCGTCATGAATTAGAATAATTAAAATTTGTTTTTTAATTTTATATCCCTTAATTAAGTCTTCATTAGCAATAATTAAATATTAACATAAATTGAGAATTAATTGTCATACTTATATTTAAATTTTCCGGATAATTAACTATTTGGAAATTTCGTAATAATTTTCGCAAAATAATACTAAAATAGAAGGGAACATCTTAGCATGAATAATCACACTTTGTTACCAACTACAATGACTATTAAACAACAGCTTATTCAGGAAATAGAATCTACCTCAGAATCTCTCTTAGTAGAGACATTAAACTTCCTACGCTTTCTAAAAACCAAGCAAATAAAGGGACAATCAGAAATAACAGAGTCTACTCAACCGAATGGCTCACAGGAAACACCACCTGAAAACTCTCAACTTCCCTACCGTCCTGCTTCTGGTCGTTCTATCCTCAGACATGCAGGAACATGGGCTGGTGATGACTACGAAGAGTGTCTCCAGCTAGTTTATGCAACTCGCGGTAAAGCCAATTTTGCTTACGATAACTCTTTTGATGATGTATCTGCTTGACACAAATCACGCTCTGCGCTATTATTTTGGGCGAATCGAATGTCATTCGTCGAATTGCAGAGGTTGGAGAGTCAAACATTTCGACCTGCGTAATTGTGCAGGCAGAATTAATATACATGATGGAAAATTCGCAGCAAAAAGAAACTAAGAAATACGTCGTGGGCAAGTGCGATGCAGCTTGAGTGCGCGTTCACGAGTGCGATTGGCTTCTCTTCTCAAGAGCGGAAACGCTGCGCGAACGCTACTGTCCTTTGGGCGATCGCAATCTTATCAAATCTATCCTACCAACATTCTTTGGGAGGTGGGGGAGGGCATTTGTTCAATTCAACAATTGAGAAAATCTGGTCATCTGGTAACTTCATCACTTCTTCTCCTTTCGCCACCAATTGCTCTACAGGTAAATTGATGTAGTTCTTAGCAAAATTTGGTGTTACTCTTAACTGAACGCAACGTTGTGGTTGGTTAGGTTTACGACTAACAATGACACTTTTTACTACCCGTGAAGCAAGAAATTCAAGTTGATCTTTCGTTGGATTATTGATTCCACGCAAGCTGCAAATTTTTAGATTGGCTTTACCGATGCTTGCACCTGTTCCGGCATGAAGACCATCCGCCATAGAAGTAAACTGGATATACGGTCCTAGCTCACCATTAGAGAAAGATAACGGAGTATAATGAGCTACATACAGTTGGAAACGCTCCTGGTTCGTATGGGGAACTTCTGCAGTAAAGCCCAATATTTCTAATGCAGCTTTTGCCATCCTATAGCCAACGACTGCCCAAGGTCCTGCTCCCCCATGAATATCTTCAACTCGTTCAAGCTGTTGGGAAGTTGTATCCTCTGTTGTCTGGGCATTGGAAACACTGCTAGTCATCCATAGTGCTGACGCTGAAAAAGTCAAGAACATGCATAATAAAAACCGCATCAATACACCCCTTTTAAATATCTGAAATCATTATCCAGCGAATAGATGCCTTTTATTACACAACCTGGTTGGGGATAGCATAAAGGTTTTAGTAATGCTTATTGTGCGATTCCCACCCGTTTGAAGTAGTCTACATTAAGAAAACGAGAGTACAGTTCTACAATACGTTCAAGTGACATACGGGTTTTTTGATATGCCTCTCGATTGGACATAACCTCAAGCCAAGTATTAAGGTGCGGCAATGAAAGATTTTTGATGTCAAAGTCCTTCCAATGAGCCAACGCCACACTCATCCGTTCAAAGAAAGGCATGTATGCAGTGTCTACAAGACTCACAGTTTTTCCCATGAAATACGGACCACCAGTAGAACTGATCGCATTATCAAGAAATCGTAGCTCGTCTTCTAACTGAGTACGCAACTGGTTATCTTTAACAACCGAGTCTTCCTCAGCAGTGCGCTTGTGAGAAAGGTAGCTGTAGGAGAGCTTCACAAATTTTGAGTCGCAGCGGTTTATGAGAATTCTGGCACGCGATCGCCCTGCCGGATCGTTTGGCATCAAGTTCACCTTATCATCCCCAAACACCTCACATAAGTACTCATTTACTACCAAAGATTCATAGATTACCGTATCACCATGCTTGATGACTGGCACAGTCCCATTAGGGTTGAGTTCTAAAAACCAGTCGGTTTTGTTATCTTTACCTAGCTCAATTTCCTGATACTCAAAATCTACTTTAAGTTCGAGTAACGTTAGCCAACTACGTTGGGCGTAGGGGCAATTCCGATTGGCGTAAAAAAGTATTGAGGTTGTGTTACTCATTTAGTTACAGGTACATTAAGTGACATACATGAGTGGTATTGCTAAAACTAAACCCGCTTAATACAACGAATGCTTTTCTTACATAAGTATGTAAGATACGCTTGTGCCATTGCCTGAAAGAGGCATTTTTTCCCTCAAGCGGCTGATTCCCCTAGTAGTCTTTTTTCCAAATTTTCTAGTCTCTGTTTGATCTGTTCCATCTCTGAAGTTTCAGTTGGTTCCTCAAGATACTTTCTTACTAAACCTATCAGTACCTCAGAAGGTTTTTTACCCTCTAAGTTGACTTTCTCCATGAAAGCTTCCTTTTGAGAACTGCTAATCCGAAAAATTATTCTTTCATCCGCTTTCATACCTAACCCATTATCTGTAATTGACACTGTAATTCCAATATAAACTCGTTTACTAAATTTTTGTCATATCTTGGCATACATTGTTGACATTCGTCGTACAATGTCAGACACTAGATCTAGATAAAAACAGAACAAAGAGCGGATAAACCAACAATTGCAATAGCAACAATTAAATGGAAGTTTTAAGAATGGGGCGCTATGGATATTTAATACCAGAGCGCTTTTTTCAGAAAATCTTTCTGAAGCTATACCGAGCGTGAAGCATCTGCGATCCATACGGCTAATTGTAAAGCTTTGTAATACGCGGGACTCACGGACTACTCCTGTGCGATCCACACACCTGTAATGTGCGATCGCCCTTCACAGTAAAAGTGATAAGGAGAGCGTAAAGCAATGTTCCGAATCGCGATCGCCTGCTGGTTCAAAAAAACTTTCATTGAATGGGACACTTTTAGGCTAAAAGTCCTCTTAAACTGCCACAGGCTTACGCTTTACAACCTAAAAGACATTGCAAACGAGACAGTGCTTGATAAATGAGTAATTTTTTGGGAGTTATTCTAACCGAGAGCATATTCCGTAAACTGCCGCATAAACGGTGACTGAAATCCCAGTACAATATCCTCTTTTGGAACTCCCGCTGCAACTAAATCTGCTGCAATATCATCCTCTGTACCATTCCATTGAAGCCAAATCTTTTCACCCTTGATGTCAATATGTATGATACAACTATGTACCCAATCCTGCCCCGACCAACCTACATGCACTATCTGGTAATGATCGCGCTCTGTATCAAAAATCTTCTCAACCTCAATATCTCCGTAAGCAGGTTGTTGTTTACCATACTCCAAAAGGACTTGTTGTACCTTCTGGCGGTATCGCTCTAGTTTTTCCATTCGACAATTACCTCACGCTCTACATCATAAATAATCATTTTGACTTGATTCTCCTCCACCATCGCCCTTGGGAAATCAAGTTGAAAAAATGTTTTATAAGTGGTTATAGGCACAGCTAAGTATAAAACTCGCTCTGGCTCTCGCCGTCTCAGCGCTCCTCTATAATTGATGAATTGCCCCAATGCTGTGTGGAATTCTGAGATTGCAGACGATCTTTCCAGAAAGCTTTTAACTTCAACAGCAATTTTTTCTTCCCCCCGCTCTGCCGCGAGCAGCCTTTGGGCTGCTAAATCAATGGAAATATTCACACCACCCACACTAATTGAAAACTGATCGTGAGTAATATGCCAACCGTCCTTCTGTAAAGCTCTCTTAACCACTTCATGAAAGACATCTTTGGCAGGCATACATATCCACAATAATTTTTCCTGCTTCTATATTACTCCCTTTAACGCGACTCCATTCATTACCAAATATTTAAGCGCAATCTGACGGGTTACTTTGTCGTTGGGCGACGAGCTGATAAAATTTCTTCGGGTAGATTAATAGTGACAAGAGACATAAATTTTTGTCTTAGAATACTGATAGCTATTCGCTATCATAAATGATATCAACATGCCCGTAAAGAAGTCCTACAAAAGTAAAAAGACCCCACCTAGCCAGATGCTCCGCGTGCCTACCCCACTGATTGAAGCAGTAAAAGAGCTATCACGGCTACACAGACTAGGACAAACAAATGCTGTGCTTCATGGTTTACAGTCATTGATATCAAATATTGATAGCAACACTGATATCAATGTTGGGGCTAGTGGTGAAACAATTAAGCAACTTGAGCTTAGGGTAGAATTACTAGAATCACGTCAAGGTAGTGATAGCGATATTGATAGCAAATCGATACTGAAATCTGTAACTAACTTAGAAGAAAAGCTAGAAGCAATGACAACTCGACTAGCACAACTAGAAGGGGCGATTATGGTTTTACAACGTGCGAGCACCCCCACTAAGGCTCGCTCCAGAACCCCATACCCCAACCAGTACTATCAAAGGGAGGCTCCCCAACTCCAGCCCTTTGAGGAGAAAAATTTAGCGTTGCGGCTGGTAACAGATGTTGCTACTTTACGTGAGAAGCGCGAAACCATGACGGAAAAAGAGTTTGTACGGTGGTGCAAGGACAGAGATCCCAGCGGTATGGGATGGCAGTTTAATGAAAAAGACAAACTTTACCACCCAGTTAAATAATTGTGGTATAATACATCAAAACTCTAACTTCTGCACTGCTTTACGCTTAGTCTCCTCTCCCCTGCGGTCATACAGAGCCGTCGTCTCCACAGAAGCATGACCAGCTAATTTCTGTACAGTCACAATATCAACACCAGCATCTAAAAGGTCTGAGCAAAACGTTCTTCTAAAATCATGCGGTGAAAATGATTTTACCCCAGCTTGTAGCGCCCTTCTCCTGATAATCTTCAGCACCGCATCCGGACACATATGCCTAAACTGCACCTCTCCACCTTTTTTAATCGGACAAAGTAATGGTCCCGGTTTATCTCCTCTTACTTCCAACCAGTTTTTCACTAGAATCATCGCACTATCTGGTAGATACACCATCCGACTTTTATCTCCCTTACCCCGCTGAATAGCGATCGCACCATGAAGCGGATCGTAATCTAAGAGCGCTATTTGTACCACCTCAGCCCGTCGTAGCCCAGCACCGCGTAAAATAGCAATTAGCGCCGCATCCCTAGCACCACTCTTAGTAGAATCCTTTTTACACACTTCTAATAAATTAGAAATCTCTTCCTTACTTAATGCCCTACCTCTAAGTTTTTCCGTTCTATTTAAACTTTTTAAATCCACAGCCTTAGCATAATCAACAGGATCTATCAAATCTAACCTAGTCGCTTCTTTAAGTACCCGCCGCAAAGCGCACAACATCTTATTAACAGTCGCCGGGGCATACTTTTTTCTTAAAACTGCACGCACAGCAGAAGTGTGTTTGTAGCGTAGAGCAGCCCAGTTGAGAGTATCAGCATCGCATTCACCCGACGTGAGTAGAGAAGCAATCTCATTTAAAGATTGTCTCATAGTTGGGATAGAACCATCGCTCAACGAAGCCAGATACACCGCAGCCGGATGCTGAGTCAGGGGAACTGGCTCAATCAACTTGAGATTTTCTGGTTGATCGTAACTTAGCGTTGGCATTTACTCTTTGGAATAACTGTTCTAAAGACTAATTTTTGCATAAAATTACCGAGTCCAAGGAAGATGTGTGGAGAAATAAAAAAGTTGAACAATAAATAAAAAAGTCCAACAATAAATAAAAAAGTTCTACAATTTCAGGATGTGCATGGTCTGGGCAGATCCAGAAAGGCTTATTTATGGCTAGATGTAAACGAGAGTGGACACAAGCCAAGTTTGAACGCTACATCAAAGAAGGTCGCGGTCAAGGCAGTGGGGAAAACTACTTGCCGTGGATCACCGTCTCTGACTTCCCGTCAATGGGCAGATCGGCGAGAAGCCCTGGTTGGAAAACCAATCGAGTACATCATTTCTTATCTGACCACGAGCGGCGACTATTTTACTTGTTCGAGTGGTCAGATATTGTCTTCGATATAAGGGAGCAATTCCCCCTGCTCGACCTAGACCTAGCAATGAGTATAGCTAGTGACATGGGTTTTAAGTATCCCATTGACCCTGTTAGCGGCACTCCCTACGTTTTAACCACTGACTTCATGCTAACAGTCAATACCCAGGATTCGTCAGTTAAAATTGCCCGAACGGTCAAGCCATCTTCAGATTTAGAAAAAAAATCATTCTTCTGAGAAATTAGAATTAGAGAGACGCTACTATGCTGACCAAAATATTGACTGGGGAATTGTAACAGAAAAAGAAATTCCCAGGCTTTTAGCTCTTAATGTCGAGTGGATTCATTCTGCCTACTCCTTAGAAGCAACCAGTGAAATGGATGTTGAAGAACTGCGAACGCTCTCAATTATTTTGAAATCAAGGCTTCAAAAAAGTAGTGCTACTATTAACAAAGTGACCTCGGCTTTAGACCGAGAAATGAATATAGAAGCTGGCACATCACTAATGCTCTTTAAGCATCTGCTCGCCATCAAAGAAATAGTAATGGATCTGGTGTCAACCAAAATATCCGGCTGTCTTGACGTTCAAGCAATTAAACAAATTATTTTTAATTAATAAAGCAGTGATTTTTTTGAAATGAATGATGATTTATTTGTCAACGAGCTTATAGAATGGATTGACTCGCAGGCGACCAATTTGATTGAGAGGGTTCTCTGGATTGATTCTGGTTATAACATTGCCTTTGTTTTTGACATAAATGCCTTGAAAGGATTTCCCGAACCGAGAAAAGTCTCAGATCTAAGAGTTGCGATTTCCAGCGGACAAGCATTGAAGCTGAAACAAGATTCTTGGGCAAGGCATTTGAGTGATGAAGATTTGACATCAGCAGAAAAAGACTATAGAGAAAATGCTTGGTCAATAATTTCATCCCTCGTTGAAAAAGAACCGGACATATACTATCGCTCCTCACGCGGTTCCCTCGTCAAGAGGGTTGTTGAACAATACAATTCGGGCATTCGTGAAACTAAATTAGTAGAAAAAACAGTTTATGAATACTTGAGAAGATTTTGGCAGAGGGGGAAAAATAAAAATGCACTTTTACCTGACTATTCAAATTGCGGTGGTCAGGGAAAGCCGAAGGGATATGGAGAAAAAAAAAGAGGAAGACCGAGAAAATATGCCGACGAACCAGAAATTGGTGTGGGGGTCAATGTGACAGATTCTGATAAGAAAATTTTTAGGATTTCCATAGCTAAATTCTACAACAACCCCAAACAGAACTCTTTGAGGACTACTTATAAATTAATGATTAAGGAGTATTATTCATCAGATATTCTCTACGATGACTCTGGTGTGAAAAAATCAATATTAATTCCGACCGAACTTCGACCTACATTTACTCAGTTTAAATATTGGTATGAAGTAGAACTGAGGGATATCAAAAAGACCATTACAGAGCGTAAGGGAGCTAAAAGATTTGCTCTAGGGCATAGAGCAATTATAGGAACATCGAAGATGGAAACCATTGGACCTGGTTCTCGATACCAGATTGATGCCACAATTGCTGATGTATATTTAGTTTCCAAATACAATCGCAACTGGATTATTGGCAGACCAGTAATTTATGTAATTATTGACGTTTTTAGCCGGATGATAGTGGGTGTTTATGTTGGTTTAGAGGGTCCTTCTTGGACAGGAGCAATGATGGCTCTAGCCAATGCAGCCACAGATAAAGTACAGTTTTGTCAGGAATACGGCATTAAGATGGACGATACGGAATGGCCTTGCTGCCATATGCCAGATGCCATTTTGGGCGACCGGGGTGAACTAGCTTTCTATGGCGGTAGAGACATTAATCCCTAATCTCAATGTGAGGATTGAAAATGCTGCTCCCTATCGAGCTGATTGGAAGGGATTAGTAGAGAGGTACTTCCGTACCATTCATGGGCATGTCAAGCCATTTTTACCCGGTTATATAGACACAGACTTTAAGCTCAGAGGAGGGCGAGACTATCGTCTTGATAGCAGGGTTGATCTAGACCAATTCACTGAAATTATTATCCATTTAATTCGCTATCACAACAATCATCACTACCTGGCTAATTATGACAGGGAAGAGATGATGATAACTGATCTGGTAAATCCCATACCCATAGAATTGTGGAAGTGGGGAATAGAAAATCGTTCTGGTAGACTCAGGACTTTTCCTGAAGATATTGTCAAGCTAAATTTGATGCCAAATAATAAAGCGACCATCACTGCTCGCGGCATTAAGTTTAAGGGAATGTACTACAGTTGTGATAAGGCATTAAAAGAGTACTGGTTTGAGAAGGCAAGAAGCAATCTGCTCTCCAAGTCTGATAAATCATTAGATATTTCTTACGACCCAAGGAAACTAAACTTTATCTATGTCCGCTCTCCTGATGGTAGGAATTTTGAAAAGTGCTTTCTTTTAGACCACCAAGAGCGATACTCTAATAAAAATATACATGACATTGAATATCTGCTCGCTTATGAAGAGCGACTTCATCAAAAAAGTCAAGGCAATGAACTTCAAGCTTGTGTTGACTTAATTGCTGACATCGAAAGTGTAGTCAGTAGATCTGAGAAATTAGCTGAGGTAGCTGTTGATGATAGGGTAAGTAATAGCCAAAAAGTAGCTGGTATTAGAGAAAACAGAGCGGACGAGAAGGCTAAACGACGCTTAACCGAGGGATTTGAGTTAGCTCCGACAGAAATTCCAAACATGAAGAAAGTTGTTCAGTGCGAACATGCTGAGGGAGCTACGCCAAAAGAACTGCAACCTGACTATTTGGAGCTTCTTAAAAAGAAGCGCCAGGAGCGCAAAGATGAACACAGAGAATGAGTGGGAATGGGTTAAAATTCCCAACGGTGAATGGGCTGCTGTTGCTAAATACAGAGACCACAAGTTGCCTGAGTATAATACTAATCCAATAATTCGCTCCCTTCCCCCTATTCTTTCTAGAGAGAAGTTTGTTGATTTGGTGACAAGACTTCCCCCGTCCAAATCGTCAGAGAGAGAACTAGAAGCTCAGTACAGATTTCATTGTATTGAACGACTATCGAGATATTTTGACCCACTGAATAAAACCGTCGATTTACAGCAGGTAGTTTGCGTATTAATTATGCAAGGTTATCTGAGGCGGAATCCTTTGCAACCGGAATATGCACTACGTAGCGGGCAAATTTATCAAGCGGTACTCTCTGGAGGAGGCTTTAATTTAGAGGAGTATGTAGATGTTCCCACGTCGGCGTCCGGGCTGACGATAATTGGTCCGTCTGGAATAGGCAAGACAACCAATCTCCTGAATATCCTCTCTCTGTATCCCCAGGTGATTGTCCATCCAGCTCATAGTGTTTACCAAATTGTCTGGTTGAAAATTGACTGTCCCCATGCAGGTTCTTTGAAGGGTTTGTGTATTGATTTCTTCAGAGCAGTTGACAAATTGCTTGGCACTAACAACTTTCAAAAATTTGGGGTCAAACGCAACTCTGAAGATTATATGCTAGCTCAAGTTGCCCAAATTGCCCACACCCAACATTTAGGAGTTTTAGTTATCGATGAAATGCAAAATTTAGCGGCGGCGAGAAGAAGTAGCTCCGAAATGTTGAATTTTTTGGTGAAAATGGACAACACTATTGGAGTTCCGGTGATTCGCGTTGGTACAAACGAGGCTTTCCCAATTCTTCAAGGCAATTTTAGAAATGCTAGAAGAGGTGTGGGAGAAGGAGGAGTAATTTGGGATAGGATGGAAAACAATCGGGAATGGAACTTCTTTATAGAAGGGATGTGGGAGTTCCAGTGGACAAAAGAATATGTTCCTTTGACTGAAAAGATTAGCTCGGCTCTATATTATGAGAGCCAAGGGATTATTGATATCGTCATTAAACTCTATAAGATGGTACAATGGAGAGCTATTGCTCTAGGGAGTGAGGTAATTACTGTTGACCTGATTCACGCCTGTGCTGCTGATGGACTGCATCTAGTCAAACCAATGTTAGATGCTATTAGGTCAGGGGATGAGAAGTGGATGATGAAGTACAAAGATATTGCTCCCCTTGACACAACTCTGTACCGCAACAAGTGCTTAGACTCTCTTGAAGCTCGAGACTTAGAAGAAGTTCGTAGATTAGCACGCTCATCACAGAGTATGGGGAATATATCAGCAAAAGAGCGCCATGTGATTATTGAGCTGATTAACTTGGATGTTCCGCCTGCTTCGGCTAAGAATTGTGCCGAAAAAGTTGTAGCTTCTCATGGGGAGGATGCAGATTATAAAATGTTAATTAAAGAGGCTTATAAACTAGCTTTACAGGGTGGAGATGTCTCAACAGAGCAGGGTAAGCCTCGGGAACGAAAAACAAAACTTCAACCAAAATATAAGGATAATGATATCCGATTAGGAGTTGAAAATGCCAAGAAAAATCAAACTCCGGTTTGTGAGGAATTGAAAGCAGTGGGAATTATTAAAGATCCACTCCAGGATTTTTTATTGTAGTAGGTAGTAGAGATGCTCGGCTTTTTCCCCACACCTTACCCAGATGAAATTCTCTGTAGTGTATTTGCACGTTATCACATTAGAAGTGGTAATATTAAGCCAGAAGAAACGTTGCTTGAATTGTTCAATTCCCGCCATATTACAGTTAGGACTGACTTACCCTATAACTTGGCTTCTTTAATTGAAAATCTACCACTGCTCTCTCCATACACAGTAGAAGGTCTAATCCAAAAACATACGCTGTACCCCATATATGCTGTCTTTATGCCAGACAGAAACTCAGCTATACTGAGGTACATGAAAGGAGAATTGGGGACATATATTTATAGGGGAACAGCAAGCTCGGTTCATATGCCGAGATATTTTAAGTTTTGTCCCTTGTGTCTCTTTGAAGACTTGCATACATTTGGCGAGGCATACTGGCATCGACTTCACCAAACACCTGGTGTTCTTGTCTGCCTAATTCATAATGTTGCTTTGAGTGATAGCATAGCACCTACCTGGGGTAATAACTGGCATAGAGTTGGTGTTGCCAGTTTGGAGAACTGTCCAATGGCGCATAGTCAGGAAAACTACAGTGAGTCCACACTTGAGAAGTTACTGCTGCTTGCTTCAGATATCGAGTGGTTAATGACCCGTGACCTCAAATTGCTTCCAAGTAAGGAATTAGATTGGTTTCATATACAATACATAGCTAATTTGACAAGGAGGGGTTTAGCTACTTCATCCCGTCGGGTAGATGAGACAGGTTTACGTCAGAAATTGTTGTCCTTCTACGGGAGCGAGTTTCTTGAAGTCCTTGGTATAGATGTAAGCTACGATAACCGTTTCCTATTTGACATTTTCCAGTTGCATATAGAGGCTTTTGACCCGGTGATGCATCTGCTGATGATTAGATTTCTGACCAATTCACTTGCTAAATTTTTTGCTGGTAAATCGAAGTATAAACCTTTTGGTAATGGTCCTTGGCTTTGTCTAAATCCTGCTTGCGAACACTATCTCAAACCAGTAGTCACTAAGTTGGTGATGCATTCAAAAAGTGATACAAAGCCGCTATATTCTTACATAGAAAATCCTATAGGTACTTTTGAGTGTAATTGCGGGTTTAAATATAGTAAAAGTGGTGCAGACACAACTGAAGTTGATAAGTTTCGATTTGAAAGAATCGTGGCATTTGGTCAATTATGGGAACAAAAGTATTTGGAATGCTCAGATGCTGACCGACGGAATTTTCAGTCAACTGCGTACAGACTCAGTGTCAATTATGGCAAGAGTCCGACTAATATGTTGCGTAAGCTGGAAGCCTTGTGGAAGTCTTTGAATAGCAGTATATGAACAAACTGCGGTTAATAAGACCCTATATTGTTGAACTTTTTTATTCAGCTTTTGGGACTTTGCAGGCTCATATATTGGTAGACTGAACCCAAAGTTACCAGTTATTGTTTAACTTTATTTTTCTGGGAGCTGTGATGGATAATGAAAAATTAAGGGTTTTAGCTCCTGAAATTGTTGAACTTTATTATGCTATTACAAGATGCTCATAGTCCTTACTGTGGAAAATACTCAGCTGTCGAGCGTGCAATTCAATTTGGTGTGCGTAGGTCCAAGGGATGGGATATGGGGTTAGGATTAGACCAAATATTGGCAGGCATTGATCGAAGGCATCACCTCGTGGTGTCTGCCTTTTTGTTGTCAAACATCTCACACTTTAGTGTAAGTCACCCTGACTTTCAACACTTTAGTGTGAATACTTTAGTGTTATAATGAATTCTAACGAGCAACAAGAACCAACGTTGAAAACTTTAAGGGAAAGTCAACAACTGACTCAAGAAGAACTAAGTCGCCGTTTAAATTTGAGTTTTCGTACTATTGGCGATTGGGAAACTGGGAAGAAAATCCCGCGACTTGATAATGCGGTTGCTTTAGCTCGTGAACTGAGCGTCTCCCTGAAAACTCTTGCTAGAGCCTTTCGCCTAAAAGTCGATGGTATTCCTGATGATGAGTAAGCGAAAAAGCTTTAAATAACCAACTGCTAGAATCTAATATTGGTTTGCTGGTTCCGATGGCGGAGCGGGCGTGCAGAATTAGACTTCATGTTTAGGCGTTGGGGATTAAGAAGAAACAGGAGTGAGCTACATAGTAAATAACTTGCACCTTAAGGATGAAGTAGTGAAACGTGACTCCATTTATTACCAAATATTTAAGCGTTTTCCTGGGTTACTTTTTGAACTGGTTGATAACCCTCCAATAGAAGCGCAGAACTATCGATTTGAATCGGTTGAAGTGAAGGAAACCGCTCTCCGTATTGATGGTGTCTTTTTACCTCCAGAGGGTACAACATCCAAAGTTATCTTTTTTGCTGAAGTTCAATTTCAGAGGGACGAAGCCCTGTACTATCGGTTCTTTACAGAATCGATGATGTATTTGAACCGAAATCGTTTTCAGTACGATGACTGGTATTGTGTGGTAATTTTTCCAACACGAGCCTTGGAACCGAGCGATAAAAAAACCCATAGAATATATCTTAACAGCGACCAAGTGCTAAGAATTTATCTAGATGAGTTGGGCGCTCCCAATCAGCAGCCAATAGGCATCAACTTGATGCAGCTGACTCTAGCATCGGATGAAGCGATGGCGGAGCAAGCTAAGCAATTAATTGAGCGAGTAGAATTAGAAGAAACAGGCACACTACCGAAAAATGAAATCATAGATATTATAACCACAATCGCAGTTTATAAGTTTTCGTCTTTGAGTAGAGAGGAAGTAGAAGCTATGCTAGGACTGACTTTAGAGCAAACAAGGGTTTATCAGGAAGCGAAAGCCGAGGGGCGCTCTGAAATGTTGAGAGCAGCGGTGCCTCTGTTACTAAAAACAGGTATGACTGTGGAGCAGATTGCTCAACAACTTAATGTTGATGTGGAAACTGTCCTCAAAGCCGCAGAGCAAAGCGCGTAGGATGAGCTACAAAGACTGAGAACGCCAAACCTTTTTTAAAAAGGCGATCGCCGTTGGTCGCTTTTTATGAGATATCAAGTATAAAGTCACTCGGCTTTTTAATTTGGGTTCAGCCAGTTTTCTACTTTTAAATTGGGTACACGAGAAAATTCACGGACATTGTTCGTAATTACGGTTAAATTTAGATTTAGTGCATGAGCAGCAATTAATAAATCATTACTACTTATGGGGGTTCCTTGACTTTCTAAATAAGTACGAATTTTTGCGTAATGATAATCTACATTGCTTGTTAATGATAATACAGGAATCATGTCTAAAGCCAAGGAAATGCGCTCTTTCAATCTAGGTGAATTCTTTTTTTCTGCACCAAATTGGAGTTCACAAGCAACAATAATACTGGTGCAAATTTTGTCTTCTCCAACTTCTCGAATTTTAGAAAAAATTTTACCTGTTGGATGCCTAATGAAGTCCGATAGTGTGTTGGTATCGAGTAAGTAAGAGTAATACATTTTAAAGTTCAATGTCATCTAACGGTAATAGTCCTTCGTCAACATCGGGAAATTCTTCCTCAATATCATCAAGGTTGGCGAAAACTTCCAGGAGAGATTTTTTCTTGTAGGGTTCTATGATAAGTTTTCCGTCTTCTTGTCGGATAATAACGAATGTAGTTGATAAAGATAATTCTTGGGGAATGGGTAAGGTTTGAATATTGCCTTGTTGAATGAGTTTAACGTGATATTCGGTAGACATTGTAATTCTCCTTAAGTGCGATATATAGTTAATTGGGTTTAATCGCTTTCCTGATAAAATATACAAATACGTGAATATTCAAGCATCTCCGAATAATGTAGAGACGTTCCATGAAACTCAAGACAAGAATTGCGGAATTGAGAACAGAGACTGTGTTGTAACAAGTAAATAGCATCTTTGAGTATATTTATTTAATTTTCTCTAAAAAATAATCTTATGATGATATGGTTTCTCAACAACTTTCTTATGGTAACAACTCCGATGTCAAGACTATTTTAATTTTGGCAGCTAATCCGACAAATACATCTCGGCTCAGGCTGGATAAAGAAGTCAAGGAAATTGATGAAGGATTGCGAAGAGCGTCTGGGCGAGAGCAGTTTAGGTTAGAACAGAAGTGGGCAGTGAGTCAGCGTGATTTCTACCGCGCTATTTTAGATTATCAACCCCAGATTGTTCACTTTAGTGGGCATGGTACAGGTAGTAATGGTATTGTCTTAGAGGATGAAACTGAGCAGCCAGTGGAAGTTAACGCTGATGCATTGGCAAGTATGTTCAAGCTATTTGCCACAAAGGGAGTGGAGTGTGTACTTCTCAATGCCTGCTACAGTGAAGTGCAAGCAAAAGCGATTAGCCAACATGTTAACTATGTGATTGGCATGAGCCAAGCAGTTGGAGATAAAGCAGCAATAGAATTTTCTGTAGCATTTTATGATGCAATAGCCGCTGAAGAACAGGTAGAATTTGCTTATGAATTAGGTTGCTCTGTTTTGATGAAATATTTAGAGCAGCAAACACCAGTTTTATTTAAAAAAGAGCAAGTTAGTGTTATTCCAAGCCTTCCAGAAGTAGAGATTATTCCACCCAACCCATATCAAGGATTAGCTGCATTTGGAGAAAAAGATGCAGCTTTCTTTTTTGGCAGGGAAACGTTTGTCAATGGTTTGGTAGAAGCAGTTAAACAACAGCCCTTGGTAGGAGTGATTGGTCCTTCTGGTAGTGGAAAATCCTCTATAGTGTATGCTGGGCTATTTCCCCAACTGCGGATGACAGAAAATTGGGTGATTGAATCATTTCGTCCTGGAGACAAACCATTCTATAATCTAGCATCTGCGTTAGTTCGTCAATTAGTACCAGGAGTTGATGATATTCAACAATTGCGATCTGCGGCTGGATTAGATAAAAATATACAGCAGGGTGTGGTTACTTTGGGGCAGATAATATCTCGGATTATAGAACGTAACCCTGGTAAACGTCTGCTGCTGTTTGTCGATCAATTTGAAGAACTCTACACTCTTTGTCAGAAGGAAGAACAAGAACGCTTTGCTGATTTATTGCTCGAAGCTATTCATCAGAATAGTTTAACATTGGTTTTCACTTTACGGGCTGATTTCTACGGTTTTGTTCTTGCCTATCGTCCTTTACGAGATGCGTTGCAGCAATTTACACCACAACTATTAAGTGCAATGAATCGAGAGGAACTACTTCAAGCAATTGAACAACCAGCGCAGAAGATAGAAGTACAATTAGAACCACAATTGTCGCAACGAATTTTAGATGATGTTGGTAATGAACCAGGGAATCTGCCATTATTAGAATTTGCTATGACTCGACTTTGGTCATTACAGCAAAACCGTACACTCACTCATCAAGCATACCAAGAAATTGGCGGTGTGAAAAAAGCGCTAGCAAATCATGCTGAGCAAGTTTACCAAAAGTTGAGTGAAACAGAAAAAAAAGCGGCACAGCGCATCTTTGTGCAATTGGTGCGCCCAGGGGAAGGAACAGAAGATACTCGTCGCATCGCTGCTAGGAAAGAAGTAGGAGATGAGAATTGGAAATTGGTAAGTGATTTAGCAGGATACACAGCCCGTTTGGTTGTCACTGGGCATGATGAGAAATCTGGGGAAGATACAGTGGAAGTTGTCCATGAAGCCTTAATTCGCGAATGGCTAACTCTACGAGAGTGGATGAAAAAAGACCGTTTGTTTCGAGCTTGGCAAGAACGGTTAAGGGATATTATACATCAGTGGGAAGAAACAAAACGAGATGATGGGGTATTGTTGCGTGGTGTGCCGTTGTCAGAGGCAGAAGAAAAATTGAAGCAACGTCGTGAGGAGTTAAGTACACCAGAGCAAGATTTTATTCAATTAAGTATTGATTTGAGGGAGCGCCAGCTTCGAGAAGAGAAAGCCCGTAGACGAAGGGGAATTATTGGCGTTTCAGGGGCAGCATTGACGATTATGGCGACATTGGGGGGGACAGCTTGGTATCAGTCGAAACAAGCAGAACTCAACTCTGATATAGCTGAGCACTACTCAAAAGCGTTTATTGATGCTGCGACGGGAAACAAGAAAGGCGCATTAGAAAGTTTTGATCAAGCAGTGGAACTAAATCCTAACTATGCTATTAACTATTTTGCCCGAGGGATTGTCCGTAATGACTTGGGAGACAAAAAAGGGGCAATAGAAGATTACAACCAAGCCTTGCGCCTCAATCCTAACTATGATCAAGCCTACGGCAACCGAGGGAATGCCCGTAGAGACTTGGGAAATAAAAAAGGAGCAATAGAAGATTACAACCAAGTGTTGCGCCTCAACCCTAACGATGCTTTAGCCTACTA
>NZ_JACXAE010000008.1:33881-40694 GCF_014698965.1 Iningainema tapete BLCC-T55
CCGTAGAGAGTTGGGAAATAAAAAAGGAGCAATAGAAGATTACAACCAAGTGTTGCGCCTCAACCCTAACGATGCTTTAGCCTACTACAACCGAGGGATTACCCGTAGAGAGTTGGGAAATAAAAAAGGAGCAATAGAAGATTACAACCAAGTGTTGCGCCTCAACCCTAACGATGCTTTAGCCTACTACAACCGAGGGATTACCCGTAGAGAGTTGGGAGACAAAAAAGGGGCATTGGCAGACTTCCAGCAGAGTGAAACTTTAGCAAGGCAACAAGGGAACAAGAAATTATCTCAATCAGCACGAGAAAATAGTAAAAAGCTACAGTGTTAGCCTACTAGACATATCCGAAAAACAATGTAGAGACGCTTCAAACAGCGCGTCTCTTATCAAGATGCAGTTGGGTAACACAGAGGCATCGCTCACCATCTTTTAAAATTACACTCTATCATATAAATTAACAGTAAAATTAGTATCTAATAATTAAGATAAAAGCGTTCGTTGTTCTAAACTATCTAAACAGTCTTCCTCTAATCAGTTGGCTAAAAACACCTGTGTCTAAAGTTATTGCCATCTTCAATCAAGCAGGAGGGGTGATGAAAACGAGCCTAACTATGAACCTGGGCTATCACCTACACCTGAAGAAACACAAAGTTCTCTTAATCGACATGGACCCACAAGGGTCACTAACCACGTTTATGGGTTTAGAACCTCATGAACTTGAAGAAGTTATCAGTGGTTCTATCCTTGATGAAGAAACACCATTAACAATTCATCATAACATACATGGCATGGATTTAGCACCTGCTAACATTACCCTAAGTGCTGTTGAATTGCAACTTGCTTCTGTGATGGCAAGGGAAACTAGACTTAAGCAAGCGCTACAACCTATACTTAATGAATACGATTTCATCCTCATCGACTGTCCCCCATCTTTAGGAATCTTGAGTATTTTGAGTTTAACTGCTGCCACTAGTGTACTTATTCCCATTCAAACCCACTTTAAAGCCTTCAAAGGAACCGAGCTACTACTTGATACCATTAAGCAGGTAAAAAAACACGTCAATCCCAAACTGGCGATCGCCGGAATTGTCCCCACTCTCTACAGCAATGCTAATCAAGATAAAGTCATTCTCGAAGCACTACAAAATGACTTATCACCACTTGCACCAGTTTTTGAAGCTATTCCTCGTGCCACTGCATTTGCTGACGCGGCAATGAATCTTCAACCCTTAGCTGTATATGCCCCAAAACATCCGGCAGTGGCTGTTTTAAAGAAGATTGCTCAAGCAATGGAGAAACTGTAATGACCAAAAAACCACTAACACCACCCAAAATGCGTGGCGTAGAAGATTTACTTACAATGGATGTGGAAGCAGGAGCGACTACCACCTGTCCAATTGAAAAAATCCAAGTTTCTCCCAAACAGCCGCGCCGCTACTTTGACACAGAAAAGATGGCACAGCTTGTTCAATCAGTACGCGAACATGGGATTTTAGAACCTTTACTAGTTCGGACTCAACAAAATGGAGAATACGAACTAATAGCAGGAGAAAGGCGACTTCGGGCTGCTAAAGATGTAGGACTTACTGAAGTGCCAATCGTCATTAAAGATTTCACTGATAAACAAGCTCTGCAAGTAGCTCTTTTAGAAAACTTACAACGCGAAGACCTAAATCCAGTTGAAGAAACCGAGGGTATACTTGAATTACTGAAAATAGAACTTGATATTAGTACAGAGTCGGTAATCTCACTTCTCAATCAAGCAGCCAACGCGAAAAAACGTGGTTTGGAGTTGACGGAAAACGTTTCCCGTCAGATGGAAATAATTGAATCTCTATTATCTGGTGTCGGCTCTTTTAATGCCGAAAGCTTCCGCACGAGCCGCCTTCCCCTGTTAAATCTCCCCGATGATGTGTTAGAAGTCCTGCGTCAAGGAAAACTTGAGTACACCAAAGCACGAGCGATCGCCAGGGTAACTTCAAAGCAACAACGTACTGAATTACTTACTCAAGCAATAAACAATAATCTATCACTAAGCGAAATCAAACTTCATATTAAAGAATTACAGCAATCATCACCCACGCTTCTTACACCGTCACTTAAAGAGCGAGTAGATGAAACATTTGGTCGATTTAAGAAGGCTAAGGTTTGGGATGACCCCAAGAAAAAAGCTAAAGTAGAGAAATTACTAGCTCAATTAGAAGCTTTAATGTCAGGAGATTAAAGCACCACAACAGACAATGGTAAGGAGCCAACATCTTCCTCTACTCCATCCTAAATGTATCCACAATCACGAACACCAACTACTACCAAGCGCTCACTCTAAAGACAATCCAAGCTTTTCGCGGAATTCGCGATCGTAGATTGCTTGCTCCCAGTTATTAGTGGCTTTTACTTGTTTTGAAGTTAGGTTTCTTGCGCCTGTGAGGTCTGCGCCTGTGAGGTCTGCGCCTGTGAGGTCTGCGCCTGTGAGGTCTGCGCCTCTAAGGTTTGCGCGACTGAGGTTTGCGCGACTGAGGTTTGCGCCACTAAGGTTTGCATCACTGAGGTATGCGCTACTGAGGTATGCGCCACTGAGGTTTGCGCCTTTGAAGTATGCGCTTCTGAGGTATGCGCTTCTGAGGTCTGCGCCACTGAGGTTTGCGCCACTGAGGTCTGCGCGACTGAGGTTTGCGCCACTGAGGTATGCGCCACTGAGGAAGAAGCGTATTATCTCAATAAAAGCAGTGGTACTAATACAGTAGCTACAGCCAATCACACGAAGTAGCCGTTCTGAATCAAAAGAACTTTTTTTTCCACAAGGACGAAAGACAATTTGCTCTTTCAAATCATCTCTTTCTTGTGCATAACGGTGCAACTCTAGGAGTAAAATCATTACATTTAGCCCTGCATAAGTATCCACCTGACGCTGACCTAGCTTAATTCCTTGCTTTTGTAATTGCCGCGCCTTTTTTTGAGGTAAAGTTTCTTCTGTAGAGTCAATAAATTCCCCGTCACACCAACGATGATAAAAATATTCTAAACGCTGAAACAATTGCTCTGGTAAAAATTCTTTACTTGTTAGCAAGCCCATCAGATATTCTACAATTTCTGGTGTTAGTCCACCATAGCCAAGTAAATCGTAAATTTCCTCATAGAGTTGCTTGTCATCAATATTGAAAGTTTTACCTCGCCGTCCAAGTTCTGTCCATTCCTCCAGACTTTCTTTCAGCCGTTCAGCACAAAGAAATTCGCGAAAACTCTTGTGGAAAAACTCAACTCCACCACTTTGATTAGGCTTGAGATAAAAAGCACACAATGTATTTTTTAGCGCTTCTTTTCCCAGTTCTTCCTCGGCTATTGTGATTAATTTTTTTGCTTCATCATCTTCCTCTAATCTTGCTCGCACCATTTCTATAGAAGCACTTTCTCCACCTGACTGCACGACACACACCGCTGCTTCTGCTAACAGTCGCCGTAATGCTTCTGGCTTTTGTCTTGTTAGTTCGTAATTTAAGTCACTGTAATGCTTGTCAGAACGCTGTTTTGTCAACACCCAATTTAATGCTTGTTCATAAATAAGGATTTTTGCAGCTGTACTAGTAGCTTGCTCAAATTTGCTTATGTCCAAACTATCATCACGGTGCATTGCTGCTAACATATACAATAATAGTGGTTCTTTTGCTAATTCACTTACTTGTTCTGGACAGTTATTTTCATCTTGTAAAAACTGTTGAAATTGTGTTGTTTTTTGAGTATCAAACTGAAGACGCCAATTGGTAAACCACTGGTTTTGCATTTCAGAATCCATTTCGGCAATTTCTACCCTTTCCAAATTATCTGGTAGATCATCAATGCCGTGTAAAGCCATCCCTCTACCTGTAATTATCACTCGATGCTTGTTTGCATAATCACGTTGAAATGACCCTACTTGCCTGATAAACCCTTTTACACTTTGGTTATTACTACGTTCAATACGTAACTCATCAAAGCCATCAAGAATAAAGAGAAACTTGATATGGGCGTCACTTAGCCAACCTGGATTTTCTGCAAAAGATTCATTTATCCTTGAGCGCAAGGTATCTTTAAAACTTAGCTGAAATTCATCTATGTCGCGTAAGCGAATCAAAATAGGTATCCACCTGCGATATTCATCACGTCGCACTAAATCCGCAAACATACGACAAAAAATACTTTTACCTCTTCCTGGTCCTCCTTGAATAAATATCACTTTTTCTTGCTTATTAGGGTCTTTAGTGAGGAGAAGATTTTTAGCCCAATTTTCCAAACAAAAAGTTTTTATGTCGTTTATTTTACCATTAGAGTCTACTTTTCTTACCTTTGGTTTTACATAAATATCTGCAAATGAAAAATTTTCCTCGAATACTAGTTCACGGGGTTTGTCGGCAATTTCTTTTTCTAGATAATTCCGAATACTATCATATTTTTTAAGTACTTCTATGCCTCCATTATTATATAATTCTACTAATGGTTTGACAGAATCGCGTGCTTCTGCTAAAGCTCTAAAAAAGTGACGCTCCGTATTTCGTGCTACTTGTTGTGTAAGTTCCTCTGCTTCATTTGCAGGTTGTCCTACTTGTTGTAATGCCTGGGAGAATGCGTGATTAAATTCTTTGGCTAATTGAGAATTGGGGAAAGAAGAAATTGCTACTTCTGCTGCTTGAGTATCTAATTCAAATTCATCAAGTTTTTTTAGTTCTTTTTTGACGGCTGTAGTATTAAATTTGTTTTTCCAATTAGTTAAGAGGGACTGGTGTTCTGATATAATCTCTTTAAAACTTTCTAGATAAGCTGCTTGAGTGACTATAACCACGCATTCTTCTAGAGATAGTTCTTGGCGAGTTTTTTCGCGATACAACTTGAGCAGAGTAGTTGCGATCGCCACAAAAGGCAAACCTGCACCCAATAATTGCACCTCTGGTGAACACAACACTTCCAATAGTGATGAAGACTGGGACAAAAGTGGTTTGAGAACTTCTATACTTGAGCCTTGCTCTTTGAGAGTTTTTCCCAGTTCCAAAACTGCCTTGGCGGACTCAGTTGTTGTATTTACCGTCTCGGCAGAGAATGCGCCTGTCACACGCTTCCATGTTTTAGATAACTGCTGACTCATTTACTCATGCCTCATCTGGCTGTTTCACATATACGCTAGCCTACATACCGATGTTTCAGCATTGCCGCCCTACTGTGTGGACTGGCAATTTCTTTTTCTAGGTAGTTCTGAATACTATCATATTTTTTCAGCAATAGATATTTGACAAAACTACCATATTGTGCTGTAGACACAGCTGTAAAAAAGTCTCGCACCAACTATTTGGTGCATTTTATTAGAAAAAATATTTACTAGCACCACAGTAATAATACGGTTATGGTAGCGATGGTGCGGACTTTAAAATTTCATTAATACAGTACCATTATTGCACCATGAGTGAAGAGAAAAGTCTTAGAGAAAAAGTTTTTGAAGCTTGCCATAATATACAAGCTGAAAATAAAAAAATTACTCGTGATGTGGTGCGAGAGCGCACCGGAGGAAGTAACCGCGATGTTTCAAAGTACATCGCTGAGTGGAAGGCGGAGTGTGAAAAGTCGGCTTTAGCAGTTGCAGGAACAACCCAGATTTCTCAGCAATCGGAGGAATCAGCTGCAATAGTTGATGATTCCGCACCAAGCAGCACCTTAAATATTGGTGCGGAATCTTACAGCAATACAGCACAAAATGACTTAGCTGTGGTTGGGCGTCTTACGGCGGAAAGAGCAGCCTCTATTCTGAGCGGTGAAAAGGAGCTTTTAAGCTTCTTTTTGGAGAATCCGGATAAGTTGCCCGAAGATTTACGTCAAAAGGTGGAACGTTCTCAAAATAAATTAAACCATTTAGTTGAAACGAGAAAAGAGCAGCACGACCCGGATTTTTTCGCTCAAAATCTGATCGCTCAGTTTCAGTAGAGTTATCAGAAGATAGTGAAGATTTGGAAGATGCCACTAGTGTGGAGCGCACACGCACAACTTCTAATAAAAGAGTGCGAGCGCATCACAACCGCCAGGATTACCGCGCCTCTCTTACTAAGCGAGTTGTTAGTAACCTTGGAGAAGGGAATAGTTTGATGCTAATTGGGGAACCAGGGATGGGTAAAACTCACTTAGCCAAACTGGTACAAACTGAGCTTGACGCGGTTTATGCTATCTACACGGGTAGTGTGAAAGCTTGCTTGGTGGCGATCGCACAACAGATTGATTGTCCGATTGTGAATGAGGATGGCAAGCCTCTCACGATTGATCGGTTAAAGGAGGAAATTGCTCAGAATATCAATGGCATAATTTTGATTGCCGATAACGTTCATCGCTTTCCTGCCTCATTGAAGTATTGGCTTGAAGGGTTACAGGAAGCGGGAATAATCATGCTATTGCTGGGAACTAAGCGGGATTTGGAAGGTGTATCTTTCAAAATGCCAAGGCTGAAGCTGGAGCCACTGACTGAAGCAGACACGCGATCGCTTATTTGGAAAGAAGTTTCTGTGAGGAATCTCTCACTTCCCTCACACCGTGTAGCGGAGTTAGCTAGCCGTGCTGGTGGCAATCCAATGCTGGCAAAGCGAATGATTGATGAGCTAGAAAGTGGTGTTGATGATCCAAATTTGAACGATGGGGATACTTATATTGATATATCACCAGTGTTAATGGCGGCTGTTGGAATCTTGGCGGCGGTGCGTTTCATTGGATTGGCTTTACATGATCGCAGCCATTTAACTAAGTAATAAAATACTGGGATTAGCCAGGATATAATGGAGTAAATCAGACAATTACTCCATTCC
>NZ_JACXAE010000009.1 GCF_014698965.1 Iningainema tapete BLCC-T55
TTTCTTGCACTTAACAAGACGTATAAGGTTTACAATCCGCACAGTGTTACCTTTTTCTACTTTGTCAGCAAGCCCTATTTAGTTTGCTACCAGAGGGAACTGTATTTTTTAATGTTCGCACAGCATCAACGAATGCCTTTCTCTGTTTTGGTGTCAAGTCAACAACGTTTTTTCTCACCTTTATTCCAGATGCAGGAATATTGTTGCTCATGAGAAGTTTGCTGTTGATGGGAACAAGAACAGAATTAGCTTGATTTGATGAATTACTGTCTTTACGGATCTGATGAGATGCCCATTCTACACTATAAGACATTGCTGGAGATCCAAATACGATCAGGGCAGCAACCATACTTGCAATAAGTACTGTTTTGATTTTGCGGAATTTTTTCATAATCTATACTTGATGGTTTTGTCAAGATGCCATCATCTTTACAAAACTCAACTATTATCTCTATTAAAGTAAGTAGTTATTTTTACATTAGATATAGTTACTCACAGAGACAATATAAAATCTTTCGGTAAAACCCTCTGTTTTTTTGTAAACAGTGGATCAGCCGCTCAATCACATCTTCTACTTGCTAAGTAAGGGTTTAAACCTACACCACCAGTCTTGGCTCTAACTAAAGTTTATGCAAAATTCATGATAATTTATTCGTATCTTTAAATACATTTAAATTGAAAAGAAAGTAAAAAACAAACAAAATGATCTGGCGAAATTGTTTAAAATTTATTAAAAATGATGTAGAAACTTCAATACTAGGACATCAATCTTATGATGGCAGGCGAAAATCAACCACCACATCAAGTAGTCATTGTTGGCGGTGGCTTTGGTGGACTTTATACGGCAAAGGCATTAAGTGATGCTAATGTCAATGTTACTCTGATTGATAAACGTAACTTTCACCTATTTCAACCACTGCTATATCAAGTAGCTACAGGTACTGTATCCCCTGCTGATATTTCGTCCCCACTGCGTTCCATAGTGAGTAAAAGCAAGAATACGAAAGTGCTACTTGGAGAAGTCAATGATATTGACCCTCAAGCACAAAAAGTTATCATGGGCGAGGAAGAAATACCTTACGATTCTTTAATTGTGGCGACAGGGGCAAAGCACTCCTATTTTGGCAAAGATGAGTGGGAAGAATTTGCGCCTGGTTTAAAAACTGTGGAAGATGCGATTGAAATGCGCCGCCGTATTTTTATGGCGTTTGAAGCAGCGGAAAAGGAAACCGATCCAGAAAAACGTAGTAGTTGGTTAACTTTTGTCGTTGTTGGTGGTGGCCCTACTGGTGTGGAATTAGCAGGTGCGATCGCAGAAGTAGCTTACCACACAATGAAAGAAGACTTCCGCAACATTGACACGAACGAAACACGAGTTTTGCTACTGGAAGGATTAGATCGCGTTTTACCTCCCTTTGCGCCAGAGTTATCACAACAAGCAGAAGCATCCCTGACACGGTTGGGTGTCACCGTTCAAACAAAAACTTTGGTAACAAATATTGAAGGAGATATTATCACGCTCAAACAAGGTGATGAGGTCAAGCAGATAGCTGCTAAGACTGTATTATGGGCAGCAGGTGTCAAAGCTTCACCACTAGGAAAAGTACTGGCTCAAGGTACAGGTGTAGAATGCGATCGCGCTGGTAGAGTAATTGTGGAACCAGACTTGAGTATCAAAGGATACCCCAATATTTTCGTCATTGGTGACTTAGCAAATTTTGCCCATCAAAACGGTAAACCTCTACCTGGTGTTGCACCTGTAGCGATGCAAGAAGGGCAATACGTCGCGTCACTAATTAAACAACGACTCAAAGGTAACACAATGCCACGATTCCATTATGTTGATCGAGGTAGTTTAGCAGTGATTGGGCGAAACTCTGCAGTTGTAGATTTGGGCTTCATCAAATTTACAGGTTTCTTAGCATGGCTATCTTGGTTGTTAATTCATATCTACTTTTTAATTGAGTTTGATAACAAGTTAGTGGTAATGATTCAGTGGGGTTGGAACTATTTCACCCGCAATCGTGGTGCAAGATTAATTACAGGCAAAGAAACATTGCCACAGGTAACAGTTGAAGAAGGTTATTATTCAAAAGAAAAAGGTAGACAGCCAGTGAATGTTTGACATTTGGCGTTATAGCCAATTGTATTTGTAGAGACTTTCCATGGAACGTCTCTACATCATGAATATCACCCGATTGGGTGAGCCGACTGGATGAAGTGTAGTAACTGCTGTCAATTGTATTCTATATGGCAACAAGCAGTATACTTCCAAATTTGGTTATGAGCAAGCAAAAAAAAGCGGATATTAAACAAGCATATCAAACAGCGGCAGAACTTGCTTCAATCGTAGCTGTTGCCTTAAGCAAAATCAAAGAAAACCAGAGTATAGAAGAAGCGATCGCCAAGGAATTACAACACTTGGGATGAGCGTTTGGTAAAATCTCAGTATGTAACTCCCCGCCAAAAATGACCATAACCTCCAAACGATGGACTCTTGAGGAGTACCTGAATTACGACGATGGCACTGACACCCGATATGAGCTGGTGGCAGGAGAGTTAGTTGCAATGCCACCAGAAAGTCCGAAAAATGTTCAAATCGCTCTATTTTTGCTCTCACAGTTGCTCAAGTTTGTTCCTCTTAACAGATTGAGCAATAAAGCGGAAATAGTTGTTAGTGGATATCGTGCTACAACTCGCATCCCTGACTTAATTGTGTTAACTGAAGAACTTGCAACAGCTTTACAAGGTGCAACGCGCTCCACTATCACTTTGGATATGCCGCCTCCAGCCTTGGTTGTTGAAGTTGTCTCTCCTGGGAAAGTAAACGAAGATAGGGATTACCGTTACAAACGTTCAGAGTATGCCGCTAGGGGAATTTTTGAATATTGGATTGTTAACCCACAAACTAACAGAGTGAGCGTGCTGATATTAGTTGAGGGACTTTATGAAGAAACAGTATATGAAGGAAACATGGCGATCGCTTCTTCCACTTTTCCAGAATTACGGTTAACTGTACAACAAATCATTACAGCAGGCGCACAATAATTTGTTTACCCCAAATTTCTGTGGAGACGTTGCATGCAACGTCTCTACAAATATTATTGTACTGGGGATGGGCTAGCCGCAGGTTTTGGTGCGTTAGATACAGGTTTAGAACGCTGTTGCTTGTAAAAATTAGCAACTTGCTTCACATAATCAGCCGTGAAACCACTGTTACAACCCGTGTAGTTGCCAGTCATCCACCAACAGGCTACACCTTGCACAGCCGCAGTTTCATTATTCCCCTTAAACTGCTTATTTAACTCACGGCGGGTAATGCATGATACAACTTTACGTGCTAAAGCGGCATCGTTTTCAAACTGCGTGGGTGTGACTTCCTGTTTGAAACAAAATTTTGCCCAGCCTTTGAGAGTTTCTGGCTTGACTTGCCATGCACTGTAATATCCTTTACTAGGACCACTTTTCGGTGCAGCCTGTCGCAGTGCTTCTACCATCGCAGCAACTTGGGTATCAGACACTTGCTGTTGTGCTTGAGCTACTAGTAGTGACGACAATCCAAAACTGGCAATCACTCCTGCTAGTAGTAATCGCATTACTTTCCTCCATATTTCAACACAAATCTTAGCATAGCCTTGAACGCACAAATTCAGCCAGTGTTGTGGGAGTAGTTGTTTCGTCGGTGCGGGGTTCTGCCGGCGTATAATCAGGGTGGCTAATGGCTTGCCACATCTGAGCGTACTGATTGACGACATCAGATGTTGCGCCAATGTTCAGCAATGACTGGCGAAACTGATCCAAAGTAATTTGCACATGTGTAATTGGTTTGCCAAGTTCCTTTCCAATAATGGTAGCAGCTTCGTCAAAACTGATGTTGGCAGGACCATGCAACCCTAAAATTAATTGTCCACTCCATGAACGATTCAGTAACCAGTTTGCCGCAACTTCAGCAATATCACGAGTTGCAATCATGGAAATACGTTGAGCGCCTGGAATCGGCATAAATACACTGTTTTGCGTCTGTAATGCTTCAAGTTGCGTAATATAATTCTCCATAAAAAATCCTGGACGCAGATGAATAATGTTTGTTGCCACTTGGTTGAGCTTTTGTTCGATCGCATGAAGTCCAGAAATTGGTCCCATTCCTTCTGCCAGTTGTGCGCCGTTACTAGAGATATTCATAACATAGGGAATCTGATTCTTTTGCACAGCCTTTGCCACACAGTCACCCAAATGACTTTGCCAAGCCCGCAGATTGTCTGTAGCAAAGTTGTAGGGAGTCACCCACAACAAAGCTTTTGCTCCTTGCGTTGCTTCCACCACAAAGTCTACATCTTGTAAAGAACCTTGATGTACTGTGGCATATTCACGTACTACTTGATCTAGCTTGTCGGGATTTCTCACCAACAGCGTAATCTTTGCACCTGCTTTGATTAAAAGTTGAGTGACTCGACTACCGATATTTCCTGTTGGAGTTGCGATCGCGATCGTCATTTGAGAATGCTCCAAAACTTAACTTATATATATCTGTAACTCTTAAAGCTATGGACTAACCATGATATAAAAGCTATAATTTATTGCAGATAGTCCAGTTTTAGATTGTGCTTAGATAATTCAGTAATGGATGCCCTGACGGAAGTACTCAAAGCTGTTCAACTCCACAGCACAGTTCACTGTCGCTCAGAACTATCTGCACCGTGGGGCATTCGCGTTGATCCCATGAAGGATGCATCGTTTCATGTGGTAACTCGTGGTAGTTGCTGGTTAGAAGTCGATGGTATGGAGAAGCCAATCCCACTCGCAGGTGGAGATTTGATTGTTCTTCCTATGGGAATCGGACATACATTGCGCGATGCCCTAGATAGTACAGTTGTTACCCTGCCAGAGTTACTAGCGAATCGTCCCTGTCAAGGACAACTTAGCTTAAGTTATGGCGGTGGTGGCGTACCTGCTACAGTATTATGTGGTCGAGCCAGCTTTGCACAACGAGAAACAAATCCGCTCCTATTGGCTCTGCCGCCCCTCATCCATATCAAAGGTGAAGAAGGACCCGTTGAATGGCTTGATACTACGCTACAATTTATTGCGTGTGAAAGTAGTATAAGCCGCCCTGGTGCTGAGATGATGATTGCCCATCTATCCAGTATTCTTTTCATTCAAGCAGTCAGAGCGTACATAACTAGTTTGGATGAACATGAGGGTGGATGGCTGCGTGCTTTAGTTGATCCCCAGATTAGTTTGGCACTGGGCTTGATTCATCAAAAACCAGAGGAACCTTGGACGGTGAAATCGCTGGCGCAAAAAGTCAATTTATCGCGTTCGGCATTTGCCGCTCGGTTCAAGGCGTTGGTAGGTGAATCTCCCGTGCAATACTTGAGCCGTTGGCGAATGCATAAGGCGGTGAGGCTGTTGCATTCGAGTGATATGAATTTGAGTGCGATCGCTACGTTGATTGGCTACGAATCAGAAGCTGCATTTAGCCGAGCTTTCAAGCGTCTACTCGGTCAATCTCCAGGTGAGTATCGACGTTTTAAAGCATAATTTAACATAGTCATACACCAAAAGTAACAACTTCGGTACGGGATTCATCACCACTTTTGAGCGCCAACTCGATTCTGTTAAAGGAAGTAAATACTCGACAACATCTGGGTGCAGCACCACTAACCCCGAAGCCACCGCTTCAACAGTAGCCAAAATTTCTGACTCTGTGCTTGCTTGAGGTAACATTCCCCAGCTGGGATAGTTTTACCAAACCTGAATACGTTGATTATACAGTACCATTGCCGCCTTGCTCTCTCAATGAATTTAGTATCTGGGTGAATCGTTACATCGAGAAAGCTCAAGTGCTTTCTCCACCCCAGGTTGTAGAGAAACACCGCCAAGCAGCTGATACTCTTCAATCTTTATATCATAACAGTTCTCACTCAACCCAAAATGGATTTTTTCCGTCTCCAGCCTCCTGTACAAACGCTCCGGCGGAGCGTCTCTACGACTAACTCCTGTCTCCTCATAACAATTTACAATCCTTTACAAAAATACTATGAGAGCAAGAGAGGAAAAAATTGTATAATTACGGGAAAGTGAAACAGCAAATCTGATTTCCACAACGCTGCTTAACCTACGATTCGAGATTTTAGATTAAGGTTTTCCAGTTTGTACCCGAATGGTGGAAAGTGAGATCAATCTAACCATCATCTGCATTTCTTGCACGGGGACAATGAATCAGCGAACACTTTTGTTGAAGACGACAATTGACAGGGGACGGGTATGGCGGCGCGTCAGGGAAACTAACCTTATCAATCTCCTCCACAATCCACTTATTGGCTATTTTTACTATTAACTCAATGACTGCTGTTAATTATCCGTGGCTGCCTGCACCAGCAGATTTAACCTTGTTGCAGAATCATGTCCATGTTTGGCGAATTGACTTAGACACAACGGAAGCACAATTGCTTTCTTTAACTGAAACTCTCTCTAGTGATGAACTTAGTCGGGCTAAGCGGTTCTATAAAGAACAGCATCGACAGCGTTTCATTGCTGGTCGTGGTATATTGCGAACTATACTCGGTCAATACCTAAATATTGCCCCACAACAGTTGCAATTTAGTTATGAACCACTGGGCAAACCAGTGTTAGATGATACCATAAATGAGAGTAAGCTATGGTTTAACTTAACTCACTCTCAAGGATTAGCTTTATGTGCAGTAAGTTGCGATCGCCTTGTAGGCGTAGACTTAGAGTATATCCGTCCAGTATCAGACGTTCTTACCCTCGCCAAACGATACTTCTGTGCCAGAGAGTATGAAACAATGCGCGAGCTTCCTCCCCACCAAATGCAACAAATGTTTTTCCGTTATTGGACATGCAAAGAAGCATACTTAAAAGCAACAGGAGTCGGACTTGCTCAACTAGAGCAAATCGAAGTTGCATTAACTCCAACAGAAGGTGCAAAACTAATTACCGAACAACAATGGACTCTTTTAGAGCTTGTACCAGATGAAAATGCTGTTGCAGCAGTTGCTGTAGAAGGTACTGATTTGCAACTATCAACTTGGCAGTATTAATATTATTATTCCCTGGCGATCGTCAGGGAATGAAATACAAACACTTATTTTATTTTATACACAAAATGCCCAGAAATAAATTTCCGGTCTAATAGCTTAAGTCCACTTAAGTGGACTGAAAACATTGATTAGATATCTCCAAAAATTAATTATGCGTTGTCTTCAACCCTTGTAGAACGCCGCACGTTCATATATAGTTTTTCACTGCTATGTCTATTAAGTATTTAGTCTTCTAAAGAAGACTTTAGCTATTAGCCTGCAGTTGACTGCAGGCGGATGAACATTAAGCTACATTAAAGAAACCACTCTCAATCAAGTAAGAAGAATAAGTCATAAACAATCGCGCATCGATAGGAGGACAAACAATAGAACTGCCAGCAAGCGATAAGAGCGTATCTTGACAACTAATTATCGGTCTTTGAGCTTGCAAGTATAAATCCGGTATAGTAAGTTGCTCTTTAGACCAACGCGCTAGCAAGAATGGTCGCAATGTATACAGAGAATTATCAACAGAAGACACATTATTAATCAACTGAGCCTGCCATTGATCGTAAGGAATCACCTGAATAGGAAAACCAAAAGAGCGCATCCAATCAACTAACGTTTTCAAAGCCACAGGTTGGGGATGCTGCAAGTGGAAAGCCTTACCTAAAGATTCCTTCTTTCTAGATAGATAAACGATCGCCTTGCTCACATAGTCAACCGGAGACATATCCATCATATAATCAACATCTGGAAAAGCACCCATCTCCAGACAACCCTTAACCATCAAGCTAATAAAATCATCAGTATTACACACACCTGTAACACTATGCCCACCAATTAATGGTGGTCTATAAATAGTAACAGGAAGTCCACGCTCACCCGCAATCTTAACTAACTTTTCTGCCACCCATTTAGTTTGGGAATAGCCTAAATGGATACCTTCCCAATGATCAAAACTATCCTGTTCTTTAACAACCTGACCAGCATAAACAGGTGATTCAAAAATTGCCACACTAGAAACATAGTGTACAGGCTTGACTTTAAATGTACAAGCCAAGCGTAACACTTCCTGAGTTCCCAGAACATTGGGTTTCTTCAATGCAGAGTAAGGAAAAACATAATTAAGCGTAGCAGCACTGTGATAGATGGCATCAAGATTAGTTGCCAACATTTCAAATCCTTCAGTACTAATACCTAAAAGTGGCTGAGATAAATCTCCAATCACAGGGATGATTCTAGGACTGTATTCTTCTACCCAAACTGAGTATTGTTGCAAATTCTCTTTTAGCTTACGCTTACCTTCTTCTTGATTTGCAGCACGCACTAAGCAATAGATATCTGCATCAGTTTCTTGTAGCAGTTCATGAATTAAAAAAGCTCCTAAAAAGCCTGTTCCTCCGGTTAAAAAGACGTTATCCAGTTTATCTGGGTTATAAGTAGATTTAGGGCGGATAGACTCATCAAGAACAGCTTCAGCACTTAAATCCAGGGATACATTCTTAACTACAGAAAGATTTGTTTTGTGCAAATTATCTGTATCTTGAACCTCTGTGTCCAATTGTGCTTCTTGTGACTCTTCGGCTAAACGTTGTGAAAGTGCTTCTATATTTGGGTAATGCCAAAGCAGCATCGGAGACACTTCAAAGCCAAACCTCTTTTGAGCTTGGGTAACAAGAAGCATTGCTTGGGTTGAGTCCAAACCGTAATTGTCTAAAGATGCTTGAACATCTATTTCATCTGGTTGGATTTTAAGTATATTAGCAAGATGAGATACCATCCATGCTTGAATTTCTTCTGCCGTATAAGACTGTTTTGGACTCATAGTTTTTACATCTCCCCCGTAGAACAAACTGGAAAATACTGACTGTAGTAATCTTGGATTTGTAGTCCTTGAATTTTTAAATTTTGAATGCGGTACAAATAAGCAGATCCAATCATGATATGATTAGCTACATCTACTACTCGACGATTATTTGCATCAGCAAGATAGGAACCTCGTACCCAATCATTAAAGCTACCCATAGCCGGACCACACCAAATTTGATAATCTACTTCTCGACCCTTTTCTCCAGAACTAGACCAGCGAGAAGATAACCCTAAATACCAGCGAAAAATTAAAGCCATTTTCATTTTGGGATTGTTAGCTGCTTTCGCTAGTTTGGCGGGATTTTTGTTAGATAAATAAGCAACAGTAGATTCCCATACCTCATTAAGACTCTGACGAAAAACTTGTTTTTCTAATTTCTCTCTTTCCGCAGGCGGGATTTCTTCAATTGAGTTATAACCCCTATATATCTCATATAGTTTCTGCGCACGGAGAGGAAACATAGTTCCTTTTTTCAAAACTTGAAGCTTCACCCCCATTTCAAACATATCTGCTGCTGGAGCCATCATGACATCAGCCATTTCTGCTTGAGCTAGCACTTGCTTTGTATGTTGACAAGTTGCGGCTTCAACGCAAGACTGATTAATTGAACCAGTCATAACATAAGCAGCACCCATCATAAAAGCAGCTATGGCTGATTGTGGTGTGGCGATTCCTCCTGCTACTCCAACTCTAATGGGTGTTGAGTAACGATATTTTTCCTGAATTTCATTCCTTAAAGCTAAAATAGAAGGTAGCAGACAAACTAGGGGGCGATTGTCTGTATGACCACCTGAATCAGCTTCGACAGTAATATCATCTGCCATTGGTATCTTAGCGGCAAGATTGGCTTGTAACTCACTAATTAGTCCTTGTTCAACGAGTTCTTTGAGAATTTTTGCTGGTGCTGGTTGCATAAATTTAGTAGCAACTTCGCGCCGGGAAATTTTCGCCATGACTTTATTTTTAATTTCAATGTCATTAGCGGCGTTCAAACTCAGCCCTGCAACACGGTAATAAACTATATTAGGAGTCAAATCTAGGAATGCAGAAGCTTCTACTGTTCTTACTCCATATTTGAGATATAAATCTACCGCACGACGTTCATTAGTTGGTTCATTGGGACTGTGAATTAAATTAAAAGCATAAGGACCATTAGGTAAGGCTGCTTGAATACGGTTAATAGCTGCTTCAAGACGTTCTGCACTTAAACCACCTGCACCAAAGGAACTCAAAATTTTCTCTTTCCCAAGAGCAATAACCATTTCTTCAGAAGCAATACCACCAGCCATTGCTCCTGTAGCATAAGCGTATTTTACACCATAAAAGGAAAGAAAACTTTGCTCTCCCAAATTTTGAGTTGAAATTGGAGGAACAGCTATTAGTAGCTCTACTTGTCCTGTACCATTATCGCTAGAACACAAATAACCAACGTTTGTTACACCAATTTTTCCTGCTACTCTAACTATGTAGCAAGGTTTGTGCAAAATTTGCAACTTTTTTTTAACATCTGCTGGCTCAAAAGATACACAATCTAAAGCACCTTTCCAAATCAGATTTTGATTGAAGGAGTTAGCATAACTTAGTCCATTATCATGTTTACTTAGTACAGTATCTATTGTCACGACAGTTATTCCTTGAATGATGTAGCTATTTTGAATTTTAGTTTGCTAATAGTTAATAGCTAATTGCACCATTAGCTATTAACCATTAGCTATTAGCTATTAACTATTGTCTCAGCAAGTTTTCCGCACAGGCGATTTGTAATTCAATGATTTCGCTGATTTGTTGGCTAAATTCATGTCTAGCTTTTAAGAAAGCAGCGTGGGATTTAGTAACACGGGAGTTGTTAGCATTTAATTGTTGATACTGAGAGTTGATAATTTCGTGTACGCTGTCTAGGTAATTAAAGTTTTGATTGGCAATAGATGAAGATGTAATGGTTTTTGAAGTTATTTCTTGAGTTGCGGATGACTCATAAAATTGTAACTTATCTTCAGTTTCAAAATTGTTATTGTCGCTATCTTTCATTTGAACTTCCTTTACTTCGGTGTTGAATGCGGGAATGTGTTGTAAATTACTACTACTATTAATCTCACTAGGACTTTGTTGCACACTTGTGAAGATTTCTGTTGAAGATAGCGGTAGTTTGTTGGCTAAATTTTGGCAAAGTAGGCGGTTATTTTCGCTTAAAATTGTGGCAGCAATTCTGTTTCCACCTAAAGTTACAGTTCTAGTAGTTAATTTACTTGCACTAGAGGTTTCTTGTACCTTTTGATATAGTGGAGATAAATCTACAGAAACCTGATGACTGAGGAGTTTTGCTAATGCTCTGACAATAGAGGTATGGTCGTCAGTACCTCTTCTGTTCAAAGCTACTGTAATGTGTTCTTGATGTTCGAGGATTTTATCAACCCATCGACAACAGACATTCCCAGATCCTGCTTCGATAAAGATTCTTGCTCCATCCTCGTAGACTCGGTTTACTAGTCGAGGAAAATCAACTTGTTGAGACAGAGTTGTCGCTAGACTATGAGCGATTACATTACTATCTAGTGTAATGGGTTTATACCCAGCGCTGGAATAAAAGATAGCGTCTGAGATGTTTTGAGATGGTAAGGTGTTGACTTTGACTATTTCGTCATACTCTGCCTGTATCGGTTCGCAATGAATTGCGTGGTTGAAGGGAACACGGAAAATGTTGCAGCCCAGTTTTTTAATTACTCTCTGACAGGCGGCTGTTTCACCTGCTATTAATACCTCTTCTGGTGTATTAATTTGAGTTAAATAAACTTGTGGCTCATGTTTGAGACATTCTCTCACCTGCTCTGGAGTCGCCATGAGCAAGTATGTACTCCAGATATCATCTTCCGGCGCTTGTTGTACTGGTGGTAATCCCCAGTACTCACGTACAGCATTTTTAGGTCCTGATATTCTATCTGCAAACAGAGGGGATTGGTGAAAGGCTTTAATCCCTTGGCTAAAGTCACTCCATACTCCAGTAGAAGACATCATGCTAGTTTCGCCCAGACTATATCCAAAGATGAATTTTGGCTTAACTTGGAAATCATCTCGGATAATTGTTGTAATTAATCGGGCAGATGCCATGTCAGTTTCTAAGATTGCCAAGGAATCATTGAGTAATTGCTGTTCGAGATTTTCTAATTGCCTGGGTGATAATTTATTTAAGCTTCTGGGAAAGACTAGCTTGGACACTTCAGCGAAAAGGCTGTACAGACTTTTGATTACTAAGTCGTTGTGAACTCTAGGGAATAAGCGGAAGAGATTACGCCCAATACCCAAATAAGAATTGACGGCAGCAGGATAAACGTAAGCGACTCCTCCCCTTTTGCCCAATGGTTTAACGGTGAAATAACTGCCTAGCGGTGTTTGCCAATCTTCTCCACGTTCAAAGGCATTATTCACACCTTTTATGGCTGATTCTATTTCTTTTACTAGTTCGTTTTTGTTGCGTCCAAGAATCGTGAGGACGTAATTTGCTGGCGATCGCTCTTTAAAGCTCGTAAACGTTTTACTTGCTGTCTGAGCTAAATTTGTACAATTTTCGATCTGAGTTAGAACAGCGTTGAGTTGCTCTAGTAAATCGGTGTGATCGCTACCAGCAATTGGAAACAGATAAAGAGGTGTTTGTTCCAAATACCTACTGCTGCGTTCTGGCTGGACAGGTTCTTCTGATAAGATTAAATGGGAATAAGTACCATCACACCCGATACTGTTAATTGCCGCTACTCTCTTTTGAGAATCTTTGCCTAAAAACCAAGGTCTAGATTCTGGGGAAACATAAAACGGGCTATCCTGCCATAATTCTGGATTTTTGACCCCAGTCCATTTAGGAGTTGCGGGAATATACCTGTAGTAAAGACATAAAGCAGTTTTGATCAGGCTAGCTATTCCTGATGCCACATAAGTATGACCGATGTTAGCTTTGACGCTGCCAATCGCACAGCTTAAACCACTACCACCAGGAAAAGCTTGAAGTAAACCTTGAATTTCTGCTTCATCTTCTTGAGGAATCCCACTACCGCAAACTTCTAGATATTCAACATCTGTCGGTTGGAAACCAGCCTTTTGCAAAGCTTGTTCACAGACATTATGTGCATTATTATCATAATTAATGGCATCAATCACAGCATAAACGCGATCGCTATCTTGTTTCGCTGTTTCGTGACGTTTAAGCACAACTGCCCCTGCACCTTCGCCTACCAACCAACCGTTTGCCTTTTGGTCATAACTCAAGGTTGGTACACCTGTATTGACTTGAGCTAACTGGTTGCGCAACAAAACATTTTCTACTCCGCCTGCCAAATCGACAGCCCCAACTAACACAGCATCTGCTTCGCCCGTTGTCAGTAGATGTTGAGCTACTTCTAATAACTTAAATGTAGAATTTTCCCCAGCAGTAATGGTGAATGTAGGAGCAGTAAAATCCCATAAAGAAGAAATACGACTTGCCATAATATTGGCAATATAACTCACATATTCACTACTCTCTACAGGATTGTGAATACCGTCTTTAACGATGATTTCTAGTTGAGCAAGTTCTTCATCAGATAAATAGACACCCTGTGCCAGCAATGCTTCTTTAATCTGCCAAGACAAATTCCATCGTTGCTGTAACTGATGAACCGAAAACTCCGTCTCTGCGGCAAGAATAACTGCTACATTTGCCCCTTCTTTAATTCCCGCATCTTTTAATGCTCGTTCCGCAACCTTAAGCATTAACAACTGTTGCGAGTTGAGTTTGGCAAGTTCGTTAGGGGGGATTTTACTAGATACACTATCGATGTCAAAGTCTTTAATGTATGCCCCAAGAGGTGCTTTACCGTCTGCCAAACCATACTCTTTGAGTAAGTTTTCTTGCTCTTCTATACCGTACCACCTATTAGGCGGTAGGGGAATAAAATGCTGTGTGCCATCATAAATACTGCGTTCAAAAGCATCTAATCCATTACAGGAACCGAAAAAGGCATCCATGCCTACTATTGCCATTTTGACAGGCACTAGGGGAGTTGGTGAGTTTGTGAGTTGGTGAGTTTGTGAGTGGGGAATTGCGCCTTGTTCGAGAATCATGTGGGCGTTTGTACCACCAAGACCAAAAGCACTAATAGCTGCTCGTCTTGGAGATTTGTTATTAGGCCAGTTTGTAGTACTTCTCACAATTCTTTGTGGAGAAATTACATTGTTCTCTTCGCCTATGGGGTCAGTAATATTGATCGTGGCTGGAATTACTCCCTTGGACATACTTAAAAGTACTTTAATTATGCTTACTGTACCAGCCGCTGTGAGCAAGTGACCAACATTGCTTTTGACAGAACCAACAAGTGGTTTTGCTTGATGTTTACTAAAGAAGGTTTCTACTGAGTTGCATTCGGTGGTGTCGCCCAACAATGTGCCTGTAGCATGGCACTCTAAGTAATCAATATCTTTCGGGCTAATTTGGGCTTCTTGGTAAGCGCGTTCAAAAGCAAGCGTTTGCCCTTTCGCGTTAGGGCTAAGCAGGTGTTTGCCGCTACCATCATTCGAGAGTCCGTTACCTGTGATAGTAGCGTAAATGCGATCGCCATCTCGAATCGCATCACTAAGCCGTTTTAGCACTAGCATTCCTGCTCCATCTGCTGTCGCCAACCCTCTAGACAATTTATCCAAAGGGCTGCTGATGTCATTTTCTGGATATCCTTGGATACCGCAAAATAACATGCGCAAAAACAGCGGATCTGCACAACTAATTCCTCCTGCCAACATTAAATCAGCTTTGTGCGTCCATAAGTAATGAGATGCTAATTTTGCAGCATATAATGGTGAAGAACAGGCTGCATCAATACAAAAATTAATATTAGATAAGGCAAGAGCTTGAGCAATTATCGCCGCTGGTAAGCCAGAAATCATCGCATTATGTGGCGAGGCTTTTTCAGCTACGTTTAATGAAGGCAAATCAAATTCTTCATGCTGCAAAAGCTCTCTCACAGCAGATGTTAGTACCTGCTCATATATGGGAGCGAATAGTTGGTTAGAAGATTTGGTAGGTAAGGAGAGAGTGCCTAATATCACTCCACATTTGGCAAGTACAGATTCGTTGTCTAAATAACCACTGTGCTGCAAAGCTTGTTTGGCAACATCAAGTGACCATTTAAAGGTATTATCTAAACTTTGGAGAAATTCTGCTGGCAGTTTGTATCCATTGGCATTGAACTGAAAATCACGGATAAATGCACCTTTTAGGGAGTATATTTTGTCTGATTTACCTTTGATTGGATCGTAAAACACTTGTGGATTTACTCCCATATCATTCGTAGTAACTGATGATATTGAGTTTTTCTGTTGGATCAGATTTTGCCAAAATTCTTCGGGGTTTTTGGCGTCAGGAAATAGGCATGAGAATCCGATAATTGCTATTTTTTCCACTGGTGGTTTCCTTTTTGAATTTGTTTTGATGAACCGCAACAGACGCAGAGAGCGCAGAGAGATTACTTTTTCAGTGATTGGGTGGGTATGATAGTACCTTTGCCGCCTAAAAGACGTGAGTAGATTTTGCCTTGAGAGTCGTGTACGATGAAGTCGGCGGTGACGCTACTTGCTGTTTTTGTTTTAACTTCACAAGAAACGTAAAAAGGTGTGTTGTAGGGAGTACGTGAGTATTGTTCGTATCTTTGTATTCCTGCTGGTAAACATATTTCTTGATGAAAATGCTGCATCCATATCCAGAGAGGATGGGTACTTAGGTCAATTGAATAAGGATTTACCCATCCTACAGGAAATTGTCCTTGTTGTTGATCATTGATTTCAGACCAAGTACATTGTGTAGTGATTTTTTCAGGGCTAATGTTTAAGACTCTTTGCAGTTCTTGGAAGGATGCACCATGAAATAATGGAAATATTGTGGGTGTTTGTGTTTGATAAAAGTCTTTACCTGTAATAGTGATAATTTGGTCTTCGTTGAGATTTAATTGCTCGTAGGTGGGGCTATTGGGGATTTCTTTTACTAGCTGAACTTGAGCAATACTGAAATGATAGTTGATTTTACCTTCGGTAGTTTTACTCCATATTTTTGCTTGAAAGACAATTTCTTGCGCATCAGTTTTAGCTATTTCTTGCAAGTCTAATATATATTCACTTGCTAGGGTTTCGTTGAAGGTAATTCCTTTCAAAACTTTAAAATCTGTGTGACTGAGAAATCTATAGCCAGGATAAAGCTGTTCGCAGGAATCAACAATCCATGATACTGCACAAGTAGCTGGTAAAACTGGTTTACCAGCAATTACATGATCTAGTAGAAAAGGATTGGATGTGAGTGATAGTTGACGACGGATACGATAGGTGCGCAGTTCGGTATTTAGAGCGATCGCAGGTGGTATGAGAGGACTACCAATGATGACTTGTGCCGTTTCCTGATTAGAAGGATGCAGTTCATTGACTAACATTTGTGTCCCAGTTTCTACAGGAAGAATGTCAATACCTCGTCGGGCAAACTCTTTTTTCAATTCTGGTGTCACCATACCGCTATCCCAACCTCCCCAATTGATAGCTACTACATGACATGCTGGATAGCGCTGCTTGACGAGATGGGCTGATTTATTGAGAATTTCATTGGCAATTGCATAGTCAGACTGACCGATATTGCCGTAAAAACCTGTAATCGAAGAAAACAAAACTAAATATTCAAGTTGACTGGGTTTTACACAAGTAAGAAGATTTTCTAGCCCTTTAACTTTGGCAGTATAAACTTTCTCAAAGTCCTGTTCTGTTTTCTTTTCAATTAACTTATCAGCTAAATTACCAGCACCATGTATAATACCTGTAATTTGTCCATTGCGCTCAATCACAGCGGTAAGTTTCTGCTGTAAAGCCTCTAAATTAGTAACATCAACACTTAAATATTCTGCCTGACTTCCAGTTTGTTGAATTGCCGCTAAAGTTTGTTTGATTTCACGGCTAGAGGTAATTTTGTTATACAGCTTTTGTACACTAATAGGTGTGGGCTTTTCTCCTAAAGAGAGAAGATTTTCCATGATGGCTTTTTTCAAAGCTGGTTCTTCTAAACAACTTTTAGCCCAATCTGGTTCATTTTCTTGAAGTTCTGAACGACCTAAAAGAATAAATTTACAGGGATGGTGCTGTGCTAATTTGATAGCACATTTTGCTGTAATACCTTTTGCACCACCACTAACAAGAAAAACTGATGAGGTACGAATTTGAGTAGCAGTCATAAATTATCCTAGTTAAGCTTTTAATCAGGTAGTTAGTTGTATTACCGCTAACTATTTAGTGTGGACACAATTAAATTAGAGTGGGCATTACCCACCAAATTAAGTAATGGTGGGCTTTAGCCCTACCTACTAAAATTTATGAGGAGCGCAATCAATTACTGAGCAGGTATGTAACTTCTATAATTGTTAGATGGTTCAAGAATTTCTTGAGGTGTTGACCTCGTTGAAGGTTGGATGAGCACTGCTATCATAATCGTCGCTAATGCTATCATCAAAGCCGTCATTATGGGCATTAACATGTCACTAGTACTATTATCACTTTTTTTTGAAGAATAAGTGATGTTGTTATTACTTTTTGCAGAAGGAATAACAAGTTTAATATCACCTAAATCTTTACTTTTTTGTGATAATTGAATGATTGAGTTAGAAGTATTGTAGCCATCAGCTTCTACTGTTATTTGTCCTTGAGAAATATTGTGATTATCTGCATTGACAGTAAATCTATAAATTCCTTCTAAATCTGTATAAACAACGGGTGGAGAACCAGGAAAATTGAGTATAACTTTAGCTCCACTAATTGGAGCATGTTTTTCTTGATCAATAACACGACCAAGAAAATTAATTTTTTTATGATTGGGCATATATCCAATTGGTTGTGAAATTGATGCTTGGGGCTGATGGGATAATTTGTAGTAAAGACGCCCCGACGGGGCGTCTCTACGGTTCCCGCATACTTAACAGGGGGTACTGATGAGGGTAACTCGTCCTTGTGAACCGTAAGCTACTTCGGTAATGTAACGATTGGGATCGTGTAACTCGGCTATGATATGATGTGCAGAGTCTTGTGCATCAATGACGGGACTCAGATCGATCGCTCGACAAAATACTTGTTCCCATTCCCAGTTAAGAGTCTTAGTTAATCCAAATAATCCAGCGCTAATTGGACCAAAATTGATTGTATGTTCTAAGCCAAAGGCTCCATCAAGACGAACTACGGTACAAAAACAACTACGCCCACGACGCGCCGCTTCATTGAGAGATTTTTTCAGATGTTTCGCCATGAAGAAGACATGCTTGACTATTGCTTTTTCCTCTTCAAGATAAGGAATTCTACCATTACGACTCAACTCAAACACAGGATTAAGATGAATAAAAGCTCCAATCGGTCCGTAGTTAACAATAACAGACTGTAACTGTTCTTGCAAATGCTCTTCACTCAAAGAAGCCAACTCTAAACGATAAACTTCTGCTGGTAAAGGCGCTCTTTGGGGAACAAGAGATAGTGGGTAATTGAAAATAACTACTTTCCAATTTTGCGCCACTAGAGATTGAGCTAACTTAGAAGTAGTGAGGGAACCATCATCAGTAAGTAAGATAACGTGTCCCTCCGGCAAAGCAAAATCCAAAAAATCTGGTTGAGGTAGAGTCTTAAGTTTGATCTGACGACGTAGAGGATTACTATTTAAACTAGCTGGTGGGTTGCAAGACGGGGGCTGAGACTTTTTTTTTTCACCCCCAACTAACTTTTCAAGATACTCTACTATTTGACCAATAGTGCGTAATTCCCCTAATTCCTCCACATTAGGTTTAGGTAAATCAGGGTACATCTCCTGCAACGCCCCCAAAATTTCCACACGTTTAATCGAATCAATCCCCAAATCTGCCTCCATATCCATATCCAGTTCCAGCATTTCTACTGGGTAACCTGTTTTTTCACTAGTAATGGCTAACAGAGACTGACTAAAATCAGGCAAATCAACCCCAACTGGTTCATCTACACCAACTACTACACTTTCTTCAACTAAAGCTGGAGATACAGAAAGAACGGGAGATACAAATACCTCTTCCTCTACCCGTATCTTCTCCTTCTCCTCTTCCTTGGCGTACTTGGCGTCTTGGCCGTTCACTTCCAAACCAATCACTGATTCACTTACAGTAGAAACAGCAACTTCCACTCCCACAGAACCAGAAGCAAGAGATTGAAGATACTCCACTATTTGCCCAATAGTACGTATATCTCCCAACTCTTCCACATTAGGCTTAGGCAAATCAGGATACATATCCTGCATTGCACCCATAATTTCCACCCGCTTAATGGAGTCAATACCTAAATCTGCCTCCATATCCATATCTAAATCCAGCATCTCCACTGGATAACCAGTCTTCTCACTAGTAATAGCTAACAAATTTTTACCCAAATCTGTCAAATTTATACTTGCACCAGATGAGGTAGTAGAGTCGTCCCGCTGGGACGGCTGTACAATGGGTAAAGCAGCAACGTCCGGCTGGGATGTCTCAACAATAGATGGGGTAATGGGGTTCGGAGTAGAGCCGTCCCGCCGGGACGGCTCTACGGTATATTCTGTTACAGAAGGTTCTTCAACTACAGGTGCAAGGACAGGGGTATGGTGTTGAGTAGTAATTTCAGAAGTAATCTGAAGGCGATCGCTACTTACAGGTAATGTTACAGCAGACCCCGTGACTAGCTGAGAATACTCTTGTTGTATCAGTTGGAAAAAGTTTTTAGTGTATTCCAACTGGTGCTGAAGATATTGCTCATGAATGCGTAGAGTTTCACTTTGTTGGGAGTGAAATTGCATCATGCTACGCTCTAAGCTTTCCATCGCCACTGGCTTGAATTCTTCTGCTTCTGTTGAAGATGGAGTGTTGGCGAACAAGGAATTTTGCTGCAGCATCAGTTGGAAAAAGGTTTTAGCATATTCCTGCTGATGGTTGAGATAATGTCCGTGAACTTGTAAATTCTCAGATTGATTTTGCTGAAACTGTGTTAAGACGTATTCTAAGCTTTCTAAAAGCCGTTGGTAATTTACAAGTTTGTCAGGTGTTGCTGGCATTTTCACAGGAGCTAGTTGAGGTGCTGGAGTGGGGTTCAGGAGAGTAAGGGAAGCAGGGGAGGCAGGGGAAGCAGGGGAGGCAGGGGAGGCAGGGGGGGAGGAGGATGATGGAGAGAGAGTAGACTTCAATTCTCCTGTGCTTTGCTGCTCCTGTGTTCCTACGTTCGTATGTTCTTCTACTCGGATTTCCGTCTCATCTTGTTTTGCGGTATTCACTTTCTCCACGTTTTCGAGAGATTGGGGAGCTGCTAATTTTACTTGATGCCCATCTTGCAAAGCTTGCTCCCATGCGAGTTTTGTTTTCTCAGAAACGTAGTTAATACCATTTAAGCTGACGCTCAGAGCTTTTTTCTCGGTTGAAGGTGGTTGTTGTGGTAGTTGGTAAGGATCGAGATTTTTCAGAGATAAACCAGCTACGCGCAACTGAACAACGCCGGAGCGTAAGGAGCGATCGCTATTCTTTTGTGCAGAGGGGTTCAAAGCTACAGTTATATGGGGGCGCTCTCCTAAAATATCTTTGACGAGGTTAGAGAGAATTTTTCTTGGTCCGATTTCAACAAAGCAATAACCGCCAGATGCGTAGATATTCTCAATCTCTTGCTTAAACAGTACGGGGTTGTTCAGATGAGTTTCTAAGATTTTCTGAATGGCTGCTGAGTCTTGGGGATACTGCTTTCCTGTGACGTTGGTGTAAACAGGAATTTGCGGATTGTGGAAATTAACAGTTTTAATTGCTTGGGCAAAGGCTTTGTGTGCAAAAGCAATTAGTGGGGTATGAAAAGCTGCTGATACAGGTAGTACAACAGCAGTGTATCCTTGATCTTGTAAATGTTGCCGTGCTTTCTCAATTTGGGCTACAGGTCCTGCTAAGACAACTTGACGGGGAGAATTGAGATTAGCGATCGCCACTGAGGGAAATTGCTTGAGAACTGCTTCTACTTTGCCGACTTCTTCTTTCACCGCCAGCATAGCTCCTGCATCATAATCAGGATCTTGGGGAGCCGCCATTGCCTGCCCTCTAGCTTTAACTAAAAAGCAGTAATCTTCTTCACTCAAAACCCCGGCAGCCCACAGAGCAGTTAGTTCGCCAAAACTGTGTCCTGCCAAAAAATCTGCCTTAAACCCGGCTTGTTGCAGTATTTTATAAAGTCCAGCACTTAACATCCCAATAGCGGGCTGAGCGTATTCTGTACGCTGCAATACAGCTACTTGGGCATTTTTTTCTGCTTCCTCAAATACAGGTTGGGGAAAAACTATCTGCGATAGCGGCTGCAAATTATCTTTAAGTAAAAGGCTATCCATATAGCCATACATATGTCGCATCTGCGGGAAATTCATCACTAATTCCCGCCCCATATCCAAGTACTGAGAACCTTGTCCTGAGAACAAAGCGACGACTTTTCCACTTAAGGACAAACCACTTTGGCGGTAGTATATTCCTTGAGGATGCTCCCAATGCAAATCTTGAGCTTTATTTTTGAGTAAATCAATACAGATTTGTAGTAACTTGCAAGCTTCAACGCGAGAATCTACGACAAACCCCACTCTAGCTGCATTCTGAGGAATATCTGTGGATTTAGATTCCTCTAGCAGTTCCAGATAATGCTTGTCACCCGCATCAGATTGCAACAAACCTTGAATATCTTCACATTTGCTCAACAATTGTGCATGATTTTGGGCATACAGTAACACTTCATTAGAAGTATTGTGGATGCGGTAAGCACTTTGATGTTCAGCTTCGTATTCTTCCAAAACAACGTGATAATTTGTGCCACCAAAACCAAAAGAACTGACACCCGCTCGTCTTGGTGCTTCTCCTTCGGCCCGAATCCAAGGTCTAGTTTCCGTATTCAAATAAAACGGCGAATTTTTAATGTTGAGTTTGGGGTTGGGTTGAGTAACGTTGATTGTGGGTGGTAATATCTTGTGATGTAGCGCTAAAGCTGTTTTGATTAGACTTGCTGCACCCGCCGCAGCTTTTGTGTGTCCAATCTGAGATTTAACACTACCAAGTGCAATTTGTTGTTTTTGTGTACCCTTTTCAGCAAAGAATTCTTTGATGGCGGCGAATTCTGTAGGATCTCCTGCCATAGTGCCAGTGCCGTGAGCTTCAACCAGACTCACAGTCTCTGCTGGAAAGCCCGCATCATCGTAAGCACGCTTTAATGCTGCTACTTGCCCTTCTTGACGGGGAGCATAAATACTCTTATAGCGCCCATCACTAGAAGTACCTATCCCTTTGATCACTGCGTAGATTTTATCGTTGTCTCGTACAGCGTCTTCTAGACGTTTAAGGACAATCATGCCAATGCCTTCGCCTAGCATCATTCCATCGGATTTGGCATCAAAGGGTTTGACAGTTTCACTAGGAGTAACAGCGGGTGTCTTGCTGAAAGATATGTAAGCCATGATGGTGTTGTCGGTGTCAACTCCACCAGTTAGCATCATGTCGCACCGATACTCTACAAGTTCACTAATCGCCATTTTTAAAGCTGCGAATGAACTAGCACAAGCTGCATCAATTACGCAGTTTATCCCTCCCAAGTTGAGACGGTTGGCAATTCTGCCAGCAACTACGTTCGCTAACATTCCAGGGAAAGCATTTTCATCCCAGTTAACGTAGGCACTTTTGATTTTCTTGACAATTTTTTGGGTATCCTCGTCAGATAAGCCACTACTTTTGAGTACTTTTTCCCAGACAGGATATTCTAACCTAGCAGCAAGTGGCATTCCCAGTTGCTTTGCCATTGCTACGCCTAAGATAACTCCAACAGTGTCGCGATTAAAGTCACGGGATGTGCCATAGCCAGCATCTTCCATTGCTTCTTTGGCAATTACCAAACTCAATAGTTGGGAAACATCTGTTACCTCTAAAATGCTCGGAGGTATGCCAAATTCCATTGGGTTAAAATCTACGTAAGGGATAAATCCGCCTCTTTTACAGTATGTTTTGTCTTCTGGTGTTCTCGGATTTGGGTCATAATAATCTTCAATATTCCAGTGAGAGGAAGGAACATCAGTAATGCAATCAATTTTATTAATTATGTTTTGCCAGTATTGTTGTAAGTTTCTTGCTTGAGCAAAAAGAGAAGCCATACCAACGATGGCGATAGGGTTATGTTGCAGTTTTCTGTTAATTTTGTTGATTGACACAGAAGATTTCTCCGACATTTTTTTCTCCTCAATAACCTTAAACACTGCCTTTTCAAAACTATCTATTTGAGCTTTTAGCTGGGCTAAGGCAGTATCAATTGAATAAGCAGACATAAGAAGGTATAGATTAAGTTTTAGTACAGTGGATTGTTTTGCTGCTGTAATTTGTGATGCGATCTTATGTTTGAACTATCTCTTTTTTACAGCAGCTATCCTATCTGCCAGTAGCGCTGTATGTTATACAACACTCGTATCCTGTTGTGGTAGTAGATCAATTACATTGTTGAAGCTACTAAAATAGTCTTGCAGTGCGTTGGCTGCTTGACCAGTAAACTCAACCCATTCGTAATGATACAGATTCTGCGCTATGGTTTCACACTGGATCAATGGAAACTTGGGAGTAGCTAGGAGAACAGAAACGCTTTTTTCGCCAGAAGCAGTTTGATTATTAAATTTAACTGCGGCAACGTAGCTAGTGTTAATCACAACGTTCTGTATTTTGATAAATGGCATGGCCAGTTTTAGCGTCCAAGATAATATATTTTAGGGACTTAGACCAAACAAAGTTTGACAAATCCGTTACAGAAACAGCACTCCTCATCCAAATCCTTGAAAAACTTGAAACCACAATTCAAGTAATACTTATTAATGGCAATTAGGCTTTTTTAGTTTTTTACTCGCTATTAATGCTCCCGGATGTGCTTAATTGCCTTAAAGCATTAGAATTAATACAAACACTAGCACAACTGGTAGAAATTGAATAGTTTGTTTTTGGTATTTTTATAAAAAAAATAGATTTTTAGCAAAGTAAAGATTACCAGAAATAAAAAAGTATATTTGACTACTATAATTTTCAAAGTTTTTGTGAACTCAAAGTTTATTAACATTTTGATTAGTGGTAATTTTTAGAAAAGTAAACTTTGAATTTCTCACAAAAATCTGCATTTTAAAACACTTTCTGAGTAATACAAGTAGCTTTATGATTAAATAGCTTTTTTTGGTTGCTTTCCCGTCCATTTTTGCCACCTAATGATTCCTTGATGTACTAATTCAGGATTCTCATCTCCAATAAAACAGGTACATCCCATCCTTTCGGAAGCAATTAAAATTTCACCATGTCCAATAAAAGGAGCAATGACATAATTATTTTGATTTGTGTACAAGTTTAATAAGTAGGAGACTATTCCCTCTACTCCTTCAATATTTATTGGAGTTTGTGGTTTGGCTACTGATTGGCGTGAGAAAATACCTACATATAAATTGCCAATTAATAATTCGTATTGAAAAGGCATCCGCTGACGGCGACAAAATTCATAAATTTCACCTTGCGAACGTATTACGGCGACAATTTTTGCTTCATCGACTAAGTAATCATGATTCCAAGTGGATGACAGGGTGGCGATCGCCAAAGCAGCATTACTCGGTAGCATCTGTATAAATTCTTGACTAGAAGTATCGCCACAGTATACTAAATGCCGATCTAAAAACCATTCATCACCGTTTTTGACTACGCTTTGATTCGTAGTCACGATCAAAACCTCTTTTTGCCGTTCTGGTTTGACTTTCTTGCGTGGCTTAGATTCCTTAGATGCTAAAGCACTTTGAAATGCCTGCATTTGTAACTCTTCTTGCATAGCTTTAGCTTGTGCCGCTAGTTTTGCTTGGTGAGCGGCTTCTTCCTCGTCTCCTCTAGCTAAAGCTTCTTCAGAAAATTTTTGTGCTTGCTCTGCTAGGGTGCGTTCTTTACTACCAGTCCTAGCTATTTGCAAGAGCTTTGTTTTGTTTTTGGCAAGTGGCGTACCTTTAATTAACTCTTGAATTTTAGGGATAATGTCCCTGGCAATCTGCTTATCGTGCTGCAAGGTACGTTCGCTGTAACCAGCTTCTTTAGCTAACTCCAAAGTAGTTTTGGCTGGTGGCGAATTGCTTTCACCACCTTTGCGCGTATATTGGTTATCCCCAGCTTTGGCTCTCCTACCCATGCGCTCCAAGATTTCCTCTCGCTCTAAAGAAAGCTTTCCTCGTTCCAGCGGTTCTAATTCATGTCGGATGAAATTTTCATCAATTTCAGCTAGTCGAGCTTGATCGGCATCTTCATAAACAACAGTATTGCACTCAATTTCCTTTAATCCCAACAGTTTACAGGCTGTGAGACGGTGCAATCCAGCAATCAAGGTGAGGTTTTGATCTACTGTAATCGGGTTTAATAAACCATTAACCTTGATTGATTCCATTAACTCTGCTACTTTGTCGTCTCTGATTGGACGGCGGTTAGAACCAATTTCAATTTGGTTTATGGGTACTATGGGCATAATTATGGCTCCTCTGCCTTCGGCGTTGCCCCAAGGGGTGTAAATAAAATTAGTATTTTGTTTTCACGCCCTCAAATGCTTATGTTCAATTGTAAACGACCTAATGGCTCTACTAGTTTGTTCCCAAAATGAACAATCAAATTTCCAGTTTAGATGTAACCTATAGTTATTGAGTTGACAAAATCAAAGTTTTTTGCAATAGTAGGAAGCAAGTTTGGCAATTTACAGCAATTAGGGTAAGTAAAGTTTTGTCTCACGCTCTACGCCCAGAGGCTAAGAAGAACGCTAACTCAAATCTTACACCACTACATAATTCTTTTAGTCAGCTTTTAGCTGACTTCAACTATTAGCCTTGAACTGAAGTTCAAGGCACTCAGATAGAGGTGCTAAGTTCTTCTTTTTTCAATTAGTTTCCTTCTGGAGTCAATTGTAACCGACTAACATAGCTATTCTCAGCTATCTTTTGACATAGCACAATAGGAATGAAAATATGGCAGCAGATCAAGAAAGCCAATTATACAAAAAACCTTCTCTTTGGTGGCGAATCATAATTTTGACGGGTTTACTCACTGTAATCGCTGGGTTAGTCTCTATATACAGTATTTCACGATTGCAGTCAAATGTTAATCAGCCAGTAAAACCTGTAAAGGCTATCCCAGCTAAAGTTGCTATTACTGCTTTAGGGCGTATACAGCCTCAAGGTGAAGTTACTAAATTATCTGCCCCTAGTTCTCTGAGCGGTGTTAGAGTGGAAAAACTATTGGTAAAAGAAGGCGCGAGCGTTCAGCAAGGACAGATTATAGCGTGGCTAGAAGGTTACACTCGCGCTAGAACAGCTTTGCAACAAGCTACAGACAAAGTTCAAATTGCTCAAGTTCGCCTAGCACAAGTACAAGCAGGGGCAAAAACAGGTGACATTAATGCGCAAAAAGCAACAATCGCTCGCTTGGAGTCTCAACTACAAGGTGAAGCAGCCACTCAGCAAGCGGCGATCGCACGTTTAGAAGCTGAGTTAGCAAATGCCCAAACAGAGAACAATCGGTATCAACAACTATACGAACAAGGAGCTATTGCCGCTACCACAGCAGATAGTAAAAGGTTACAACAAAATACTCTACAACAGCAACTAAACGAAGCCAGAGCAAACCTCAACAGTACATTAAACTCTATTAATCAACAGATCACAGAGGCAAAAGCTAAATTAGGGAGTATTAAAGAAGTACGTCCTGTAGACGTTAAGTTAGCACAAGCAGAAGTTCAAAGTGCGATTACAGCTGTCAAACAGGCAAAAGCGGATTATGACTTAACTTATCTTAAATCTTCCATAGATGGAAAAGTTCTGAAAGTCAACACAAAAACAGGAGAAATAAGTAGTAATCAAGGAGTTATAGAGATAGGTAAAACATCTCAGATGATTGTAGTGGCAGAAGTTTACCAAACTGATATTAACAAAGTACGTTTAGGTCAAAAAGCTACCATTACCAGCACAGCCTTTCCTAAAAAAATACAAGGAACTGTCAGCGAGATCGGTTTGCAAGTTGACAGACAAAATATTTTAAGTGTGAATCCAACTGCAGAAACAGATCGCCGAGTAGTTGAAGTCAAAATCCGCATTAATAACCCAACAGATAGTCAACAAGTTTCTGGATTAACCAACTTACAGGTGGATGTTGCGATTCAGATCTAGTCAACACTTAACAGCTAACTGTACTAAAAATTATATTTTCCCAAATCTGCACCATGATTGTCAAAATTCCCTTGGCATGGCTACAACTTGTCCGCAACAAAGTTCGTTCTTTAGTAGCTGTAGCTGGTATTGCTTTTATTGTAATTTTGATGTTTATGCAACTTGGTTTTCAAGATGCGCTGTATTCTAGTGCTACCCAAGTACATCGTCACCTCCAAGGAGATTTATTTTTAGTCAGTTCTCAATATAAAGCTTTGACAGCCAACCAAAGCTTTTCTCGGACTCGTTTGTATCAAGCTTTAGGATTTAATGGCGTAGAGTCAGTCAGCCCCATGTACCTGGGATTTGCCAAATTTAAAAATCCTGTTACCGGGGAAAAATACTCAATATATGTTATGGGTTTTGAACCAGGAAAACCTGTAATGAATATGCCAGAAGTTGAGCAGAATTTGGATAAAATTAAGATTCCTGATGTAGTATTATTTGACCAAAACTCTCGACGAGAATTTGGAAATGTTGCTGAAAGATTTGTTAAAGAGAAAACTGAGCCGTTCATTGAAATATTTCCCTTTAACTCCATGACTGGTTACAGAGTTAGAGTAGGAGGTTTATTCAAATTAGGTCCTTCATTTGGGGTAGATGGAAATTTAATTGTTAGTGACACAACTTTCCTCAGAATATTTCCTAATAGTCGTCCAGCCGAGATGATAGATGTAGGTGCAATCTCCCTCAAAACAGGTGTTGATGCACAAATAGTCATGAAAAATTTGCAGCAAAACTTACCTGATGATGTGATTGTGTTCACCCGCCAAGGTTTTATTGATTTTGAAAAACAATATTGGGCAAATAGAACACCAATTGGTTTTATACTTAATCTCATGCTGTCGATGGCTGCTGTTGTCGGTATAGTTATTGTTTATCAAATTCTCTACAGCAATATTTCCACTCAATTGATAGCTTACGCTACTTTAAAAGCAATAGGTTATGCCAATAATTATTTATTGAGAGTAGTTTTTCTCCAGGCTTTCATGTTTGCAGTCTTAAGTTATATACCAGGATTTGTAATCTCTTGGTTATTATACGATTTTGCCATGCAAGCTACTAAGTTACCCATTATGATGTCTTTAAATAACGCGGTAATTGTGTTGATATCGACAATTTTGATGTGTATGACTTCTGGAGCATTAGCTATGAACAAACTCTACTCAGCAGATCCAGTAGATATTTTCTAGGAGTCAGGAGTCAGGAGTCAGGAGCCAGAAGAAAGTAATAAACAAATGACAAATGACAAATGACAAATGACACAGATTCAAAATCTCTCGCTTACATTCGTTATCTTCTATGAACCTTCAAAACAAAACCCTCCTCATCACCGAAATTGGTAGTTTTATCGGCATGCGTGCTGCTGAGCTAGCTCACGCACAAGGAATGAAAGTCCGTGGATTGCAAAGCCCCACGCAGCAGAACATAAAAGTGCAAAACTTGAGTGCAGAAGTGATTGTTGGTGATGTAACCGATCCCGCTACTGCTAAAAAAGCCTGCAACGGGGTAGACATTGTGTTGCATACAGCTGAAGTAGCCAAAGAAGGAGGTTCACTCGATCAGTTTCGGAAGATAAATGTTGGCGGAACAGTCAACATGGCTCAAGCTGCTAAGAATGCCGGAGTAAAAACCTTTGTTCATATCTCCAGTGTTCTAGTCTACGGCTTTAACTATCCTAATGGTATCACAGAAACTGGACCCCTATCCAGTGAAAATAATCCCTACTGTCAGACGAAAATAGAAGCAGAAAAAGCACTTTTACAACACAATGCTCCACCAGATTTTGGCATTATCATCATTAGACCAGGAGATGTTTACGGACCAGGATGCTTCCCGTGGATAGTCAGACCTCTACAGTTGATGCGCCAAAAGTTATTTGCATATGCAAATGAAGGACGCGGAGTCATTAACCATGTGTATGTTGACAACTTGATCCAAGCCATATTTCTGGCAATAGAAAAAGAAACATACGGTGAAATCTTTAATGTCACTGACGGAGAAGAAACTTCTTGGAAAGATTATTTTACGCGCTTAGCTGACATTGCTGATTTACCTGCGCCTTTTTCTATGCCCAAAGATGAACTCAAACTATTTTTGAAGTTGCGCTATCAAGGACAGAAGCTTTTTCGACAACCAGCAGATATTCTTCCAGAAGTTGTAGATTTTATGTCTCGTCCCCATGCTTATTCGATCGCTAAAGCAAAGAGCGTATTAAATTATGAACCAACCATAGATTTAGAAGAAGGAATGCGGCACATACAGGCATGGCTACAAACAACTGATATTCAAAAATTGAAGCAATAGTCCACGTAAATCCACGTTAACATCTTATGAGCAATCATCAACCAAGATTGAGTATTGGACTACCTGTATACAATGGGGAGAAATTTATCAAAGAAGCCATAGATTCAATTTTGGCTCAAAGCTTTGAAGATTTCGAGTTAATCATCTCTGACAACGCATCAACAGACAAAACTGAGGAAATTTGTAGAGCATACGCTGAAAAATATCAACGCATTCGTTACTACCGCAATCAAAAGAACATCGGTTGTGCTCGCAACTTTAATCGTGTCTTTGAATTATCTTCAGGCGAGTACTTTAAATGGGTAGCTCATGATGATCTACACGCTCCTAATTTTCTTCAGAAGTGCATAGAAGTACTCGATCAAGACAAGAGCGTAATTTTGTGTCACTCTAAAACTTACTTCATTGATGAAGAAGGTAAATTTTTACAGAACTATGATATCACGCTCAAAACCGATTCACCCAAACCACATGAGCGTTTTCATGAACTGCTTACTAAGCATCTATGCTATCAATGTTATGGCGTAATCCGCGCCAGCGTTCTCAAAATGACACCACCTATGGGCGGTTACGGTGCTGCAGACGCAATTTTATTGTTAAGACTTGGTCTTTTGGGACGGTTTCATGAAATCCCCGAATACTTATTCTTTGCTCGCCACCATCAGCAACAATCATTGAGTATGTTTTGTCCCGATTATTTGGTGTTTACCAATAACAATCCACAATACTCATTGAATATGTTGCCTGATTTTTATGCTTATACAGTGTGGTTTGATTCGACAAAAGAGGGTAAAATTCTGTTTCCACATTGGAGAATATTCTGGGAGTATTTATTCTCTATATGGTTGTTTCCACTCAAGTGGAACGAGCAAACATGGTGTTTTATTAGTTTGCTCAAGCAGCTAAAAGGAACAGAATATCTTTTACTCAAAGATTTGCTAATAGTAGCTCAAATCTTGTGGAAACGTTGGCAAAATAAATTTATCCAACACGTTAGCGTTTCTTGAAGCAAACGGAGTTAAGAAATTAGTAGGTTGGTTTGAGGTTACGAAACCCAACACTCAAAGGCATTTGTTAGATTTCGCTTTCGCTTAACTCAACCTACAACTACTTACTTTCTGCTCTCTGCCCGTGACTCATAGCTGCCTTCAAAACGAGTAACTAGATTATGCTAAAAATCTCCAAAATCAGCACTTTATTACTTGCAACTGTCTTCAGCTTCAGCTTAGTTAAAACAGTAAATGCACAAGCTACGCCAACACTAACTGTTGTAGTTGATGGAATTAGTCACAAACAAGGTCAAATTTGCCTAAGAGTATTCTCCAATGAACAAGGATTTCCGCTGGGAAATCGCGGTGAAGTAAAAAGTGGCTGCACGCAAATAAAAGGAAATTCTGTAACTAAGCAGTTCTACGGCTTGAAGCCAGGAACTTATGCTGTTGCCGTAGTTGACGATCAAAATGGAGATAATAAACTAAATACAGACTTTTTCGGTATTCCCAAAGAAGGTTTTGGGATTTCTAACAATCCTACTGTATCAATACAAACTGGTACACCAAAGTTCCGCACTGCTAGTTTTTCGCTAGTGAAAAATGCAACCATTAAAATTCAGATGAAATATTCACTAGACACATAATACATATATCCGAAAAAACATGTAGAGACGTTCCGCCGGAACGTCTCTACAAAGATTCTGAATAATGCATGTTTAATTTCTGTCGATGCATAATACACAATGAAAGACTTAGCAATATTTCTCTCTAAGATTCTACTGGGTTGGTGGGGGGATCAGGTAATTATCTCACTTTTGTTCTTGCTATACCTACGCTTTTACCGCAAAAAATCATTACCAGACGATCTCTTACCCAAAACAGCAGTCATTCTTTACATACGTGGAGCCGATCCCTATCTCTCCAATTGTCTACAAGCACTATTAAATCAGAACTACCTACAGTATGATTTAAAGTTGATTGTCGATAGTGAAGAAGACCCAGCTTGGAACATTATTACGGATATAATTCGCAAAAACGGAGCAACTAACTTACATGTTAGTCTTCTACAGACACCTAACCCTAATTGTAGTCTCAAATGTCATGCTCTCATACAGGCTATTTCCGAACTAGATGATTCTTACAAAGTAGTTGCTTTATTAGATGCTGATACAGTTGTTCATCCTAACTGGCTACGTGAATTAGTCACTCCCTTAGCCAATCCTAAAGTCGGAGCAACAACAGGAAATCATTGGTATGTACCAGGTAGGTACTGGGGATCTTTAGTGCGGTACATGTGCAATATATCCACAGTAGTACAAATGCACTTTTTCCGCATTGCTTGGGGTGGTACATTGGCTTTGAAAACAGAAGTAATTCACCAAACCGGATTGCTAGATAAGTGGGGACAAGCTTATGGCGAAGATATGATGATTAGCCGTATTCTGGCAAAACATAGTCAGCGAGTTGTATTTGTACCTTCTTTAATAATTCTCAACCGTGAAGAGTGTACTTTACAAAGCATCTACCACTGGTTCAAGCGACAACTGCTTTCTTCTCGACTTTACCACCCTCATTGGTGGGGTATAATTGTAGACGCAATTTTAAGCGTTTTGCTTCCGAACGTAATATTAGTATTGTTGATCTTAGCATTGTTAACAGGACAATGGGATGCGGCAACTGTGTTTTTTGACAGCCTTGGTGGTTATACACTAGCGGCACTTTTGTTGGCTTGCGCTTTAGAAAAAGGAGTACAGCCGATCCTGCGCAATCACGATCAACGACTCACAAAATTATCAGTTCCTACACTGTTAAAAATGTTCATAGGAATACCTTTAAGTCAGTGGGTTTACGGCTTAGCAATGATATCCTCTCTAACTATGACAAAAGTCAACTGGCGAGGTGTGACTTATCAAATCAAAAGTCCTTGGAATATTCGTTTGCTCGACTACCGCCCATATCGGTTGTCAGCTCAACCAGATGATCCTAAGGTTTCGCTTTGAAAATCAGGAGACAGGAGACAGAACCTGACTCCTGACTCCTTCAAATTAATCTTTCCAGTAAATGCTCTCCAACTCGTAAAGCATTGGCCATAATAGTTAAGGACGGATTCACAGCACTACTAGATGGGAAAAAACTACCATCAACAATGTAAAGGTTATCCACATCATGGGTACGGCAATTAATATTAAGCACCGAAGTTTTGGCATCTTCCCCAAAACGGCATGTACCACATTGATGTGCAACATGTGCAACCTCTTTCCACGTCATTTTTGATGTAAGATTTAATGAAAATGACCCAAATTTTTTCGGTGGCTCGATTGATTTTAACACTTGATTCCAACGCTTAATCAAGTGATTAAAGTTTGATTTTATGCGCAGGCTTGATTGATCTGGGTTACACCAATCCACCGGAAAATTGCATCCCCAAATTGTGGGAAAAGTTGTATATTGGAAAATAAAAGTTTAGTCAAAATTCCATCTAGGATTACTTCACCTTGGTTTTGCTTGATGGCTTTTAACACTGCGATCGCCACTTCTGTCGGTTCAGAGACACGCGCTAACTTGGGAGCTGGTTTGCCAAATTTCAGAAACATTCCTGCTTTTGTATATCCTGGGCAGACGACAGAAACCCCTACATTTGTATTTGCTAACTCCTGCCTGATTGCATCTGTCCACATAATTAAACCAGCTTTACTAGCTGAATAAATACTGTTGTAAGGCGCTCCCTTTTTACCTGAACCAGATGCAATATTCACAATATGACCACTATTACATGCTAACATACTTGGTAGTATCAAACGAGTTAACTCCATACCTGCAATTAAATTAGTCGTCAATATTGACTGAATATCTTCAAAAGAGTAATTTTGAAAAGGTCGGTATTTTTCAATTGCAGCATTATTAATCAAAATATCGACTGAACCGACAAGTTGATTAACCTGCTGTAATAAAGCAGGTAATTCTGCTACTTTGCTAATATCAAAGGGGATACTTACTCCTCTACCTCCTGCAATTTCAACTTCAGCACATATGTTATCTAACTGTACTTGAGAACGAGAAACACACACCACAGTTGCTTTCTCTCTTGCCAAAGCACGAGCGATATATACACCAATACCGCCGGATGCTCCAGTTAATAGCACTGTTTTACCTGCTATGTCCATAATGTTAATTTAGTTAAATTTCCAGCCCAATCCCACTCGTCGCAATGTTTTTTCTTGCGTCTTAGTCTACAGAATTATTGATTTAGTATGCAACGCCTGTTTTTTTCGATTAATCGTTAGTTTAGCTAAATTCAATTATAAAAATAGTACTTTTAATACTTTTTTAGGTATTTTGTACATCAATATAACTTGATTATATTGTGAAATCAAAATACAGCTATTTTGATTTAGTTGCAAATTAACAGTTGCGGCTTATTTAAAAACATAGAATAGCACTAAATCAACCACAATTTTATTCAGCAGTAGTTAGTAATAATCATGACTGAAAATGTGGTTTGACAGTCATAACACCGAATTTGTGTAGAGACGTTCCGTCGGAACGTCTCTACAAATATACAACAAACAGTGTGAATTATGAGACAACCTCTGCGCATTACAATTTTTACAAGTTTGTATGCTCCGTTTTTATCAGGAGTAACAGTTGCCGTACACCAGCGAGTTCGTTGGTTATTACAGCAAGGACATCAAGTCTTTCTCATTCACCCACAAATTAATGATCGCTACCCGAAACATGTTAGCTCTCGCCCGATGTCAGGGCTAGATGAGTTACAGTCTTACCCTAATTTTTCCTCTTTTGCTTTCCCAACACAACCGCTCATATTCTACAAGTCTCTTCCTCAACCACTACACTATCGACACTGGAGTGATACCAAGTTATTACGTTCCTTTCAACCTGATATTGTGGTAGTTGAAGAAGCTGCACAAATGAGAGGTTTCTACTCACTTTTTTTACAAGGTTATGGTCGTCCCATCGCCACTGAATACGCCAAGCTCACAGGTACACCAACAATATCATTATTTCATACTGATATTGTTGCTTATATCAGGTATTACATGGGAGATTTGTTTTTCAGCTTTATTCGTCCAATTATTCCACTGATAATCAAGCAGTTTAGCGAAGCTTATGATGTCAACTTCTTTTCTTCTCAAGAACAACTGACTAAGTATCAACAGATGAAATCTAAGAAGAGCGAATATTTGCCCTATCAAGGAGTTGATTGTCAAAAGTTTAATCCGGGAAATATTTGTTATAACCCTATTCCTAACGATAACAGACCAACTATACTTTTTGTCGGACGCATTACCGCAGAAAAGAATGTCACTCAACTGTTGGATATTTATCCGGCGATCGCCGCTAAAATTCCTAACGTTCATTTAGTAATTATTGGTAGTGGTCCCCTAGATGGGGAAATTCATGAGCGTGCTAGAGAGTTTGGTGGTATTACTGTATGGGGTGAATCCCACGGAACGGAACTTTTGGGCTGGTTTGCTCGTGCCGATGTATTTGTCAACCCCTCTGTTACAGAAAACTTTTGCACGACAAATAATGAAGCTTTAGCTTCTGGAACACCTGTGGTTGCATTTATTGCACCTTCAACCAAAGAACAGGTGTTACCAGGTTATAACGGCTTTTTAGCAGAACCTAACAACTTAGAGGATTTTGCTCTCAAAGTGATTACGATTTTAGAAGATCCTGAACTTAAAGCAGAAATGTCTTTACAAGCTCGGATCTCCATACTCGAATTTGATTGGACAGCGTGTATGAAGAAGTTTGAGAACAAACTCTACGAGCTTGTACAAGCTTCTGGGCAAAAACAGGTTTCTGCTTCTAGGAGAGAGTAGGGGAGTAGGGGAGCTTCACTCCCCACACTTTTTTTTCTGTTACTTTAAAGTTTGCCCAGACAGCTTTTGAATCTGTTCAGTAAAATATGTTTCATCATACTTTAACTGTTGGGCTAATTGTAGCCCTTTTTGAAAAGCTGCTTGTGCTTGTGGATAGTCTTTGCGTTGCAAATTTATTTGTCCGATTTGGTCATAGGCGTTCATTAAACCATAAAAGTTTCCTGCTAACTCTTGCGTTTTGATCAAAATTTGGCTAGTTTGCAAAGCCTCTTCTATTTGTCCTTGAGAACGATACAGCGCAATTAACTTCTGCAAAGCTTCACCAGCACGAACGTACTGCTCTGATTGCCAAGCAGTGGTGTACGCTTCTTGATAATTCTTAAAAGCGTTTTGTAGTAAACTTGGGTCTTTTTGTGCTAAGGATTCGTAATCTGAACCAATCGCCAGCTTCAATGCTGCTAACTGGGTAAGATTATTTTCCTGGAGATAAATTTCGGCGAGTTTGTTACGTATGTTTACAGACTGCTGGGGTTGTTTTGCCTGCTCGTAAATGTAAGCTAGCTGTTGCAGGTACGTCATTACTCCCATGCGATCGCCGCTATTATTGGCATTACTAAGTAGTTTCTCATATGTTGCTGCCGCAGAGGGATAGTCAAACCAACTCAAATGTATTTCTCCAATCTGTTTTAGCGTTTCAATTTCTGCTGCGGCATCTTGAGAAGTTCTCACAGTTGCTAAAATTTGCTCATAAACTGACAGAGCAAGTTTAGGTTCGCGCACTTGTTGATAAGCTTGACCCAAAGCTTGCAAAAGTTGTAAGTCTAAAGTATTTTGGGATTTAGCTTGGGTTTGAACTGTTTGCAATCGCTGAGTGATGTATTGTAATTGTTGACGCTCATTATTACGCCATGCGATCGCACCAACTCGTGAAAGTGCTTGCACTTCTGCGATGGCACCGAAGGCGCGGCGCAGGCGTAGTTCCCGGTTCCAAATTTCAAACGCTGTTACCTGATCACCTGCTTGTAGTTTAGCTGTTGCTTGTTGATTCAACTCATCCAGCGCCGCTTCTAGCTTTTGACGCTCTGCTGGAGTTAACGGCTGTTGCGGTTGTGGTAATAGTGGATCTGGAGTGGTAATCTCTAAGGGATTAGGAAGAAATTTATCCGGCTGTTTAGGCTTTTTAGTTTGTGCTAGCGTTAATGAACTGCAAAGCAGCCATAATGTAGCAGTGGCAGTAATAGTTACACTTAAGCGCCGTAACATAGGGATTTTACCTTAATTGCTAATGGTTAATTGTTAATTGCTAATTGTTATCAATTATTAACCATTAACAATTAACTATTAACCATTTGACGAAATTTAACAAAAAATTCTCCTCAAGCTTTAAAATAATACTATTTCAAGCAATTGGTGTATCATTTGTAATGACTCATTCTACGGATATTGCTACTTTAGCCCGCTGGATGGCATCTGATTTCAGCAATCAAGAACAAGCTTTTGAAAACCCTCCTTTTTATGCTCACATTAGAGTATGTATGCGTCCCCTACCTCTAGAAGTATTGTCAGGAGTAGGTCTTTATGTAGAACAAGCTTATGACTACATGCTTAGCGATCCCTATCGTGTGCGAGTGTTAAAGTTAGTACAAGTAGGAGATCACATTGAAATTGAGAACTACAGCATCAAAGAAGAAAAACAGTTCTACGGAGCATCCCGCGATCTTCAACGCCTCAAAACCTTAACTGCTGCCGATTTAGAAAAATTACCAGGCTGCAACATGATTGTAGAATGGACAGGTCACAGTTTCAAAGGTAAAGTTGAACCAGGAAAAAGCTGTTTCGTGTTTCGCAAAGGGAAAAAAACATATCTTGATAGTGAATTTGAGATTGACGCAGATAAATTTATTAGTTTAGATCGAGGACGAGATCCAGAAACTGATGAGCATATTTGGGGTTCTGTCGCTGGACCATTTTATTTTGTCCGTTGGGGTAGTTTTGCCGACGAAGTAAAAGTTCAGTAGAGACGCTCCGGCAGAAGTCTGTACAACAGCCCACATTCAGTAGAGACGCTCCACCGGAGCGTCTCTAAAACAGCCAACGCCACAGAAGGATTTCCTGACTTTAGGCGTTAGCATCCATGAGTAAAAATTCATAACTCCTAACACCCAATCCTAATATCCTGTCGCTGCCAAATCCACTGCATGATAGTAAGGAACTCTCTCAACTTGGGTTTCCCAAGTACCATTGGGATAAAGTTTCAGCAGACGAAACCCAGGCGGTTTTTTGTCAACTGCAAAAATTGAACTCTCTGGCTTAAACTGAATGCAAGTTGAGGGTGTTCCCAGGTAGTTGATATTGTGTCTTTGGTAATGGAATTCTTGGTGTATGTGACCAAACAAAACTATCTTGACTTGCGGGTAGTTATCAAGTATGGCAAAAAACTCCTCAGCATTTTGCAACCGACTAGTATCTAGCCAATCAGAGTTTATATAAAAAGGTGGATGGTGTAAAGCTACCAAGGTAGGTTTGCTGCCCACCATCTTTAATTGAGAGTCGAGCCATTGTAAAGTTTTTACTGAGAGATAACCATGTACGCACCCAGGTACAGAGGAGTTGAGTAAGATAAAATTCCATCCTCCACGCTCAAAGGATTTGCGTTGAGAAACCAGTCGCAGATTGAGGACTTGATTCATGGCGATCGCACAATCATGATTTCCCGGTATCCAATAAGTAGGTATTTGTACTTGGTCGATTAAGTTAAGTAAGTTTTCATAGGATTGGTGCGTACTGTCACCAGACAAGTCTCCCGTTAGCAGTAGTAAATCAAGCTCAGGTTTCAGCACCCTTAAACGCTCTATAACTGCCTGCAAAGATAGTGCAGTAGGCATTCCAATCAGTTTTTGATTTTCATCTGCGAACAGATGCAAATCCGTTAGCTGCCCTACCAATATGGGAGAAACTTGATTTATCTTTGCTGATAGCAATATGTGCGTCTTAATATCCAAATCTCCTTGTAGTAAATAACTGATTTAAATTACAGTACATAACACTTGCTTAGTAGTAAATACACCAATAAGTGTATGAATCAAACACCATGCTACGGGTAACTATTGTTTCCTTTATTTTTTCCGTATTTACTTAATTACTGCTCATATGTTCATACAGGTTCCACATTATAACTAGTTTTGTTTCTGTCATCAATCTTAAGATAGATACTATATTTATAGTATTTTGTGATACTTATGTAAAAAGTAAAAATACTGTTTAAACAAGTTTTTGTATTATATATGACGAAAGACCTACCATCACTATATTTATAAGGTATGGACAACTAGAACAAAATCAGCGTCAAAGAATAAACCCCACTAACCAAGAGTTAGTAGGGATCTAGCAGTTATGGCGTATATTAAAGAAATGTTAAGAATTACTATAACATAACTTCATAAGAAAGAAAACACTTGTTCACGCCTGTAATGCTAGTCGCCGTGAAAGAGGAACTTGGCATGAAAGTGCTTGCGCTCCTTGTGTGAGTAAATTAATTACTAAACCTGTCGCTTCTATTGTCAAAGAGCGTAAGTTATGGTACTATGAATAAATAATTGACTCAATCGACAAGCAAACAGCTATTAACGTATAGCTAATAGTAAGTCAAAAGTCAGTTACGGCGACATAGCCAAGTGGTAAGGCAGAGGTCTGCAAAACCTCCATCCCCCGGTTCAAATCCGGGTGTCGCCTTCAAGGAAATATAGACAGATCAAGCCCTCCAGCACAACACTAGGGGGCAGGGAACTGAAACAAATTTCTTAGACAACCCTTGACATCTTTTCCGGAATGGGCAGCGAGCCCGATAGTAGATCGGGTTATTTAAAGCACTCAAGATATCGAAAACACTCATTATCGATTGATCAACGCCTTAGGGCATAAAGCATGAGCGCTGTCATGATTAGCGTAAGTCACCAAATAAGCACTTCCACACTTTTTTACGTGATACCATGTAACACCCAAGCACTGGTCACACCAAAATGCTTCCAACCATTCGCTTTCTGTAGGAACTTTCATTCGTTGCTGCTGACTGTAGGCAACGAAATTTGCAGGCAAGGAAGACTTTTGGCTGACGCTATCGAGATAGCATCCATGAATTGGACAGTAGATAGCCCGTCTCTTTGAACGTTTCCTATTTCGCTCACTGCGTAGCATGTTTCGTTATGAAATCTTTGTCATGGTTTTTTTAAGGATATAGCTAAACTTTTCTTCATTAAAGGGAAAAACAGGATTTTAATTTGTGAGATAAAAATGTTCGGTGAGAGCCAACTAGTACATATATACTCAAAGTTCTGCATGAGGTTTTTTAAAACACCTTCGGTTACGGACGCTATCACAAGCACTGATTTAACTAATTTTTTACGTATTTTTCTTATTTTATTGTAATTAATACAACATTTAAAGTAAATGCTTCCCCTGAGAAAGAGATTAACATTGACTTTGTTAAAACTTAACCGTAGCTGGATACAACACTAGTTATTATCAATATTTGCAAGAGTTGCCTTTACAACCATGTCAAAGATTTCAGGTTGTAGATTCTTCTCCAGTTAAACGAAAAGGACATCTATTTCTTTCTTTACGGCTACCTAAGTATGGATTTATCACACCTGAGCGATCGCGTCCTGTATGATTTACCCGCACCGCTCTGGATATTACCCGCACCACTTCTGCACCAGTTCCCGCACCAAAAACAACGCAAAATCAAGACGAACGCACCACCCGCACCACTTTTCAGCAAAAATAAGAAAAGAAAATTAAAAAAATAGACGTAACGTAGAAGCAAACACGAGATATTAGTCCGGATTTTAGTCATGCAAACATAAGCAAGGCGCAAAAATCTTTACGAATAAAGCTTTTTGCGCCTTCCCATCAGTCTGCAAAACCTCCATCCCCCGGCTCAAATCCAGGTGTCGCCTTGTTTTTTATGTTGAAATACTTAGTTTTTTAATTTCTTCCTCCTCTAACTTACGAAACAAGGGCGGAATCAAATTAATTAAATGTCCAGGAGGCAAAGCATTAAAATTTACACACTCGCTAATCCTTGTCATTCTATCAATTTGAGTCAATTGCAATGCATCAAAAAGTTTTGCAGAAGTGAATGGAATAATTGGAGCAGAAACAAGTGCGTAAATTCTAATTAAATGAATACAAGTTCTTACCACTTGCGCTGCTTCTTCATAGTTCTGTTTAATCAGTTTCCACGGCGCTTTTTCGTCAATATATTGATTGCCAACACACCATAAAAAATAGAGAGTTTCTATTGCTTTGCGAAACTCCATATTTTTCAAATAATTACAGTATTTGTTCACAAGTTGTACGCAGGTATTTTCTAATTCCTGCTCTCTTGTACTAATACCACCTGGAACAGTTGCACCAAAATTATTGACGGTAAACTTGAGAGTTCGATTCACAAAGTTGCCTAATGTATCAGCTAACTCTTTGTTAACCTTAACTTGAAATAACTCCCAAGTAAAAGCAGAATCTGCTGATTCAGGAATCATTGACAAAAGACTATATCGCCAATAATCTGCTTCGTAAAGCGAGAGTGCCTGATCGAGAAAAACCCCTCTTTTTGCACTAGTAGAAAATTTGCCACCATAATAATTCAACCAATTAAATCCTCTAATTTGATCGGCTAGTTTCCAATTTGCTCGCGTACCTAAAATCATCGCTGGGAACATGATAGTGTGGAATGGCAAGTTATCCTTAGCCATAAATTGCACGTACTGGGTATTTTCTGAATCGCGCCACCAAGTTTCCCAATCTTGGCTATTTTCTATACCCCATGCTTTAGTTGCAGAAATATATCCAATGGGCGCATCAAACCAAACATAGAAAACTTTTCCCTCAAACCCTGCACGGGGAACAGGAACTCCCCAAGTTAAATCGCGAGTAATACATCTGTCTTGAAGTCCTTCATTTAACCACTTCATGGCAATTGATTTGGTGAGGTTCAACCAATTTGGATGTTCCTCAACCCAAGCTTTTACTTCAGGGGCGAGTGCGGAAAGCTTTAAAAACAGGTGTTTGGTTTTTCTCACTTCCAAACGCTGACTACCGGAAATTGCCGATCGCGCTTCTATTAGGTCTGTTGGGTCGAGTAAAGTGGTACAATTTTCACACTGATCTCCCCTTGCTGCTTGATATCCGCAATGGGGACAAGTGCCAACAATGTATCTATCTGGTAAAAAACGCTCGTCATCAAGAGAGTAAACGAGACTAATTTCCCGTTCCTCGATAAAACCGTTTTCGTCCAAAGACTGATAGAAATCCTGAGTGAGTTCGTGGTTATAAACTGATGAATTGCGCCCAAAATAGTCAAAGGACAAACCAAGGTTTCTGTAAATTTCTGCCTGAGCTTCATGCATTCTTTGGCAGAAAGTCTCTACATCCACTCCTGCTTCTGTTGCTGCGATTTCAGTAGGTGTACCATGTTCATCAGTGGCGCAGATGAAGAGAACGGTTTCGCCTTCCTGTCTCAAGAAACGAGCATATACATCTGCCGGAAGCATCGAACCAACAAGGTTGCCCAAGTGTTTGATACCGTTGATATAGGGCAGTGCGCTAGTGATTAAGTATTTTACCTTATTGTTAGGCGTTGTGGATAAAGTGGAGAATTTAGGGTTCCTCCGTGAATTTTGGGTTGCTTACTTTTTATAATACACGATGTTAGATGATAATTCCGGATTGGTTGCGATAGCTTACCTTATAGATTGTGTGTTGCGTGATTGAGCCTGCGATTCAAATCGCTTTTCTTATAGCTAAAGTCTTCTTTAGAAGACTAGATAGTTACTAGACAAGTATGTACAGCTTCCCGATTTCTCGGCTCAGCATTCTAAATGTCCAATTCCTCATTCATTATCTGAATCTGAAAATAAAGATTCTAAATCTCGACGCGCACTTACAACACGCAAAATTTCCACCCCGTCATCCAGTACTCGATAAAAGATGATATAACCATCAAGCGGAATACCACGCAGGTACGATCTAATAAATTTGTAACTGCGTCCTATACTGGGAAACTGCGCTAAATTACGACATTTTTTATTGAAGTCTTCAATAAATCTATCACCTGCCTCTATGTTACGACTAAGAAAATAATCAGTAATCTCTTCCAAATCTTGTATTGCATCTGGAGAGATAATAAATCTACTCATGCCTGTTTTTCTCGTGCTTTACGTAATTTTTCTCTTAATCTTTCGACAACTACTTCCCCATCGATTCCTTCTCCCCGTTCAAGTTGCGCCACTGCACTATCAACTTTTTCCCTCGTTTCTTCTATCCATTTTTGATATTCTGTGTGATTGTCTTTTAGCAGTCGAAATGCTTGTGCAATTACCTCATCAATCGTTTCGTATTCGCCACTTTTGAGTAATTCTTGAATAAATTGTTCCTGATCTGAGTTAAGTGAGATATTCATTATGTAACCTCTCGTTATGTATGTGTCACAGAACGCACTTTCTGAGAGTAAAATGAAGCAGACTCTTCACCTGTAGCACATTCAGTGGCAAATTTAATCAAATGATGCCCTACCAATCCAACATGAATGAGATTTTCAATATCACCTGTTTTCAGTGCTGGTAATGCTATTTTCCAGAAAGTTTTCCGGTAGTTACCAAAAACACCTACTCTCAGCATAATGTTGCTTAAAAGAGTTAAACCTTTCTGAATATTAGCCCAAGAAACGCGAGCCGGACTGTTAGGAACTTCGATACGTTGAGAATAAGTATGTTCTATATTGTAGGCAAAGCGCTGATACAAAAATTCTGGTTCATAAGCAGTGGTAATACAGCGACGCCACATCTGTACCACCTGTTCATAAGGCATTAAAAACTCGACATTAGACTCGCGTTCGCGAAGCGTCTTTGAAGGAGAATCGCCATCATAAATCAATCTTCCTTCTTGTTCTAATCTGCGCCATAATGGAGTTCTTGGTAATGCATGAAGCAGGTTAATTGTCAACATCGGAATTTGAGACAGACGAATAAATTCTAGAATTCTGTCGGCTGTGTCTAGTGTATCTGTATCTAATCCCATGATGATACCTGAGACTACTTCCATACCATAGCTATTTAAAACCTTCACAGCTTCTAGAATCGGCATACTCAAGTTGTGAGTTTTAGACAGGGCTTGAAGTGCATCTGTTTCTGGTGTTTCTATACCGCAAAAAACTGTGCAAAAATAAGCTTCACGCATCATTTCTAAAAGCTTGGGAGTTTGTGCTAAATTCAAAGTAGCTTCACAAGCAAATTGTACGGGGTAGCCATTGCGCTTTTGCCAGTCAATGAGGTAAGGAAGTAACTTCATCGCTGCACGGCGATCGCCAACAAAGTTATCATCAACAAAATATACTGCCCCCGGATTCCCAGATACCAGCATAGCATCCAATTCAGCTAAAACTTGCTCTGGCGTCTTCAACCGAGGATTGCGTCCATAAAGTTCAGGAATATCACAAAACTCACAGCGGTAAGGACAACCACTGGAAAACTGCACATTAGCAATAAAATACTGATTGATATTAAGCAAGTTATATGCAGGAATTGGAAATTCATCTAAAGGCAACCGTTCCTTAGTTTCAAAGCGAATTTGCGCTTGGGGACGTTCAGTATGTTGATCCAAATACTCAATCATACTGTCAGTTGCATCACCCAATTCACCCAGATGCAAAATATCAAACTCAGGATAATATTCTGGACAACCAGACACAGAAGGACCACCTACAACTGTGATTTTACCTTCTCGATGGGCAAGTTCATTAATTTGATTAATTTGTGGTCGCTGGATATGCATTCCACTGGCAATCACCACATCTGCCCACTGGTAATCAGCCCTTAAAGCAGATTTCACATTCTCATCAATAAACCGTACTTCCCACTCTTGCGGTAAGTAGGACGCCACCACTAAAATACCTTGGGGTGGCATAAAAGCTTGCACATTACCCATCAGCGGGTAGGCGTGGTGAAAAGTTCCAAATGAGCGGCTGTACTTGGGAAAGATACAAAGGATGTGTCGATGATGGCGCGGTATGTAGCGAGTTCTCCTACTAGTTTCAGGAGCAAGAGGCTTTTCTAAAAGATTAACATGGACATTCATCGCAGTCTCCCCACAACCTGTGCCGCTAATTTGACAATGCATGACGCAGTAGTAATTAACACCAACTTACTGCCTTTTGTCAACCTCCTGCTGTAATCATTACTTATTGGCTCTTTTATGAAATTTTATTGCCATGTTTTACCCAATTAGTTAGATCAACTAGATCATCGTCATCATCATCTAAAGGTGAACCAAATGCTTCAAGTTCGTCTTGTTCTTCATCACTTACATAAGGAATGAGAATCTGACACAGGCGAAGTCTTTCTTCTTGCAATTCCCGCATACTTTCTTTGATTAGTGCTTTCAAATCTTTAATTTCCATTGAGAGCTTCCCAATAGTGATTAAATTTGACTTTATACTAGCTTACCGCCTTTAGTTAATCTTAGTCGCTGTCCCCGCCACTCTATGGAGTTGCCAAAAAAGCCGTAGCACCAGATGAAAAAGCTGATGCAGTCTCGCACAGGGATACTCCAGAAAAACTTTTGCGCTGATGAATCTTGAATATTTTGAACACCAACAATCCAGCCCATTGTCAAGCGTGTTGTAAAAGTAATTAATAACACAACTAAACTTGGTATTGACCCACCTGTAGTAATCAGTAAGAATAAACTAGCAACAGTACCATAGGTAAAAATTAGTCCGAGATAACCCCAAGGACGAGAAACTCGCACACAACGCGCCCAACGGATTTGATGTTTGATAGCATCAGCTAAGGTGCTTGGTGCTAATACGTGTTCGACTACGTAATCGGAGAGTACAACTTTGTAGCCTGCTTGAGTTGGGAGGTAGCCGAGTTGGTAGTCGTCGGCAAGATAATCAGCGATCGCACTAAATCCCCCAATCGCTTCCAGTACTTCTTTACGAATTACAATAGTTGAACCAAAGACAAACTTGATGCCAACGAGTTTATGACTAACTAAAACACCTGCATGGAAGTCAGTCGATGTTCCCACAGCTTCTAAAGCTGCTACCCATCCCTGAGCTAAGGAACGATACAAACAGGTGACAACACCAACACTCTTATCTTGTAGTGGTTGAACTACTCGGTGTAAATAGTCGCTTTTAACTCGAATATCACTATCGGCAATTACTAAAATTTCATGTTTAGCTTTGACGACAGCATTAGCTAAATTGCTGACTTTCAGGTTACTACCGATGATGCGATCGTTGATGACTAATTGAATATCGAGTTCAGGAAAATCTTGGATAATTTGCTTAACTATCGGTATACCAGAGTCTTGAGCATCACGCACGCTAAAGACAATTTGGTAAACAGGGTACTGCTGTCTACAGAAGGAAGCTAAGTTTTCATAGGCATCAGCATCTAGCCCACAAATTGGCTTGAGGATGGTAACGGGTGGGTGGAAATTTGCATCGACGGGATAGGGATGACGGAAGAAAGCGCGTGCCGCATAAATTGCGTAGCAGTAAAACAAGATTGCTGCTACGCAAAGGATGAGCAGTAGCAAATCAAGAATACTTGGGTTAAGCGTGCTGAAATAATCAGTTGCTGTAATTACCATTGTTTGGGGAAGTTGGTAAGATTTAAGATCCCCGACTTCTTCAAGAAGTCGGGGATCTGGGACTTTGAGATGATATTATAAAAGACTCAAATAAGTAAGTTTTTCCGTCACTCCGGAAGAAGCGCATACTAAATAAGTCTGTAATTAACCGCTATGAGTCTGATTTACTTTCTTCTGCGTTCTTCCTGGGGGATGGTAGCACTAGCAATCGTCACTGGATTCTTAAGTGGCGGTAGTAGCGCTAGCCTAATTGCCCTCATCAGCAGTGCATCAAGTCGCAGTTCTAGTTCGTCTATAACATATATAGTATGGGGTTTTGTCGGGCTAGCAGCAGTTGCTCTAGTTACTAGCGTAATTTCTCAAGTAATGCTGATTCGCCTTTCTCAAGCAGCAATCTTGAAATTACGAATGCGCTTGAGTCGTCAGATACTCTCTTCAGAATTAAGTTATCTCGAACAGCTAGGGAATCCTCGACTATTAGCAACCCTTACTGAGGATGTTCAAGCAGTTGCTCATGCTGTTTTTTTGATTCCTTTTTTGTGCATTGACATTGCCATTGTTGTCGGTTGTTTACTGTATATAACTTGGCTATCTTGGGTAGTGTTGTTGATGATTATTGGTGTTTTAGTAGTAGCGATCGCCATTAGTCAGGTGATATCAAAAAGAGCAGAGCGATTTATATCTTTGGCTCGTGACGAGCAAGATTTAATGTTTAAACACTTTCGTACTATCACCGAAGGAATCAAAGAACTCAAGCTACACTACCATAGGCGACAAGTATTTCTAGAAAAACAACTCCACTCCAGTGCCGTGTCTTTCCGTCGTCACAACGTTCACGGTTTAACCCTTTTCGCCACAACTTCTAGTTGGGGTAAACTTCTGTTTTTTTTTGCAATTGGTTTTGTCTTGTTCGCACTTCCACATCTACTGACAATTAACGCTCAAACACTCTCTGGCTACATCTTGACATTCACTTACTTGATGTTGCCAATGGAGAATATTATGAACGATATTCCCCATATGAGTAGAGCCAGCGTTGCTTTGCAAAAAATTGAGTCGCTAGGTTTATCTTTAGCAAGTCGCACCGAAGTAGTGACTGTTCCACCAGCAATTAAGTCCGAATGGCAAAGCTTAGATTTAAAAGGAGTAACTCACATCTACCACCAAGATCAAGAAGACAGTAACTTTATCCTTGGTTCTATTGACTTAACATTTTCTCCCCAAGAAATAGTATTCATTGTTGGCGGTAATGGGAGTGGTAAATCCACTTTGGCTAAACTAATAGTTGGACTGTACATTCCTGCAGCAGGGGAAATTCGTTTAGATCAAGAGTTAATTACCGAACAGAATCGAGAGTGGTATCGCCAGCATTTTTCTACCGTATTTTCTGACTTCTATTTATTTGACGAACTGTTGGGATTAGAACGTAATGATATAGACAATCAAGCACAAAAATACCTCAAGCAACTTCAACTAGATCGTAAAGTGAAAATTGAGAATGGTAAGTTTTCCACTATTGCTCTTTCTCAAGGACAGCGGAAAAGACTAGCTTTACTTACAGCATACTTAGAAGATAGACCAATTTATTTATTTGATGAATGGGCGGCAGATCAAGATCCAGTATTTAAGGATATATTTTACACTGAGTTGCTACCAAAATTAAGAGATAAAGGGAAAACAGTGCTGGTAATTAGCCACGACGATCACTATTTTCATGTAGCAGACAGAATCGTCAAACTTGACTATGGTAAAGTGGAGTACGACCAGAAGTCAGGAGTCAGAAGTCAGGAGTCAGAATAAACTCTCCTGTCTCCTGTATCCTAAAAAAAAGAGTGGGAGCAAGCATACCAGTCGCTTTTAATGCTCCCACCCTACATTTACCGCTGAAGAGAATCAGGAATATACACAGACGTTGCCCGTTATTCAGGGGGCTAATGTGTAGGAAACGACAACGCCTGTGCGGCTTTAATATTCCTGTGCGGCAAATGCAAACCCGATGATTGATTTGTGCACGCAAATAGTTCGCATATCATGAGTAGATATACTTTTCTATTTTTTCGCAAAATAATTTGTAGAAAAGTGTATCACTTATGATATAATCTTATTGTGATACACCCCGATAAAAAACACCCTTGAAGTCGTTTACCTTCTATAAAGTAACTTAGTTATTTAAAGCTTGGTTGCCAGATTGGCACGTTTCTACAATTTGCCAAAAAACAGTAGGGGCGAACGGTTGTTCGCCCCTACAATTTATATATCAAACAGATTAGGTGGGCATTGGCTACCCTATGATTACTTGCGCAAAATCGTAGACAAAGGTGTCTGTTTACGAATATCCAGCATATTTGCCAGTGAATCTTCATCTAAACTCAGATTTTGTTCTGGTGGCAAAACGGTGACTATAGGTTTTGCTTTATTAGATGATGGCGCAGCAACAGGCTTATGCGGTAATGGTGGGACAAAAACTGGTAAATCTTTGGAAGGGCTTGGCTCTGTTTGAGATTGGTAACGTACCAAGGGGACATGATAAGCTTTGCGTACACTCCGATGCTTATTTGCATTTACCAGTCGTAATATGATTAAACAGCCACTAGCACAACTAAGTGCGATCGCACCTACCATCCATAAAGGTATGGGGTTAGTAGTTTCCACAGGTGCAGGTGCAATAGTTGGTTGTTCAAGCTGTGCTACTGCCTCTAATTCTTTTTCAATCTGCGTCTTTTCTACTCGCCCTACATAGCCTAAACTGTACACAGCCAAGGCTGCGCTACCAAAAAAAATCCCTAACAAACCAATCACCAATAGACTTGGACGATTAGCTAGTAAATGTATCAGAAGATTGCCGCCACCTTTGTTCAATTTACTTTTTTCCGGCTCCACAGCAGGCTTGGTTTCAGATTGCTGCTGTACACTCTGATTATTTTCCATGATTATTGTCAGATTTTTGCCCCTCTTGATCCTTGATTTTACTGGAGGAGTTAATATCATGTATCCGTATTATAATTACGGATTTAAGTAGTTTTTTTATCAATTTATTTCTGCTTAAATCCGTTAAATTAGGGTAAAAAGTATTTTTTGCTACTTTTAAACTCTGAGTTTTGTAAATTAAGTTGTTTGAGATTCTTTAAAACCAGAATGTCTTGAAATGGCATTTTCGATTAACTCATCCACCAAATCTGGAAAGGAAATACCAGTATTTACCCAAAGTTGAGGATACATACTTGTGGCAGTGAAACCAGGTAAGGTATTAATTTCATTAATTAAAACTTCACCTGTAGCTTCCACATAGAAAAAGTCTACCCTTGCTAAACCAGCAGCATCAACAGCGGCAAAGGCTTGTAACGCCATTGCTTGAATTTGACTGCTAACTGCGTCTGATACTGGGGCAGGAATCAGCCAATCTGCTTTTCCCGGTGTATATTTAGTTTCATAATCATAGAAATCACTATTAAACGTAATTTCACCGACAACAGAAGCTTTGGGCGCATCGTTTCCTAAGACAGCACACTCTAATTCTCGTGCTTTGACTCCAGCTTCCACAATTATACGGCGATCATAGCTAGCAGCATTATCTAATGCCGTTTCTAATTCACTGCGCGATCGCACTTTGGCAATCCCCACCGATGAACCTAAGTTAGCAGGTTTCACAAAACAAGGATAACCAAGCGTCGCTTCAATTTCGTCACATAGTTTAGGAAACACACAGGGATTCGACCAAATTTGCGCGCGGTTGAGCGCCATATACTTGACTTGTGGTATTCCTGCTTGGGCAAAAGCCATTTTCATGGCAATTTTATCCATCCCCAATGCCGAACCTAATACTCCAGAACCGACAAAGGGGACTTGCATCAAGGTGAGTAAACCTTGAATTGTACCATCTTCACCATTTGGTCCGTGAAGAATGGGAAACCAAACATCTACTTCAGTAACTTGAACAGGATATTGCCATTTGTGCGAAGTTTGACTTTGAGGGGATGTTGAGTGCTGAAATTCTACTAAAGTGCCATCTAAAACATTTTGCGGTATTTCTCCAGCTTGCCAACGTCCATCTTTGTGAATGTAGAAGGGTATGACTTCATATTTATGGGCATTTTGCTCTGCACTCAAAGCTTGGGCAACTGCTCGTGCTGAACTGATTGAAACTTCATGCTCACCCGAACAACCCCCAAACAACAACCCCACTCTTAGTTTGGTCATCTGAAGTACCTCTATCACTTGTCAAATTTTGATAGCGTACCACATTTATTTGGTTGTGTTGCTTAATCAGAATTTTTTACAAATTCTGCTGATTGTTTAGGAGTGCCACAAAACCAAGAAGAAGGATTATCAAACATACCATACCCAATTGGGTAGGGACTTCCATAAGTTAAGTTACACACTTGTTCAATACTGATGTTAATTATGTTGTCACCTGCTTGACATCTCCACCCAAACACATCGTTACTTACCAAAACAGCATTATTTGCCCCAATATTACGACAGTACCAGCCAATATCTAAACTATTTCCCCAATAATTCTCGCTAACCTCTTGAGCTTTTGCTTTTTGTGTTATTCCAATCATGGGTAGTAGAGTAGCCGCTAGTAGAATGGGAAAAATCTTCAAACTCTTCATTTTTATTAAATTTTGTGTACGAACAACTGAAAAGTTGGACTAGCTATGCAAGTTTGATACTGATTAACTTACGCATACTTAGTCTGATTTGTGATTGAATTGTTAAGCAGAAACACACAGTTACATTTTCTTTTCTGAGATTAAACTAAACAATCAAGCGAATATATAAAGAGATTATTAATTTTTAGTAAATTTTTGATTAGCAATAGTAAACAGTGCCAATACTGCTTGAGCAGATGATATTCTTTACCAAACCTGGGGAATACTGAATGTAAGTAATACAATCAAGTACTGAAAATGTTCACCAGATCAACTCTATCTACTCTGGCTGCAAGTCTTGCCATGATCCCTATTGTTGTTAGTTGTGCAAGTAAATCGCCGTTGAGCGCACAGCAACAGATTTACACTGGCAAGTGGGTTGCTAATGATGGCTCCTTTGTACATAATAATGCTACTGAGGGTACTTGGACTGGTTCACCTGTTAAGCTAAAGGCACGGACTTCGGTAATTTTTACCTCAACAATCTTGCCTTTGAATTCTTGGATGTTGCCAGTAAAGAAGGTGAGACGATTACCTCTTGTACGCCCCATTACTTGAGTTTTGTCTTTAGGATTTTGATCTTCTACCAAAACGGATTCTATGCGTCCCATATAACGCTGCGATCGCTCGGCTGCTTTAATAGCCACTAGATGGTTTAATCTTTGTAGGCGATCGCTCTTCACCAATTCGCTCAATTGTTCATCCCAAACTGCTGCTGGTGTTCCTGGGCGTGGGGAATAGGCTGCTGTATTTAACAAATCAAAGCCAATATCTTCTACCAGTTTCAGGGTATTTTCAAACTGTGCTTCTGTCTCCCCTGGGAAACCGACTATTGCATCTGCACTAATTGAAGCATCTGGCATGTACCGCCGAATATTGTCGATGATGCGACGATATTTCTCGTGAGTGTAACCCCGCGCCATGCGTTTGAGTACTTCATTATCTCCTGATTGAAAGGGAATGTGGAAGTGTTCGCACACTTTAGGTAACTCAGCACAAGCTTTAATTAGCCGTTCTGTAAAATAACGCGGATGGGAAGTAGCAAAGCGAATGCGCTCAACTCCCGGTACATCATGTACATAATACAGTAAATCTGTCAAGGTATTTTGATGACGACCGAATGGCGTGACTCCGGGTAAATCCCGTCCATATGCATCAATATTTTGCCCAAGTAGAGTAACTTCTGTATAACCTTGGCGTCCCAGTTCTACCATTTCTGCGCGAATAGCCTCTGGGGTACGAGATTGCTCTACCCCCCGCACATTCGGAACTACACAATATGTACAGCGTTCGTTACAACCGTAAATTACATTCACCCAAGCAGTAACACCACTATCCCGGCGCGGTTTGGTAATATCTTCAATAATATGAATTGGCTCGGTTGCTACAACTTGGTTCCCATCCAAAACTTGTTGTAATAAATCTTTGAGACGATTGGCGTGTTGTGGTCCCATTACCAAGTCTAACTCTGGCACTCGCCGCAACAGTGCTTCACCTTCTTGCTGAGCAACACAACCTGCTACTATCAGGGTTAAATCGGGTTGCTCATGCTTGCGCTTTGCCTGTCTACCTAGATATGAATATACCTTTTGCTCAGCATTATCTCGGATACTACAAGTGTTGTAAAGTATTACCTCTGCTTGGTTTGGGTCTTCTGACCACTCAAAGCCCATGTCTTCTAAGATGCCAGCCATGCGCTCAGAGTCGGCTTTGTTCATCTGGCAACCGAAGGTAGTAATGTGGTAGCGGCGTGCAGTGGTCATGGTGTGGCAAGAGACAGATAGATAATCACTGTTATAAATTATAAATTTTTATTCGGTGCTTTGTGTTGATTTGACGTTTGGTATCTCACAAAGGGCGAAAATTGAATTATCTTAGTTTTAGTTAAGGTTTACCAATCTGGATGCTATTTGCTTCAAAGGCTTGGCGAACCCGTAGACGGAACTCTCTTCCAACGCTCCATTGTTCCATTGGTACCGTCTTAATCCAGACGCGCACCAGCATTCCCGTGTGGGATAGGTCATCAATGCCCAGCACTTCAGGTAGTTCGGGTAAGCGATGGTGCCATTCTGGTTCGCTATACATCTGCTGCGATACCTGCCTCAAAACATCGAGCACCTGCTTAGGGTCGTTTTCATAGGCGATCACAACAGAAAAATCAACCCGTGACCAGAGGCGGGTTAAATTGGAGACATGGGTGATCGTGCTGTTGGGAATCGTAATCAGTTGACCTTCACCATTTCGCAGTTGAGTCACCCGCAAGTTGAGATTTTCCACCAATCCGCCTTTATCGCCAATCTGAATCACATCTCCCACAGCAAATTGATCTTCCATCAAAATCAAGCAGCCATTAATGAGATCTTTCACTAGGTTTTGGGTGCCGAAGGAAATTGTAAAACCAATGACAGCCCCGCCCGCCAAAATTGAACTGGTGGGAACATTGAATAAACCCAGTGTCCAAATCATGCCAACGACTACCAACACAACGCTGACAAATCCCTTCAAGGCTTCAGCAACAGTGGTGCTTCTCAGGGCAATGCGCTGGGCTTCTCCAAACGAGAGGAATGGATTGACTTTCGAGGAATGCATCACGCGATCAATCAAACTTTTGCTGATGCGGATCGTTAAACTAATCCCAAACCAGAGTACCAGTAGTGCTAATGGCGTTGCCCATACGTTAACACTCCAGCGCATCAAGAGGGGGACTAGGGAGGTGATTCGAGCAATGCCGATATACCACATCAGAATGAAAATCCAGAACAGTGCCCATTTGAGAAACTTGTCAACGTCTAATTGGCGCTTCAGACTAAATTGGTGTTGCAGGGTTGCCAAAAAACGCGATCGCAGATCCGCAATCTCTCTCGCTTCCGTTTCTTCGTTTTCGGGGATCTGTGATGAGGCGACTTTTTCTGATTTCTGCACTTTTTCCGCTTCTGCAGGCGCAGCCGATTGTTGCTGATAACGGGTTTCCAGTATTTGTTGCCGATGAGTCAAAACTCGTCGCAAAAACCAGATCACCGCACTCGCAATTAGCAAACCCAGCAAGATTTGCAATACCTGCCTTACCCGCTGTAAGATTACCTTTGGTGCAGTCAACTGCTTGAACCTAACCATCTCATCTTGAAGAATTTTTCGCCATTCTTCAGCCAACTTATCCAAGGCTTTGCCATTAAAGTCAGCATCCGGTTCTGTCACCGTCACTAATCGGATGGGGCGGGTGGATTGATCGTTACTAATTTGAATAATCGGGCGGTTATTCAGAGTGGAGATCGTTACCGTTGGTGTTTGTTTGGCACTGATCGTTCGATTAAACACTCGCCATAACCGCTCATTCACCTCTTGTGCCCGAACTTCGATCGGGAGCTTACCTTCTGGGACTTTGTCCCGATTAAAAATAGTGGCAGAGGTGACCTCAAACAAGTTTTTATTATCCAGGGGCGATCGAATCGGAGCCGTTTCATACTCCCCATAGCGACTCACCCCTTCTGGTAAATTGAACGAAGGATTGACAGAATTCGTTGGCAATGAGGGCAGTTGGCTTTGGGCAGGCGGAGTCCAGCCCAAAGCCAAGCTGAAGGTGAACACGCTGATTAAGGCAAAGTGAATGATAGTCCCAGAAGGACGATGAAATAACAGTCTACGCATAAGTAGCTCGCTCAAGTTAAGGATGCCGATCTAAAATCGGTTCCTGCTACTGCCCCAATCGCCTGAGTCGCAGGTGCCGCGAAAACGTTCGATACCATCAATGGCAATCTGACCGCTACGTCGATCGATAGTGACACGCGGTTTATTTAGCCCGTTCATTCGGTATCTTCCCGTAATCCGCTCAGGCGTGACCTTGAGGTCGTCGAGAGTCCACCATCCATTGCTACCGCCCGAATTAATCGGCGCGATCAGCTTTCCGGTCAGATGGATTCTCCCCTGCATGTCGCGAATCTCGACTTGAACCTGGGAATCGAAGTCTTCCTTTGACGATTCTATGCGATTACGCAGTACGTATCGGTGGCGGCGTTCGTTCCATTCATACCCATTGCGGCTTTCGATGCTCGGTTTGCGACCTTCCCCATAGCAGATCAACGTCAGACCTTCTTGGCGCGACGAACTGCCGTTAAATGTGCCTTGTTCCCGCAGATAGCTATCGATCGCTGTCTGTGCTTTACCGATTTCTCTTGAACTACAGGATTGACCATTTTGAAGGAGTTCTCCTTGAGGGTTAAAAAGTACAGTGCAGCCACTTCCTGGGGTCATACCAGTCACACTTAAATTACCATTGTTTAAACGATCAATCACAGCTTGAGCGCTAACAGAACTCGTCACTGTAAGGGTTAACAAACCTAGTGTGATAGGAGCTAAGGTTCTTAAGGTTTTCATGGGTTGCATTGAATTGAAGCAGATTGATTTGGACATTTTAGAGTATTTGCTGCTAGAAAACATTTAGACTGGCAAGAATTGATCGTCACATGATTTACACAAAAGCTGGGCGGAAGCTCTGATGCAGTGAGGGGATTGTTTCAGCGCTCGCCGCCCCCTTGAGCTAGTAAAAGAAGACCGTCAACTGTCCAGCAAAGGCGAGGAAAAGGGTGTAGGCTTTGTTGAATTTTGCTAATATGGGCGATTTAAATAACTGGTTAGAAACTCATTCGACTTGAGTTGATTTATATGAATTAGTTTATCCAAACTGATCTAAAGAACAGTTACGTTGCAAAGCTTTCATGAGTAGGGGTTGATATTCTTCATCACTGATTCGGTAAGCACCAAATCTTTCTAAGTGGGGATTCATCATTTGGGCATCGAAGAGGACAAATTGACGTTCTCGCAGTTTTTCTACCAACTTTACCATCGCTACTTTTGAGCCGTCGGGGATACGGTAAAACATCGATTCCCCAATAAATGCGCCGCCAATGACTATGCCTAAAATTCCTCCAGCTAGTTCATCTCCCTGCCAGGTTTCAAAACTGTATGCCCAACCATGTTGGTAAAGCTCCCAATAAAGCTGTTCTAATTGAGGTGAAATCCAAGTAGTTTCTCGATTGGCACACCCAGCTACTACAGCTTTAAAGTCACGGTTAATTGCTGTGGTGAAACGTTCTTGATTGAGAACACGTTGTAAGGATTTAGGGTAGCGAAAGCGGTTGTCTAGGGGAATGAGGGTACGATCGCGACTACTATACCATCCCAAGGTTTCATCCTCATCAGCCATGAGAAAATATCCTTGGGCATAGCCGTTAATAATAGCTGTAATGTCATAATTCATATAAATATATGGCTGAACCAATTCCACCTATCACCTTACCACCGTCTCAAAACCCCAATCTTGAGGGAAAATGGTTGCAACAGCGTTTGCATGAGTTGCTAGATCGAGAATTTCTTCCTGAAGTTGCTAATGCTTATATTGCCGAACGTGCGGCACAGATTTTTATGCGTCAACGGATGGAAGGAGAAAACGACTTGGGTTCTCTGGTAATTGCCATTGTTACTGAGATGCAATCGTTTGATTTTTCCAAAAGTTTTTATGGAGAGTTTGCGATCGCCAACGCTGTCAGCGATCTACTTTTAGATAGTCTGGGAGTTGATAGATGTTGTGGACAATAACTACCAGCTAGACTTAACCACTCCTGGTAAAAGTCCTTCGTGCGCCCATTCCCGGAGGACATTTCGAGATAGCCCAAAATCGCGGTAAACTCCTCTAGAACGTCCTGTTAACCAGCAACGGTTACGGTGACGGGTAGGGGCGCTGTTCCGGGGTAGCTGTTGAATTTGACGGTGAATCTCGAGTTTGTCAAGAGGAGATTCTGCTTGTCTGAATTCTTCGAGCAATGCGAATCGCTTATCGGCGTACTTTTCTATCAGTTTGGCGCGTTTTTTCTCGCGCTCAATCATGCTTTTTTTTGCCATAAAATCTGTGTTTTATTTAGGGACAGCGTTTTCTATTATATACAATGGCAGAATTTCTGGGGTGTTGATGTTTTGGCTGGCGTGGAGACGCCCCGCCGGGGCGTCTCTACAATTTGCCTTCGATTTTTTGGGGGCAGATGTCAGATAATTTACACAGTTCGCACATAGGAGAACGCGCTTTACAGATAGCGCGTCCGTGATAAATGAGCCGAATTGACCAATTTTCCCAGTCTGGTTGAGGTAACAGAAGCATTAAATCTCGTTCTATACGGATAGGATCTGTTTGTTCTGTTAAACCTAAACGTTGGCTGAGTCTTTTCACATGAGTATCAACTGTTACCCCGACATTAATTCCATAGGCATGGGCGAGGACTACATTTGCGGTTTTCCTCGCCACACCAGGAAGTTGTAACAATTGTTCCATCCGCTTTGGTACTTCGCCACCAAACTCTGTCACAATCATTTGGCAAGCGGACTTGATATTCTTGGCTTTGTTACGGTAAAAACCAGTCGAACGGACTAAATTTTCTAGCTCTGTTAAGTCAGCGTTTGCCAAACTTGGTGCATCTGGAAACTGACTAAACAACAGGGGTGTAACTTGATTCACCCGCTCATCAGTACATTGAGCGGAGAGAATCGTTGCTACCAGGAGTTGCACTGGGGTAGCGTAGTTTAAAGAGCAAGTTGCATCTGGATAAAGACGCTTCAGGCGAACGAGAAGTTCTAGCGCCCGCTGCTTTTGAGATGACTTTTTGCGAGTACTAATCACTGGAATAGTTTTTGCACCCACTCTAGTTGGGTAGTTTCTTTAAGAATCAGAAAGATTCCTAATCCTAAAAGTAACACCAAACCAGTTTGCATGACACCTTCTTGGACGCGAGAAGGTAAAGGTTTACCACGCAACCCTTCTATAAGTAGAAATGCCAGTTGTCCTCCATCTAGTGCAGGTAGAGGCAAAATATTGATTGCCGCCAAGTTGATACTGATGAGTGCGGCAAAAAAGAACAAACTGCCTGTATCATTCTGGGCAATATTAGCGCCAATTTCCACAATTTTAACTGGACCTGCTACTTGGCTTGCAGTTTCACCAAAGTTGGTAATTAGTTGCTTAAATCCTTTAAATGTCAAAAAGAGAATCCGTTGAAATTCTGTTGCGCCAACGCTTAAAGCTTTGAGGGGATTTGTAATTGGATGACGCTCAACTTTGCCGTTAGGCGCAAGTCCAATGCCAATACTACCAGCACCGTTGGCTTTTGCTTCAGGAACTACAGTCAAAGGTAGCTTTTCGTCGCCACGGGTAATTTCTAGTTGAATTGGGTTGCCTGCATTAGTTTTAATGATTTCCCTTAAAGCTTCTATCTCTTGGAGTGTTCGACCAAATTCTCTGCCATTTGCTGCTATAATAACGTCTCCAGCTTTAATTCCTGCTTTAGCAGCGACATCACTAACATCTGGGGCTAGCTGTTGAATTAAAACCCCTGGTTGGGTTGCTTGCGCTATGCCTACAAAGCCAACTTGTCCCACTAGGAGGAAGTAGGCAAAGATTAAATTTGCTATTACACCAGCACTAATGACGATCGCCCGATCTAAAACGGGACGATTACGCAGCAGATTCGGATCGTTCTCAGGAATGTCGCTATCAGGATCATCGTCAGGAAAGCCGACAAAACCACCTAAGGGAAAGGCGCGGAGAGCATATTCTGTTTGTTCTCCTTGGTACTTCCAAAGAACTGGACCAAAGCCCAGAGAGAAACGGTTAACATAAATACCTTGGGACCTTGCTGCAATAAAATGTCCCATTTCATGTACCACAATTAGAACAGCCAAGACTGCGATCGCCGCTAAAACTGACATAGATAAAAATTGGTTAACTTATTTAACAATACTTCTCTTTATTCTAGATATTGCGACGATGTTTAGGCTTTTGCCCTTTGGGCATATTTTCGGGTTTTGCTCATCGCTAATGGTTAATAGAAGACTGGTTAAAGAAACTATTAGCCAGTCTTCCATCAGCCATTAACCAAAATCACAATATTGCCCGTCCAAGATAGGGTTGCAGCGCTTCGGGTATCCGTACCGTGCCATCTTCAAGTTGATAGTTTTCCAAAATTGCTGCCATCGTGCGCCCTACTGCTAAACCAGAACCGTTAAGAGTATGTACCAGTTGTGTTCCCTTTTTACCACTTTCTTTAAAGCGAATTTGTCCGCGTCGCGCCTGAAAGTCTAAAAAATTGGAACAACTGGAAATTTCTCGGTATTTGCCTGATGAGGGAAGCCAAACTTCTAAGTCATAAGTTTTGGCAGCGGAAAAACCCAAATCCCCTGTACATAACTCTACTACTCGGTAAGGTAGTTGAAGTTCTTGTAAAATTGCTTCTGCATTCAAGAGCAATTTTTCTAATTCTGTACTAGAAGTACTAGGATGAACAAGTTTCACTAATTCAATTTTGTTAAATTGATGCAGGCGAATTAATCCCCGCATATCGCGCCCATAACTTCCTGCTTCTCTACGAAAACAGGGAGTGTAAGCACAATGGTAGATGGGTAAATTGGCGGCATCAATAATATCCCCACGGTAGAGATTGGTGACTGGTACTTCTGCTGTAGGGGCTAGCCACAAATCATCTTCTCCGCATTTAAAGCTTTCTTCGGTAAACTTGGGTAGTTGACCGGTAGCTGTCATTGATTCAGTATTAATGAGAAATGGGGGAATCACTTCTACGTACCCTGCGGCTATCTGGCGAGTGAGCATAAATTGAATTAATGCCCGCTCCAGCGCTGCACCTGCTCCCATTAAAGTGACAAAGCGACTTTGTGCGACTTTTACTGCCCGCTCAAAGTTGAGAATACCCAATTTTTCACCAATTTCCCAGTGAGGCAAGATCTTTGGGTTGTCTTTAATATAGTCATCACCCCAGCGACGTACTTCTACATTCTCTTCTTCACTTTTACCAATAGGTGTAGAGTCACTGGGTAGATTCGGAAGTGCGAGTATAAGTTCGTTTATTTGAGTAGAAAGCTCTTTTTCTTGGGGTTCTATGGTACTAATGTTGGCTTTAACCGAACTCCCTTCTGTTCGCAAAGCTTGAATTTCTTCTCCTTTGGGGTCACTACCTGCTTTAATCTTTTCAGGTATTAATTTGGCAATTTCGTTGCTACGTGCTTGGAGTTGATTTCGCTTTAACTCTAATTCGCGTTGTTGTTGATCCAACTCTAAAATTTGCTGAATGTCGTAGTTACCACTACGAGTATTCAACCGAGCCTGCACAACTTGTGGATTTTCCCGTATTTGCTTAATGTCTAGCACTGATTTTTCTTAGTGGTTACTATAGTATCATCTACTTCAACACGCATAGCATATCCTGCCCGGACTTAGGTGATGTATAGCGCGGCGTGTCCTTTCTTTCGCTCTACCTTCTGCCCTCTGCCCTCTGCCCTCTGCCTCTACTAAGGTTTAACCCGATTGAGCAGCCAAATTGAAGCTACAAGTCCGGCAAAGTGAGCGGAAACCGTGTTAGTGTTTGCCTGTACGACAAAAATATCCAAAGATTGGATAATTCGGCTAGGATCAACTTGAGTATAAACTCCAGGACCGCCAAATTGTGGTACAGTTAGCGACTTGACAATCAAAGTACCATTGATCGCCTGTGCGCCCAAAAGAGTTAACAGTATTCCCACTAAATTCACGATTAATCCCAAGCGTACAGCTTGAACAGTTTCAATTTTGCTTGGGCGGTTGTTGGGATTGTTGGAGTCAAGTTGTCTGCCAATTCTTGTGTAACGGAAAGCCAAGTAGATGCTTACACCCAAGGTAATTAGCCCTGATACGGCTAAAAAGATTCCCAACCCAGTTCCCGGATTATTGCTACCAGTTCTTTGAAACACAATTGCTACAAGCAAAATTCCGCCAGAAACCACACCCAGCACTAACTGAGTCCAAAAGCTAATCCAACCGATTAGGCGAAATAATTGGGCAATTGCCCGTATTTGAGAGGAATCTGACATACTGCTGATTATGCTGGACTTGTAACTAGATCATTGACACAGGATTGCTCCTTTTAATACATTTACACTTCTTGAGTAGAAATTGAGGATGCTTTAGATTAATAGCTAAGTATCCTTGGCTGACTAATATGTATTTATCAGCGCATGAATCTGGGACACTGTGGAGACGTATCATGGCACGTCTGTACATAATTTTTCCATAAAGACGCGCCATGGCGTGTCTCTACACCTAGAATAATCACTGTCTTGTAGAGTGTTTATTAAGTTTTATAGAAAAATAATCATTTTACATATAAAATTGCTTAGGCGGTATTTTATGCTTAAGCAAACCTCACGTGCTTGGCTCGGCATCACTTAAAACGCGATGGCGGCACTATTTTGCTGTATATTCGCTCCTCACCAAACCGCCTATAAGCTTGGTCAGGGATGTAATCTTTTACGTCTCTAAAATTAGCGTATGCATTCCACGACTAAAAACGTGGCTGCTATTTTATTTTGACGCTTAATAAATCAAGCTTAAGTAGTCTTCTATACTTAACCAATCAGGGGTAAGCACTATATACTCTCAAAAAGGGTTGTAGGCTCAACCCTGGGGCATATTATTAGCCATTCACAAACCATGAAACTTGAGGATATATATCAATTCTTTGAAAATCCTCCACCAACTTACCTCTGTCAGGAACTAGCTGTTTGCTATATCTTGTACGTTTTACTACAAGGAGAATCTTACGGCACTGAGTTGATTCAAAGACTAGAAATTGAATACCCAACCTATCGGCTTTCAGATACCGTACTTTACAGTGCGATTAAATTTCTCGAAGACGAGAGAGCAATTACTGGTTATTGGAAAAAACTCGAAGGACGCGGACGCCCAAGGCGAATGTATCAAGTTTCTCCAGATTGGCAACAAAAAGCGCAGGATTTAGCCCATTTGTGGCATCAGTACATCAATTAGAGGAAAACATGAAGATACGAATAATTGATAATGAATAAGTCCCCTCCACTAAAACATTAACAGTTAGTTATGGATACTGCTATCCTGCCATCCACGTTGCTGCTAACTATGTTGTTATCAGTCGGGCTATTTTTCTTTATTCGTGCCTCGACTAAAGACCGCACACAGCAGGTACAACTGGTGTCGTCGCGAGACGAAGCTACTTTAATGCCTCAATTACAGGAGTATTTTCTCTCCAGGTCTTACCGAGTGGCAGCGGTAGACCGAGAACAAAACAGTGTGATCTTTGAAGGATTTGTCCGACCTAGCTGGTTTTTAGCAGTGTTTTTAACACTGCTTGCTGCTATTGGTCTTATTTGCATATCACTAGTTTTATCCTTGCTGTTTCCTCATCTGGGTACAGTATTGTTCGCAACGGTTCTACTGTCTCCGTTCAGTGGTATTTTTTATTGGCAAAAAGCTGGAAGACCTGAGAAGGTTAAATTGATGGTGGAGCCAACCCACGGAGAACAAAACAAACTCAGTAAAATAACTGTAGTTGCTCACCGAGATGAACTCTTGGAGTTACAAACAGCGTTACAGCTAGATAAAAGTGAATGATACCCGATGGGGTATCTCAGATTTTGGATTAAAGTTAATCCAAAATCGTTCACTGAAAATCAAAAAATTACTGAATTTTTTCCTGGAGCAGCTGGTTTATGTGTGAAGGACTAATCAGGAAATGCACGTAAGGGAGAAGAAAAGGTGCTACTAAAAGTTCCCGAGAACAAAGTTGCTTCATAACTACTCCCTTGTGCATACTTAATTGTGATGCTCAACTCCCACATCACAAAAAGCAAATTAAGGAGTTGCTCATTCTTGTTAAACAGACTAGCACCGCAGCGCGGAAGTCAAAAGTTAAAAGTCAAAAGTCAAAAGACTTATATTTTTGCTTTATTTCCGCTGTTATGTACTAGTTTTACTGGCAAAATAGCCGGAAACTTAAAAAAAAATGAATTTTTTGAATAAACTTAGCACTCTTGCCAGTTAGCCATTGTCAAAAGTCACACTCAAAAGTAATATAGCCTTTGAGACTTTAACGATTTGCCACAGCTAGAGATTCCGGAACTGAAGAAGGTTCTAAAGTTCTCAGGCTGGGAAATAAGAAATGATTTTCTTCAACGTATTGAGCACCAAACAGTCCTTTTTCTGCCCAGAAATAACGATCTGTGGTATGTTCATTGCGTTTCACGAGTAGCAATGCAGGGGGCAAGATACCTTCAGCTTGAATAAATTTTCGCGCTGCTGTCACAGGTTTATCTTCACCACTTTCGATGCTATATTGAGGCACATGTTCTAGAATTCGCCGTCCTTCTTGACGACGACGACTCTTGCGCTTGCGTCTCCTTGCCAACCTATTGTCCTCCTCTTGAAAGCTATATATTGTAGTTATAGCTACAAAATCCGTCGTAATTATAAAAGTTCTAGTTCAAAAGATCAACAGTTTTTAACCTTTCTATACATGAGGGATAATTTATTTAAAGATAAAAAATTGTCAGTGGTTAAGTAAATAATGCTTTGGGACGAATTAATACTGGACACAATTTCGCTAAGCTTTGTTAAATTAAGAAAAACTCATTCCACAATTACAGTAAGGCTGTATAGTCTGTAAACCAAAAGCAACAAAGAGTAAAACATGTTATTGTCTGCCAGTTCTGAGTTTGTGGCTTTGTGCCAAGAACAAATGGCACTGTTAGCCCAAGGGCTAGGAGCATCCTTGAGCGTGTTATATTTGACACAAGAATTGGTAGAAACTTCAACCAGCGAGGCGAAACTGATTCCTGTAGTGGTGTATCCAGAAGTAGTTGAATTTCCAGAGGCGATCGCCTTACCATTTCCTCATCTCAATCAGAAGTTACTCAAAGCCGCAGAGGAATCACCTACTGTCAGGCAAACTAAACAACATGCTCAACCCTATGAAGAAGAATCTTTGCTGAGCGGTGACAAAATTGTTTTACCTTTAATCCATGAAGGTGTAATGATGGGTCTACTAGTTACAGGCAGAGAAGACCGACCGTGGAATGAACAAGAGCGCAATGAAATAGAACGGATTGTCCAAACTATGGCGTTAGCTTGTGTTTTAGATCAGCGTCGCGCATGGTTGCACTCTCAATTACATCAACAACAAATACTACAAGAAAAGCAAGCAGATCTGCTACATAATCTAATGCACCAGTTTCGTAATCCGTTAACAGCGTTACGAACTTTTGGTAAGTTGCTGCTCAAGCGACTGCGCTCAGTCGATGCAAATAGTGAAGTGGCAGCAAGTATTGTCCGGGAAAGCGATCGCCTCCAAGAATTATTACAAAAGTTTGAGGAAGTTATTGACCTATCGGTAGCAGATTTGAATGCACTAAAACCACAAAATGAGGTATTTGTCGAGGCAACTGTACAACAAAACCAACAAGAGCCATTACTATTGCCAGGATCTGGAGAAAAAGAAACTGATTGCTTGGTAGAAGATGTATTAGAACCATTGTTGGTGTCAGCCAAAGCAATTGCTCAAGAAAAAAATATACAGCTTCAAGCAAAAATCCCCCCGCATCTACCCTTAGTAAGAGTAAATACTAAGGCATTACGGGAAGTATTAAGTAATATTATTGACAATGCCCTAAAATACACCCCAGATTCAGGGAAAATTTTAATTCAAGCAGGGCTAGAAAAACCAAATTTTCAAGGAATTGCCATTCACGACACAGGTGATGGAATTCCACCACAAGATTTAGATCATCTCGGAGAACGGCACTACCGAGGAGTAAAAGCGCAAACAGAAATTCCCGGCACAGGATTAGGTTTAGCGATCGCCAAACAACTCATCGAGCAAATGCAGGGCGAAATACAAGTGAACAGCCCTGCCTTAAAATCTCCCATTACCTCACCTGATACACTAGGAACTACATTTATTATTTGGTTACCGATAGCTAATAGCTAATTGTTAATTGTTAATTGTTCTGTTCACAATTAACAATCAACCATTAACTACTTGAGTGAAACCTGAAAACTTTGACCAATAGTCATTTGTAAATCGGTATTGGGGTCAATAGCAATTAAGTCAACACTCTTTTTGCCAAAGAATAAACCAACTAAACCACCAATCGCTGCACCACCCAAGACTTCTTCTGTAGCAATAGCGCGATCGCCTGTCACAGCCGACACTGCAGCAGCAGCGCCTGCACCCAAGGCAGCATTCTTCACAATCGCTAAAGCACTAGTGCCTTTTTTCACAGTTTCAGTTTTAGTAATTACCTCAGAACTAGCATTGAGTTGATACTCTTGTCCACTTGGTAAAATCAGTTTTTGGGCAACGAATTGAGAACCACCTTTATCCTTAACTGGTTTAAGTTGCCCAACAACCTGACTACCTGCGGGAATAACTACAGTTCCTTTATCTGTAACAACGTTTTGCGCCACAGTTAATGTTAAAGGTGCTGTCTCATCCTTAGTTACCAGAATTTTTTCTGCCTTATCGTACTTGATTGGAATTACAGTTCCTTGCGGAATTGTTACCGCTACAGGTTTTGGTGGTGTCTGTTCACGCGCACCGACAATATAAGGAGAGTTAATTGCTGAGGCTTGGTTGTTACTCACCAAAGCTTGATAGATAAAAGCTGCCACCTGCGCCCGTGTTGCCGTTGCTTGTGGATTTAAAGACTGAACATTTGGATAGTTAACGACAATTTGCTTTTCGGTTGCAGCGGCGATCGGACTGCGGGCATAATCAGCAATTTGAGATGCATCATTATAATATTGCAGCACGTCGTTGCTGGTAGCAGTGTAATTTAGACCGTTGGCAAGAGAAACTAAAACCTGCTGACGAGGAATATTTTGGTTAGGCTGAAAACGATTACCCGGATACCCTGACAAGAACCCAGTGGTGTAAGCTTCTTGAATCGCACTAGCTCCCCAGAAGTTACTTGGCACATCAACAAATCTGGTGGCTTGTCTTTGTGGTGCTTTTTGGAAAGCTTTGCGCAACATCGCCGCAAATTGAGCGCGTGTTACTGGTTCTTCTGGACGGAATGTACCATCAGGAAATCCAGCGATGACATCTCGTTGTGCTAGTGCTTGAATAAACTGTGATGCCCAGTAGTTAGATTGAACATCAGAAAAAGAAGCTTGAGCGAAATTTTGCGCAAAAGAAGGCGTTGATGTAACTAGAGGAGCAACAGTACCTGCTGTCATACCTAAAACTAAAAGTGCTGCACAACCTGAATGCCACCGTTGATGATTAAACATTGACTTTTTACCCAATAATTGTATTTATTTGTGTTACCTAAATAGATACTTCCCTTACTAGAAAAGTTCCTTGATTGGTGTAACATTTTATATATAGATATGTTAAAGATAAATACATTTTTTCTCAGTATATTCTCAGATTCCTGACCTCTTAAAGAAGTCGGGCATCTAAATATTCCCAAAATTAAATGCTCGTCAGATCGATTTCTGACGAGCATAAGTAAAATTACTAATGACACAACACAAGCTGATTAATAGTAGCTGCGAGATAGTAGCAAATTAGAACGCAGTGTAACATCTAATTCACCACTTCGAGGTTGGATAACGATGACGTCAGCTTCTTTACGTCGCAATAAAGTACTTGCTAAAGCACCAGCGGCTGCACCACCTATAGGTTCTAACACTTCAACTCTACGGTTACCAGTGAGAAGAGAAATAGCAGTAGCAGCACCTGCACCAATCGCAGCATCTGTCAGAATTCTGTCAGTGCTGGCTCCTTTCTTGATTTTTTCTCTTCTATTGTTAACTCGAGAAGTTGCATTAATTGATATGCGGTTACCATCATTAAGAACTAACTCTCGCGCTACGAATCGCACGCCTCTGTCAGAGTTTCTCGCTGGTTCTATTTGCCCAATAATTTCCGAACCTTCTGGGATTAATACGTTTCCGCTTCTATCAATGATGTTTCTTGCAACTCTTACTGTTAGAGATGTTGTTTCATCTGGAGTCACAACAATTCTATCTTTTTCATAGGTAATGGGAATTGTTACACCAGAAGGAATTGAGATTGATCGATTGTATTGATTATATTGTCCGTTTTGTCCACGCAAGAGTTGTGCGCTAGCAGGAGTGGGGGCAAACATTGGTGCGATCGCACCAGTTGTAATTGCCATTGCCATCAATGCAGCAGATGCATTTTTCCACCGATGAAAGTGAGTCATTGTTTGGGTTTCCTTTGTCGCTTTATAGTTTTTTATGACGTTAACTTACTGAGATTGTTTCTGATTGTTTTCCAACCTATCTATAGGCATATTCCGAAGGCTAATATCTCTGATGACGGTAGATTTTTACAATTGTTCCACGACTTTTTATACAGTTTTTTACTGCAATTAATTGAAGGATAGGAACTTCATAGACGTGAAGTGTGTAAAATTGTTCCTCATATTTTTTCCATTGCCTATGTCCGCAGATATACGCCAATCAATTGGGGACAATTTGTGAGATTCAAGCCTACATATCTATTGTATTGCTAATCGTTAAAAATGTGGGAAAGTTCTGAGTGAGTGAAGTTGTAAAATTCATTATCCAAGGATAAATACTGATATACTTTCGTGAAATGTAATACATAATTATCTATATACAGTAAAATTGCTAAAGTCAATTTACACTTCTCTTTACTAATGGAACCAACAGAAGAACAATACTTGATAATTAACGCTTTAGACACTCTAGGGCTACTGGGATATAATTTCATTGATGAGAATAATGGAATTTGGTATATTGAAACGCCAAGCACTGTATTACCAATTGCCAAGATTTTGCCAAATGGTGAAATTGTTCCTATTACACAGTGATTAAAACTATGACAGAACCAACAGAACTAAAACAACAATACGAAAGATTCAAAGAACTGTTTGCGTTAGGAAGGCAACGCTACCTAGATGCAGGCGGCGATCCACAGCGTTCAAATGGTAGTTTGCACGGTAATGATTACTTGTCACAAGAGGAGCGCAAAGAATTAGCTGAGTTAGGGCGCAAACTTTCAGGATTTTATGTCCAAGATGGTTATGCTCACGTTCATGGACGTTCTTGGAAGTTACCTGACAACTCGCCATTGGTGAAATAGGTTGGGAATTGAGAGCGCGATCACCAGAGTGCTTTCCGCTGCACTTTGCGCGATCACCACAGCAGATAAACCGATCCAAAGCACTTTCCTGTAAAATTACTTAAGTCAATTGGCAGGAAAAGTGTGTAATGGAACCAACCGAAGAACAATATCTAATAATTAATGCTTTAGTAACTCTGGATCTACTGGAGAATTCATTCTATGATGAAGATAGTGGTAACTGGTACATTAATACACTTAGTCCTGTACTGTCAACGGCGATGATTCTACAAAATGGCGATATAGTGCCGACTAATTGGGAGTTGTAATTATGGAAAATTGGACTGAAGAGCAAAAACAAAAGTATGCTAGATTCCACGAAATTTTAGAGATGGGCAAGCAGCGTTACATAGAAGCTACTGGTAATCAACGAGGTTATCGAGCAGGCTTCAAAGGTAAAGACTACTTAACAGATGAAGAGAGGAAAGAAGCTGCTGGAATCATGCGACAAATGTTTGGTGTAGTTATCAAAGATGGTTATGTCCATTGTCAAGGGCGTTCTTGGCAGTTACCTGAGAACTCACCATTGCACCAAAGAGCAAGTTGAAGCCGAGTCCTAATTGGTAACAAACAGGATAATATATGTAATGGATGAGTTAGTTATCTGCGGGAATAACAGACAAACCATCCGCTACATCCGCTACACAATTTGTTGCTGACGCTTCTCAATCTTAGTAATCGGTAATAACAACTCATCCTCAATTTTTTGCCGTACCTCACGACTAACATAACAATCGCTATTTAGGCACTCCACCAGTAAGACATTGGCATCGTAATACTGCTGAAGTAATTCCTTATGCTGCTTGTTGAACTGCCAATTATGACCAATATTAGCATATTCAATAATCACTGCTCTTAATTTCTTCGTCCAGGCTTGACCGTGGGCTTTCCACCATTGCTTGCGTACCTCCCAATCAATTTCAAGGTGAGGGAGTTGAATTCTAAGTTGTTGCAGTGATTGATGGAATTCAGCGTCGAAGTCATCGATGGCGCTAGCGAGGGCACTATCGAGGTGGCTGGTAAGGGAAATGGCGTTGTAGAGGAAGCGATCAAGAGCATGGGCGGTGTCGAGAATGCTGTCAAGGTCGAGGGCGAGATTGAGAATGCTGTCGAGGTTGCTGTCAAGAGCGAGGGCGGGATAGTGGTTGCTATCGAAATCGAGGGCTTTGTAAAGTGCTTGACCGCGAACTTTGATAAGGACGTGGTGGGAGTCTAAGGCGAGGGTAAAGTAAAAAGCTTTAACAGCTGCTGACTTGTAAGGAACTTCTACAGAATTAGATTTCTGATTTACCCAAACTAAGAACTGCTGCAACTGAGCGCTACTCGCAGCGATCGCATCTACTTTGTCTTTGATCAACTGCAACAAATGGTCTGCATTAGGCAGCATCTCAACCGCTAGCAAAAATACTTCCCGCCAGCTTTTCTCAGTGATGTGACAAACTAGATTTTGTAACACCTCCTCTGATGACTGCTTCACAGTAACAATTTCTCTAGCAGTGAAATACTCGTGAAATGTCAGATGAGAAAACGAATAAATCCCCTTGGCTCGTTCCATCAATAACCCGTGCTGTGCCTCAATTGACTTCAAAACTCTTTCACTATCGAGTTGCAATGCTTCTAAGTCAGTATTGGCCTCAGGCAAATTAAGAATGTAATCTACTATGTGTTGTTCCGCTACTTTCTGCTTAAAGAAATAGTCACCTTTTGCAAAGGTAGTTAGGGCAATTTTGCTAAGTAAATCTTCTTTCCGTTGAATTGATAGCTTTTTGTAAACCTGGTCACGATAAATTCCTCGTTTGGCATCCCATTTTTTCAGCAGAGCATCCAGTCCTTCTTTATATAGCTCAGAACGATTCGCCGGAAAATCTCCTGACTCTTCAAATGTCAAACAAAGCAGTGTCAGCAGTAGCGGACTAGTAGCAAGTTCTTTTATTCTATGATTATCATTAAGTCTTTCAATAAAATTTTCTGATTTTACAGCTTTACCCTGAAACCATTTAGTTGCAAAGGTGACAATTTGTTCATTATCAAAATCTGCAACTTCAACCTCTGTAAATTTCTCAAAAGTATATTCCTGCGCTGCAAGGCGACAGGTCATGACAAAGTAATTGTCCAGATATTGGTCAGAAAACTCCCGAATCTCCTTCAAAACGCGACTGCTATCCTCTTGTCTAACTTCGTCCAAGCCGTCAAGAAGAATCAGCATTCTACCCTGACTTAACAATTGTTCAATTAATAATGAGGTATTTGTGGGGTGGGCATCCGGAGCGCCCTTTGTCTCTGGCAGGCAAGATGCCTGCTCCACAAGAAAAGTGATATATTCCAGTAATCCCGGTTCATTTTTTGCTTCAGCAAAGTCTTTAAGGGTGATGAAAATCGGTACGAGATGAGAATGAAACTCACCCCCAATGCATTGAATTGCTAGGTATTTCAAAAATGTGGTTTTACCTGCCCCCGGCTTTCCCAATATTATCAGCTTGGGATATTTATTGACCGCCTCCAGTCCAGGCACTCGTTTTTCAGTAATTCTACCCAGTCCAAAGCGCTCGAAATCCTCGCTCGTAAACTCTTGCAGAAGTTCATCAATTTTTAACCGCCGCCGTCCGGTGATTTTCTCTAGGATATTGACGTTAGTGTAGATATCATTCAAACCGATGGGGTGAGTCATATCTAGCACCCGCATCGTGCCACAGCGTTCTTGAATACTGAGTTTTATTTTGTCACGTACCTCTTGCACTAACGCATCTACGTCTATTTCCTTTTTGGAAGTAGTAGGATTTGATTTCTGATACTCCTTAACTAGGAAATTGTGCAGCCGATAAAATTTACCTGGTCCTTTACCACCGATACTAAACTTAGCATAAACTCCTGTCATGCGAGTGCGAAAGGCATTGTGAGAGATATGAAGTGCTTCTGCAACTTCTAGTTCGTCATCGTTGTCGCCACTAAACAGTTCTACAAAAGCCACCTCCTGTTCTGGAGAAAGTTGATAATTACGCGCCATCTGTGTCAAAAAATCACGCGGTAACGGTTGCATTGGCTAAACTCATAATCTCATAAAAGCCAGTATAGCTAAGAATTACAGTTATGTAAGGCAATGTTAGGCTATGTCAGCCTAAGTTTGAGCGAAATCTCCCAGATGTAGTTGAGACAGTGGATTTACTGAATCCAAATGAGGTTATCGCCATGTGCGTTGATGTAATTTCTCTCGTCTTGCTTGTCATTGTGGAAAAGTCTGCTGAGATTATCTTAGAGTTGTTACTGAAAAAATTTTGGGAGTGGGTGCTAAGTGATGATAATCTTAAACGTCTGGTCACTTCGTTTAAACTTCAAATTTTAGTGCTTTACTTAGACTGGTTACTGCAAAAGCCACACTATCGCAAAAATTTTGAAGAATAGAAGTCACGGCTAGATTAAAAAACCCGCGATGATCGCAGGTTTGAATACTTGAAGTGCGTCTAGAATAGACATCTGGTGAAAATGTAGGTAGAGACGCGAAATTTCGCGTCTCTACAAGGGTTTGAATTGACACATAATTATTTTTTACTACATGCTTAATCAGCGATCGCTCACTCCGAGAGGTTACATGTTACTTCTCTACTACAGAATTTTCGTAAATCATTTAGAATTGCTATATATTATAGTGCGATTCCACCCTAACCTGTAAGCGCGAAAAACTTATGACAAAAACTGAAATCTTGGCAGCACTCAAGCAAATGAAAACTGAAGAACGATTGGAAATCATCGAAGCGGCTTCTCGGATGATGCGCGAAGAGATAGAAGAAAAGGCACAACGCAAAGCCGAGAAGAAGAAGCGACTGAGGGAAGCAGTTGAGAAAGCCATCCCAGATTATATGCCAGGAGGTGCACTGTATGATTTATGGTCATCTGATAGCGAAGACTATTACGCTTCTGAAGAAGAAGCTCTTAGAGCCGGAGTAAAAACCGATGCATAGAGGTGAAGTTTGGCTTGTCCGACTTGATCCTACAGTTGGTGATGAAATTGGCAAGATTCGTCCAGTAGTGATTGTGAGTGATGAAACAGTGGGACTTTTACAACTAAAGGTAATTGTCCCTATTACTGAATGGAAAGAACGTTATGCAATTAGAGATTGGATGGTACAAATAGACGAAAGTGCAGAAAATGGATTGACTAAACTTTCCGCTGCTGACACTTTTCAAGTGCGCTCAATCTCACAAGAAAGGTTCATCCAGCAATTGGGAAGAATGGATGATGTAGCGATGCAAGAAATTAGCGAAGTTTTGGCTGTCGTCTTGAATATAAATGAATAGAATTTGCTGTTACCCTCATTTTCGTCTCCAATTCAAGCAAGTAAAAGCAGGTTGAACGTCAAGAAAGTTTAACTTGAATCCGATTTTGGTAAAATTTTTAGCCTACTAAGAAAAATCTATTCAATTTATTGTAAATATTTGTAAATTTGCTGGATAAAAAGCTAAAAACTTGATTTTTACGTAGTAAAACTGGCAGAATAGAGCATATGTACTTGTATTTATTAAAAGTTAGGTGTGGTGTCAAACTCTGAATGATTCCAATACAATTAACTCTAAAAAACTTCCTCAGTTACCGTGATGCAACTTTAGATTTTCGCGGTTTGCATACGGCTTGCATTGGCGGAGCAAATGGCGCTGGTAAATCTTCTCTACTTGAAGCGATTACTTGGGCAATTTGGGGTGAAAGTAGAGCAGCAACAGAAGATGACGTGATTCATACTGGCGCAAAAGAAGTTCGGGTAGATTTCATCTTTCAAACCAATGGGCAACAATACCGAGTTATTCGTACTCGCCAACGAGGTGGTAGTGGTGCGTTAGAATTTCAAGTAGAAACACCAAATGAGTTTCGCGCAATTACGGGCAAAGGCGTAAGGGCGACACAAGATTTGATTCTAGAACATATCAAGCTGGATTACGATACATTTATTAATTCTGCTTACCTGCGTCAAGGTCGAGCAGATGAATTCATGCTCAAACGCCCCAGCGAACGCAAGGAGATTTTAGCAGAGTTGTTGAAACTCAATCAATATGATGAGTTGGAAGAACGGGCAAAAGAATTGTCTCGTCAGTTTAAAGCTAGAGCGGAAGAGCTAGAAAGATCGCTCGAGACGATGAAAGCTCAACTACAGCAGCACTCTACCATCGCCCAACAACGAACAGAGCTAGAAACAGAAATTAACCAACTGCAACAGACACAACAATTTGACAACATCCAATTACAAAGTTTGCAAGTTGTGCAGCACCAACGCCAAACCTGGGAAGAACAACTTAACTTTGTCAGGCAGCAATATCAGAATCTTACCTCAGATTGCGATCGCCTCCAACAAGAACACTCAGAAATTACCACCCAGCGAGCCTTACTAGAAGAACTCACTTCTGTGCAAGCAGAAATTCAAGCCGGATACAATCAATATCAAATTCTCCAATCTCAAGAAGAAACGTTTGCCACTAAATTTGAAGAATACACCAAAGCAGAAGGAGCGCGTCAACGTTTATCACAGCAACTTACCAAACAAATTAATGATATCGAGCGACAACTGCAACACGCAGAAGCCCAACTAGAAACCTTAGAGCAACAAGAGTCAGAAGTTCAGCAAACTCTGAGTAAATCAGATGAAGTAGAAGCAGCTTTAGCACAACTAGCATCGGCACGAGAGCGTGTTGCTCGGTTCGATCAATTACAATTACAAGTATCACCACTCCTACAACAGCGCTCCAATTTGCAAAGTCAAATAGATCGCGTTCATGCTAGTTTAGTAGCACGACTAGAACAAATTCAAGCCACAGAAAACCAACTGCAACGGCAACAAAGACGCCAACCACAACTGCAACAAGCAGTAATGGAAGTAGCAGTACAAATTGAAGAACTAGAGAAAAAACGGGTTTATCTACAACGAGTACAGGAAAAAGGACAGGATAGGCGTCGCTTAATTGAACGTTTGCAAGATCATCAACGGGAGTATGAAAAACTACTAGGAGAATTACAGCAAAAGCTGCAAATGCTCCAGAATCCCAATGCTATTTGTCCTTTGTGTGAACGTCCTTTAGATGAACATCATTGGAATCGCGTAGTGGATAAAACTAAAGTAGAGTATAAAGACACTGAGGACGAACTATGGATAATCCGGGAACGAATGGCAGTTTCTGATAGAGAAATTCAAGTACTTCGCCAAGAATACCGGGAAATATCGCAACTTTTATCCCCTTATGATACTCTACGTGAACAACGAGGTCAACTAGCAGCACAGTTAGAAGTTACAACTGATGTTGAACAACAACTACAACAAATAGTTGCGCAAAAGCAGCAATTAGAGCGCTGTCTACAAGTTGGTGATTATGCTCATGACAAACAAGCAGAACTACAACACCTAGAACAATATCTGCAACAACTCAATTATAGTGAACAAGATCATGCTCTAGCTCGGAATGAAGTTGAACGGTGGCGGTGGGCAGAGATTAGACTCTCGCAGGTTAAAGATGCGGCTAAGCGACAAGCGCAGATAGCAGTAAGAAAACCAGAAATTGAAGCACAAATTGCTGCAATACAAGTCAAAATTCAACAGGAGAAAATCAACTCAGACTGTGCCAGACAAATAGCTGCTCTGGAGGAACGCATTGCGTCTATTGGTTACAACACAGAACAGCATAACAAACTACGTATGGCTGTACGTCAAGCTCAATCTTGGCAGTTACGCTATCAACACCTGCAAGGAGCGCAACAGCAATATCCACAGTTAAGTAGAAGAGTGCAAGAAATCGAGGTATCTTTACAGGCAAGATTAAGTGAACGGCAAAAATTTAAGAGTCAACTCGAAAGTCTTGTCAATCAAATGAAAGAAGTAGCCAACCCAACTGCGCAAATTCAAGCTATAGAGCAGCAGATGGCAACACGTAGACGAGAACTTGATGAACAAATCACCCAATTTGGACGCTTACAGCAGCTTGCTCACCAGTTAGAAATGCTACAAGTTCAGTATGAGCAACAACTGCAACAACTCCAAGAAACAAAGCGGCAATACCGTATTTATCAGGAATTAGCGCAAGCGTTTGGTAAAAATGGTATCCAGTCATTGATGATTGAAAATGTTTTACCTCAATTAGAAGCTGAGACAAATCAACTTTTATCGCGGTTGAGTGCTAATCAATTGCATGTTCAATTTGTCACACAAAAGGCGGGGCGGAGTGGTAAGGCAACAAAGAAAAATGCTAAGCTAATTGAGACTTTAGATATTGTAATTGCTGATGCCAGAGGAACACGAGCTTATGAAACTTACTCTGGAGGAGAAGCTTTTAGAATTAATTTTGCCATCCGTTTGGCTTTGGCGAAATTGTTGGCGCAGCGAGCAGGGGCGGCGTTGCAACTACTAATTATTGATGAAGGGTTTGGTACACAAGATGCAGAAGGATGTGATCGCCTGATTGCTGCAATTAATGCGATCGCTGCTGATTTCGCCTGTATACTCGCTGTTACTCACATGCCTCACCTCAAAGAAGCCTTTCAAGCTCGGATTGAGGTGAATAAAACTCAGGATGGTTCCCAAATCAGTTTGTTGATTTAACTACCAGTATTAATACTGATATTATCCACACAGATTTCATCCGTAACGCTGGAACGAACAACTGTATTTCATTAACGTGCTGCTATATTGGTTTTTCAACTATAAAATAGCAGCACAGACATTTGTGCTTGCTAACAGTTGTACCAATGAATGATGTGTTATTTACTCTAACAAAAAGTAAGACCTTAACTCAAGGTGATTTGAATAGTGCCTTAGACGAAATTACATTTGCAGCTGCCAATACTCTTAAAGTAGAGCGAGTGAGTGTGTGGTTATATAATAGCGATCGCTCTAAAATTCACTGCCTTAAACTCTACGAAAAAAGCCTTAACCGCTACACGTCTGGTATGCAGCTAAAAGCAGTTAGCTATCCTGCATACTTCAAAGCCTTAGAAACACAGCGTACCATCGCTGCTCACGATGCTTATACAGATCCTCGTACTAGCGAATTTGCTGTAGAATATCTTCCGGCTTTGGGAGTAACATCTTTATTAGATGCACCAATCTGGCAAGAAGGTGAAATGGTTGGTGTGATATGTCATGAACATACTGGAACAATACGCCAGTGGACTTTGGCAGAACAAAATTTTGCAGGTTGCATTGCTGATTTAATCTCTTTAGCATTGGAAGCTAGTGAACGTCAAAAAGCACAAACAACATTAGCAAAACGGGAACGCTACTTAGCAACACTGGTAGAAGTGCAAAGACTGCTGCTTGCCGAGCATAGTGATGGCAATTGTTATGCACAAATTATCGAACAACTAGGACTCGCCTCCGGCGCGAGTCGCGTTTATCTATTTGAAAACTACTATTTTCCGAATAGAGACTTTTTGAGTAGTCAAAGTTACCTGTGGTACGCTCAAGATATTTATGCGCTCGCAAACCCAGCAGAAAAATTTACCTTAGCATCCGTTTTACCTCGGTGGGCAGAAGTTTTAGGAAAAGGTGAAATCATTGCTAGCATCGTTGCTGAGTTACCAGAATCAGAAAGAGAAATTCTTAGTAGGCAAAAAACTCTTTCCATCTTGGTATTGCCTTTAAAGGTGAACAACCAATTTTGGGGTTTTATTGGCTTTGACAATTGTGTAGAAGCACGTTTGTGGGAGGCATTAGAAATAGATTTGCTTGGCGCTGCCGTCGCTGCCATCTCGCTACATTTAGAAAGAGCATTAGCACAGCAGCATCTCGCACAAGCTAAAGAAGAATTAGAAATTCGAGTAGAAAGACGAACAAAGGCTTTAAAAAAAGCAAATCAACAATTATTAGTAGAAATTGCTGAACGTACTGCTGCTCAGCGTGCTCAAGCTCATCTTTACGCTCAAGCGCAAGAAGCTGCTGCCGTCGCCCAGCAACACAGTCAAAAGTTGCAGCAAGCTTTAGAAGAACTGACAAAAGCTCAAAGTTTGATCGTTCAAAGTGAGAAAATGTCATCGCTAGGTCAATTAGTTGCTGGTGTCGCTCACGAGATTAACAACCCTATTAGTTTCATCTCTGGCAATCTAGCACATGCTAACCAGTATATACTAGAATTGCTAGATATTTTGCACCTGTATCAAGAATATTATCCTGAACCTGCACCAACTATTCAACAGCTATCAGATCATATTGATTTGGACTTTTTGTTGATGGATGTGCCCAAGCTTTTAACATCAATGCAGGTAGGCGCTCAGCGCATTAGCCAGATTGTTATTTCTCTGAGAAATTTTGCTCGCTTAGACGAAGCTGATTTGAAAAGCGTCAATCTCCATGAAGGCATCGACAACACTTTGTTAATATTACAGCATCGACTCAAGTTTGGCGATCGCCATCGCGAAATTCAAATTATTAAAGATTACGGCAACTTGCCTGCTGTCGAGTGCTACCCAGGCAAGCTTAACCAAGTATTTATGAATATTATTAATAATGCGATCGATGCTTTGACAAATAGGGAATGGCAAATCAAAAATGAGAAAATTTCCAATTCCCCATACCCCATGCCCACTATTTGGATTCGCACAGAAGTTTCTCCTCCTCGTCATGTACGTGTGCGCATAGCAGATAACGGTGTAGGAATGAGTGAAGATATCAAAGCAAGAGTATTCGATCCGTTTTTTACTACCAAACCTGTGGGCAGTGGCACTGGTTTAGGTTTATCTATTAGCTATCAAATAGTAGTAGAACATCAAGGTGTTTTAAGCTGTACTTCAGAGCCAGGGCAAGGAACTGAGTTTTGCATTGAAATTCCCATTTGTCAAACTAGCTCTTGTTCCCGTTGAAACATCAGCGTATCCGTAATAATTTTGACTTTTGAATGCGTGACTCTTGAGAAGCGACTGACTTGTGTCTGCTGCCTTACGGTACAGATAGCTAGGAGATAAGGTTATATGTGGCAAAATTAAAGATAATTCATATTATTATTGGTTAACTAGTAATGCTCGTCGGTCAAATTCTCCGCCAGCGCTATAAAATTACCCGTCTCTTAGGAAGCGGTAGCTTTGGAGTTACCTATTTAGCTGAAGATTTAGATTTACCCGATCATCCTGTATGTGTTGTCAAAAATCTCAAGCAAAGCCATAACCCTGAATATTTACGTCTCGCCAGAGTATTATTTGACAGAGAGGCAAAGGTTTTATATCAATTAGGCAGTGACTGCAAGGAGATTCCCAGGCTTTTCGCTCACTTTGAAGAAAAAGGGGAATTTTACCTAGTACAAGAGTTTATCGATGGACACAATTTAAGTGAGGAAATTTTTCCTGGGAAGAGGTGGAGTGAAGCTGAAGTCACACAGTTATTACAGGAAGTTTTAGAAGTTCTCACATTTATTCATAATCAAAATATTATTCATCGAGATATAAAACCACAAAATTTAATGCGTCGTAAGACAGATGGCAAGATAGTGTTGATAGACTTCGGCGCTGTTAAACAAATTAGTGGATTAGTAGTTAATGCTCAAGGGCAAACAAACGTCTCTGTTATTGTTGGGACTTCTGGCTATATGCCCAGCGAACAATTAAATGGGCTGCCTAAATTAAGCAGCGATGTTTATGCCGTGGGGATGCTAGGAATTTATGCTTTAACAGGAATCAAACCTCAGGATCTGCCTAGAGATAGTGGCAGTTGTGAAATTTTTTGGCGAAATTTGGTTTCGGTTAGCCCGAAACTGGCAGATGTATTAGATAAAATGGTCTGCTATCACTTTAATCAACGTTATCAAACAGCAGCCGAAGCTTTGCAAGCCCTCAAAGGGCTATCGTCATCACCACTACTCCCGCCGCCATCACCGCTACAACAGCCGTCACAAAATTTCATAATCCGAGAATTGGTAGCGAACCAGAAATTTTTAATTGGTGCTGTAGTTGGGGCAGGTATGCTACTTGGAGTGGGATTGCTATTTATGAGTTTTTGGCCACAATCCACACCCGAACCGGAAAAAACCGTAGTTAGTTCGGTACAACCCACACTCGAACCCGAAGAAACTACCAAAGATACAGTACAAGCTACAGATGATGTACAAGATGTACAACTGGTTTGCCCAGAAATACCAATACCACCTCTACCAAGTAATTCAGGGAGGAAAATTGGTCCAGTCACAGTTTATGGTTTTCCAAACGATTCATCTCTATCGCCGACAGGTAAAGGAATTATGATCTTTCCCGATCGCAAGTTTAGTGGTGTTGTTCGATATGATGGAGAATTCAAAGATGGAAAGTTCAATGGTTGTGGAAACTTGACTCGTGGAAATGGTGAGCGCTACTTAGGTCAGTTTGAGAATAATTCTTTTCAAGGTATAGGAAAATATTCTTGGAAAAATGGTTGTCAATATGTAGGAGAATTTAAAAACAACCAGTTTGATGGTCAAGGTACGTGGATATCTAAAGATGGTTCGCGTTCGAGTGGAATTTGGCAGCAAGGAAAATTGCAAGGAAAGGCTTTTAGTTGCCAATAATTTTTCAGGAATATTATATCAGAATATAGTCTTATAAGCCATATAATTAATACGTTTACTTTTTGTGGTTTCCTTTCTAACTTCAAGTACCAGCCTTTAATAGGTTGATTTTAGTATTTGGTGTGTTGATATTTAGAGGAGTGAGAAATGAATCAAAAATTACTGACAAAACTGATATTAGTTTTCTCGAAAACTTCTTTACTAGGTATTACAAATGTAGCTATTTGTCTACTACCATCCCTAGCGCAATCTACATCTGTTAATCAATTGCCAACAACGAAAAATCCGCTCAGCCAAACACCGCCAGAAAATCCGCTTAGCCCCACCCCAACACCAACTTCAACACCAGGTCCCACACCGCCAGAAAACCCCCTCAACCCCACACCGCCAGAAAACCCTCTTAGCCCTACCCCATCTCCAACTTCAATCCCAAGTCCCACACCGCCAGAAAATCCCCTCACCCCCACACCGCCAGAAAATCCGCTTAGCCCCACCCCAACACCAACACCTACTGTACCAGTTCCAACCAGACCGCCAACCCCAACACCAACACCTACTACACCAACCCTAACCCCAACCCCAACCTTAACTCCAACTCCAACGCCAAGGCAATCGCCAGTAAATACACCCACACCAACGCCAAGGCGATCGCCAGTAAATACACCCACACCATCTGCACCGGAACCAACACAACCAACACCAGAACCAACCCCAATCATCATTACACCCACACCGTCTGCACCGGAACCAACACCGCCAGTCATCACACCAACACTACCAACGGCACCGGAACCAACACCGCCAGTTATCACACCAATCCAGCCGACACCCACACCACCAAGACAACAACCAGCATCAAGACTGTCACCAGTTAGATTAACCCCTAACTATGTTGGGATCGGTGCAAACATTGGATTAGATGGCGATACAACTCTGGGGGAAAGTGCCTTCACTATCTTTGGTAAAATTGGTTTAACAAATAACTTCTCTTTTCGTCCTGCTTTTTTAGTGAAGGACGATGCTGTGATTCTTCTACCTGTAACATTTGACTATCCACTGCAATCAATCACAGACTTTGGCGAACAACGAATAAATTTTGTTCCTTACATTGGCGCAGGAGCGGCAATTTCCACAAGTGGAGATAGCAACATCGGCTTTCTGCTGACTGGCGGTGTCGATGTGCGCTTATCAAATGAATTTACCGCCAATGCTGGTTTAAACGTTGGTTTCCTTGATGACACTGATGTTGGGCTACGGTTTGGTATTGGTTACAACTTCTAAGTAATTTCCAGAAACTTACTGGATTTAGCTGAAGCTATTGACGCGGATGGTTTTGTCTGCTATCTTCATTGTACATAAGTATAAATCAAATTTTCTAGCAGAGCGCCAGACAAATGATCCGTTATAGTTCCTACTTTTATTTTTGGTTTAGGGTGGTTCACCGGGAGTGAATTAAGTTTCCTCACGGAAACCACCCGGTGAACCGCAGAGCGAACTCTGCGGTTTTTGTTTTTTTCAGGAGAATCTCATGGTGACGACCTATTTCCATAGCTGGTTTTATGGCTTTTACTTTTGGCCCAGATCAAGTTCCGGGTAAATAGCGTCATGCAGAGAAATCTTGAGCGCCCGGAACTTGAAAGTTTAAGTTCCGGGCTTTTTTGTAAATTAGGCAACAGTAACTGTAAAAAGGAGAATTCAATCATGATTAATGCTAAACTAGCTGCACAATCTCATCCTCACCATCAAACAATTGTCAATCTAGGAGAGGGTGTCGCCTTCGGTGGTACAGAATTGGTGATTATCGGTGGACCTTGCACTGTTGAAAGCATCGAGCAAATGGAAACAGTAGCCGAAAATCTATCGGCTGCGCCTGTACAAGCGTTGCGCGGCGGTGTCTACAAACCCCGCACGTCTCCCTACGCCTTCCAAGGCATGGGAGAAGAAGGACTAGACATTTTGGCTCAAGTGCGATCGCGTTACAAAATCCCAGTCGTCACCGAGGTAATGTCCATTACCCAAATTGAAATAGTCGCTGCCCATGCTGATATGCTTCAAATTGGTAGCCGCAACATGCAGAACTTCGATTTACTCAAAGCTTTAGGACAAGCAGGTAAACCGATACTTCTCAAACGTGGCTTAGCGGCAACAATTGAAGAATTCGTCATGGCAGCAGAATATATCTTAAGCCACGGCAATCCAGATGTAGTGCTATGTGAAAGAGGTATTCGCAGCTTCGATAATTACACCCGTAACGTCCTAGATTTAGGAGCAGTGGCAGCACTCAAGCAAATCACTCACTTACCAGTAATTGTAGATCCTTCCCATGCAGTAGGTAAACGGGAATTAGTAGCACCTATGGCTAGGGCTGCAGTTGCTTGTGGGGCAGATGGGTTAATTATTGAGTGTCATCCAGAACCGGAAAAATCAGTTTCTGATGCACGTCAAGCACTGTCTTTAGAGGATATGGTGAATTTAGTTCATAGCTTAAACCCTGTAGCAGCATCTGTTGGGCGCAGTATATCAGAAACATTCGGGGCGGGTTTAACACCTGCCCCTATTTGTTTGTCGGCAGCATAAAATTTCCCTAAGGGCAGCTATAAGCCTGTAGCCATGATCTACAGGCTGATGCAGCCCGATGTTAAATTGCTTCTACTCGCCACTGCTCTCATAATTAAGCAGTTTGAACCTTTTCCAAAACCCATTCCCGAATCAAATCAACGTAATCAATCCCTCTCGATCTAGCAACCTCTTTAACTGCTTCTACTTCAGTGGGTTGCAAGCGAAACTGCACCAAAGTTTCTCGTTCAAAAATGGGTTCTGTAACCTCAACTAACTGGTCTTCAAAATCAGTAAGATCGTGCGTATCCCAGAATTGAGCCAACTCTTGTATAGAATCAGTTTGGGGAATTTTTTGAATGTTCATCGGTTTTTCCATTGATAATAAAGACAGGTGTTATTTTTGCTCTTGTTATGCACTTAACGTACTTAGACAGTAACAGTTGGTTAATTGAAATCGCAGGAAAACGAATACTAATTGATCCTTGGCTAGTCGGTTCGTTGACTTTTGGTAATTTGGATTGGTTTTTTAAAGCTTCTCGATCGCAAGAACACTCAATACCAAAGAACATTGACTTAATTTTACTGTCCCAAGGTTTGGAAGATCATGCTCATCCACCAACACTCAAGCAGCTTGACAGCAATATTCCGGTTGTAGCTTCTGCCAATGCTGCCAAGGTAGTACAGCAGCTGGGTTACGCTCAGGTTACAGTACTTGCTCATGGTGAAACCTTCACTTTAAATCAGTGTGTAAAAATTAAAGCTACTCCCGGATCACCCATTGGACCTACTTTGTTGGAAAATGGTTATTTACTCCAGGATTTGCAGAGCGGTTTTACTCTCTACTACGAGCCTCACGGGTATCATTCCTCACAACTCAAGCAAGATGCACCAGTTGATGTGGTGATTACACCGATTACTAGCATAGAACTGCCTTTGCTAGGTTCAATTATTAAAGGAAATAACAGCACTTTGGAAGTGGCGAAGTTGTTGCAACCTCAAGTAATCTTACCCACAGCGGCAGGAGGAGATGTGGTGTTTGAGGGATTGTTGTCGAAACTCCTTCATCCTATGGGAACTGTTGAGGAATTTCGTCTGTTACTAGAGAAAAATCACCTTTCCACACGGGTAATTGAACCGAAAAGTGGCGATCGTTTTGAATTAGAATTATCCAAGCGAACATTAACAATTTAAGTTGTTTGCAGATTCTGTTAGCTCAAGGATTGGGCAAACCACCGCCGAATCAACTCTACTTGGAAGCGAAAGCCGTCGCCTGCTTCCTCAATTAACTCGCGTTGCAATAGTAATTTTAGAGCGTTGTCTGCCGTATCAGACAATTGTTGTGATAAAGTTTTGCTGCTAACTATTGCCCCTTCTCCTTGTGCTGCAATCAAGCGCAGTATAGCTAGTCCCGCCATGTCTACTTGGTTGTTTTGAATATCAGCGAAGAAAAAGCTCGCACTGTTCAAAGCGTTTGGAACCGCTGCTTCTACGTCGGCTTTCCCATGACTTGATACTTAACGACCAAATTCTCCCAAGCTAAAAAAATTGCTGAATTATCTGGCTTCAATGTAAAAAGACTCTTCAATTGAGCTAATTCGTATATGATTCTTGTAACAGATAGCCCCAACCCATTAACTGTAGTAGGACGTGTAGCAACAACCCAAAACTCAATAAAGTTCTGTGGAATGACACAAAGTTCCTCACCTTGCTCAAGCAAACTCTTCACTGCATCAACAGCAGCTTCATGCATTGGATGAGTTTCTTGAACACTCCGTAGTAATACATTTGTGTCTACCAAATAACTCATAACATTTCATCTTCTCTGGTATAGATACTCTCACGACTGATTGCTTCATCCGAGAGGGGTGGTGCCTGTATCGAATGACTTTTTGCCCATTTGACAAATGCTTGAGCGCGTTCCTGGGGAGAAAGAACGGTAGGCACTACTGATGGTTGTGAAGCACTCAACAAGCCGGAGATCGCCATTTGCAAAAATTCTTCTACTGATATACCAGCAGATGCGGCTTGAGCAATCAACTGAGCTTCAATCTCTGGTTTCAACTCAATCACGATCGCCACAATATAACCCTCCTAACAGCAATACTGATGAATGCAATCCTTTCTAAACAAGTTTAGCGTAGTGAAGATGTCTATAGAGCTACTTGACAAAATTCCACTCTAATGTTTTTATCGGTGCAGTCTGTAGCGCTTCTGTAAGTTCGTCGTTACTGTCAAATTTCAATTGCTCTAGATAGCAAGCTTCCACTTTGACAGTAAACTGGTCTTCTTGAAAGGGCCAAGGCATGACAGTGACAGTGCCATCACTACGCTCCAGCACATCATAGCGTTGACCATCCCCTGTCTTGGCAATTTCTAAAGCACGTTCACCAGCAGGTAACATGCGGTTGCAGAGGATCAGGGAGAGGCGATCGCACCATTGAAAAAACGCATAAGCGGATGTTGCGTCGTCTTTTGTAATATTCAACCCCTGACGCCATTGCTCTTGATGCTGTAGTTGCTCGTCTAAAAAGCGATCCAATTCTGGTGACTCTCCGCGTTTACCCTCCAATAGAAAGCTGAGGTGCATAGAAATCAACATTGCTACCCATCGTCCGCGATATCGGGCGTTGTGCGCAAGATTCTGTATCTTTTTTAGATCGGTTTCCGTCTGTAGGGTAAAGTCGAGTGGTGCGCCTGCTTCTGTCAGGTGATTACCTTCCCATTCTTTTTCCAAATCGTCGTGATGGGAAATTGCGGCGATTGTCTCTAGCCAGCGTAATGGACGTTGATTGGGATGCCAATGTCCGGCAATTTCCGCCGCAAGTAAAGCATGGGCGCGATGGTAAATTACTTCCCAACCTTTCTGGTCTTGGTTAACAATCATAGCTTTTCTAATGTATTAAATCTTACCTTAACTCTAATTTTTTGTAGATGCCACCCTGGTTCTATGATGAAGATCGACAAATGAATTAGATCGCATACTATATCTTGCGGAACTTCAGTAGAGAAACCATCTGTCCACAGAATTAAAAAAAGCCTTTATGAGTATATTTACGTCCAAAAATTGGCTTCCCAGCCAACAACAACTAACTCCCTATCTATTTTTATTGCCTGCTCTAGTTCTCTTAGTTTTAACCGTATTTTTACCCGCTCTACAAGCGTTTTTACTTAGCTTTACGCGCTACGAATACGATATAACTCAACAACCGCAATGGGTAGGTTTTGCCAACTTCCAGCGTTTGTGGAGTGACCCAGTTTTTTGGCAAACTTTAGTAAACACCTTGCTGTATCTCGTGTGCGTAGTGCCGATTTTAGTAATTATTCCCTTGGCACTGGCAATTTTAGTCAATCAGAAACTACGCGGGATCAACTGGTTTAGAGCTGCTTATTATGTGCCTGTGATTATTTCAATAGTAGTGGCGGGAATTGCTTGGCGATCGCTATATGCAGAAAACGGCTTACTCAATCAACTACTCAAGGGCATTGTTCCGGAAGGAATTCCCTGGCTCACCGACAGGCGCTTTGCCCTCTACAGTGTGATGGCTGTGACGGTGTGGAAGGGATTGGGTTACTATATGGTGATTTATCTGGCTGGGTTGCAATCTATCCCTAGTGATGTGTATGAAGCAGCTGCGATCGATGGTTCAGATGGTATCCGCAAACACTGGGATATTACCGTACCTTTGATGAAACCTTATCTAGCATTAGTTGCGGTAATTTCAGCAATTTCTGCGACAAAAGTATTTGAAGAAGTTTATATCATGACTAAAGGTGGACCAAGAAATAGCTCGAAAACAATTGTTTATTATTTGTATGAACAAGCATTTAAAAACTCAGAAATTAGCTATGCTTGTACAATTGGGCTGGTGTTGTTTTTGATAATTTTCGGACTATCAGTTTTAAGATTATTACTTAGCAAAAAAGCAGGAGAACCGTTAACAAATTAGGAATAATTAAATACCAGGGCTATTTCATTCTATACACGAACGCCATGTACTCAAGTACATGGCTAATAGCTGAAGTCCGTTAAAACGGACTAAAAAGCAACTGTTTAGTCGGTTTTAACCGAATTGAGTTATAAGCCTAGAACTGAAGTTCTAGGCTTTGTTTAAAAAACGTACCTTTACCGTCTCAATTTTCAACCAACAGATATAATTTATTCTTGGCTGAAAGTACCTCAAAGGCATATTTTGCCAAAAGTTTATGAACCGCTGTGGTTGGATGTATATCGTCCCAAAAGAAAAACTCTTCAGTGTAACCCTGAAGTTGAGACAACTGTTCAAGTTCAGAGTTTGTTACTACTGTGAAACCGAATTTTTGTGGTGAAGCAAAAACTTGATTAAATAATGAATACACATCAAATTGAATGATGTTGACGCAATTACCTAAAGATTGCGATAAAGCTTTGAGTGACTCAGCTAAGCCAGAGTTATGTTTCTGGGTGATATCACTTAGGAATTTGGATACTTGAGGATCTTGCCTGGTAGCGGGAAGTTTTCCCAAATCAGGTAAATTAACTACCATGATATTTTTAGCGCCAAGTGTAGCTAGTAACTTAACACCATTTGAAAGATTGGCGATCGCTTGTGTTGAATCCTGTAAGCTACCACTGAGGTAATCATTAGCACCAGCCCAAATAATGTAAAGTGCTTCTCGATCCGCTTGTGGATATTGTGTTTTAAAGCTGGTGAATTGCTGTTGCAATCCGGGTAAATTCAGGGGATTGTTCGGAATAAAGGTATTAGTGTTTCCTGTATTTGCACCACCTATGGCATAATTGGTTTTTCGCTTAGAGGTTAGTCCTAATAATTGTGCAAGATATTCCACCCAGATAGCACCGTTAGAAAAGCGTCCCTGAATGTAAGGTGGTGCTGGTGGAAGCCCCTCTTTGAAGCCTTTGCGCGTAGCATCGAAAGCATTGCCAATATCTGAGAGACTATCTCCAAACACATAAATTTCATTAAATAGTCCACTTATCAGACTTGATTCAAAAGAACGTTCTTTGATTGAAGGAGCGGTAGCAACGTCAAGATTGACATCTCGATATCGATTGACAACATCAAATAAATTGATAATCATGAGTTAAGTTTTAGTGAGGTGAAAAGATCCATTTAATTATTAATAGGTGTAAACAAAATCAAATTATGCACTTAATCATGACTCTTTAAGATGCCCGACAACTTTTACGAAGTCGGGTATCTAGTTTGCTCAAACAATCACTAAACAATCGTTTTTAACCTCGGCAAGCATGTCATTGAATGCATCCGTGTAATTACCATTTTCATCCACAATTTTGCGGAGTGTATATTCGCCGATATATGGAATTCCGCCAAACCAAACGTTTTTACGTTGCCATGTATTCCCATTCTGACTACTTTTGTCTCGCCACAAGGTGGGATATACAATCCAACTTGGTACGGGTATTCCAAACCCAATGGGGATGATTTGGGCAGACAGCAGAGCATCATCTTCAAACTGGATTTTGTAGGTGAATCGAGAAATTTGCGCAGCACGAAGTAATAACGCTCCCAAAAGCGATTTATGAAAAGTCCATTGTAGTGGGGCAGATACAGGTAAAAATAAGGTTAGGTTCTTTTCGTCCCATTCTAAGTTGTAGAACGTGAAACAATCATCTGGAAGCGGATTGCCATCCATATAAAATATACCTCTGAGAACAGATGGTAAGTTGGTTGGGATGACAGAAATCATCCAAGTTGCGATATTGTCAAGTTGCTTGATCTCAATTGATACACTCATGGCTTATTTTCTGATTGGGGTGTAGTATAATCACTTTTGCTGAGTAAAGCCTTGTAGAACAAGGTTATTTGGAGTAACAGCAGTTACTTTCTCGAAATCCCACTTGACTTCTGTAATTGAACTCCACTGATATTTTTTGAACAGATACAAACAGAAGATCTTGATGATGCCGACTGATAATGATGTGCCGGGACAAGCACGCTCATGATCCTTGCCGTTCCATGATAAAATATCGGAAAAATCTCGGTTAATGTCAAAATTATCTGGATTCTCGTATCTGTTGGCATCGCGATTCGCGGTAAAGATGGAGCCAAGCAATCGAGTACCTTTGAGGATTGGACATTTCTGGTTGCCAATTGTGACTTCACCAGGAACAGTTGCAAGTTGGCTGACAAATCGCACAGGTGGGTAGAGACGGGCAGTTTCCAAAATCACTTTATCGAGTAGTTGTAACTGTTCCAGTAAAGAACCATTTGGAGTTTCCGAACCATTCCACGCAGCATTAATCTCTGCTACTACGTCATTCCTTAAGGCGTCATTCAAGCATAAAACACCAATTACCGATCCCAGAAGCGCACTTGTCCCTGCTGTGCCAGCAATGTGAATCGTATCAAAAAGAGAGTTGGCAATTTGATCAGGGTTCAACTGATATTGAGCGCCTGTTTCAAAATAAGCAGCCCACTCAGGTGATTGTTTGTATTTCTCTATTAAACGTTTGCGATGTTGAATATTTGGTCTAGTTTTAATCGCCAAGAGTATTTTACTGATCAAATCTGGCAAGGATGCAAGAGCTAATCCTTTGATGTATGCACGCGATGCTTTAATTTCTTCGTCAGATAATGAGATCTGGAAAATTAGTTGATGCAATACCCAAACCATTATCCCAGGTATATCGTCTCCGACATGCAATTTGCCTTGCCCTGCTGCTTTTACTAAGGCTTGATCGATCAACTGCCCTAAAATATCTGTCTTTTCATTGTGCTGCGGCAAAGCTTGTAAGATGACAGCGCGACTTCCCGTATGTTCATTCCCGTTCATTCCCAAGGTTAATGGGTTGTTGAGCAAGTAACTGGGAGCTAATATTCTGATGATACCTAAATCGTTTCCCCGTAGTTGCGGCTCGACGTGCATCAGTTTTTTCACATCAGCGTGATCGGTATGCATAATCGCTTGGTCTACAGCGTAATATTTATTACCGATATGTTGCTTACGGACTTTGAGAAAGTCTGTCCACGCCCTCAGTATGATGAAAGCATCCATGTAATATAGCCGCAAGCGTAGCCGCTTACCCTTGGGAGAGTCATAACCAACTTTGGCAATTTCAGGTGAAACCTGGAGTTGGCGATCGTGAGCTTTAAGTATTTTTGTCGTTTCCATAATTTTAGATATTTATGCTTTGCGGAATTCGAGAAGGAAGTAGATATTCGTAAGGTGGGCGGTTTTCGTTGCGTTGTTTGATGGTATCTTCAACCTGCTGAAGATTTTCTTGGAATGCCTGCAACAAAGGTTTTACTTGCTGGTCGGAAAAATGTGCTTCTGAGTACTTGCCTAGTGTGTTATAATAAACCGAACCAAGTAATTGAAGCAAATTTATTTGCCTTTGCGCCTGCTCGAAGGGTGGGAGCAAATTAAGGTAGTCTTGTTCACTTACTTCACCCAATAGCGTTGATGTCGGTAAATACCCAGCTAATGGTAGTGCAGGGGCGTAGCTCATCAAATCTTTCTGCGGGAAGTTAACTGCAGCGTGTTGGGCGCTAGCAGTAAAAATAATCAGCGTTACGGCATCAACTAGATAATCCCGCGTCTTAATCCCTCCATTCTCGCCAAAATCTGGTATACGCCCTCCATCTAAAGCCTGAACTTCCGCTGCCCATGCTTGGAGGGCGGTATCTTTGTAAACATCCTCATCCGTTGAGTAGTAAAGGTTCAGGTAGTCTGATACCCACTGATGAATGGCATCCCAAACTAGTAGTGCATCATCTCGGTAAGGATAAACGGGCAGCAAGTTGGGATCGTCTACTCCACGCTGCTTGAATTGCTTGGGTAACATTGCAGAGTTGAAGCCATAACTTTGCACTCCGAATACTGCTAATATTCGTGAGTTATCGATTGTCGATGACAGCAATCGATCAACGCTGCCACCAGGAGCGATGAGAACTCTTTGCGCTGCATCGTTGATGGCTAAAGTGCCTTCAAAATGCGGGCGTAGCAGTAAGCTTAGGGGATGAGTTTTCGGTAATTGGCGATGAGTTGCCATCACAAACGCACCCACAAACAGGTGAGTTCGAGCAAGGTGGGTGATGGGTTCGTGGTAGTTGGCATCGGCAATTTGCACAAGGGCTTTGGCAAATAACCATGCGTATTTGGGAGATTTGGGAGTGAAAATTTGGCTTGCGCCTGGATGCCCAATTTCAATTGCCACCGTGCGCAGTAGCCGTGACGGCTCTGAGCCTTTGGGAACTGCAAATAGCGCTCTTGGCGCACTTAGGTATTTTTGATATTGTCGGAAAGTACCGTTGAGTGCACCTTCTAAAATTTGATAGTCTGCTTGGTAAAGTCTTCCTTCTTGGAGTGCTGTTGTTAATGAATCGTCACTCCCCATGATCTCTTGATACTGGGTATCTTCGAGTGAGAAGCGATCGCTCAAGCTATATACCCGTTCGATCATTACTGGATTGAAGCCCGCTACTTGCATGTAGGCAAAGCTTTCGTCTTCTTGGAAAGTCTTAGCAATGGGTGGTAGATTTATTCTTGGGTATAATTTTCTGTAGTCATCTACGCTGGTTGCATGTCCCGTAGGTTGTCCTCTGTCGAGGCGATCGTTAATTCGACGGAAAAGATCTCGGAAAATTGACAATCCACCATCCTTAATAATTGAAAACAACAGTTCATCAATTTCGCGGTAATCATTGGATAGTCTTTTGAGCAATAGCTGCGGAGCAATTTGCAGAATTTTAGTAAAGATGGTAAGTTGAACTGTGAGAGCCTCCTCGCGCACCACCTCAAAGATAAAATTTCTCACATCATCCCGTAGCGAAGCGGAACCGCGATTACCTCGGTTGGTAATTAGGGTATTGAGGAAAAGAACCCGTATTTCCTTGGCTAATAAACGATACCAAGCTTTGGAGAACTCTTCGCTCGGAGGAAGCTCCGAGATCATCGCCAGCGGTGGAATCCGCGTGTAGTTGTACTGATATTCTTGCCTTATAGGGTCTAAGTTATCAGTAACTGAGTTTAAATTACTTTGTGATGCAGTCATGGATACAACTCAATTGTACTGGTTTGAGGATAACTTTAAAGATATTGTCTTGCCACCTAATCGCTACAATTTGGACTTGAATTTAAATAGATGTCACTCCAATTAACTGATGCATCGATCAACAGATATCTGTAGAGACGTTGCATGGAACGTCTCTACAATTGTAGAAATACTACCTATGCGCGGACAACTGTGACGGAACGTCCGTTTGTTGTGGTTGTAACTTGAGTTGTCAAGCGTTCCTCTAAGGGCGCGGCAAACCTTGAACATCTCGATTTTGTCTGATTAGATCGTTTCTCCTCTGAAACTCGGCCTCATATGGTGTACTAAACTGCTTGAGTGCTTGTGTTTCTTCAAGCACACGCGGTAAGCGCACATTAAACTTGATCAGTTGCTGGTTAATAGATATTTGTAACAATTTTTCGGATTCTAGTTGTGGCTCGGTTGTTACTGTTAAGTTATGAGTTTGTTGCTTTTGTAGTTGTGCCGATGTCGGAGCCGATGTCAGAACTAAAATCGTTACTAAAGATAATGTTGTTATCCTCATATGTCGCACCCCTAATTCTTCTTTGTCTGTGGAAGTTAAAGAAACCTCTACTTACTTCTCAGTTTCAAACGCATAGTTTTCGTTAAAATTCATCCATTATTTACAAAACTTTATGATTAGGTGGCGATCGCAGCTTGACAAAAAATAACTTAACTATAAAAGGTATCGGGGTAATTGCGGCAATTTATGTTACTAATAAACATTTCATCTACTAGTTTCCGATCAGGGTTTAGTCAAGAGTACTTTACTTGTCCTGTTGGGGCTCCACTCCTTCATCAATCCAAACATCAATGACTGTTTTTACTTCTAATTCAGTTATGGCAGACCACTCTTTTTCGTTGATAATTGTCCTAAATAAGGCTCTTTTACCGTGACCTACTTTTTCTATTGCGTGTCCACGATATACATTTTTAGGCTTAATCATTATTTATCTCAATTTTACTGACTATTGTAACCAAAATACTTGTTCATTCTTTGTCTACAGGTTAAAAATTTTAACCTAACAATGATTAACATCTAACTAAAACCGGCTTTCATACTCAACTACAGCACGAGTATCATCATTTAAATCAGTGGAAGTACGCAGACGAAATTCGGGGTTAAATCGGTAGTTAACACCAAATTGGGGCGGGTTATCGGCTGTCAAAATCTTCAGAGCTGAAAGGGAAAAATTGCGAGAAATATCAACGCCAATCTCCGCTGCTAAATCCAAGGTAGAACTTGAGGAAGAACTTCCCTTTTCATCTCCTTCAGTTGGATACGATAAAGTAGGGAATAAACGAAACTCGCTCAAACCCAAAGAATTGCCAATCTTACTAAAAGTTTGCTGAATATTTAGAGCCGAACCTGCTAAATTGACAAGTCCCAGCGTACTGTCGCCACGTCCTAAAGTTTCGATAAAACTACCTCCAAGCAAGGCAACAATTTCTGTTTCACTACGAGAGGGAGAACTTCTCAATTCAAGATTATTATTTAGTTGACTAGCAGGACCATCTACTCTAGCTTCAACACGAATAGTTCTCACAGGTTCTATGTTTGCAATAATTTGCTCGTTAATTTCAGATGTTGCTAGGGGCGTGTTAATAATTTGTCTAGGACCAGAATCTAGCACCTTAGCTTCTAGACTAACATCCAAATCGGGATCGCGAGGTTGATTGGCTCTAAAAGTTGCAGTATTCGCGGCATTACGAGTAAGGTTAAATTGGGTAGTAAATAAATTCACACCTCCTCCCCGTAACCGGACAGTTCCTTCTGGGACTGGAGCATTTAATGGACCATTAACGGTAAGATCTCCAGTAGCACGGAAACTAAGTAAAGGTGGACTGGCAATTTCTACGTTATTGCCTAAAGTTAACTGTAGGTTATCAAATTCTGGGACTGTGTTGTTACTGTCAGGACTTTGGGGTTGAAGCTGTTTCACTCCGGCAACATCAATATTGTTGCTAGCAACTGTAGTAGTATTTCCTGTAGTTGGTAGTAACACCTGACCATTAGCTACCTGTATTTGACCACTAATTACGGGATTAAGGACAGCACCAGTAATTTGTAATTTGCCAGTAACACCTCCTTGGTAAAGTGCCTTGATATTTACTGCCAATTGGTCTAACGTAACGCTCAGGGGATTAGTGATTTGTTGCTCTTGACTAAAAATGGGAATTTCCCCTTGTGCGGCAATCTTACCTTGGCTAAAATTACCTTGGAGATTTTCTACATTTACTGTGTATCTGTCAAACAGCGCTCTGCCTGTGACATTTGTTAGTTGTCCTGGCAAAGCTTGAGCCGAGAATGTGGCATTATTAACGCTAGCAACTCCAGTTACCAGTGGCTCTTTTAATGTTCCTCGCACGGTAAGGTTTACTTGTCCTTCTCCGTTTTCAAAGGCTACTTGGTTAGTAAACAGGTTTAATAAAGCTAATCCCTCATTTTTCACATTCACATCTAAGTTAACTTCATTGCTTGCTGGTTCAACTGCAGCAAATGGTAACTTGTAGGGGATGCTACCTGTGACGGTAACAGGTTCTGGACTGGCAACTACTAAAGTACTACCAAAGTTCAAGCGTCCATTGTCATAACTAAAACTAGCCGTAGCTGAGTCTACTTTCTTTTGATTGAGAGTACCGTCTACGATTTGTAGTTCCCCTTTAGCTAGGGGATTTTGAATGTTACCAGCTAAAGCAGCAGCAAGGTTGAGATTACCTGTGACATTAATTGGTAGTTTGACAAAATTATTCAGGACTTGTATGGGGAAATTTGTCACCCGCAATTGCCCTGACTGTTCTTTACCACCAACATTACCTGTAAAAGCAATCAACCTGTCTTTCGACTCAATCCGCAAAGGTAGTAATGTTAATACACCGTTGGCAAAGTTGCCTTGAGCAATGATTTGATCGGCTCTATAAAGAGGGTTAGGTGAATTCTGTTTACCCCAAACAAAATTTTGACCGTTTAAATTAAAATTAGCTGCCAATCCACTTGCTGTTGTCGTATCTACTGCTATTTCACCGTTAAAAGTGCCTGTTAATTCTGCTAAGCGCGGTAATATAGATGAATCACGCTGTTGTTCTTGCTGCTGCGCTAGCAGTGCATCAATTTCAGAGAAGCGTTGAAGCTGGGTGTATAACGTTTGGTTGGGCAAACCTACTGTCGTAGTTTTTAAGTCAGCAGCCGAGCCGTAGTTTGGCTCTTGAGTCATGTCATTTTGTAAATCTTGTAAGTCAAATAACTGTGCTGCTGCTAATACGTCTTGAATTTTTCCTTGAGTAATGTTAACTTTGCCTTTGACTTGTGGACCATTCGCAGTTTGATTGAAAGTACCAGCAAGGGCGTAGAGACTTTCACCTTTAACAAATTGACTACTGGTGATTGTCGCTGCACCATCACCGTAGCTAAACTGAGCATTTAAGCTATCGCCTTTAATTCTACCTACTTGTGGTTTGGCGATCGCCAAATCTCCTGCTGCTGCGAATGTTTTTTGATTTACTTGCAAATTCGCCGTCAACAATCCAGCCACAACACCAGCACCCAAGCGAGTTTTTGGTGGTGGTTTGATATTCAACACCGCCAAGGGGAAGTTATCTACTTTCACTGCCAAATTATCCCCTTGAGCTTGACCTGTTGCCAATGCGTCTTGCCACCTGACTACAAATGAAGAGACGTTAAATGGAATGCCTTGACGAGAATCATTACTATTAAGGCTTACCGCAATGCGATCTCTAGTACCTCCCACATCAAAATTCACACCCTCTCCCTGTACCGACTTGACATTTCCCGTCAACACTGGCTCAAACGCCAGTCTATTTACCACCAAGTTGCGCAAATTGACTTGTCCTTGAACATTTGGCACAGGTAGTTTGCCAGTAATTTGTCCATTAAAATCTGCTATACCCGCTAACGCTACTGCGTTCGGAAGCTGAAAAGGTATTTTTTGTAGATTGTAATTTTGTGCTTGAACGTTGAGGTTTATCTCAGTAATTTCAGGTATACCCACACCTTTGGCGTTAGCTAATACATAACCACTGACATTTAAATCAGGGGAAGTTGCTCGTGCGATATTCAGCTTTTGTCCATCCCAAGCTATTTGAGCCGTTAGTGGTTGCTCGATTCCCACAACACCTTGAGAAAACTCTACCTCACCTGCGGCGCTGATATTTTGTAAAGAAGCTAAATTTTGCGGCTCTAATGTCCCAGCAACTTGTAACTTACCACCAAACTGACCCTTTAACTGCTGCGACAACCGACTTAATTGCACTCCCGTTGCATCAACTAAAGCTTGATAACGCCCATTTGCTAGTTGAATATTCGACGCTGTAACTTTACCCCCAGCAACATTACTCAGTTGTGCTTCACCTGTAGCTTGGATACTTTGCGGACTCAACGAATCAATTGTACCTGCTACATTCAGTTGACCATTTAAAGCGCCTTGAAATTGGGGTGGTACTGATGCTAAGCGCTGTACTTGTACGTTATTTGCCTGTACTTGTGCTTGATAGCGTCCATTTGCTAGTTGAATATTCGATGCTGTTACTGTACCACCTGCTACATTCAACTGTGCTTTACCTGCGGCTTGAATGCTTTTTGGACTGAAAGAATCTACCGCACCTGCAACGTTAAATTGACCGGTTAAAGCGCCTTGAAACTGGGGTGGTACTTGTGCTAAACGCTGCACTTGCACTTTATTTGCTTGAACTTGCGCTTGATAGCGTCCATTTGCTAGTTGAATATTCGATGCTGTTACTGTACCACCTGCGATGTTGACTCGTGCTTGACCTGTGGCTTGGATGGTTTGTGGACTGATTGATTCAGCCGAACCTGCTACATTAAATCGACCATTTAACCTTCCTTGAAATTGCTTAGGCACTTGTGCTAATTGTTGCACTGCTACATCTGCTGCCTGTACTTGTGCTTGATATATACCATCGGCTAGTTGGATGTTTGAGGCGGTAACTGTGCCGCCACCTATACCTAGACGTGCGTTACCAGTAGCACGTAAGGTTTTGACACTGATATCGCTTGTATTTCCGGCTATTTGGAAAGTTCCGGCTAATGGTCCTGGTGTTATTGGTAACTTGGTTTTCAACACTCGACTTAACTGTACACCATTAGCTACTAGTTGAGCCGAGAAATTTTGGTCACTCAACTGAACGTTAGAAATAGCGATCGCACCTCCACCTACTTGCACTCTGGCATTACTGGTACGAATTGAGCCGATTTTGAATGGTCCGGTGGTTCCTGAGACTATAATTCTACCATTAAACCTAGCATCATCAAGAGAAACATTTTGCAGTTGTTCTGGTTTGACTAGGCGGGCAACTTGGATTTGATTCGTATCTGCTACTGCTGAATAGCGTTGATTTGCCCAACTACCAGAAGCTTGTACTGTTCCACCAGCAACTTGGAGAGCAACGTTACGGAACAAGACGGTTTTGTCTGGGGAGACGATGATTGTACCACGTGCGGGGTAAGTGGCGTTTGGTGCAAGCCATTGTACTGATGTTTGTACAGTGGTACTCGTGCCACTCAATTGGGCTGTTGCGGCAACAGTACCGATTTTAATGGGGAGTTGGGTTTCGTATGCAGTGGCGATCGCATCTCCGGCAAAATTAGCAGCCGCAAAATTAAAATTCAGTTGAGGTGTTGTACCCAGTTTAATTCTTCCACCGCCTGTAACTTCGCCACCCACGGTTGCGCGAGCTTGAACGTCGCTAATGTTAATTTCACTCTTCTCGGTATTAAACTCAAACTTACTGCGGAGGCTACTAATATCAACTTTGTCAATTTTCGCAGGCTTATTGCTAACAACTGTACCAGAAACAACTGGCTTGGTTGTTGGTCCAACTACCTGCACATCAGCTTGTACTTCCCCAGCTACAGGTACAGGTAGATTAATTTTGAGAGTTTCTTGGGCATTTGCTAAAGATACTGCATTTACACGCGCTGCTAACTTAAAGCCTGCTTTCGTATCCAGGATACCGTTAGCGATCAAAGGTATTTTGCCGTAACTAGTACCGACGTTTTGTAACTGAATTTGAGTTCCTTGAAAGTTTAAATTTCCTTGAGAATTCAAAAAAGGTTGTGGCAGTTGAGGTACTTGAAGCCTAACCCCTTGTACATTAGCACTACCAAACAACAAAGGGTCTTGCTGTTGTCGCCATTGTAACTTCAAGTTACTGTTATTAATTCGACCTGCCTGTAATGTTAAAGGTAACTTAATTATCCGAGTGATATCAGCGGCAAGAAAGTCTTGAGTTTGTAACTGTAAATTAGTATCTAGCGACTTAACTCGTGTTTCTCCCTGAATAGAAATGCTACCACCATTTACGGGTTTTCCTGCTACTTCGTACCTAACTAACTGATTGTTTTCCAGAAATTGGGCAGTGCCATCAAGTTGGGCAATAGCCACTGGCGTATCCAGTGGAGGTGATACCGCCTGGGGCGTCTGTACAGCATTTTTTGCCGCCGCTTGACGCGCTGCTAGTACCAGTTTGGCATTGCGTAGACGAATTTTGTCTAATTCAATTTTTACTATTCCGGATGGTCCTGGTGCTGCTAGGCTAGTACTGATCCATCGTCCTTGTTGATCCTGTTCAAGGTAAGCATCAGCATTAACTAAGGTGACATCTAACTTTAATCTGCGCGTAAATAATAATTGTATTGGGTCAAACCCCACTTCGACACCATCTACTGTAGCCTTATCTGGATCTGTAGGTGTTGGTGGTAAGCTGGACGAACCAAATTTGATTCCTACCAGAGAAATTTCTTCAATTTCCCCTAGTTGGACGGGACGGTTAAGTGTTGTGGTAAGATTTTTAGCGACTAATGGAGTTAACTCTTTGTCAACAAACATCCATAATCGCCAAGCACCGCCCACGAGTCCAACCAGCAGTAGCCCACCTAAGGCAATGCCACCACGACTTACAACCATCAACAGTTGACGGTTTCTATTGCGAGAATTAGAGTTAGGCTCTGGATTTGAGGGGTTAGCCATTTAGTCTTACCACTGATGACAAGAGCGAACTTAGCTGCCAAACTATGTATCTACTTTAGGATAACCGACTGTTAGCCGCTTGGGTTAATAAAACTTTTATAATTATCGTTTTATAGCTGAAGAAATATGAAGAAGGTGAGAATTGTTGTTTATGCTTTGCTTTAGACACCACTGGGAACTTTAATTAAAAATAGATCCCAGAAAAAACAATAGATAATTGTACCTATGCGTGTTTTTGTGTTACTGTTCAATGCTAGAACCGAGAATGAAGGAATTCATACTGTACGTTCAGGCGATCGCAATAAAATTCTGATGTTCGAGTCAGAAGACGATGCCACACGCTTTGCCTTGATGCTAGAAGCTCAAGATTTTGCCATCCCCACAGTAGAGGCAATAGATGATGTGGAAGTTAAGCAATTTTGCGAACAGGCTGATTATGATTGGGAATTGGTTCCCCAAGACACTGGTTTAGTTGTTCCCCCCGAAATTAACGTAGAAGAAACCGACTGGAAACCAGATGCACTGCCAGAAGATAAAACCGGGAATCAAGATTCACAACAAGAGCAAGAATTTTCTGATGCTGAACTGGATCGGTTTCGCCGTAAATTAGAGGGATTGTTGTAATTGGTCATTGGTCAATGGTCATTGGTCAATGGTCAATGGTCAATGATCATTGGTCACAAAGGACAAAGGACAAATAAAAAATGACAAATTTGCAAGAACGTGGTCATTTGATGACCGAGCAGGTGAACCCTAATAGTCATAATTTGGATCAACTCAGTTCTTTGGAATTGGTGGAACTGTTCAATGTTGAAGACGAAAAAGCAGTCTTGGCGGTTTCCGCAGCGAAAGAACAGTTGGCACAAGCAATTGAGTTAATTGCACAGCGGTTGCACCATAAAGGACGCCTGTTTTATGTCGGGGCGGGGACAAGTGGTAGGTTGGGAGTGCTAGACGCGGCTGAATGCCCACCAACTTTTTGTACTCCACCAGATTTGGTACAAGGAATTATTGCAGGTGGTGCGGGTGCGTTGGTACGCAGTTCAGAAGATTTAGAAGATAAGAGCGCAGATGGTGAGGCGGCGATAGCACAACGACAAGTTACTCAACTAGATGTAGTAGTAGGGATTACCGCAGGTGGTACAACGCCTTTTGTACACGGCGCACTACAAGCTGCCCGCGAGCGGGGAGCTGCTACTATTTTTATCGCTTGTGTCCCCACAGAACAAGTAAGTGCTGATGTTGATGTTGATATCCGCTTATTAACTGGACCAGAAGTGCTAGCTGGTTCGACTCGTTTGAAAGCTGGTACGGCAACAAAGTTAGCTTTGAATATCCTTTCTACTGGTGTGATGGTGAAGCTGGGAAAAGTTTACGGCAATCGCATGGTGGATGTGGCGGTGACTAATGATAAGTTACGCGATCGCGCTTTGCGGATTTTGCAAGATCTCACAGGTATCAGTCGTGAAGATGCTAGTTTACTACTAGAACGTAGTGGAAAGCGAGTAAAGTTGGCGCTATTAATGCATTGGACTGGTTTGGATCAAGATGAGGGTTTAAAGCTACTCTCAGAGTACCACGGTAATCTTAGGGCAGCTGTTGAAGCAAAAAGATAAAAGTAAAAATATAGCGTTTCAAGCGTCTGCTCAGGTACAAATTTATCTGTGTTGATCTGTGTTGATCTGTGGTTAATTACTTTTTCCTGTAGCTTACGTCCGTGAGAACCGTTATAAAGAATCTTTAGTTTTACATTGTCCCGGTGTTGACAAGCAAAAACCTTAACAAAGTTAATAAATTTACATTTGTTTACATTTCGTATATAAAGTTAAACTTTTTGTAGAAAACAAAGAGAAGCCTTGGTAACTGGCACTTAAGCAATAAAAGCATTGGCATCTCAAACTAATTTTTCTCTTGATATCGGAAATTATACTGATTTAATCCTGACAGCAAGTGCCTAAAATTATAAGATATCAATCAGTACATCTTATATTTGGAGTATGGCAATCTCAGTTGTTGGTGAAGTCTGAGCATAACTGCACGGTTAACCAAGGAAAAATGCTGCTGTAGTCAACTCTAATATGAGCAAGATATTTGTTGTTCCCTTGCATTCCCAGTCATTCTTAGTTCTGAATTAGGAAAGCTCAATACCAATGGATAAGAAATAAATTGCAGCGATCAATATTTGTTCGTCAAATTCTCTGCACTCATTGAAATGTGTATTGACAACTGTATTGCCAATCTAGACTTCAAAAGCACAAATATACTCATCAAAGGAACAAACTAATGAATCATCCAGAACTGATTGTATTGAATCAACTGCTTAGCGAACTGAAACAATGTACGCAATTGCAATACAGTGGGAAGTTAGACATTGAGAGTGCCAAGGGACATAAATGGACTTTATACTATCGGTTGGGACGAATAGTTTGGGCAACCGGAGGAACTCATCCGTTGCGGCGTTGGCGTAGACAGATGGCTCAACATTGTCCGTCCATTAATGCTGATAAAATACGGTTAAGCAAAGAAAACTTATCAATCGATTACTGGGATTATCGCTTGTTAGCGATTTTGCATCAAGAACAAAATATTCAGCGAGAACAAATTAAAGCCATCGTCGAAAACACAATAACAGAAGTGTTGTTTGACATAAATCAGCAGGCAAATTTTACGAATATCAGTTGCGAGCGCAATCAACAAGTCATTTTAGAAGCACCAATAAGCTTCACAAGTACAGATATGTCTGTGAAGCTGGTGGAAGATTCGTGGGCAGCTTGGGCGCAAGCAGGTTTGGCAAAGATTTCGCCGAATTTAGCACCAATGCTGCAAAAACCAGAGCAATTGCAACAGCATGTTAGTGCAGGTGTCTACAAGAATTTCCTCAGTTTGATGAACGGCAAATACACTCTGCGGGATTTAGCTATCAAAATGAAGCAGAGCGTGCTACAAATCGCCCGTTCGTTGCAACCTTATGTTCTCAAAGAAATGATTGAACTGGTGGAAGTTCCTGACTTACCCTTATGTAACACTAATGTCAAAAATAATAGCGTCACAAAACCAACACTGGAAACTGGTCCACTGATCGCTTGTGTTGATGATAGCTTACAGGTATGCCAAATGCTAGAGCAGATTCTCAATTCAAATGGAATGAGGTTAATTAAGATTCAAGATGCAGTACAAGCTTTACCAATCCTAATTCAACATAAACCGGACCTAATTTTCTTGGATTTGATCATGCCGATTGCCAACGGTTATGAAATCTGCTCTCAGGTACGGCGAGTTTCTGCTTTGGCTAACATACCTGTAATTATCTTAACAGGCAATGAAGGTCTGATTGATAGAGTTCGTGCTAAGGTTGTCGGTTCTACAGATTTTATCAACAAACCCGTAACTGCTGATAAAGTGATGGGTGTAGTACGTAAATACTTGCAGCATCCATCTTCCGTTAAGAGCGGATCTAAACAGAATTTGTCTTATGGGCATTCTTAAGCTAGTTCTAATGATGAAAACAAGTAGTTTTACGCAACTCAATTAAATAATAATCCATTAAGATTGTGCAAAGATAAAAACTCACTTTTACTTCCTTTGATTTGATCATCTCAGTTTTTGCTTACATTTTGTAAAAGGTTATCAGGTGATTACCATGAATACTATTTTAGTCGTTGAGGATGCTTTAACAGATATGGAAATTCTCAGTGGTTACTTGCAGCAGGCAGGCTATTCTGTCATTAGTGCTAAATCTAGCGAAGAAGCTCAGGAAAAGATTCAAAAAAACCAGATAGATCTCATCTTTCTTGACATAATTTTACCAGGTAAAAGTGGTTTTGAAATTTGTCGAGATATCAGAAATAATCCAGCCAACAGTAAAATACCTATTGTTTTTTGCTCTACTAAAAATAGTGAAGTAGATAAGATGTGGGGAAATATGTTGGGTGCTAATGCTCATATTTCTAAGCCTGTAAATAGAGAAGAATTACTCATGGTATTGCAGAAATTATATAGTAAAAATTAAAAAAATCATTTTGGCTATGGAAACAGAGCAAAAGTTTTTAAGTTTTCATTTGAGTGAAAAAAATATAGGTGTAGTTGCATTACAACACATCGTAGAAGTTTTTCCAGTCTCGTGGGGGGAAATATGTAGTGTCCCTCAAATGCCCAGTTGCGTTTTGGGTATATACAACTGGCGTGGTGAGATGCTTTGGTTGATTGATACTGAGGAAATGCTGGGTTATCCACCGCTGTATCAAGCGGCTTCACTGGCAAAAATGATGGTGATGGTGCTACATAATGAGGGAAAACGTTTGGGACTATTAGTGCGGCAGTTTATAGATATTGAATCACTGGATGCCAAATATATAAAATTTCAAGATAGTCAATTGTTTAATGCGGAAATTTCATCTTTCTTGCCAGGATACTTTATTAATGCTAGCGAGGAGACTATTCTCTCTTTGGATGCTAGAGAAATTATTCATTCGCCCATGTGGGCAATTCATAATTAACCAGATTTAAAATCAAAAAATTGAGGTTTATTTTATGACAACTTTATATCAAAATGGGCAAGAAAACACACATATAGTTGCTGATGTGGAAAGATTAGAAGTAAACAATGGTAATAAAATTTCTCAGCAATTTAAAACTTGGCGGCGGCAGTTGCAGGAGGTTGTCACTAAAATGCGCCAAGCATCAGATCTAGATACGCTATTGAAAGTAACTACACAAGAAGTTAGAGAAAAACTTAATAGCGATCGCGTCCTCATTTATCGTTTTAATTCTGATAAAACTGGTGTTGTGATTGGAGAATCAAAAACAACAGGTTGGACACCGACGTTGGGGGAAAATCTTCCCAGTATTATTTTTGGTTTAGATGCAAGACAAGATGATTTAGAATATACAGCTATCAATGATATAAATCAGATAGAACTCAGTCCATATCAAAAGCAACTTCTAGAAAAATTTCAAGTCAAAGCAAGCTTGAGTCTCCCGATTTTAGTTGATGGTAAAATATGGGGCGTACTTGCAGTAAACAATTGTTCTTCAGGACAGCAGTGGCAGGAGGAGGAAATTAGCCTACTATCTCAAATTACAACAGAACTGACATACAGATTGCAAAGTTTTGAAATTCAAAGAGAACTACAACAGCAGACTCAAGTTAAGAAAGCAGTAGCCAAAGTTATCAACAAAATTTTACGTGTATTGGATGTTGATAAGGTTTTCCAAACAACTACTCAAGAAGTACGCCAATTATTAAGATGCGATCGCGTTGCCGTCTATCGATTCAACCCTGACTGGGGTGGAGAGTTTGTGACGGAATCGGTGGGAAATGGTTGGGTACGACTGGTAGAAAAAGATATCAAAACAGTTTGGGAAGATAGCCACTTGCAAGAAACTCAGGGAGGCAGGTATGCTCAAGGAGAAAGCTTTGCTGTTAATGACATCTATCAAGTCGGTCATGCTCAGTGCCATATTGAGATTTTAGAGCAGTTTGAAGTTAAAGCTTACATGATTGTTCCGGTATTTTCTGGAGAAAAATTGTGGGGCTTGCTTGCAGCTTATCAAAACTCCAACACTAGAAATTGGCAAGCTTGGGAAGTTAGCTTTTTGTCTCAAATTGGGCTGCAATTCGGCGTAGCAATATCACAAGCAGAATATTTGGCACAATTGCGGCTCAAATCAGAGCAACTAGCTTATATAGCTGATCAAGAGAAAGCTTTAGCAAAGGTAATCAATCGGATCAGACAATCGTTTAATATAGATACCATCTTCAAAACAAGCACTCAAGAAGTACGCCAATTATTAAGATGCGATCGCGTTGCCGTCTATCGATTCAACCCTGACTGGGGTGGAGAGTTTGTGACGGAATCAGTGGGAAGTGGTTGGGTACGACTGGTAGGGCAAGATATCAAGATAGTTTGGGAAGATAGCCACTTGCAAGAAACTCAGGGAGGCAGGTATGCCAAAGGAGAAAGCTTTGCTGTTAATGATATCTATCAAGTCGGTCATGCTCCTTGCCATATTGAGATTTTAGAGCAGTTTGAAATCAAAGCTTACATGATTGTTCCGGTATTATCTGGGGAAAAATTGTGGGGCTTGCTAGCAGCTTATCAAAACTCCAACACCAGAGAATGGCAAGCTTGGGAAGTTAGCATGTTATCACGTATTGGCGATCAGTTGGGGCTAGCACTACAACAGGCTGAATATTTGCAAAAACTACAGGCGCAGTCAGCACAACTAGCAGAAGTAGCAGCACGGGAAAAAACAGCCAAAGAGTTACTGCAACAACGATGTATTCAACTTATCAAAGCAGTAATACCTGCTCTTAACGGTGATTTAACGGTACGAGTAGAAATTACCGAAGACGAGCTAGGCACAATCGCTGATGCTTATAATAATACGTTGCAAGCGCTCCGGGAAATTGTGATCCAAGTACAACAAGCGGCACAACAAGTGGCACAAACTAACAGTAGCAGTGATGCTTCCCTTGCCAAACTGACTGCCTTAGCACAACAACAGTCTGAAGAAATTACCGAAGCTTTAGGCGAATTACAACAGATGGTAGATTCTACTCAAGCGGTAGCTACTAGCGCTGAGTTAGTACAAGTTGCAGTGAAAAGCGCAAACCAAACTGTAGAGTCTGGTGATGCAGCAATGAACCTGACGGTTGAAGCCATCCAAGGGATTCGTGAAACAGTTGCTCAAACTAGTAAGAAAATTAAACGCCTGAGTGAATCCTCGCAAAAGATTTCCAAAGTGGTGAATTTGATTAGCAATTTTGCTACACAGACAAACGTACTGGCTCTAAATGCAGCTATCGAAGCTACTCGTGCAGGTGAATATGGCAAGGGCTTTGCTGTGGTGGCAGATGAAGTACGTTCTTTATCTCGCCAGTCAGCCGCAGCCACTATAGAAATTGAAAAATTAGTCCAGGAGATTCAAGCTGAAACAGGGGAAGTAGCAGTAGCAATGGAAACGGGAATTCAACAGGTGGTGGAAGGTACAAATCTAGTGAATCAAACGCGGCAAAACTTGAATGCGATCGTTACTGCAACTGCAGAAATTAGTAAACTACTACAGCAGATTACTTCAGCTACTCAATCACAGAAGTCGCAATCTGTATTGGTAACAACATCAATGAACGATGTAGCAGAACTTGCTAACAAGACTTTTGCTGAAGCGAATGAAATTGCGGCTGTTTTCCAACAGTCATCTAGTATGGTGCAACAGTTATTGGCAAGTGCAAGCAAATTCAAAGTCAACTAAATATGATGGACGTTTCTTCAATTCGTGAACAAGGATACATCTACTTCCTGAGTGAAGCACCAGAATTATTACAAATAATTGAGCAAGAACTCTTTAGCTTACCAACAGATTTTAGCACTGCCAAAGTCCATAACTTAATGCGGGCAACTCATACTATTAAAGGGGGAGCCGCTAATGTTGGGCTAGAGGTGATTAACAAGGTAGCTCATTCTTTAGAAGATGTGTTTAATGCGCTGTACAATCCAGAGGTTCAGATTGATACTGAATTGCAAACGCTTTTACTACAAGCTTATGAGTGTCTCAGTCTACCTTTAACGGCTGAACTTACAGAAAGTAGTATTAATGATGAGGAAATTCTCCAACGAGCAGCTTCGGTGTTTGCACAGCTACAAGAAAAACTGGGTGGTGCTCTAAACTCTGAAGCTCATATTCCTACATCTGAAGAATTGGGTTTTGATATTGTACTTTCTATTTTTGAAACGGGGATAACGCAAAGGATAGAAAGTATTGTTGAAGCCATCAATAATGTACAAGAACCTGCCGAACTTGCTGATTTTTTACGTTCTCAGGCTGAGGTATTTCTTGGTTTGGCAGAATCGCTAAACTTATCGGGTTTTCGCAAAATTGCCCAAACAATTATTGCTGCACTAAATGCTTATCCCTCTCAAGTGCTGAAGATTGCAGAACTTGCTCTCTCTGATTTGCAGCAAGCTCAAATAGCTGTGTTGGCTGGCGATCGCACTAGTGGTGGAGAACCGAATTCTGCTTGGCAAGAGTTCACAACCGTTAATATCCCCCCAACCCCCCGATCCTGGGAGGGCACGCCAGCCGATGATCGAGGAGAAATATATGAACTATATGAATTTTTAATTAACGTCGGTAACGATAAAAATCAGCGTTTAAAACCGACTGTAGCTGGTTTTTATTTAAAAGTAATCCGCTGTATTTTCGGCTGGTTTAATCACTACAAGGAAATATCTTATTCAGAATTGTGTCTAGCTTTGCTTGACAATTTAGATTGGCTTAGTGAATTTTTTGAGTTTGTACAAGATAAAGGAGATAGTCAAAGCTTATGCCTTTATCGCCAAGGTGTCATTTTAAAAATCTTGCTTGCTGTAGCTAAGTTTCAGCAGCAGCAGAAACCCGGCTTATGTGAGAAGCCGGGTTTCTCGAATATCCAATTACTGGAAACTAAAATTACGTACTTGGCACAAGAATATAAAAAGTATCCTCCGGTAACTGAACAAGAAAAAAATTGGCTTGATAGTCACCAACTACAAAAACTTTTAGAAATTAAAGCAATACCTTTTCAATCAGATGATAATTTAGTAGAGACAATATGGGGAGAAGATATTGTCCAATTAACTCATAATGAATTTATTCCAAATGAATTTGGAGAAGCTGAAACTAAATCATTAGCAGTCAGCCAACAGGGCGGTATAACTGATATAGTCGTACCAGATTATGAAAACAAACTCAATATTCAAGTAGAAGATAAATCTCAGCATTCTACTGTTAAAAATTCTCATCAGCGTTCATTTGTGCGCGTAGATGTAGAAGGATTAGAAGTTCTTAATTATTTAGCTGGGGAATTGCTGATTTACGAAAAACAGCAGACTGTGCAAGATGAACAACTCCAGGAAATCATAGAGCAGTTATTTCAGCAAATCCGACGGCAACAAAATACTTTAAATAAACTATGTGAATTACCACTACAGATTCAAGATTTTGTGTCTCAACGTGGACAAAAGGTTGTATCGGTGGACTTTGACTCTTTGGAAATGGATGAATATACAGAATTTCATCTCACATTGCACTCAGCGATGGAAGAGTCTTTGCAACTACAAGAAACTACGGAGTCTCTTGATTTACTTCTCAAGCAATCCGCTCAAAATCACGACAAAAAACAGCGTTTAGCAACTGATATTCTCGATAATTTAGTAGAAGCAAGGATGTTGCCTTTGGGGAATATTCTCAATCGCTTCACCCAGATGGTACACAATTTCGGTAATATGTATGGCAAACATGTAGATATCAAACTTAATGGTACTGAAGTACTAGTGGATAAAGCGATCGCCGAAAAGCTTTACGATCCTTTACTGCATTTAGTACGTAATGCTTTCGATCACGGGATTGAACGGACGGAAGTTAGGCGTGAGCTTGGCAAAGCAGAACAAGGTTTAATAGAAATTTGTGCTTATCATCGAGGTAGTCAAACAGTAATTGAAGTCCGAGATGATGGTCAAGGCTTGAATTTAGACAAGATTTACAAAAAAGCTGTTGAGCTTGGTTTCATACCTGATGACAATACTACCCCAACTCAAGATCAACTGTTAGAGTGTTTGTTTGCACCAGGATTTTCCACCGCAGGTAAAGTTAGTGAAATTTCTGGGCGCGGTATCGGGTTAGATATTGTTCGTTCTCAACTGCAAGCACTCAACGGTTCAATTACAGTTCAATCATTTCCCAATCAAGGAACATCCTTTGTACTCAAAATTCCTTTTTCTATGACTACCGATCAATTAATGCTTGTCCAAGCAGGGGGTATTGTTTATGCCTTGCTATTAAATAGTATTGAAAAAATATTACTACCTTCTGCTGCTATCAAGGAATTGGACGGCAAAAAAGTTTTGCACTGGAACATCGGCAATGATGAACGCATGATCGGCATTCGTCAACTCAAGCAGTTGATGCACTATAATCATAAACTGAGCGGAGCTACTCTACAAAATCAATCAACAACCCATGACACAGGAGCCATGACGAATCCTGTGCTTGTCCTACGCAGCAATCAGGAACTTTTAGCTCTAGAAGTTGACCAAATCATTGGTGAACAAGAATTGGTAATTAGACCTTTAAGTCAAACGATTACTGCACCAAAATATGTTTATGGTTGCAGTAACTTAGCCAACGGAACTTTGATTTTGGTAATTGATAGTACTCTGCTGTTTGACAACAGTGAAATGCAAGCAGTAATTGATACTATACCACTACCAATAATCGGGGACAAAAAAAAAGCCTTGCCGATGTCATCTAGTGTGCCATCAACACCTTTAATTGCTCCCACTGCTGTTAATGATGTGAATAATAACACATCAAAAATGGTTTTGGTAGTAGATGATGCAATGAGTTTGCGCCAAACTTTATCTCTCACCCTGCAAAAGTCTGGCTATCAAGTATTACAGGCACAAAATGGTGTAGAAGCGTTAGAACAACTGCAACGGCATCCTGAAGTTCGGGTGGTAATTTCTGACTTGGAGATGCCGCGCATGAATGGTTTTGAGCTTTTGTCTAATGTCCGAAAAAACCCAGATTTAGCAGAAAAACCTGTAGTAATCCTTACTTCGCGCAGTGCAGAAAAACATCGCCAACTTGCTCAAGCATTGGGAGCAACTGCTTATTTAACTAAGCCTTATCAAGAGCAGGAGTTTCTCTCTACTGTTGAGAATTTAATTAATAGAGGCATTGCTGATTTGACTCATATAGTTATAGCTAATTAGCAATTTGTAGTCAACTTTACAATAGCTGCAACTAACTCAGTAGGATCAACTGGCTTGGGGATGTGTATTTGAAACCCAGCAGCAAGCGCACGGACGTGTTCGGATTCTCCAGCAAACGCCGTCAGAGCAGCAGCTGGAATTTGCCCACCTTGCTCTGGTGGAAGAATTCGGATTTTTTGAATGAGCGAATAACCGTCTTCACCGGGCATACCAATGTCACTAATCAAAACATTAGGTTTGAATTGTGAGAACGTAGCGATCGCATCACTTGCGGTTGTCGCAGTTTTTACTTGTGCCTGACACTGTGACAAAATGAAGGCAATCAGTTCGATAGTATCAATGTTGTCGTCTACAACGAGAACCCGTAAGCCATTGAGAGATGGAAACTCATTATTAGGAGCTAATTGTAAGTTATTTGGTTGTACTATTTGTACTTCTCTTATCGGTATTTGCACCGTGAAAGTTGTGCCTAAGCCTTCCCCATCGCTCGTTGCGTAAACAGTGCCATTGTGCATCTCAACTAAATGACGCACAATCGCCAATCCCAATCCCAATCCACCATTTGCTCTGGTTGTTGTAGCATCTGCCTGACGGAAACGTTCAAAGACGTAGGGAAGAAACTCAGCACTAATACCCGCTCCTGTATCGCTTACCGTAATTTGAGCCATTGAATTCACCTTTTGGAGGCGAATTTCCACCCTTCCTCCAGAAGGGGTGAATTTGACGGCGTTGGAAAGCAAATTCCATACAACCTGTTGCAAGCGATCTGGATCACCTGTAACCTGACCGACATTGGGGTCAAGTATTAACTCAAACTGAACTGCCTGGGCTTGAGCAGTAGGACGTATACTTTCGACTACGGCTTCAATCACAGATGTTAGGTGAAGGGGGCAAAGGTTCAGGCGGATTTTGCCTTGGACAATTCGTGAAACATCAAGAATATCTTCAATCAGTTTCTTTTGCAGTTCGGCATTGCGCTCAATGGTTTCTAGAGCCTTGGTAGCAGTAGCTTCATTTAAATTCCTTTGCCGAAGCATCTTCGCCCAGCCAAGTATGGAGTTTAGTGGCGTGCGTAGTTCGTGGGAGACTATCGCTAAAAACTCGTCTTTGATCCGGTTAGCTTCCCAAGCTTCTCGGTAAAGCCGTGCATTGTCAATGGCAATGGCAGCCCGTTGAGCAAGTTCAGTAGCCATCGCTAGATCTGCCTTTTGATATCGGCGTTCTGGCTGTGCTGACACAAAAGCGATTGTACCGAGCTTACGCTTATTAGTAATCAGTGGTACAATCATATAAGATTGTGCATTCAACTGGCGCATCAAGCTCAAGTGTCGGTCATCTTGTGCTATGGATAGTACAAGTGACTCTGGAATTTCAGTAGCTATTTCCGGCTGTCCTGTTCGTAAAACCTTGGGTGCGCCAAAATCTGCATCGGTTGGGGGCGGATATCTTTGCCTGAGTTCTCGGATCAGCGCTTCCTTTTCTGGGTTGGTTGCAACGATGATTGGTTCATTAAAAACGGTCAAATTGTTCTCGACAATATCAACAAAGCACCAGTCGGCAAAAGTTGGCACTGCTATGCTTGCCACACTAGTGAGCGTAGTACGGTAGTCGAGCGAAGAAGCTAAAAGGCGGCTTGCTTCAGCTAAGAAAGTGGAACGTCTTTCTTGGGCTTCGGCTTCAGCACGGGCGGCTTGCTCGCGGGCAAGAAATTGCTGTTTTTCTAATTCAGTAAGTTTGCGCTCGCTGATATCATGGCTATAAATAGTTAATCCATCTGTCCGGGGATAAACTCTTACTTCCAACCATATATCAAGATGCGGACAAAACGCTTCAAATTGGACAGGAAGTTTTGTTGTCGCCGCTTCATGATACTTTTGCTCAAACACAGAGCCAGCCATCTCAGGATACTCTTCCCAAATGTTCTTGCCGAGAAGCTCTGCCTGCTTTTTGAGCAAAATTTGCTCGGATTTTTGATTAACATAAGTAAATCGAAACTGTTCATCTAAAGCACACAAAGCGTCCGTAATACTTTCAAGAATATCGACACAACGCTGATTAGCTTCTTGCAAAGCTCTCTGTGCTCTGTGCTGTTGTTCCAATCGTTGTAAGATTGAGCGAACTGCAACGGGCAAACGAACATAGTGTTTTGCTGATTTAATGATATAATCATCTAGCCCTAGCTTCATTGCTTCGACTGCAATCTCCTGAGAACCGCTATTAGTAAACATAATGACTGGACAGTTGGGGTAGCGGGACTTGATATCGCGCAAAACAGTCAATCCCTCATTCCAACGCAAACGATAGTCAGTGATGACAAACTCAAAGTCACCTGCTGCCAATGCTTGCTGAAAATCCTCAGCTTTTGTAACTTCTTCCACCTTAAGGTCAGGGAATTCACGCCTTAATGTGTAAATAATCAAGGTACGGTCATTTTCGTTATCATCAATAAGAAGAAGGCGCAACATTTGAGTTTTGTGAAAACAGCCAACACTATGAGGTAATCATAGTAATATCTATACGGCTTTGGCGTAAGTCATACTATTGCTCATTGGATATATAATATCTCCTACCTTTAAGAAACAATACCATTACTCAGGAGCGGCTGGCAACTCGAATTCAGCAACGCCGTATTTCTGTTATCTGTGGAAAATCAAAGCAACCATGTCAGAATATCGTCTCTACTTTCTGCTAATCCTTTATAAACAAGAGATTCTTTAGTCATAGACTGAATGGCACTGCATAACTGAGAACGCAGCATGTGGTCTTGCTTGATAATGCTACAATCTCTAAAGTAGGTACGAATTGTGAACATTCCTGCATTATACTCTGGTAGTCCCCAAATTACTTGGCGTTCAATTCTCAGGAATAGCCGGGGGTTGTTTAAGTCAAAATTTCTACCTTGCCACTCGTTAACTGGTACTTCTCTTGGCGGTTTGGGGTGATGGTTTAAGCGGGTGTCGGTACTCAAACCCCAAGCAAAGCGCACCATCGGTTTGCGCTCAATCATCGTGTTAATGATCGCACTACCACGCTGATTAATTTTTTCCATACCGGCGACGGGTGCATGAATTGTGGCGAAGTCTTTGCCAATTTTTTCCTCGGCTGACCAGTGGTTGGGGTAGCATAGATGAATAGCACTTAACCAGTTGGCACAACCAGAGCGACAGACAACGGTGATGTCTTCCTGTACCTGTGTAGCTAATGCATCGAGAGTGGAGATTAATGGTGGTACAATCTGGTTAGTTTGGGTTGCAACTTGTTGTAGCTGCCAATCTGCATTGAAGTAAAGGGTTTCTTTGGTAAGCTGGCTGTGAAATGCTTTGTTGTTATTGTCACGATCGTACTGAAAATATTGTGGATGTTCTTGGGTGAGGCGGTTAATAATTAAATGGGCAACTGCACCTGCAACAGGATCAGAATAATTGTTAGTTAGATAGTATTTGTTTAACCTTTCAGCACGAGCTAACAGTTTAACTTCACGATAGTGAGCAAAGTTTTCATCAAATTGAAATACCATTTTGTCAGCATCACCGTTACCAAAGCAAGAACCGAACCGAATCAAACCAGGCTTAACATCATATCGTCCATTCTCCAGGGGAAAGTAGTAAGCACAATTGTGAGATGCTTCGACTGTCTTGGCTTGTTGCAATTTAATCTCTGTGAGCGATGTAGCAACAGGTGAATCAGTCATGATGAGTACCCTATGTTGATGATTTTAATACTGATAAATATACGTAGTTTTTTACTGTGATCTAGATCACAGATAAAGCTGGAGTAGCGCTCATAATATAAGAACTATACAACAAGAGTTAAAACTCGTAAATGATTACAATTGCCGGCTATAAACTTATACGAATAATTCACCAAGGAAGTAATACAGTACTTTATCAAGGAATCAAAGAGCAAGACGAGCGACTAGTTATTGTCAAAACATTAACAAATGTGTATCCTTCACTGGAGGAAATTAATAGATTAAGACATGAGTATGAAATTATCAAAAACCTCAATTTAACAGGAGTTGTGCAAGCAATAGATTTGTTGAATTATGGTAATGGCTTAGCTTTAATATTAGAAGATTTTGGCGGACAATCTATTCAAGCATTTCAAAATAATAAAAAATTAGAATTATTAACTTGTTTACATATCTTATTACAAATTATCGAAATTTTAGATAAACTGCATCAAAAGCAAATTATTCACAAAGATATTAAACCGCAAAATCTCATTATTAATCCAGAAACTCTTCAAGTAAAGATAACCGATTTTAGCATTGCCTCACGCTTATCTAAAGAAAATCAGAAACTAGGTAATCTCAACTTACTAGAAGGTACCCTCGCCTATATTTCACCAGAACAAACTGGTAGGATGAATCGTGCAATTGACTACCGCACTGACTATTACTCCTTAGGCGTTACCTTTTATGAAATGCTAACTAGTCAGCTACCATTTCCAACCAACGATCCTATGGAGTTGGTTCACTGTCATATTGCCAAGAAACCAGTATCGCCTCATCAATTATATCCAGAAATTCCGGCTGTGGTTTCTGATATTGTCATGAAATTACTAGAAAAAAATGCTGAAGATAGATATAAAAGCGCTGTAGGAATCAAGTATGACTTAGAAGTTTGTATTGCACAATTAGAAGCAACGGGTAATATTCCCTATTTTATAGTAGGAACGCAAGATTTATCCGGTCAACTACTGATTCCGCAAAAACTATACGGTAGGGAAAAAGAGGTAGAAAATTTATTAGCAGCATTTGAGCGAGTTGCCGCACCCCCCCTGCCTGCCCTTAATCAGGGGGGGTTCGAGATTGTGTTAGTTTCCGGTTACTCAGGTATTGGTAAATCTTCCTTAGTATATGAAATACATAAACCGATAGTTAAGCAAAATGGGTATTTCATTAATGGCAAATTTGACCAATTTAAGCGTAATGTACCTTATGCTGCTATTATTCAAGCTTTTCGAGTATTAATTCAGCAGTTACTGACAGAAAGCTCTGCACAGATAGCTATTTGGAAAGAAAAATTACTCAAAGCTCTTGGTAATAACGGACGTGTAATAATTGATGTTATTCCCGAAGTATCTCTGATTATTGGTTCTCAACCAGAGCTACCACAACTTGGAGCAACTGAATCGCAAAATCGCTTTAATCGCGTATTCAAAGAGTTTATTCATGTTTTTACACAGCAAGAACATCCTCTAGTTTTATTTTTAGATGATTTACAATGGGCAGATTCCGCTTCTCTTAAGTTAATTCAGTTACTTGCTACTGCTCCAGATAGTCAATATCTATTACTTATTGGCGCGTATCGAGATAATGAAGTTGATGCAATTCATCCTTTAAGCCAAACTTTAGCTCATCTTCAAAAAGAGGGCGGAACTTTTAATAATATTATCCTTAAACCTTTAAGTAAAGCTCATGTTAACCAATTAATTACTGATACTTTAGGAAAAACAGAAACTACAGAAACGCAAAATCTTGCGTCTCTACTTTTCCATAAAACTGCTGGCAATCCCTTCTTCTTAACTCAACTACTACAAACACTATATCAGGAAAAGCTGTTAACATTTGATTTCAATAAGAGACAGTGGCAATGGAATATTCAGCTTACTCAATCAATTGGCATTACAGATAAAACTGTAGTTGAATTAGTCGCTAGTAATATTCAAAAGTTGAGTAATGATACGCAGCAAGTTCTCAAGCTGGCTGCTTGTATTGGCAACACTTTTAGTTTAGACGTGCTGGCGATCGTTCATGAAAAATCTCTAAGAGAAACCGCTACTGATTTGTGGGAAGCATTACAAGCTGGGTTAATTCTGCCTCTGAATAATGCTTATAAGATTCCCCTACTTTGGGATTGGGAATTAGGTAATTCTCAATCACTAATTTCTCATAACCGCCCAATTGTCTACAAGTTCTTACATGATAGAGTGCAGCAAGCTGCTTACTCGCTGATTCCAGAAGAACAGAAAAAAGAAACTCATTTGAAAATTGGTCAACTACTACTAAAGAATACACCACTACAAGAACGAGAAGCTAATATTTTTGATATTGTCAATCAGTTGAATTTTGGTGTTGAATCAATTACCTCTGATTCCGAAAAATATGAGTTAGCTTCTCTTAATTTGATTGCAGGTAAAAAAGCAAAGGTGGCAACTGCTTATGAACCAGCAGCTAGATATTTAAATCTGAGTTTAGAACTGTTGGCAGAAGATAGTTGGAATTATCAGTATGAATTGACTTTGAATATTCATCTAGAGATAGTAGAGGCTGAGTATTTAAATACTAATTTTGCTCGGGCAAAACATCTTGCTGAATTAGCAATACAAAAAGCAAAAACACTTTGCGAAAAGGTTAAGCTGTATGAGGTGTTAATCCAATTTTATATTGCACAAAACCAGGTACAGGTAGCAGTAGATACTGGGTTGCAAGTATTGGAAATGTTAGGGGTAGGTTTAGAGACAAAACCACCGGGAGAGCTAATTATTGAAGATTTAATCAATCTGCCATTAATGACTGACAGTAGTAAATTGGCAGCAATGAGAATTTTGAACATCATTTTCCCTCCTGCTTATTTTGTCGCTCCTCATTTATTACCGTCAATTATATTTACAATGGTAAATCTTTGTCTTCAATACGGTAATTCTTCAATAGGTGCTTATGGATATGTTCTATATGGTTTTTTCTTATGTGGTATTATAGGAGACATTGAGACTGGTTATCGTTTTGGTCAATTAGCTTTAAAATTAGTTGATAAATTAGATGCACGAGAAATTAAATGTAAAGTAGATCAGATATTTTATGCAACAGTTAAACACTGGAAAGAACATGCAAAAGACAACATTTTTGGCTGCAGTGAGGCAATCCAAATTGGTTTGGAAATGGGAGACATTGAAACTGTTGGTTATGCTGCTAATGCTCTTTCTGTTTACTTGTTTATCATTGGTGAGAGACTAGATGTACTTGAACAGCGGCAGGCACAATTAATGGATTTAGTCCTGAAGTTTAAGGTGCAGCCTATTATTGACTATGCCAGAACTTCTAGACAACTATCATTAAATCTTCTTGGTAAAGTGGCAGATAAATCTTTATTAATTGGCGATGTCTTTGATGAGGTAGAAATGTTACCCCGATTACGCGAGACGAATGTTCAAATAACGCTTTTTTCTGTCTATTTTGCCAAGATGCTCCTGCTTTACTTATTTAAAAATTATGCTGGTGCTGTTGAAAATGCTCGCTTGGCTGTAGAGCAATCTGGAGGTGTACTTGGGGTGATAACTTTTGCGGTACACAACTTTTACTATTCGCTATCTCTCCTTGCTCATTATCCTAATGTTACGCCCAGTGAGCAACAAGAATACCTGAGTCAAGTTGTAGCGAATCAGGAAAAAATGAAAAGTTGGGCTGCCTACGCTCCATGCAATTTTCAGCATAAGTATGAACTTGTAGAAGCAGAAAAAGCACGGATTTTGGGACAAACTTTAGAAGCAATGGAGTACTATGACTGCGCTATTGCTGAAGCAAAAGAACAAGGATATATCCAAGATGAAGCACTAGCAAATGAACTGGCTGCTGAGTTTTATCTGTCTTTGGGTAAACACAAAATAGCTCAAACATACATGATTGAAGCTTACTATAAATATATCCGCTGGGGTGCAGTAGCAAAAGTAAAAGATTTGGAAGAAAGATATCCTCAATACATGAACCAAATTGCTAATAAGCAAGTAAGCGACATTTTTGTAACTCAAACGACTAAAACAACTACAAGTACTGGTTTGGCGGCTCTAGATTTATCTACAGTGCTGAAGGCAACACACGCAATTTCTCAAGAAATTGTTCTTGATAAGTTGCTTGATAAGTTGATGCAGATTGTGATGGAAAATGCTGGAGCGCAAAAAGGTATACTGTTATTGAAAGAATCTGGTGAATTAGTTGTAGCGGCTCATGAAAATGTTGAACTAGAAAAGGTAGTTATCCAGCCTTTACTCAAAGTTGAGGAATGCCAATATTTGCCAGTTTCTCTAATTAATTATGTCCAAAGAACTGGGGAAAAGGTAGTTTTAAACGATGCGACACAAGAGGGATTATTTACAAGCGATCGCTACATTAGCCAACATAAAGTAAAATCTATTTTAGCAATGCCTGTAATTAACCAAGGTAAGCTGATAGGAATTATCTATTTGGAAAATCGTTCTTGTGCGGGAGCTTTTACACGCGATCGCCTACAAGTATTATCACTTCTTTGTACCCAAATTTCTATCTCAATTGAAAATGCCAATCTTTACAAAGATTTGCAACAATCAGAAGAACGAGAACGAGAAAAAGCGACACAGCTAGAAACTGCTTTGCATCAACTGCAAAATACTCAATTACAACTGGTACAAACTGAAAAAATGTCCAGTCTGGGACAAATGGTAGCAGGTATCGCCCATGAAATTAACAACCCTGTCAATTTTATTAAAGGCAATGTCAACCATGCCAGCAATTATACTCAAGATTTACTCACCCTAGTCAACCTTTACCAGCAGTACTATCCCAACCCCATAGACGAGATTAAAGATGAGATAGAAGCCATTGACTTAGAGTTTCTCAGCGAAGACTTGCCAAAAATGATGCAGTCAATGAAGATGGGAACCAATCGCATTAGTGAGATTGTGCGCACCATGCGTAACTTTTCGCGTGTGGATGCAAGCTCCATGCAACCAGCAGACATTCATGAAGGTATAGATGGCACGCTAATGATTTTACAGCACCGACTAAAAGCTCAAACGTATAGATCGGCAATTGAGGTGATTAAAGAGTATGGCGACTTGCCCCCAGTTGAGTGTTTTATTGGGCAGTTAAATCAGGTGTTTATGAATATTTTAGCAAATGCAATTGATGCTTTAGAAGAGTCATTCGTCGAAGGGCAAATTTGTATTCGTACCCATACACATGGCGAGCGCGCAATTATCCGCATTGCCGACAATGGTTCTGGTATGCCCCAAGAAGTACAACAGAAATTATTTAACCCCTTCTTTACCACCAAACCCGTAGGGAAAGGCACAGGAATCGGTTTATCAATTAGTCATCAAATTGTAGTGGAAAAACACGGAGGTAATATAAAGTGTATTTCCGAACCCGGACAGGGAACAGAGTTTATCATTGAGATTCCCATCAAGCAATAGTTAATTATCATTAATAGCGGTGCGTTACACTGCGTTAACGCACCCTACATTAATCCCTAATTAATTTTAAACACTGAGCCAACTGTTGACTTAATCGAATCGCGTGCATCTTTGAGAGTTTGGGCGATAGGATGCTTTGTTTGTAAAAATACCCGCGCACAGTTACGTCCCGGCATTCCAGAAATAGAACCACCTGGGTGAGTTCCCGCACCAGTTAGAAATAGATTCTCGATGGGGGTTTTGTAATTAGCTATTTCTGGCAAAGGACGGAAAAACACCATTTGATCCAACGTCATATCAATGTGGTAGTAATTCCCCTTATACGCACCCAATCTTTCACCTAGTTCCGCTGGACTTTCTACGCGACGGGCAATAATTGAATTCTTCAGATTCGGCGCGTAAGAAGCTAACTTATCAACCACCTTATCTGCTACTTTATTTTTGAGTTCATCCGTCCACCCTGTACCTTTCAAACCAGTACCTTCAGCACCCGCAATTTGATAAGGGGCGAAAAATTCAATCCAAACAGTATGCTTACCATCTGGTGCCATTGACGGATCTAACATCGTCGGCACTACTACATACATTGATGGATCTGAATCTGGTATTTCACCCAAAGTACATCTACTATGAGCTTGTTCTACATGACTAACAGAATCCGCAATCAACACAGAGCCAATTAGATATTCATCCTTGTGTTCGTGGTGTTCAAAGCGCAGCGGTTCGTTAATCGCCAAGTCAATCTTCAGGATAGTTTCGTTGTTGTTAACGATGCGCCGTTCTAATCTTTCCCGTAAATTTGCATCAGCAGCATCAAGATCCCCAGGATCGATTAATTGCAAAAATACTCGCTTGGCGTCAATGTTAGAGATAACACCTTGTTTAGCACGATATTCTGTACCACCCGCTACTCTGACACCAACAGCACGACCATCATCAATCAAAACTTTCTCAACCTGTTGGTCGGTAAGAATCTTACCACCTTTAGCTGTCACCAAGTTTACCAAAGCTTGCACCAATGCGCCAGTACCACCGCGAGGTCTTGCCATACCAGGTTCATGACGCATTGCCATCATAATTGCACCAATACCAAGAGTCTTTTGGGAGGGAGGCGCACCAAGTTCTGATGCCAGTCTTGCTAAAGGTGCTTTGAGAAATTCTGAGTCAAACCACTCGTTAACAGTATCCTCAGCGCTGGTAAGCATGGAGCGAACAAAATCCAGCGTCTTAGAAGGGGAACCAATCACTGAAAATAAATCTTTAATCTTGGCAATATCGTAGTTACCAAGAATATCTAGAACAGACTTCGGCGGTGCGTTAAACATGGGAATCATCGCACCGATCGCCCGCTGCCAATAGTTTGTAAATTCTGCGTATTTTTTAGCATCGCGTTCACTGTAACGAGCGATTTCAGCACAAGTCTTGGACAACGACTTATGAGCTAAGAAATACTTACCATCTGGATGGGGACAAAATACAACTGGATCGCATTCTAGATATTCCAAGCCGTACTTTTCTAATTCTAACTCTTGAACCACTGGTCCGAGGTGAATAAATTCGTGGTCAATAGCACACAAGTTAAACTTAAATCCAGGGGCTTCTTGTGGTAAACATTCTTCTGTAGTTGCTGCACCACCTGGAACAGAACGCTTCTCCAGTAGCAAAACATCGTAGCCAGCTTTGAGCAAATAAGCTGCACAAACTAGCCCATTATGTCCTGCCCCAATAATTACAATATCATACTCTTGCATAGATGAAACTTGGCGCATGTATCTTATTATATATATAAGATACTTTTACAAAAAATTACATCAACCGCCAGTAATAAAGTTTTAATAAGCGCTTAAGCGCTTACTACAAACTAAAAAGTATTTAGTTTTCTTATAAAGAAGGTATTTCTTTAAGACGGGTATCTACCAAAAGAGTTAAACTTCCTTTTTCTACCTCCATATTTTGGACACGAATAGCCGTACCCTCATACTGAAAATATGGTAGGTTAACTAATTCTTTTACCTTCTCCATTAAAGTAACAACAAATTCTAGTGGAAAACCGTCGCCCTCAATACAGGTAAAACTTTCCAACATAATAGGTTGCTGTCCTTTACGTGGACGAGCGATCGCCGTAAAACCCACGCGACGACTGTTACCCTTCTCAGTTAGCAGCACCTTACCTGCAAATGCCATTTTACCATCACCGGGTAAGCCAATTTGGATCACTTGTGGCTGGAGACTGACAATCTCACCATCTACGTTTAAATCAAATTTTTGGAACTTGCTGCGTACATAATCTGAAGTCAAAGCATGATTAATATCTGCTTCTGTCATGACAACTCTAGCAGAGGCATTGACTGCATGGTTAAGTTCAATTTGCCCAAAAAGAGCGCTTAAAGGATTGACACCAAGACTATCTGTTTTGAGTTTTATTTCCTGTACGCGGATGCCTTCTTTTACCAGCCCTTTTCCTGTAACAGAAACTCCATCCGTCTCTCCTTGCATTACTTTGAACAAATTAGTTTGCACATCTACGTCAATTTTTTCTACTTGATCGAGCTCGTTAGATATCCTTTTCTCAGCTTCTTGGGATAGCAGTTGTTCCTCTAACCGTTGCTCCTCTGGCATGTGATTGTCTCCTAGCTCCTTATTACTGCTAATTTAGATGCCAGATAACTCAGGAGTAATCTGCATTACGACATAGAAAAATTATTTCACGCTCTACGCTCTGGCGCTAAGAAAAAATTTGCGTCTTTGCGTCTTTGTGTGAGATTTTCTCTATCTGTTTAGTAACAATCATCTGTACACCACCACTAGGAATAATAGTAATTCCTCGGCGTACTGGATGTACGGGACGAGGATCTGCAAGTGCTAGTTGAAAACGTGACAATATTGTTGCTACTATTAATTTAAGTTCGTACAGAGAAAATGCTGCGCCAATACAACCGCGATAACCACCGCCAAAGGGTAAATATTCATAAGGTGAAAATTTTTGGTTAAGAAATCTTTCTGGTTGAAATTGTTCTGGTTGTGGGTAAGTTTCGGCACGGCGATGGGCGAGATGAATGCAGGGTACTAAGACTGTTCCCGATGTAAATTTTTTCCCAGTAATTTCTACTGTGTCTTTCACCATTCTTGGTGTGCAAATTAAAGCAATGGGATGAATTCGTAGTGTTTCTTGACAAACAGCAGTTAGGTAAGGTAGTTGAGAGAGCGCTTCAGGATTTTGTGTATCTACTGTATCTAATTCCTGCATTAATCGCTCTTTTACCTGAGGATGAAAGTGAATTAAATAAAATACCCATGCCAAAACAGCGGCTGTAGTTTCATACCCCAAAAGTAGCAGAGAAACTAATTGATCGCGTAACTCTTCATCTGTCATCTGCTGTCCATCTTCGTCACGCGCTGACATTAACAGACTCAAAATATCATTACGAGAATCATCAGACAAACGTCGTTCATAAATCTCAGCATAAATCAGTTTATCAATTTCCTCGCGCCGTCGTTTGTAATTACCCCAAGGACTCCAAGCACCTAAATCTTGTTGCAAAGGAGGAAAGAAAAACAAACTAGAATACCAAGGCTTAGTAATATCATCCAACAAAGAACTCAACAGTTCTCTTAACTTTTGATAACGAGAACCAGGACTAATACCAAACACCACTTGCAAAATAATTTGTAAAGTAATATCCGGCATCACCTCCTGCATAGAAACAGAACTTCCCACCCTCCAACTACTCGTCACATCATTTGTAATCGCACAAATTACCTCACCATAAACCTTCAAACGCTCCCCGTGAAAAGGCGGCATCAACAACTGACGCTGACGATTGTGCGCCCTCCCCTCCTGCAACACAATCGAACTCTCCCCAAACAAAGGCTTAAAAACATGAGTAGCCTTCTTAAAATCCAACTCCTGCGCCGGAATAGCAAAACACTCCGCAATCGCCTCCGCACTACTAAAAAACACCACAGGCGGCGAATTCACTCCCAACACCCGCAAAACAAACAAATCCCCATACCTCGCCGCACACCCCTCCAAAAACCGCGTCGGATTAACAATCAACCTTAGCGTTTGCAACAATGACAACATCATAAAACACTTCTTTGTTTTCTTTTCTTCGCGTCCTTTGCGCCTTCGCGGTTCATACTCTTCACAAACAATTGGTAGAGTGAACAACCCCCACCCTACCATAAATTAAAACCCTCCTCACCCAGCAACAGCCTCAAAACTTCGAGACATCACACCCCGCCTACCCTTCACCACCAACTGAATCGGACGATCCTGCCCCGTCACCAAACCACGGCGTTTAGCTTGCACCTCACCATTATCAACCAACTCCAACTCATAACGAGAAAGAATCTTCGCCAGAGCAACCTTCATTTCAAACAGAGCAAAAGCCAAACCAATACAGCGCCTGACACCACCCCCAAAAGGCAAATACTCATAAGCAGAAAATTGCCGTTCCAGAAAGCGCTCTGGCTTAAACTGCTTAGGTTCTGGGTATAAATCCTCACGCTGGTGCGTGAGATAAATAGATCCGATTACCACTGTACCTGGTTCAAGCTCGTAGCCACAAAGTGATATAGATGTTTTTACCTGCCTGGGAAAGGTGAGCATAGCAACTGGGTAAATGCGCAAAGTTTCACAGCAAACAGCATTAAGATATGGTAATTTAAAAATGGTACTAGGATCTGGATCTTCACCCAAACTGTCAAGTTCTTGCAGTAGTTTTTCCCGCACTGCGGGTAACTTGTGAATCCAGTAAAACGCCCAAGCTAAGGCTGTCGCTGTAGTTTCATGCCCTGCTACCAGCAGAGTGATCAATTCATCGTGCAACTCTTCATCAGTCATTTGTTGACCTGCTTCATCCCTAGCCGCTATGAGTAAACTAAGGATATCTGTGCCAGATGCGTCTGGTAGCTTTCTACGTTCGCGAATTTCTTCGTAAAGAAGTCGATCAACTTGCTGCTGACGGCGCTGCGCTTGTCCCCAAGGACTCATGGGACCAAAATCCTTTTGGAGGACTGGAAAATAAAGCATGGTAACGCCCAACTTAGAACTTCCCTTATCTAAGAGTACAGCTAAAAGTCGTTCCAATTCTTGAGCGCGATCGCCACAGGATAACCCAAACACTGCTTGCATGATTACCCGCAAGGTAATAGCTTGTGTAGCAGAACGGATATTGAAGGGTTTACCTATCTGCCATTGGCTCATGATTTGCTCTGTGACATCGCTAATCACCTGACTATAATTTCGCATCCTTTCGCCGTGAAAAGGAGGCATTAACAACTGGCGTTGACGCTGGTGTTGTAAGCCGCTCAGGGTGATGACAGAATTCTTACCCAGCAAAGATTCAAAAATCAAATTCAATTCTCCAGGCGCTTCCAACTCCTTGGTATCGCCTGTTAAAATCTCCTGCATCCCTTGGGGATTGCTGACAAACACTATATCGGTGCCATTTAACCGTAGGGTGAAAATGTCACCATAACGCGCTCGCCAGTCTTCCATGTATGACATGGGACTGACTATCCACTGCAGCGTCTGTACAACTGATGGAGTTTGTGGACCATTTGGTAGTTTCATAAAATTTTTTTACTAAAAATCTTTAATATTACTGATACTAACGGAAATTTATCACGTTTTAGTCAAGTAAAATTTAATCTATTTATCCTAACGTTGCAAAATGCCAATAAACTGTTACCACCTGAAAGTTGTAAAATTTTTGTTAAATTAAACGAGCATCTCAGGTACTTAGCATGACAGCAACAACTCCAAAGGCAACTTCAGCTTCACCCGATTTTTGCCAAGGAATTCAGTATTTTAGTGAAACATTCCCAAGTTTTGAAACTTATGGAGCAACTCCAGCAATAGAATCGGGTAAAGTAGCGATCGCCAACCCAAAAGAAAAAGCAGCGGTATTCCAAACTTTACTTGCTGCCGATGCCCTACGCTACCTCACACTACAAATTACTGGAAGTAAAGCTTCCGGACACCCAGGGGGGTTTGCTTCTCAAGCAGAAGCCTATGCTGCCCTAGTGATGCTCGGTTACAAGAACATTATTACCGAAGTGGGACACCATGCTCCAGGTTTTTATAGTGCGATGTTCTTGGATCGTTCCCTAGAGGATATGGGAATTTATACAGTACAACAACTGCGCGATCGCTTCCGCGAAAAACACGGTTTACTCGGACACCTCTCCGGCTACATTCCTGGTATTCTCGCACCCGCAGGTCCTCTGGGGCAAGGGCAACACTTTGCTATGGCAGCAGCGCTGTTACATAAAGACAAACTTTTCCCTTTCACAATTGGCGATGGTGGATTAGGTGAACCCTATATCATCAGTTCAATGGGGCACTTCCACACAGCATTTCCCAATGTCACCAACTTCTTACCAGTTTTGGTATGGAATGGTTATAGCCAAGAACACCATAGTATGGTATCACTGAAAACTAATGAACAGATGATCGCATACTGGCAAGGTAACGGTTTTGCCGAAGTTGTGTTAGTGGATGCTAAGGAATTTGACGACAAAAATCAACCGGGAGATTACGTAGATAGTACTGCTTTTTCCTTTGAGCAGCGGCTAGCTTTTACTCAAGCAGTACTAACAGGTGTAGATGCTACAGCGCGATCGGCATTAGGTGGTAAGCTGACTGTATTCATCATCAAACAACTTAAAGGTGCAGGAGTCCATGCACGGGGTGCAAAATCTCACAACCTTTATCCTAAAGATACCCTAGATGCTCCTCATATTGTTAATGCCCTCAGTGAACGTGCTTTACCTGTTGAAGCTTGGCAACTGGTAAGGACAAATTGTGAACGTGCTGGTGGTGGACCTGCGGCGAAGACAGTTGTGACAGAATTTGAGTTACCATTACCAGAGTTAGGCGAATTGCCTTTGGAAGAATATCCAGTAGGTGGAGATCCCAAAGTTTCCACTACAGCGATGGGAAGATTAGTGGCAAAAGTAGGAGAAAGCGATCGCAACTTCCTTGTCACTAACGCTGATGGTAACGAAGCATCTGGTATCGCCAACATCAACCAAGCACTCAAAATTATCCACCCCACCACCGACGACTTATATAACCAAGCACCAGGGGGACAAGTTTACGAACCGTTGAGTGAAGATGCTTGTGCTGGTTTAGCTGTGGGTTTATCGTTAATGGGTGCCAGAACTTTGTGGTGTTCCTACGAATCTTTTGCCATTAACGGTTTACCAATTTGGCAAACAGTGACGCAAGCAATGGCAGAATTAAGGCGTCCTACTCCCTCAACTATTACTTTATTCACAGCAGGCGCATTAGAGCAAGGGCGTAATGGTTGGACTCACCAACGTCCGGAAATTGAAGCTTATTTTGCCTCCATGATGCGCAATGGCAATGTTTTCCCCTTGTTCCCACCTGATGCTAACAGCATTCAAGTTTGTTATGACTGGGCGCTGACTACCAAGAATAAGGGAATTGTCATTACTGCGAGTAAGTCGCCATTGCCAATTCGCACAACTTTTGCACAAACTCGTCAAGGCTTACGTGATGGTGCGGTGGTGTTGCAAGAAGTCGAATCTAATCAAGGGGGAAGTAAGACAGTTGTATTTGCCGTAATTGGCGATATGACTTTAATGCCAGTTTTTGAAGCAGCTAGTTTCTTAGAAACTGAAGGTATTAGCGTCAAGATTATTTCTATTATCAACCCCCGTCGTTTGTATCGTCCTCATGATACTGCATGGGATACCTGCTCGCAACCTGAAGGTGGTTTCTTGGATGATGAGAAATTTGCCGAATTGTTTGCTGGGGATGCTTTAATTGGTGTGACTGGTGGCGCATCGGCGATGCTAGAACCGATTATGCTACGCAGTACCTGCAAGCGAGATACCTTCGCCTGGAAGCGTGGGGAGACAACGGCGAGTGCTGGTGACTTGATGGCTTTTAATGGTTTGACGGCACAGGCGTTGACGCACCGGGCGCTGGAGTTGGTGCATTAGACATAGCCGTGAACAATGTAGAGACGCCCCGCCGGGGCGTCTCTACGATGGTTTTTGGGTAACGCATAATTCTTTTTTAGAGATGCGCTAGTATATAAAACTGATTTTTTTACAGTAGATATCACTATAAAACAATAAAGCGAAAGACCAATGCTTGAGAAAAATCCGTAAAATTTCTCAAGAAATTTTTATATTTATTAATATATAAAAAATATAGTATTTCCTCAAAAATAAATTTAGATAAATTTACAATTAATGTAAAGAGATGAATAAAATTATCCAAAGAATAGTATCTTCTGGTGCTGGTATTACATTGCTTGCTGTCATTCCTTTCTTGTTTAAATCTCATGAAGCTAATGCTCAATCTATACAGTCTGCTGTTGTGATCGATCCACCGTCAAACGTGAGGGTAAAACCAAATGGTAGAATTATTTGTTCTGTAAATTCAGAAACAAATATTGGTATTTATGGTTATAGTAACGGGTGGTATAAAACTGATGCTTGCGGTAGCTCTGGTTACATCCATCAAAGTCAAGTTTTAGTACAACTGTCAGGAGAAGTTTCCGAGGCTTGTAGTGTAGTTGGTATCCAAACAGGACAATTGGCACTCCGCTTTTCACCCAATGGAAAGTCTAGAGCAGGATTAAATAATGGTAATGTAGTCCTTCCAATTACAGAACAAGGTATTTGGTCTTACGTGCGCGTTTTATCTGGAGCAAATAAAAGTATTAATGGGTTAGAAGGCTGGGTAAATTCCAATTATCTATCTTGTCCCTAGTCCTGTCATCAGTAAACTATAATATACTTATAGTTTGACTTATAAATAAGGATAGAACCATGCCTGATACTCAAGAATTGCTGCACTTTAACCTAGATTTGTCACCAGATATCAACAAGACGTTGGAAGAACTGGCGAGTAAGATTGGTGGAAATAAAAGCGATGTTCTGCGTCAGGCGATCGCCTTAATGCAAATCATGGTAATAGCTAAAGAGCAGGGTAAGAAATTTGGAATCGCAGAACCAGATCAACCTTTAGCTACTGAAATAACTATTCCCTAACTTAGTTTTAAAATCCTTTGTTAGTTTTGCTGATTGATATTTACGCCTTTACAATTCTTTTACAAGACAATGCTTCTGAAGGCAAAATTAGATTTGCTATTGCTGCTCTTAGTTCTACAGTCAGCAGTCTTCTTAGCTATTTGGTAGGTAGAGCTAGCAAGTAATTATGGGCTGCGGAGCCTGTTTGTAAGATATCGTTTTAAGAGAAGTAGCATTTCTGCGTATCTTGCCACGTCTGTACGCTATCATGTACTAAGATTTTTTATCAGGATGAAATCATGACTGATGCACAGAACATAGTTCACTTAAGTTTAGATTTGTCTCCCGAACTTAACGAGATATTATAAGAACTAGCCAGGAAGATTGGTGGAAGCAAAAGCGATGTTTTACGTCAGGCAATTACGATGATGCAAATCATGGTGACAGCTAAAGAACAGATTAAAAAATTAGGTATTACTGAAGCAGATCAGCTGATAGCTAATGAAATCATCATGTCATCTGAAGCAGAACAGAAATATCATCAGCTTGAAGCATTTATGGAAAAATTTGGAGATTGGGAAGATGAACGCACTCCTGAAGAAATTGTCAAAGACATTTATGAGAGTCGTACTATTTCTAACACGGAACATCAATTGTGATTTGCTTGATACTGATACTTGTATTTATTGGCTTGGTAATCGATACTTAGTTAGGGATAGGGTTAGGCAAGTAGGATGGGATCAAATTTCTATTTGTGTCATATTGCCTCGTGTACTTTGACGAAGCGGACGCTCTTCGTTAATGCATTGTTAAAGTTATGGTAGGCGTTCGCCTTCTTCATTCTTGCGGCTCTGACCACGGATGCTCATTATAATATACTTAAACTTTAACTGATATATAAGAATGGAACTATGACTTCAAATATGGAAAGTTAAATTATGAAATTCAAAGTAATTTTTACGTTTGATTCTGAATATGAAGGTTACGTTGCTGAAGTTCTTGAACTTCCTGGTTGTGTGAGCCAAGGCAAAACGCTGGATGAGGCGAGTGAAAATATCAAAGATGCTATTAGGGGATATCTTCACGTCCAAGCTAAGCGATTTTAACTATCTTGATATCTTTGCCACTCTTGGTGTAATGCGATTTGAACCTGTTGATATTCAAATTCAATCTGGGAAATTAGCTCTGCTGCTCCTGCCATTACTTCGGTTACTGCCATTGCTTCTAATTCTTTACACAAGGCTGCTAGAGTAGTTGCACCTAGAGTAGCACTGGTAGAGGAAAATGTATGAGCTAATCGTCGCAGGGTTTTGGGGTTGTTTTGACTAAAGGCATCTCGAATATCTTGTAAGAGTTTGGGAGCTTCTTCAAGGTAATCAGTGATGATTTCTAGGAGAAATTCTGTAGAATTAATTTCTGAATTGAACTCAGCTATTCTCAAGATTTCTTGCAAAGCACTCTTGTCAACAGAGGAAGAATTTTGGATTTTGGATTCTCCCTTTCTCCCTTTCTCCCTTTCTCCCTCTCTCCCTTTCTCCCTCTCTCCCCCACTCCCTTTCTCCCCCACTCCCTCTCTCCCTCTCAAAGGCTGACATCTTCTGAGTATCCGCTTTAATTCTTCAATCTGAATTGGTTTAGAGAGGTAGTCATCCATACCTGCGGTGAGAAAAAGTTCGCGATCGCCTGACATGACGCTTGCTGTTAATGCAACTATGCGAGGGCAGATATCTGGTGTCCACTCTTGTTTAATTTGCTTGGTGGCTGTGATTCCATCCATTTGAGGCATATGCACATCCATCAACACCACGTCATAGGGTTGACGACGCAGTGCCAAGAGTGCTTCTAAACCATTAGAAGCAACATCTGCTTGATAGCCTATTTGCTGCAACATCAACTTGACCATTTTTTGATTAATGATATGGTCTTCCACCAACAGTATTCTTAAAGGATGTGCAACAGCCATACTAACATCCTCCGGTAACTCCTCTTGATGCGTTGGGATGGGAGGAGCTAATTTATCACTCACAGGAGCAGTGATTGTAAAGTAGAATGTACTACCCGCCCCAGGCTCACTTTCCACCCAAATTCTACCACCCATCAACTCAGCTAGTTTCTTACAAATGGCAAGCCCTAACCCTGTACCCCCATAGTTTCTAGTAATAGAAGAGTTAACTTGACTGAAAGCTTTAAATAAACGTTGTAGGCGATCGCTGGGAATACCAATACCTGTATCTTTCACTGCAAATTGTATTTCGTAATTTTGATGAGTATCTTCATTTTGGTGTGCAATTGCTGAAACTTCAATGCTACCAGTTTCAGTAAATTTAATTGCATTACTAAGCAAATTCATGAGAATTTGACGCAATCGGGTGATGTCTCCGATAATTACTGAGGGAAGATGAGGATGATCCAAAAACGTAAGTTTTAAACCTTTTTCCCTTGCTTGGTGGGCAACTATATCAAGAGCTTCGCTAATGCAATTGCGCAAATCGAAAGGTTCCGCTTCTAGTTCCAACTTACCTGAGTCAATTTTGGAAAAGTCAAGGATATCGTTAATAATTTTAAGTAAAGCATTTCCACTTGTTTCAATAATTTCGACAAAGTCTCGCTGCTGTTGAGTCAATTCAGTATTTAGCACTAAGCTAGCCATCCCAATCACTGATGAAATTGGTGTTCTAATTTCATGGCTAATCATTGCTAAAAATTCTTGTTTAGCAAGTTCTGCTTGTTTACGTTCAGTTATGTCTCTGAGGATGTAAACATAACCTTGGAAGTTTTCAATCTCTGTTTGAACTATAGAACAGGAAAAGGCAACAGGAACTTTTTTTCCACTTTTTGTTTGACAAACAGTTTCTATCTCTTTAAATAAAGGAGTAGGGTAGATAATGAATTTCGAAATATGTTGATTAATTAGTTCCGCTTCATCGTATTCTAGTAAAGTTTGTGCTGCTTGATTAATTGATTTAATTTTGCCAGACAATGTTGTTACCAACAAAGCATCTGCCATTGAAGTAATAATTTGCTCAATATATTGTTTAGAAGCTGTCAGAGTACGGAGTAAAAGATTTGTTTCATTAACACTTTGCACTAAAGATTTTTCCAGAACCATGCGTTCTGTTGTATTCTCAACAAGAATTATTAAGTTTTCTTGAAGATTTCTAATAATACAGATATCAATATACAAAGGAGAGGAAGTATCTGTTGTGCGCAGGATTCCTTTAATGTTAAAATTATTTTGCTTTCCCTTATGAATCTCATCAATAATGTCTTCATATCCAACTAGTTCAGGAAAACTGAGCCGAACATCTTTCCCTGGCTTTACTTCATCAGGAATATCGGCATGACGATGTACTCCTAAAGAAATCTCCAGAATCTTCAAGTCTTGAGATATAATTAGATATTCAATACTACGAATAGACAACAAGTTCGCCAGTAATGGATTCATATCACTAAATTAGAGAATTAGCTAAAACTTGAAAGATTTCATCAACATTATTACCAGTTTTGGCAGAAGTTAAATATGTATTTATCACTGACATCTCGGAAAAATTGTAATTTTGTTGAATTTTTTCTAAATACTCTGCTGCAATTATATCTGATTTATTGAGGGCAATAACAATATTACTTTGGGGATTAACAGTTAAAAAACTTTGAATATGTTCGGGAATATTTTCAAGGGTTTCTGGGCGTGTTAAGTCACCAACTATCACTGGTCCTTTCGCACCTTGAAAATAACTCGGAGCAATTGCCTTAAATTTATTACTACCTTCTATATCCCAAATTAACATCTGTAGTTCCTGGCTAGCTTTTATTGTTTTACGAGAAATTTTTACTCCTACGGTTGAAAGGTATTGATCGCTAAATTGTCGATCTACAAATCTGCGGATCAAGCTTGTTTTACCTACACCGAAATCACCAATTAGACAAATTTTTTTAGATATAATAGACATAAACTTACAAGTTTTATATTGGTTCGAGAACAACACAGCGTCTTAGCCATGTGGGTTGAGATGAATCAATTCCGGGTGGTAAAGTTGTTTTGCCAATCACTTGAAGACGAGACGGATCTATGCCTTGATTAATTAGTGCTTGTTGTACAGCTTTACTTCTATCGAGTGCTAACTTTTGAGCTGCGATGGCACTCTTTGTAAAATAACTATAACCAATAATGCGCAAACGCTTCATAGGATGCTGATTCAAGAAAAGTTTGATTTGCCCAAGTTTGTAACCCAAGTCTTTTGGTAATAAAGTTGCTGAATCGCCTTGAAAGTAAAACCGCACCTCAATTCGCAAGGGTTGTACTCGCACTGCACTAGTTACTGATTTTACACCAGGTATTTGCGCAAATGCTTGAGTAACTGTTTTGGCGTCTGTAATCTTGCTCACACTGCCAAGGATAAAAACTTGACTATCTTTATACTCGGCAGATATGGCTGTACCATCAATTTGATTTAAAACTTGAGTAACTCGTTTAACTTCAGCTGTGGCTAGTATAGGATCTGCTGGTACTTCAACTGATAGAATTTGATTGTCAATCAACCACTTAGGGGCAGTATTTCTGGCAATTTGTTCGGCTTTGAGACGCAGAAGTTGGTTAGGTACTCGCCCAGTGAGTTTCAGAGTGCCGTAATCTCCTGTTACCGTGAGACGATAGACAGCTAATTCCGGTGCAGAAGCTAAAGCCAGTGAGGTTTTATTTTCCATTGCATGAATTACTCCACTACGGTATTGCCAGATGCCCCAAGGAATCAAAATGATACTCAAAGCTGTTAAGCTTAATAATAGTAGAGGAGAGGGTCGATTTTTATGTTGCTTTTGTTGGGGATTATGCTGTAGATTGTTTAGCAGTGTATGAACTTGACTAGGAATAGTTTCTGGATCGCCATCAAATTTTTCAATTGACTCACCGTAATCTTTGACTATTTTGCCCAGAGTTTGCCGCATTTTGCCAATGAATGTTTTGGAAGGCTTTCCTTGTACTACAATTGCTAAGTAACAGTAGCCTGCTACTTCCAAAATAATTTTAGATGTACCGTAGTCAATTGCATCTAGTTCTGAAGTATGACCTGGTGTGATACAATCATTAACAAAGCTACGAATAGCTGTGAGCATTCCTGCTACCATCTCAGACTCTAACCGCTCAGTATCAGAGCGTTGAATGTCCGAAATAACTAAGCCGGATGCTTTGTGAATTAGAAAAATGGCTTGGACAGTGAAAGGTAGCGCTTCTTGAAGAATTAACTCTGCTTCAGAAACTCCTTGTACTTTGGCACGAATTTTTCGTTTGATTCCTTCAGGACTTAAGGTTTCTTCGATCTTTTGATTAATCGATTGGATTGTTTCTGCCATATATTTGGCAATTGTACTACCAATGATCGGATAAAGTGCATCTACAACTGTATCTTCTTCAATTTCAATTTGTTTTTTAATGGCTTTCCCCATTGTAGGTGCGATCGCTTCTGCTACTTCATCTTGTTTTGACTCGGCAACTTTAAGTTTTAAAAGTTCAGTCACCCAGGGTAGTAGTAGGTTGATTAATTCTTCTGGTTCATATATTTGATGTTCTAATTTAGTTAGATTTTGCTGAATGGTGTTTGTCAGATTTTGTAATTGAGCTAATTCATCCCCTATTAAAAGTTCTTGTAGTGTTTGCAATGCAGCAATTTTATCTTCTGAGTGATCCCCCCAACCCCCCTTATCAAGAGGAGCACAAACCCCCCAACCCCCCTTATCTTGGGGGGCAGATTGATTCTGCTGACTTTCCTGACTCAGGGGGACACAATAATCTGGCTTACCTTCCTGACTAAGAGGAGCAGATTGATTCTGCTGACTTTCGTGAGTGAGGGGGACATAACGATCCGCGCTTGCCCCCCGAATATCGGGGGGTTGGGGGGTTATTTCTTGAGAAGATAAAGAAAATTCGTCTATAGCATTCTTAGTTTGCTCAGGTGGAGTAAGAATTTTAAGTTCAACTAGCAGATTGAGAAAGTTCTCCATCTGCCTTGTTTCTTCATGGGTTAATTCTAAAGAATGATTGCTAGATTCCACTTATATCATGTTCCTAAATCTTGCTTTCAAGAGTTAAAATGAAGCATGTACTTCAGTAGAGCCGTTAGAGTGAACTAATATCTCTGATAATTTAGTTTCTATGATGAGAGAATCACTATCTTCGTTGCTTTCCGAAGCTGCTTCCCGTAACTTAGGAATGAATTCAGTCCCCTTGATTCCCATTCCCAAGGCAAACAAAATTTCTGCCATATCATCTTTAGAAACTTTGGTTTCTCTTAATTGTGAAAAACGTCGTTCTATTTCTTCTAAGATGAGATTTCGCAATCCCATCACGTCATCTTGAAGTTTTGTTTTAGTTTGTCCGAGTTCAGAGCGAATTGAGGTAGTTTGAGTATCTAATGCCTCATCAAGTGATTGTACAGTGTTAGAGAATTTTTTATTTAAGCGTTCAACTATCTGCCGCAAGTCAGCAGCTTCTTCTTGGTTGCTCAGGCTGAGTGACTTGTGCTTTTTTTCTAGTGCTTCAAATGCTGCTTTGAATTCTGTTGTAAGATTAGCTTTGAGTTGCTCAATGTGCGATCGCATCTCTTGCTGCAACAGTGAGATGTCTGATTCGAGCTTACTCATGCGGTTTTCGTACTCTCTTTGCTGCGCTCCGAAAATAATATCGCGGATTTGGTCGATATTACCAAGTCTTTCGCGCACATCTTCTCTACTTAGTTGACTCATCAGGAATACCTTGTGGGGAATATCTACTAGAGGTAGTCCCATGGGCGTAAATATTCGACACTTGAATCAAGTATGCTATAATCCCTCAATTTGCCTAACTCTAGTACATCAAGGTTATTATTCCCAGGTTTCCCACTTTTCTATCAGGTGACAAGTGTAAGTACTCAGACATTATTGATTACACAAACTTTTTTCTGACTCCTGCCTTCACTTTGGGAATTTAATTTTGTCGAACTACTTAAGACAGATGAACAAGCAAATAAACTATGACTAAGATGAGATGTTTACCTGTTGGAGTAAGTCATGGGATATCAGCCAATCCAAAACTATGGTATCATCGGCAACATGTATACAACTGCCTTAGTAGGGCTGAACGGAGCAATTGACTGGTTTTGTTTTCCATTTCATGACTCGCCGAGTGTATTTGCGGCGATGCTGGATGCTGGGAAAGGCGGACATTTCCAGATTTCACCCATGACAAACGAGGTAACTCACAAACAATTCTACTGGCCAGAAACCAACGTCTTAATCACTCGCTTTCTGACACCAGAGGGAGTAGGGGAAATTACGGACTTTATGCCAGTGGGGATGAAAGCGCAAGAACAAGGATATCACTGGTTAGTTCGGCGAGTCAAGGTAATCCGTGGTTGTATGGATTTCAGGATGGAATGTACTCCTGCTTTTAACTATGCCAGAGATGAACATCAAACAAAAATCAATTCCTATGGTGCGGTTTTTCACTCACCAACACTCAGTTTAGGACTCTCCACCGATATTCCGCTTCAAGATAAAGATGGTGGAGTAGTAGCTAAATTTACACTACATTCCGGAGAAACAGCAGTTTTTGTGCTGCGAGAAACAGAAAAAGAGGATGGTTGTAAATTCGCTCTTGCTCAGTCGGAAGCTGATGATTTGTTCAAGCAAACCGTTGAGTATTGGCGTCGCTGGCTAGACAAATGTATTTACAAAGGCAGGTGGCGTGAGGTAGTTCACCGCTCAGCACTGGTGTTGAAGCTTCTTACCTTTGAGCCGACTGGAGCAATCATTGCATCGCCTACCTGTAGTTTACCAGAAATGATTGGTGGTGAACGCAACTGGGACTACCGCTACACCTGGATACGTGACGCGGCTTTCACAGTGTATGCTTTGCTGCGGCTTGGTTTTACTGATGAGGCAAGTAACTTTATTAATTGGATGGGTTGTCTTTGTAGCAAGCAGAACCCAGATGGCTCACTGCAACCGATGTATGGAATTGATGGGCGGCACGAGTTGAAGGAAGAAATTTTAGATCATCTGGAGGGTTATCAAGGTTCTAGTCCTGTTCGGATTGGTAATCTTGCTTATACGCAGGTGCAAATGGATGTTTATGGTGAGTTGATGGACTCCATATATCTATATAATAAGTATGTAGCACCGATCTCTTATGGGATGTGGAGTCAACTACGCGATTTAGTTGATTGGGTTTGTGACAATTGGCAGCGACAAGACCACGGTGTATGGGAAGTGCGTGGTGAAAAGCAAAACTTTGTCTACTCAAAGCTGATGTGTTGGGTAGCAATCGATCGCGGTTTACGTTTAGCTGATAAACGCTCGTTCCCAGCAGATAGACAACGGTGGCATTCGGTACGCGATCGCATTTACGAAGAAATAATGACGCAGGGATGGAATGATTCTCGTCAAAGTTTCGTCCAATATTACGGTAGTGAAACCCTAGATGCCTCTAACTTAATTATGCCTTTGGTATTCTTCGTCTCACCAGTAGATCCAAGAATGCTAAATACTATTGATGCCATTAATCAATCTCCTGAACAAGGAGGGTTAGTCTACAATAGCTTGGTGTATCGCTACAACGTGGAAACATCACCTGATGGTTTGACAGGAAACGAGGGTACTTTCAATCTCTGTACATTTTGGTTAGTGGAAGCACTTGCCCGTGCCGGAAAAATTGATAGCACCAGACTCGATCAAGCCCGATTGATGTTTGAAGAAATGCTGGGTTATGCTAACCATGTTGGGCTTTATGCAGAGCAAACCGATCCTAGTGGTAAAGCATTAGGAAATTTCCCTTTGGCTTTGACGCATTTGTCTTTAATTAGTGCGGCGTATAACTTAAATAGAGCGTTGGAAGGTAAGGATTAGTGAAAATTACGTAGAGACGCGAAATTTCGCGTCTCTACAAAGTTTGGGTAACGCATAATTCTTTTGGTGGAGATGTCTAATGCACTTTGCCATCACTACATAGTAAAATGCAGAAAAGAACAAAGGTACTAGCAAATGAACATTTCGCTAAATCTCGCTCAGGAGGAATTTATAAAAACTCAAATTGAAAAAGGTAAATATACCGATGCTTATGAGGTGATTACTGCTGCTTTTAAAGTATTAGAAGAGAAAGAAAAACAGCTTGAAGAATTGCATCAAAAAAAAAATGGAAGTCAGATGGTACAAGATGATTCAGATGATACTCTTATAAAAGATTTTCTGAAAATCAGTGAATCTGCACTGAATGAATATTGGCTTGATGAAGAGGAAGACGAAGCTTGGAAAAATCTATAGAGTATTTGAGCAAAGGTGATGTAATTGTAATTAATTATCCTTTTTCCGATGGTTCAGATAGCAAAAAAAGACCTGCTTTAATTGTCGCTGAGTCTGGTGGCAATATAATTGTTTGCGTCATTACTAGTAAATCTGGTAGAGAAAAAGAAATTAAATTAGAAGATGGAGACTTTCATATTGGGAAACTAGATTTAATTTCTTATATACATCCTCATGCGCTATATACTACTAAAAAAATACAGTTCAACGAAAAGTAGGTAGCCTAAAAGATGAAAAAATTGACGAAGTTATCACTGCGATCATAGAAATTCTCCAAGAACCACCAAGTTCTCCACCTCCAGCATTCAAAGCTATAGAGCGTGGCAAACCTCCTAAAAATTGATTCATTCCTAATTTAACTTTGACATTAAATACTTTTCCAGATCTACTTTGGAAATAATGAATAGAAACTCTATCTCCTCCACTATACCCATCTTTATAAATTAGGAATATAATACCAGTAAGCTTAACAACATTTGACTTATGCTAATCCAGAAGATTGTTCAGGAACTGCAAGACATTCCTGAAGACTAACTAGCAGAACTTTATGACCTAATTCACTACTTTCGACGCTTGTTTAAGTCAAGAACGTACACAACCCCGCACCCCTGGTTTATTGAAAGGAAAACTCGGCGATGCTTTCTTTGAACCATTACCAGAAGAGGAACTCCAACAATGGGAATGAGCTATCTCATCGACACCCATATCTTTCTGTGGTGGCTCTCTATTATAGAGTATCAAGATTTTTGCGATCGCTTGGAAACCCGGTTTCTAGAATTGTATTAGATCGAGCAACCGTTCAGCAAAAGCTTACCAGGCTACCCGATCGAGTTTGATTTTTGGATGTCGTTACCTACATCTCTGGAGCCAGATCTGGACTCTTCTTCTGTACGCCCAACAGATTCCCATCTGCTAGTTCTGACTAGTGAAGAGCGCTCGCAACGGCAACCACAACCCGAAACCCGATGTTGTCGTTCCTGTTGTCCGGCGCGTTGTAGTCGCGATACGCCGAACGGCAATTCCTCGGATTGTTGTTCCAAGAACCGCCGCGCAGCATTCGGAAGTGTCTGCCCCATCTTCACCCTCTCGTAAATACAAGAGTTGTGAATATCTTTTGACGTAACCGCCAAGTATCTCCATGCTTGATGTGAGCAACCCAGCTTTTAATTGAGCAAGATACGTCTTTAATTTTAATTTTACCTTGAGCGTAGTCTTTTTGCAATCGCCTTAATCTGCGCCGCGCTCGCCTGAGGTTTTCTGTTCTCACGCGAATCCGATCTGGTAAGACGCGAAACCCCAGAAAATCTGCACCATACCAAGTTTCAAATAGTTGGCTTTTTACAGGATGAAGTTTCAGCCTGAAACCAACTAAGTATTCTTCTATCGCTACTCGCGCCTCTGCCAGAAAGTCTTTATCATCAGAAAATAAGGCAAAATCATCTACATAACGGACATACTTTTTAACTTTAAGTTGTTCTTTAACAAAGTGGTCTAAACCATTAAGATAGACATTGGCAAAACATTGACTGGTGAGGTTGCCAATTGGTAGCCCTTTTCGTCGCTGTAATGGTGAGAGTAAATCATCACCTGGAAAATATTCAATCGGAGAATCTTGAGGATTGCTGTTATCAATAATTCTGTCTATTAACCACAGGGTATCTTTACATTTAATTTTGCGCCGCAGGAGTGTTTTGAGAATGGCGTGGTCGATGCTGGGGAAATATTTCTTAATATCGCACTGCAAAACGTAGCGGCTAGAACGAGCGAAGGTAGTGAAGCGACGCAAAGCACGGTGAGTACCAAATCCTAAGCGATTGGCATAAGAATCGGCAATAAAAGTTTTCTCAAAAATAGGTGATATAATATTGCATAAAGCATGATGTACCACGCGATCGCGGTAAGGTGCGGCGGAAATCAAGCGTGGTTTAGGTTCACAAATCTCAAAGGTTTTGTAACGACCTGGTTGATAAGTTTTTGACTCTAATTGGCTTTTAAGCTTGACCAATTCTGTTTCTAAGTTGTAGTGGAATTGTAAAACATTGTCTCGAAGTCGTTTGCCCTTTTGTGCTTGACATGCTGCTTCAATCAAGTTGGCAAAATCGGTAATTGCGGGATAAAGGTTACCTACTCTTTTCATATTTATAGAAACGGACAACCTAGAAACCCGGTTTCTTTAAGAAACCGGGTTTCTAAGAAGTGGAAGTTAGTCAAATGTTAGATGTTGAATTATTTGGTTGTCAATTTCTTGATTGGCTTCAACAAAGAGACGATATGAATCTACAGAAGGAAACTGTGATCGCACTACGTCTAATTTAGGAAGTTTACCACCTCGCAATTCAATATATTCTGGGTAACTAGAAAATTCCCAATCTTCTGGTTTTTCTACTAGCTTTGCACTCACAGGATTTAAATGTATGTATCGTGATAGCTGTAATAAATATTCGTTACTATCTACATGAATAGCTTGGAAACGTCCTTGAAAGAGTGAACCAACTCTCCCATAGCGTTTGTTGATAGCCTTGGTGTAAGAAAGAGTAAAGGGTTGCATCACATCTGAAAGGTTGTCAATCTTTAAATAAGCTAATAAATGATAATGATTGGGCATCAAACAGTAAGCTACCACTTCTAGAGCATCTTTGGCTAGGTAATTCCTTAACTGGCGCAAGAAGTATAGGTAGTTATCTCGCTCAAAGAAAATGAGTTGACGGTTATTACCTCGATTGTAAATATGGTAGTAGTGACCAGATCGAAATTCAACGCTACGACTTGGCATATAAACCTTCTCAAGGGGTTCTAGAAACCCGGTTTCTTTAAGAAACCGGGTTTCTAAGGAGTACATTTATTGTTCCCTCTTTCCCGCCGCTGCTGTCTAATCCAACCACCTAGTTCATTACCAATCTCATTTATTCGTTCTCCAACATATTCATATCGTTGCTCATCAAACAGTTGAAAATCAAAGAGCAGCCGTGTTTGATGACGCAGAACGTCTAATTTAGCATTCAATGATTCCAATTTAGCTAATTTTTCTGGAGCGTATCGCGCCTCAATTAAACCCTCAAGTAATTCGTAGAGCCTTTCTATCATCCGATTGCCGAGAATAAACTTGTGATTTCTCGGCAGACGCTCCAAGATAGGTACATACCATCTGATGAAGTCGTAGGTTCGTTGAATAATCGGTAAGTTTTGCATTTTGCGAAAAACCTCTTTGTTCCAAATTCAAATTTTTGCCCCGGTCTACCACCTAACCCCTCGCCGGAAACGGCAAGGGGTTAGAAGTAAAAATTATATATTAGGTAATTAGACGGATGCGATTAAGCAGCGTTGCCCAATCAAGATATGAATACGCGAAAACTACGTTTTTGTAGAGACGTTCCGCCGGAACGTCTCTACCACATCAGGTAGATATTGTGGCACATAACATGGATTTTTTGCAACAATGAAAAAAATAATTATTCGTCGCTGTCTTTAACACCGAGAAACCCGGTTTCTTTAAGAAACCGGGTTTCTGATGCATCCGGGTATTCTCGTTAAGCGCCTCTGGCTGGGAATGCCTACTGTGGAGGCTCCGCCTCCCAACAAAGATCTTCAGGCAGAGCCTCATCGAATGCTATACTCTTCGAGTACCCATTACATTATAATAGTAAATTATTTTCATACTAATACAAACGTATTGGTATGAAACAACGAAAAACTCATATGTTATACTATGAGGTAGTAGTATGTTAAATAAGCTAATCGTCATTCATTTTTCAAGGATAATTAGTTCGTAGTAAGGGCTGTCTTCCCTTTCCCAACATACAACTTAAATGCTCATTAGCTTAGCACTTTTCCAGCCGATTCTAAAATTCCTGGATTAATGTCTTGACAAACTTTGGGGCTTTGCGGATAATATAGGGAGTCGTGCAATTGAAAAAAAATTTTTCCGCCTTCGGCGGGGAAGGGAAAAAAAGAAATAGAGTAAAGGGTTAGAGGGTTGAAGTGTAAAGAATTGTTAAGTCCTCGCAACGGCAACCACAACCCGAAACCCGATGTAGTCGAGCCTGCGGTCCGGCGCGTTGAAGTCGCGATACGCCGAACGGCAAAGCCCCGGATCGTTGTACCAAGAACCGCCGCGCAGCATTCGACGATTATCATTCTCATTTACTTCTTTCCATGCACTACCGTCGTTAGAAGCGCCTTCATAATCTTCGTGCCAATTATCAGCACACCATTCCCAAACGTTCCCGTGCATGTCATACAACCCGAAAGCGTTAGCTACATTAAAGCTGCCGACTGGAGTTGTTTTTTCCCGGTATTCTCCCTTTAAACCAGATCCATAAGTATACTCACCGTCGTAATTTGCCAACTCAGGCGTAATGGTTTCGCCAAAGTGGAAAGGTGTAGTCGTGCCTGCACGGCAAGCATACTCCCACTCTGCTTCACTAGGAAGTCGGTAGTGGCGTTTGGTATGTACAGATAGTCTAGCACAGAATTCCTCTGCATCATACCACCAAATTGAATCTACTGGAAGATTATCTCCTTTAAATCTTGATGGATCGGGATCAAGTTCACGGTTAACTTGAGGAAGATTCGCCACAACTCTCCACTGTGCCTGGGTTACGGTGTACTTACCCATGAAAAACGGTGGAACCGTTACTTCATGCTGGGGACGTTCAGAGTCACTGCTTTCCGCTTCAGTTTCCGGTGCGCCCATTATAAATGTACCACCAGGTATGGCTACCATTTCTAGGGGGACGTTGTTAGGGAGGTTTTCTGTGAAGTACTTAGCTTCATGACGGGTACGATTGATGATAATTTGGGGTTTCCTACGCCCTTTTGACTTCTCTACCTCCACCGTCGCCACATCAAATGTAAAAGTCTTGAGGAGAACTTTTTTACCGTTGATTTCTCCCTCATCAATTTGCTTCCACTGTTTCTCTAACTCCTCAGCAATGTGAGCGTAATCTCCTCCCAAGCGTTTTAACACTTTTGCTGTTAGCAGAGCAAAGGGTTTTGTACTAAACCCATCTATTTGGGCTACTTGTGGCTTTCTGAGCAAGGCGTAAAACTCTACAAGAGATTTTCCCAGGCGTTGAGCGAAATATTCAGAAATAGCATTGAGAACCTCTAAAGAATGTGTCTCAGGGGCTGCTTCGAGGAAAATATCGCGTATTTTTTGATCATCGCTTCTTTCTTCATCAATGAAAATAAACTGTATCTCATCGGGATTCGTTGCTGGTTTAATTTCGCCTAAGGGTTTTAGGATTCCCCCAAGGAAGACTTCGGCAACATGGACTTGTTGCGATTCTTTCAGCATTTCGTTCTGAATTACACGGACAATGGGCAAAGTAATGACGGGTGCAGCAGACAGTAAACTCGCTAACTTTCGCGCCATTGGGGAAGCTGTGAGGCGGAAGCTGTTGACTAGTTCTTCACTGTCAGCGTCTGGTTCAGAATCTTCATCATCAATTAGGTGAATCTCAGATGGAAAGACAAAACCCGTCGCCTTAGCGTAACTTTTTCCCACAACCATCTCACTCCAAGTCGCTGCCATCTCCGGTTCTAGAGTAAATACCGGAACTTTGATTCCTGTGGCAAAATTAATGTCATCCCAAAGTAAAACGTCTTTGATGCGTAAGTTTTGATTTGCGACTCCTGGTGTTGAACTTCCTAGTTGTACCATTGCTCCCAAACTCAGCCCTGTTCTGAGCCACAACCATTCTGGTAACATCTGTACAATGGCGACAGGATTCTGCTTAACCCACTTTTCTAAAACTGAGATGGCATCCCCATTACGCCAAATTGTACCAACACAATCACTAACTACTAAAATAAGACGCTGACCTGTGGGATCAATCAGTTCGCGGGGATCGTAGGTACGGCGATGGTGGATTTTACTTGTTCCCCTTTGGAGGACAACCTTTCCTTTTTGATTCGTTACCAGTCCCCAAGTTCGCACATCTCGAAACGCCCCACAATGTTCTAACAGTTTTTGCAACTCCTGAATTGTTTTTTGCCAGAAAATCATGGATTTGCTTTCATCAACCACTAACGCTAAATCAAACCAAGGTTCTAGGGCTGGTTTGAAAACGGGAATGCAGATGCGATTTTCAGCAGTGCGCTGGGCGGTTGCTTGTTCGTCTATCACCACCTTTGTCCCAGAAAAAATCTTTTGCATCAAGGGACGTAATGCCCTAGCAAGTTTTAGAGGTTGACGTAATGATCGTGCATCTGAAAGTTTGATGGGTAAGAAATCACCTTGGCTTCCGGGTTGGGAGCTGGTTGCAGTATAAACTTCTGCCCTTGGTTCTGTGTGAGAGGAAGGAGAGGGGGAGGAGGAAGTAGCTGGGTTGGATGGTTGTTTTCTACTTTCAATTGGTTTTGAAACTGAGGGCATGACAGAAGTCTCACCATCTCCTGGAGATTTCAGCGCTAGCCAGAGAATATCCGCAATTTCTGTAGTTGTGAGTTCTAATTTCTTGCCCAGTGCTGCAATCAGTTGATCGAGTTGTGGTGATGCTTCATCAGTCATGGTATCTCCTTTTTTAAACCAAGAAACTACCTAGAAACCCGGTTTCTTGGAGAAACCGGGTTTCTCAATCACATTTCAACTTTACAATTCTTCTGTATTAGACAAACTCTTCAATAATAATGCTTTTATGGCTTCTCTATCAGTAGCTTGAGGACTAACATGATTTGCTAGTAAATAAATGACATTCAATAACTGATCCGTAGCGCGATCGCCTTTCTCAACAAACTCTGCCACAAGTTTGTTAATTTCCGTTGAAGCACCTTTAAAAGTGTCTTCACCAAAATGAGCTTTTACAATAGTTTTCAGCGCTTCTTCTTTAGGATCTGGCATTTTTACCCGCAGACACCGACGCATAAATGCTGGAGGAAATTCCCGTTCTCCGTTACTAGTCATAATCACGATAGGAAATGCAGCGCACTGTACCCGTCCCTCATAAATAGAAGCTTTTATCCCTTGATCTTGCGTGTGAACTTTGACTCTGTGAACTTTGACTCGGTTATCTGTATCGTGGTTCTCTTTTTCCTCTGCATCGTGGTTCTCTTTTTCCTCTGCATCGTGGTTCTCTTTTTCCTCTGCATCGTCAACCTGACGAACGAGTTCGGAAATCTCAAACATTCCCTCTTCAAAAAGATGCAAAAGGTCGTTAGGTAAATTGATGTCACTTTTGTCAATTTCGTCTATTAGTAGAACTCTGGGCAACCGCGAAGGCAAAAATGCGGTTCCCACTGAACCTAATTGAATATAATTACCAATATCTTTTTCTTTTTCGTTCTTTAGCTGGGCGTCCTGTAGTCGAGCAATGGCATCATAACGGTAGAGTGCATCCTGTAAAATAGACCGCGCTGTAATTGACCAAGTGAGAACTGGTCCTAGTTTGAGTTCGTGGGCGATCGCATAAGCTAAAGAGGTTTTTCCCGTGCCTGGATTTCCAGTAACCAACAAAGGTCTGCGTAAATAAAGCGCTGCATTCACCCCATTCACAACGTCTTTCCATCCCTCTGTTGGTTCTTCTGTCCCATCTTTTTTATTTTCATAAATACGGAAATTGGCTCCTTTTTTCTTACCTCGCTCATTTTCTGGCGCATCAGCTAATTTTTGAATATCTTTCCAGCGTGCGTCAATTTCCTCCTTTTCTTCCTCTCCCATCGTGTTGATATTCCGAAAAGTCCGCCAAGGAGGAGGTTCGGGAAGTTTTTCAATCTTAACATTAGAGTGTTCCTTCCCATCGCCATAAAAATACCGCCATTCTTTCATAATTTTCTACTCTTTACTCTTAGCGATCGCTATTTCAATTTTAGGTTCTTAATTTTTGGTATTCGATGAGGATTATCACACAAAAACCCTAAATGATACCCTAAGTAGTTTTGAGGATTTTCTTCACAATAAGCTTCCTTACGAATCCGACAAATTTCATCAATTAATTTTCGTAAATTATTGTTTAAGCAGTCTATCGTTAAATGACAATCTATTTGTTCTTCTAGCTTAAGATGAGGAGGAGTTTCGTCTCTTGTCCAAAAAGCGATTGGTACTCCTCCAGAAAGAATTGTTTGAAAGAAAATTTCTTGGTCTTTGCTATTTCTTGAGAGAGGTGAAGTTAACTTTAAACCTATTTTCTCTTTTAAATCGTTAGCTATTTTCGACCAATTACGCTCATCCTTTTTGCTAATTGGTTTAATCTTTTTCATAATAATATCTTGACTATGATTTTCATTTAAAGTAACAATTAACCTATTCCATCCTTGTCTTAAATTCCTCAATGAATAAGTTCCGGTGATGCGCTCAATTGGATGTACTATAAAATTAAACTCGCTGACAATCGTTATATACTTAAAATCATTCTTTATCTTCCACAATTCGTCTATGTTTTGACTCAGATATTTGTAGGATAAGAATATTTCGATTGTTAAGTCCAATACTTCAGGATGTTTGTCGATAAAAGCACGAATAATCCTGTCTAATTGCTCAGAAATTTTTTCAAAAGAATCACACAAAATTCCTTTTCTGTCATTATCTTCATGAGCAAAATTTAATAGTTCTTCTAAATGCACAGGTTCTGGCTGAGGTTTTTGTCTCTCATCTAGAATAAATTCTGCTTCCAGACGAAAATTCTTACTCTCAGGATAAACTATAATTAATAGATAAGACTGTAATTGTTTATAATCATATTCTTCTTTGGAAATGTCGGGAAGTTTAATATCCAATTTTGCTATGACTTGCTCTAGCCAATTCTCTAAGTCTTGATATTTTCTATCATCTCCTTGCTTTTGATTGGCAAGTCTCTGTGCCAACTCTATAATACTAGTAGGAATATCACTATTGGTTTTAGGATAATCCTTTAATAAAATCTGGATGATACTTTCTATATCTTTTGGATTACTTACTTCTCTATTATCTATTGCTGCGCCTTTAGGCAAAGTTTTTAAATAAGCATCTTTAACTAATTTAAAATCTATTTTATCTAAAATCAATTTCAGCTTACTTAAATTATCATCTGTAAAATGATTTGAATAATTTTTGCTAAAATTTAGTAATTTTATATTGCCTGGATTAGCTCTCCTTACGGCATTTATAAGTTCTCTAATTTGATTTTTAGCCTTCAAATCTTGAATTAAATAAAATAATTTTTGCTCATAACTTTCACCTCTAGCAATTTGATTAAAATCTTGATCTAATTCTTCTTTCAGCATCATTTCAAAGTTACCCTCAGTTGGAAAAGCATCCAGGAGAGCCTCACGTAATTGTTTCCTTACAGAACCTGTTAACTCCAGGTTATGGCTATCATTCGACGGGGATACATTCTCGTTTTCCCGTTCCGCTTTAAACAAGTAACCATCTGGTACACGCATGAAGATGACAGGCGTAGCAAAATCACGTTTGCGGTATTGAGTTGCATTCAAGGCTATAGTTCGGCGTCCATACTGTGCAGCTATATCCACAGGATCGTCTTGAGCAAGTTGTGCGTAGAAGCGGCGGGCAAAACGACTGGCTGTGCTATTAGAAACTTCATACTGCATTGCCACCACAACCGGAATATTTTGCTGCACAACAGAGGAAGCAACACCAACAAAAGCCTGTGATGCAGATAACATTGCCCCTTCACAAGCTTGTAGCATAACAACACCGGGACGATGCTGGTTAAATAGTTCGCCAAAGTAGTCCGCATCAACCCACATTGCGTCACCCCAGTCTTCGACAAGTGCTATTTTCCCAACTTGCTGATTGTTTTCATTCTTTAAACAACCATGCCCAATGAAATGAAAAATATGTGGTTTTTTAGTCAAGACAGCATCAATAGTTTCAGGATTCGCGGGATTAACTACTGGTAGCAACTCAACCTGTTGTGCTTCAGCAGCTAGTTTTTCTAAAGCCGTTTCTACTGGCTGATAGTCAACTGAACCTAAATTTGCAGGTGCAGAAACAACCAAAGCAATCCGCAGTTTTTCATTTTTGTTTAGTTGAATTGGTTTGGCTGGAATCCACTGCGAACGACGGCGCGAAAAAACCAACTGGGGTACAGTAGCTATCCAAATCGTGCCTAAATTAGCCCTTTGCGGCACACACATAAATTCCCAAGGTAGCGCCGCTACTTCAGGCATGATTCGTTCATCAATATCCAGTTCAACCCGCAGTAGTTGCTGTTTTGCTTGAACAACTTCATTGTAAAAAACAACAAAATCGTGGAGAAGAACATCATCAAACAGCATATCAAACAAAGCTTCTCCCAGCAATCTTGACTGGCTGGCGTCATTTAGCTGATTTTCACGACTGATTTGCAGGAGTTCCTTGATTTGTTCAGTCAGCTTTTCTTGGTAACGAAATTTACCAGAAGGTTGACCAAGGGATTGATTTTGGTCATTCCACTTTTCAACCTGCACAAACTCGTAGTTAGCAACACGGATGTGGTAGGTATAATACTTTTTAGGCATAGATGACTGTTTGATGAACTGCACAAACCCAGTAACTCATGCGAAACCGTGATTCTTTAGTAGTACCATGTTTTTTCTACACCGCTGTATTCTTGCATTCCGAACAATTTGAGAAAAGAATAAGAATCCGGTGATCTTATTTCGGTAAAGTTAATGTCCATTTCTCTTTGTCGCCAAGGGCAAACTGACTAGCAGCCTCATTCTTACTTTTTAGCAGATTCTTGAATCTATCTGCCAACTCGCTAAACACATCGCGGATGTCGGCAAAAAGCCAGTCCATATTTGCTTCAGCCCATGCAGTACCTTCTAAATTAATAGATTGACATCCCTTGGGAACTTGGAAGACAATGGCAAATTTGACTGTCACCATTTTCTGGATGACTGGTTCTTCAATGCGCCAGTAACAAGTGGAATTGCCTTCCCCCTGGGCAGTAATTTCAAAGCAACCGACTTCATAAGCATAGTCAGGTATAACAATGAATGCCTTAAACTCGTTCTTACTGGCTATATTAGCTTTGAGATTACCAGGAAGATTGACAATTTCAGCGATTTTAGTTGCATCAACCCCAACACTCCAATCTAGGTTTTCATTTAAACCCAAATCCATGCCAATCCCCCATTTCATCAAAGTTTCCCATTTACTTTGTGGGAAAATGGTTCGGACAATTGGCTCCTGCTCTCCTTTAGGGCTGAAGTCAAGCTGGCAGTATAACCGCCAAAACTGCACTCCTGGTTTAGGACGCAAATCGACGGGAACTGTCATGTAATAGAAGTCAGCATTACGCATCTGTTGCCGATAACTGCTGGTTAATTCAATGCCTATTTCTTTGAAGGTTTCTTCTTTTAGTAATATCAACTTATCTCTAGGGTTGCCAAAGCTAACTTTGGTTTCCTTCAAACTTTGAACCGCTGTTGCACCTATACCTAGTCTTTCGCCACCAGCCAGTGTACCTTCCTTTACTTTCACTTCCTCAAATAAATCTGCCAATAGACTTTCAGCTTCTTGAAGGTTGGGTGGAGTAATTTTCTCAGTCATTACTTTAGCTCCTATATTATCGCCAAAATGCCCGTGCAAACTTTAGTATAGAGAATGATTACATTATTAACTGTATCAGTACTTTGTTAAAAGATGTATTGTTTGAGAAACTGGATTCCTCGTAGGTGGATTTCAACAAATCCACTATTTCTCAAAATTTAGAGGTTTTCAGCGATTCATCTAGTACAGATGGACTGGGGTAGGGAGATAAAGCTTCTTTATCCATAAGCTCTTTAATCTGCTCAAAAATTAAAACCTCATGCTCTTCCTGATTTGTTAGCTTGTCATAATAATAAGAATCAAAAAACCACTGTTCAAATGCCAAAGTTAACAATCCGTTACAGTCTATCTGTAATCTCCAATACTTAGATAGCCTGCCATCAACAATTTCAAATAGAGGCGCAGGATTTTGAATAGGATAATAGGTGTATCTCTCATCACAAATATAGTACCACACTTCTTGCTGCCATTTGTAGAGAGCATATACTGTGTATTCTTTACCAACTATCAATTGAAATTTGGTTTCTTTGGTAAGAAAGACAGCGGGATTGAGGTAATTTTCCGGAATAATCTCTCCTGTATTGGCAATACAACGAATTTTCATAGTCCGATTTCCTCATTGGTTTTTAGGAGATGTTTTGGGATAAGTCCGTTTGATTTTAAATTCAACATCTTGAATAGTCTGAGTATTTCTAAACCAATGGATTTCAATGATTGTCTACTGTTGACGACGTAAGAACAAAGTCAAGTTGACAGAACAACCGACGAAGCCAATAGACTTTCAGCTTCTTGAAGGTTGGGTGGAGTAATTTTCTCAGTTATCATAGCTCCTGTATTATCGCCAAAATGCCTGTGCAAACGTTGGTATAGAGGATGATTACATTATTAACTGTATCAGTACTTGATTAAAAGATGTATTGTTCGAGAAACCCGGTTTCTCACAATTGTTGTAAATTAGAGAAAACAATCTCTCCTCATAATTTGCACTGTGGCAAGAATTATCCTCGAAGTACCTGACGAATCAGAACAACTGGCACTCTTGGGCGATCGCCTCCTTTGAACTCCTTGCTCTCAGTCTTCAGCAACCACCACTTCCTGCTCGTATATATCAATATATTGTCGATTTTCTTGCCAGTAACCCTACTCCAGAACAAATTCTCGCTTTCCGTCCTACTTCGGAAATGCAGCAAAGACTGCAAATACTGAGACGTAACAAAGCTGGAGAACTCACTCCAAAAGAACAAAGAGAACTAGATGAGTATGAGCGAATCGAACATTTGATTGTCATGCTCAAAGCAGGTAGTTAGGGGAAAGAGAAAGATTACGCGATCCAATACTACTCGGATAAGCGAAAATTAGAACCCCGGTTTCTTTAAGAAACCGGGGTTCTGGCATCTCAACAATCCTTAACCGAGCAGTATTGACGCGATCGCTAACCCCCTGAAACTTTATTCCCCGTGTTCATCCGCCTGGAAATAAATGATGCTGTTGGCGAATCATAAATGCCACCCTTCATAGAAGGATTTTTCGTCGTTTCACACGGTTGTAGAGACGTTCCGCCGGAACGTCTCTACGGGGGTTTTTGCACATACAACGAATTATTCCAAATTTAACACACCATTTTTCTTCCCATTATTTTGCAAATAAATATCTCTGGTGGGAAACGGAATTTTAATACCTTCCATCTGATAGCGTTTGTGCAATTTTTTGATAAAAATATGCCTTGCCATGCGTAGGTCAAAAAATTCATTCACTCGGATATAAACTGTAAAGTCTATACTAAAATCATTAAATTTTTGAAATCTAATAAACGGTTCATTTTTGATTAATTGGGGTGCTATTTCCTGCATTACCTCCTTTGCTACCTCGACAGTCACTATTTCAACTTGTTCAAGATCGCTTTCATAATCCACACCCACCTCAATCGTTAAAGTAATTTCCTTAACTGGTAAATGGTAATTAGTAAAAATGCTACTAGCAAGTTTAGAGTTGGGGACAACTATGACGTTATTGGAAAGCTCTTTTATAGTTGTATCTCGCCAAGTAATATCTATTACGTAACCTTCATGACTACCATCTATTTTGACATAATCGCCTGTTCTAACTTGTTTAGAAAGAAGTAAATAAAAACCACAAAACAAATTTGCCAGTGTATCTTGAAGTGCCAAACCTACCGCTAAACCACCAATTCCTAAAGTTGTCAGTATCGGTGTAATTTGAATGCCAACCGTTTGTAATAGGATTAATCCGCCTAAAATCAAAACGATTGTTTTAGCAAGATTAGAAAGTAGTGATGCAGAAAGTCCTTCTTTTCTATAACTATATAATTTAACAAAACCAGCAGTCAGTCTTGCCACGACTAATGTAACTGTAGAGAGAAAAATAATGGTGATGATTTTCTCTAAGACGTTGGCAACACCAGGTTTAAACGGGTAAGTTTGAATTGCCCCATAAAAACCACCAATGACAAACCAAATGAATGTCATCCGGTTCAGGGCTAGCAATAATATTGAACTCCCTGGTAACTTTCTGCTAGCAGCAAATTTTTTCAGTTTGTTGAAGATAACTTTCTCTCCAACTACTCCACCCAGGAAGCCAGCTAGAATAAATACAAGTGACAGAATCAAATCCACCATAGCGATTTTGGATTTTAGATTTTGGATTTAGTAGCACAATTCTATTTTGTGATTTCTCGAAGTAGCTGTTTGAGATTTTCTGGACTTAATGTCACTTTTATTTCTAACTGTTGTGTGGTATCCTTGAGGGAAAGAATGAAGTTTTGTCCTGATTGATTGTATGAGTATTGCGGATTGATGATGGAAATTGTTTGATAGGTGTGCGATCGCAACCCTACACGAATCACCAGTTCTTTTTGTGATTGGGGAAAAATGTACAAATGCTGGTGAATGTTATCTAAGATTAGTTGGTGGGGTGTAGTGTTCCTTTCTTGAGGAGAATCAGGTTTACGCCAGTAGAGAGTAATCCCACGAAGTTCAGGGTTAGCTAATACAAACACTTCATCAAACCGTTGTGGCTCCCAGTCAAGTTTGTCTAATTCTCCGAGTGAGTTGATTCGCTGTTGCCAAGTTATTTCTTTGCCACTCAGGTTTGCCCACCATTCGCGGATGATAGCGAGTTTATTAGGATTTTCCGGATTACCGCTACCTTGTTGCCAGACAATTTTCTGTTCCATCATGGTAAAAAAGTATCTTGTAGGGTGCGTTAATGTAGTGTAACGCACCATCATCAATGGTGTACTGAATTGCTTTTGGCAGAGCCAAAACGAATGCATTCCCAGGCTCAGCCTGGGAACGAGTTAATGCTCTGCGCTGTGGTTCAAAATTAAAACATGGACTTGCCCATAGTTTACCACCCCAATTACGTTGCACCCCTACCCGAAGGTCATCGCTTCCCGATGCCAAAGTTTCGGCTACTCTATGAATTGCTGTTAGCTGATGGGGTGGCGCATCCTGAACAATTTCATACTCCCCAACTTCCACCACAAGATTTGATAGAGTTAGTTCACACTCCAGATTACGTTCAAGCTTACTGTGAAGGAACTCTCGACGCCAAGGCGCAGCGGCGTATCGGTTTACCGTGGAGCCCAGAACTGGTGAATCGTACTTGTGTGGCAGTGGGTGGTACAATTCTTACCAGTATTCTGGCACTCAATTGCGGTTTAGCTTGTAATACTGCTGGTGGTACTCATCACGCTTTTCCTCATTATGGATCGGGTTTTTGTATTTTTAACGATTTAGCGATCGCTTCTCGTGTCTTGCAAAAACTCGCGCTTGTGCAGAAAATTCTGATTGTAGATTTGGATGTGCATCAAGGAGATGGTACAGCTTATATCTTCCAACACGATGACAGTGTTTTCACTTTCTCAATGCACTGCGAAGTCAATTTTCCTGGTACTAAGCAAAAAAGCGATTTGGATGTTCCCTTACCACTAGGGATGGAAGATGATGCTTACCTGCAAACTTTAGCTAGTTACTTACCAGATTTGTTGTCAGATGTCAAGCCAGATTTAGTGCTGTACGATGCGGGTGTAGATCCTCATGTGGGCGATCGCCTGGGAAAATTAGCTTTAACTGACACTGGCATCTTCCGTCGGGAAATGCAGGTTTTGAGTACTTGTGTTGCTGCTGGCTACCCCGTCGCCTGCGTCATCGGTGGCGGGTACGCTGATGATTTAAAATCCCTAGTTTGGCGTCATTCCCTCGTGCATCGTGCGGCGAATGAAATTTATCGGCAGTATCGCCTAATGTAGAAAGGATTCCCTATAGCGACACTACAGTTTCAGCAGCTTTTCCGGCATTACGGGGGCGAAGATGTAAGGTAATTTCAGTATCGAGTCGCTTGAGGAAGAGGAGTAATTTACCCTCGCTGAACCGTTGAAACTCCCCTTTCATCAAATGGGATACTTCTGGCTGTGGAATGCCGAGAAGCTCACTAATTTCGCGCTGTTTCAAGTTACGTTGTTTCAGTAGTCGCAGTACCTGAATCCCTATCTTGCCACGAGTAAAAAGCTCATCCGCATCCTCCAAGCCAAGATCGGCAAATACGTTACCGCTGCTTTCTTCAAAAACGGTTTCTTCTGTCATGGTTGTTGCTCCCTTGCTAGCGCATCCTTATAACGTTGTTTAATTAGGTCAACGTCAGGTTGTGGGGTTTTAATACCCTGCTTCGATTTCTTCTGAAAAGCGTGCAGGACATAGACCGAGTCCCCAATCTTGACAGCGTAAACCGCCCTGTAAGTATCGGTGTCGTAGCGTTTGACAATTTCATACACTCCACTTCCAACCCCTTTAAAAGGCTTGGCATCGATTGGTGTTTCCCCTGCTTGCACCAATTGCAGCGCATAGCCTACTGCTTTTTGCACTTCTTGAGGAAACTCACGGATATTCTTGCGAGAGTCTCCCATCCAGACAAGAGGGCGCAAAGACACCTCTGGAGTATCTTCACTATCAGTCATGATATATGAAATTTCCTATAAAAACAAGTCAGCACAATAGCACAAATCTTTCTTTTTATGTAAACCCAACTGTATATGCAGAATTTCGTTGCCGGCGATACAATTTAAGAATATAGACCGAGGAGAACAGGGTGGTGCTATTAAAAGGTTTTGAAATTGAAATGTACACGGGTACACCTCAAGGTGAGATCGTGGGTCTATCCGATCAGATTGTCGCATCATTAGATGGATTTGTGCGAGAACCAGATAGTCGAAATGTGGAATATGTAACTGAACCCTTCCACGATTACGATCAACTATTATGTGCCTTACTGCGCCCTCGGTTTGTTTTGCGCAATTATCTTCAGCAATTGGGCGATTACACCATAATTCCCGGCAGTACCCTTTCTACAGGTGGTAGCGATCGCTTTTTTCGTTCCAATCCCAATAGCCCCTATCACGACTATATCGAACAAACCTACGGTACCAAAGTAGTCACCGCTAGTGTTCATATTAATGTCGGTATTAGCGATCCGGAATTATTGATGCGGGCTTGTCGGATTATTAGATTAGAAGCGCCTTTGTTCCTCGCTTTAAGTGCTTCTTCCCCCTTCTTAGATGGTAAAGCTACTGGCTATCACTCTACTCGGTGGGGCGTTTTCCCGCAAACACCAACGCATGTGCCATTATTTGCTAGCCACGCCCACCATATTCAATGGGTACAAGAGCAGTTAGAAAAAGGGACAATGCAAAATGTTCGTCATTTGTGGACGTCAGTACGTCCTAATGGTGACAATCGCCCTTACAATTTAAATCGTTTGGAATTGCGAATTTGCGATTTAGTTACAGATCCCATTGCTTTGCTTGCGATTAGTGCTTTACTAGAGGCGCGGTTATTGCAAATCATTGCCAATCCCACTATAGACCCTCTTTCACAAAGTATCTTTTCCCCTGACGAATTAATTTCCCTTACTGCTCTTAACGAAGCCGCAGCAGCAAAATTAAGTCTTGACGCTCAACTTCAACGTTGGCAAGATGGTCGATATATATCTGCTAGAGACTGGATTAGTGAGATGATGGTTGAGGTTTGGGGAATTGCCAAACAAAACGGGTTTAGTTGTTTCCTTTCTCCTTTACAAAAAATCTTGCGTGAAGGCAACGAAGCTCAACAATGGTTACGGCTGCATTCTCTTGGCATTAGTACAAGCCAAGTAATTACTCAAGCCATTAGTACCACTCATGAGCGCGAAGCAGAACTAGAAGACAAATTGTGTTCGTATAAGCAAGCTTAAACTAAGCTTGACAGTTTTGACAAGATCGGCGATCGCCTTTTTTTGTCAATTCAATTATTTGACATAAAAATTAACATTTCTTAATAATGTTTCCCTAAACGATAAAATTGAGAGTTTGGGAAACATTTTGCTGTTTTAAATTTCTAATCAATCTAAAAAAAAGTGAATTATTAAAAAAAACTATAGATTACCTCTAACTAATGGTAGATTTGAAATTTTGCTACGCTAAATTGATTGCCAGTAGACAGGTAATCCGCAAATGCCGCAAGTAGTTTTAGTTAATCCGCTGATTCCTCCCAATACAGGAAATATTGGTCGTACTTGTGCAGCTACGGGTACAGAGTTACACTTGGTAGGACCGTTGGGGTTTGAAATCAGCGATCGCTATCTGAAAAGAGCAGGATTAGATTACTGGCCATATGTAAAGCTGCATTATCACGAATCGTGGGAAGCATTCAAAGCCGAACATCAATTACGTGGGGGAAGAACGCTAGGATTCAGCGTTAGAGGTAGTTGTAGTTATGTGGACTTTCAGTTTCGTGACGATGACTGGCTATTATTTGGCAGTGAAACTACTGGCTTACCATTAGAAATTGTCACAGGTTGTGATGCGACGCTTTACATACCCATGAGTGAACCAGGAGTGCGGAGCTTAAATCTGTCTGTAAGTGTAGCAGTGGGGCTATTTGAAGCTCGTCGCCAGTTAGGCTATTTACAGTAGAGTGGGCATTTCAAGGCTGAAATCACATCCAAAATCAAACCGGATTCCCATATCAAGGAAAAGTAAGTTTTGTGAATAATTGATGAAGAGAAAGAATTTTTTCTTTTCAGTAGTACCACTGCTATTTACTATACAGTATAGTAGAACCTAAAGCATATTCTCACCAAAAATACTGATAAATATGGATGAAGTAATATAAGAAATTCATATATAAGATTTGAAAGAGTTGTGAAATTGAATGATAGATTTTCATAAACCTAGCTTGTGCTAATTCTAGGAACAAAAGTCTTAAAGTACAGTCATATTGGACATTTGGGCTTTGTTGTTCCGGGTTTAAGTTTTACAAAGGTGCAACAATCCCAGCGAGTTATTACGGTTGTTTTTTGGGGAATAATCAACGTAAAGTCTCGTCTTGGGAAATCGGATTAGATGAAAAAACGCTGAAAATATCACTATACGGGTACAACGTACAAAGAAAAACGTTGCAGTGCAACACTGGCAAACAGTCTCAGTAAACTTGGGAAAACAACTGTAAAGACGGAAACATCTTTAGGGTGTGAGGAGTGGAACAGAAAAATTAAGTACAAAAATTTAAGATTTATAAATTGGTATGAACTTGTCTAAATAGCCAAAATCAAGTTAATCTTGCCTAAGTATCTCTGGTAGGTGTGATCTTGATCTATTGTTCGTAGTGATCTAAATCATTGACTAGTATCAGATTGAAAAACTTGTTATTCAATTAAGCCAAGCGTGATCATTAGGAGGTCGTCTTTGAAACGAGCATTGAAGAAAAAAGAGAAAGCTGTGCTAGAAAACACTCTCAGCGAAGATGCCCATATGGAGCCATCCCTCAATCCACGGGTTAACCGCCTAATGCCAACAAAAGTAGCCATGATTGGCTTAGCCATCTCAATGGGAGCAACCAGTCTACTGGTTACTCGACAAAGCGATGGAGCCATAGCAGCAGAAACTGTAGGCAATCAAAATGCCGCCTCGACAATTCCGACGAACGATTCAGAATTACAACTGAATCAAGCAACGCCAGTTGTTAAACCAGAAAATGCTGCCATAGTCGAACCAACAGCAGTTTCACAAGTGCCAGGGCTGGCGGCTCAATGGCAAGTCGAGGCAAATAAAGAAGCTCGAATGCTTTCAAACAAACTAACAGCCTCGAAATCCACTGAAGTAAAAGAACTGAGCCATGAGGATAAAACCAATGTGTCACAGTTCAAAAACAACAAAAATCTGGGATTTACAGGCAATCAAAGCGTTCTTGCTGACTCAAATCCAGCACAAGCAGGCACAGTTAGTAATCCAATCAATGTTCAACTAAAAGCACAGCAAGAGTTTGCGCTCTCCAGCTTACAGCAAAAGTCGAATCGTTTGAGAGCAACTCTAGCTGAGTCACGGCAGAAGGAAAACCAAGATGAGTTACCAAAGGTAACGCCAATGATGCCGATGACTACTGTGGAAAAAACTAGTCAAATCCCACAGCAATCACAACCCAGTACGAGCAGAACAAAGTTAGTGTCAAGGTTGAAGCAGAGGTATCTAGCTCAACCAGCGCCTCTTGCCTCAGCCACACCAGTGACATCAGTGGATAATGCCACAAGCACACCAATAGCTGATGCTACAGAAGAAACACAAGCAGTTACAGCTAGTAGCTATGGTACAGTATCAGAACTAATCAAGGCAAACAGTCAAGGGAATCCGCAACTGCCAAGCAGTCAAACGCAAATCCCTGCAACTGCCACAAGAGTTGGCACTGTTACCCAAATGCCTTTGACAAGTAACTCCAATGTTGTTACCCCCTCAGCGACTGTTGATATCAACAACACAAGCACAAAAACTGAACACAGCAGTGTTAGTGTTTCAACACCAATCAGCACAAATACTCAATTTAAACCAGTCACAGAACCAACTGCCGCTGCAAATGCGCCGACATTGGCAACAACACCAGAAGTATCTCACGGTATAGGTGGTGATAGCCCAATTCCACCAGCATTAACTCAGCAGTTAGTAGCACAACAAGGTGCTACGGTGAAAAAGACGAAACTGAAAAACCAACGTCTACGCAGCTTACAAGCAGAAATTGAAAGACTACGGGAAAAGTACCGCACTCAACAGTCAGGAAGTTCCTCTGGTAACGTAGTTGTGTCAGAAGGTATTCAAAGGAATGATGAAGCTATTAACAATTCTAGCGTAACCATTCCCGTTCCCAGTTTAAATAATCAGCCAGTACCGATTTCGGTTCCCAAACCGATGTACGAGTACAGTAAGCCTTCTAGCCGTTCCCGTACAAATCAAAATACTGAAGAACCAATTAATCCAGAATACTTACCCAACCGTACTACTGTCACAATACCTGCTCGGAATGTAGATGCTTCACAATCCCTGAGCACTATGCGCGGCACTCCAGTCGCTCCAGATTTACCACCTCTGGCAGCAGTGGATAGATATTTACCTAGACCAATTGATGAGACAACAGCATCTACCGGAAGTTATATTTGGCCCGCAAAAGGTGTCCTGACTTCCGGCTACGGCTGGCGTTGGGGAAGAATGCACAAGGGCATTGATATTGCCGGTCCCACAGGTACACCAATTTACGCGGCAGCTGATGGTGTGGTGGAAAAAGCTGGATGGAATAGTGGTGGTTATGGCAATCTAGTAGATATCCGCCATCCTGATGGCTCCTTGACTCGTTATGGTCATAACAGTAAAGTTATGGTACAAGTGGGTCAACAAGTACGCCAAGGCGAAACCATCGCCGCAATGGGTAGCACAGGCTTCAGCACCGGCCCTCATAGCCACTTTGAAATCCATCCCTCAGGTCAAGGAGCAGTTAACCCCATAGCTTTGTTACCACAACCACGCATTTAGTTACTGGCTGTCGCACCTAAATGGCTGTCAAGAGTGGAGTTTCGTCTACACTCTAGTTAATCTCAAAATAATTTTATGTAGGGGTAGCCAAGCACGAAATTATTGTGCTAAATTTAGAAGCGACAGCATTTGTTGTGGCTCAGTAGCTCAGTTGGTTAGAGCACGGGACTCATAAGCCTGGGGTCGTTGGTTCAAATCCGACCTGAGCCATGAAAAAGGATTGAGAATTCAGAAAACAGAATTCAGAATTCTCAATATTTAATCAACAAAGTGGCGCAAAACTTCAGCAACAGAGCAAGCTTGTGCGATCGCACCTCTGGGTGTATGTGGCTCATCACCATCAAAAATCTGGGAAATTGAGTCAAGACAAGCTTCAGCAAGAAAATGATTCAGCAGTCTTTGCCAATCGAAGGGTAATGGTTCATCAGCATAGAAACGCTGCCACGCACGAACAAAAGGACCAATCAGCCAACACCACACAGTACCTTGATGATAAGCGCGATCGCGTTGAATAGAATCACCCACGTATTTACCTACATACTCTCGATCGCTCGGAGCTAAACTGCGCAAACCATAAGGAGTAAGCAAACTAGTCACAGCTTTAGTGAGTATTTGACGCCCCTGGTGTTGAGAAAACCCACAATGTGAGAATGAAAGCGCCAAAACTGCATTGGGGCGAATTTGGGTATTACGATAATCATCAGGGTCAATAGTATCGTACAAGTAGCCAAGATCGGAATTCCAAAACTTTTGCAACGAGGCTTTCACTTGTTGTGCATGTTGGGTATAGCGCTGCGCTTGTTTAATCAAACGTGCCGAATCAGCCACGGCTTGGTATTCGCTCAAAATTTCTGCCCATCGACTTGCCCAACACAAAGCCGAATACCACAAAGCATTAATTTCCACTGGCTTACCACGACGAGGAGTCACGGGCTGCCCCTCTACTACCGCATCCATCCAAGTGAGGGCTAAACCACGCGCAAACCCACTCACCAGCCCATCAATTGAATCAACCTGGATATTATATCTTGTGCCACCAATCAAAGCTTTATATATTTGCTGTACTATGGGGTATTGCTCGATTAAAAACTGCCAATCTTGGGTAGCTTCTAAGTAAAGTCCCAAAGTTTCAATCCACCATAATGACGCATCCATATTGTTGTAAAACGGTTCACCAATCGCAGGTTCGGCATTAGGAATTAAACCATAGCGGCATGAAGCTCCCAAAGTTCGCAGCAATCCCTTTGCCAAGTCAAAGCGTTGTGGAACCAGAGCTAGTCCAGGTAAAGCAATTAGGGTATCCCGTCCTATATCATTGAACCAGTGATAACCAGCAATGATGCGAGGCTCGGTAGATGAGGTGATGATAAATTGATCTGCCGCTTTTAGTAGTTTTTGGCAGATTGAAGAGTAGGGGAGTTTGTGAGTAGGGGAGTTTGTGAGTTTGTGAGTAGGGGAGATGGAAAATTTTTGTTCTCCTGTTTTTGCCAGTTCTCCTGCTTGTTTGTCTTGAAACTGCTTTCTCAAAAGCGAAGCCTGTGCAAAAATATCACAAAGCCTTACATGCTCTGTTTCCATCACTTCTGCAAAAGCTTCTTCTGTGAGAATGGACAATCTTTCTGGAAAACCCACCCTTGCTTCTAGAGTAACTGCGTCTCCTGGTTTAAGATTAATTGTCAAGTATCCAGGGCTATAAAGGTCTTCTTCGTCGCTTAATCCCCGGTTGGTTTCTTCTGGTAAACTGTAATTCCAGTACCATACTGGGTCGATTTGATATTTTCCTTTACTCCAACGTAAGTGCCAAGGTGTACCAAAATTACCAGAATTGATCGCTTGTAAACAAACTTGCTGTTGCCCCAGCATTTGTGAAAAATGCAATTGCCCAGTTGCTTTTTGTGGATGGTGTAAATCGCGATCGCCAATCAGCAGTCGTAACCTTAAAATCGCTGCATCAAAGCCTTCATAGCGGTACTGAATTAACAGACTATGACAAAATTGGGCATTACTGTGATTACTCTGTTGCCCTTTGCCCCTTGCCCCTTGCCCTATTCCCGTATAAGGCATGATCATTTGCCTGCTTAATTGCCACTCTTGATCGCCCCAAATCCATTTCGTTCCTTTGTGAATATCAAAACAGCGCAGCAGTTGATACCCTGTTGGCTCAATTTGACCACCACCCCAAATATTTGTTCCTAACGCTAAAATTTGCGCCGGGAGTTCTAAGCTGGCTTCTAGGTGCGAAAATAGCAAAGTGCGCCCAGAAGAGGAATTTGTCGCACCAAATAGCCAGCCGTGATAAGTCCGAGTACGGACATCACAAACTGTTCCACTGGCAAAACTACCCAAGCCGTTGGTAAGCACCCATTCTCTTGTATCTAAATCAACCATTGACTACTCAAAATCGTTATGACTATGATATAGTCGTAACAGATCGTAATTAAACTGTGATGGCGCAGACGGTGAGTGAGAACTGACCTGAACCCACCACGACGCTGATGGATATAAGTTGAAGGAGAATTAAGTTAATGCCCCTCACTTACTCAACAGAAGGATGCCTCCGTGTAGGTCAACAGGCTCCTGACTTCACAGCAACTGCTGTATTTGATCAGGAGTTTAAGAATCTTAAACTTTCCGACTATCGCGGTAAGTATGTCATCCTGTTTTTCTATCCCTTAGACTTTACCTTTGTTTGCCCTACCGAAATCACAGCCTTTAGCGATCGCTACGAAGAATTTAAAAATATTAACACCGAAATCCTTGGTGTTTCTGTTGATAGCGAGTTTTCTCACTTAGCTTGGATTCAAACAGATCGCAAGTCTGGTGGTGTAGGCGACCTTAATTATCCCCTAGTTTCTGACATTAGAAAAGAAATTAGCGCCGCTTACAACGTTCTCGATCCAGCTGCTGGTGTTGCTTTGCGTGGCTTGTTCATTATCGATAAAGATGGTGTGATCCAGCACGCTACAATCAACAACCTAGCTTTTGGACGCAACGTTGATGAAACCTTACGGACATTAAAAGCCATTCAGTACGTCCAGTCTCACCCTGACGAGGTTTGCCCCGCAGGTTGGCAGCCTGGTGACGCCACAATGGTTCCCGATCCGGTTAAGTCTAAAGTCTACTTTGCTGCTGTCTAGTACTTCAGTTTTTCAGATGCTCTCAGATTCCCGACTTCTTGAAGAAGTCGGGAATTTTGCAGTTTAAACTTTAACTTTTGCCAAGTTTTATGTTAACTTCAAGTGATTTTAGCGGCTTACTTAATGAGCGTTTCCTCCGCAATTTTATTCCCGTACCAGCAACAAATATGTTGCGTTTGGGAGAGGTAACACCGGGTTTTAACCTCCCAGAGATTAAGACTGGAACAAAAGTAAAATTATCTGATTATCAAGGCAAGCAACCTGTGTTACTTGCCTTGACGCGGATTTTTACAGAAAAGCAATACTGCCCCTTCTGCTTTCCTCATATTAAAGCTTTGAATGAGAACTACGAGCAGTTTAAAAATCGGGGAATTGAAGTTTTGATGATTACTAGTACTGACGAAAGGCAAAGTAAAATAGTGGCGAGGGATTTAAATTTAAAAATGCCTTTGCTTAGCGATCCAAGTTGTCGTACTTTTCGCGCCTATGAAGTAGGACAGGCACTAGGAGCGCCTTTGCCAGGACAATTTGTATTAGATCAAGAAGGCAAACTTCGTTATAAACATTTATTTTCTTTCCTCGACCATAACGCCAGCGTTGAAACACTTTTAGAACAATTTAATAGATTATATAGCAATCATATTTGAGTTACAAACGCTGGCGATGAGAAACCCGGTAACTTTTACGAAACCGGGTTTCTCATAATTACAACTTAATTTGCTGTAAATTACTGCGGGGATTAAAAGTACGTATAGCGCGAATTTTTTCATAGTATTCCCGTTCTTCGGGACTGAGATCTTTTGGTGGTGCGATCGCGATCTTGACTAACTGATCGCCGCGTCCCCCTCTAGCTTGAGGCCATCCTTTACCACGTAAGCGTAAAGATTGACCAGAACGTACACCAACCGGGATTTTCACATTAACCATACCATCAGGTGTAGGTACATCAATAGTGGCTCCTAACACTGCTTCATCTGGTGCGATCGCTACTTCACAAACTAAGTTATCGCCTTCAAATTGGAAAAATGAGTGAGGTTGAAGTTCAACCTTTAAATACAAATCACCCCGTTGTTTCGTCAAAGGATTTAGTTGTCCTTTACCGCGCACCCGCAAACGACTTCCGGTTTTTGCACCCGCAGGGATGCGAACATCAATTACTTCGTTCCCTAAATTAAGGTGTTTTTGTACACCATTAAATGCTTCAGCATAAGTGAGAGTAATTGTGGCTTCGCTATCTTGGGCAGCACCAGCAGCGACATCTTGAAAACCAAAATCACTAAAGTTACTAAAATTACCTGTTGCACCTGTATTTGTACGGTAAGAGTAAGTTTGTCTTGTACCTTTAGTATTTCCGCCAAAACGTCCTAGTAATTCATTGATAAATTCATCAAAACTACCATACTCACTGAAATCAAAACCACCCACATTGACACCAGCACTCCCCGGAAAGCCTTCAGATGCCTGTTTCCAGTATTGACCAAATTGGTCGTATTTTTTCCGCTTATCAGGATCTGATAAGACTTCATATGCTTCGTTAACTTCCTTAAAACGTGCTTCTGCTTGTTTATTGTTGGGGTTAACGTCAGGGTGATACTTACGCGCTAGTTTACGAAAAGCTTGTTTAATTTCTTCTGGAGTGGCAGTCTTAGTAACTCCCAATATTGCGTAGTAGTCTTTGAAGTCGGTTGTAGCCATCTACCAGCCTCCTCTATAAATTACATTAAAGATAATAGCTAATGGTTAATCAAAATTAGCCGTTAGCAATTAACATCCTACTTGTACATATAAACTCTGATCTTAAGTTATCAAATAAGAAATTAAATAAGTGTGCGGTTATTGCTGATGCTGTCAGCGCAATTTCCGTACTCCTGTTCTGAACTACAGATGATTAGGTCTATTCCTTCTTCTATTCTAGGAGGAGCATCACGTAGTTGACGGTGCATCCGAAAAATAACGTCCTCTGGCACTTGACGTTTTCGCTTTTTGTTGCGTGCCAAACACAACCATATAGGAGTATTTAGCCAAAGGGCAATAATTTCTGTAAAACCTGATTCGCGGGCTAGAGCAATTGTTTCACGACGATAATCCCGCCGAGTGTTGGTGGCATCATATATTACTCCATTACCTGATAAAATGGCTTGCTGAAATTGCCGTTCAACTTCCTGCCCAATCAGCAGCCACGATCCTTTAATCGCTTCATTGCCAAACAGTTGTCCCCGGATAGTATCGGTAGAAATTAACCGTAGCTGGGGACATTCTGCCAGCAATTTTTTTGCTAATGTTGTCTTACCACTACCAGGAAGTCCAATTAAGAGAATCAGTTTAGTCATTTTATTGACCATCAGATCCCCGACTTCGTAAAAGTTGTCGGGAATCTAGTTCTAAATTATCGTTCCATCATTAATGACAGCATTTTTTAACACGACGACAATACCACTGCGGATGTAAAAGCCTTGACTTTCGCGCTCGGCTTCTTGAACATTATCTTTATTGATAATTTTCACATCACAGCCTATATGGGCGTTTTTGTCAACTATTGCACCACGAATGGTAGTATTAGCACCGATACCTAAGGGTACGTCCTTGTGTGTACAGTCAGATTGACGTTCAGCAAATGGTTGATAGTAATCTGCGCCCATGACTAGAGAATCCTGAATGACGCAGCCTGCCTCAACACGCGATCGCACACCCAACACAGAATGTTCAATGCGGCATTTCTTCAGAATACAACCTTCACCAATCATTGATTCTTTAATTTCACAATCTAGCAGTTTGCTGGGAGGTAAGTAACGAGCGCGAGTATAAATTGGCGCATCTTCGTTATAGAAACTAAAAGGTGGTGTAGGTTGCTGAGTTAATGCCAAATTTGCATGATAAAATGCCTCGATTGTTCCAATATCTTCCCAGTAATCATTAAATAGGTAGGCTTGAACGTTGTAATCCTTTGCTGATTCGGGAATAATTTCTTTACCAAAATCAGTTCTGTGTGAAGATTCTTTCAGCAACTTAATCAAAACATCTTTTTTAAAGACATAAATCCCCATTGAGGCAATATAGGGCTGCTCTTGGGCTTGTTCTGGTGACAATCCCAGTACAGTAGTATCGACAGCCATTTTCTTTAAAGCTTCACCTTTCGGCTTTTCGCTGAAGTCGATCACCCTACCTTCGCCATCAATTTTCATTAAACCAAAGTCAGAAGCGCGGCGTTCGTCAATCGGGATCACCGAGAGAGTCATATCTGCCCCTGTTTCCCGGTGGCGACGGATAAAATCACGGTAGTCCATGCGGTACAAGTGATCTCCAGAAAGGATCAGATATTCTTCTACATCCCATTCTTCCAACAGCCACAGGTACTGGCGAACTGCATCAGCTGTACCTTGGAACCAACTGAGGTTTTCTGGGGTTTGCTGTGCAGCTAGGACTTCGACAAAACCTTCTGTAAAGCCAGCAAAGCTGTAGGTACGAGCAATGTGACGATTCAGAGAAGCTGAGTTAAATTGGGTGAGAACGTATATTTTGAATATTTCGGAGTTAATACAGTTACTGACGGGGATATCGATGAGGCGATACTTTCCCGCCACTGGTACTGCTGGTTTAGCGCGTAACTTGGTTAACGGATAAAGCCGAGTTCCTGCACCGCCACCAAGAATGATTCCTAGAACATTTTTCACAACAATTTCTCCCTACTGCCTTTCAGCTCTCACCTACAAGTTTAGGACTGTGTGAGATCGCTTTCTAGGGGGGGAGGGTAGATTTTGCCCAGATCAGTTGGGAATATGCTTTTTGTATAGCAGTGGCGATCGCGCTTTCTGGTAGCGCTTGCTCAATTTTACATATATATATCATTATTATAAGTGTCAAATTGTCATCTAACTTGCGATATATATAGCCCTATTCTCGCTCGGCTAATAAGATGCCAATTTGGCAACACAACTGGGTGAAAATATATTTACCTTATGAGGAAATTAGCTTTGATGAAGGGTTGTGAGATTAGCTTTCTCTACTGCCGTCATATCTGCCTATCTTCATGTTTGCTGCACCTTTATCAAGGAATTTCTGCTAAATTCTCGGAGTCTCTATGAGTTTATCCAATCCCGCTTCAACTCCACAGCATTCTTACACTGCAAAAGATCTTCAAGTATGGCTGGCGTCTTTTCTTGCTGAAGTACTCGGACTCCAACCAGTGGAGATAGACATTCAAGCACCTTTTGACAGCTACGGTTTGGATTCAGCACAGATTATGATCGTGGCTCATAAAGTAGGGAATTTGCTAGGATTTCAGTTGTCTCCCCTGCTAGTATGGCATTATCCCACTATTGAATCGCTTTCTCAGCGTTTAGCCGAAGAATTGGGTGTGGAAACAGAACTTTTTCAAATTTAACAACAGGGATTAGAGATTAGGGATTAGGTATTGGGGATTGGGAAGATCCAGTTCCCAGTTCCCAGTTCCCAGTCCCCAGTCCCCAGTCCCCAATACAAAGAGATTGCAAAAAGTATGAATACATCGGAAATTTTGGCAACTCTCACGCAACAGTCTGTACAGATTTGGGTTGAGAATGACACACTAAATATCCGTTCTCCCAAAGGAATATTAACACCAGATATACAGGCAGAAATAGTTGCACACAAGCCAGAAATTATGGCATTTCTACGTCAGAGTAATGTGACCATAAGTTCTCATCCACCATCGCCAAATCACGAATTAAGTTTACAAACAATCGGTCGTTTAATTGGGGAAGTAGGCGATCAATTAAATTCAGAATGTAAGCAACCAATTATCGATCCTAAACTGATGGCGCAAAGGCTTGCTGTCACCTTTAGACCTGTACCAAATAAATACAAAAATGAAGAAATACTCACATTTAGAGAAGAACTAAAACAGAAGCTCCTCTCATATGGAGTGAAAATTTTACCATGGGAACAAGCTACAACAGAATTTCGTTATGAAATTAATATTCCGTTTTTAAATTGGAAAAAAGGAATCAAAACCAGAGTAGTAAAATCTAGTATAAACGCTGTCATAGATGTAGATAGAGTACCTTCTATAGTTACTCAATTTAATCAATTTATAGCCGAGAGATTATATCAAATCTATTCCTTTTTTATTGGAAAAAATCAAAAAGTCTCAGTTGCGAGAATTGGTCAGTTAATTGGTTGGGCTGAAGATTGTGCTGTAAAATATATTGAAAATCTAACAAATACTCAAGTAATTGTACTCACGGAATTAGATAACGAGTTTGTTAATTCCGATTCCTATCAACAGAAGATAAAGATTGGTTTGAATACTCTCATCAGGACATTTTCCGAAATTGTGATTGGAGTGTCTCATACCAATTTTTCTATTCTGAATATGAATCTTTCCGATTCTGTATTTTCTAGAAATGAGATAGATAGTTTTGTTTTAAATTCACTTATTCCCAAGGTTTACGTTCCCATATTACCTTTGCCATTGAGCAAATTTAAAATAGAACAATTCGACTCTCGCCAATCCAGTTATGCACAAAAACTAGTTAGCTTGGGTAATCAGCTTGCCGAAACCAATCTCTTTCCTTCTGGTACTTCGCTCAGCGAGTTGATTAAAAGAAAGTCCTATAGAGATATCGTCAACGTCATCGTAAATGGTAGAACAGGTGTCTCTTATGGTTTTGTTGCTTATGCAGAGCCACCACATTACGTTGGAGAAGTGGAGATAACTGATAGGGATTGGGAAGAGCTATCTCCTGTTGAAGGATTTAATCGTGATGAAGTACGCCAAAATGTCATAGGTAGACGGTATTTAAAAACTAAGATCGGAACTGAATATAGATTTAAGCAAATTCCCGATATCTGGATTTTAAGTGCTCGTTCTGGCTCAAATAAAACCAACTTGAGTCTGGACGACATAGTGAGAATTGGTTTAACAGAGAGGTTATTGTTACAGTTACCGCTCTTAGTCGATCCTCAAGTAGTAGATATCAAGCCTTCCTATGATGTGTATGTTATGTTGGGAATAGCTTTATCTACAGCTTTATATGCACCAGATTTAATTAGAAATGGTTTACCAATGATCCATTTCCACGGATACCCAAATGTTCAGTGGTTTCAGGAGAATGAACATTATGCTGGAGTTAATAATCCTTCAGTGCCTTGTGGAACCTATGAATCAGGAGTATTCAATTTTTTGAGTATTTATAACTTGGTACAACAAGGCAAAAATATTACTTTAGCTAGTTTGATAGAACCAGATCATGGCACGAATATCATCGCCAATGATATGGAATATTTAATTGAAAGAGTAAAGACTGGTTGTCAAAAAGGAGAAATTGAACTAGGTGGAAAACATTTTGCTTCTCTTAAGGCAAAGATAACTTCATGATTGCTAACAGAAAACTAGGACGTGTCGAGCAAGCGATGGAAATCTTAAATCGCTGTGCTAAAACCTGGAATGTAGTCACTATTAGTCGGATCAAGGGACCTCTGAATGAGAAAATGGTCAGACAGTCCCTAGATATAATTCAACAACGTCACCCCCGTCTTAATTCTCTGATTGTTGGCTCTCCTAATCATCTCCGCTTTCAAACTGAAGGGACACCCAAGATTGCTTTGCGTGTGGTGAAACACAATTGCCATTGGCAAGAAGTTGCTCGTGAAGAACTGAACGAGCAAATTGATACAAGTATTGGTTTGCTGCGAGCTGTGCTTGTTCAAATATCAAGTGAAGACTATGTAAGTTACTTGATTACAACAGCGCACCACGCGGTTTCGGATGCATTATCGTGCGTTCGACTTCACTCGGAAATATTGGTTTACTGTGATCAAATTGCCTCTGGTGAGTTAATCAATTCAGTGGATAGCTTAAAAGCGCTTCCACCTATTGAGGAACTACTACCCAAATGGACAAAGGGTTTTAGAGGTAGGTTAAGTGGGGTGCTTCTGTTGTTACGGCTTGGGTTTTACAAAATTTGGCATCGATCGCAAACACTAGGTTTTGAAAAGTATGCACCCATTATAAAGCGTAGTTGTGGCTTGGTTCACAGACAACTTGACCCAGAGTTAACTCAACAGCTAGTAAATTGTTGCAGGCAAGAAAATACTACAGTGCAGAGTGCTTTGTGTGCTGCATTGATGTTGACAGTAGCAAGAAAAATAGCGCCATGTAAGAGAAAAGATGTCCGAATGACTTGCCTGTCATATTTTGATTTGAGGAAACGTCTTGAACCTGCGATCACCGATGAACACATGGGTGTGTTTGCTTCGTCTATAATGGGTTTTCACACCGTATATGCTAATACATCATTCTGGGAATTAGCTCGGAATGTGAAACAACATCTTGAAGCTGTGACAAAACACAGCGATATTTTTAAGATGATATTGGTGTCGAAGGAGTTGATCGAATTTTGTCTCGCTTTTCCCAATCAAGTTCCTGCCACTGTATCTGTCTCTAATATTGGCAAAGTAAATATACCAAAAGTTTACGGCTCTTTTGAACTAGAAGAAATCAGTTACGCTGGTTCTAATTCTTTGTATGCAGGTGTTTTCGCTACGAATGTTTCCACTTTTCAGGGAAAGATGCTGTTGAATTTTGTTTTTTCTCAGCCTTCAATCAGTCAAGATACGATGGAAACTCTTGTGAATAATGTTGTGTCTTGTATTATTGAAGTTTGCGATTTAAAGGTTAATCTACAACTTCTTGAAGTATCTGGCGATCGGTAACAACCCGAAACCCAGCTTTTCATAAGTATAACGTGCCGGGGCATGACCGGGATCACCGCCGGTTTCTACCATCGCCACAGACATCCCAGCAACTTTCATCCAATCAAGAGCAAATTCCATCAGAGCTGTGCCAATGCCTCGACGTTGATAGTCTGGATCGACGGCGATCATGTAAACTTCTCCCATACTGCTTTCTGAGTGGAGTTTCACGGCGACAAAACCTACGGTTGAACCAGAGTCTCGCGCCACCCACACTTTTGTATCTGCTGCATTACATACGGACTCAACAGCTTGAAGCTGGCTTACACGCCAACCGTCTGGATAGAATGAGCGGTACACGTCCAAGTCTATCGCTTTCTGAATCGAATCAAATACGGGAGTCCATGCCCGAATTGAAAGGTTCTTGATGGCATCAAGTTGACTATCTTCGTATGGTTCAATTTGCATTTCGGTATGGACTCCAGTTAGCATTTGTGTAATGCGATCGCCCTTCACATTACAGAACGTTAAGTAAATCAGTACCCACAGTTCTGGATAATATAACACCAATCAGTACAACAAAACCTAGCGCTCTACGAAAATAATTAACGCCTTGAAATAATTCCAGCCACGCCCAAGTAAATAAAGAGCCAAAAGCCACTAAGTCTAACCCTGTATTAATTTCGCCTGTTGTAAAAACTAGTTTAAGTAAAGTAGCTGTTACCCAGACAATAATTGGTAGATTTGGCGGCTGAGCTATGACAATTTCGCCATTGCTGTCACGGAATATTTTGTCAACTAATGTGTTTTGCATAACTTTAAATTGTTACAAGTACCGAAAATTACTAACTTACAAAAACTAACTTATTGCTTTAAAACATTCAGGTTTCTCTCAAATGAACAGAAAAACCCGGTGGCACAGTTACCGGGTTTTTCCTCATCTAGTATTGACTAAACGCAATTTTTGTGATAAGTTAAGCTGCTCTACCCAAGGCTGCTCTGACAACTGGGAAATTGCATTAGGCGACAGCGTTGCCGTAAATACATCTTTTCCATTAGTGACACCACTGACACCTAAATTAGTCAAAAATTCAGCTTCTTGAACAGATTTGGCATCTTTGGTGTGAATGAAGACGGTTAGATTACGTTCTTCAGGGTTTTCAACGTCATTCATCGCCATTGCAAGGGCAGCGTCTAGCTTTTGATAATTCATAAGTAGTCCTAGTGACACAGACTTGTGTACCTTTGATAGAATCAACTTATCAAATTTTGCTAGATGCTGTTACCTATCCTTGTGTAGAGTTGAAGTCTTGTTAAAGTTTTAGTGCATCAATCAGTCCAAAGCCCCATTTGTTATCAAAAGTTCCTGCTGGTTTTCCGGGAATGGTACTATTTTTGCGAAGTAGGTCTTTGACACCAGAGGGATCGAGTTTTGGATCGCGCTGCAACAGCAATGCTACTAAGCCAGTGATGAAGGGTGCTGCCATACTTGTACCAGCTAACACCACGAACTGGGAATTAACAATTTTGGAACGATCGTAACCTGCATCACTAGAGAGGGCGGAAACAATCATCGCACCAGGTGCTGCTACATCTGGCTTTTGAGCATTATTGCGCAGAGGACCTTCACTGCTGAACTCAGATATATCATTTAATTTTAAGCCTAATTCTCGCGGCTTGTTGTCAATATCTGTATACTTGACTTTGGTAGTGTAGGAAGCAACTGTCACAGCATTCTTTGCTGCTCCGGGCGAACCAATTTTAACTGCGTCTTGGATACTCTTGCCGCTGAAAAATACTGCTTGTGCATCGTCTAAAGTCCACACATCCAGGCGTGCTTCAGTTGAGGAAGTGTTTTTTACCCGTAGTTGCCACACTCCTCCCGTTACTTGCATTGGTCCACTACTACGAATTTGCACGAAGAAGTTATAATCGCCGTTAGCTTTATCTGGTCCTGGTGTGACTATCTGTACTCGTGCATCTGGTAAAGTGTAATTTTGTGCAGGATTGCCATTAGTAACAATTTTTTGCCAGGGTGTGACGTATCTGTTAGGACTTTGCAGTGATACTTCTAACTGAGAATTGCCTGGATACCAACCGTTTAACCATGCTATGCTCACTTGGTTAGATGGCACACGAAAGCGCATGGTATCCATTTTACCAGCAGGGACAATGATTTGACCATGAATGTTATCATTACCCTCATTGCCAGCAGCACAGCAAACAATTCGTCCAGGACCACTTTCGGCGTCGATAATTTTAGATAAAGAGTCGCTACCATCGTGAGCATCGGCATGTCCACCTAAGCTCAAATTTACTACAGCAGGAAGTCCCATTTCTCTGGCGATGCGGAAAACGTAACGGACGCCATCAGCGATGTGGGCATCTTGCAAGTCTGATTTAATAATTAGTATTTGGGCTTCTGGTGCAATACCTCCATAGGTAGTATCTACCCCAGTGGCAATTCCGGCAACATGGGTTCCATGACCTACTGTGTCGGTGGAAGTTTTTAGTTGTTCTCCGGTTAATTCTATTCCATAGCCGCCTTCTGGTACTCCAGAACCAGGTAAGGTTTGATCCCAAATACGTAAAATGCGTCCAGCAAAGGAGGGATGTTTTGCATCGATACCGCTGTCTACAATCCCGATGATTACTCCTTTGCCTGTTAGTCCGGTGTTGTTTTTAAACTCTGGCACATGTACTGCTTTGGTAGCAACATCCATCCGCAGTTGCAGTTTACGTGATGGTTTGATGCGCTGTACTGCTGGATCTTCAGATAAGGGATCTAAACTTTCTATGGGTAAGTAAGCTGTGCGTACACTACCTGTGGCTTGATTGATTCTAATATCGTATTGAGACAGGTGACTCAAGTCAGCTTGTGGATCGCAGTAGATAAAAACAACTGTTCTGGGTGATTTGAGTGTACTTTGAGGTGTGACTATACCAAGCGATCGCTTTTGGATGAGTAATGCTGGTTCTCCTTCTGTTTGATAGTCTTCATATGCTAATAGTATTCCTGGAGATAGTTTTTCGTGTCTCATTTTTCCCTCTACTTGTATTCAAATTCCTGCACGAAATTATTCATCTTAACAGCATTAGTCGCTTTTGCCGATAGATGAAATGTAATTTTTGTAGCTTTCATCTTTAAGTGCGACTATAGCTATCTATTGCTTTAAGTTGCTTTCATTTAATGAGGTAAACAAATTGTTTGTGACTTGTACATCTGTCAACTGCACTCACGAGATGAGGAACTATTTGCTGCTCTTTATGCAAGATCTTTTTTTGAATACAGTAGCTGAATCAAGTATTTCGGATTAATTGAGGAAAAAATCAGCTAGGAGCTATCCCCTATCTCCAGATTCCCGACTTCTTAAAGAAGTCGGGAATCTACAATTTTTCAATCAGATTTCCCTCTTCTGACTCCCCGTCCCCCAAAAAGCGGGAAAAAGGTAAAAGGGAAAAGGACACATCAGCCCTTTTTCCTTTTCCTTACTAGCACCTGATGCTTATTTCATATTAGCTCTAGTATCCTTCACTGCGGCAAAGAAAAAGAATGCTGTGAGGGGAATACTTAGTGCTAGTATAATCGCAGTTGTTTGAGTACCTAAATCTGGGTGTCCGTAGGAGAGTTCAAAAACCGATCCAACCGCTGCTATTGCTGCGACACAGGAGCATAGCAGAAACAAACCACTTTTTGGAGTTATTGTATACACCGATAAATCATCCTATACTATTGGCTTGACTGTTTGATGGGAGAAGCCATGCTTAGATAGCTCTTCCGTCAAAACTAAAGAATTTTCTACTCTGTCTACAAATACTACTCCATTGAGGTGATCCATCTCATGCTGAATGCATCGACCAAGTAAATCTCCTGCTTTTAAGGTTTTAGGACGCCCATTCTCATCTTTATATGTTACCTCCACGACTACAGGACGTTTCACATCTAGGTAAACCCCTGGAATACTTAAGCAACCTTCTTGAGCAACGCAGATTTCTCGGCTAAACTGTTTGATGGTAGGATTAATTAACACCAGTGGGGGGTTAGCTGGGTTATCTGGTTCACAGTCGATCACAATTAGTTGTTTGTTAATTCCCACTTGAGGAGCAGCCAAACCTATGCCATCTTGACTGTACATGGTTTGTAGCATATCGCGCACTAGTTGGCGAATTTCATCGTCCACTTTAGCAATGCGCTTAGCAGGTTGACGTAGGGCGCGATCGCCCAAATAATGAAGTTTTAAGGGTGGGTTTTTTAACTTTTTTTTCTCTACTGCTATTTCTACGGGCATGATCCTATAACTCGCTGTTTAGTCCAGAGTCTATTTATTCGCTACTTTCTCATTTCATCTTAACAATTCTAGACCTCTAACTGAGGGAGAAATGTTATTTGTGTATCTGAAAAAAGGAGTTGGATTAGATATCAATAAGAGCGCAACATTTAGCTGAAATATTATGCAATTCTCGATTTGGGCTACCACAGTTGTGCTATTTTCTCTACTTATCACTCCACTCAAGGCGAATTCAGTTGTTAATGTTGCTTCTAACTACGTCAGTACTACTATAGCATCAAGACGAGCGATCGCTGTCAGTAAAGCTGAGTTCGGGGTTTTCCGGGTTGACAAGAATGGTAAAACCACCTTTATTCCGACAACTAAAGTGCATCTAGAGGAAGGAAACAAATACGGGTGGCGTATTCAAATGAAAGACTACAAAGGTGAAGTCACATGGCGAGAAGTGATCAGATTACCACAACGTCCTGAATCTTGGGGTACTGATAATGGTGAAAATTTCTCGATAGAAGCAAATGGTACTGAAGGAGTGACTACTCGTACACAGTTGACAAAAGACGGTGTGATTCGTAACTCTTGGACGATGGTTTCCGGCGACCCGCTTGGTAAACATATGATAGATGTATATGTAGACGAGCGTCGGATTGCCTCGTTTGAGTTTGAGGTAGTGCCATCCTTAAAGCGGGTAGATCGATCAAGAACCCCTAGACTGTAAAGTTAAAAGTTAAAAGTTAAAAGGTAAAAGAAAGAGAAATTCAATCTTTTTACTTTTAACTTGGTTCTTTTTACTTGCTCTGGCCCGAATTTATGCTAAATTTGGCAAAAACTCTTGTGATGTTGCTTCCATAACCTGCTTTGTAGTACCCTCAGAGATCGACTCTAAAGCTTTCAAGTGTTGCTGAGCAAGAGACTTCTCTTCTGGAGACAATTCATCATTTTCTTCAAATCTCTTTTGCGTTTCCGTCAACAGTGTTTCTGTGTTGGGTACATCTACTGGTTGTGACTGAGGAACTTCATTGACTACATTTGCCACATCACCGCTAGTTTTTGTGAAAACACCTTCTTGGATGTTGTAGTCGCCAACAGCAATACCGATGACATCTCCTTGAGGATTAATGCTAATTCCGTAATCTTCAGGCATTGTCTCTCCTTATCTTTGATATGGTACTGGTTTTGTTACAACAATAGCAGGGTTGATTCCGGAATTTTCAGTTATTCGTATATTTACTGATTCTAAATGAGACTAAAAATATTTATATTGTCTCATACATAGCTAGGGGCGGGCAGGATGCCCACCCCACAAGAAATGCATTTAATCGAAAATTAGGTGTGATGTGTTCAAATTTAACGGTAATATTGACTACTTACTTAAAGAGACTTTGATCGGTTTACAACGGGGTGGATGGATGAATTGGGCGGCGATCAGTACCGTTACAGTGTTATTATTTTTATTCGGTATGAGTCTCCAAACTTCCTGGCAGCTAGAAAAACTGCTCAACCAATTTGGTAGCCAGCTAGAAGTATCAGTTTATCTTGAACCGGGTGCTAGGGCAACAACAATTGAGCCACTTGTGGCGAGAATGCCAGGGGTAGGAGATATTAAAATCATTACTAAAGAGCAAGCTTGGACTAAATTAGTTCAAGAAATGAGAATTTCTAATCTAGAGGAGGCGACTCAACAGCTAGGTAATAACCCTTTAGTTGATGAGATTAAGGTGAAAGCGCATAACTCTGCTGTTGTACCAACTTTAGCAACGCAGCTAGCTAAGTTACATGAAGTAGATACAGTGCAGTATGTTGATGAAGCAGTCAAACGTGTTGCTCAGTTACATCAAGGGTTGAAATGGATTTCCTTGATAATTACGATGATACTCACCATAACTGCTTCTTCGGTTACTACAACTACCATTCGCTTAATTGTGATGGCGCGAAGACGAGAAATTGAAATTATGCGACTGGTGGGTGCGACTTCGGCTTGGATTGTCCTACCATTTATTTTACAAGGAATTACTTTTGGTTTAGCAGGGGGTGCTTTCGCCCTATCGTTCATTACTCTGATTCAACAATGTCTCACCAGGTTGCTAGCCAATCAACCCGAATTCATTCAATTCATTTCTAACGGTTTGGAGCTTAGCATGGCACAAACTTTACTTTTACCACTGATTCTCCTTAGTGGCGGTGCGGGTGTAGGATTAATGGGTAGCTTATTTGCAGTGCGGCGATACTCATAACTATGAACTCACAATGGGAAGCTTTGCTGAAAAATCTTGGTGAATGGCAAGGTTCATTCACTCGCGTGTCGCCCCAGGGTGAACTTCAAAAAGAGATCAAAAGCGTTGTTTCTTTAGAAGGGTTAAATAATAACCAGACGATTCGCCAGATTGTGCGTCTTCAAGGACAAGCAGATTTGGTTTTAGAATACAGTTCTTTGGGAAGGAGTACACTATTTTTTCCCAATGGAGCTTTTTCTCAAGGTTCGATTCAGCTTGCACCGTTTACCGAATTTGGGGCAGAATTTGGTTTAATTCATGAAAATCGCCGCTTGCGTCTAGTGCAGATGTTTGATAAAAATCTTCAGTTAGATAAACTAACTTTGATTCAAGAACATTTAGCTGGCACTCAGGAAGTACATCGCCCACAGTTAACGGTAGATGATTTACTCGGAGAATGGCAGGGGGAAGCAATTACAGTATATCCGGATTGGCGATCGCCTGATACTTACCCAACCAAAATGCAATTACAACTTGATAGCACAGGGCGATTATCACAAAGCCTTAGCTTTGCTGGGCGCACAATCACCTCCACTGCTACCATTAAAGGCTCCATCATCGACTTTAACCAAAATCCCCAAAACCAGGTGCAAGTTTTACTCTTACCTGATGGTGCTTCTGCAACTTCTCCACTCAAAGCCCAATTACGTCAACCCTTATTTTTAGAACTGGGTTGGCTAATCCAACCCAATTTACGCCAGCGCATGATTCGCAGTTACAACGACAAAGGCGAATGGATAAGCCTTACCTTAGTTACAGAACACCGCGTTAATGCTATTGTTTGAAGTGTTCAAACATCAGCAGGCTGCTCATTCTTGATTTCTGCCAATACTTGATCTACCGTTTTGTTGAGGTAGACGGCACGCTCATCTACTGCTCTTACCCATTGAAGAGGAAACCAGTGGTGTTGTCCATCAACAACGCTATGCTTCGTCATCTTGATATACTTGCCACCTTCTACCTTGTCTACATTGCCAATATGGGTGTCAGATGCCCCTTGCAACAAATCACCAGTACCTTCTGCATAAATGGGCAAATGTTCCTTGATCTTCGATAAGTCCATTTTGTAACCTCAGTTTAATCTGTTTTCTTAACGCACAAGTCTCTTTCAGTCATCTGATAACTGAGTTGGCTTGTTTTTGCTGTGAAATATCTTTCAGATTACGCTTCAACCAGAATCAAACTCTTCACTCTACAGACAGATTAAGTGCATTAATCATCACAAGCTGGGTTGAAAATTAGACATAGCAGTGAAAAATAATGTAGAGACGTTCCCTCATCGTTCATACAAGGATTGGTTGTGCACGTTTAAATTCGGTCGAGGTTTATTACAAGGCTGAAAATAGACGCTCTCGCCATAAACCGCCCAGAAATAAATTTCCGGGCTAATAGCTTAAGTCCACTTAAGTGGACTGAAAACTTGTCTAATAATAGTATCTAGTCCTCTTTAGAGGACTTTAGCTATTAGCCAGGGACTTTGAGTCCCTGGCTGTAAAATACAAACAAACCCAAAAATAAGGTAACGATTTGCATTAACTCCACTTATTATGAAAATCTAATGTATTAATAAGTTTTGTTTCAACTTCTTCGATAGCAGTCATTATACTGTTTTCTGGAGAGTTTATTATTGATTGTTTCAGTTCATTTAAATAATCAAAAATATTTTGACGTAATTCAGGTTGAGTCTTTGTTATCATTTGTTGATAGTCTGAGACATCCCAGGCTAAAAAGCCAACTAAAATAAATGGATCGACAAATTTAGCAACAAGTTCAGCTGCTGCTGAGACACCACCCTTCACTGCTCCCTTTACTACTAACTTTGATGCAAACTTAGCAGCTAATTTAGTGCTAATAGCAAGCGTAGTTGCAATGGATAGTTTTGTTGCTAACTGACTATTGAGACTTTCTGTTGAAAGTCCAAATTGGCTAGTTCCTGTGTTGTAGATAAGTTGTGAAATATTATCTAAATGCTTTTCCCAGTTTTCGTCCTGTACTTGATATAGAGCTTTAATCTGGGAAAATTTCAACCCGATTGCCGAGGCATAGTTTCTAGCAATTCGCTCTATAGTTCTTTTTAAATCATCCTCACTTTCTTGATTCAAAACTAGTTGATTAAACTTGTCGTTGAATTCTTCTATCATCCTTTTACTAATAATCTGGTCAGCATTGAGTTGTTTTTCATCTTCTGCTCTTAGCACTTTTAAAACATCTATAGTGAATGCTAACCAGGCAAAGGGAACACCATCTTGAGTGGCTTTTTGATGAAAATAATTGAAGTACCAATTGAGAAACTGATTATCAACTTTTTTCATTATCTCGCTTAGCCACTCATCCATTTCAGCAGTGGCAAATTCCTCAGTAGTGTCGTGAACTTCTCTAACTGCATCTGCCAAACTTTTGTCTATTTCATACCAGTTATTTAGACTTGGAGAATTCAAGGCAGGAGAAATATTCCCTCTACTTGGTAAATTAGCTGCGTTAGCAGTGACAAGTCCAACAAAAGGGAGGTTGCTTGAAAATAGTAGCAGTAGTAATAATGAGACAAGAACTAATCTTTTGATGACATGAGTATAGAGCATTGTTTTGTAAAGTTTAGTTACTAGAAGAAATGGACTTAGCAACATCAACACCTTGCATAATTTTGTATTCAACTTTATCAATAACTGCCATAATTCCGTTGTCATGATTGTTAAGTAATGAGTCGGCTACTCCTTTCAGATAATCAACCAAACTTGCTTTTAGTATTGGTTTTTCAATGTTGGCAGTATGGTTAACATCCCAAATATCCCAAAGCAAAATTCCTACCCCTACAGTGGTGTCAAGCAGTGCGCTGCCTATCTTGCTAGCAACAACAGCGCCTGTTTTTTCGGCAATCTTGAATCCTGCTTTGCCAGCTAGTTTGGCAACTATTTTGCTACTTACTGTTGGTAACATAGGTGCAATGAGAGGCTTAACAGCAGTGTAAGCTCCTCCACCAAGCAAAGCTTTTAAAGGAAGACTTAGGGAATTTCCTTCCACATCTTCGGCGCTGATAGCGATTTCTCTGAGATAGCGTTCCCAGTCTGCTTTAGGTATCTGCTGCACTTCTGGAATTTGGTTGATATTTAAGCTAAGCTGCTCTAAATAATATTTAACTGTTTGATTAGTGATGCGTTCCAATTGAAGTTGGGCAATTTGCGGTCGCAGCACTCGGTTAGAAAATTCAATTTGAAAGTTTTCAGTAATGACTTCTGCCACTCTTTCTTGTGGATCTTGACTATTGGGATTGAGCCAACGAGCCATGTTAGCAGTGACGCCAGCAAAGAAACCTTTGTATTCAATTTGTTTCTGGTTAAAGTAGCCAAAATACCAATCTAAGAAGCTACTATCTACCCGACCGATCAGATTATCTACCCAAGCATCTAGTTTTTGAGATGCATAATTTTCAGCACTTTTATGAGCATTTTGTAGTGCTGTTGCTACGAACTTTTCTGCTTGCGCCCAGTCAAGTGGTTTTGATTCAACAATCTTACTAGGAGGGTTGGGGTTGCTAGGAAGCGGTGTTTTAAACGCATTGGCAATGAAAAGTTGACCAATGAGTGGAATAATAACCAAGGCAATTACAGCAGCCCACAGCCAAGGAACAACTTTTTTGCGTGTAAACTCAATAATTTTGCCAGTAGTTGTTACTTGGGGTGTTGAAATCTCACCTAACTGCGTTTCTTGTGTTTGTTGATTGCTAACAGATTGAGTGTCTTGTGTCTGCGGCTCCTCAGCGTGATCGCTACTGATAGATTCCACAAACTCGCTACTGGTAGATTCCACAAACTCGACATCTTGTTTGTTGATTTCAGTCATATATAAATAGTAATAGTCATTTTTCTGTCAATTCGTAAGTCCTAGTCACAATCACAGTATAGATTTGTGCGGTTCCTTTATAGTAATTACTTTATCTTGCTTGTAGTAACCGAATTTTCTACAATAGTATTATTTAATTTAGATAAAGTTAACTGTAAAGACAGCATAAACTAACTGTAAAAGTACATAAACCAATAGTTGCTATTTGAGCATCTCCATCATATATTGTGGGGTAGAGAGTACTGATGGAGGAGAGTTCCCTGCTGTCGCGGCGACTACGGAACATTTTTTCTGCCCTAAGTAAAAGACAAACAACATACCTATCTAGCAGAGGTATAATCCATGAATCCAATCGTTGAAGTTAACGAAGACGGGACACTGAATTGCAAGCGTGAAATTTTAGAGGCTATCAAGCCCAACAAACGCTTCGTGGTTGAGGTAAACAATCAGAAGTTAATTCTGTCTCCGGAAAAAACTTCTCAACCATTTTGGGCAACTGCTACTCCTAAAGAACGAGCAGAGCGTTTGATGCAATGGGTACTGAGTCACAAGAATAGTCCTAACCTACCCGGGCGTTGCATTGCGCCGAGAAAATATATACGAATAATGACTGACTATCTTCTAGATACCAATATTTTGTTGCGAATGACTGATGGCAATTCTCCTGTTAATGTAGTAGCAGGTACCGCGACGGCAAACCTTCTTCAACAAGGGCATTCCGTTTACATTACCAGTCAAAATATTACTGAGTATTGGGTAGTCGCTGTATTGTACTTGAGTTAAAATATAAACAACCTCAAAGATAAGGTATTGCTATGTCTGTTGTAACAGAAGATAATATTAGAGCAATTAATACTGATGTTGACAACAAACTTATTAAAGTGATACAGGAATTAGAGCAAATATTTAGAACAGAAGATGCTCAAATTCCCAAGGAAGAGATTTTGGCAAGTGCATTAAGTCTCTACGAATTGTCTGTCAAGTTAAAAATGACTAATGATATTAAAGAAAAAATTAGCATACTGACAGAAGTTCAAACGCATACAAAAGAATTCAGGTTGAAATACAATGATTTTCTGCCAAAAAACGTCTTAGAAGATATAGAAGCCACAGAACTTTATTGTGAAGCTTTAAAAAAACTATCCAAGGGACAAGCCATGATGCTTGTCGGTTTCCTTGAAACCCAAAATGAAGTAACAAGCTATGCAGAATTCTACACAGGGTTAATTAATATCTTACAAGTAGTAGAAAAGTACATCATATACATGTCTTCAGGATTAAGGCAAGTTCTAAAAAACATAGCAGAAAGTATACTTGTGGATCAGGGATATCAAATATATCAAGCCAAAAATCTAAATAATACAGAATCAATAGCTAATTATATAATAGCGATAAGAAATGCCGCTAAAGCTATTTTATGGGAAATTGATCGCTACAAAGAGGAAAAACCAAAAAGATTCAAAACACTAGAGGAACTTTTTGATTACATGGATAAAGAATTTTCAGAAGCCGAAATGGCAGAAACTTTAGAAGTTATAAAAAAAGGAATTAATGCAGAAAGAGAAAGTCGAGGTGGACGCAAAATGTTTTTAGAATAAACATGATTATTTTACTTGATACGGGACCATTAGGCTTGATAAGCAATCCAAGCAAAAAGGAAGAAGCAGTAAAATGTAGAGAATGGATAACGTCTTTAGACAAAAACTTTTTTTCTCTATATATACCAGAGATATCAGACTATGAAGTTAGACGTGAATTAATAAGATGCAAAAAATTAGAAGGGCTGAGAAGACTTGATTTACTTAAAGATAGTGAAAACTTCACATACGTCCCAATTACAACAGAAGTAATGTTAAAAGCAGCTGAACTATGGGCTTGGGCGCACAATACTGGACAGCAGACAGCAAGCGCAGAATCTCTTGATGCAGACGTAATACTATCGGCAACTGCAATAGTCTTAGCAAGACTTGGAGTGTCTGTAATAATTGCAACTACTAATGTCAATCATTTAGAAAGGTACACACCAGCAAAACACTGGAAAGACGCCTACTTTCTAACTGCCCAGCCATAGCTTATTTATCAAAAGATTTATTTTTAATAAATAAACATATATAATAATCTTAAATGATTCGTGAAGGTCGAAACCCGGCTTTTCCAAGAAACCAGGTTTCTGATAACTTGCCAATTGACAACTCAAATAGAATTGCTATAGTAGAAGCTAATCTCTAAATTGGTGAAACGTCCTTTTAACTTAATTCATTGAGCAAATCCAAAACCCCATCCTCTGTGAAAAAACTGGTATATTGATCTCAGTTGTTCCATTAATAGTTCTTTCATATCAGGTAAAGGTTCTCCTTCATATTCAGCTTTTTTGTATATTTTTAACGCCTCTATATAGGCAATAGCGATCGCTGCTGTTGAAAGGGTTGTTGTAATCGTAGGAATGCACGCTAATATTGGTAACTCACTTATAGGATTAAAATTAGCTACTTCTGACAATACCTTTAGCAGTTCATCCTTGAAAGGCAGTCCTTCTGCCACTTGTCCTAAAGTTGTAGAAAGGGAAGACAAAACATCTTTAACTGTTTGAATGTTGTTGTAATCGATACTTGAGTTATTCAATACCTCTTCAATCCACTTATCGCCAAAACTATCAAATAAGCCCGCTGAACCCACTGCACATAGTTCTTTTATGAACGATTGTTCAAACCGATATCCAAATGTCTTTGAAATATCTTTAAGCATCAAAGTTTGAATTAGTGATGCTGCTGGCGCTTTAACTAGTGGAATCGGTAGCAATTGAGTAGTAAGTACCTTGCCACAACCATCTCTACACCAGCCAAATGCTTTATTTGCCCTTGAGTTTACTGCATTGCGAATTGCGGTTTGAAAAATTTCTTTATGTAAATCCTTAGTTTTAGTCAGTAATAAGTCTAAGCTATGACGTTTGACCTCACCAATATTTGTCTTTACTGATTTTGCCAAAACTGGTACAATAAAGCGAATGTTTGGGTTGGTGCTTAGTTGCCTGTGAAGTTGAGTTTCTTCCGTACTTAAAGATTGAGTGATGACCACAATAACAGGTACTTCTTTGGCAAGGTCAGTAATCCAATTTTGGTCAACATCACATATTCTTGTGGTCTGGGAATTAATGCAGTACCATATAGCATGAATATGATCTTTTGGCTCTTTGCCGAATTGTTTCTGCTGCCTAATAAGATTGGCGATCTCTTGTTTCACCTGATTGCGTTGTTTCTTTTCTCTTTCCAGCCCAGGAGTATCATATATAGCAATCGATGCCCCAGGCTTCGTATATGGCTCTTCGGAAATTTTTTTAGTAACACCATCACTGATAGGAATATCTAATAGAGCCTCGATGAGTTTACTTTTGCCAGCACCTGTATTACCAACAACTATAATATTGTATGGCTGAACACTTCTTACCATAATTGAAAAACACTGTTAAAAATGAGTGAAAAATCGCTACATAAATTTGTGCGATTTCTTCATAGTAACCACCATATCTTGCTTGTAGTAACCGCATTTTCTACAATAGTTGTATTTAATTTCAATAAACTAAACTGTAAAGACAGTATAAACTAACTTAAAAGTTAATATAAATCCATAGTTGCTGTTTGACTATTTCCCTATTCTTCTTTTGGGAGGAAACAAGGGAGGAGATGATCGGTGGTACGAGGAGAATGTTGCAAAAGCGGACACGCTGTATGACGAACACTTAGAGGAATTAAAAACAGAAGGGTTCCTATGAAGACGAAGCCATTTAGTGAACTTCGCAAAAGAATGACTCCAGAGCAAAGGGCAGAAAGTGAAATGCAGGCACGCCTCGCGCTGCTCCACTTGAAGCTTTCGGAACTTCAAGAATCAATGAGCGCCTATCCAGAACGATGATGCAAATGATGTGGGAGTAGTGCGATCGGCTGTTTCAAAGGTTGAGCATCAAGAAGATATTCAAATATCTACCCTCTCGCGATACATTAAATCTCTGGGCGGAAGTCTTACGATCATTGCTCGCTTTCGGGATCGAGAAGTTGTGATCTCTGAGTTTGACTAAAGTTTAGCATCTGGCAAACCAAACTTGTCCAAGTTGGGTCTTATATATTAGGGAACCATAAGTCCAACATGAACAAGCTGAGTATAGAAGAGTTAACAACACTTGTCGTTCAATCTCAAGGCGGAAACCTCAACGCCTACAGCAAAATTATTCGCAACTTTCAGGATATGGCAGTCGGATACGGCTACTCAATCCTGGGTAGTTTTCAGTTGGCGGAAGATGCGGCGCAAGAAGCATTCATTGATGCTTATCTAAACTTATCAAAACTCCGTTCAGCCGCTGCTTTTCCTGGGTGGTTGAAAAAAATTGTCTTTAAGCATTGCGATCGCCTGACAAGAAACAAGCCTGTCTCAATTGTCTCCTTGGAAGATACAGACGAGTTGGCATCAATTCATCCAGAGCCAGAGCAAATCGCTCTTGAGCAAGAGATGAAAGACAAGGTGCATGAGGCTATCCAGGCACTACCTGAAACTGAACGCATTGTTATCACACTCTTTTATATTAGCGGTTACTCACAAAAAGAAAACAGTGTATTTCTGGATATCCCGGTATCAACAATCAAAAATCGTTTACATTCTGCACGCACTCGACTCAAACAAAGGATGATTGATATGGTATCTGACAATCTGCACTCCCAACGTCCCTCCAGAAACGAAACCTTTACTACTCAAGTTATGGAAATGCTCGATGCCTCAGTTAAAGGCGACAGCACAAAGGTTGAATCCCTACTGCAACAAGAGCCAAGTTTAGCAAACATCAAAAGCAAAGAAATTAAAAGTACGCCGTTGCATTTTGCCGCCCATCGTGGTCACATAGAAGTTGTCAGGTTTTTAATTGCCGCAGGTGGAGATGTTAATGGTGAGGAAGACAACGGCAGCAACAGCAAGCCCCTCCACTGGGCAGCAACAGGTGGATATTTGGATGTGTGCCAACTGCTAGTAGAACACGGTGCTGACCTCAATGCAATTGACGGATGGTATAATCTTACCCCATTAGGTTGGGCAACTGTAGTTAAACGCTTTACAAAAGATAACTCGATTCCTGGTGAACATTACTCTGAAGTATGCGAATATCTTCTGGCTCAAGGAGCTAATTTGGATATCTTTAGTGCAATAGCCCTGGGAAAAATCGATGATGTTCGCTCTATGGTTGCCGCCAACCCAACTCTGCTTCAACTACGGCTGGGTTTCGCTCTGAGTGAGTGGCAACCACTCCACTTTGCGGTAGCTAACAACTTGTTTGAGATGGTACAAATACTTCTCGACTGTGGGGCTGACATTAACGCCCGAACTTTGGAAAATGTAACTCCTCTTTGCCTTGCTACTAAAGCCAAGAATGAAAGACTTGTGCAGTTACTAACCGAACAAGGTGCGCAAGTTGATTTGTCTACTGCATTAACTAGCGCACAATGGGAGCAAGCCAAAGCAATGCTTGATGCTGAGTCGGGGCAAGTGCAACCAGGAGGTTCCCATCAGTTTCTACTACATTACACCATTCAACAAGGTCTGCTCGAAGCCACAAAAATGCTCTTGGAGTATGGAGCCGATGCCAACCTCAGAATCAGGCATTTATTCTTGGGTGACTTTGCCGTCAATCTAACACCCTTGCATATGGCGGCGCTTTACAGTCATCATCAGGTAGCTGTAGCTTTGCTTGAGCATAATGCCCAAGTTAATGCCACGGGTACGGGCAATTTTGAATTCACTCCACTTCATGTTGCTGCAATGGAAGGTGATTTGGATATGATTCGAGTTTTGGTAGAGCAGGGTGCTGACTTAACGTTGAAGGATAGTATCTATGATGACACACCCTTGGTATGGGCAGATGAATTTGATCGAGAAGCGGCTATTGATTTGTTGAAACAACTTGGGGCAAAAGATTGACAATACCAACTCATACCATTTCACGTTAATCACGATACAGATCAATCCTGTAGAGACGCGAAATTTCGCGTCTCTACACCGTCTATTTTGTATCATAGTTATTGTGTAATGGTATCAGATCTCTTTGAATTACTGTGTTAAAATTTGCCCAGCCTGTTGATACAAAACGTAAAATCATGGATATGCGTCGTTTTCTTGCCAGTAGCTCCATATTGTTCTTACTAGCTACTGCTGGCGCTACAAGCTATGCTGCTTCTCAAAGCAGTCATAGGCAGATTGTGGATGAAGCTTGGCAGGTAATTAACCAGGAATTTGTCGGCGCAAATAACACTAGTGATTGGCAACAAACGCGACATGAGTTTTTGTCCAGAGACTATGGGAGCAAGAAAGCAGCATATGACGCTATCCATGCTATGCTTCGGAAACTTAACGATCCTGAAACCCGCTTGATGGATGTCAAACAGTTAGCCAGTTTTGAAATGGAAGGCAACGGAAAGTTTGTTGGGGTGGGTTTAATAGATTTTGCAGTGGAAACTGACGAAAAAACCAAAGAACCAAGAATTGTCACAGCAATTGCTGACACGCCAGCAGCAAAAGCAGGTTTGCAACCTAAGGATATTATTCAAGCAATTGATGGTGTACCTACTTCCGGTCTTACTCACGATCAAGTTATGATCAAGTTGCGTGGTCAAGCAGGAACTAAGGTAATTTTAACTGTACGCCGTCAGGGTAAGACGTTTGATGTACCTTTATTACGCGAAGCTATTTCTGTGCAACCTGTTCGGACTAAATTATTGAAGGAAGCAGATAAAAAGATTGGTTATATTGCATTGAGCCAGTTTACACCTGATACATCTAAGTTAATGCGTAATGCGGTTAAAGAATTATTGGCTCAAAATGTAAACGGCTTTTTAATGGATTTACGCAACAATCCTGGAGGAGCGCTGAATGTTAGCACTGATATAGCCAGTATATTCCTAAATAAAGAACTGGTTGTAGCTATTCGAGGACGTGCTGGCAAATTGGAGCAAATACGGGCAAGTGGTTCAAGGCTTACTGATAAACCTGTGGTTGTCCTAGTTAATAATGGTACAGCCAGCGCCAGTGAAGTTTTAGCAGGGGCACTCCAAGATAATCGCCGTGCGGTGTTAGTTGGAACCGTTACTTCTGGAAGAGGTTTGGTTCATGCTGGAAAAGAATTGTCCGATCGCTCTATGATATTAGTAACTGTTGGCAGTTTATTAACTCCTCAGGGGAGTGAAATATACCGCAAAGGTATCAAACCAGATTACGTAGTTGAAATCCCACAGGCCGTACTCGATAAATCGACACCAGCAAATATTTTGACACAAAAAGATACTCAATACAATCAAGCGATCACAGTTCTAATTCAAAATATTTATAGTATTAAATAGTACTTCCAGTTTCCTAACCTTGGCTCAGTAGGTCTGCCATTCTTTGCAGCTTTCTGCCCACCTCTTCCATTGTATAGAAGAATGTGAAGAACCGGAGTAGCTCATCAATTGGATAACCTTCCCGCTTAAATTCTTGCTGCTGATTGAATCTTTCCGTTGCCTTGGTGAGAGCAACTTCCATCTCAGGCAAAGATGGGCGTGCGTCGCGTGACTTAACTGCTGTTGCTAGGGCAAGCATTCCACTCCTCGTTTCCTGTGCTAGTTGGGTGAGATGGGGTGAGAAAATCTGCCAAAAGGTATTTTGTTGTCGAGCTAGTATGGTATGTTCCATTGTCAGAATGTGTTCCCAAATTCGGCGGAGTAAAAACTGCCAAGCTTCATTCACCCCCGTTTGTGCCGATTCGTTTATCTGCTCCTGTCTAACCTCCTTCCATAACTCGCGTCCTTGTAATAGATGATTAATGATAGTTGCTTTCAACTCATCTACTTTGGAACGATCATAAGTTCCCGCAAACGCACCGTCTATCACCAACCCATACAACTGCTCTAAACTCACCAGTGTTTGAGACAAGCAACGTCTTAACTCTGCTTGAGCAGTAGTAGGAAAAATTAATTTGTTTACCAACAGTGCAACACCAATACCCAACAAAGTTTCTAGAAACCTGCCCCAAGCATAGAGCCAGGGAGACTGGTTGTGAGTCAAGATAACAATCGCTGACACATACCCTGCTAACTTTGCTGCTTCATTGAATTTCCAGTAGTTGGCGAGGAAGATGGTGAGAAACACGCTCGTTCCCAATGACCAAAAATTGCTGCCCAGCGTTACGGCAAAGATTGCACCAGTAATGGTTCCAATGATCGACCCAATTATCCGTTGAACTCCTTGCTTTAGGGTGCTACCATGAGTAGAGGACATGACAATGATGGCAGCAATCACTGCGTAGAACGGGTACTCCCAATGCAACCGTTGAGCAATGACGTAGGAGATAGCTGATGCTACTGCCATTTTGAGCGCCATCTTAGTTTGCACAATCAATAACATCCCGTTGGGAGTAGCAACCCAAGTTTTTAATCGGGTGATGATTCTTTGTGAGCGCTTACGCTGTTTGCTTGCTGCTTGATCAGTATTTTGGAGGGGGTTTGAGGGTTTTTTCATACCTTCCAACTTCATAGGAAATTCCCACATCCTACAGGATACTACCACAAACTCAGCTGATTGGGAGGATTGTCAAGAACATTCCAAGGTAGAGGCGCAACTGTAGCACTACTTTGTTCCAATAACTTTTGAAAGTAACGTGCTGTGTGAGGAGAACATTCTTCTACTGGGCAGTGAACAAACAAATAAATTCGCTTATCCTGCTGCAACCACTGCTTAATTTGGATTACCCATTCTTCCATAAATAGCTGATTCACAGCTAAATTAGGATGAGAAATGAAGCGAATTAAGCTAAAAGGTGCTGTAACACTATATACTACAGGTACTTTCGGTTTGCGGCGCTCAGATTGCAACTGGGGATCATCATCTCCAGTATAAATAGGACGAGAGTCTAGCAGTACTCTGCCAACACCCAACCTTTGTAAAAGCGCCGTTAAGTTACTAGCATGGGGTTGTGTAAACCAGTCTTGATGCCGAACTTCCAACGCGAGGGGAACTTCATCATGATGCCAAGCTTCAAGAAAAGTAGTAAGATCGTCAATAGAATCAGGTGAGTAACTAGGCGGTAACTGAGCAAACATCGGTCCAAGGCGCTTACCCAAAGGACGCATTCTGTGCAAAAATTCCAAAGCATCTGGAATATGTGGTTGCAGTAATCCTTTGTGAGTCACATCTTGCGGCAATTTGAGGCAAAATTCAAAACCAACTGGTGTTTCCTTTGCCCAACGAGTAACTGTCTCCTGATTGGGTACAGCATAGAAAGTGGTGTTACCTTCTACAGAAGTGAAGCGTCTGCTGTAGAGGTGCAAAAATTCACCAGCGCGAGATCCTTGGGGATAAAGTTCGCCTACCCAACCTTTATATGCCCAAACCGCGCAACCAATAAAAAAGCTCACAAGCTGTAATTCGCCCTCAACAAATCTACAATAATAGTAGACTATATTTTGCTCCAGAAAAGTTGAGGCAGTTGCGCCTTACAGTTTGTTACAACTAAAATCTCAGCCATTTTTTCTTTCTACTGCTATGAACCTTCCTCCTCAACTCCAAAAAGAAGTCGAAAAATGGGCGAACCTCCAAGGAGTCTCCTCTGAACAGTTCATTCTACAAACTGTTGCCGACAAAATTGATATCCTAAATCAGCAAATGCCTGAAGTTCCCAAAGATGCTGAAATTTCGCCAGCACTCAATACATCAACACCAGAATTTCCCAAGGTTTACCGAAAAGAAGGAATTTTAGTGATCGAAACTGAGCCAATCGAGAACCTTGATATCAATGCCTTCATTAATGAAGCTCGGGAAGAACGCATTCGGGAGCAGATGGCTTGGTAAGAGTATTGTTTGATACCTCTGTTTTAGTTCCGGCATTAGTTGTCAGTCATGCTGAACACTTCTCCTGCTTTCCTAGACTGCAAGCAGTAGAATCCAAACAAATTGAAGGTTTAATTTCAACTCACAGTCTAGCAGAAACTTATTCTGTCATTACCCGCCTTCCCATTCGACCTCGCATTGCTCCTGAACAAGCCCAAAGCGTAATTGTAGATATATCACAGCAATTTGAGGTCATTCCTCTAAGTGTTGATGACTATCTAGCAGTGATCGCCCAAATAGTTGCTCTAAAACTTCCTGGTGGTGGTATTTTTGATGCGCTAATTGCCCAAGCTGCATTAAAAGCAAATGCAGATGTTCTCCTCACACTAAATCCTCGTCACTTTACCCGTTTGGGAGAGGCGATCGCTAAAATTGTACAAGTACCTGAGTAAATTTAAGGAAGCGCGATCATTTTTATAAACGATTAGGACATTATTTGCTGTTACCGAATAAGTATATGGTCCATTGTGGAACTCATATCCAACAAAGCGATAACTTTTAGGATTATTAACTGTTCTGCCAGTCAGACGAATCGATTTACCTGTTCTTAAGTCTTTGCCAACGTAAGTTACATTATGGAAAAATCAGAGGCGGCAGATTTGCACCCTTAACTATTGAGAATAAAGTCAATTAATTTGAGTGGGAGGGTTACTTCGTTCCATCCCCGCTAGCTTTGCTGCTTCATTGAATTTCCAGTAGTTGGCGAGGAAGATGGTGAGAAACACACTCGTTCCCAATGACCAAAAATTGCTGCCCAGCGTTACGGCAAAGATTGCACCAGTAATGGTTCCAATGATCGACCCAATTATCCGTTGAACTCCTTGCTTTAGGGTGCTACCATGAGTAGAGGACATGACAATGATGGCAGCAATCACTGCGTAGAACGGGTACTCCCAATGCAACCGTTGAGCAATGACGTAGGAGATAGCTGATGCTACTGCCATTTTGAGCGCCATCTTAGTTTGCACAATCAATAACATCCCGTTGGGAGTAGCAACCCAAGTTTTTAATCGGGTGATGATTCTTTGTGAGCGCTTACGCTGTTTGCTTGCTGCTTGATCAGTATTTTGGAGGGGGTTTGAGGGTTTTTTCATACCTTCCAACTTCATAGGAAATTCCCACATCCTACAGGATACTACCACAAACTCAGCTGATTGGGAGGATTGTCAAGAACATTCCAAGGTAGAGGCGCAACTGTAGCACTACTTTGTTCCAATAACTTTTGAAAGTAACGTGCTGTGTGAGGAGAACATTCTTCTACTGGGCAGTGAACAAACAAATAAATTCGCTTATCCTGCTGCAACCACTGCTTAATTTGGATTACCCATTCTTCCATAAATAGCTGATTCACAGCTAAATTAGGATGAGAAATGAAGCGAATTAAGCTAAAAGGTGCTGTAACACTATATACTACAGGTACTTTCGGTTTGCGGCGCTCAGATTGCAACTGGGGATCATCATCTCCAGTATAAATAGGACGAGAGTCTAGCAGTACTCTGCCAACACCCAACCTTTGTAAAAGCGCCGTTAAGTTACTAGCATGGGGTTGTGTAAACCAGTCTTGATGCCGAACTTCCAACGCGAGGGGAACTTCATCATGATGCCAAGCTTCAAGAAAAGTAGTAAGATCGTCAATAGAATCAGGTGAGTAACTAGGCGGTAACTGAGCAAACATCGGTCCAAGGCGCTTACCCAAAGGACGCATTCTGTGCAAAAATTCCAAAGCATCTGGAATATGTGGTTGCAGTAATCCTTTGTGGGTCACATCTCGCGGCAATTTGAGGCAAAATTCAAAACCAACTGGTGTTTCCTTTGCCCAACGAGTAACTGTCTCCTGATTGGGTACAGCATAGAAAGTGGTGTTACCTTCTACAGAAGTGAAGCGTCTGCTGTAGAGGTGCAAAAATTCACCAGCGCGAGATCCTTGGGGATAAAGTTCGCCTACCCAACCTTTATATGCCCAAACCGCGCAACCAATAAAAAAGCTCACAAGCTGTAATTCGCCCTCAACAAATCTACAATAATAGTAGACTATTGCTATGAACCTTCCTCCTCAACTCCAAAAAGAAGTCGAAAAATGGGCGAACCTCTAAGAGAAGAACGTATCCGAGAGCAGATGAACTAGTGAAAGTGCTTTTGGATACTTCTGTGTTAATTTGCGCACTCGTCGTCAGTCATCTTCTCAAGAATACTTGCGTTGTTCGATTAAATCAGGCGCAATCTGAGGAAATTTAAGGACTAGTTTCGACCCATAGTTTAGCAGAAATTTATTCCGTTTTGCGTCTTGATCTTTCATGAGTGGCAGTCTGACAGTAAAAGTTTGACAGCTAGTTGCGCTATTCCATTGCTGTGTAACTAATTTTCATAACCACGCTAGAAGAAATGTGGGAGGCAGGAGACTCCGCATTTTTAAATCGATGCAGAATATCAACACGTTCCTATCTATTGGGCGTGAAAAAAAATTGGGAAATTTTTGCATATATGTGCGATTATATATTTTGTTAGTAATAAGTACACAGTTTTTACTCGTTAAACGCATTGGGGATTGGGCAAGAAAATTTTTCCCAGTACACAGTACCTAGTACCCAATCCCGGAGCGCCCAAAGATGCTACACTAACGTAAACGCGTAGGTGTGGGCATTCTGGGCGCAACCTGAAAAAAATAATGTATTGAGCAAACGATGAAAGCAGTGTCCACCTGACAACGAATAGTTCCTTTTTTAAATTAAAAACAGCAACTACCCACAATCTAATTTATGGAAGCAATTTGGAACACGCTGAAAAATCTCAATTACTCCAACCTCCCCATGGGCAAAATATTAGCCGTCCTTATCATCTTGACGGTTATACAGACGTTAAGACGATTTATTGTTGCAGCTATAGTTAAAACTATTGAGCCCTTTACTAGCAAATCCAAGACCGCTCTCGATGATGAGTTAGTTGGGATTCTCAAGCCGTCCTTAAGTTGGTTGATTCTGATTGGTGGACTGTGGCTGGTCAAGGAAATTCTGGCGCAGGAATTAGGTTTTCAATTGAGCGAAACAATCGGCAGGACTCTCAATCTGATAGTTGTTTTCATAGTAGCATACGCTATTTACCGAGCCGCTTCTATCTTAGGACAGATAATTGCTAACTTGGTTCTACACACTGATACTGAACTGGATGAATTACTCAGACCTTTGATGCCGAAGATTTTTCAATCTGCAGCAGTTATCGTAATCACTATTAAGGTCAGTGAAATCTTTTTAGGACAATCAGCAGCAGCACTAGTTGGTCTATTAGGTGGTGCTGGTATTACTTTAGGTTTGCTGTTGAAAGATATTGTCTATGACTGGTTTTGTACAATTATTATCTACTCCGATCATCTTTATCGAGAAGGTGACTGGGTTTCAGTTTCAGGATTACAGGGTTTTGTGCAGATATTAAATATTGGATTTAGAACCACAACCCTCCATGTCTATCAGTGGGGATCTATTGTGAAAATGCCCAACTCTAAAATGATTACTGGAATCGTAGAAAATTGGTCACAAAATCCTGGTGATGAATTAAAATGGGGCATTAGTTTAACTCTAAAAATTGATAATATTTCAGCAAAGCAAACCGCTAGAATATGCGATGCTATTCGAGAAATTCCCTCATTGATTATGGGCTTATCGAAAGAGATAATTGTTCGGTTTAGCAAGATTGAAAATAATGCCCGTGTTATTAACATCGTTGCATTTGTTAATGATGAAAAGCTCTACTTTGAGGCTGAAAGGAACTTAAATATAGCCATTTTAGAACTTTTAGAGCAACAGAGCATCGATTTCTTATCTGTGGATCTCCGCACCGAGCCGGAAAAATATAAACAAAGTCAGAAGGTATCCAATAATTAGACTGAAAATATTTATTCTATAAGTGCGTAGGGTGTGTTCAGTTAAGAGGGCTATTCTTGGCAGGGGAATAATTAAGAAATTTATTCAGTTGATAAATTGATGATATTTTTCCCCTATGATATCTATTTGTGGAAGATGGGATCAACCCAGGCTTCTACGACCAAGGAGTGGCGATCGCAAAGCGAGTAAAGCTTGCAGATCGCGAGCAATCGAAAATTCCCTCGTCTTATTCCACCCATACGCACCTTGAACTATGGTAGCTAACAAGTATCCCACAATTGGACTGATCGAAGTTCCAGCAACGGGACTCTACGATGCAGAGGGCAAAAATTGGACTTCTTTATATAGACATCGTTCGTTAATCAGCAAGCAAGTTTTGATCCCTGACTTGCTTGCAGGAGGATTTGATGCCCGATTGGTCAACCTCAGAGATGGGAATTATAGTGAAGAATTTGGGCAGGTTTTCTGGAAAGGGATGACCCTGCGGAAAACTTACGTTGGGGGGAACATTTCCGCCCTCGATCCCCACGCCTTCGATGCTTGGGGAGTTACAGTTAATTTCTCTCAAGACCGTCAAGTGACTTGTATGGTGATTGAGCATCTGGCTAAGGGGGGTCGTCCGATTGTCGTTGGCGGCTCGGATGCTTTCGCTGAACCACACCACTACTTGAAGGCGGGCGCAGCAGCAGTTGTTCAGGATAAATCCGGGGCAGCGAATTGGGCGATTTTTGATTATGTACTCGGAAAAACCCCACGAGAAGAACTCACGGGTGTCATTCTCGCAGATGGTAAACAGTATCCCAGGAAGACTAAAGCAAAAACTCCAGATGAGTGGGCACTACCCTCGGTGGAAGTGGCGCGGGAATGTTTAGGGACACTCCCCAATGTCCAAGGATGTGTGCCAGTCGGTTCGTTGGTAGCTGACATTGGTTGCGATCGCACCTGCGATTTTTGCATGACACCCACTTACGGCACTGGCTTTCGGAGAATGTCCCCAGAAACAGCCCTCAAATGGTTGGCTATCCAGAAAGAGGCGGGGGCTGTTTCGATCAATATCGGTTCCGATCAATTCCTCGCCCGTGGACTCTTTCCTGAGGGGCGAGAAGAAATCCTCGCAATTACCAATGGTGCGCGGGAGATGGGAATAACTCTGATGTGGCCGAATGGTTTAGAACTGAGGAAAACAACTCTCGGAGCTGGGCGTAACTACGAAAGCACCGATCTCAGACCTGACGAAGAACTGATTGAAGCACTGTTTGGTTGGGATGGCAAAGTCGGTTGTCCTTTGGCTTATATCCCTGCCGAACGTCCCGTTTTTGGACGAGAAGCCTACAAAAAGCTCCTGCCGTGGCAAGAGCATTGTACGTTGATGAAATCTGTAGTTAGAACTGGTGTACCTGTCATTGCTTATGGCATCATTATCGGGCTACCTGATGATGACCATGATGACTTGTTACGTCTTGAGGAAGCGATCACAGAACTGGTAGATGAACTGGTAGAGATTAACCCTCAATTGGAATTTCAAACTTCGTGCTACAGCATTATTCCCTTGCCCGGAACTCCGCAAGCCTACAACTTACGCAAGTCAGGAATGCTACAGTTTGAAGACACCTGTCTTTGGGGAGTATGGACAACTACTTCCAATACTCATCACCTTAGCTACGAGCAGGTTTCCGATTGGCAAATTCGTCTATCTAATATTCGCAAAGCAGCGTCTGAATTTACCAACTATAACGGGGAATATTCAGGGATGGTTAGTGAAGCTTCCTCCGATGACTCAAAGATTGCATTGGGGAATTTGAACTGAACACCGCCCTTTTGAGCTGCCCCTACTTACAGCGGTTTGCATAACTAACAGGTACAGTGCGGAGGTGCGCCGCAGGCACACCTCCCAGATCAGGTTGTAGAGATTATGTTTGTTAGTGCTAACACCTACCTTATATGGGGCGCAGTCGCAACAACTAATTCACCAATCCCCTATCCCCTATCCTCTACAACAATTAAACCCTTGGCTTTGCGAAAATCCCTGACAACATCTCTAATATCACGAAACTCCCCCTCAACCAGAGAGTTTAAATGCTGCATATCATCAAAAGAAATGCGTCCCACAAGCTGAGTGAGTGCTTGCCTTAATTTTGGATACTTTTTCAAAGTATCCTGACGTATAATGGTTGCTGCTTCGTATGGTGGAAAATAGTGCAAATCATCTTTTAGCACTACCAAACCCAAGCGAGAAATTTGCCCATCTGTAGTGCCACCATTTATTATGTCTACTAGCTTTTGCTGTAGTGCCCGGTATATTAATCCCAAATCCATAATGCGAGGAGATTGGGCAAAGTGTAAACCATAAGTTTTAGCCAAGCCACGATAACCATCTTCGCGTTCTATAAATTCGTAGCCGAAACCAGCACGCATCTGAGGTGCATACTTAGCTAAATCTGACAAAGTTTGAATATTGTCACGTTTTGCATCTTCAGCACGAATAGTCATGGCAAAAGTACTTTCATAACCTAAAGGTTCCATCACTTCTAAATGGAATTGCTGCGCGTAGGCTTGTTTTAACTTTTCATAAAGTAACTTTGGGTCGTTGATAGCTTTTTGTTTGAGAATCACAGTAAAAGCTGTGCCTGTATACTCAACATAAGCATCAATTTTGCCAGCAGTAAGTGCTTGATGAGTCACTAACGCACTAGTAAAACGGCGTTGAGCAACTTTTAAATGTGTTGTTTCTTCAATCTGTTGTGCTAAAATTTCGCTTAAAATATCTTGCTCTGTAAAACCTTTAGAACCAATAACAATATCAGCACTACCGCCATTATTAGAGGTAAGGTTGCAACTGACGATTAAGAGCATTAAAGAAAAAGTTAAAAGTAAAAAATTAAAAAGTTTCTTCATCTACTTTCTTGTAATTGTCAATTTCCCTTCCACCCAGCCAATTGCCAAATCTGCAAATAAAGCAATTACTGCTGCAGGAATTGCACCCGCTAATATTAATTGATCGTTCACTGCAGAAATACCCCGAAAAATCAACTCCCCTAAACCACCAGCGCCAATTGCAGCAGCAATAGTTGCAATTCCAATACCAATCACTGTAGCGACTCGCACCCCCGCCAAAATCACTCCCATTGCTAGAGGAATTTCTACCTGAAGCAACAATTCTTTATCTGTCATCCCCATACCCTTTCCAGCTTCTCGAATAGCTGGATCAACGCCAGCAATACCAGTATAAGTGTTGCGGATTATCGGTAGCAGGGAATACAAAATTAAGGCGAAAATAGCCGGGTTGGTTCCAATTCCACCGATGAGCGGTACAGGGATGAGTAAGCCGAATAGTGCTAGACTAGGAATGGTCTGCAAAATATTCGCAATCCCTAAAATCGGTTGGCGGAAATTCTTTTGCCGAGTGATTAAGATCCCTAGAGGTATACCTAAGAGTGAAGCAATGCTAATGGAAATGCCTACTATCAACAAGTGTTCTAGGGTGCGTTCCAAGATTTCTGGAGCATATTTGATTAGGAAAAAGTTGCTCAAGTTCATCTCATACCCCCTTGGAGACTCCCACTGTACCTGTACTCAGGTCAGTGGTGAGAGGAAAAGGGGAGAAATTGCGAGGTGGCACTTCTATGTTTTTGAGCGCAAGCTCAAATAATGAGAGGGACAACCGAGAAATTTCTAATCTCTTAGACTGCATACGAATAACCGTCCTTTTTGTGAATAGCTTTACAAAATCGGTGGGAAATTCCTTGTATTAATCCGTTTTTGGTTGAGATATTGAAACTACCTGATGAACGAATTGCCACTTTACCAACATAAGTACCTACCTTCTTTCCAGTCTTGACAACTGCTTTAACAATATCTCCAGTTTGAAAACCAAAATGTATTTTCTCTCTGGGTACATGTCGATTGGGAAAGCCATACTTGTCGGTTCGGCATGACTGCCTAGAACCATGTCCAACTGCATTAATTAGTAATGGCTTAACTCCCTTGATGATTAGTTTTTCTGGGGTAGATTTACCTACTACTGCCGCATCAATCCAATGAGTTTTTTCTAGTTCTTGTTGAATACGATTAAACTTTGTTAGTCCACCACTTCCCGTTTCAACTGGTAATCCTGTTGCTCTCAAGACTTCAAGTAATTTGAATCTGGTTGCGTTAACAGCACCTGTTGAATCGTTGACTACTGCTATTCCAGTTGTTTTCGCACCAGGGTCAATCTTGATTCTTAAAGGTTGAACTGATGCATCGGGACTTGCTTCTTTTAAGATGATTGTGAATGGAAATTTGCGAAATATTGCGGCTTTACCATTTCTTAAAAGTTGTCTTGCTTGCGCTGGATGAATGGGTAAGCGTGGTCTTTTCTCTGTGTCAATTACTAATACTTTGCTCATAAAGAGCCTCCTTACGGGTAATGTGAGCCTGGACGGTGTTACTAGTCGGTACTTTCTATTACGACACTTGCTTAACCCGCTAAACATGTTTAACCGTTTCGTTTTAGAGCTACAAACTGGCATCACGGATTTGTAGGTAAGTTCTTTAACCTTGCTAGTAACGGCTGTGAGGTGATAACGAGTACGAACCTCTCCCTCACCGTCGGGTCAACTAGGGCTTTTCGCAAGCCCCCGCTGTACCTGTACGTTTGTCAGCGGTGGGTTGTTGACAGGTTAGGTTTCAGACATTGCAAAAAGCCAAGGGCTTGTGGATATTGCGATCGCACATTCAGGCTAGTTGTTGCACCATATTATAATCAGTATATCAGGCATTTTTTATTTCTACTGCTATGAACCTTCCTCCTCAACTCCAAAAAGAAGTCGAAAAATGGGCGAACCGCCAAGGAGTCTCCTCTAAACAGTTCATTCTACAATCTGTCGCAGAAAAAGTCAGTATCCTTAATCAGCAGATTGAAGAATTGTCACCAGAACAACCTAAAGTATACTATGAAGGAAGTGTTTTAGTCGTAGATGCCGAACCGATTGGCGATATAGATATCAATGCCTTCATTCATGAACTACGAGAAGAACGCATCAGGGCGCAGACTTAAATTCTAGTGGCAGCCCTTGTATCATGGACAAGTTGAAGACACTCTCTAATGTCATCTCCTTCCCAAGTTCCGGCAAATTCCAGTAAATCTTCAGCTGTAGAACCGTGTAATTTATTTTAACTTGACTTATTTTCCTTGCTCAACTGTATTTCTGCATAGCTGGATTTGATAGCTCGAATCAAATCGAGTGCATCTGTCAGCAATTCTGGCGGTAAAGTTTCTATTTCTTGAATTAATAATTCTTTATTTGTCATCTAATGTTTTAAACTGCTCGTTACAGTGTGTTACAAATAAAATAATAATACATCTTTTCTTTCTACTGCTATGAACATTCCCCCTCAACTCCAAAAATCAACACTAGAATTACCCAAGGTTTACCGAAAAGAAGGGATTTTAGTTATCGAAACTGAGCCAATCGAGAACCTTGATATTAATGCCTTAATTAATGAGCTACGGGAAGAACGCATTCGGGAGCAGATGGCTTGGTAAGAGTATTGTTTGACACATGAGTGATATTGGATATTCACACTCCCGACAGTACCAACCAACGATAAACACCCCATAGTGTTCCTTGTCCAAAACGGTGCAAGCGGTGTTTTCCCGATGCGTTTCGGGTTGGAGTTTAGAGATGTGATGACTGCTATTCGGCTTTGAGCAGAGACAGAAGCCAGTGATCGTGGAACTGATTGTTTTACCAGAAATAGCCCCTCAGCAGACCTTCTTTTTGAAAATGGAGTTTTTCCAATAACCTGAGCGAAGCGGTGTTCTCAGGATATACCAGAGCTTCAACACGGTTTAACTCCATTTGCTGAAACCCAAACTCTAGCATTACTGACAGTGCCTCGTGCATATAGCCCTGTCTCCAAGCCGAGGGTGTTAAGTCATAACCAATCTCAGCCCGGTAGTTGCGACGACTCCATTTGTGAAACCCGCAAGTGCCAATAGGTTGTCCATCAGCTTTAGTGACAAGAACCCAACGTGTATAAGTTTTATCAGTTGATTGTCCATAAAAGTTGAGGATTTCTTGAGCATGTTCAAGGGATGTGATAGGATCTTCATCGAGAATGTATCGATTAATCTGAGGATTTGAAAAGTGGCGATAAAAGAATTCAAAATCATTCTGATCTAAGGTTTTCAGGTAGAGTCGTAAGGTTTCTAATGGTGGAAAATTAGTGTTCATTGGCTACAGAGGAATCTTGGCAATACGGTTAATCCATTCTTCTGCACTCGATACCGACCAAATTAAGATCAACTCCTCAATCACAGTTTCAATTGCCAACTTCTTAGACACAATGACAACACCTGTACATTGGCGGTTGACAACAAACTTTGCAAATTCCGAGGGCATCGTCTTGCGATCATGAGTTACAAGAATACGTCCTTGCTGTGCTGCTAATTCAAGTACCTCCAAATCGCTTAAACCTTGTAATCCAGCAGCAGAAGCAGTTTGAAAATTTATCGCAGGCTCTTATCGTAGAACTCCTGTAACAATTGCCTGATTCAAGTCAGCATCGGCTTGATATTGGATATTCACGCTCCCGACCCTTGTTTCTCGGCTTTAGCTGATATAAGTTTGTTATACAGAGATGAATCGGTCACTTGTAATGGTTGAGGCATTGCATCAAACTCTTCCTCTTCGGCGGCAAGATATGCATCAATCTCATTACGATTAGCCAGGTAGAAGGCGATCGCTCCGTAAACCTGTTCCAGCGTCAACAGCGGGAAAGATTGAACAATGCTTTCAGGTGAGATTCCATTGCGGAAAGCATACACAATTGAGTCCAAGGAAATTCGTGTATTTGCAATCCAGTAACCACTGTTGCAATACTCTACATAAATTTTAGCTTCTAAAACTGGCATAAGTTTGTTTTGGACTCATATAATTATATCATAAGCAATCTTTGTGGTAATGTAATTGCCTGTGTGATAATTCTTGGTCTAAGCGATCGCTAAAATTGTACAAGTACCTGAGTAAATTTAAAAAAGCGCTGTCAAAATACTAGCATGAGGTGTTGTACAATTTCTTCATCAAAAAATTATTTCTTGGGCAAATATTCAACATAGATGCGATCCTTCTTCAATGATGAATTCCCAAGGTTGACTTTTCTTACTACCAAACTTTAACTGCATTCCTGACTCCAAGGGTATAACCTGACGGTTGATTAGTTGCCAGCTATCAGAGTTAGAACGTAAAATCCAAGTGCCGTAGATGGACAAATCTTGTAGGTGAAACAATCCCGCTTTTGTAGTCCTAGTCCTAAAGGGAAAATTTCGACTGAGGATTTCTGCATGGCGTTTAGAAACCCAAGGTTCAGGAATCACTATATCATTGTCTGTCATGCGACCGATCCGGGTGATGACAGGTCGTAATGAATAAGTTTGACCATCAGGTGAAAGCGATCGCAAAAAAGCAGTATTTTGGAGTACATAAGTTTTCCATAGTCCAGCAAACTTGTATTCATCATCTGTTGGGTCTATATCATAGATTAATTTGCCATCAAAATCGGGATGCATATACAGAACTGGCAAAGTCCAAGCAGGCTGATTAAAACTATAAAGTGCTAATAATTGTTGCCTTGCATCACAAACAGCTTCATCGATTAGTTTACGTGCACGTAGCGCAGCGGCAAAGTATTGAATAAAACTTTGACTTTCATGGTCAGCGATTGCATCACGCATTGTTAAAACTGCTGGCACACCTTGACGAATTAGAACTTCTGCTAGACTGCTGTGTGGCATTACTTGATGATTAACATCAACAGCAGGTTGTGCACTCCAACACCATTTAAATACTGCCAGTTTCACACCTCTACTGGTCAAAACTTGCGCCAATTCCATGCCCGTGAGCGTCTTATCTGGTTGCACAAACAACAAACCCCCATCTGGTCCTGGTAAACCATGACCTGCGTAAAAAAAGACATTGTACGCAGTAGTTTCCAGTTCAGAAATTAACTCCATCGGTGTTGGTTGTAGAAGTGTTTTCACCATTGCCGGCGCTAAGCCAACACTATTGCTACCAACCATACCACTAGCCAGAGTTTGTTCGAGAATAGTTGCTTCCTCGGACAACTGGAGTTGATCGTTGTTTCCTAAAACGAGGAGAATGTTGAGCGCACCTTCGGCTTGTAAATATGGTAAGGGTTCAACTTCACTGGTGGTGCGACTAAACAGCATGTTTTGGGACAGCGACATTGCTGATTGACCTGGTTCGCGCTGCATAATTTCCCAAGGTAGACCAATCAAATTCGGGTCACGAATTTCCAATCTCAAGCGTAAACGTTTGTTCTGACCTGTGGCAATGTTAAGACTGCGTTCGAGACAAGGGAGAATTGCACCATCAAATACCCAGTGCCACAACCTAATTCCCAAGTGTTGCATCAGACGCGCAGTGTAAGCTACTGGCTGACTAGAAGCGGATGAAGCTAAATCTAGTAGACCTGGGTTGGGGAGTGTAGAAGCACCAAGGGAAATATCTAAGCGACGACTTGCAAACATCTGCTGCCACTCAACCCACACATTCGTAACTTTATCAGACCATACACACTCATGCAGAACACGAGCACTCGAATAGGGAGCCTCCACCACCCAAATGGCAAAGTTGTCAGTACCAGTGTTGACTAGACGGGCGATCGCCAAAATGAGACTAGGTCCATAGGATGATGGTGTTAGTTGTTCTTCAATAAATTGGTCATCAGAGGCTGCAAACGAATGAATAGTAGCAAATGTATTTTCTTTAGGTATTACTATCCTTTGCTCTAAATCTGCAAATGCTTGATTCTGTTCATTAAACCGCCTTTTTTGGAATTCTTGCCGTTGATGTCCAATTATTCTAACTTCGCTATTTACTTCTTGCGTAATTTTGACATTATCTAGAGTTATCACCCTAACTGGTACACCCCACCCATTCACCAGCGTTACCCTAATCTCACCTTCTATCTCCTCCTGTGCTGCTGTGAGTAAAAACTTTGCAGCGCCGTAACTCCCGCCAAAGCGGTGCAATACAACTGCTGGCTCTCCCACTGGTTTGCTGCTGAAAAGTGGCGCAGTTTCCAACATGCAGTAGATGGGATACTCTTCTTCCTCATAGTGCCACCCATCACCACACTGTAGCAGGTCAATTGTCATTAGGTAAGTTTTGCCCATCTGCGCTTGTTGCGGGTAGCTAATCATCGGTTGAATGGATAGGGGTAGTTGAGAGTCAGACATTTGCCTGTCCTCCTGGTGGGGTAAGTCGGAGTACGGTCATTGGGTTGCCATAATATACATACATAAATGTATATATAAATGGTAGTATGTCTTGTGTAGTCGGCTGTTCTGGTAATTTTTCTACTACTTTTAACCGTAATTTTTTTAACAGTGCGGCAATAGAGTGGTTGGGCGATCGCAAGGACTCTTTAATCAAATCACGGGCAAACTCTGCTGCATGGGAATCTCCTACAGCACCCAAAGTGCCGATTACACCCCGCGCCCCTTTTGCCAAAAAAAGCTCTACAAAACCCATACGATAACTGTGGGGGATAGAGGAATGGGCTTGTTCACGTCCAGAATGACAGGCATTAATAAACACAATTCCCTGAGAATTTTTCACTGCATTAAGCTGACACCTGCGTAAAGCCAGTAACTTTAACTGTTGCTGCTCATTAGAGTTAGAACCTAGAGTAATTTCCCGAATGTTACTTCTCAAAGTACCATGACAAGCAATATAAACAAAACCACAGCCAGCATCATTTCGCTGTAAATGAGTTTGAAATTCTTTAATATTATGCTTACTACTCCGGTAAATTACTGCTTGTAATTGTTCTAAAATATCCAGTTCTGGTCCCGTTCCGTGTAGTTCTGTATCGAGTACATAAGCAACTACATTACCACAGCATTCATCTGCTTTAAACTCCAACACCACATAGTCATCTCCTCTGATAATCTGCCGCCAGCGTACCGTTGTAATTAAAGCGCCCACGTATTCATTCGGTGAATCATCAGGTGATAGTTCCAGCATTTCCCAAGGAATTTCAAAATCTGTGTGATCGGCAATTACCAAACATAACTGCTCGCCAAACTTACGCTTTAGCTGTTTTAACCACTTGCGAATCTCCAGATTTATAAGAGAAAAATAGCTCATATCATCCTGAATATTTTCCGGCAGTTCTCCCTTGGAAACTAACTTTCCCAAAGAAAGATCTGGCGGTTTGTTTGGCTGAGTTTGTGGTAGTACTGTTACTGCATTACCTCCCCATACAGAGTATTCATCCGCCCCATTTTGATAAATATGTAAAATTGCCACTTCTTTCGGTAGCTTCATTGTGATATAAAGCTGATTGGGGGGTAATAGTATTTCTTCTGTTGCAGTTTCTATATCCTCTGGTAAAGAAGGTGCAGTTTGTTTTGGTGATGTCTGTGCAGTTTCAAAAGGTAACTGTTTGGTTCTACTCAAACCTGCGGGGGAAGTTATTGCCCGTTGGGTAAGTGAAAGCTTTGATTTACCAGCCATTATTCCTCCTCCACTTCTAACAAAGGTGGAATTGCAACCACAGTTGCTCCCAAAGCCTTAGCTAATGCCAAAGGTAGATCCGCATATTGCTTTGGCTGCGGATTGAGCAAAACTGCCTTCACTCCATCCAAGCCCCGAATGCGTTGAGCCAAAAGCAAAGCATCCTCAATGCCTTTGCGTCCAACAGGTGGCGTTACCCTACCCAAGCGACTAGCTTGCAGCGGCACATTTCCCCGCCCATCGCTAATTACCACCAACACTACTTGTTGCACAGTGCTGCGCCCATGTTGTAAGGCATGACGTAGCGTTTGCAAAGCCAAATCTAAACCATGAGCCAGAGGAGTTGCCTTGCCCGGTTCTGCTTCGATTCCGGTACTGATGCGAGGTACGAGGATGCTTTGCGCCATCACTTTTTCGGCTCGTAACTCATACTGCGCCTGTGCTGCTCCCACTTGAATTAAGCAAACACTAGCCCGTTCTACATAAGCCCAACTCACATAGGGTAACAACTCCTCTTGCCAATTGCAATCTCGTAGACAAGTGTGGTCAAGTATTAGCATCAGCATTTGCTCTGCTACAGGTGCGCGGCGATAGCAATGCAAGTCTGTTGGTAATAATACCAATCGTCTTTGACCATTGGCTATTAATTTTTGGCGAATTGGCTGAAACTTGGCTGCTTCTTGTAAAGTTCTCACCAAAGCTAAATCTTGAAGATCTGTTGTCTTTTCTACTCCAATAATTGAACCACGAGCAGTAGTAGATGAGCGAAACCTATGGGTAGGTAATCTCAGCGAAGCTGCTTCCCGCTCAACAGGGGCTTCATCTTCTGGGTAAGGATTGCCAGAGGCAGAATTAACTGTTAAAAGCGTAGGTGGCAGTGTCTCAGATTCATCCGACTCATACACAGGCTCACTCGCTGTGTCGATCTTAGTTGCGCGATTTTGGATTTTGGATTGAAGTTCTGTTTCAGAATTCTCGGATGTTGCCAGTGGTGGGGTGACAAGCGCTGAAGAGAGATTTGACGATTTTTCTGTCTGCTTGCTACCTCTTTTTAACCCAATCATTAAAGCAGCAATATCAACCTCCTCTGCTGTTATTTGCACTGCACCCATTAACTGTGCATTTGCCACAGACAGTCGCCCTAGAGCAATTTCCCGACGAGGACTGTACACTTCCACGCAATGTAGTCAAGTATACGAGTAGTAGCTTGGGGTGTAATTTTGGGATGGATTTGCAAAGCTTTTTTGAGATGTTGACTAATATTTCTTGGCAGAGGCTTAAGCTTTATTTGCTTCCCCAAGGAGTCATCAATCCATTCTCGAATCGAAGCTACTTTGTCGATGTTTGTTGGCACTTGTCCCATTAACCGTAGGGCAAAGCGATCGAGCAAGTGGGGAGAAACCATTCCCACTTGAGAAGTGGCACACCCTGCTAACCAGCACAGATTTGGTTGCCACTGCGCTTGTTGCCCGTGTCGCTCTAGATGCGCTACATCTGCTCCCATCAGCACTACACAAGCCCGTGCAGCCGCTAGGCTGAGCTTAGCCAAGTCGGGAATCACTACTAAGCGCAGTGTTGAGTTATTCTCATCCCCCGTCAGCAAACCCGGTTTCCATTGCACAGATTGTTTGTCTGAACCCCCTAGCGCCCAACTGCCCCAAAGGTCATCTTCAGCTTCATAGGTTCCTAAAGTTACTAAAGTAACCTTTTTACCATTGACAAATTTCAACATTTGTGCTAAGTTTTGGGCAGCTAACCGTAATCGCTCGGAAGTAGTATCGAATACCAATATACTTCGCAAACCCGGACTGATGGCAGCACAAGCAAGCGATCGCGTAAACAGGTCACTTAAACTGAGTTGGGATGATTTTGCTAAATCAATCACTGGTAAGAATCTGGGTTACTTGCTCATCATCTTCATCACTCCAAGGCACTTGGTTACTTTGGAGAACTTCAGGGCGGCGATGCTGAAGTGCCAGTCGAGCCACCTTTGCTACATGCTCATTAGTGACTTTTTCTTCACCAATCAGCGCAGCATAAGCACGAGCCGCTAGGGCAATCATGTAGTCACCTCGGTTTCCTTCAGCGTTGAACTCTATTGCTAAATTAACGCATGTGTTGAGAATACGATCTGGTACTTCAACGCTGTAAAAATTCTTTCGTGCCTTCAAAAGTAATGCCTTATGTTTTTCATCTTCTGCTCGTGCTTTTTCAATATAATCTGATGATTCACCTGCTTTTAGCTTAAATAGCGCTTGATCAAATTCCAAAACAGTTTTTAGAATATTGATGCGCTCAGTTTCATGTTGTTCTGCTTCCACATTCACCATCAAGCCAAATCGATCCAGTAACTGTGGTCTTAATCCTCCCTCTTCTGGGTTCATCGTACCAACTAAAGTAAAAGAAACAGGCTTTTCATAACTTTGCCCTTCCCTTTGTACTACCAGTACCCCTGTAGAAGTCACATCAAGGATAATATTTACAATATGGTCATCAAGCAAATTAACTTCATCTATATAAAGTAAGCTGCCATTTGCTTCTTCCAGCAATCCTGATTGTGGCACAGCCTTGCTCTGCATCAACTCATCAATCCGCCAACCTCCTACCACTCGATCTTCTGTAGCATTAATGGGTATAGTAACCGGAAGGCGATCGTACATAATTTGAGAAAAGGCACGCACAGCAGTAGACTTCCCCGTACCCCGCTGTCCACTAAGTAACACCCCACCAATACGTGGTGCGACATAAGCTAGTTCCAGAGCCTGCTTGATTTCCTGCTGACCAATAATCAGCGAGTAGGGTAGTATCTGAATAGTTGATGTTTCACTCACAACCCGCCCCTTGGCTTCCATTTCATAGTCACCTCTATTTGCGCACCCGTACTAGCTTTAGCTATGACTGCGCCAACCTCTGAATCTAGCTTGATGGCTAGTTTAACCTCAAATTCTTCAGGGCGTGTAGCCTCATCCATTTGTTTGACGCTATCTACCACCCGCTTGGCACAATTACGGCTCAGCTTCATTGCTTCACCAAAGACATCACGAGCCGCAGCTATAACCTTGGTAGTTTCACCACCGCGCACGTTCTCATACGGACTTCTCACCGGAGGAAGATTATCTACCTCAATGTAAATAGCAACTTCTTCACCATCAACTATATCTTTACTTTCGATTATTGGCATAAATAGCTACCATTGAGTGTTTAAACTTTTATACACCGCAAGCAAAGGCAAATCCTGATTTTTAAGAAAATTTTTCTAACTCTCTACTCTGATTGAGTTTGTTAGAGCAAAGCTCCCCTCACTGTGGACTGACTAGTTCAAACTTTTTTTACCATACTTGGGAGAGCATTATTGATTAAATCTTAACCTAAATGAACTCTAGTTCCAGCATAGCTAAACTTAATGATTAACCTGACTAAAGGATGGATCTCACTATATATAGCAATTTTATCTGAGTTGTGAAAATTATTTTTTAAGTGAACCGCAGAGGCGCTGAGAACCCACAGAGAACAAACAGAGGTTTTTACAAATCATTTAGGACTGCTATATCTACCTCCTAATAGGTAGAATTCTCACCCTAGATTGTGCTTCATCAATAGTAATCAATGCCCCTAATTCCAATTCGGACTCAAATCGTCGAATTGCTTCCATCACTAAATTTTCTATGCTTGCAGGCAAAATATCCTGTGTACGAACCTGAATTACACTTGGTGTATCCGCATTGGTTGCAGCCAATAACGCACCAAAGTCCAAATCATGAGTAAACACTGAGTACCCGTTAACCCTTGCCCATTCCATTATCAATCGATCAGCCGCACGGGGATCACCTACATTAGCCCAGTGTACAGATTCAATGCCGTATTGTGCGAACACATCAACCCATTCGGGTGACAAATTCATGTCAATCAGGATTTTCATGCAAGGGTAAGGGGTACTTCAATTTCTTCCGCCCGCCAAGCAGCATATGCAAGGGCTTCGTAAATATCAGCTTCTTCTAAATAGGGATAGGCTTTGAGGATTTCACTGATACTGTGTCCTGATGCCATTAAACCGACAATTGTACCTACTGTCACCCGCATTCCTCGGATGCAAGGTTTGCCGCCCATTATTTCGGGATTTAAGGTAATTCGCGTTAATTTTTTCATAGTTTTCTTCTCACTTTCCTTTCATTATATTGGGAACCCCAATATAATGTGAATGATCGCCAATAGCTCCTTGCATGAGTTGGCAAGTTTCTAAGTATAAGTGTCAGCTTTACTATCTGAAAATTGTTGAGCGATCGCAACCAGTTGCTCTCCTGTACTTGCTCCTTGTGTATAATACTCTATGTCCCGACATAACAGAAGTTCACTAGCAAACTCATTGGCTTCTATTTCTTCAACATCTATACTTTCTGGATCAATCTCCTCATCTACAATTGCATAATTATTCACATGACCTTTAATAATATGCCCTAATTCGTGCGCCAAGATAAACAGTAAGCGGGCAGGTGAACACCGATTGATACTAATAACAATAACTGGGCGTTGAGCAACAAACGCTACCATTCCATCAAATTTATGCACCTCTTGGGTTGTAGGAAACCCATCAAAGTGAACAACTGGAATTCCATGATTCCAGCAAAATTCTAATAGCCCCTCTATGTTGATAATCTGTCGAGTTTTGAGAATTTCATCGCGCACAAGTTTTGCTATAGTGTTGTCATTTTGATTTGAGTCTGTGTCATGGTAACACCTCCTCTGATTCGGTGAAGTAGCGAAATTGCTACCTCTTTCAATTGTACATAATTTTCGCACAAAAACGCTTTATATTCATCCATTTTCAAGCTTTCTTATTAAACTTTGAATTGGTAAAAACAGAGAGCTTTTGCGTTTCTTAAAAAGAATAAATCCTTGTCTTATCCAAAAGTTTTTTGCCTTTTCTGTTCTAGTATCAACTCTGACTGCTCTAAATACAGAGTCTTGTTTATTTATCCTATGGTGTCAGTTGGGGTGCGGAATGTGAGAGCGAACTAAACGAAAAGACTCTGAACGGTCGGTGTGCAACGGGATGGTTAGACCGTGATAACTTTGCGGAGTTCGACACTACCTCCTTCAAAAACCTGCATTTTTAGCTCATAACCCTCCATCAGTGACATCCCGACCAGCGGTTCTGCATCAGCTTCATCTACTGGAATGGTTAGCAAGGTATCATCCCAAACTATCACCGCTTCGTAAACGTTGAAAACACACTCACTGCCATCTCCCAGAATTGCCCGCCCTCGTCTTTTCCATTTCAAGTTCAACTCAACAATCAAATTAGGAGGCAGTGAAAGCCAACCATTGAAGCCTGTGTCTACGATCGCATCTTGCGTGAAGACTTTGCCATCAGCGCGACGAATTAACACCGGAATAATCGGCTCAAACTCGACGTTAACGAATCCAGTAATCATGCAGTTCTCCGAGTGCGTCCGCCAAATCGACGAACGTGACGAGAACCGATCCGAACAATCCAGATTTGGGCATCGGGGTGACGGGCTTCGAGGCGATCGCAAGCAGCAATTTCACTGGCATCCACTTCAAAATCTCCAGTTTCGATGTCGAGCGCGACAATTTTGCCGTGATTGGCTTCCTCAACTTGGGGACGCACCTGAGTTTCATAAATCTCATCCCCACGTCGAGCAAATTCTTCTTTGCTGTAGCGGGGCTGTCGAATTGCCATAGGCTTGACCTCTGTTTAAAGTTGCTCCTCCATTTTACCTTGGGCGATCGAGTTGGCGACCGCTGAAGCAAGGTCGGGGAGCAAACAAGAAGTGGTTGGGTTTCCTGCGTCAACCCAACCTACCAGATCGGCGATCGCACTTAAGACTCAGGTCATTACATACAAATTAAACAGCAACTGCTAGCGGATAGATAATTCAGCCATCTTACCAGTAGCCTTACCCGCATCAATCAACCCCAGTATTGCCCAAGCTTTCTGCGATGCAGTACTAACTCCTTTTCCTTTCAACCCAACATCTGTGACGTCTTTAAATCAGCCATATTTTTCTGTATAGAAATAATATTACCCTTGGGGGTACTGTTGAAACTAGAAAATTTTTTCACAATAGCAATAGTAACGTAATGAATTACTAGATTCGAGCCAAGAATTTGTCAGAGTGATTAGGCAAATATAAGCTTAATCCCACTTGAGATAACTTTACCTAAAAGTCGATATAAAATTGACTTTTTTTGAAAAGTTATCAACTCATTCTAAGTGATGTCTTCAATGTTACACAGCTAATAAAGATTAAGTGGAAGGTAAAATTATCCCCATGTCTGATGCAGTTCTCCAATGGAATAGTATTGCTTTGCAGGTCGTAGCTAACGACCACACGCCTGATATTGTCAACCGTCCTGACCAAGGCGGACCCACCCGGACTTCCCGTGCCTTGGCGATCGTACATGCAGCCATCTTTGACGCAGTTAATTCAATTGATGGGTCTTTCACCCCATACCTAACAAGTATTCCTGGGGTTAGCACAGCCTCTATTGAAGCGGCGGTTGCTAAAGCAGCATTTAAGACTCTTGTTCACCTGTATCCCTCTCAAAAAGATTTCCTTAAAAAGGCACTGACTGAAGCGCTGGAAATAATTCCTGACGGAGAATCTAAGGAGCAAGGTCTTCAAGTAGGTAAAGAAATTGCCACCCAAATCCTTGCTGCTCGCAGCAACGACAACTCGGACTTAGACCAAAGTTATGTACCAGGACTTTTACCTGGTCTGCATCGAGAAGACCCACTCAACCCCGGTCAAGGGTTCTTGACACCTCGGTGGGGTGCTGTCACCCCCTTTACCTTGAACCGCAATGGCGGTCAAGGCACTCCGGCTTTTCGCGCTCCCGCTCCTCCAGCTTTAATCAGCGATGAGTACACGATCGCCTTTAATGAAGTTAAAGATAAAGGCGGCGACGGCAAGAAAACTTGCACTAGCCGTACACAGGAGGAGACAGAGATTGGTATTTTCTGGGCTTACGACGGTACACCGCGTCTAGGTCCCCCACCTCGTCTCTACAACCAGATTGCACAGCAAATTGCTAAAGACCAGAACAACAAGCTGGTTGAGAATGCTCGTCTGTTTGCACTCGTGAATCTTGCTATGGCAGATGCAGGAATACAGTGTTGGGACACCAAGTTTTTCTACAACATTTGGAGACCCATTTTAGGAATTCGTGAGGCTGACCCAGGAACAGGTCCTAGCGGTCAAGGAGATGGTAATCCTGCTACTATAGGCGATCCATGTTGGACACCTCTAGGTGCGCCAAACACGAATAGACCAGGTGGACGTAACTTCACGCCGAATTTCCCTGCATACACATCAGGGCATGCGACCTTTGGTGCTGCGTTATTTCAAACTCTTAAGCGCTTTTACTGCACCGATACAATTGCCTTTACTATTGTCTCAGACGAGTTCAACGGTCAGAACGTGGATGTTGATGGCACAGTACGACCACTAAAACCTCGATCTTTCAACAGCTTTAGTGAAGCATCTGAGGAAAACGGGCAGAGCCGAATCTACTTAGGAATTCACTGGCAATTTGACAAAGTAGAAGGGATACGGGCAGGTGAAGCCATTGCTGACTTCGTTTTCGACAACTTTTTGCAACCAACTAAGCATTAACCCAGTGCGTGGTTCCGGGAAAAAGTCGGCAATTAATTCCCACTGTTCCTTAGTCTAATTGCTAGGGTATACTTTAGTCATTAGCTCACTTGACTTATGCTGGTATCTACAAATTTCAGCATAAGCCAAGTAAGCTTTTATTGCATAACTGTCCCCCAATTTCATGTAAGAGATCGCCCCAAAGACGCAAAGTTTTAAAGCACAACTTTGCGTCTTTGCACGGGCAGACGCTTCAAGTCGGGAAACCCGCCCAACGCGCTGCCTCGCCTTTGCGACTTTGCGTGAGGCTCTTCCTACAAATCAACCATTACTCGATAGCGCCCAAGAGCCATTAGAGGAAAATACTGTTGATACATGTGATACTTGAGATAAAAATGACCAGGAAAACCAGTACCAGTGAACTCCGACTCATACCAACTCCCATCTTCTAGCTGAGTTTCTACCAAATAGTCAATCCCTCTGCGGATAGATAATTCAGCCATCTTACCAGTTGCCTTACCCGCATCAATCAAACCCAGTATTGCCCAAGCTGTTTGCGATGCAGTACTAACTCCTTTACCTTTCAACCCAGGATCGTTATAACTGCGGCAAGTCTCACCCCAACCGCCATCCGGGTTTTGACATCCCACTAACCAAGCCGCACCCCTTTCTATATGATTTCGGCATTTCTGTGGTGCAATTGAAGATAGGGCAGATAGAACCCCACTAGTACCATAAATGTAATTTACTCCCCAACGACCAAACCAGCAACCCTCAGTTTCTTGCTCGCGAATCAGATATGCAAGCGATCGCTCTAAATTTTGCGCATCTATCGCCAAGTTACAGCTACCCAACATTTCTAAAACCCTAGCAGTAACATCTGCCGTGTTAGGATCGATCATGGCTTTGAGGTCCCCATAAGGTATCAGGTTCAGCCAATCTTGATTATTATCTTTGTCAAACGCAGCCCATCCACCTGCCTGACACTGCATAGAAGCAACCCAGTTGACAGCACGAGCGATCGCTGCCTGTTTAAGTTTATCATTTTTGAGTTTCACCCCATCCAAAGCCATCACCACCACAGCAGTGTCGTCTACATCTGGATAAAAGCGATTGTCAAACTCAAACGCCCAAGCCCCTGGTTTACCTTGCCGATTCTTGACAGCCCAATCACCGTAGTCGAGAATTTGCTTGCTCAACAACCATTCTCCCGCTCTTACTACAGCAGGATGATCTGGTGCAAAACCAGAATCTACTAGCGCTCTCACTACCCATGCAGTATCCCACACAGGCGACACACAAGGCTGCACTGTGTATGTATCCTCAGTTTCAATCACAAAATTGTCAACTGCCTGTAGTCCTCGTTCTACAATCGGATCGGCAGCATCGTAACCCAAGCACCGTAAAGCTAGCAGCGAATTCAGCATTGCCGGAATAATACCGCCCCAATCGCCTGTTGCTTCTTGCCGCTCTATCACCCATCGTTCTGCAGCTTTGATGCCTTCTTCACGCAAAGGCATTAAATTCAAATCCTCTGCTAACTTGAACGCATTGTCAAGTAAAATAAATAAATCTGTCCAATCATTGTTACGCGGTAACTCAAACGCAACCTTATCTGCACCTTCAGCGTAAAGCTCGTTTAAGGTAATACCTGGATTCACTTGATAAACAGGTTTGCGGTCAAATACAATTAGTAGTGGGACAGTGCTTGACCTTGCCCAACTGGATAGTTCGTAGATATTAAAGAAAAACGTCGAAGGCAACAACATTACCCAAGGCGGCAGCGAGGGAAGACCGCGCCAGTTGTAGCAACCTATCAGCGCTAAGTGAAATTTTGTAAAAATTCGTGTTTTACTAATACCACCTCGTGCTATAATGAAATTCCTTGCTTTTAACATCGCCGGGTCGGTAGCTGGCACACCTAGCAGCTTCAGCGCCATGTATGCTTCAACAGAAGTACTGAGTTCTCCGCCATCGCCGTAGAAAAGTTCCCAGCCTCCATGTTCTCGTTGTTGAGAACGCAGATATGTTTCTACTTTGTGCAAAGGTCGAGATTTGTCTGTTACCCAAATTTTATGCAGGAGGACAACCTCGGCGGTAATGGTAACGTTAGATTCTAACTCTGCCCACCAGTAGCCTGATGGATTTTGAAGAGAAAGAAGATAGTTTTGACTGGCGGCGATCGCCGTGGCAATTGATGCTGTAGCCCTGTCTTGAATTTGCATAAATCACTACTCAACCACAATAATAGTTTGGACACGGCAAGAAATTCGGAGAGTATCATCTCACACAACAGCGGTAATTGTATTGTGCTATGTGACACTTAGTGAAAATGGGCAATAGGAACATGAGTGAAATTGAAATAGGTATGATTTTATCCTTGACAATTTGGGTAGGATTACTACTTTTTTGGGGAAGGTTTTGGCTTGCCGATCAACAGTTAGAAGAGACGGAAACAAAGTTAGAAGAGTTTCCGGCAGTTTGTGCAGTAATACCAGCACGCAACGAAGCTGATTTGCTGCCAATCACCATGCGATCGCTCCTACTTCAAGACTATCCCGGCAGCTTCAGTGTATTATTAGTAGATGACCACAGCACAGATGGAACAGCCCAAGTAGCACTAAACACTGCCCAAACCTTAAAAAAAGACCAACAATTACACATCCTTACGGCACAACCATTACCATCAGGTTGGACAGGTAAACTCTGGGCAATTAATCAAGGTATTCACGCTGTAGAGACGCGGCATGTGGAGACGCGACATGTGGAGACGCGACATGTCGCGTCTCTACAACAAACACCAGAATATTTTTTGCTAACCGACGCAGATATTGAACACGACGTTGGTAATCTGCGCCGATTAGTTGCCAAAGCTGTACAGGATGATCTAGATCTTGTTTCTGTAATGGTGAGACTTAGGTGTGAAAGCTTCTGGGAAAAACTTTTAATTCCAGCTTTCGTCTTCTTCTTCCAAAAACTGTACCCTTTTCCCTGGGTAAATAACCCAAATAACAAAACTGCCGCAGCCGCAGGAGGTTGTATACTAATTCGTAGAGAAGCTTTAACTCGGATTGGTGGTATTCAAGTTGTTCGACAAGCATTAATTGACGATTGCGCTCTTGCTGAAGCAGTGAAGAAAAGTAAAGGGCGTATTTGGTTAGGATTGAGTTCTTTAACTCGCAGTTTACGTCCTTATCCTTCTTTGGGTACAATTTGGGATATGGTTGCTCGTACAGCTTATACTCAACTCAATTATTCTCCCTTACTGCTACTGGGAACTTTGTTTGGGATGACATTGATTTATCTAGTTCCACCAGTGGGTGCGATCGCTGGTAGTTTAACAGGAAATTGGTTAGTTGCGGCAACGGGTTTATCAGCATGGCTGTTGATGACGTTGGCTTATTTTCCCACCATCCGCTTTTATAAATGTTCTCCTTTGTGGGCTTTTTGTTTACCTGCGATCGCTCTTTTGTATACTTTGATGACATTAGATTCAGCACTGCGTCATTGGCAAGGGCGAGGCGGTGCTTGGAAAGGACGAGTTTATTCATGAAAAGCTCATGCTCTACGCCGAGACGCCAAAGCATGTCATTCCAATACGCCCGCACCCTATTCGTGTGGGGCTAGTGAAACGAAGCCTGCCTGCGCAGGCTAGGAATTTAAAGCCTGCGGATCACATGCTCCAAGTTTTTTTGCGCCTGGGCGTAGAGCGTGAGGCTAAAAATAATATCAAGTTCGATTAAACACTTATAATACCTGTAGGTTGGGTTGAACGTAGTGAAACCCAACACCAGCTCACAGTTCATGTTGGGTTTCGTTCCTCAACCCAACCTACATTGATAAATTTTATTATAAGTAATCACCCGAACTTGATATAATTCATCTGCAAATTTCAGTAATGCCTCAATATACAAAATTAGTGATGGAATGTGAGTTGGATGGATGACAAAAACGTCTTTGTTCCTCATACTGAAGAGGAGTATGAGCCCTTGGTTGAGATGCTCGATCGCCTGATCGATCAAGTAGGCGAAGACGAGAGTCATCCGCTTGCATATCTAATGGAAGTTATTGGTGTCTTAATCGAAAACTATGAAAATGAACACATTCCTCAGCTAGAGGAGATTGTTTAATTTTACAAACAAAGGGCGATCGCTACCCAGAAGGCGGCGGCGCGTAACCTTTGCATCTCCACAACTATTTCTGCTCCGTCTGCTGCACCGCTTTGAAAGCTTGCTTTGTAGAAGTTAATGTCACAAACTGCCTGCCACTTTGTTCCTGCCTTTTCCGCCAATCTGCACAGATTGCCCTGACATCGTAATTGAATGCTTTCGCGTGTTCCTCACGAATTCGATGAAGTTCCTCTACAATTTCGTCTTCCCACATAATTCACTCTCCCATGAGTTCGTAAGGTGTACAGATAATCGGCAAAGTATATCCAAAATCTGAGCAAATTTCCAACAGCTTCTTTTGAATCTGAGCGTTGGCAATATGTTTACAGTTCCACGTTAACAGATAATCGAGACTGTTGACGGTCGCCAGTGCAATATGAATGGCGTCATCAGAGGCTTTGGCTGGGAGATTACTTTTAGTTATAAACTGGGCGGCTAAGTTTTCCACCGCCTCAGTCACTTCGAGCAGTGGAAACCCCCGAACTGCCAAAAGACGTTGAGCCGCTATTTCTGCATCGCCTTGAGATGCTTCATCTAGAACGACTTGTGAGATGTAAAGAGTAAAGACGTTTCGACGGAATTCCCACCAATCTCTTGTCATCTCAATATTTCCAGCGATAATTAGATTTTTGGTTGATCGGGCAGTAAGATAACCAAGAATACTGGTTTCGATATAGACAGTTTCACTCATGCTCAAAACGCTGTGGACTGTCCTAATGTTAGCAACTGCCAATTCTTCTAATCGGGCTGATGTAATTGCTTTTTGATGACTTTAGATTTAGCACTGCGTCACTGGCAAGGGCGAGGCGGCGCTTGCCAGTGACAAGTTTATTCTGGTTAAGATGAAAATCTCTGACAGAAAAGCCTACGGTGAGGAAAGGTAACAAAGAATGAACCAAAAGACTATTACCGCGAAAATGCACAAGGATGGAACGGTGGTTGAGGTATTGCCTGACGGTAACGAAAGACCCTTTCCGGAACAACCTATGGGTCTTATGACATAGGAGCAAGGACGCAGTGAACCAGACCAAACTGCGCAAGCATACCTCAAGGTTATTGCAGCCAATCCTGACGCTATCTATCAGGCATTGCAATGCAGCCCTCATTGAAAGCGACTCGAGATTGTTATCATATAATATTATATAAAAAGTGTTCATAGCATATTTTTTTCAAGAGGCATTTTATGAACGTACACTTAGGAGAAACATTTGATAATTTTGTCGAGGAGATGCTTTCCAGTGGCGAATATCAGTCTCAAAGTGAAGTGATTCGTGCAGGATTGCAACTGCTCAAAGAAAAAGAGGATTTGCGTAAGTTGAGACTTCTTGAACTGCGTCGGGAAATTCAGCTTGGTTTAGATAGTGGTTCATCAGAACCGCTCAATATTGAAGAAATTATTCAAGAAGCGAAAAAAGAGCGGTTCGGAAAACTCACAGCATGAGTAGAGTCATTAGAACACCCCAAGCGAAAAACGATCTTAAGGAAATCTGGAATTATATTGCAGATTACAGTGAAGAACGTGCTAACTCTTCTTTAAGAATGTTAGATGACACAATGCAAAAACTGGCTCAATTCCCGTTGATGGGGAAAGAACGTGCTGAAATTCTTGAGGAACTACGGAGTTTTGCTGTAAATAATTACGTTATATTTTATCGCCCTCAAGATAATGGGATCGAAGTTATTCGAGTCCTGCACGGGGCAAGGGATATTGAAAGTCTTTTTGGGTAAAACTTTCTCTCAGTTTTTAGTAAATCAGAAGGCAGAAGTACGTTATACGGTTTTTTGCATCAATTGGTGCGCCTTGTTGCGGATGCGCTCCCGTGCGCCCTCTGCAGGTAAGCCTTGCCCATTGTCAAGCTCGGAAAGACCAAGGGCAATCTGCTCATTGAGCCACAATTTATATTCCTGTGAATGGTCGTTAAAGCGTTTCAGGAGGCGCAAGCCTTCCCGAATCACTTCGCTTTGCGAATGGTATAAGCCAGATTCAAGTTGGCTTTGAACAAACGCTTCCAATTCCGGCGTTAATGAGACATTCATATACTTGTTAACTATAACTGGAATAGACATCATGATATAGCAATCCTAAATCATTCGTAAACAATAAGATCCCCGACTTCTTTAAGAAGTCGGGGATCTTAGCCATTACAGCCCGTTACCAATTAAGATAAATGGTGCCCAATAGTAGGGATGTGCATGAGTTATTGTTGAGGGTTGATTGTTACTGGGTTTTCCTGTTATGCTCTCAGGAATAATGCCGCCACGTTTAATCTCTTCAAGTGTAACTTCTTTACTATAAAGTAGGGAGAGTTGAGCCATTCGCAGTGCTTGGGCTTTAGTTATTGGCTGTTTGCTGGTTGCGGTGTACTTGTAAAAATTTTGCATTGTTTTAGCAGTCGTTTTATCAGCAACTTGCCATAAGGAAGCAATGACAGATTTAGTTCCATTTTTCAAGAAATGGTAAGCGAAAGCATTAATTTCTACACCGTCTTGTTCATTTGAACCAGCCAGGGCAGTTTGACAGGCAGATAAAACGACGAGATGGATGTTTTTTAGTTCTACCAAAGTGTAGATTAATTCTGGTGTCAATAGTTCTTTATTTCCCAAAAGAATGTAAGATTTTTGTGGACTTTTCGGGTCAAATAAACCGTGGGTGGCTAAGTGCAAAATATTGTGTCCTTTAAGATGGTTTTGCAAGCTCGTTAAGTTGAAATCACTGTTTAAAAACTTCTGCCCTCGGTAAATTCCTTGTTTATCTTCAGGACGGCTTTGCACGATGAAATCTAGTTCTAATGGTACATTTGGTAAAGCACCAAAAGCAGGTATGCTCCCTCTTTGGTTAACAGCATCTGAAAGTCCCATTGCTAAAACCTGGCTGTTTTGGTTTCCTAATGGTGGATTAGGTTTGTCTACATCCGTTAACTCTGCTGATGGTGCGAGGTAGATTGTGTATTTTTCAATCAAATACTGATTCCCATCAAATAAAGCGGTCATGGGAATATAACGTGTTACCCTATCAAGTGAAAAGACCAAATGTTTAACTGGGTTTGCTTTTAATTCTGGTTCTATAGGTTTGATTAGTAAATTGTAGAGTTTTTGACTGGCTGCTTGCACTTTGGGTATTTCTTCACCACTACAATAAGCCACTTTTTCGCAACGTTCCATTAAATTACGAAATTCTTTGACTGCGCTCCCTAATTCTGCACGTCCAACAGGGACTTTAAATGTTTTGACAACTCGTTCTTTTCCATACAATTGTATAGTTAATTCTTTTTCACCTACCAAAGGATAAATCATGACAGTATCAGGTTGTGCAGCGATAATTTTTTCTATTTTTCCAAAATTTGTGGGATCAAAGAAAATATCATCTTTTTGACGATTATCGCGGATTTCTTTGTCAAGTTCTTTCAACTGTTCCATATACTGCTTAATCAATTCACTCCGCTTATTAATAAGTTGAGTACATTGCGTATTTTTTGTTTGACACTCGCTAATTTGATTTCCTAAAGCAATTAAGGAATCATTTAAGGCTGGAACTTTTTTTTCAGTAGGTGTGAGTGGTATTTTGGCTTTTTCATCTTTACCGGGTTTAGAAGTGACAAAATCTTTAATTTCCTGCCTTCTTAATAGCTCTTGTACATAGAAGGCTTCTTTGTCTCTTCCTTGAGATATCAACAATTCTGCCAGTTGACGATAAATATCAGAAGTGTTGAATTTCTCAAAATCAACTGTTGCTTCTAAGAAAGATTTTTGTAATTGTGGCGGTAACCCTTCAATATTACGTCTAACTTCTTCGATTTTGTTGATAGATTGTTTGTAGTAATTAATGGCGATATTTGGCTGATTTAAATCGCGATAAACACGACCTAATCCAGCATAAATACTTGCATCAGCACCAGGGACTTGAGCGTCAATTTTAATTGCTAAGGCTTGTTGATAGGTAGCGATCGCCTGTTCCTTTCTGCCGAAGTAGCGATGCAAACTTCCTAACACAGTCAGTGCAGTTTTTTCAAACACTGGATTTTGAACTTGACGAGCAAATTTCAAAAACCCTTGGGCATTATCCACAGCTTGTTTGTCATTGCCCAATTCTCCATAACCCAAACTAAGAATTAACTGCGCTAAAGCTTCTAGTTCTGATTGTTTAATTTCTCGTGCAACAATTAATCCTTTTTGCGCCAGTTCAATAGTTTTTTGGGGATTTCCTTGCGAAAAGTAAGCTCTGGCTAGAGGAATTGAAGCAATACTTTCACCATAGCGGTTGTTAAGTTTCCGGGCAATTTCTACTGACTGCTGATAAAATTCGATGCTTTTGGTGTAATCTCCCAGACTAGAGTAAATCTCACCAAGAGTCAATGTAGGAAGTAGTTGCAAAGGAGGACTTTGCAGTTCTTTGGCTATATTTAAACTTTTTTGCGTCAACTCCAGAGCTTTTTGATAATCCTTTTGTGAACTATAAATCCCGCCCAGCCTATTTAAAGCTTTTGATTCCAAAGCTGGATTTTTCAGTTGTTGTCCAATCAGCAAACCTTGCTCAACTAATTCCTTGCCTTTTTGATAATTGCCAATTTTACTGTAAGCATCACCCAACTCAATTAGCAAATTGGCTTCCAAATCGCGTTGTTTCGTTTTGCGGGCATAGACTAAAACTGGTTCGGCAACTTCAATTACCTTGTTTGTTTCCCCTAGTGCAGCGTAGGCGGAGCTTAATCCTGATGCAGCTGCTGCCTCTTTCAGGAAATTTTTAGACTTACGGGCAATAGCTAAACTAGCTTGTGCGGCATTAATTGCTTGCTGCCATTCTCCTTGAAGATTGTATACCTGAACGAGATAGTTCAAAGCTAGGGCTTCATCATTGGGATTTTTTTGCTGTCGTGCAAAGGTAATGGCTTGATTTGCAAAATCTAGAGCTTTTTGGGAGTCTCCTAAATTAGTGTAAGCGGAAGCCAGACCAAGCAAAGCACTTATTTCATAGTTTTGTAACTTAGCTTGTCGTACAACTGTTAGCCGAGCTTGGGCAAATTCTAGGGCTTTTGGATAATTACCTTTGTTGCCGTAGATATCGCTCAAGCTATCCAAAGCACTTTGCTCGAGTTCAGGGTTTTCTAATCGCTTGGCAATTGCCAATACTTGAGAAGCTAACTGCAAAGCTACATCATGATTTCCCTGTTCGGTGTAAGCGCTGCTCAAGTTTTCCAATGCCTTTGCTTCTAACTTGGGTTCTTTGATTTGCCGTGCAATAGTTAAGGCTTGCTGACTCACTTCTATAGCTTTCGGGAGGTTATTTAAATGTAGATTGTAATGCTGAGCCAAATGTAGCAGCGCTTCAGCTTCTAATTTAGGTTTGCGAAGGGTTTGTGCTTGCTTGAGAGCTTGTTGGGCAAAATTAGTAGCTTTGTCATATTCGCCAAGATTACTGTAACTTAAACTCATACCAAATAGGGCATGAAAGTTTGCTTTTAAGGCATTATCTTGTAAAATTAGCGCTAATTTGGCAACTTCAACTTGTTGCAAGGCGGCTAAAGCTTTCTGGTATATTTCGATTGCTTTTTCATGTTCCCCAATTGAATCATATGTGCCACCTAGAGGATTTAAAATAATTGCCTCGCTCAATTTATTATTTTGCGCTTGCACAATTTCTAATCGTCGCTGGTTGATTTCAACAACTTTGCGCAGATCTCCCTGTTCAGTGTAAATATAAGCAAGATAGGTTAGCGCTGTGTCTTCAATCTCTAAATCCTTGATACCTCGCCCAATGCTCACTGCTTTTTGTAACAATTCAATAGCTTTTTGATTCTCCTTCAAAACACTGTAGGCGTATCCCAGGTTAATTAAAGCAGTTGCTTCTGATTGTGGTTGTTGAAGTTTTCTCGCAAGAGTTAATGCTTCCTGCGCCACCTCCATCAAGTGAGAAGACTCTGCTTTTGCTTGAGAATACAGCCCTCTGCTGATAAAACCTGAGGTTTTACTGACATAACGTTGACTTAGGATTGTCAAACTTTCTAGTTGCGCTGGTTCATCCTTAATTTGTCGGCGAATAGCTAATGCTTGTTGGGAAAATTCAATTGCACGGTCTTGATTTCCCTGTAGCGAGTAAGCGTTTGCTATACCATTGAGAATAACAGCTTCCTGTGATTTATTATTGGGAATTGCTCGCGCCATTGGCAGTGCTTTTTGAAAAAACGAGAGTGCTTTCTCATCTTTTTGTAGCATATTATACATAGTTCCCAAGTAAAAGAGAATTCTAACTTCTTGTGGCTGATTATTGGGAATGGCTTGTGCTATAACCAATGCTTTTTGCCAAGATTCAATCGCTTGCTCATATTGCTTTTGCTTAAAGTAAGTAAATCCTATTGAGTCGAGAGCGTCTGCTTCTCGCGATTGATTTTTCATCTCTCGTGCGATCGCTACTACTTGCTGATAAAACTCCCTAGAGCGGGTATAATCTTGTTTAGTATAATAAAGCGATGCCAGACGTGTAAGAGAGCGCCATTCCCCATCTTTATTTCCTAATTCTCTGTTGAATGCTAAGGCTTGCTGATACAATTCCAACGCCCGGTTAACATTACCCGAATTCTCGTAAAATAGCCCAATTCTAATTAACGTGTATCCTTCTCGAAATCTATCTTTTACTTCTCTATGAATTGCCAAAGCTGACTGCAAAGTTTCCAAAGCCTTGGGATACTGCTTTTGCCAAGTGTAAGTCAAACCAATGTTACTTAGTGTTTTCCCTTCACCTTCTCTATCCTTGACTTCCCGACGAATTGTTAAGGCTTGTTGAAAAAACTCCAACGCTTTGGAATATTCGCCTTGCAAGCTGTAACTGGTGCCAATATTATCCAACGTTTCGCCAATTCCTGCTCGTCCAAGTTGCTGACGAATCAACAAAGCTTGTTGCAAAATCGGTAGCCCTTGGCTGGGTTGAATTAAACTGTTGTAAATTTCGCCCATGTTATTGAGAGTCGCCGCTTCTCCTGATTTGTCTTGCAGTTTTCGGCGCATCTCCAACACTTGTTGATAGGTTTGCAGCGCTTGCGTGTAGTAACCGCGACGATACTGCTGCACTCCTTGTTGAAACAGCTTATCTGCTTCCACTTGAGCAACATCGCTTCTTGGAGTTTGTACAATTTGTGCGATCGCACTCAAGCCTATTTTAGATCTAAACGGAACTGCAATTAACAAAAGTAGCGAAGATGCAAGCACGACACCAGACTTCAACCGATTCATACTTAGAATTCCTTGGAGTACAGTTCATCCTGAAATGGGATGTAGTAAATATTACCATTCACTATATTTCTGAAGGAATGTAAGTTATGCAACTTTTACCATTAACTATAGAAACTTGGTAGTGGTAAATATGTAGTGATAACTGGACTACACAGGTAAAGAAGCATTATAGTGGTGGATGAAATCTAAAAAAATGCCCATTGGTAGTGGTGCTGTTGAAAGTTTAATTCGTCAAGTCGTTAATTTACGTTTAAAAGCGATCGCCTAAATTTTTACCATCCAATTTTTTCGCGTTGCTCCCAGCTAACCTGACTTTTTACCTGGGGCATGAAGTGCAGGAAAATCAGCCTACCCTTTTAGAGGTGCTTAACAAGCTTTTGTAATAAGGGCTGCTCAATTTATAAGTCCTCCTGCATGACCTGTGTAACCCTCAATGAGGGCTGAATTGCAATGCCTGATAAATAGCTTCAGGATTAGCAGCAATAGCCTTGAGGTAAGCCTTTGCGGTCTGGTCTGGTTCACTGCGTCCTTGCTCCCAGTCCCGCAACGTGCCAAGGGGAATATGGTAACGCGCTGCAAATTCCTCCTGCGTCAATTTCAATGCGCGGCGCATGGTTTTAACACGGGGAACACGTCTGGCATTGCGTAATTCAGCTTCTGTCATCGGGCGAGCATCAGGGTCACTAAGAGCCGCCGCATGAATTTCTTCTTCGGTCATGGGACGCATCGGCTGTTCTGGAAACGGTTGCTCGCTGCCGTCAGGCAATACCTCAACCACCGTCCCATCCTTGCGCATTCTCGCGGTAATAGTCATTTCGTTCATGCTTTTCTGCCTTTCTGGCTGATATTAACCGAATTCGCTCTCCGCGTTCGGTATAGGTTACATGCAGCAGTACCCCGTCACACATCCCAATCAGGTTGATACGCTCCTCTCCATAATTTTCACGCTCATCAAAGCGTTCTAGGGCAAAGGGGTCGTCAAACGCTCTGATTGCTTGAGGAAAGCTGACACCATGCTTTCGCCAATTGGCAATTGCCTTGTCATTATCCCATTCAAACTTATCTGCATCATTCATAATGTACGGGATACCAGTATTTTTGTCAATTATCTACTGGAAACAAAGCGTTCTATTAGTGTTACCACTTTCTTTACCTACGGATTTATGACGTTTTTTGGGGATAACTTTTTCATAGGCTGCCCAAAAATCTGTATAACCTTCAGCACATTGACGCAAAGTCTGCCGGGAAGATTCTCTTAAGGCGCGAGCTTTGCGATCAACTGGTGGGAGAACCTTCGAGAATCCCGACGCTCCATCTTCACTGCGATCACCAATATAAATTCCAACAATTTCTCTAGTTTTTTTATCTAATGCGCGAGCCTAATCCATTGCTTGTTACCTTGATTACCTACAAATGACCAAGCCTGATCACATTCAATTAACCAAACTAAACAAAAATCAGCAGTTACAACTATTGCTGAAAAGAAGTTAAACCTCATAATACAGCACTAACAGTGATGTCTTCTGCTGGCGTTCCCTAAAAGTTGCTTATCCCCATATAATTAGGAATATTAGGAGAAAAAATTGTGCCACTAATCAAAATACCAAGACATTATCTTGTATCTCAGGATGAAGATTCAATTACGATAGATGTACCAGAGTCAATGCTGTTTCATTGGAGAAAGGACTATGAAAAAATTAATAAAGCTAAAGGAATTTTAAAGGATAAGAAAGAAGCAATTCTTACTCATTTGGACACTCTTCGTCAGGAGTGGGACGAATGAGATATCTTTATGATACAAATATTTTTATCTACTATCTTGCCGATGAGCAAACAGTTAATTCATTATTTACGGAAGATTTTCTGAATTTACATTACGTTCTGGTGTCACCGATTGTTCGCATAGAGTTGCTTAGTTTTTCCGGCTTATCAGAAGAGGAAGAGCGGTAAGAGCGAAGATTTACTATCGCAGTTTAACTCAGTTCCATTATCGCGAGAGATTCAAGACCAAGCGATCCAGTTAAAACGACAATATAAAATAAAGCTCCCCGATGCCATTATTGCTGCAACTGCACTCAATCAAGACGCATTTTTAGTGACAAGAAATGTTAGTGATTTTCAAGGAATTGCTGGACTAAAAATTGAAAATCCTTTTGTGAATTAGGGTAAAGCAATAATGGTTATTCCGCTATTTTTATGGTATGAACAGAACATTTCCATAGCTGACAAACGCTTCAAAGACCAATTAGAACAGTTACAATGGAGGAACAAGGAATGATATCTTACCAAGAAAAAAGAAAGCTGTTTTCACTCTTAACTAAGGCACGCATAAATGCTCGGCTTCAGGAGATAAAGGACGAGCTTCACATCCTCAAAGCATCAATTTGTGGGCAGTAGTGCAAAAAGAATCCACTCATAGTGTATTTTACTAGAAGAGAGAAAGTATTTACTACGAAAAATTAGGAAAAATATGCGGTTTTCTTATACTTCGTGGCTATTTGGTGTAGCCCTCGGTGTACTGGGTATTGGTTTAACTAACATCAAAGTAGCAGCACAAATGACTTACACATTCGATGCTACCTATAACGTATCGTCCACCTCCATACCCGTCACATCGAACGTTTCAGCAACAACTATTTCTGGGCAAAGTACTGACGCTCCTTACGGGTTGACTAATGTTAGTGGATTGACCTACACTCAAACTGACCTGACGACTGGCTCGTTTCGCTTCAACACGAATCCCGCAACATTTGGTTTACAAAGCTTACCACAAGGCGAAGTAACGTTATTTGGCAGCGGTAGTAACAGGTTACTTGGTACTAATAACGCTACTGGAGTGATTAACTTTACAAATCTTACAGGCACTGCCGCTAATATTTTTACTATCACTGGTGGTGAAGGTTTATTCCAAGGTGCTACTGGCATACTAACACTTAGAGAAGTTTATCAAATTAGTTTAGACCCAACTATTCCTACCACAGGCATTTCTCAAGTGAGCGGTACTATCTCTGTATTTCCAACTCAGATACCAGAATCAAGAACTACCACTGCACTAATTGGTGTAGGTTCAATCATGACTACTTTTTTATTGCGCAAAAATGTCAAATTTCCCTTTTAAGAATAACTTACAACTACGCGAGTGGTATCAAGGAATTTCTATGGCTAACCGCAACAACATTTTTTGTCACTGTCATAGTTGTGGTTACGAGTGGGTTGATTCTTCAACTGATGCAATCTGTAGTAAGTGTAGTAGCACTTTGGTTGAACACATATCATGCTGGCAGTTTCCTGACGATTGAATAAGTGCAAGAATAAAAAATATGCAAATCGAACAAACAGAAGTAATCATCCCTACTCCCGACGGACAAATGCCCGCCTTCTTGTATACACAAGCTGAAGGCGATACTCCTTCCTCTCCCTCTGCGTCCTCAGCGTCTCTGCGGTTTTTTAATCATTAGACATCTCCACCAAAAGAATTATACGTTACCCAAAAACCTTTGTAGAGACGCGAAATTTCGCGTCTCTACGTAATTTACGGAGATGTCACGAACTCATCAACTCTAGTAACGCCTCTGTAGAAATTTTACCGCTGATATCAGCACCTTCAAGCAAACTATCAGCCAAATCTCGCTTGTGGTGATGCAAATCCACAATCTTATCTTCAATAGTATCTTTTGCTACCAAACGATAGATAGTAACCGGGCGTTGTTGACCGATGCGATGGGCGCGATCCGAGGCTTGGTCTTCTACAGCCGGATTCCACCAAGGGTCCATATGAATAACATAATCGGCAGCGGTAAGATTAATACCAGTACCACCAGCCTTCAGACTGATTAAAAATACATCTCCTGACCCTGCTTGGAAAGCATCCACCCGTTTTTTCCGCTCTGGGGCAGGAGTACTGCCATCTAAATATTGATAATGAATACCTTGCTTATCCAGATAATCCCTGATAATATGTAGATGGTCAACAAACTGACTAAACACCAAAGCTTTATGGTGATTCTCCAATAGCTCACCTAGTACCTCACCAAAGAGTTGTAGCTTGGAACTGGGTAGTTCAGTCTCAGGTACTACCAGACGGGCATTGCAGCAGGCACGGCGCAGTTTCATAATCTCTGCCAGCACTTGCAAATGTTTTTGACCAGCAGTGGCATCACTTTCGGTTAATCTAGAGATTGCCGCACGGCGCAACGCTTCGTAAAAAGCCATTTCCTCCCGACTCAACTCTACATGCAAAAGGATTTCGGTACGGTTGGGCAACTCTTCTAGCACCTGATTTTTTGTGCGCCGCAACAGGAATGGTTGAATGAGTTTTTTCAGTTTGCTACGTACTTGTTTATCTTGAAATTTTTCAATCGGGATCGCAAAGCGTTGATTGAAGCTTTCATAGGAACCTAGTAGCCCAGGATTGATAAAGCGGAACAAATTCCACAATTCACCCAGATGGTTCTCAATTGGCGTTCCGGTGGTAAGCAGTTTGAAACCACCTTGGAGGTTCATCGCAGCCTGAGAACGTTTGGTGGTCATATTTTTGATTGCCTGTGCTTCATCCAGTACAATAGTTTGCCACTGCACTTGCGAGAGCATTTGAGATAATTCTTCCTGCTGCAACAAACCGTAACTGCATACCAGCATATCAAAGGGTTGTAAGCCATCAAGTAATTGTTGGCGATTTGGTATGCGATCGCCTCCACCAAACTGAACTATATTAAGAGTAGGAGCAAACCGCTGCGCCTCACTCACCCAATTCATACACACCGAAGTCGGTGCAACAATTAAAGTTGGTCCTTGATGAGCACGAGTTAATATAACAGCCAAAGCCTGAACAGTCTTACCCAGTCCCATTTGATCCGCCAAGCAAGCTCCAACACCCCAATGTGCCAGTCTAGCCAACCAGTTGAACCCCTCCATCTGGTAATCCCGCAGTTGAGCCTGAAAAGTAGAAGGAACTTCCGGCTGCAAGTTCTGCACCTCCTTCAAACGCTGAATATGTGCCTTCCAATGTTTATCTGCATTCAGATTGCCCACCTCATCGACCAAATCTTCCAACCCTAATGTTGCCAAAGGATGAAAGCGTATACCTTTACCATTTTTTTCCGAAAACGTGCGCAATTCATCCAAACGTTTGCGAAACTTTTGAGTTAAAGCCAAAAATTGACCATCACCAAGAGGAATAAAACGGCTGGGGGTTTGCTCCAGTAGTTCCAAAAGGTGCTGCATATCCAGCACTAAATTGTTATCCAATTTCAACTCACCAGTAGCAGCAAACCAATCCTGCTGACGTTGAATTGTCAAATTAAAATCTTTGAGATCCGCATGGTGGCTGACACGCAGTTTTTCTCCCTCTGGCCATTCTAGCACCACGGTATCCAAAAGTGCTTGCAGTTCCAGCAGTAGTTCCAAACAATCCTCCGGCTGTTCAATTAACCACTCACTATCTTGTTCTTCACTACGAGTCAAAGTAGGGCAGGCTGCGACAACGGCATTGGCAAGTTGCTTTTCTTCATGCAGATTTCGTTTAGTTTGCAGTCGCTTGCCATCTATCTCTGCAATCACAGTTTCACCACCCGCGCCAGGACGGAAGTAGGGACCACCTTGAGCAAAGGGGCGAGACAAAAGAGTTACTTTCAATCCCACACCCGTAGGCAAAAGGTGAATATGAGGTATAGTCTGTGCTGGTACTTCTTCGGCTCCAGAAAGCCCTCCACCAATATCAGAATGCACCGTGACAATTCCAGAGACAGCATTGATAGCTGCCAAAACTTGCTTCTCGGCAGTGGCTGGCGCTTCTAACCGATTTTCCTTGCCAATAATCTCGGCAATGCGTCGGTGTTCGGCACTAATTTCAATTACCTTGAGGCGGGTTGGTGTTTCTTTGACAACTAGGAAATTCTGTGTTTCTAATAGTTTAGGAGAAAATTCCAAAGTCAACCGATTTTTTCGTTTTTTGACTATTAGTTCCGGTTCTCCCTTGACAATTTCCACGCGAGTGTTATTGGAATTTTCCCAGAAGACAAATGGATGCCCAACCAGAGCAGAGATTGCCTTTTCATTTAACATATACTCGGTTTTGCCGTAATAGGAACCATCACGGTAGGTTTCGATATACGCACATACCCGCATATCTTGGGGCGTGATATAATCCAACTCACTAATGCTGTCACTCAAACGCTTGAGAGATATAGGGCGACCTTTACCCCACTCCCCATTGGCGTTAACTTTCTGTTCGCGTGGTTGCAAGGCACATCTACTGGTATAGTAAGTAATAAACCATGCTAAACGCAGTTCTGACTGGGTTTTTGTCGGTGCTTGCGGTTCCTTCTGTAGATTTGCCAGTGCATTTAAGCAAAGCTCCCAAGGTTCTAGAGGTCGAATCAGATCTACTATGGTTTTTATGTCGCTATCTTCGCGCAAGATCTCTGCTTGTGTGTCGTAGGTGCTGCGCGGTTTGAGTCGGGAAAGAAGTTCTGCTGTTTCCATTGCTAGCCAGTGGTAACCAGATGTTACCGCTTGCTGATATAACGGTTCTAACAACTTAGGCAAGCGCTTTTTCGCCCTCTCAAGATCTATCCAGTAGAGGCATAGGGCGCACAATAGTGTGTCTAAGCTGTTATGCTCTGTCCAGGAAGCAATGTGGGCATTGACTAGGATTTCTTTTTGAGTGATATCACCAAGCTGAATTTGTAGTAAAAGTTTTAGTCTGGCATAAGTATAAGTGAGCCAGTGGTCTGATTGGCGTGCAATTAAACTGGCATACTCTTCTGCTTCTCTGAGTCGTTCTGGTGAACCATCTTTTAAAAGTGCCAAGATAAAAAATAAGCCGCCCATCGTATTGAAATATACCTGACGCTTACCTTTGGCTTTCTTGAGAGCCTTGAGTGCATCTGTGTAATATTTGATGGCTTGTTCGTATTCACCACGTACAAAGCTCAGCCAGCCCCAAAACACGGCGGCGTTATCTCGATACTCATCAGATATACGTTCCAAACTCTGTTGTGCTTCTTGTGTACAACCCCTGAGAAGCAGTTGTTCCGTTAAAATCATGAGCAAATAATCTGAGCAATGTCCTCCGGAAGTAGAGCATCCTTCTTCGAGCAGTGCAAATGGCTCTTCAGCAGGAGAACATTTCAGGGATGCTTTTAGGAGGATAATTGATATAACGTTTTCGTACAAACCTTGTGGTAAAGTGCGCACCCAATCTGCATCAAATGGGTTGTTGCACACCATCTCGAATATATCCTCTATGGATATTTTATCTTTGCCTTGACGGTGTTTATTATAGTCTTCTAGCTGTTGATTAATGAAACTGGGGTTTTGGCGGTAGATGCCAATGCGAACTTGCCGAATAAATTGGCGATCGCTCGCAAAATACCTTGGTCCTCCCGCCCAGCGAGTAGATATAGGTAGTTTTTCCTCCACCACTTCCGCCAGCTTTTCAAAGCATCCCGATTTTACAGTATCGCGGGTAGCAATTTCTACTAAGAGTGGATGGCACTGAGGTCCCTGCCCACTTTCCTGCACCAGCAACTCAGCTGCTAACAAAGAGTCAATATAAGGCTTTAATATATTATTAACGAAAGGTTTACCCTTTTGATCTAACACGCCGATTTGATTGAGACAACCCATGAACGCAGTTCTATTAATCGGTTCATAAATCACCGAAAACAATTGTACAATTTTTTGCTCCAAGGGTGGTAGCTTACGGTATGCAAAAGCAAGTTGCGCTTGTAGTTGTGGGATATCAGCCTCAGAATCGATCATGGTAATCATCAGGCATTACATAAATAATTTATCTCAACCGGAACCAGATTGGTTTGATGTATCCCGGAAGATTCTGTGCAATGCCTGTATGGTATCAGAACAAGTCGCTATAAACGAGCAGCAGCTTCGCGCAATCTTTGAGTACAATTAGCTGTGATTGGTTCGCCATGTGCCACAGAAATCACACGCAAAGAAGGAATGTTATCAGCTAAAGCTTCCAACCATTGGCGATAGGCATTTCTATCTGTCATAAAAAATCGTTTTCCCAAAGCTGTAATGCCAAAATAACCACTTGCTCCTACTAAACCAATCAGAAATTTGTTATTAGGTACATACTTGGATAAATACGAATCAGTTAAGTTAAATAAAATATCCGTAAAAATTAACGTTTTTCCTGTGGGTAATTGCAATTCATACACCAATTCTTGCGGACGAATACCAGCAGGTTGATGGCAAATAATACCGTGTTTTGGAAGCAATTCTTCGGCAATTGCATCGACTGAAACAACTTCTTCAACATATGGTTTTGCGGCAGCCGGAGCAACTACCAATAAATCTGGATAGCGCTCTTTATATACTCTTGCATCAAGCCTGTGAATGCGGTTGGGTACTATCATTATTGTCGGTTTACCCAAAGATTCAAGTTGTGTCATACCTGCCTCATTTAAAGCAATGCCGCTATGAATCAACAGTGTAGAATCTAGCAGTCTGTAAAGTACCATTTCTCGTGGTGGGTGTCCCGCTGCAGGCAAAATACCTGTAACGTGCCACAGATTCGGTGCTAGTTCTTCGATAGGGCTATGAGGCAAGACATGCGACAGCCACTGCGAGCTAAAACTATTTACACCACCCCGAACTTTACGAGGCTTAACTAACGAAAATAGTGAATAAAAAATTTCAGATGCTAACGCTTTTTCTTGTTTCATTATAACTCTTTGCTCAAATATTTATTAACTGCAAGATGTACCCCAATACGGTTCAGTTAACCTTATTGTGCAAGGAGATCGCCCCAACCCCCCCTTATTAAGGGGGGGCAAGGGGGGGTGGGCAGGCAACCTCTCTTTTTCACGGGAGATTAAGTAAGCGAACTGTATTGAGATGCACTTTAGAGTATCCTGCACACGCGATCGCAAGTCTTCTAAGTTCTGGCAATTTTTGATAAATTCTGGTTATTTCTGCATAAATTTTTTAGGCGTAATACCCAAAAGGCGCTTAAAATGCAAATTTAGATGACCTTGGTTTGCAAAACCCACCAGATTTGCTATCTCTGCAATAGTCATTTCTTGCTTGAGCAGTAACTCTTTAGCGCGTTCCACTCGGCAACGAATTACGTACTGATGGGGAGTCATCCCTGTGGATTTTTTGAATAGCTTTGAAAAATAATGCGGACTTATCTGCACTAACGCAGAAAGGGAGGCTAAACCAAAATTTTCGTCGAGATGGGTATTTATATAATCAATTACTTGTTGTAATTTGCGCCGTGATAAACCATCTGTATATTCACTTAAAATTGGTTTTCTAGTAGAATAATTTTGCAACAAGTGGACTATCAAAGCATTTGTCATCGTTTCCGCATACAAACGATTTCCAGCAGGATAATTTTCTAAAGTTCTTTTCAGCGCTAGTCCAATGTGCTGAACCAAAGGATCGCGTGTGGCAAAATGTGGTGTAAGCTCAAACAGTTCTGGTGTTCCTGACTCATCCACAGCACAGGCGAAAGTTTGAGGAGAAATGCCCAAGAAAATCAACTCTCCTTCTTCATGCCAACAAGCTCGATGACCGACACGAGCAGGTGTAATAATGATATCACCCTCGCCAACAGATTCATACCGCAATTTCCCATCTAAAGTTCGTTCTGCCGAAATTTGATTTGGGGTTTTAGTCAAAATAATTACCCCATGTCCGTTAGCGTAAATTTCTGGAAATTCACCCGCAGGCTGAAAGTGATATTCCAACAAAACGCCCTCCCATCCCGCCTGACGGCTAGAAAGAATTGGCGGATGGGGTAAAAGCTGCTCTGTGGCTTTTTCTTGAAAGAAATCAACTATGAGCATTTTCTTGAAAAAGTATTGTCATTTGTATATACAAATGCTATTATAAATTTATGATGGAAGAAGTATGCGGCTTTGACTGGGATGAGGGAAATTTAAAAAAGTGCCAAAAACACGGGGTTTCAATCGAAGAAATTGAAGCTTTATTCCTGAGCGAAGTTCGGATTGCTCCAGACCCACAGCATTCTTAGGTTGAAGAGAGGTTTCTTGCGGTAGGTCAGTCAACTAAGGGGAGGTATATTTTTGTAGCATTTACCTTACGTACCAAGCAAGAGGAGACACTAATTCGACCTATCAGCGCTCGTTATATGCATCAGAAAGAGGTACTTAAGTATGAAGAAAATTTTGCCGAAAATGACAACGGATGAAGAAGTAGAAAGCTTGTTAAATGAAGATTTATCAGACTATCTTCATTCAGATAATTTCAAACAAGTCAGTTTTGAATTTAAACCTAAAGATAAGACTGTAAACCTACGTGTTTCAGAAGAGTTATTGACCCGCGTCAAAACTGTTGCTAAAAAAGAAGGTATTCCGTACCAACGGTATATCCGAAGAGCAATAGAAAAATCTTTGGGTGAATAAGGAACCACAGATGCACACAGATTAACACAGATAATTTATCTGTGTGCATCTGTGTTAATCTGTGGTTTAATTTTCCTATCCTCAAACCCCATTCAAACGTTCAATCAAGTGTTCACCAACTCGTAGAGCATTAGCCATAATCGTTAGGGCAGGGCTTACCCCAGCACTAGATGGAAAGAAACTGCCATCTACAACATAGAGATTGTCTACATCATGAGTGCGACAATTAAGATCGAGAACGGAAGTTTGTGGATCTTCACCGAAGCGGCAAGTACCACACTGATTTGCCAGCACTTTAATGGGTGTGTCGCTACGAGAGAAAATGCTTTGACTAAACAGCGAGTTTTTCCCTGTATCTAGCTGTTTGAGTACCTCCGTCCAATGATAAATCAGGCGATCGTGTGCCTCAATGTTATTGTGCGTATAATCTAAATGTAACTTGTTTCCGACTACACGCACCCGATTGTTAGGATCTGGTAAATCTTCCGTCTGCAACCACCAACCGATCGCCCGCCCTGCCAGCTGGCGCAGCCCAGATTCTGGAACCAATCTGGCTAAAACAGCCAATAGAGGCGGTGCTTCGGCAGTAATCATCTCTGGGTGAATACTACCGATGTTCTGAATGTGACCCATTGGGTAAGGGAAATCCGCATCTCCCCAATAAAAATCATGGACGCAAATTGTTTTTGGGAACACAACAGTATTAGTTTTGGCAGCTAGCTGTATAATTGCCGTTATCTGGTATTTCATAAAATTGCGCCCCACTTGGTCAGAACTATTGGCTAGTCCGTTGGGGTGCTTTTCATTTGGCGATCGCAACAACAATGCCGCCGAGTTTACTGCACCACAAGCCAAAACCACAATATCGCCGAAAAATAAATAAGATTGTCCGTTAATTTGTGCTTCTACGGATTTTACTTCTCGACCAGACGGGCTAGTATGTAAACACACAACCTTAGCTTGGGTTTTCAGCGTTACATTGGGATATTTCAGGGCAGGCATAACACCCTTCACTTCAGCATCAGCTTTCGCGTCAACCTTGCAAGGAAATCCATCACATGTTTTGCAACGGAAGCAATCACTTTCATTGCTCTCCTCTTCATTCATATTTATGCCCAAAGGTAGATGAAAAGGATGCAGCCCCTGCTTGGAAATAGCATCGCAGATTTGCTGCATTTGGGGTTCATGGCTTACGGGAGGATGGGGGTATTCTTCAGTGCGAGAAGGTTCTGTCGGATCTTCTCCCTGTTTGCCGTGAACATTATAGAGCTTTTCAGCTTCAGTGTAGTAGGGTTCAAAATCTTGGTATTTGAGATGCCACTCAGTTGAAACGCCTTCTTGATGTTTGACTGCTTCAAAATCCTGTTCCCGCATTCTGAGTAAAGCTGCACCATAAACTTTAGTGTTACCGCCTACCCAGTAATTAATTTGAGGACGAAAAGGTTCACTTGCATTGTCGAACCAATTTTCACGTTGGTGATAGCGCTCTTTGCTAAAAACTTCGTCAGCACTCCAGTTTTCTTTTTCTTTGGGTAAGAAATCGCCTCGTTCTAAAATGAGAATCTTCTTTCCGGTGGGTGCAAGTTTTTGTGCTAAAGTGCCTCCACCTGCACCGGTACCAACGATAATTAGGTCGTAGTGTTGGTCATCAATAATCATATTTCTTTTCCTCTCATTACCTCAATGTTTGAGAACTAATTTTTACTGCCAGATGTAGATGAGCAGAAATAAAATAATCCAAATTACATCAACAAAATGCCAGAATAAGGAGGTTGCGTTTACGCCAAAGTGACTGGAGTTGTAGTTACCCGGAATGAAGGAGCGAACAAAGATGATTATTTGTAATAGGATGCCTGCGAGAACATGTAATCCGTGGAAACCTGTGAGTAGGTAGAACATTCCACCGAATACTCCTGAGGTAAAGCCAAATTCAAGGCTCCGCCATTCAATAGCTTGTCCAAGGAGAAAATAGCTGCCCATTGCGATCGTTGCTAGCAAATACAAGCGAAATTTAGTTAAGTCGTGACGATGGAGAGCGCGTTCTGCTAAATAAATGACGAAGCTACTAGAAACTAGAATGACAGTATTAATCGCAGGTGCTTTAATTTCTAATCCGGAAACACCTGGTGGTAGCCAGTCGCTAGTTGTGGATTTGTAGAGTATATATCCAGCGAAAAAACTCAGGAAAATGATACTTTCGGAAAGTAGGAAGACAACAAAGCCAAACATACTGTTGCCTTCTTCATCATGGGTATGCTGCAATTGATGGGGATTGATTGAACTGTCCATAATTGAGGTTTTGTTGATGATGCGGATTAGTGCCTCTATACTCTCTATCTACTGCTTTCGTTTTTTCTAATAAATATTTATTAATGAACCACAGAGACGCTGAGAACGCAGAGGAAGAGAGTAGAGAGGGAGTAGTTTTAAGTGTGAGGTTGAGATGTTAGGGGTTCATTTTTCCCGTAGCCGTAGGGTTCAGCGATGACGACGGGAATTTCTTCAAAGTTTTCTACTGGAGGTGGTGAGGAAACTAGCCACTCTAATCCAATTGCCCGCCAGGGATTATCGAGTGCTTTCTTGCCATGACTCCAAGAGGCAATCATGTTGAAGATGAAGGGTAGGGTAGACATGCCTAACAAGAATGCACCAATGCTAGCAATAATGTTCCAGAATGTATACTCTGGATCGTAGGAAGAAACTCGACGCAGCATCCCTTGCAATCCTAAAGAGTGCATGGGTAAGAAGTTGATGTTTGTGCCGATGAATGATAATAAGAAGTGTAATTTACCCAAGCCTTCGTTGTACATGCGTCCAGTCATCTTGGGGAACCAATGGTAGATGGCGGCATACAAGCCCATCGTTACGGTACCGTAGAGGACGTAGTGAAAGTGACCGACGACGAAGTAGGTATTGTTGACGTGAATATCGACTGGAACTGAGGAGAGCATGATTCCGGTGATGCCTGCAAATACAAACATTACCAATCCACCTAAGGCAAATAGCATTGGTGTATTGAGTCGTATTCTACCTCCCCAGATAGTTGCTACCCAGGCAAATACTTTAATACCGGTGGGTACGGAAACACACATGGTTGAGAGCATGAAAATCATCCGCATCCAGCCTGGTGTACCACTGACGTACATGTGGTGTACCCAAACTAGAGCGCTGACTGCGGCAATAACCAGCGATGAGATGGCTACTACTTTGTAACCAAACAGGGGTTTACGAGCGTAGACAGGGAATATTTCGGAAAAAATGCCAAATACTGGCAGAATGATCACGTAAACTGCGGGGTGGGAGTAGAACCAGAAGAGGTGTTGGAAGAATATTGGGTTTCCTCCTTTGGCGGGGTCAAAAAAGCTGGTTCCTACTGTTAGATCGAATAACAGCATCACTGCACCGGCTGTCAGGGCTGGTAGTCCAAATAGTTGGATAATTTGGGCGCTCAATACTGCCCAGACAAAGACAGGCATTCTGAAGAATGTCATACCTGGTGCCCGCATCCGCACTATGGTTGTAACAAAGTTGACTGCCCCCATAATTGAGGACACCCCTGATATTGCCACAGCTAAAATCCAGACTGATTGACCATTAATTATGTTACCTGTTGGGTTCTGGAGACTGACTGGTGGATATGACCACCAACCTGCTTGTGCTGGACCTCCTGGGAGAAAGAAGCTTGCCATTAGTAGTGTCCCAAATATTGGTACCATCCAGAAGGCAGCAGCATTCAGGCGTGGGAATGCCATATCTCGCGCTCCAATCATTAATGGTACGAGATAGTTGGCAAGACCAACTAAAGATGGGAATGTCCACAAAAACAGCATTACTGTACCGTGCATGGTGAACATTCCGTTGTAGAAGGCGCGATCGACTAGGTCTGATTCAGGGGTAATCAGTTCCGCCCGAATCACCATTGCCAATATCCCGCCTACGAGAAAGAAAATGAAAGAAGTAACTAGATACTGTATACCTATAACTTTATGGTCTGTGCTAAAGCTGAAGTATTGACGCCAGCCACTCGGTGGTTCGTGGTGAGGTTTATTGCTGGCAACGCTAATGTCTTCAATTTGAATACTTGTCATTAGTTACTTTCCTTTGGATGAGGATAATTGACTAGAGGCGGTATTCTCGGTGCAACTGTTGCCCAGCCTGCATTCAATACCTTTGTCTTATCTGTTGCCCAAGCATACTCGATCGCTGCCTGATTGATTGCGGGAACGGGCTTTTGTTTGGCTGCTTTGGTTAGCCACTGGTTGTAATCTTGAAGAGGCTCAACTACTACGTCTGCCTGCATTAAGGCAAAGTAAGTGCCGCTAAATTGAGAATCGTTGAGCCGATATTTACCAACACGGATGGGAGTGAATTCAAAGTCTATCGTACTTTTAGGAACAATGTCTTGCTTGAGACGGAAAGCAGGAATATAAAAGCCGTGGAGAACGTCTTCTGATTGCAGTGCTAACTGAACTCGTCGATGAGCAGGTAAGTGCAATTCAGTACTGGTGATATTTTTATTTGGATAGCGGAAAACCCAAGCCCACTGTTTTGCCAGTACTTCGATTTTTTCCACTGGTTCTGTTGGATTGTTAGGTACAACATACGCCGCTTCTATTCCCATCGGCATATGCAGGTGTGCAACTTCATTGGGACCTTGAACTCCCATTTGCTCGTAGACTTTGTAGCTATAGCCTGCAATCCAAAATACGAGTAGAATCGGGATTACTGTCCAGACTATTTCTAGCTTAACATTGCCTTCAATCGGGGGACCATCGCGAAAGTCATATTTGCCTACACGATTGAAGAGAACAGAGTAAGTTAGGGTTCCTGTCACTCCCAGGAAAATGAATGTACCTAATACTACTAAGAAGCTGAACAATTGATCTATGAGTTGAGATTCGGCAGCAGCTTGCGGCGGTAACCACGAGTATGCCTGTTGCCCCATCCACAAACTGATGGCGGTTAAGGCGATCGCACTAGCTGTCAATATGAGAATATTCCGGATTTTCATAGCTACAATATCAGAAATTAGGAGTCGTAGAGACGTTCCGGCGGAACGTCTGTACAGTCGTCGTAGAGACGTTCCGGCGGAACGTCTGTACAGGATAATTAAAGTACATTAGATTACCTTAGTAGCAAGTTGGGGTTTTTGCCTAATCGGAGCAAACTATCAGCAGTGTTGTGTACCCCAAACTCAGCAGCTAGATGCGCTCCTAGTGTGCCATGAACATACATCACAAACAGGATGACTAAACCTGCTAGCACATAGCTCCACTGCACTTGTTGATTTGCATCAGCGCACCACAAATACCGCTGAAAACCCCTCCATACAGTCATGCCCACAATTAACGCTAGGAGAATTACTCCACCAACTCCATGCCAAAGCATTGTCTCCATTGCGTGCATTCCCCAGGCACTCTTGACATCAGTTGGTGGATCTGCGAGCATCATTTCGTAAAAGCCTGCAGCAACAGTAAAAAACGAAATGACTGCTGATGCCAGCATGTTGTACCAGCCAACATCAAAGAAGTTGGAACGAACAGCAGGAAGTGCCAAAAACTTGAAGATTGGTTTTTGCCACGGGAACAGTACACCAACGATATCAAAGGCGATCGCAATAATAAACAGCCCCAAGGTGAGATGAACCAAGTTGGGATGAATGGGGATAGGGTAGGGTAGTCCGTTCGCACCTAGTTGCGATAAGCCGGGTACGGCTTGCAGCAAAGCTGAACGCACTTGCTCAATTACTTGATTCATCTTAAAATTCCTTCCTTGATTGCTTCAACAACTGGCACCGTATGCAATCCATACACCCATACCAGTTTGTCTCCTAAATACACTTGCAAAAACACCACACAAGTCAAAACTAGTCCCATTCCTAAATAAGAAAACGGCAAATGGAATGGATTTCTTAAACGAATTACATAACGCCAAGCGGTAATAGCAGCAATAATACCTGACAGCGACCAACCTACTATTGTATGTAAATTTAGCACAGGTTCAACCGCATTGTAAGGTTCTGCCAAACCCGCTTCCAACTGACCAAAAATGATGGCGATAAAGATGGAAATTGTAGCGATAAACATATTCCACCAACTCACCTCATACAGACGGGCGCTACGGGTAAAATAGCCAATCACATCACAAACAAAGGCAAACAACACCATCGCAATTACGAAGTGAACGATGATGGGATGAATCGTATCCGGATAGGGTAAATAGTGGTCATTTAATGGCAGAACATATTTTAGCATCTTTTTTTTCTAGGCATCTCTCCTGAACCATAATTTAACTTTAGCGGTTAACTTTTCTTAATAATGTATCTGGCGAACAATGTTTGATCTGAGCTATGTTTAAACTTAATAATATATTAATAAAGCTATTAAAATCGGATATTTATTAGTTAGAATTATTAGCAATAAGTCTTGTAAAAATAGTAAATTTTTCCTTGAAAAAGCAAATATTGAAGTGCGCGATCGCCGCGTGCTATCATAGGAAAATAAAGTTTTATATCACGTCCGCTTAATTACTTATAAATAAAACATAGGTATGTAGTTGCGATGAGCGCGCTCTTAATCCTCTTTGAGCGCGCTCATCGCAACTACATACCTTATTATAAGTGTTCAACCAGACATGATATTAGTCGCTTTGACCAAGCAAAGTTTTGACAGCGCTTGTCATCTCAGGCATCGCCAGCGCCACGGATGCAAACGAACAAAGTGTAGCAGCTGGACTCCCAGTGATCAAATCTCCGACAAACACGGTATGGGCATTAGGACGCACGTTAGTTGATGGTCCTGCTGATCTTCAAGCAGTGCGATCGCAATATACCTTAACCCCTCTATCACTGTATCCTGGTTCACCGCCAACGGAACTTCCCCCAATTCCAAACCCAAATCCACTGCCCAGACCACAAGATGTGGCAAAAAGTGGTATACAGTTTTTTGACGAGTTGAGTGCGCTTTTAAAAGATAATCCACCACCAGCAGACGAATCGCCCGTGTTAGAGCGATTTGCACAAGTTGGTATTGGTGTGAATCGGCAACCCTCACAAGAGGTAACAGATCCAGATATTTTGGCTGGATTGACTCAAGGAATTGTAGAAGCAGAGCGACTTATTGACAAAAAGTGGTTAAACATTGGTACTACAACCAACGGGTGGCGTGTCAACTATGACATTGGTGATTACGGTAATGACTATTTACTGCGGGCGGCAGTTGCTAAGTACGCACTGGCTGCCAACGTTGCCCAAGAGTCATTGTATTTTCTCACTAATATTGATGCGAATGGCAATCCACTTGTGGGTACAAACGAATACGTTCTTACTTTTGAGGCAGGTCAACTGCCGCCAGTTGAAGCTTTTTGGTCCGTAACCTTGTACGATCCTGATGGTTTTCTCGTCGAAAATTCGATCAACCGCTATTCAATTGGCGATCGCACTCCGGGAGTGCAATTTAACTCTGACGGATCGTTAAGCATTTACTTGCAATCCGATCCACCAATCCTTGGCTCATCAAACTGGTTGCCAACACAGAATGGTCCATTTTCCCTATCGCTACGAGCATACTTACCGAAACCTGAGTTACTTAATGGCACTTACCAACTTCCACCTGTGGTAAATGTGGCTGCTACATCTGTACCTGAATCGAGTGCAACTTCAGGAATGATTGCAGCAAGCATTGTCGGGGCAGTTGTTTTGCGCTCACGTCGGCAGAAAATGTAGAATTTATGATGCTGCTTTAAAAAGCGTTACGGGTTTCCAAAAGCGGTCCGTCTTCTTGTTGAGCTTATAATACTAACAAAAATTGACGGTAGTCCTAAGGAACGTGGATTAAATAACTTGCAAGTCTGAGTGAGTTTGGGGTTTCACAGTATAGTTCCACTGTGGCAAAAAATCATCGAATAAAATCTTCATTGTTTCTTTAAAACCCTCAGCTACTTTCAAGCCTGTTTGGTAGGTTTTATCAATGATGGTCATAAGAACTTTCAAACCTGTCTGGGTAGTGACTTTTGCCATCAGTTCGGATACCGTATTTGCACTGTCAAAAATGACTTCCGTACAGGCGCGCTGAGGTGTGGAAAAAGACGATGCTCAATCGGATTGTATTTAGATATATAAGGGGGATAGTGAGCAATACAAATGGATATACCAATTTCATCAACCAAAGCTTGTAAGGCTTCTTTAAATACATAGTAACGAGAACTGTTACTACCTCCCCCATCGCACAATAGTAGTATTGATGTAGCCAATGGGTAGCGATTTTTTCCGTAGTGATTCCACCAGTATCGAATCGAATCACACGCAAATTCGCTTGTGTCATGACTCTTACCAATCTGTACATAACCAATATTGTCATTTAAATCATACAACCCGTGTGGTATTGCTACTCCCGTTGCCAGAGAAGGAAAATCGTGGTCGAATACCTCTATTGGCTCAGTCGTATAAGCACTCCCTTCCCGGTATAAATTACCGATTAACTCTTTTTTTTACTATCCATACTCATAACTGCTTGACCATTGGAAAAATACTCCTGCTTAAGACTTTCAATATTCTCAAACTGTTCGTTTCTGTTTTCTGTGGTTCCGCACGCGGTTGTTTTTACTGCTTTTCGTTTACGAAAATACTGAAGAAGAATGGATACCATTTAATCAGATGATTATTCAGTACCCTTTAGAAAAGCTCAAAAACATGAATCAAGTATAAGCAAAACTTATCTTGATTTTATTGTATTTCTGAGGATCTTACGGTGATTTTTGCTGCTATTCTGAATAATCAAGAACAAGCTTTCTTTAGTAATTTAAGAAAGCTTGTTCTTCAGATAAATTATATTTAGATTTCTGCTTTAAGTAGAGCAAATGTGATGCTTGGCGGCTGTACATTTGCTTCCTTAAAGCAGGAATTTAAGACACTCAACCAACGAGGTGATTTCTTGTGTCTGGACTTGATAATCAAAGTCTAGGAGATTCTTCACGGCAAAGTCAAGAGCCTATCTTGAATCAAATTGAGCGATCATCGTCAACAGTTAGCGCTACGGATATCGCAAATCTTTTATCAATAGACGAATTAAGATTGGTGCTAATTGTTGCTGAAAATAATGGCATTACTGCAAAAAAGATTGCTGAAGAATTATATCGTTCAAGAGCAAATGCATCAAAACTAGCTAAACAAGTTGTCCAAAAAGAAGTTATAACTTTTATAGAGAAACCGTCAAAAAAAACGGGAATTTTGCCAACTCATGAGTATTATCTTGCTCATGGCATAACCAAAGATATGATCGTTTCTGCAATTGAAATTAAGGATAATTCAGGTGAAACGCCAAATTTTATTAATACAGGGGAGTCTTTATCCCTGAATGATCTTGGTTCTATAAATTTAAAGAATCCAATAAATCCAACTTTTTTGAAAGAATGTCTATTAGGACTACCGTTAATACTACATCGCACTTTAAGAGTAGTACCAACAAAAGGTATTACAGCGTTTGAAGCAGCAAACTTGCTTAAATGTACCACTGCAACATCTAATAAAAAACTTAAAAAACTTTGGGAATTAGGTTGGTTAATTCGGAAAAAACTTGAAAGTGATAACGGTACTTCAGGGGAATATTGTTATTTTTTGGCTTCTAGTCTAACTCCTGATTTGCTGAATACCGCTTTTGCCACATTAAGAGTTAAAACTATTAAAAAACCAATGTATGATAATTATCCGGAAAAAGAAATGTTGAATCAAAAAGAACAAGAGCCAAGTCTCGAAATTGAGACAACTGACCCTCAAGCTGAAATAGTTATAGCAAAGGTCAACCAATTGATGACCCATATTCGTCAAGCTAAAGCTCTTAAAGAAGAATTACGAGCTATAGGCGGTCGTCAGGCTGAAGAACTTATAGCTAATTTAGAAGCAGAAAATTTTTAAATCAAGTAGCAAAGTATTATCCTTGCTACTTGAAAAGTATGGGCGGCGCTTGGTGTCAGACGAGCCTCCTAAACTCCGCGCTGAGGGGTTCAATTCCCCTGCCGTCCACAACATCTTTATCATAAGACATTACAGTTTACAAAAGTAGTAGAGTTTTTGATTACCATTAAAAATTTACGCTCTTGAGAACGTTTCATCTCCTCACTCTCCCTGTCGTGTCGTGTGATACATCTGATTGATTATCAAATTTGTCTACCTCATTACCCCAAACATCCCATCCTTCTCTTTTTTGTCTTGCAAACATTTCCAATTTTGTTCCACTACATAAATGATTAACTAACTCATAAAACTCTTCTGGTTTTCTTGAATGTTCTCTTCTAGGCGCTTTTAAAATAGTTGATTCATTGCTTAGTTTTTTAGAGTATGAAAAGCTAGTTACATTACCGCGAACTGCCAAAATACAGTGTTCTGTACAGTTTCTTAGCCAGTGTCCTGTACCTATCCTAGTTGTTCCTTTTTTTGAAACTTTTTCCCAAGTCAGAATTGTTTTTAATTCAAAGCCCCAGTGGCGTATACAATCAGCTGCTTCTAATAAATGATTATTTGTAAACCATAACCATAATACAGTTCCTTCTTTGGCGCACATATCTGGAATTGGCAGTTGTAGTATTTCTTCTATTTTCATTGGTGGATATGGTATTCGATTTCTGTGAGTTTTATCGTCTTTTCTAAGTTGATAGAACCAAGGTGGATCAATTACGATGCATTGATATTTTTTAGCAGGAAGATTATAATTTGTGGGCTTTACTTTTTCTTCCTTAGGCTTTGTTTTTTCTTCTTCTTGTTTTATTTTATTCAAAAAGCTTTCTTTTATAATCTGAGGATAATGTAATTTTTCTCTAGCTAGACAAGCTTTTTCAGATTTACCAAGGTAGATATGTTTTTGTCTGGATGTTTTAAGTGATTTATAACGTTTAGATTCAATTAGGGAATAATAATTTTTCCCGTTTTTTTGTTGTCTTTTTACAAATGCCATTTTGTGTGGTATATATTTTAAGACAAGTGTTCTATTTAATAATACACAATATTGTGTGTAGTGTCAAATAATTTTATCAATACACTAAATAAAAAATGAGTATAAGTTTAAACCATCTTTTTTGTTGGCAATATATTTTTTAGAGACATGCAAATTTTGCGTTCTTATCAATTTAAATATCTTCTTTTTCATCCAGCTATGCGCAGATCCGGAATAAATTGGACAAACCTTTTTTGTTTGATCATTGAAACATAGGCACTGATAGTAAATGTGTTAAAGATTTGTCAAATTGATTTTCGCTTAACCCCTATCTACTAAAGTTTAGGTACTGCAAATCAAAAATGTATACTTAAATTAATGTAATTTATAGTTATGTGTTTTAAGTATAAATATTTATACTTTATAGTGACATTTTGTAAATTAATCTTGTCAGTACGTAGGCTTTTAGTGTAACAATATTGCTATGACTTACCTTGTGAAATATGGATGAACATCTTTTAGAAAATATAATTAGTTGTAGTAATTGTATACATTGTCTTGTGATTGAAGACAGTAATAATAAAGAAATATATTACTGCTTAGAACTTAAAATGAAGATTCCTGAAGGAGAAGATATTGGTGCCGATACTAATTGCGAATATTGGGTTGTAAAGCCTGAATTAGAGAATGAAACTACTTTTATTCAAAATGGAGGTAGACGCGCTAATTCTTCTGGTAAATCTTCTGAACACATTATTGGATGTTTTTTAGAACAAAGAGGATTTCGAGTAAGGTATAGATATCAACTACCTTGTCAGGGTATTTGGGGCAATGATATAATTGTCGATATTTTTTGTCAGGGTATTCCTCGTTTTCGTAATGGGTTAATACTTGAATCTAAGTGGCAAGACTCTAGTGGTAGTGCTTTCCAAAAGATTCCTTATGCAATTGAAAACATAAAAAATAAATATCCGTGTGAAACAATTTTGATTATTGATGGAGAATGGATGCGTAAAGGTGTGGGTAAAAACGCTTTTGAATGGGCTAAAGCTCAAATTGGTGGAAAGTTGTTCGCTGTTTATACTTTTGCAGAATTTGCTTCTTGGGTTATGAAGGAGCTATAGTTTATGGAAAATCAAAAATTTTATGTTATTTGGGATTCAAGTAGTACTGCTCCCTATGGTGGAGCATTAGGAGTTTATGACTCCTATGAACTTGCGCTTAAAGAAATGCAATCTTATGTAAGTAATGGTACTGTAGAGTATTTGCACTGCTATTTAGTAGAACTCAATTCGCCAATTTCTAATTGGGAACAAGTAATTAACTATAATGAGGGAGATAATGAGGGAGAATGGGGTATGTAATGATAAGATTTGCCGTACAAAAATAAGAGACAGCTAAAAATTTGGTATAAACTAAATTAATGTTTATACATTTGTTAAATGTACTTTATGGCTTATTAAAAGGATTTAATATATGCAAAATCAGAAATCTTACCTTGTTTTTGACTTAAGTTCTGAATGTTCTTTCGGTGAAGGTCTTGGAGTTTATACATCTTATGATCTTGCAATTAAAGCAATGCAAGATCGTATTAATGATTATAGCGGCGTTGATACGGACATCTATTTACATTGTTTTTCAATAAACCTTAATGACCCTATCTGTGAGTACCATCCAATAGTTAATTACTCTGAAGGTAATTGGGATATTTCTCAACAAACTTGATGTATATATTGCTCAGCCTACTTTGTGAACATATAAACAAAGCAAAAGCTTTGCCACACAATAGTTTTGGTATTCTTGCTAAAGATAATTGTTTAGAGCAAGTTTTTGACAACCGGGGCAAGAAGTTTGTAGCCGGTGACTTCAGAAGGCAGAAGTACGAAGGCAGAGGGCAGCTATGATACCCACGCTTTAAAGCGTGGGATTAAATAAGGACGCCGTTTTTCTACGCGCTGCGCGTCTTGAAAAACATTTTCTTTTTTAGTGGGCGCTACTCCCACAACTAAAGTTTTTATTAGCATTTCTTACCTTCAGCATAGCTGCCCTCTGCCCTCTGCCTTTCTTTGTAATGCACTCGATATTCTAATGTCACAACAGATTTTTATTATGGACAAAGTAAATGTCGAAATTAGATTTTGAAAAGCACTTTTTGACGGGAATTGACGAGTACATTTTGCGGGTGCGGCAAAGCATACCTGGACGTGACGCACTGTTTTTAATTGCAAGATGCTGTCTCGAAAATAAGTTATCTGCCTACGCGAAGATTCTCGTTATTGGTGCTGGTGGCGGTGAAGAAATAATTTCTTTGGGAAAACATAACGCTGGTTGGCAGTTTGTTGGCGTTGATTTGTCTGAAGAGATGCTCAAGCTTGCAGAGTCGAGAATTAAAAAAGAAGGTTTGGTGAATGAAGTGCAGTTGTACAAAATGGAAGTTATCGATCTTGAGAACAAAAACTTCGATGCCGCAACTTGCATTCTGACGCTTCACTTCATTCCAGATGACGGAGCAAAATTAGCAACTCTGCAAGCTATTCGAGAACGCTTAAAACCCAATGCTCCGTTTGTTTTGGTAGATGGCGCTGCTTCAAGAAACAAAGCCGAGTTCAACGACAATGTGATGGCGTGGAAACGTCACGCGCAAAACAATGGAATGACTGTGGAGCTTTTAGATAGTATGATTGAGAAGGCAATGGGACTTCCATTTGTTACTGAAGAGAGAGAAGTTGAGCTTTTAACTGAAGCCGGATTTTCTAGAATCAGAAAAATTTATCAAGGGACTTGGTTCAACGGCTGGTTATCTGTGTGCGAAAAATCGTAAGATATAAAAGATCAAGAGCGGTGCGGATGGTGTCACTGGTAACTGTGAATGAATTGACGCCTACTATTGCTGTACTGTCTATTTACTTAGACGATCGCCCATTCGGAAAACAGGCGATCGCCACTTTTTAAGCCTTACCAGAAAATTCCTTTTCCAACTGTGCGAATGTAATTTCCTCTGGAGAGGAAACGCCAAAGCGACGAAGATTGACAGTACCGTTAGCAGCCTCGTTCTCGCCAACAATTGCAATTAGGGGAATCTTTCGTTTTGATAGAGAGCGAATCTTTTTTGAGATTGTCGCATCACTGTTTACTAGTTCCGTTCTCACACCGATACGCCTCAACTTAGCAACAACAGCCTCCGCCCATGCTACAGATCGATCTGAAATTGAAGCTACGGCAATTTGTACCGGAGCAAGCCATAAAGGTAAAGCACCACCGTGATTTTCGAGTAAAATGCCAATCCAGCGCTCGATTGAACCTAAAACTGCCTGGTGTAAAATCACTGGCTGCTCAAAAGAACCGTCACTATTAACAAACGAAAGGTCAAAGATTTGCGGCAGATTAAAATCTACTTGCATTGTACCGCACTGCCAAGACCGTCCGAGATGATCTTCCAGGCTGATCTCAATTTTAGGACTATAAAATGCTCCTTCACCTGGCAATAATTCGTAGCTGTATCCTAACGTTTCGCAAGCTTCTATCAGTAAAGCTTCTGCTTTGTCCCAAAGGGCATCACAACCAAAGCGTTTTTCTGGTCTAAGAGAAATTTTAACAGTAAAATTCTCATAGCCAAATGCTTTGTATACCTCACTCACCATATTTAAGAAGTTGCGAATCTCATTTTTTACCTCAGCTTCTGGGCAAAATATATGAGCATCATCTTGAACAAAAGAGCGCAGACGCATACAACCTGATAGCGTTCCCGAAGGTTCGTTGCGGTGAACCATACCAAACTCCATCAGGCGGAACGGCATCTGTCGGTAACTCCGGCGCGAGGCTTTGTAGATAGCGATATGCGCCGGACAAGACATAGGTTTCAAGGCATAATCTGGGCTGACATTATTCTCTTTAGCGTCATTAAGACTACCAACAACAAAGATATTGTCGTTAAACTTCTCCCAATGACCAGATTTTTCCCAAAGAGTGCGACTTAATGCGACAGGCGATCGCACTTCTTCAAATCCATAAGCTTGGTAAACTTGGCGCATATGATCTTCAATTGCCCGAAACACCCGCCAACCCATTGGATGCCAAAAAACCATACCTGGGCTATGTTCTTCAAAATGGAATAAATCCATTGCTTTTGCCAATTCTCGATGATCGTACATAGTTATCCTTATTGAAAAGAATTTGATTTTTACAAAACTGAATAAGCAATAAAAAACCCTCCAAGAATTGCCTGGAGGGTTTTTCGCTGCACGCAGTCAACTACATCACGTCCCTCCTGGCGCGATAGTGGTAGTGATGGTAGTTGTAGTGATAACAGCGAGATTGTTCATGTCTGTTGATGAAAGTAAGGAGTGGGAATATAGCAATAAAAAACCCTCAAGGTATCGCCGAGAGGGGTGAATCGATTGCTTATAACGTATACGCAGCTATCTCTTCACGACCCTCCTTGGCTCGTAGTTCGTGCAGTAGCGGTAGTTGTGAGAGATAGTTGAATCACCATTAGGGGTTAAAAATTCTTACTGAATAAAAAAACTTGTACCTATAATTATATATAAGCAAATATATGCTGATTGTCAACCTCCCACCATGAGAAGAACGTCTCTGCATATTGAGTAAGAGAAACTTGTCATCAAACCTTAATAGGTGGTTTAACAGGGTGATATTCAATCACCATCCAAATACAATCTGTATCCGCGTAATATTGATGCCACGGATAGATATATTGCTGGTGTTCGTGAACTTGACAAAAAGGAAGGAAAGTGGTATAACCAGGACTCATCAATAGATCTTCATAGAGAGTCCCAAATTCTTTCTCTTTGAACTTCTGCATTCTTCCCTGCCCAAAAACTTGGGTATGTATCTCTATACAGTCATGTTGGTTGTGGATAACACAGTCGGTATCCGAAGGAGCAAACCATAAGTTGACTTTGACAGAGAACTTTTCTTTTTGATGGGGCTGACTCGATTGCCTTGTCATCAAATACGGATCGACTTCTATTATTCCCGCTTCAACTTGGGGAGAACGCCACAGTGGTACATCTTTGGGAAAGTGATCAATAAGATTACCTAATAGACTCCAGTTTGGCTCAAAGATAATCTTGCCGATGTTGTTAGTCTCTACCACCTCAAGCAAAAGTAAGGATTCAGCTTTTTGGATGATGGTGTTTTTGAGAATGGTAGATGAAAAAGCAGGAATAATGCTGGTGTAAGTTTCCTTTAAGTAAGCATCTGAATTTTGGGGATTGATGGCGATAGTACGGTTTTGAACGGGATAGTTTTCGACATTTTCAACGTACTTCGCATTTATGTAAGCACCCGAAAAGTTAAGTTGTTTGACTTGGTTGGTTTGCATAAGTTTTTGAGGAATAATTAAAGGACTGGTTGACTTTGCTCCAACTAGGGGTAAAGGATTTCTTCTCGTTTTTCTTGGAGGAGTTCTTTTAATCCCATTTGCTGACACCTTAGCCCATATTACAGATAATCTTGCAGACCTTTGATTCTTCCAGCTTAACCAGAAAACAGCTTCGTTGTAACTTGTTCCAACACTTGCAGTCCCCTTAGAGAACCACGAATTAGTCGAGTAGCAGCAATGGGTTGTCGTAGCATTGCCATAGCTAAGAGTAAAGGTTGAAGTGAACCATCAGGACTTAGTGCTGAGGTAAGATTAGGTAAGTCGTGGTAGCAGTCATCACTTACTACTCGCAGCATTGCCACAGAAACCCCTGCTTGAGTGAAGAATTCCAAGACAGCAAACCCTTCCATATCGACAACATCAGCTCCTGTCGTCTCACCCAGATGACGTTTTTCTGTAGCAGAGCAGATGATGCGATCGCTCGTCAACCCTTTGACAATTGACACCCGCTCTTGAAGACGCTGATACAGTAGCTTTGTCAAAGTAGAATCACAAGGTTTTAGTAATGATGTACTATTATCCACACAATCTTGATACAGTACTATATCCCCTACTTGGTAGCGTGCCTTTAAGCTGCCACATAAACCCATCAGCAGCACACTAGGTGGCGCGAGCTTCAATATCTGATGTACATCTTGACAATTTTTTAAATCTGTGCATGAAGCGCCCATCGGCAGAGACACAACACTTGGTGTAGAGCCACTGACACGCTTCAAAGAGCGAGATACAGCCTTGTATTCCGCTCCAAGACAAACTAGAATCGCTTGGACAGGTGGTTGCAACACTAGCACCTTCAACTACACGAGGCTAGCATTTTAGCATACAATTTAAAATTAGTGACAATATTAGTCAAAAATGGTAGAGCCTAATCACTCACAATCTGTAAGACAACGTTTTAATATCTCCAAATTAGCAATTCGATATTCTTGGCTGACAATTAGTTTTTGGCTGGCAGTGACGGTAGCTGGGCTTTTAGCATTCAGTTCCCTTAAATATGCTTTGTTTCCAGATGTTACCTTCCCAGTAGTAGTAGTCAATGCTACTTCTTCACTGCCAACTGCTATAGATACAGAGGCAAAACTTACCCAACCAATCGAACAGCGTTTGCGTTCTCTAGAGGGAGTTGATGAAATTCGCTCCTCCACCTATCCAGGGCAAACTGTGGTGAGTTTGTCTTTTGCTGTGGGGACTAACTTGTCCGAGTCAGCTCGCAAAGTGGAAACAATCTTGAAGCAGACGAAACTGCCTCAAGGCGCAACTTACAAAATTATCCCTTTGAACCTGAACGAGTCAGCAGCTATTACTTACGCCATTGAAAGTTCAAAACTGAATTTAACCGATTTGACTAAGCTAGCTAAAGACCAAATTATCCCCAGCATTGCTAAAATACCAGGAGTACTCAAAGTCGATCTGTTAGGAGTAGGCAGTGCTTCTCCTCCTCCAACATCAACAAGTGCGGCTTTACCACAGAATGGAGCAACATTAGTTCGATTCAACGGTAAAGATGCTTTGGCTTTTCAAGTAATTAAACGAGGAAACGCCAACACTTTGGAAGTAGTTGATCGAGTGGAGAAACAAGTACAAAAACTACAGACAACTTTGCGCGATGTGCAACTGAGTTTGGCTGCTACTCAAGCAGAGTATATCCGCAATGCAACTCAAGCAACAATCGAGTCTTTAATTGAAGCGATCATTTTGTCGGTTGTAGTAATTTTCCCTTTTTTGCGCAACTGGCAAGCAACGTTAATTTCTGCACTAGCGATTCCCGTGTCTATATTGGGAACGTTTATTGTGATGGCTTTGTTCGGCTTTAACTTGGAGACAATTACATTGTTGGCACTGGCTTTGGTGATAGGCTCAATTGTGGATGATGCGATCGTTGATGTAGAAAACATTATGCGTCACGTTGAAGATGGAGCGCATCCCCGTGAAGCCGCCCTGATAGCTACCAATGAGATTGGCTTGACAGTTACAGCCGCAACTTTTACAGCTGTAGCAGTTTTTCTCCCTATTGGTTTGATGGGTGGGGTGATTGGTCAATTTTTCAAACCGTTCGGCATCACTGTATCAGCAGCCATGCTCACATCTATGCTGGTAGCCCGTACTTTATCGCCAGTTTTATCAATATACTGGCTCAAACCCAAACCTTCTAGCTCTCCTCGTCGAGAAGGAAACATAGCTCAAAGCTTTAACCAATCTTACCACGACTTACTGCGCTGGTCTTTGAATCATCGCAAGATAGTGATGGGGTTAGCTTTACTGAGCTTTATTGCAGGTATCGCTATTATACCACTGATCCCCAAAGGTTTTATTCCCAAACTAGACAGGGGAGAGTTTAATATTGTTTATACTGGTCCTTTGCCAATTCCACAAGGAGCATTTGAGCAGGGGAGATCGAATTCTCCATTCTCTACTTACGATTCACCATTTTCTATTCCCGATGTCAAAATCTCTAACCCCCTGAATGATTCTCTTGAGGTTGCGCAAAAGTTAGAAACTGCAGTCAGAAAATTTCCTGATGTGTCCAAGGTTTTTACTATTGTGGGAACTCGCGAGGGTGAGCCAAACAAAGGTAAGCTGTATGTAAAGTTGAAGGAAGAACGTAAACTTAAGACAGCGGAAATACAAGACCGAATACGCTCGTCTTTGCCTTCTCTTCCTGATGTTACCACTAGTGTGGAAGATATTCAATTTGTTGATGCGGGTGGTGGACAAAAACCTTTACAGGTAGCTTTAAGAGGTAACGATCTCAAAGCTTTAAATAATGCAGCTAATGCAGTGAAAGCTAGAATTGAGAAACTCCCCGGATTTGTTGATGTGACAGTTACAGGTGAAGGTAACATACAAGGCTTTATTTTCCAGATTGAGCGGTTGAATAGTCAGCGGGTAGCTTATATTAGTGCTAACCTTGGTAAAGATTTACCTTTAGGTGATGCTACTGATAGAGTAGTAGCAGAAGCTCAGGCTGTTTTACCACCGGGGGTTGATTTGAATTTGGGCGGAGACTCTGCTCGCATTGGGGATATTTTTGGTAGTTTCGGCACTACTCTGGCAATGTCCGCAATATGTATTATTTTAGTGCTGATTTGGCTTTTCAAAGGTTGGGTTGATCCGGTGGTAATTGGGATTTCTCTACCTTTGGCATTGGTAGGGGCGATGTTGTCGTTGCTTTTGACTAGGAGCGATTTTGGAATGATATCGCTGATCGGTTTTGTTTTTTTGCTGGGGATCAGTAATAAAAATGCTATTCTGATTGTGGATTATATTAATCAGTTACGTCAAGCTGGTTTAAATCGTACAGAGGCGATTTTGAAGGCAGGACCTGTGCGTCTGCGACCAATTCTGATGACTACTGCTGCTACGATTTTAGGGATGGTACCTATTGCTTTGGGTTTGGGAGCGGGATCTGAATTGCGATCGCCTATGGCTGTAGCTATTGCTGGCGGGTTAATTAGTTCCACTGTGTTGAGTTTAATTGTTGTGCCAGTAGTATACACCATTCTCGATGATTGGTTTCCCCGCAAGGGATTTTAAATGGGGGAGAGGTTAATGCGCGTTTTTGTTACGGGTGGTACGGGTTTTATTGGTGCTAACTTGGTACGGTTGCTAATATCCCAGGGATATGCTGTAAAAGCACTGGTACGTAGTAACAGCCGACTGGATAATTTACAGGGATTAGATGTTGAGCTTGTTAAAGGCGACCTTAATGATACAAAATTATACCAGCAGATGGTAGATTGCCAGTATCTTTTTCATGTTGCTGCTCATTATTCATTATGGCAAAAAGACAGGGAAGCACTGTATTACAACAATGTATTGGGAACGCGCAATGTGTTGGCGGCGGCACGTCAAGCTGGGATTGAGCGCACAATTTATACCAGTTCTGTTGCAGCGATTGGCGTGGGTGCAGCGGGTGAAGTTGTAGATGAAACTCATCAAAGTCCCTTAGAGGAACTTATTGGTAATTACAAGAAGTCTAAGTATTTAGCAGAGCAAGAAGCTATGCAAGCAGTTCGTGCTGGTCAGGAGGTGGTTATAGTTAATCCTAGCACTCCAATTGGTCCATGGGATATTAAGCCTACCCCTACTGGGGATATTATCTTGCGGTTTTTACGCCGTCAAATGCCTGTTTATATGGATACTGGGTTAAATTTTATTGATGTGCGTGATGTAGCGTGGGGACATTTGCTAGCATTACAGCATGGGAAATCAGGCTCGCGCTATATCTTAGGACATCAAAACCTAACCCTAAAACAAATACTTGAACAACTTGCTGAGATTACAGGTTTGAGCGCTCCCCAACAAACTATTCCTGCGTGGATACCTTTAAGTGTTGCTTGGGTTGAGGAAAAAATTCTTGCTCCACTAGGTAAATCACCTTCAGTTCCTCTCGACGGTGTACGCATGGCAAAGCAACCCATGTACTACAATCCATCAAAGGCAATACGAGAATTAGGACTGCCTCAGTCTGACATAAAAATAGCACTCAAAGATGCTGTAGATTGGTTTGTAACTCAGGGATATGTAAAAAGCTTGTAGTAAGCACTTTAGTGCTTATATATTATGAGCGAAACAAACCTTTAAAATTCAGTATTATCACAGAGGAGTGATAAGAGCAATGGGAATCAGTTTACAACAAGCTGTAGAAGTAGGGAAATATTTAGTTACTCAGCGTCTTTCCGGACGCAAACGCTTCCCACTAGTCTTAATGTTAGAACCTTTATTCCGCTGTAACCTGGCTTGTTCTGGTTGCGGTAAAATTCAGCACCCAAAAGAGGTGCTTGTCCAAAATCTCACACCAGAACAGTGTTTTGCAGCAGTATCCGAGTGTGGTGCGCCCATTGTCTCGATACCAGGAGGAGAACCTTTACTGCATCCTCAAATTGATGAGATTGTACGAGGATTGGTTGAGCGCAAGAAGTTTGTTTATCTGTGTACTAATGGTTTATTGTTAGAAAAAAGCTTAGATAAGTTTCAACCCTCTCCTTACCTAAGTTTCAGCATCCATTTAGATGGGATGCGGGAGTTGCACGATAAATGTGTCGATCGCAAAGGTGTTTTTGATATTGCCGTTAAAGCGATTCGGGCAGCTATTGCTAGAGGTTTTCGCGTCACCACTAACACAACTATTTTTGATGGTACTAATCCTCAAGAAATGCAGGAGTTTTTTGACTTCCTGAGTGGGCTGGGTATTGATGGTATGATGATTTCCCCTGGCTACAGCTACGAGTGGGCACCAAATCAAGAAGCATTTCTCAAGCGGGAACAAACTCGCGCCCTTTTTCGCGAAATTCTTGCACCTTACAAAGCAGGGAAAAAGAATTGGAATTTCAACAGCAATCCGCTATTTTTGGATTTTCTTACAGGTGAGAAAGATTACGAATGCACGCCTTGGGGTAGCCCAAGTTACAGTGTGCTCGGTTGGCAAAAGCCTTGCTATCTGCTAAACGAAGGACATTACGCCACCTACCAAGAATTGTTAGATGATACCGATTGGAGTCAATACGGTAGGGCTAGTGGTAATCCTAAGTGTGCAGATTGCATGGTGCATTGTGGCTATGAACCTACCGCTGCAATGGATGCTATGCAACCACAAAATATAATGCGCTCTATTAGTGGTGTGTTTGGGATGGCAAGAGGTTAATGAGTTATGCGATCGCATTTCTCAGTCTGAGTGCGAGGAATGCGATCGCATAACTAGAGAGCCGCCTAACACTTTTAGTTATTGCTGGTTTTGTTGGCGTTTAAGTTCAATAATCTCCGGTAACTGGTCTGGGGAATCTAGCTTTATGCCAGTAGCCTCAACACGGGTTGCCAGTGCGTTGATGGCTTCTTGGTCGTCACGATGTTCTAAAACGTAAGCTCGCAACTGTCTGGTAGTCATGGAAAGAAAATTAGGGTTGCTCATAACTCAATTCTCCGAGTTGATTAATTGCGATGATCGATTCAACTCCTGCAATGATGACAATTCTGTTATCCCTTTGATCTAGGGTGACAAGGTAAATGGGCAGGTACATTTTAGTCAGCCAGTAGCAGGCTATATAAGCTATCCTAAATTGCTCAGTTGTTGGTTGTTTCATCTTCTATATAGTGATACATTTGGCTTAAGTCCTTGCAATCAAGGGTTTTAAAAGAGGGTGATCGCCTTCATGAGGTACAGTCCTCTTTGTTTACCTATTCTATCAACTCATAGTAGACAAATCAACGCTCAGGCGACATTTTTCTGCAAAACCACCAAAAGTTCAGATGGATCAATGTAAACAGATGGAAACAGCTTCTTAAAGTCCACGTCAAGGGCATTGCAGATAGCCAAAATTAATTCAGTGGAAACAGCTTCTGCTTTGCCAACTTCTAACTTGTGAATGTATTGGTAAGTGCAAGTCAAGCCATTTCTACTAACTTTTTGTGCTAGCTCTCGCATGGAGACTTTACCGCGTAAAGATTGTAAGCGTTTTCCCAGATCGTGACTCCAGTGGAGTCTGTCAACGCATTCTAGAGAAATCATAAGTTTGGTTTGATCGTTCTTACCCACATCGTCAACTCCTAGTTTACAAAAAGACATTTGATGACTACTATGAGTTTAAAGTCTTGACAAAAATAAAATAAGGAGGCGACATGAATAATGATGTCGCGCAGATTTTGCTGCTAATGATTAGCAATCGTCCGCATTCTAGGAGAATGGGACTGGGTGAGGAATTCTTCAAACAAGCTAAAGAATCTGTCAGCTGTGTTGCCTTCGTCCGCACAATAGAAGAAAATTTCCATCCACCAGGAATTTTTCTCGTATCGATACATGGAGACACAAAAGTGCAAATTACTAAACGTAATGTCGAGTTGAGAGTAGATGACAGCTTGATGCGTGTATATGTGGCGTCTCCTAAACCAGCAGGAATTTATCCTGGCATTATATTCTATAGTGACATTTATCAATTAGGCGAACCAATGATTCGTCTAGTTAATTACTTAGCTGGGCATGGCTATGTGGTGGCAGCCCCGGAAATTTTTCATCGAACTGAGCCAGTAGGTAAAGTGATTGAGCCAAATGATCTTGGTAGAATGCAAGGTAATGACAATGCTCGTCGCACTCCCATCGCTGGTTATGATGCTGACTGTCTTGCTATGATTGAATTTCTCAAAGCAGAAAGTGCTGTTTCTCCAGATAAACTAGGGACGTTAGGCTTTTGTATTGGTGGGCATTTATCTTTCCGGGCAGCTTTACAAAATGAAATTAAGGCAACAGCCTGCTGCTATCCTACTGGTATTCCTAGTGGCAAATTGGGCAAAGGGATAGCTGATACAATTGAGCGAGTAGGTGAAATCAAAGGTGAGATGCTCATTGTGTTTGGTACTCTCGATCCACATATACCATCCGGCGATCGCCAAATCATCATTAAAGCTTTGGAAAATAACAATATTCCTCATCAAGTTTTACTCTACGAAGCAGAACACACCTTCATGCGCGATGACGGTTATCGCTACGATTCTGCTGCCACTACCTCTGCTTGGGCTGAAATCATAGCTTTTTTTGAACTTAAGTTTAGTAATTGAGTATGATTTTCTCATCTTGTTCTTAGGTAAATCTCATCAAGTCTACTCTTATTCTTAACTTCTTCTTATTTCCTCATCAGGTAGCTCTCAGCAAGTGGCTACATTCTATTAGTGACAAGCAAAAGTCTTCAAGAGGAAATATGATGAAACGCTTAGTTATTGGTACAGTATCATTTTTAGTATTATACACTGCTGCTGCTAGTAGCGTGAATGCTCAATCACTCAATTCTGCCCCTCCATCTACTCAAACAACGGTAGGTGCAACAGAAATTCGCAGTTTTTCGCCCTTTGAACTTGTCAATTTTGCTTATAGAGGGTCACTTAAGCAACAAGGTATCTCAGGATACAATGTGCTGCTTTCTGATTATCGTAGGGGTAAAATCGATGCTAAATCTGTGGTTAAGGCTGGTATTACTGCTGGGAGGGTATCACCCAATGCTTTGAGCAATCAAAAGTATTTAAATGCTGTTAACAGCCACCTTCAATTCTTCAAGGCAAACTAAGTGAGTAGAATTCAGTTCTATTAGCCTTGAATTGAAGTTCAAGGTGTACTCAGGTGGAGATGCAAGATTTGAGGAGAGTGCTTGATCGAGAAAAATTCTTGGTTTTGCACTCTTTGGAAAACTTTCCACCATAAGTATAATAGATTAAATTGCTTTTGAACTACTAAGGTATGGTCGCACTCCAAGCAAAAAATATAGACTTACGCTACTTAATAGATAATTTTGGTATTCAGCTAGTTCAGAATGACGAATTTTTTCCGGAGTGGCAAGAAAATTTACCAGAAATCACAGATTTAGATAAACTACTTTTAGACAAAGTTAAAGCGGGTTATTTTAATCTACTCAACTACCCACCGCTACTAGAAGATGTTGTCAGGATGGCGATTCTTGATCCCATTCTGTTTATTGGCGATTTTTATTTAGCCCCCTTTTATGTTAAATCAGAAGAATCTGTAGATATTGCAGTGGAAGATGAAGGAGTCATTATCAAAGGAAAACTTGACACATTAGTGTTAAAAAATCAATTTTGGGTAATGGTTATTGAATCAAAAAAAGCTTCTTTTTCCATTGAGGAAGGACTTGCACAGATCCTCGCTTATATGTTAGGAAATCCTACCCTAGACAAACCTAGCTATGGCATGATTAACACTGGCGGAAGTTTCGTATTTATTAAATTGGTGAAAGGAGAAACGCCTCACTACGGTACATCTAAAGTTTTTTCTCTTCGCAATCCTAACAATGAATTGTATGATGTCTTGCGGATTTTAAAACGGATTAGTCAGTTAGTAATCTCGTCAAACTAGTAAAAACTTAAGCTGAGTGTTCAATCCGATTGAATAAGTCTTTATTCAATCCATATAGCTCGAAATATTGAGTTTTAATACGTTTGATTGAAGAAATAATCTTCCGGCTGGGAAACGCAAATATTTCGGCAATAATCTCATCAAGTGCATCTTTTCTCTCTTGTTCTGTATTATGCAAATTAAAATAATCAGCTAGACAAAACGCAACTAGTTTTTGGCAGGCTTCTAAAATTAAAGAATCATTTTTCAAAAGCTCGTATTGCTCTAAAGGTACAATCATTTGCTCCAATCGTTTATATAGTTCATTAATATCTAAATCATCTCGATCAAAATCTCTAGCAATACTAACTAATTGAATAGCGGCTCTTAATATATAAACATCAGCTAGCTTGATCCCAATTTTTGTGACTTCAAACCCCATACTGGCAAATCGACTAGCTGCATATCTTCGTGATTCTTCACTATCAGGTAAGATTAATGCTATTCTTTGTGCTGTTTCTTCTATTTTTTTAAATTCACCATTAAAAAGGTGAACACGACAAATGAAGAAAAGAGTATCAATGTCATAAACATCGGCTTTTCCGTCAGCATTAATCGCACGTTCCGCCCAAGCTAATGCTTCAGTATGATTACCTTCTTCAAAGTAAGTAACAGCTATATCCAGATAAGGCTGAGAATTAAAAGATTCTAGTTTTATGGCTTTTTGGAAGCATTCACGAGCGTTATGATAAAGTTGAGGTATCAAGGCGTCTTGATCATCTAAGGAGTCAGCTTGTTGTTTGTAAGTATGACCAAAGTTACTCCAATAAACTGGTACATCTGGGTTAGTTTTAGTTAAAGTGCGGTAAACTTTAACTGCAAAGTCCCAATTTTCAATATTAATGTAACAAAGTCCTAGTAAATTACGCGCACCATCAGCTGCTGGTGCTAGTACTAAAGCCTTCTTTAGTAAGGGAATAGCACTTTGGCACTCTTCAGCATTCATTTTCTCTTCAGCTTGGTTAATCAAGTCTTTGATTTGATCCCCATACTGCTGCAGAGAGTCATAATTTTGTTTGGCTTTTTCATCGGAAAGTGTGTTATACGCTTCCCGGATTTGCTTGAACTTTTCTGGGTTTTTTTCCGGAGAGTATTTACGTACTAAACTAAAGTAAGCTCGTTTGATTTCTAGAGCCGTCGCTTGGGGTGATACTTCTAGGATCTGATAGAGTTCGTATGCCATCTCAATCGTCCATGTTATTCTCTAAGTCAAATAAGAAGTCTACCAGGCGATCGCCCACTGCTTGAATTTCTTCTGTGTTATCATTCATTAGTGCTGTTTTCAGATCGATCACCAGATCAGATAGTGGTAATCTGTCATCAGATGGCATTTCTGTCAACAGCCGCTCAGCTTTATTAATTAACCCTTCATATTCCTTTGCCTTTGCATTTTGCTTCCACAATTCTCTCAAACGAGAAGCTGCACGAGATAAGGCATCGCTATCCATCCGCAGCGCAGAATAAGCATACTCTAGTTCAACACTTTTATTTGTACCGGGAATTGTCGCTTTCAATTTAGCTATTCCATTGATATCGTAGGAAAACTCCACTTTCACGGGATAAGGATTACCATCCGCTGCTGGCGGTATATCAGTAATTTCCGCAAATAATCCTGTATCTATTGCTTCAGATGGTAGTTTCGCTTTACCAGTGTTATCTTGATATAAGCGTACCTCTACGCGCTGTTGATCTGCTCTCAATAATGTATAAGTTTTATTTGTAGAAAAAGGAATCGTTGTATTCGGTTGAATTAATGGTTCATAAGTTAGCATATACTGCCTACCGACTTCACTAATTACTTCAATCCCTAATCCAAAGGGCGCAACATCGGTAAGAATAATACCTGATTCATCCGGAATTAAACCGCTTGCAAGCGCTGCCTGAATAGACGCGCCTATGCCTACAGCTAAATCCGCGCCTACATCTGGTGCTTTACCTTCTTTGCCAAACATCTCGAAAACTAGTTGGCGCACAGCCGGAATGTAAGTTGTACCACCCACTAGTAGCACGCGGTTGATGGCACTGGGGCGCAGTTTTTTGGCGTTAAGTGCTTGTCGCACGCACTGCCGTGCTTTATCTAGTAAAGGTGTTATGGCGATTTCAAATTCTTGGCGAGTAATTTCTACTTCTAAGTCTACTGATTTGCCATTCAATGTGGCAATGTAGGGAATTCTCACGGAATGGGTGTGTTGTACTGAAAGCGCTCTTTTGGCTTTTTCTGCGGTTTCTTTGAGTGCGCCGTATGCTTTGTCGGAAATTTCTGCTCCTGGGTTTTCTGCTTGAAATTTTTCTCGGAGTAATTCAATCATTGCTTCGTCGAAGTCTTTGCCGCCTAGTTGGGGGTTTCCAAAGCTACATTTTACGTCTAAAACTCCGGAGATCATTTCTAGTACGGTTATGTCTAGTGTACCGCCACCAAAGTCGAAGACGACGAGTTGTTGTTCGAGTTCGATGTTTTTGATGCCAAATGCTAATGCTGCTGCTGTTGGCTCGTTGATGAGGCGGGTGATTTTTAATCCGGCTAATTCTCCGGCGTTTAGTGTTGCTTGTCTTGCTGCGTCGGGAAAGTTGGCGGGTACGGAAAGTACTACTTCTCGTATGGTGCTTCCTAATGCTTCTTCGGCGTTTTCTTTGAGTTTGCGCAGTATGAGTGCGGATATTTCTTCGGGGCGGTATTCTTTGTCTAAGAGTTTGATGGTTTCTCCTGTTCCCATTTTACGTTTGATTTCTCTTATGCCTCGCCCGGTTACGTCTACCCAGCTTCTGGCGTCTTCTCCTACTAGGAGTTCGCCTTTTTTGTTGATGGCGACTATTGATGGTATGATTGCTAGTTTGGTGATTGGATCGCTTATGGGGTGGGATTCGTTGTTTTTGTATACACAGATTTCTGAGGTTGATGTTCCTAAGTCGATTCCGATTGCGTAGTCTTTCATTGTTTTTTTCCTTTTTAACCGCCAAGACGCCAAGAGCGCCAAGAAAGAGGAGATAAGGGAGGTTTTTAGTTTTGGGTTGGGGGGGTTGCTATGATTACTTTTGCTTTTTGAATTATGCGCTCGCCTATTCTATATCCCCAGTTTGTACATTTTATGATGTTTCCGGGTGTGATTTCTGATTGTTGTTCTGATGTTATTTGGTGGATTTTTTCGTTTGGTGGTTCGTTGTGTTTTGGTTTGATTGGTTCTAGTCCTTGGTTTTTTACTGTTTGTTCATATTCTGATAGGAGTTTTTCTATTGTTTTTTTGTTTTCTGTTGTTTCGTTTTCTATTGCTCTTTCTAGTATTTGAAAGTAGTCTATTGCTGATTGTTCCCAGTTTTGGATTTTTCTCTGGTTTTCTCCATTTTTTTGCCTCTGTTCTATTAATGTTTTTTCTATGGTTTGTTCAAATTTTTCATATAGTTGTTGTATAATTGTACTGTTTTCTTGGATTGCTGCTGTGTTTTTGTAGTATACCCGGATTATTTGTTTGGGGTCGTCTATGTTTATAGTATTGTTTATATAATTTTCTAATGTTTCAGTAATTGAAGATTCTATAGATTTTTTTAAATTTTCGTTAATAAATGTTTGAAGAGTTTCATTGATTGATTGTCGTAAGGCTTCATCTAAACTTTTTAAAGTTTTATCGCTGGTTTTTTTGGTACTCATCAAGTTTACTCCGCCAAAAGATGATTTGTTTTTGGATATCGGTTATTTAATTGATGTTTTTGGATGGGGGAGGATATTTTTTGTTTGGGTTTTTCGGTATTGCAGTTTTGGGCAGCGATATGGTAAGAAATCCTTGCTTTGGTGTTACTCCGGTTATGTTTCTTATCCATTGTGAATTTAAACAAATTTTATTTACCTCTGTTCGATTGTTTGGGTTTTGAGTCTGGGTGGTAGGAATACCTTTTAACTGTTTGTGGCAGGGAAACCTTGTGCGTAAGTTGGTTGGTGCTTTTGTGTGACGGGTAGGATGAGCCGAAACTGCTGAGTAACCTACTGTCACTGCTAGTAATATTGGGGCAAGATTTTTCAGTCGCATCTTAATATTTACCTTGGATTGGGAGCTTTATACACAGTCATTCATCCAAAAAGCTGGTTTTTCCGCAAAATGGCAATCTCTTTGGCTTGAATTGTTAATATACCTTTTGGGGTGCATTTTGTTCATACATATCTATATCTAGTCAGGTTTTACAGAATATGCAAGTCTTTACCAACTAAAAGTTTCCCAGTTTTTGATTCCCAATACTACCTATGCTAACCTTGAAAAAAAGATAATTCACGCTTATCCCTCCTGTCTACGGTTTGAAGGGCAGAGGGCAGGGGGGAAGTCTTCTTTTCGTGTCTGGGGGTGGAAATTTTTTCTTGCGGCTGTCTCCTGAATGCATAACTTAATTTTCTCTACCTGATGAGAAGTATAGAAGGGTTTTTGAGGCTATGTCTCATCCCTCTACCCCCCCAACCCCCCTTTTAAGGGGGGCATTAAACCCTCCTTTTTAAGCGGGGCATTAAACCCTCCTTCATCAGGGGGGCAGGGGGTTTCACTATTGCTAACTGAGAAGTATTGCGGTACGGAGGATGCTTTTTGGCTCATACTGAGGTATGTCCCTTTTCTCTAATGCCTGCATTTATGTGTCTCAATGCGCAAGTGCTAAGCCAATACTTAGACGGTAGTCAACAAGAGTTACAACTTTATGAATTAATCTTGGAGTTTTGCAAACAACCTGTTGGTAGCTTTCGGCACAAAAGAGCTTTTCTTCCCCTGCTGAAGGAACTTCAACAACTACAAGGATTAGCTAAACCTAAGTATGGTTACCAGCATGAAAAATATCCTGATGTACTTCATGATACTTTAATTCAGGTGCGCGATCGCCTCTGTACTGATTTTCAACCTGTTATGCCTACGCTGAGAGGTAGTTTAGTAGTATGGATTAATGAGAAGTTACGTTTGAAATATAAGGTAATTGAATTGTTTTCTCCTCAAACTATACAGGAGGTGCCGATAGATAATCGTATTAACCCTGAGGGTGATGAAACTTTTGCTGATGTGACATCAGATCGTCAAATTGATGGCACTATTAGGCTCAGTGGAATATGGCAACTTATTGAGGAGGAAAATCGGGAAGAAAGTCAGCAATTTGACGACAATTTACGCAATTACTTTGCACAAGATCCAGAGGCTATTTTACGCCAATGTCATCCCAGAAACCGAGAGGATTGTAATTGCTATGAATTAATTAAAAGGCGATTATTAAAAAATCCTCCAGATAAATGGAATGAAATTGTGAATGATTTAAACATCCACTACGGCACTATTACAGCCCATTGGAATAGAAAATGTGAGCCTCTGATACAACAGATTACCAGAAACCTTGGTCACCAAGGAGAGTAAAATTATGAATACTATACAAACCTTCTCAATCAAAGTTCCACTAGTCAGCTTTGCTCATGAATATGCACAGCAATTTGCACTGGAACAAACTACATCAACTAAAGGGAAACAAGTTTATCTCAATACTTTAGCTGTTTACGCTGTACATAGTTTTTTGCAATTAATGGATATAGGTACTGATATTAGTAAAGGGAATAGTTGGCATCCTATTTATAGACGCTTTCATAATGTATCTGATCTGGTTTTACCAAAATTTGGCTCTTTAGAATGTCGCCCTGTTTTACCGGGGGAAAAGTTTATTTCTGTGCCAAAAGAAGCAACTGAAAATCGGCTCGGATTGGTAGCTGTTCAGTTTGAAGAAAGTCTTGATGATGCACAAATATTGGGATTTGTCAAGACAAATAATTCCGGATTACTACCACAACAAATAGAATTGAGTAAGTTACAATCTATGGAACAGCTTTTAGATCGATTGGAACAAATAGCCGCCAACCAAATGGTGAATTTGGGTCAATGGTTGGATAATTTGATTGATGCAGGTTGGCAGACGGTAGAGGCAGTTTTCGGTTCAAATCTGATTTTAGCAAGAGTAAGGCGATCGCCTTCTGTTGGTGTTGTACAGGCAAAACGAATTAATGACGAGCTTGCCTTGGTTGTTGCTGTTATGCCTACTGCTACTGAAGAAAGGCAAATCATTATCCAAGTCCATCCCATTGGTAGTCAAACCCTACCTCCTGGTGTTAAAAGTATTATACTGGATGAGTTTGGTAAAGAGCTCTTGCAAGAGAGCGCTAAAAAGGCTGATAATTGGATTCAATTAAAGATTGACGGTAAACCAGGAGAACAGTTTAGGTTAATAGTTGCTATGGGTGAAGCTAGCTTCACAGAGGATTTTATGATTTAGCTGCGCTAAGGAAGGGAAAAATGGGCAAGTTAGTTGTCCTCAATATCATGAATGGTGATTTTGAAAACGGTTTTCCGGTACTTCTGCAAATTGCTACAGAAGGTGAATTCCAATTTGCTGAGGAGAACGGTTTTTTGCCGTCTGCGCCAGAGTTGCTTCAACATTATCAAAGTTGGCGTACTCCTTACAGCAATCTGGTATCCAGCTTAAGAAATTCTCGCATCAAAGTCGCAGGATCAACTACTTCCATATCCGAAATCAAAGCAGCTAGTCAAAAGTTGAAGTCGAGCCTAAATAACTGGCTTAGTTCACAACAGATGCACTCGATATCTAAAACTTTATACAAAAATTTAACCAACAAATCTGAGGATATCCGGCTCATCATTAGAACTCAAAATATAGACTTGCAGCGGTTGCCTTGGCATCTGTGGGATGATTTCTTTCAACACTATCGTCGGGCGGAAATGTCTTTGAGCCTGCCGACAAGAAGACGAAGACAACCAAGTTTTAGAGAAAAAACTAAAATACTAGCAGTTTTTGGTCAGCGAGAAGCTTTAGACAATAGTACTATTGATATTGATAAAGATTGGGAATTGCTCAAAGAGCATTTATCTGACAATACTGAGTTAGTTCGTTTAGTCGAACCTTCATTGGAGGATTTATACGACGCACTGGAAAATTATAGCCCAGATTTGTTTTTCTTTGCTGGGCATAGTTTTAGTGAAGAGGATGGAGCGAGGGGAGCGATTGAATTAAATCACGATGAACCACCAATTACCATTGATAATTTGAAACCAGCTTTGAGAGATGCTGTGGAAAATGGGTTGCAACTGGCAATTTTCAACTCTTGTGATGGATTGGGGATTGCCAGAGAATTAGCTGATTTGCACATTCCACAAATTATCGTTATGCGTGAACCTGTGCCAGATGTGGTGGCACAAAAGTTTTTGCAGCGATTTCTCGAAGCTTTTACTGGAGAAAGATCGGTTTGTCTTGCGGTGCGACGTGCTAGGGAAAAAATTCATGCTTTGGAACCAAAATTTCCTGGTGTTACTTGGCTACCAATAGTTTTTCAAAATCCAGCTGAGCCACCATTGACTGGGCGTGAGTTTCGTCGGATTGCTACTGGGGTAGAATCAACTCAGGTGTATCCATCTACTGAAGCTGAAAATCAAAGTCAGATATTATGGTTGCCAACTCGTTTGAGTAATTCGCCACAACCGCAGTCACCAACTGTAGTTAATCCTCCGCCAAAACCAATTACCTGTAGTAAAGGACATCCCAATCCCACTAACAATAAATATTGTGTTTACTGTGGTGAATCTTTAGGAATAACTGCTCCCTCCTTATTACCGCCAACTTCTGTAACCAAGGTGGAGAAGCAAAACTCAGCTGCAACACCAATTCCTACACAATTATCTACGGGAAGTGTCATTGGCGGACGCTATAAAATTATCCAACCTTTAGGTAGGGGAGGGTTTAGTCAAACATATTTAGCTGAAGATACACAACGCCCAGGCACACCTAAATGTGTTGTTAAACAACTCCACTTGATTGAAAACGATCCATCTGCTTGTCAAATTGCCAGACGTTTGTTTGCTACAGAAGCACAAGTGTTGGAACAATTAGGAACACATGATTATATTCCTCGACTTTTAGCTTATCTGGAAGAAAACCACAAATTCTATTTAGTTCAAGAGTTAATTGAAGGTCAAGATCTCAGCCTAGAGATTATACCAGGTAAACAGATGAGTGAGTCCTATGTCCTTTTCTTGTTACGAGATGTACTAGAAATACTAGAGTTTGTTCATCAACAAAATGTAATTCATCGTGATATTAAACCCTCAAACTTAATTAGACGCCAGCAAGATGGCAAGTTAGTTCTCATTGACTTTGGCGCAGTTAAGGAAATTAGTAATCAAACACTGAATTCTCAAAGGCAATCAATGACAGTTGCTGTGGGTACATCTGGCTATTTACCACCAGAACAAATGTACGGTAAACCACAATTTAGTAGCGATATCTATGCACTGGGAATGTTGTGTATTGAAGCGATTACAGGAATGCGCCCTTACCAATTACAGCCAGATCCGAATACAAATGAAATTCGTTGGCGCGAACGCGCACAGGTTGGCTCTCAACTGGCAATAATTTTAGATAAAATGGTATGTTACGACTTTAAGGAAAGGTATCAGTCAGCGACAGAAGTTTTATGGGATTTAAAAGCTTCAATCCTACCCAAAACAATCAAGAAAGTATGTTCTTCACCCAGCTTACCATCAAAACCAAACAAGCAAATTAACTTCAAGCTTTATGCGATCGCCAGGGTCTTCAGATTAATTGGTGATAAGTTTATCTAATATATAAAAGAAATTTTTCCGTGACTTTAAGCCAGATTGCTT
>NZ_JACXAE010000010.1 GCF_014698965.1 Iningainema tapete BLCC-T55
GTATCCCAAGAATTGCGGGCAGCCGAAGATCCAGAATTTGAAACTTTCTATACCAAGAACATTTTGCTCAACGAGGGGATCCGCGCTTGGATGGCTCCTCAAGACCAACCTCATGAAAAATTTGTATTCCCTGAGGAAGTTCTACCTCGCGGTAACGCATTGTAATCAATCTGGAATTTTCAGCGAATTATAGCTGAATTTCCTCCCCCCGCCTTACGGTGGGGGGTTTTTATTTGGAAATTCTCTAAAATTCATCTTCTGCCAACCCCAATTTCTATTTAAGTGTGTTATTCTTGGTAAAGGAAACAAGCTCAGTAGCAATAAAGCTACTGCCTTTTTGAAACTAAGACCACTTAGGCAACAAGGAGGTGATGCCCATGATAGAAAGTAGTAAAACCATGGGTCATCAGGTTGCAGTTAACTGGCTGTGCGCCGGAGCTGTTCTCTAATAGTTAGTTTAGTTTTCTAGAAAGACTAAGTCTGACTAATTACCTGGGCTAGCTCGGAGTTCCTTCCGGCAGTCTAGTTGTAACCTGAAGACCCGCTAGACCGCCCAAAAATTAGATCCCTTGATCTAATTTTTGGGCGGATAGTTTTTTGGGAGGTTAGATCCCCGACTTCTTTAAGAAGTCGGGGATCTGTATAGGGAACAAAACAAACTTAGTTTCAGTCAGCAATACTAAGTTTCATTGGTGCAAGATACCACGCACCAAGAAATAGATAGGAAGTGTTTATATGGCACAGCTACTTGCACAATCGGAAATTAAAGAGAGAGCAAGTGTTCTTTCTAACTGGAATGTAGAGGGTTCAGAGTTACAGTGTACCCGTAAATTTAAGGATTTCATTCAGGCAGTTGAGTTTGTGAATAAACTCGTTGAACCTGCTGAAGCAGCGGGACATCATCCAGATTTAGAGATTTCTTATAACAAAGTCAAGATTAAACTGACTACACATGATGCAGGTGGTTTAACGCACAAAGACTTTGATTTAGCTGGGGTAATTTCCCAGATTACTTAAGTGTTTGTGCAAAAAAGATCTGAAAACTTTAAATTGTCACTTTTTCATATAGACCTTCTATTGTACGCAAAATCAAGTGTGACAGTTTATAAGGCGATCGCCTACACCTTGCCATCAAAATACCATGAACTATAATTAGTGACTATAGAGCTATGTTTTTGCATAAGTTAATTACATAATTACTTTACCTTGAGTTAATCAATTGTTAGCTTGGCAAAAACTAAAATAGTGTAGAGGGCAACTATTATGCCTAATCCACAAGTTTCTACAAAAAGTCACTTTTTTGAGAATAGTTGCAGCAAACAAACTTATCTAAGACGGTGTGAGGAGAATAGGAAATATGTCTAATATCTTGTGGAAATCTTTGGTGGTAAGTCCAGCAGTACTAGGAGCAACGCTGCTGGTTTCAACGACGGCAATAGCTGCCCAAAACCCCACCAAATCTGAAGTTGTAATCTCAACAGAAGTCTCGTCAGGAGAAAATAATCAGGCTTCTCAGGTTCAAACCGTAGCAACTTCAACTACTAAGACAGATGCTCCAAAGCCAGAAATGTTGGCTCAAGCACAACCACAAGTTAACGTTTTAGAGCAAGTTAACAATTACAGTAACGAAGGCAAAGGCAACTCTCTATCTCAAGTAACGTCTGTTTCTCAATTCTCTGACGTACAACCAACAGATTGGGCGTTTCAAGCATTACAGTCTTTGGTTGAGCGTTATGGTTGTATCGCTGGTTATCCAAATGGCACGTATCGTGGAAACCGTGCATTAACCCGTTATGAATTTGCAGCAGGTTTAAACGCCTGTTTGGATCGGGTAAATGAGTTGATTGCTACAGCAACAGCCGATTTGGTAAGAAAAGAGGATTTGGGTACATTACAGCGGTTACAAGAAGAATTTGCTGCTGAATTAGCAACCTTACGCGGACGGGTAGACAATTTAGAAGCGCGTACTGCTGAAATAGAGGCAAATCAATTCTCTACCACCACCAAACTTGTGGGTGAAGCAATATTTGCTCTTACTGATGCCTTTGGTGATACAGCAGGTGACAGAAACAATACTGTCTTCCAAAACAGAGTACGTTTAGATTTACAAACCAGCTTCACGGGTAAAGACGTTTTACATACTCGTCTATCTACTGGTAATGCAAATAGATTTGATTTGGGCGTACCTGGTAGAGCCGATTTAACAGCGGCAGGTGGCAGCGGTGTCAATAATACCTTTGAAGGTATACAAACATTCAACATTACCGGGGATACAAGCAATAGCAACAGAGTAACTCTAGATTGGCTATCTTATACCTTCCCCATTGGACCTGCAAATGTATACCTTGCAGCCACTGGTGGTATTCATGCCGATTACGCTGCCACAGTCAACCCTTACTTTGAAGACTATGACGGCGGTAATGGTGCTTTGTCGATGTTTGCTTCAAGAAACCCCATCTATAACATTGGTGGTGGCGCAGGTGGTGCAATTACGCTCAACCTTGGTAAAGGTGGTATCATCAAACCAAGTTCAATAACTGTCGGTTACTTATCAAACGAGCCAAATGATCCTAGCCTGGGTTCTGGTATATTCAATGGTAACTACGCTGCTTTAGGACAGTTGAACTTTAATTTAGGCGATCGCTTCGCCGTAGCTGCAACTTATGTTCATGGTTATCACGGTGGTGGCAGTGCTTTGTTTGATGAGGGTAGATATCTTGGTCAATACACTGATTCTGCAGGTAGAATTAGAGACATTGGTGTAGTGGGTACTCAACAAGCCAATACTATGGATAACGCATCGACAAGTAACTCCTACGGGTTGTCTGCTGCGATTAGACCTAGTGATAAGTTTTCTATCAGTGGCTTCGTCTCTTACCATGACGTTAGAGGCATCGGTTCAGGTGATGACTTTGAAGCTTGGAGTTATGGTGTAGGCTTAGCTTTACCTGATTTTGGGAAGAAAGGCAACGTTTTAGGTCTATTCGCAGGTGCAGAACCATATTCTCGTAACAGAGTTGGTTTTGGCGGTAGCGAGACACCTTACCACGTTGAAGGCTTTTATAAGTACAGAGTCAGCGACAACGTTTCCATCACTCCTGGTGTAATTTGGTTGACTGCTCCTAACCAGCGTGATACCAATGATGCAATTATTGGTACACTCAGAACAACATTTACCTTCTAGTTTCCAGCATTAACAATATTAAAGGCTATTAATCCCCGCTACAGAGCGGGGTTTTTTATAACAGTATTGAAATACAAGCAACCCCAGTGGAGAACCGGAGTATACTAGAAGAAAGAAGATAAAGGAGATTAGCCAGACGTGGAACTATCGTGTAAATCTGAATATGCACTTCTTGCTTTATTAGAACTAGCAATCAATTACCAGAATGGGGAACCTCTACAAATCAGGCAGATTGCCGCACAACAAAACATCCCTGACCGCTATTTAGAACAACTACTTGCTATGATGAGACGTGGCGGTTTAGTGAAAAGCCAACGTGGATCGAAGGGTGGCTATCTGTTGGCGCGAGAACCTTGGAAAATCACACTTTTTGAAGTTTTAGGATGTTTGGAAGGCTTAGATATCCGGACTTGTGACGACGACTCTAAACTTGCAACAGTAGATAGTGACGTTGTTGAAGAAATTTGGCAAGAAGCCCGTAAAGCCGCTAATTGCGTTTTACAAAAATATACTCTTGCCGATCTTTGTGAAAAAAGAGATTCCCGACGGCAGATGGATATTATGTACTACATATAGTTAATGGTAAATTGTTAATTGCTAATAGTTAACAATTGACAATCAACAATTAACAGTTAACTGTCAACTATTCGTAAAGGATAAAAAAATGCGTATAGCAAAAAATATTACAGAACTTGTTGGTCGTACACCGCTAGTACAGTTAAACCGCATTCCTCAAGCTGAAGGTTGTGTGGCGCAAATTTTGGTAAAACTGGAAAGCATGAATCCAGCTGCATCTGTTAAAGACCGAATTGGCATCAGCATGATCAATGTAGCAGAAGAAGAAGGGCTAATTGCTCCTGGTAAAACAGTATTGGTAGAACCTACCTCTGGTAATACGGGAATTGCTCTAGCAATGGTAGCAGCAGCAAAAGGTTATAAGTTAATTTTGACTATGCCAGAAACTATGAGCGCTGAGCGTCGAGCTATGCTGCGGGCATATGGAGCCGAACTAGAACTGACAACTGGCATTGAAGGTATGGGTGGGGCAATTCGGCGGGCGCAGGAAATCGTAAATACTACGCCAAATACATACATGCTACAACAGTTCCGCAACCCAGCTAATGCGAAGATTCACCGCGAAACTACAGCAGAAGAAATCTGGGAAGATACTGATGGACAGGTAGATATGGTTGTAGCTGGGGTGGGAACAGGTGGTACAATTACAGGTGTGGCAGAAGTAATTAAAGCTCGTAAGCCGAGTTTTAAAGCGATCGCCGTTGAACCAGCTTCGAGCCAAGTTCTATCGGGAGGAAAACCTGGACCACATAAAATACAAGGCATTGGTGCTGGTTTCATTCCTCAAGTATTAAGAGTACAATTAATAGATGAAGTAATCACAGTAACTGATGAAGAAGCAATAGCCTACGGTCGGCGTTTGGCAAGAGAAGAAGGACTATTATCTGGTATTTCTACCGGAGCTGCTTTATACGCGGCAATTCGTGTTGCACAACGACAAGAAAACCAAGGACGCTTGATTGTGATGATTCAGCCGAGTTTTGGCGAAAGGTATTTAAGTACACCTTTGTTCCAAGACTTAGAACCAAAGGTAGCTACTAGCGTTAGCTAACAATAAATAGGAGTAATGGCAGAAAATAACTACTACGAAACTCTTAAAGTTAATTCAAATGCTAGCCAAGCGGAGATTAAACAAGCCTACCGCCGCTTGGTAAAATTATTTCACCCCGATACTAATCAGGAAACAGCAAATAACGATCAAATCATTCAGATTAATGCAGCATACGAAGTTTTAGGCGACGCTCAAAGTCGCCTCAATTATGACCAAAAACTGCACAAACATCAACAAAAAACCGACAACTATCGACAACAGCGTACAGCAGCAGCGCAAAAGCAATACCAAGCAACAAGAAAAACAGGTAAGGACGTTGATGAACAAGTTGAAGACTGGTTGTGCCTAGTTTATCAACCTGTTAATCGGATACTAAATGTTATTATTTACTCCCTACAAGAACAAATAGATAAATTATCAGCCGATCCTTTTGATGATGATCTTTTAGAGGAATTTCAGGATTACTTAAATAATTGTCGCAATGATCTCAAGCAGGCGCAAATTACTTTTAGTTCTTTACCGAATCCTCCTAGTTTAGCTAGAACAGCAGCTCATTTGTACTACTGCCTTAATCAAACTGGAGATGGCTTAGATGACTTAGAATATTTCCCCCTCAACTACGATGAAAGTTATTTGCACACAGGGCAAGAAATGTTCCGTATCGCCGCCCAGTTATATCGTGAAGCACAAGATTCCGTGAGCGTTTATGCGTAGAGACGTTCCGCCGGAACGTCTGTACAAGAATAATTAATCAGCAATTCTAAATTTAAGAATTGACAAGGACTTCAAAGCTGAGGAACAAAATATGGGGATAATAGGTTCTACAGAT
>NZ_JACXAE010000011.1 GCF_014698965.1 Iningainema tapete BLCC-T55
CGAGATAACAGCTTGGGATTTGCAGAAGCATTGGATAAAGCAAATGATTTGGGTTTTGGGAAGATTGACCGCCAAAGGATAAAGCGCTTTTTGAGAGAGAGTGGTGATGCAATCGGTGAAGCGGGGATTTTTAAGAAACTAGCCACCACTAGAGAGTAGTAGGAGTAATAGGAGTAGTAGTAGATGGACGTACAGAAGGAATACGGCGGGGCTAAGCACAATTTAGCTAAGTCACTGCAAAATGAATCAGCAGAACATCGTGCTAAGGTGCTGGAATTTGTGCTGGATTGGGAGATTAACCCCAATGAAGAATTCTTCTTGATTTTTGCAGCGATTGGGCATTTAAAGGTACTTATTGAACAAGCACCAGAAGATATCAGGCAGTTGTTTAAATCAGTTTTACAGGAGTTAGATGAATGGTCGAAAATAACAACGGAGAAACTTCAGATCGACAGCCAACATATCAAAGTAACCGAGAGCTTAGCCCAATCCAGCAAAGCGCTTGGGACAGCCTTGAACAGTCTCGACATTACCTCGACTCAGCTGTTGGAGCAATTGAAGAGCTTGCCAGAACTCTTGAAGCTTTTGAAAGCCGTAGAAGAAAACGCTCCCAACATGAGCTTGCGGTTGGAGAAACTGAATCAATCTCTAGAACAGAAGAAGTTTTTGAAAATCGAATTGATGGAAGAACAATTGCTCCAGTTAAATTCGTTGATATCACAGGACAGAGGAGAAACCGAACTGCTTTTGACAAAAATACAGACGACTCAAATGATGATAACTCGCTTGGACAAGAAGATACAAGAGAGGATAGAGTTGATGGAAGAAAAGCAGCAAGAGTTGATATCCCAGATGTCTCGCCAGCAGAACAAGCTAAACCTAATGGAATTGTTAGGCGTCGGTCGGGCGGCATGGAGCTATAGACTGAAAGTTCTAGGTGTGTTAACTGCAATTCTGGTGGCTTTCAATTTTGTTGTTGGCGATTTGGTAAAAGGTGCAGTTGCCTCTGCGTTAGAGTCAACGGCAGTGGTATTACCAGTAGATGTAATTCAGAAACTCGATTACGCAAGCAAACAATCGGGTTATGCTACTGTGAAACTGCAGCGGATTGAGAAGGCACTGGGAATTAAGAAGAAACAAGAGTGAATTGGGCAGAAGAAAAGCTAGAATTTGTGTTGCTTCAGAAAAACCAAACTTTTATTCCTTGAATGTGCTTGCATTGGTTAGCAAAAAGATTTGGGCGAAAAATTCGTTCAAACTTAACTGGAGCGTTCACCAACAACTGATTATTTGTTTCCTACATGACCAACCCCCAAACTGAATTCGACTCTCCCTGGAAGGACATCTTACAACTGTATTTTGAGGACTTTATGCGCTTCTTTTTCCCCCAAGCTCATAGGGAAATTGATTGGACAAAACAACCTGAATTCTTGGATAAGGAATTACAGGAAGTGGTACGAGATGCAGAACTAGGAAGAAGGTTTGCTGATAAATTGGTAAAATTATACCGCACTAATGGTGAGGAAAATTGGATACTTATCCATATCGAGGTCCAAGCCCAGGAAGAAAGCAACTTTGCCCAAAGGTTGTTCATATACAACTACCGGATCTACGACCGTTACAAGCGCCCGGTAGCCAGTTTTGCGGTTCTTGGTGATGAGCGTAGCACTTGGCGACCCGAGCAGTTTGGTTACGAGTTGTTTGGGTGTAGTGTAGATTTTAGATTTCCTGTGGTTAAGTTGGTAGACTATCAACAACGACTATCTGAGCTAGAAGCCAGTCGCAACCCGTTTGCCACTGTCGTTATGGCGCACCTGGCTGCATTGGAGACTAGCGACGATAGGTTTGAGCGCAAACGCCAAAAGTTGGCGTTAGTGCGGAGATTGTACGAACAGAGATTTGAGCGGCAAGAGGTTCTCAATTTGTTGGCTTTCGTGGATTGGATGTTGACGTTACCATTGGATTTGGAAACAGAATTTAAGCGGTCTGTAGAACAATTGGAGGCGGAACAGCGTATGCGGTACGTTACGAGCTTTGAGCGAATTGCCCGGAGGGAAGAATTATTAAAAAGCATACCCGTGTGCTTGAGACTTAAATTTGGCTCTATAAGTCAAAATTTATTACCTGAAATTGAGCAGATTGAGGACTTCCGTTTATTGGAAACAATCTTAGAAGCGATAGAAACAGCTAATACGGTAGAGGAGTTACGGCAAGTTTATCAACCCTAACCGAGTAATCAGGCAGCGGTACATCACTTCTGTTGAGCGATTTGATATTGAAAAAGGTAAGCAGCCGATACTTCCTGTTTAATGCCCTCACTCAGTAATTCAACACACGCTTTTATTGGGGTATTTTATCCATCTTCTGGTCCAAAATGTTCAAAATCGATATTTTCAACTTTGGTATCCACCTCCTCCCCGAGGGGTTCCCCTATACCATTATGGGGGGGGGTGGATACGGGGGAGTCAGTCGGCGCAACCCCGTACTGGGACTGCAATCCAGCCTGATATCGCTGTTGTGACTCGGCGGCAGTACGCGCCCGTTCTTCTTTCTCGGCACGCTTGCGTGAGCGGTGGGCAATTACCGACATCGCAAAGTTTAATTCCGACTCTAGAAGCGAGAAATGTTTAACCTGTTTACCTCGTGGCCCAATTTTACGGTCAACCAATTTTAATCCCAGTTGATCTAGCAGAACCCCCAGTAGCCATATCGGTTGGCAGTTAGAGGGAACAGTGAAACCCAAAATCGCTTTAACATGAGGCGCACAATATTTGGCTCGCTCGGTCATTCTCAACAATTCGGGGTCAGTGGCAGTAATTTCTGACCCGGAAATTAAGCGTTTTAGGATGTCTCGTAGTCCCAAGTTGAACCTAGCCAACCAAGAAGCCGAGTAATTGCCCCAGTCCATGCACAACGGTAGGTGAAATCTCTCGGAGCGGTCTTTCTCTGCCACAATTGTTGGTGGTGCTGGGTATTGCAGTCCGGTGCGAGAATCTTTTATTACACCATCTGGTTCTGATAGAATTGCCTCTAAATTGACGATCGCCCGAATTAATCTGCCACCATTATCTTTCTCGACCAGCGACTCTGTTACCTCCATGCCGTATGCATCCTGAATGCGGAATTTTTCACATTCATAAACTTCTTCTGGCGAATGGTAGTCTTTGCTTTGACGCAGACGATACTCACTCGCTGTGATATTATTAGCTAGGGCAACTGCTGCGTAATAGGCAGTGTCCAGGGCAATGGCAGCATTTTTAAGACGCTCCTGGGCTAGTTTATCTGACAGATCCCCCATAGGTATAATTTGATTGCCCATCTCAGTTAACAGATCGCGCAGATCGGTACGCAGATTGTTGATTGATTGGTGTCGCGTTGCCATTATATGTACGTAAGCATCCAACGCCCAGTCTTTTTCAGCACCCCGCCGTCCAGTTTCGCGGTCAATCCGCAGCAGGAAAGCTGTCATTTCGTTAGTTTGCAGCAACCGCTCTTTAATTTTGCTGGCATTGGTGTCTTGATAGCCAAAAGGAGGTCTTGGCGCTACCCAGACGTGGATTGGCACTTTGGGACGATAGCGGTACAGTTGTTGGGCGCATTCAGTAGCTGTTTGCGAAATCCCGTGAAATACGCCAAAGACCGCATCAAAATGATATTCAGGTATATCCACCCCTGTACCCAAGCTAGGGGATGTTAAAAGGGCATCTAGACCCTTTACAGCGTTAGTTATGTCTTTGATGAAGGCAACGTTTTCTTCACTGCCAGAGTTGTCTGAGTGGATGGACCATACCCGTAACCGTTGCTCACCGGAGTCAGTATCTTTGTCATCCACCCGTACCTGCACTGTAAGCGACTGTTCAAGTTTCTTAACAAAGCGCTTGGAGTCGGAAACCACCATGATTTTCAGCCCAGCCATGAGCGCGGAAGAAATCTGGGCAACAGAGGCGGAAGAGTCATCACCTTCATACCAGTAAATTGGGCGATCGCCATTCTTCCACTCGTTTTTGATAATGAACGGCTCTTCACCAGGTGGACGCATTGCCCGGAAGAAGTTCACCGTCACGTCGTCCATGTGGGCGTCGGCAATTACCACCAGTGGTGCATTATACACTATGTATTCCAGTACCTCCAGAATCGCCGCCCGATGTTCTTTGCAGGTTTTACTGTGCAACAGGTGAGTTAAGTACTGGCAAGCTTCATCAATAAACACGCAGCCATAAGTTAGGGCTTGGGTGTTGAGCTTGTGCAAACTGTCGATGGTGATGCTGAGGGCAGTTGCTTTGGCTAAACCTGTATAACCCAAATCTGAGTACATCTCGGTTTGCAGGCGTAGAGCCAGATTTTTGAGCAAATTAACTCGATGCCCGTTGTTGAGGAACCGCCCGTCTGGATGCTCGTCACGCCACCGCCGCATTAGTTCGGTTTTGCCCGTACCCATGTCACTGCATAATACCACCAGCCCGGACTGTGGTAATCTAACAGCTTCGGATAGATACTTGACATTTACCGTAATATGTGGAGTGTACTTATTGCTCAGTCCTCGGCGTTTTTGGTGGTATGCGCGTTGGTAATCCCCAAGTGTTTTGGCATCATCAATTATGGCAGTCAGCAGTGAGTGAGCTTCTTTTCCACGGGCGACCACAAAATCATCGACGCCTTTTTCTGGTCCCGGTAGTAGCGCTACTTCACAGATACAACCAACTGCCTCAATTGTCTTGCCAGTACGCACGGTAGCTTGGAAGACCGACCAGCGAGTTTTAAGTTTTGTTTCGTAATCGAAAAGGATAATGAACTTGCGCCCATGACGTGCTAGTGGCAACAAGTCGGGGTGCAGGCGTTCGTCAAAGTCTTTTTTGCCGACGCGCCCGTTCCAGATACCGGGGAGGGCGATCGCCACAAACCCCAGGCTCAACAAACAAGCAGCTTTTTTCTCACCCTCGCACAATATCACGGGGATTTCTGGGTGTCGCTGTACCCATTCCCAAAAATTAAGTGGATGCAACCTATCTTGGAGGCGCAGCGCCAGGGGAGAATGATACCGCTTAATATTGTACCGCTGCGCCACTAAGTCCCAGATGCAGTCGGGGACATCGAAGTAGGTGACGCGGTTGGGTGTTTTGGGAGGAGATTCGTATTTGACGGGTTTGCCTTTTTCAGCATCAATCCGGGGATTGGTGGGCTTAAAGCGTCCCCATTCCATCGGTTGCCAGTTGTTTTGGGGATCTAGTCCGCTAATCCACAGTCCACCGTCGGCGGCGTGTCGGTATTGGTTTAAGAAACCATCTGTGACTCGACCGGCATTTTTGCGGGGTATGACACCAGAGATAAACAGGTAGATGTAAACAATTTCTCCCGCAATGTGGATGAAGTTGCGCTCGATAAGGGCGGGATGGATGGCGCTGCTGATGGCGAGTTCGTGGTACTCGGCAGCAGTCAAGTTGTTGGGGTGTTGTACGGGGGAATTGTCGTTCATCCGCGCTCACCCCCTTTGAAGCAGAAAAACGGAGATGTGGCAACAGTACCCAAGAGAGGTCTAGGGAAAAGGGGGAGCAACTTACTGGGGATGCTAAATGCACTTGCACTATGTGTAGAAATTTTCACGGTGGTTATTCGGGCATGGAATAACCTTCTTTAATACCATCCCGCTTTTTTAACCCTGAAAAATCGAGGCTACTTAACTTAATTAACTTAATTAAGCTTGTCTACCAAGCTGGAACCCTTGAGTGACAAAGGTTTCAAAAAAAATGCGTAGGGCGATCCTATAGCTAGCGTAGGTCGATCCTATAGCTAGCGTAGGGCGATTCTAGAAAGTTTGTCTACCCAGTTCAAAGCTTTGTCTAGTATGCAATTGAAGATTTTTATTCTCAATAAACTGAGTAGACAGACGATTTATCAATGGTTTCAGCTATTTGCTTATTGAGAATAACTGGAAGGCGGAAAGATACAAACAGCCCTAACCCTTTCAATATGTGGGGTTTGGGGCTGTTTATTTAAGTCAGATGTAAGGATTAGTTTAAAAAATTGTTACCCGATTCTAGAGGAATTATTGCCGGATTCAAGTGTGAAGCGATTCTAGAGCAAATGTAACCGGATTCTAGAGAACTGGTCTACCTTTATTCGTGACAAGTTAAGGTCACATCCAGTTTGTCAATAAGTAATGTTACTCAAATTGGCTGTGAATCCCTGGTGGAAATAGCATTTGATCCGAAATCAAATGAGTAGACAAGCGTACACCGATTCTAGAAAATTTGTCTACCTATGTACAGCAGAGGCGAAGTAAGCTAAAGAGCGATTTTATTCTCAACCAGATGAAGGTGATTCTAGGGAGAGTAGACAAGTAGACAGGCGTGGGCGCGGTTTTAATCGCTCATAACTTGGTTTAATTCTGGAGCTAACCACTCCCAAAGCAGTTTTTGATGAAGGGGCTGAATCTTACGGGTTCCATTAATCCACTTGCCAGGAAGCGATTTTTGCAAGCCCAGCCGCTCTGCTAGATGCGATTTAGTCCATCCTCTTAGCTTCAAAGCTTCTGACAACGCCCATCCAGGGATTAGTTTCTGGCTATCTTCAACCGCTGTATCTTGTTGCTGGGTAGGTTGCGAATGCTTACTCTCGGTGAGTACAGTTTGAAGCTTTTGCTCAGGCTTGGGCTTACTAATTGGAAGTGCAGGAGCGTTAATCGCTTCTAGCTTTTCCTGAATTTTTGCTGTAGGTTTGATAATTACTTTGGCTTCTAGCCAAATATCTAGCCATTTGTCCGGTCGTCGCTTACCTTCTGTGTGTTTATCATCTGGTAGAGTCCAATTTGGTTGGATTGATTCGGGGTAAGTAACTGGTTCAAAACTAATTTGCCAACCTAAATCTTGCAGCGTTAGTAGGGCATTATCCCACTGTTCAATCAGTTCCTTTCTTTTATAACGATTACTCTTACTCTGAAGCTCCTGCAATTGTATTTCTGAAAGATATCCTATCCGCTTTAGTAGTGTTTCTACCTTGTATTCCCCATCAATTTTAATTCGGCTCATTATGGTTAGGAATACTGCTAGTTTTGCAGCCATCGGATTTTGATAGGGATTGATTTGCAGAGTGCTTTTAGCTAAAAGTCCGTACTCATACAGTGAGCGGTAGTTTTCTAAATCCTGAAATGGTCGAACCCAGTCATTAGCCCCAACCGTGATGAATAACTCTGTAGGCTCGTCAGTCTCATTGCTAACTTTATTAGGTTGATTATGTTCCACCGTAGGAGATACGTCTCCTTCATATCTTAGCTTCAGCCGCCACATAGCTTGAATTTCGGCTGAATATTTCATCCGCTTTAGGTCAAGCTCATTAATGGTGATACTCAGGTGGGCTACTTGCAGGGCTAGATGTCCGAGTTTTTTCAGCTTATTACCCAAACTTAAATCGGTTCTATTACTCCAACCAAAAGTTTTAATTAAATCAGTTCCTTTGATAGTAAATGCACCTGACCAAGGTTGATCTAAATCCGTGGCGCAAGACGCAAAAACTAAAAACATATAAGCAACTTCTGGGTTAAATTTCTGAATAATCTCCCAGGCTGCATTCCCGGCTACAAGTTCTATTCTGTTGGTTTCCGGGTTTTCTTTAATGATGTTGTGTTCTATGAAACCTTGACCAAAAAAGCGCCGAAAACAAGGAATACCCTCAATAGTATCCCAAAGGGTTTTTCCTAAACAAGCTTGCGCTCCTGATAAGTAAGGGTGAGAAGTCATTACGGGAGCATCATCAGTTGTTTGAAATAATGGTGGTTTGGTCACGGGGGCTGGTTTTTTGGCAAGCCCTACTAGTGAGCATAAATCTTCTGCAGAGGAGCTTTTATAATTAATTTTTATGCAATCGCTGTTAGCCATAAAATTATTTTTAAATCATCTTTTACACCTGACGGAAGCCCATATCAGATAGATGCTGATGCCGATGGTGTTGTAACCAACGTTGCCTCTGGTTGACTGACCCACCAATGTACTGAAAAGAACCTAGTGAGTCGATAGCGACGTAGATTCAAATGCAGCTAGCTAGCCAGCTAGACAGCCGCTCGCGCTTATTTAATGGCAGTGACCGCAGTGTAAGTGGGACTCGGGCGCTTGCGTTCATGCTTCCCCCTTGCCCTTCAATGCGGGTGAGGGGTTTTCGTTTTCTTCTAGCCATTCTTCTATAAGCTCAGTTATCACTTCGCTCATAGTTTTTTGTTGTGCTGTACAAGCCAGCTTAAATCTCAGCTTCAAATCCTTATCGACGTAGCTGCTTAGTTCCGTCATGTTTGGCGGTAGTTTCGCCATTATTTCCTCAAGTCTCATATACGCTTATCCTCGTATGATACTGTTCTGCCTTTACTCGGTTACTACGTTGCGCCTTTACGAGTAGTAATGCTATCCTACCACTATAGTCTAAAAACACCCAAAAAGCTTACTGTAAGCCGAAAGTTGCTGATTTTCGGTGACAGGATTCTTTGTCAAAAATTACCTGAAGACCTAACTAGGATGGGCGTTTTAGCAATTTAATTAAGTTTTGTGGAGGAATTTGACAATGATTGCAATTCAGCCGACACAGGCTGAAACTTCCCAAACTCCCCCACCCGTTCCCGTGGGAGTCGATACTGGGGCAGGGTCATTAAAACTGGCGATCGCCGGAACACGAGTTCGCACCCCTTCAAAAGTGGTTGAAGTGAACGACTTAGAAGACGACTTGAAATCTTCAGAGGGTGGATACTTTTTTTACCAGGATGGTGAGCGCACTGATTTAATTAGCAAGCAATTCCTAACAGGTTCTCTCGCTTCTTGGAAAGCACCAACTACCCACACCAAACTCAGCGACGACTCAGTACTCAAGGTGGAATACTCACTGCACACGTTGCTTGGTGGATTGGCTACTCTACCCTATGCGAGAGAGTGGAATTTGCACTTAGTCCTAAGCATCCACAACTCCAAGCTTTTTAAGGATGCGCTTGCAAGCAAAATCAATGGTTCCCACATCGTTAGCTTCGGCAGTAAAAATAGTTCGGCATCTTTAGTAAACCTAAACGTCTCCCTTGTCGTTCCTGAAGGCGCAGGCTCCTACAGCTACTGTGTTGCAGCCAAACCAGAACCACTGATAGACCGCACCGCACAGGCGATCGCCATTGACTTCGGTACATCAACCGTTATCCCCACGGTTTTCGCCCCAGGCGGTGCAATCATCCACCGTCAAGTTTTAGAGGTTGGCGGGTGCATCGACCTCTTGGAGGCGATTGCAGCTGACCCAGAGTTAATTCAGTTTTTGGGGACTGGCAAGGCAGGCAGTGTCGAAACCATCAGGCTTGGAGTTGAAAGCGGAGACTTCCAGTATGGCACACGATCTTACAACTTTCGCCACATCTACGCCCGTCATCTCACACCGTGGCTCAAGGACCGTTTGCGCTTAGCCTTCAAAGAGATTGCAGAGTGGCGGGATGTTGCTCAGAGCTTTGTTGCTTGGGGCGGTGGGGTGCAGATGCCTGGAGTCTCGAAAATGCTGCAATCACTTTGTATCACTCCTGTGCCTGATGCTTGTTGGGCAAATGCACTCGGCTTAGAGCGGATGGCAGCGGGAAGATTAGCACGAGGTAAGTAATTATGGCAGAAAACAAGCGAGTGCGCCTAGAGCCACATATTGAGGAGTATTTGAAGTCTCACGCCCAAAGAGTTTTAGGTAAGTCGGTAGACCTAGTAACAACGGCTGACTTAACCACAATTACAAACGCATTGCTGTATGAGCATAAGCTAGCGCAATCAATGGTTAAGCAAATCCCATTTATTAGGTTGTTCGACTGGCTGACATCTTTAATTCCAAGTAACAACAAAGTTTTGCAGATTCCTCAAGTTGAACCAGCAGCACTGACACCCAAAACTGAACCAGAAAACTATGAATTTGATGCTGACTTAGGCGACCTGTATGAGGAGGCTGCATGACACCCGACGAAATAAAGCACACTCTTAACCAAATCGCCAGCAACTTAATTCACATTCTAGAATCAGATGCTAGGCAGCAGATTTTAGAAGTATCTGATTGTGGAGAACTAGAAATCATGCTAGACAATGCTAGTCAAATAACTACCCAGCTTAAATTAAAAGTTTCTCGATCACTTAAAAAAGAACTTCACCTAGAACGCGGAGAAGTTGTTTGTTTAGGGAGCATCTACCAATGATGGACTGCACATTACTCAATCGCAAATTTAGCTACCGCATTATGGGTAAGCCAGAAATATATCATTTCTCACATGTAGAAGGTGAGTTTAGAAGAAAGCGCTACGTGTTTTGGAGAATCTCCAAAACCAATCCCAATAAGCGTGTGAATATTTCACGCTCATCAGGAACAAACACCGCAAGTAGCTTGGGAAGAGATTACCAATGATGAAGCGACTGCCCCCACTGCCAAGTAGTGCAGTCGCTTCGCAACTACAGTGGTGAATCTCCGCAGCTGAATACGAAGAAACACAACAGAGGAATTTTAGCTCATGTCAAAACCAGTTGGATACTATTGTTCTGCAACACAGTTAGATAATCTTTGTGAACGCTTCGGTCAGGAGCTTGATTTGTTAGACCGCGAGCAAAAACTTGAACTCAGAATTGTCCTTACTTACTTCATCTGGGGGCAAGACCAGATGGGCGACTCTTACACAATTAACGATGCCTGGATAGATAGTTTAGAACAATTGTCAATTGAAGATAACCAAATTAATGAGTGTTTGTCCATTCTAAAAGGTATTTCAGTAAGGGATGCTGAGTCACTTTTAGTTGCTCTACAAGCACAATGTACTCAAGGTAATGCACGCCTCAAAACTCCAATTGAAACTACAACACACCAACTAATTGAGCTAGGTGTACCAGCAACTCTTGCATTGACTGCCTCAAACATTATCCATCAAATAGACAACCTTCGCCCCAGGACAGCGGACGAGCAAGCCCTTATCAATCAAGTACACGGGATTTTAGTGAGAGGTAAATAGTTATGTCACACCACGAATCAAAACTATACCAAGCGGCAACGGAATTAGGTTCAGTACTGGAGCGGGATGAAGAATTTTTGATTCAAATAGACGAAATAATTGACCCCATCAACCGCAAACCGACAATTGATATAGCAGACAAGCTGGAGCAAACCAAGCAGCAGCTTTTAACCGAGCAAGGGAACGTTAAAACCAACCTAAGAATTGTGGTTGAACTGTTAGAAAAAGTGATGGTTCTACAGTCACTTAACGAAAAATCGACCTACTCCACTGCTGAAACTTTGCGACACTTTCAAGGGAAACTTGATAAACAAAAGTGGGATGATCCATCCCCTCCTAACATTGCACTTTATCTGTTCTGGCAAGTGTGGGCTGCAATTGCATATTCTGCCATCACTATCGGTGTGCTGTTAATAGCTTATGTACCCGCTGCTAACTACTGCCAGCGTCGTGAGAGTCCCTTCTGTGCTGGTATCCACAATATGAGGACATACGTTGTGGGTGAATCTAAACCTACCAATTTGAAGTAGTGGAGTTAGGGCAGTGAATGAGGATATCAAAAGCGCGATCGCCACCACAATACTTTTCATCGGGCTAGCAATTTTGATACCAGCAATAGCTAAATCTGTGGCAGAGGCTAGACCTAGTATTCATCTAGAAATTCGACTAGACATCTACTGAGGAATTGTAACAATGGCGAACATCATAAAATCAGGCGTATCAGCAGTACAACGATTTGTAGGTAATACTCGTAAATCTGGCTCAAACAATTCCGGTGGTGGTGGAATGGATAACGGGATACGAGCTTTTGGACTTCAGCCAGATCAGATAGGAATACTGCAAGCTTATTACCCAGCAATTGACTGGAATAACTTACCTAACCTTACTCCAGATGACCTTGCATTGATGCGAGATAAAGTCAATCAATTTCAGTGGTTTATTGACAATTTAAATGAAATTGAAGACTTACTGACTACTTACATTGATAACCAGGTTACTTTCAACGAATTCAAGAGTAGGTTGGTTAAACATGGTTTCAAAGGTGCTGAAAAGATTGAGAAGTCAGTACTTGATGTGTTTCTATCCTTCCAAGGTTATACCCGCAATCGGAAGAAATTGGCTAAGGAATCTGATAACTCTATAGCACTGATGGATGCCGATCTAGAAAGTGCTTTTGAAATGTCAGATGCATCCCTAGAAACATCCCTCAGAATTGCTGCTATTCGCAAAGCTAAGAAGCTAGAGGAACTAAAGCAACGTCCAGAACAAGCTGAGCTTTTGGAGCAGATTAATTCTGAACAACGAGCGCTTAAGCAGTCCATCAAAGACCGTATTAAATATGGGACTGCAGGTAATCCAAGAGCAGCAGTAACCACAGGTGCAACATCTACTGCATCATCTACTGCATCCAGTAGTAATAAACGTGGTGGATTTGGAACAGTGTTTGACTTCTTTAAAGGCAAGTAAGTAACTTTATTCCCGGTCATTGTACCGGGTATTTATTATATGTTTTTACCACAGCTACCACAGCAAGAAACGAAAAAGATTGAAATAGAAATTAAAATAGCAGAGAAAACTAGATTAGTTAAAAATCTACGTAACTGGGCTATTTATACGGGTTGTTTCTCTGGTGGTTTATTTTTAGCATTTCTCCCGAGACTGAATCCAGGACTATGGATATTTTATGGAATAGCCTTGATTTCAATTGTTGGATATCTGATAGCAGTAAAACCAGTGGATGCAACAGAAGAGAGTCTTAGTTTGAGAAGATTAGCAGGACTGGCTGTAATTATTTCTGTTATAGGTGGTCACTGGGATGGGATGATATTATTCGCAAGTAAACCTATACTGGTGGCTAATTCAGTTCTACCTTTATGGATTGCAGCAATTTCATTAGTAGGAATTGTAATTATTTTACTTTTCATTTCGATTTTACTGTGGAGGATGGCAGATGATAAATCACAGCAAAATCCTTTCAAATAATGCCACCCCGATAGGAATTTGTAGTCTCCTTATTTCCCTTGGTGCAGCTGCTACAAGCACAGTAGGATATTTCGACACAAGGGTTAGTTACTGTGATGGTCGGTCTAAACCATGTACCCCAGTGGTGACGGTAGAACAGGATGCTGTACCCCATGAATACCGCAAGAACGAACAGATATTACTAGGTAACGGACTGGGTAAAACAGTTGCTGCTTTGGGGTCTATGTTAGCTTCAACAGTAGCGATAGTTAGTTTAAGTATTGCTGCTAATAACAGAGAAAATATTGATGAGGAGAACAGTCTTTCATCCAATGAACACCGTACTAGGAAACTAATTCAAAGCGATTTACAAATACAAATAGCTGAAATTGAGGCAGAAGCACAAGCAAAATTACACCGTAAATTAACATACGATGCAACAGCAGAAATGTACTTGGATGAGTCGCCCGAACTGGTTGATGATATTGCCCAGATACGAATAAAAGCAGAACAACTTGCTAAGGAAGAGGAGGAACGGGAACAACAGGAGATAGCAGAGGCACAGACATCTGTGCTAAAAGGGGAGGCGACTGCCATTGAGATTCCATCCACAACCAACAAAGAACATTACCTCAACATAGGGAATACAGCGTTAACCAAATTAGGAACCCTCACACAAAGCACAATCGTAATTAGCACTCCAGGTGCAGGTAAGACAACCACAATCGGTACAGCTTGGGGAAGGATGCGGCAAAGATTGGGAGCTAGTTTTCATGCGACGGTTATTGTTTATAAAAAACGTGATGCTGAGGCGTTTCAAACGATTGCTGACGAGGTATATTGTTTTCATGAAAATTCAAAACGGGCGGTTGAAACTGTGCTGAAATTTGTTGACGATATGAAAGCTCGTCATGAGGATAGTATTACAAAACGCTTGTTCATTGATGATTTTTTGACTATCTGGGCTGAGATAGAAGCGCTATTCAATGGCAAGTACCTCAATACAACCACAGGGGAATTTACCACGAAGAAAACTACAGATACCGTTGCTGTTATTGACTGGCTAATCAGCCAATTAAATGCCGTGTTTTTAATAGGGAGACAAAGTAATGATGCACTTTGGATCTGTAGTCATAGCCCTAATGTTGAGGCATTACCATTTGTAAAAGATAAAAGTAGTAGGATTGCTGCTAACTTAATCTTTCTCGCGAGACAAGACCCCAATAACAGCAACGGTAATTATGAAGTCATCGAAGCAAATATCAACAACAATCACCTAATCTCTAATGACGAAAAACGGAAGGAATTAAAAGCAGTTCTGCCAGGATTAATTAACCTTAGTCAGCAGACTGGTGAGCCAATTATTCTCACTTCTCATGGTGCTTCTGGTGGATGGGAACTAGGATTGATTGGTAAAAATATTCGTGAAGAATATGAACAATACAGGGATGAATGGGAAAGCAGGTGTGCAGATAGTAAGACACCTGCTCAGGGAACAAAGATTGTTGATTTCAAACCAAATAGACCTGACTTCAATGAATTGTTATCCGCAATTGTAAAAAGTTTTTCTGAGAAAGGAGCAACACGAATTAGCCGCATTCCTTCAGGTTGCAATCGTGTGCGAACGGCAATAGCTGAATTTGATGATGACCGTAAGAAAGATATCTTGGTATATCTCGTAGAGCGACTAATTCAACAAGGATTGGCTGAAGTTGTGGGAGATAAGGAAGCAGAACAGAAGGTAAAAGAAGGTAAGCCGACATTGACCACTGACCATGAATTCCTAATAATTACTCAATGAGTTGTGTGGCTGTATGGTATTTTGAGGGGAGAGTATTTTGGGGGGATAGGCACTACTTATACAAAACCCACACAATCCACACAACCCATGCACACAACACCACACAGCTTTCACGCATCCAGCACACAAGCCCACACAACGCTATAGCTGTGTGGCAGCCCTTAAAACTTGTGTGATGTGGATACACACAAGCTAAAAATATTTCACCCAGCTTACAAATATTTGATTACTACTAAAAAAAATGCGCATACCCTACATTGAATTAATCACAGGGACGTTGGCAATCACTGGAACATTATCAACAACAGCCTTGGATTTACTTGGGGTGGATTGGGATAGAGCAATAATAAAAGCTGGAGAATTACTTACTCCTAATCGTTCCACCTTTGAAAAGATGGTACTTTATGGAAGCGCAGGAACTGGTGCAGGATTGATTTTGATTGGTGCTGGTGCGGGTATTGCTCGTATTAGTCTTGAAAAAACTAAGAATGATTTAGCTAAAGAATTCTTGGATAATTGGTCAGAATTTGAGCGATTGAAAAAATCATGCAGGGAATGTAGGCATTATAAAGGTGGTGGTCATTGCTCGTTACACATCAAATCTAAATTTGATTGTGGTGATAGGGAAGAGAAACAAGAATGTACCAGTTGCAAGTACTATTATGGCGACCCACTTTTACCCTGTGCCGTGCATCCGGAATTGAAAAAGAATTGTAGTGATTGGATGAAGAAAGAAGATGCCTAAACTAACAATTGAAATAAGAGAAGACTGGGCTAAATGCCACAACTGCAAGCAAGAATTTATGCTTGCAAAGGATGCAGCCCAAGACCCAGAAGGATACCTGATTCTTTGTCCAAACTGTGGTTATCGGTGGTTGCCAGATGGCTCTTTCCCAAAAAAACATCCACGCTATCAATCAGAAGAGTAAATTAAAAAACCCGCTTTACCTAAAGTAAACTTCTGTTGGTTGAGCGGGTTTATTCTTTGTCGCTAAAAATAGGCTAATGGATCTGACGGATCGAATTGCGGCTCTGGCATCCATGAATCATCCCAGAGCAAATAATCAGGGCTTCAGCCATAAGACTCGCTGTTTATATCGCATTCTTCCATAGCTTTAAGAATGCATTTGCCAAAAGGTTCTTGAGATACCGAACAGTCCCAGAAATAAAACTTGGGGTCTTTTTCTAAAGAGACGGTTGCGTTCCAGGTATCTGGAAAAATCTCCGATTCTTCTACTTCTATTTGGTAGCTATCGTAAATAATAATCATCGTTCCTCCTCATATTGTCGTATTAGCTTTAAAGAGAAAAGCTTGAACTTTGCGAACCGTGTTAACAGAAACACCTGCTTTAGAAGCTGCCTTCCGCAATGACAAACCCGCCTTCAATGCTTCAACCACCGCCTGAGTTGATGGCTTCTGTAAAAACTCTTCTTCCGTTTCTCTAGATCGCCCAACATGCACGCCCCACTGTTGCGCTCGCTGCAATCCCACCTTAATTGCTTGGGAACGAGCCGCCGCATGAAGGTCAGCTTCAATAAGAGCTTCCACCTGATCCGGTTTGCCCTCCATGATGTCAGTCTCAAGCTGGGTTAAGGTTTTGGGCTTCATCCGCCGCAACTCTCGCAGCACAGACTTGACATCATCAAATTTGTAGTACTCGGTCAAACTGCCAATGGGGTGGTTAAAACCTTGAAACCTGTGTTTGAAATAGAGTTCAATGTTTCCCCGATGCCCCCAGGCGTCTAAAATTTTGATGGTCACTGAAGTAAAGTGCGATCGCAACTCCGCTTGCACCTCTGTCACCCGTTCCGCCACTTCCCGGCGTGTCACCCCAATTTTATAAAAAGTTTGCCCATCCGCTTGGACTTCTAAAAAGTACAGCGTGTTGCTGAGGATACGTTTCAACTGCGCCCGGTACAGTCTTATGTCAACAAGCAACTCTTGCAGTAGCGGGGAATCGACATCATAAGCTTTGAGTGCCTCCCGTTGCAAATCCCTCAATTTCTTTTCAATCAGCGGTTCCTGGACTTCATTAAATAGTTGCAGGGACAGTTCGCCCAAGGGGATTTTTCCCAACTTTGTAAACTCCCAGCCGCCAGACCGACCTTTGTAGTCGTTCCATTGCAGCAGCCTTTTATTCGCTAGCACGGAACGCATTGATGTAGGAATGTTTTCGCCGTGCCAGTACTTCTTTAATGCTTCCAGTTCCTTACTTGTAAGTTCCAGGTTGAATTTGTCAAAGAGCGGTAGGGTGGGAATGTCGCCAGGACGCTCAACTGCGCGGCAAGTCTCCCCGGTGTGGGCGAAATGGTGTTCTTTTTTTTGTCCCTTTTTAGCAGTTAGTCTACCAGCGCAATAGGGGCAAACGAGATTTGATTTGCCCCGTAATACATCATCAATGAAGATTAGCGCACCGTTGCTGTCTACGCCGTAATTTAACCACATACAAGAAATGGTTTGTTGATACAGCTAAGAAGACAGCGTGTAACACGCTGTCTTCATCTAAAAGAACTGTATCAGAAAACTATGCTTGAAAAGTCTCATGGTTATTTAGTTCTTGGTTTTCCTCAACAATTCTTAACTCAATCTTGAAAAAAATGTCTTCACCTTTTTCAACGCAAAAGCACCCACTTTCAATCAATGCGTGCCAGCAGGGATTGAAATTTTCTGTTAGTGTCTGAACAATTATTTCGTGTACGTACCAGCGCTGTGGTATATCCATATCCACGCCGTAATGAGCTAGTTCTTGGTGCAAGAGCGATTCGAGGTGAGCAAAGAAAGTTGATAGTAGCGAATACGCAAGCGATAGCCTACTGTCCATCATTGTACTCCTCTCTATCCTGCTTTCTCAACCAATCAACGACTTCCCCCACATCTTGAGTTGAGATGATGCGTTCATTCGAGTTACTAGGGGGGTTAACAATAAATAGTTCTCTACCCCTACCAAGGGTGGTAGTATCAATGAAAAGCCGATAGCCGCAGCGCTCGGTAATCTGCCTCAACTCGGCATAGTACTCGACTTTGGTATAATGAAAGTCCGATAGCTTTTTGGTTGCTTCATCCACCAATGGGGCTGCAGTTCCATCTGGGGTAGAGGATGCAGGTGTAGATGTTGGTGTATATTTTTGCAACTCCTCAATAAATCTATCCAAAGCCCTAGCAGCAGTTTTATACTGGGGTGATGTGGTCGCTACCTTGCTTTTACCAGAGGTGAGGGATTTGAGAACGCGATCGCGCACTAGTTGGAGGTCGGGTAGTGAGATTGCAGGAGCTTGGGAAAGATTATTCAATTCTTCCTGTAGCACCTGGTTCTGCTGGAGTAACGATTCATTCTCACGTTGTAGTTCAAAGTTACGTTGTACTATACTTACGTTCTCACGCTGCAATTCTTCTATTCTATCGCGTAGTTGCTCCTTCTCCATCTGCATTGCTTCTACCTCCACTTGGACAATACGAACTGTGCCTCCATCCCCACTGGCAATGAGTGGTGCTGCCGGATGGGAAAGTTCTAGCTTTTCTATACGATTGTCCTCAGTAGATTCTATATTGCGTATGTTGTTCTGGAGTTCTTCTAGTTTGTCGTCAAGCTTGGTTTCTAACATTGTTTCTAGAATGGACAATATCCGGGATTCTAGATGTCTATCACGTTCATCTAGAATATTGTCTAGATTGGCGGGGTGTGGTTGACTGCCTCTCTCTACCAGTTGGTTCAGTTTAGCTTTTATCCGCTCATCTATCAGTACCGTTAGATTATTTAGATTAGTGCTAGATTTGGTGTCGGCGGCGATTCTGTTTCCAGTTCTGTACCACTGGATAAAATCAACCAGCACAGCCGAGGCGCTGGAGCCTTCTGTCTTAGCCTGAGCCATAAAATCTTTCCACTCATCTTGGTTTATGCGGAAGGTGGCTAAGAATTTGTCCTTGTCTGCCATGTTCTAGAATCCCATCGGTACAAATCTAGATAAGATTATTGTACAGATAGATGTACAGCATGGGTATAGATTTTCCCGACCCTAAGCTAACAGGAGTCACAATGCACTCTGTCAGCTTTAAAGGGTTTGGAGGATAGATTGTATGCCCACGGGAAAATAAAGGGCTTGGTGGGCATTGTAGAGAGAAATTTTGTCAATAACAAAGCTTGTTGAGAATAAGAGCGCGAAAGTCCATGAAAGTGATTAAGTACAACCGTTTGAGAATGTCTGTCGCATCTAGTACCAGTCGGAGTGGTACTAGATGCTAGTCGGCGGTCAATAAATGTATAAATAACAACAATATTCTCCTCGGGACAAAAATCTCAACCCAAGCCCTAACTTCTAGTCAGCTTTATCTGTTTGTCAGGACACTGTGTAAGGAATTTAAAATCTATAGCGTGGTTTTCCGAATGTACGCAGTATTGTAATATGGCGTTAATGAAAAGATGCATTGTCATGAACGCCCGCCAACTCAGATGTTAAGTAAAAATACGGAAAACTCTCTGGCCTCTGTTGCCAGTCAATTACTTGAGAGTAATGATTTTTTAGCGGAGTTACAGCAGAAAGCATTGACTACGCAGCGGGGGTATGCTGGCAATGTACGGATATTTTTTGAGTATTTTTTGCAACGGTCACCAACAAGTCTCGACGTTGAAGAGTTCTGGGCGTTGGATGGGGAGACGGCTAACGGGTTAATCCTCAAGTTTAAAAATCATTTGGTAGCACAGGGTAGGAAGGGGGCTACTATTAACCGTTACCAGGCTGCTATCAAGTATTTAATTAAGGTGGGGCGGAACCTGAAGCGCTGCCGATATCACTTTGATAGCGACCGGATTGAATCTCTGAAAGTAACCAAGTACCGCGACACCAGGGGCGTGTCCGTGGATGAGTACAACAAAGTTTTTGATGTAATTGATACTTACTCAGTTAAGGGGAAGCGCGATTATGCCTTATTTCTGCTGCTTTGGGCAAACGTCCTGCGTCGGGGAGAGGTGGCAAAGCTAACAGTTGGAGATTTCGATTACCACGAAAATACTTTAATTGTTTATGGTAAGGGCAAGGGCAATGATGAAACTCGGATTGATTTAAATCCTTTTGTAGCAGAGGCGATTAGCGATTGGTTGGGAAGTCGTACAAATATTAAACCCAGTGATCCGTTGTTTATTGCGCTGGACTTCCACAACAAAGGTCATCAGTTGACGGGTGACGGCATTTACGCCATTGTGCGAAAAACCTGCGAATTGGCAGGCATCAAAAAGCGGATGACACCCCATAAGATTAGACATTCGGGTATTACCGATGCCCTTGACTTGGCAGAGGGAGACTACCGGAAGGTTCAGCACCTTAGCCGTCATGCTGACCCCAGGACAATCTTGGTTTATGAGGACAATAAGAATCAGTACCAACTGGAGTTAACTAATAAATTAGCAGCTCGTGTTGGTAAAAGGCGGCAATCTTAATAATAAACGCAAAAGTAGGTCGCTACCCGTCGGGCATCGCAAAGGAACTTCAGGATTTTGAATTTAAACTCTGTAGCTTATGACAGTTCATCCCTGGCACGCCCTGAACCCTGTATCTCTGTTTTCTTGAATTGCAATAAACAACGGCCGTCCATGTTCTAGCAGAAACGTGTAAACAGCCCCTAAATTGATGCTAAAAAGCCAGTAACGGGAATTTCTGATAATGAAATAGTTTTAGTGTCGCTAGCTAAAGTTTTTTTTTCAAAATTGGTATTGACTCTTGTGAAAGGCTCTCTAATTGAATAGCAACTATACCTTCATCAAAGGCTCTTTGAAATAAATCTTGGTTGCCTGAGTTTTTATAACCCAGCCCATCATAAAATCCTTGAGCAAATGCAATTGCTGCTTTGTCTTGAATTGGGTTATTCATCCCAATAACATAATTAATGTATTGGCTAATTGCTACAGCTGGTTTTTGTGAATAACAAGCGTTAAGCAGTACACATTTAACATAATCAGCGTGTAACTTAAACAGAGATGCTAAACCGGATGGTGCAACTGGCTTATTGTTTCCCCCATCATCCTCTAATAGCAAGCTGCCATCTTTTTCACCATGCCCACAAAAATGAACAATTTGAGGTTGTTCTTCCGCGATAGCTCTGCGAATATCGGCTGGACGTACAGCGGTTCTCACTTTAATTTCAAATAAATCTCGGTTGGTGGCTCGTCGTATAGCTTCTTCAATTTCTCGAATCTCTTCATCCAAACGCAGTCCGTGAGGAATTGCTGTCAGAATCAAGATTTTTTGCATCAACGTAGATGGTTCTATTTGTTTATTAGTATCGTGAGATTCTAGAGCTTGGATTAACTTTACTATACCTCTTACTACTTCTTTCACAGGTCTTTTGCCTTGACGGGTGGTTAAACCAGTGACAAGACTGCCAACAGCACTAGTATCAAAAATATGGACGAAACGATGAGGTTCTCCACGCATTTCCATTGCTAAACGTGGCGCTCCTCCACTCCCATCATTGCAGCTAGAGCCAATTTGGAGGTCAAGGGGAATAACGGGTTTGCCATCTTCCATGTATAAGCTAGCCAGGTGTTCGACTCCCTCCCCTCCACCAATAATGATGAGAATATCTCCTTGTGGTGCTTGACGTTGCCGACGTAAGGTGGCTGATGCCAAACCTACCTTAAGAAAATTTATTTCAACTGCATCCTGATCTTGGAGGGATTCCCATAAATCGCGTCGGTAATCGGGAATTTGACTTTCTGTTTTACTTGTTCCGGTTGTGTATACTAAACGTTTAGGAAAATCGGAGGTACTGACCAGTCCTTGCTGTAAACAGTCATGTATGGCGCTTAGTGCAGTCCAGTCAAAAATAATTGGCAGTGAATTACAGTCATTCGGTATTGAAAGAGGTTCTTTACCGATGCCTGTGATAAACATTGCCCCTTCTACTAACAGTGTTTTTACCAGTTCTGCGACTAACTCATGGGCGTAACGAAGGATATTTGGGTCTATGCTTTCATTTGCACTACCCGCAATGTGAATTCGCAGTCCTTTGATTAACATTGATCACTATTCCCCAAACCACTCAAGCCATTTTTCTTTAGACTTTAACTTATCGCTCGCCTCAATTTTCTTCGTTAATCTTTCCAAATAGGCTGATATACGAGTTCTTGCTTGACTATTTGCTTCTCCTAATGAGTCATCTACGTGTAGTGATTGTCCTGTTTTATCTTTAATCGGTGATTTGACAAGATTGGTTGCCTCACGACAAAGATGTGTCAGCATATCTTTATATGTTCTGCTTCCCTGGTAGCCTTTGAAGGCTTCAATAGCTAGTGATTCTGCGTGGTAACCAGATATTTTTAGGTCTTTAGGCAGGATATCTTTGACAACTGCCTTAAAAAGTTTGATTGTTGGTACAACTTTACCAGAAAACTCTTTATTGACAGCAGTTAGCTTGCGAGCAAATGAATCAGGACGTACTACATTACTCCATTTACCTTCTTCTGGATTAGAAATTCTCAAACCACTTACGGTTCTTATGACTGGTAAAATTTGGATTTCTTGCCCATCTGAATAACGGACTGTTACTGCCAATTTACCTACGGAAACATGGGTATTAGGTAGCCGTTGTTGAATTCGCTGTGCAAAGTAGTCTAAAACTTCTTGGGGAGATTTTTTTTCTAGCGATGTGTTATTAACGAGTACTAATGTATCTGCGTCACTCAAACCATTGATGAATGTGTTTTTACGGATTGATCCACCAAATAATAAATCAACGCTATTTTCTATTTCTGACTCAATTGCTTTTTTGAGAATATCTAAATGCCGTTGGGTAGCCTCGGCGTCTCTATCATTAAAGTCCTTTAATACACTTTGAAGTAGACTGTTGACTTCTGAGTTATAAGACGAAGTGTCGGTGCTTTCACCTGCACGCCCAAGCAATTGGTTAATTTCTTCTGAAGAACTGTTAGAAGACCAGCTATAACTTCCACCGCTACCACCCATGACTGTTACTCCTCAATTTCTAGTCCAGCTTCTTGTGCTAAATTAAGTACCTGTGGCATAACTTTTTCCCATGCAGAAAATTCTTTGATAAGTTTTGTATGACAAAATCTATTCATTGCTTGAGATAAGTGGCTAAGATTTTGAATATTTTTAATACTATAAAGTTGATTTAATTCTGATTCAGAATAATGCCAGTCGGCTTGCATAAGTGCTGCTGTTGATTGGTACAAGGTAAAACCGTCAACAAAAGCGTAGCGCAGCCAAGCAAGTCCATCAAATATATCGGCTCCGCAAAGGAAGTATGAAATAATTAAAACAGGGTCTAGGCATCCTAAAATATGGATTGGTATTTCGATACTTTGTTCTAGAAGGTGGAAGCGAATTTTTAGAAGGTTACGGCATCTTTCTAGAATTGAACTCCCAAGTTCTTTTTCTGTTATGCCTAGTACTGAAAATGAAGTTAGGTAATGAGCGTGTTCAAGTAAGCTATCTGCATTGATTACTTTAGATTCGGTTTTTTCTGGCTTATAAATAAAATTAGAGGCGAAATTTGGATAATTCTGAAAGAGTGATTTAGCCATTTCTATTTGACTGAGCGTTGATTGATGCTTTTTCCAGTCATCATAACTAATCAGAACTAATTGAGATAAATCTTGTAAGTTATCAAGTACAGCTTGGTGTAATTCTCTAGACCAGGGGCGGACAGATGTACAGTCTCTGTACGCATAAACATCATCTGAAGTGGCAGTTAGTTTGATTGGTTGAGTCTCATAACCACCACTATCTATAAAAAGAATATCAGAGGCATAAATATATACGTCTTGGAGTTCGTAGTGTATATCATAAGCACTAATTAGCGAGACATCTGAAATATATTCTTTTGTTTTTGTGTAAATGTTTTTTAATTCAGGAAATCCCCGGCTGGAAAATGATGGGACGATAAGGGGAGTAGGGACATCAATGATAGAAATTTGGCGAGATTTACAAATTTCAGAAACTCTCATCCAATGCTCTCCTGTCTAAACATAATGGGCATTCTCCACAGGGGATATCTCCGCGACGTTCGCAGCTAAACGTAATTTCTATTGGCACTTTTGCGATTTTACAATATTTGAAAATATCTTTTTTGGTGAATTCTACAAATGGAGCTTCTACTTGAACGGAACCTGCAAAATAACCATCAAAAATTCGTTGAATATCTTCTAAAAATGCTTTGGAGCAATCGTAATAAGGTGTTCCGGCATGAATTCCTATAGCAAATCTGCCCTGCTTAGTGGGAAGAATGCTGGCAGATGCGAGCAGTAGGGTTGCGTTGCGACAATGGTATTCTCCCTGAGTGCGGACAATTTTTAACCCCAAGTCAATTGTGGTGAGGGAGATGTTGTAATGTTGAGTTAGTGCTAGGACAGCACGGCGTTCTCCTTTAAAGCTGGGTTGGTTGTAGTTGAAGTGGATACCTCTTACAGTCAAACCGCGTGAAAGGTAGAAGGCGATTAAAGCTGCGGAATCAATCCCTCCCCCAAGTAGTAAATTTACGTCTGCGTCTGGTTGAAGCATCAATTGCTGAACTAGCTAAAAAGTTGGATGTCAATCCTAGCACAATAAGCAAGTCCAAGTCCAAGTTTAATTTTGCCGAATGGAGCGCGGCTATCGCTACGACGAGGATGATTGGCTTTTTTATCCGGTGTAGCGAAAGCATCAGTGTGCAAATAACGTTAAACTGACAGTAGCCCGACCGCAGAGCTAGACTAAATCATAAATTAGATAGTGTTCGTTGTTTGACTATTTGTTCTACACTATCCTGTGTTACAAAAATCAAAAGACAAGTTTAGCCCGTGTTCACAGACAACAAAGCTCTTTACCGACAGCGCCTGTAAAGAGCGATTCTATCGTTCCAGATTTTTGTATAAAGTTCTTTACTAAAAGGTGAGTTACATACTAGTTGCTCTAAACTGAGGGAATAAAGTTCTTAACTAGCACAGAGTCATTTTGTACTACAAAGACGCTATTAATGTAGGAAAACAGTACTATCTGCATTTCTCAGAATACAAAACTTGCAACCGAGGGGTGGGACAGTCGCGAAAAGGACTCTATTGTTCACTTGAGGACTTTATTGTTCACTTAAAAACTTTATTGTTTTTGTACAATAAATGAGCCACCAGGTCATTTCAATCTTCAATCAAGCAGGAGGGGTGGGCAAGTCTACCCTGACCATGAACCTGGGCTATCAACTGCATACGAGAGGTCACAAAGTTCTGCTCGTTGACCTCGACCCCCAGAGTTCCTTAACCTCCTTCATGGGCATTGACCCAGAAAGTTTAGAAAAAACTCCCTTTGACGCCATTATAAATGAGGAGCCACTGTTCATTTTAAACAACCAACACGGCATGGATATAGCTCCCACTAACATTAACCTCAGTGTTGCTGAAATCCAACTGGTCAACATGGACTTTCGTGAAGTGCGTTTGAAAGAATCCATTGAACCCGTTCGCAATAACTACGATTTTATTCTCATCGACTGCCCACCCAGTCTAGGCTTATTAAGTTATAGCAGCCTCGTTGCTGCTAGTCACTTGCTCATCCCCATCGAAACTCACTATAAAGCCTTCCAAGGAACAAATCTCCTGCTGCAAACGATCGCCAAAGTGAGAAAACGAGGAAACCGCAACTTAAAAATAGCTGGATTTGTTCCCTCTCGCTACGCCGCTGCTAACTCACAAGACCAACGCACGCTCAAAGCCATTCAAGAACAATTCTCCCCCATTGCCCCCGTCTTTGACCCAATACCTAGAGCTACAGCTATAGTGGATGCATCAGAGCAACAAATCCCTCTAGCTTTATATGACCCCAAACATCCAATCCTCAAAATTTTAGATAAACTCGCTAAGCAAATGGAGCTACTATAATGACTCGAACTCGCAAAACAGAACTTCCTTACAAAGCCAAAGCCGATCTCAGCGTGTTGATGGGGGAAGAGTCACCCGACACTGCGACCTTGTTGCTGCCCATCGACTCTATTTCTCTTCCTGACACTCAGCCCCGGCGATACTTTGATCCAGTTAAGATGGAGCAATTGGTTCAGTCTGTTAAAACTCATGGGATTTTGGAGAACCTGCTAGTCCGCCCCATTCCAGATAAAGACAACCAGTACGAGTTGGTAGCAGGAGAGCGGCGATATCGTGCTGCAACAGTAGCAGGACTCAAAGAAGTTCCTGTTACCATTCGTGAGCTTACAGACGTTCAAGCCCTGCAAGTCAGTTTAGTTGAAAACCTGCTGCGAGAAGACCTCAACCCAGTAGAGGAGACAGAAGGTATACTGCAATTGTTATCAATTCGGCTCTCAATGCCTGTGACAGACATTCCCAGTTTGCTCTACAAGATGCAGCATGAAGCCAAAGGAAATACTGCCCAAAACGTTTTGGGCAACGAACAAGGACAAGGCATAATAGCGGTTTTTGAGGAATTGGGTAAGCTTAGTTGGGAATCGTTTGCTTCCAGTCGCCTGCCACTACTGAAGTTACCGCCAGATATTCTAGAAGCACTCAGAGCCGGAAAAATTGAATACACCAAAGCTCAATCGATTGCCAGAGTCAAAGACACTAAGCTGAGACAACCGTTGTTAGAAGAAGCCATTGCATCTAATTTATCCCTCAGCGCTCTGCGAGAGCGAGTCAAAGCTTTGCAACCTCAAGCTCCTCAAGAGTCTCCCAAAGCAACAATTCAATCCATTACCCGTCGCCTCAGTCAATCCAAAATTTGGTCGGACCCTAAAAAGTGGAAACAAGTGCAGGCACTCTTAAAAAAACTAGAAGCCCTCATCCCAGTTGAACAAGCAGAAGAACCAGTAGAACCAGTAGCAGAACAACTAACCGAGCAAGTAAATTCTAAAGAAGAACCAGTAGAAGAAAAAGCACCTGACAAGATAGATTCTGAGGAGTAAAATGAGTAGCTAAAACTTCATTGAGCAGGTATTTGTATTCCACCGCCCTGACTCAAATGAGGGATATACTTTAATTTGGAACTGATGCAGTTGAGTGCTGTTATATATTGTCTTACTATCTTACCCGCCTACGCTAACTCTTGATGAAGGAAATTATTGTCTCTAGTACATTACCTCTTACTTATATCGGCAAAATTACCCTTAGGCAGTTAGAAAGCAACCTGTGGGGTGCTGCTGACATACTGCGCGGCAAGGTTGATGCTGCTGACTTTAAGCACTACATATTTGGACTACTCTTCTTTAAGCGATTGTGCGACGTGTGGTCGGAAGAATACGAGGAGCGGCTAGCCCAATACGGCGATGCAGAAGTAGCAGCCGATCCTGACGAACACCGCTTCCATATTCCAAAGGGTTGCTTTTGGGATGATGTACGCAAGCACTCTACAAATATTGGCGAACACCTGAATGCCGCCTTCCGAGCGATTGAAGATGCTAACGTGCGCTTGCGTGGTGTCTTTCAAGATGTAGACTTCAATAACAAGGAGCGTTTTCCCGACGCCACTCTGGAACTGCTGCTACAACATTTCAGCAGGCACCGCTTGCGTAATAGCGATGTAGAGGCGGATGTTCTCGGTAACGCCTACGAGTACCTGATTGCTAAATTTGCCGATGATGCAGGGAAGAAAGGTGGCGAGTTCTATACCCCCAAAATGGTTGTGCGCCTGATTGTAGAGTGCTTGCAACCTGAAGAAGGTATGAGCATTTATGACCCTACGTGCGGATCTGGTGGCATGTTGCTAGAGACGGTACACTATCTCGAACGCCAAGGGAAGAATGCCAAGTCGCTACATCTTTACGGGCAGGAGATGAACCTCAACACTTGGGCGATTTGCCAGATGAACTTGTTTCTGCACGACATCGATGATGCTTTGATCTTACGGGGTGATACCCTAAGTGACCCAAAGCATCTCGAATCGGAAGGCAGCAAAACGCTCATGAAGTTTGACCGGGTGCTGGCGAATCCGCCATTCTCATTGAAGAACTGGGGATATGAAACTTGGAAAGACGGAGACAAGTTTAGTCGCAATACCTACGGCTGTCCGCCAAGGTATTATGGAGATTTGGCATTTGTTCAGCACATGATTGTCAGTTTGAACTCAACAGGAAAGTTGGGGGTGGTGTTACCGCACGGCATTCTGTTCCGAGGTGATGCCGAAGCCAAAATTCGTCAGGGAATGCTGCAAGACGATTTGATTGAGGCAGTGATTGGGTTAGCACCCAAATTATTTTATGGCACGGGGATTCCAGCTTGCGTGTTGATTCTTAATAAGAAGAAAGATTCAGCGCGACGGGGGAAAGTGCTGTTTGTTAATGGCGCTGAGGAGATGGTGGAGGGGAAAAACCAAAATACTCTCTCTGATGCGAATGTTGAGCGATTGGCGAAGGCGTTTGTGGCGTTTCAGGATGAGCAACGATTTGCACGGGTGGTGGAGTTAGAGGAGATTGAGAAGAATGATTTTAATCTCAATATCGCCCGATACGTGCAGACAGCCGAAGAAGAAGAACAGATTGATGTGGCGGCGGAGGTGGAGATATTAAAAGAATTACTGGTGCAACGGGATAAAGCTGAAGCGAAGATGTTGGGATTTTTGGAGGAACTGGGTTATGGTTCCTGAGAAGCTTTCTAAAGCAGTTATTGACAGCACAGAACAAGAATATAAGACTAGCTTTAAGCAAACTGAAATTGGAAACATTCCAAAGGACTGGGATGTTGTTCCGCTAAATCAAGTTTCAAAAGTGATTGATTCCTTACATCAAACTCCAGAATTCTCAAACACTGGGTTGCCGATGGTGAGGGTAACAGATATTAAAGGAGGTTATTTAGATTTAAAGAATGCCTGTCGAGTTTCAGAAGAAGTTTACCAAAAATTCACTAAAAGCTACTCCCCACAGAAAGGAGATATTATTGTAAGCCGAGTAGGTAGCTACGGAATGCTTGCTTATGTTGATACAGATGAAAAATTTTGCTTGGGTCAAAACACTGCTATCATTAACCCAATGATTAATGAAAAATATTTATTTTATATTCTTCAGTCAAGCCTTATAAAAAAACAAATAGACAACCAAGTTGATGGATCAAGTCAAAAAACGCTGTCTTTAAAGAACATTAGAGATTTGAAAATTGCTGTTACCCGCATTATTTGCGAACAAAAGAAAATCGCCGATATTCTCAGCAGTGTGGATGAAGCGATCGCATCCACCCAGGCAGTCATCGACCAAACCCGCAAAGTCAAGCAGGGACTCCTCCAGCAACTCCTCACCAAGGGCATCGGTCATACTCGGTTTAAAGAGAGTGCGATTGGGAAGATTCCAGAAGAGTGGGAAGTGAAGCCTTTACAAGAGATTGCTACTATCCAAACCGGATTAGCTAAAGGAAAAAAAGTACAAGGGAATTCAGTTGAACTTCCATATTTGCGTGTGGCTAATGTTCAAGATGGTTATCTTGATTTGTCTGAAATCAAAATGATTCGAGTAGCACCGAAAGAGATAGATAGATATCGTCTAAAACCTGGAGATGTTCTTTTAACTGAAGGTGGAGATTTAGATAAACTGGGTCGCGGTGATATATGGCGAGGTCAAATAGAGATGTGCCTTCATCAAAATCATATTTTTGCTGTGCGTCCTAATCTCAATATTTTACTTCCAGAATTTTTAGCAGCCCAAACTGGAAGTAATTATGGAAAACAGTATTTTCTGAACTGTGGAAAGCAAACTACTAATCTTGCCAGTATTAACTCAACGCAGTTAAAAAATTTTCCGGCTATTGTTCCACCCATGAATGAGCAAAAAGCAATTATTGAAGTTTTAGATTCTGTTCGTTCTAATGAGTTAGCTGCTGTGCTGGAACTCGAATCACTTGAAAGGCTAAAACGCGGTCTAATGCAAGACCTCCTAACTGGTCGCGTTCGTATCAATAACAATAAGTTATAAAAAATGAAATTTGAGAATTGTTATGTCTCAAGGCTCTATATATATTATGGAAAATCCAGCTTTTCGGGAAAATCTACTAAAAATCGGTAAAACAGAAGGCAGTCCCCAGAAAAGAGCCAAGCAACTGTTTACAACTGGTGTACCTGATGAGTTTACTGTTTCTTACGAAGAGGATGTCCCTGATTGTACATTAGTTGAAAAACTAATTCATCAAAAACTTTCCAATTATCGTTATAAAAAAAATCGCGAGTTTTTTGTATTGCCTTTACAAGAAGCTATATCAAAAATTCAAAAAGTAACTCAAAGAGAGTTTTATCACTACAAAGAAAGTTATCCTTGGCATTTCTTCACAGAACAGATGACTATGCGGTGGTTTTGTCATGAACAAGACTTTATTTTTATTGCAAGATATGAAAATCCTTTACTCTCTAATAAATTGCAAATTATCGATTTATTTAATTGTGGATACGGCGACCAGTTTATGATAACTAATCGCTCATGCGATGACCCCGCAGAACTGGCATCTGATGCAGCGATTAAAGGTTTTTTAATTGATGTTATTGATATATATCCGGGGGACAGAATAGCATGGATTGGAAGAATTAGGGACGAGTTTGCTGAAACTTCACAATTTTCTATACTAAGCATCTTAGATTGTGAGAGTTATGCCAAGATGGCAAGGTGTCCTCAACAGTTTATTCAATCTCCAGAAGGGCTTCCAATACCCATGAGTGATTTATTCTGGTGTTATCAAAAAGAAACGCCAGCACTTTCTACTTTGCGGGAAGCTGTTTCAAAAATCAAAGAAATGGGAATTCCTAATATATGGGGAAGACCAGACATAAGTTTGTTTTAGGCTCGACTGTACCATGACCCAAGCCACAGAATACACCCTTGTCGAAAAACCCTGCATCGATGCTTTAATTCAACTTGGCTACAGTTGGCTTCCTCCCCAACAAAACCAAACCGCGAGAGACACCCTCAACCAAGTCATCCTGCGCGACATCTTCATTACTGCCATCCAACGCATCAACAACGTTCCCGAAGACGTTGCCCGTGCTACCTACCAGGATATACTCGCTGTTACCGATAATGAGCAATGGACAAACCTGCAGCGGGGCAACTACAGCCGTAACGTTCCCGGCGAAACTACCAAAAAGACCATCCGCCTTATTAATTTCCTTGAACCTGAGAAAAACACCTTCACCGTCACCAACCAGTTCTACGTCAAATCCCAATCCTCCCGCAAACCAGATATTGTCATCTTCATCAACGGCATTCCCCTTGTCGTCCTAGAAGCCAAGAAACCTTTCACTGCCAAAGACAAAACAGGAGAAGCCTTTGAGCAAATTAAACAATACGAACGCGATATCCCCCGCCTGTTCTATTCCAACGCCTTCAACATCATTACCGATGGCGCAAACGTCCTCTATGGTGCAACGGGCGCATCCTCTGCCTATTGGGGAACTTGGAAGGACGAGGGGGAAACGGTCGGAATAAACTTTAACAATGAGTTAGAAAAACAACTCTGGTGCTTGCTAGAACCCTCACGACTGCTCGACATTCTGGCACACTTCATTGTATTTGAGAAAAGAGAACAGAAAGTCACTAAAAAAATCTGTCGCTATCAGCAGTTTCGTGCCGTTAATAAGATTGTAGACCGGGTACTCGCACCCCTAAAGCCAGATCCAAAACGATTGGGTCGGAAATATCGCAAAGGACTCATCTGGCATACCCAAGGGTCGGGCAAGTCCTTAACAATGGTCTTTGCCACCCTCAAACTCAAAACCCACCGCACCATCAACTCCCCCATCCTGGAGAACCCCAATATCCTGGTTCTGACCGATCGCATTGACTTGGACGACCAAATTGCCCTCACCTTCCAAGCGTGCGGACTGCCCAACCCCACTCGCATTCAGTCAGGTGAAGGCCTCCAAAAAGCGATTCATAGCAATCCCGTGGGGTTAACCTTGCTCTCGACCATTTTTAAATTTGAAGGGTCAGCCACAGAAGCTGCCAACAGCAACAACTGGATTATTTTGGTAGACGAATGCCACCGCACCCAAGAGAAAGACCTGGGGGCATATCTCGAAAAAACCCTACCCCACGCCTGCTTCATTGGCTTTACTGGCACCCCCATCCAAACAACGGACAAAGACACCTACGAGAATTTCAGTCTCCCCGGCGAAGACTATCTCGACCGCTACAGTATAGACGATGCCGTTACTGATGGTGCTACCGTTCCCATCCGCTATACCAGTCGCAAAGCTGAATGGCAAGTGGATGAGAAAAAACTTGATATCTTGTTTGACAATTGGTTTGCCAACGAACCGGAAGAAGTCCTTAATAAGATAAAAGCGCGAGGTGTCTTGATTGAAGATTTAGTCAAACACCGCCAGCGCGTCGAACTGCTGGCATACGACATTTGGACGCACTTCTCCCGACTGGCAGCCCCAGAAGGATTCCGGGCGCAAATTGTCGCCATTGACCGAGAAGCGATTATTCTTTACAAACGGGAATTGAATAAAATCATTGCTAAAAGCTTGGAGAGAAAAGGCTTTGACCCCGAAACAGCCAAGCGCTGGGCTGAGGCAATGGCAATTCCCGTCTATTCTCCCAACCAAGAAGATGGTAAACCCAGCGAAGACAAGTATATCGATTCGCTTCGCCAAGACTTGAGAAAATACGCTTTGGATAAAAAAGCAGAGGTGGCTGCCATTAGAAAGTTTACAGGAGACGATACCGAATACGAAGCCAAAGTCCTGCGGGGTGAAGTACCCCCGGTGCAGTTTCTCATTGTCTGCAACAAACTGCTGACTGGGTTTGATGCCCCTCGTGAAAGTGTCATGTACTTGGACAGCCCCTTAAAAGAACATAACTTATTGCAGGCGATCGCCCGTACCAACCGCGTATATGGTTCTCACAAAGAATTCGGTTTAATTGTAGACTACATCGGCGTTACCAAAAACCTCACAGAAGCGCTGGCAACCTATCGGCAGGCGGACGTACAAAACGCCATGAAAGACCTAGAGGTAGAACGCAACCAGCTAAGAACTGCTCATGCCGAGGTGATGCAATTCCTCAAACCCATCCCCCGCAACACGGGAAACATCCGTCAGGAATACGATGCCCTCATTCAGCATCTAGGCAGTGAAGATAACTGGTACGCTTTCCACCGCCTAGCCAAAGCCTTTATTAAAGCTTACGATGCCCTCAGTCCCGACCCAATAATTCTCGACTACAGAGATGACCTGAAATGGATTGCCGGGTTCTTACCTTTGGGAACTTTGACCTTTGAGAAACGAGAATCCACTCTCAAGAGCGATGTCAGTGCCAAAATCCGAGAAATGCTGGACGAACACTTGAGTGTTACGGGGATTACCACGCTATGCAAACTACATGATATTACAGACCCGGCATTCTGGCAGGACTTTAGTGGCGATCGCGCTGAAGAAGAAATCCAAATCGCAGCGGTACGCAAAAGTGCCGAACTTCGTAAAATCATACAGCAAAAAGAAGATGAAAATCCCCTTTTCTACGGACTATTCTCCGAGCGAGTTAAAGAAGTGCTGCGCCAGTTTGAACAAGGACAAATTGAAGCAGCCTCAGTCCTCAAACGCTACGAACAAATTGTACGCGACTTGCTTGCCCAAGACCAAGCTCACCAAGATTCTGGTTTGAGTAAGACAGCTTACGGCATTCTCAAGATTTTGTCAGCGTTCATCCCTGCTGCTGCAAGTCAAGGAGACAAAGGTAACAGTTCTAGTACTGGTGATAAAACCGACTCAAACACCAGCCTTACTCCTTTGGAGCAAGCCGCCCAAGCAATTGATCGGCTTTACTCCAGTAATGACACTGCTCCTCCTGGCTGGCACTTAAAGGAACAATTACGCAAAGGACTGCGCCAACAAGTTCGGGCGCTAGTCTTTAACTTAGGTCTTGAGAACTGGAAAGAAATTCCCAGTAAAGTTGATGAGTACGCCCTCAAACACTACATCAAAATTTAAACTTATTAACACACAAAGCATTAGAATTTTAAGAATTGACGTGGAGATAGACAAAGCTTATTTACTATGCCTATCCTGCAAATCGGTCAAACCAGCATTCCCTATACGGTGCGCTACAGCCGCCGCACCAAGCACCAACGCATTGTCGTCACCCCAGAAGCAGTTGAAGTCGTTGCTCCTGCCGATACTCCCAAGGAGCAGATAGCTGCTTTTGTTGACACCAAACGTCGTTGGCTCTTTAATGCTATAGAAGACTGCCGTTCCACTTTCATTGCAAAAAGCCCCCAACGTTACGTAAGTGGAGCTAAGCTAGTATACCGGGGTCGTCAGTTGATGGTGCAGCTTGAAGATGCCGACGTAGAAGAAGTCACCATCACCTGCATTAGGAGCTTCCACATTCAGGTTCCCCGTCACTTAAAGGAGAGAGATCGCCATACTGCAATTGATGCGGCTTTCGTGTCGTGGCAGCGTAATCGTGTTCTACAAGATACCAAACGCTTTGCCAAAAGTTATGCTCGTAAGCTAAACATCGAAACACCTACAGTCCGACTCAGCGAACAGAAGCACACCTGGGGAACTTGCGGCCTAGACGGGATTATCCGCATTAACTGGCAGCTCGTCCAAGCTCCTCTTGCGGCAATGGAATACGTCGTCGCTCACGAAGTCGTTCACTTGTTACACCGCCATCATGGTGATGCCTTCTGGGAAACCTTAGGGTCCGTGATGCCCGACTGGCGAGAACGAAAAGCGCTCTTAGAATCCTGGGAGTTCACTCCTTGATACTACTATATGTAGTTTAAAATAATACAAAGCTGTATTTCTCGCTCATCTGGGTGGCGTGTTAGTTGCAAGCCCTAGCCGTCACTGATGTATGGGGTGAAAGTGGCACAGTTCGAGGTGTGAGTCCGTGCGATCGCGAACCAAAAGAACCCCTACAACCAAGGTATCGCTTTTCTCGCCTGCTCAAAGCTTTGGAACTTGCGAGGCTTCCACCCCTCTATAAACGCCTTTCTTAGGAAATTTGTAGCGTGGTCGCCGTCTTCTAGCTTGTCTGAGTATTCTAGCAGACACAGAAACGCATCTTCTATACGGTGTGGATGACCGTTAATCGTATCGAGCAGGAGCTTATTTTTTAAATTCACTCCTAGTTTTTGAGCTACTTCCCGATACTGCAAAAAGACCTGTATCTGGGAATACTCCAAGTCGGGAAATGCCGTTGGATACCAACGTCGCACTGGTGACGGCGCACGCTGACCTAACAGTACCTCTGCTTCCCTTGCCTTGAGGCTTATTTCGCTTAACCATCCCATATTTTTCCCCTGTAAATCCACTTATTTTACTTAGTGTTCCCAGTTACAAGGAGGAAAAACAATAAACGGGGTATGAGAATACTAATACCCCTTTATCAGCGATCGCTTTTAGCCAAGAATTGCCCTATCGCTTTCTCCACATTACTGAGAAATTGGAAGCGTTACGCGATTGGATTGGAAAATTGTCCTATTCCTTTCCTCTCAAGGAATTAATTCCTCTTACCCTTCAAAAATGAGCGAACGGACAGGTAAGACACTAAACAAACATCAAATCCTGCACAACACCAAGGAAGATGTCCATCAGGGGCAGAGAGAGAAAATTCTAAGTCAAAGTAATTTTTCCAAATTCTGTCCTCTCGCCAACCGACCGCTTCAGCAAAGCGATTGTAGGTTTCTCGGTCATACCCTCCTGGCTGGTTACCTGTCTCTATATAGATACGTTTTTGCACGCTAAAGCCAAAACGCTCTGATGAATGCTCTAGCCAAAGTTGGTTAATAATGCTGAGATCCTGAAGGGGGAAATTCACTATCGCTGACTCATCCAGCCAGCCTTTATCAAATCTGCTACTAATTTTTAGCATCAGGTATTTAGTTTCTAAGTCGGCTTCTTTCCACTTTCCCGCTTTTAGAAGCATATTGAGCTTTTTATATTGCTCAGTATCATCAGAAAAGATATCCTTTCCAAGAGATTCTTTTCTTTCACACCAGTAGCATCTGCCATAGGTTTTACTGTACCAATGGCTACTAAATGATTTACAGTGTACCAAATCATTTAGTGCAGCTTGCAAAGCATTTGCCCAATCTGTTGCTGTAGGACGCAAGTTTGGGTGATCATGTCCCTCATTAAAACACCTAAGAAAACATTCTTTAACTTGGGGATGAATAATATCTAGAGGAATAGTTCTTACCCCTGGCTGAATCAGACTATGAGAAGCATAACACCAAAAACCTTGACGGATTAAATCGTCGATTTTTGGGGGGGGATCTTCATCACCTCGCCATCCTTTAAAAGGATGTTCTCCAAATAAGAGGTGATAAATTATAACTGCTAATCTAAAGCGATCATGAGTGGGATCTTGGTCAATCTGGGCAAAATTTTCTCCTAAGAGTTCAGGAGGAGTAAAGTTTTCTGAACCTACTAAACAGCGATACAATTCACCAGTCTGATGACAGCGTATTTGAAAAGAATCTGTATCAATTATTGAAGGTAAAGCTTGCTGGTTTACTAAGATATTTTCTGGCTTCATATCTCCAATAACATAACCCTTAGAATGAAGGAATTGGATAATCAGAGCTAGATTTCTAGCTGTTTGATGGAGAAATTGCCAGTCAACTTGCCAATCCCACTCAAGATTCAGACTTTGGCGAAGCCTTGGATGGTAAGACTTTGTGAGTTTATATCCCTCTATAAATGGCATTAAAAAGCCTACGACTTCACTAGAACTATTCTCTAACAAGTATTGCGGCCAAGCGAGAGATACATGGTTTGGAAATAAATTCGGAGCAATGGTTTGATGAACTACCATCACCTCTAACTTTTTTCCTCGTTCAGATAAATTTTTGATTTGCTCAGAAGTTTTTTGGTGATAAATCTTTGCCAGATGATTCTGGCTATTGTTTATCAAAATTTCACCAGTTATTGTCCAAATTTCAGCTTCGCCACTAGTCGCTATTAGCTTATCTTTGAAGATGTCTCTATCTAATACCAGCCTACAGCTATTTAAATTTGGGGGATAAATAATCTCAGAAATTTCATCTCCAATTTCTTTCTGATTGTCTTGAGAGACATTTAACTCAACTGAATTGAGTTGTTGGGGATCTCTCTCTGTTGGTTCTCTATCCTTTGGCTGTGTTGAAGGTAGTTTCCTCCCTTGGAATATGGGTGTACTATTTAAGGAGGTGAGATCCGGAGGATTTTTAATCTGGATTAATTTATGAGGATACTTCACACTCCGGTAATTTAATTTTTTTTGAGTTATCTTTATTTGTATTGATGATTTTTTTAATTGATAAATTCGCCAAGAAGAACCTCGGTACAATCCACCTATTTCACTTTTAACTTGAGCGGTAAGTGGATTGTACTCATACCTCACTCCTCGGTAGATAAGTTTTATCTTTTTGTCCTTCTTGTTAGGATAAGCAGGATTCAATTTCCACCAATTAAGCGAATTAATACGAGTAGTCCAGTTAGTAATTAATCTAAATAAAATTTTCATAATACTTAGCTAAATTGAGAGAGGCATAAAAGTAATGTTTTATCATCATTTGTTCGGGATTGGAGACGTTCAGATTCGAGAAATTGGATTAGGTACTGTTTGTCTTGTTCGGGATTGTTGGTTTGCTCCAGATAATTTTCTAATGGTTGAAAAAAAGGTTCAAATGGCAACCAATTACGTAGGTTGATGCAAACATTTTCTAAACCATCAGTAGAGGCACATATAAATCTTTGACTTCCTGCTATCGTCTGTACCTGCATTGTTTCTAAAACATTGCTTGAAGTGATGAAGGTAGTTTCATTAATAAACTCTCCTTTATCAGGATGAAAAAGTAGCTGATAAGAGGGGTCGTTATGTAAACGGAAGACCAGAAAACCATCTCCGATTTGCATGGCAGCTATCCAGTCAGAAGTGGCTATAAAAGCAATGAGAGTACAAGCTAATTCATTGATAGAACAGCTATTACTAATAGCTTGATTAGATAAAACTGAAATAACTTGTTGGGTTCCTTCAGCAAATATTTTGTGAACAGACTGAGCAATTGACTGAAAAGAGAAACAGGAGAATTTTTGCTCAAATTTCTCTAAATACGCCAGTATCTCTTTCACAGCTATCTGAGAACCTAGATGAGAATATTCAGTACTACCTGCACCATCAGCCACTGCTCCAATAACGACTTTGCCAAGGAGACGATATTCGCCATAATCTTGGCAAGGTAAGTCCTGTTTTTGATGGGATACTCCTGTTGAATAATGACAAACTGCTTTCCAAATCATGAGCTTTCTTCTACGCTAACTAATAATTTGTTCCCAACCACTAGTAGAGGGAATTGTTTTTTTCTCCCCTATCTTACCTGCTGAAACTGTTTTCACAGAAGCACTCAGCCATTTAAATAGAGATTGGAAGTCTAAACCATTGAGAAGTTTAGGAGGACAAGAAACAGGAGCAATTTGCCTCAAGGTTTCCATATCTGCTTGCTGTACGCCAACAGCAAATAACAATAATTTACCATTTGCTTCTGCTTCTCTTACCCTTTTTGCTGCATCTCGCCAACTATCGGTAGGCGCTCCATCGGTAATTAAAAATATCCAAGGTCGATAATATTGAATATCGTTTTTCTTGTAGGTTGCTTTACGTTCTTCTAATAAATCTAAAGCTATTTCAATAGCTTGTCCCAGATGGGTTCCTCCCGACGCTGTAAGTTTTTCAGGAGTAAACTGATCGATGGTGATAAAATCCTGAATTACCTTAACTTCACTGTCAAAGGTAATCACCGCTACTTCTACCCTTAAAGCAGCTAGCTCATCTTCCATGATAGTCGCTTTAAATATTTTGACCCCCTGGTTTAATTCAGTAATAGGATCTCCATCCATAGAACCAGATGTATCTAGCAAGAGAATAACCGGACAACGGTTTTCAGGATTGTCAATAAACTCTGGTTCTGGTAATCCAACAGACATCACTTCCTCCTTAGTTTTACTCGTCATTTAACTTAGTAAAGCGAATTTGAATCCGCCGACGTTCTTGATTAGCATTAGAATCTGGTGGCGCTATTGTTCTATTAGGAAGATAGAGCTGTGCAGCAGAGTAAGCCCGAAATACTTTTTTCTCATCTATTCCTTTTTTTTTAAATACTTGCGATAGTTCTTTTTTCTTTTGCAGTTCTTTAATCACTGCTAATGCTCGCATCAATCCTAAATCTGCATTTGAACCTGCCTTTAATTCTCCAATGTCTTTATTTTCCTCCTGAACTACTTGAATTAAACGTTTATCCAAATTAGAATTTTCTTTATCTTTAATTTCTAGTCCATCTGTATGACCAATAACTTCTATTGTGTTAACATCGTATGCCGAAAATTTTTCTATAATTTTACGTACAATTGTTCGATCAATATGGTTTTTTAATTTTGGAGTTAAAGTAGCTTCACCAACCTTAAAAGGAAATTCATTATTATTAATACCTATATTAGGTGGAAAATCATTTTGGGCTTTTGCATTCTCATTGTTTGAACTCTTATGAGAAAAAAATAATAATATAATTAAGAAAAATAATGCCAAAAAACAAAATATTTCACCGTACTTTAGTTGGCTAGAATTCATAGTTGTTGACTTCTCTCTTGAAGGACATATTTGATTAATTCTTCAAGTTGCTGAATTAGAATAAGTACTTTCCTCAGATCTTCAGCAACATCTTGAATAGATTGTGCTGTATTTGACATACCACCTGCTGCATTTTGACTCTCGGTTTCTAAACTATTCAAATTGGCAGATAAAGAGTGAGACGTTTCCTCAATCACAAAGCTAAGTCGATTAAAGCTAGACACCAGAGAAGAAGACTGATCTTCTATAACCGAACCCAGTTTATTGAAAGCTTGTGGAATAGATTGGGCTTCACTCTCAATTAATGAATTGAGTTGATTGAAGGTTTGTAGTAAAGACTCAGAACTTGTTTGAACAGATGAATTGAATTGCTGAAAGGTTTGCATTAAAGACTCAGATTCTCCCTGGATAACTGAGTGTAATTGACGAAACATTTCAACAACAGATTGATTATTATCCTGTATTTTGATAGCGAAGCCTTTGAGTTGTTCGTCTAACACTTGATTTCGCTGGCGATCAATTTCTAGCAATTCTTGGAGATGATCTTGTAGTGTACT
>NZ_JACXAE010000012.1 GCF_014698965.1 Iningainema tapete BLCC-T55
GCAGCAGTTGAAGCTCCTGCTATCAACGGTTAATCACACCGACAACGTAGAGACGCCCCGGTGGGGCGTCTTCTTCATAAGTACCCCCCAAAACTGGAGGGTGCTTTTTGATTTGAACCGCCAAGACGCCAAGGACGCCAAGAAATTAAACCTCAGATGCACGCAGATAAACACAGATCATTTATCACAATTACTGAAGAAGCTAAGAACCCAGGCAAGTAATACCGACTAGTGTTAGCACCAATAATAGCTCCATTTTTTACACTTAATGAATTTGCTGTAATCTTGATTTCTCCTGCGTTGCCTGTAGATCCTAGTTCTATGTTACTGAAAGCATTACTAGAGGTACGCCATTAACTTGCAATTTGCTGTATCCCCGTTCTCAATAATTAGATCACTTTCACTTTATATAACCTATATGGTTTTTCAGTTCTGTCAATGCCGTTGTTAAATGCAGGCATTCGGTTTATCTGTGCTGCGGGAAAGTAGAGATAGCCATCTTGACTGAGACAGGAAGCATCGGGCCAATGAATGCGTTCATCTCGGATGAATAGTTCTATGTTACCATTGGGATAGCGGCGGCGAATGGCGTTGTTTTCGACATCGGAAAGATAAAGATTGCCTAAGAAGTCCATTGTCATACCACCAACTACTATACTTTTGCCTACAAGTTCTACTCTCTCACCAAGTTGGCGATCGCTCAATTGTTCATCAACAAGAAATTTGGTTTGAATGCGGTAGAGATTTGGTCCTGCGGTAGATTGGTAGTAAAGATATTTGCCATCTGGGCTAAGTTCAATGTCGTTGACGTGAATTTGTGGTACTTTACCTTGTTGATCGCGGAACTCTTTACCCTCAATCATGGGGACAATAGATGGATTGGCATGAGTTGAAGGATGATTCTCTAACACCCGTCGCGCCTTACCTGATTCTAAATCAAGTACGATGATTGCACCTACCCCTGCTTCGCTGAGATAGGCGTGATGTTCATCTAAACGAACATCATCTACATAACTGTATTTAGGTGCAATAGAATTATCAAAATGATAAACTCGTATCACCTCATTAGTATTTAAATCGATTTGCACTAGTTTTGCACCACCTGGTATAACAACACCGTGGGGCGCACCAGAGTCTACCACCCAAAGATAATTGTCATTATCAGCTTTCAAACTATTAACGTTAACAAATTTCTCACTGGCAGGAAGTGATGACAAATTCCACTCATTACCAGGAAATGGTTGAATAGATCCATCGCTGAGAATTTCTCCGACTGCAGGTGTATCATCCTCAAGCCAACGTGGGAAATTTACAAACACACGATTTTGTGGTGAAACTGCCACGCCATTCCAAATATGACGTGGTGAGGTAGCTACTTCAATAAGTTCTGCCGCTTGTACGCTGGCATTGAAAGTGTAGGCGAACAAGAGGAAGAAACAAACTGTTACAATTAATATACGTCTGTGCATAGCGGATGATTAAATATGGTTCTTATGGGGTGGGCATCTTGCCCGCCCCAGACAAATTATTCAGCTATATCCTGAGAAAACTTGATTCGCACAGTTTTAGCTTGTCCACTAGCAGAAGTTGCTGACATAGTATGATCGATCAAGCTCTCTTGAAAAGGAAGACGTAAGTGGAAAGTACCATCCGGTTGCACCTTCACCTGAGAACCACTTATAGACACAGTTGCACCAGGTTCAGTTGCCCCGTGAATAATCAACTCAGCATCTGTGATCAAATAGAAGTCTTGATCGGGACGACTCAAAACTCGCACAATTGGTGAACGAGCAAGTAACAACCAACGTTTACCATTGGTAAGGTAGCCAATCTCGGCAATGTAGTTACGATCGCCCTTGGGAATAGCCACATAGCGATCACCTATCGTTTCCTCACATTCATATTGTTGCACAAGTTTGGGACTTTGATAACTCAAATCAACATCAGTGACATCATATAGTCGCAGAGTAAATTGAGAACCACCTCTTTGTTTAAGTGCTTCCTTTTGAGCATCACTAACACTCCAAACAGCATAAGCCCATTTGAGAGAGCGGGGTAAAAGAACAACACTACTTTCAACATTTGTCTTCGGTTGAATCTTTTCTTCAACCACTGGCGGTGTATTAGTGGTATTAACTGTTTCGGATGCCGTTTCTTCAACTATGTTTTCCGCCGCGTCTGCCACTATATCCAATGCTTTATTTTCTAACACTACATTATTGACTTGACCATCGGGTTTATCAGAGAATTTTGACCAGAACGCTGGAGTTATACCTACAGATAAGCCAGTACCATTTAAAATAGCTGCATTACCAGTAGAAGTTTCTTTGCTATCTACTGAAGTTGCGGCGATCGCATGATTAACTGGTGGTACGCTGGATGCATCTGGATGACTAGTGTTATTGACAACCACTACTCTTGTCGCTGGATTGGGTGCTACTGGTGAAGCAACTTCTATTTCTTGTGAAGGCTGTACTACTGGTGTAGGGGTTGAGATAACTTCATCCTTAGTTACCGATGTTGTCTCATCAACCACTATTTCATCTGACTTCTTGTGCGCAAATTTTAACCATAAAGGTGTGTTAGCCCCGCCTTTATTCTGGGATGAATTTTTTGCTGGAGTAGCAGAATTTTGGTTGACTCGATGAGATTCTTGAGGGTTAGACTCATCAATAGGAGCATTTGTTCCCGTTGCTAAAGCCGGCTGTAAAGGCATGTTTGAATTTGATACGAGTACATTACCTGCTTTAGAGCGTTTTCCTAATAACCACCACAACAAAACCCCACTCAACGCCAACATTGGCAACACCCACTTTAAAATTGGGATTAATTCTTTCTCAGTTAAATTTTTGCGAACATTTGGTAGAAATGAAGAAGTTTTTCGATTAGATACAGTAGTTTTGCTATCACTACTAGCTGTTGTCGTTACTTCTGGTGTTGCCAGTACAGAAGTACTGTTCGGATTCGTTGCCAGAGACACCACTGCTACCACAGCTTCAGTTTCTGCATCCCTAGCAACTTTTACCGCCTGCTTTCCTGGTGAATTGGTAACAAAGCCGAGAAAACTATCTATGTTAGGGTTGGGATTCTTTTTATAAACATACACAAAAGGTTGCGAGAAAGGATAGCGATCGTCATCTGGTAAGATTTTATTCATTGGCAAAACTCGCACACCTTCCAGCTTCGACACCTGATTAGCTAAAACATAGCCAATTCCGTCCTTTCCTAGCTGCTTGGCAACTTCCTGAGTACTATCCTCAGCTAGTTGATTAGCTGTAGAACCTGTGGTAAAGTTACGTCTTTTAAAAACAGGATAGGTGCTAAAAGCTGCACGAGTATCGCTGGAGGTGGGACGGTCAATAAATTGAATTTTACCAGAAGGTCCCCCGATTTCTGACCAATCTGTAATTTCTCCGCGAAAAATTCGGGCAAATTGTCTATCAGTTATGCTGCCCTTGAACGGATTTTCCTCACCCACAATGATTGCAATCTTTTCTCGGCGCAAACGAATTTGTTCTAAACCCTGTTGTTTCTCAGATGGTGTCAAATCACGCGCAATTGCGGCTATATCAATTTTTCCTTCATGCAAAGCTTTGAGTGCAGCATCAGTACCGTTAGCACTCGCTTCAACTTTAACACCAGTAAACTGTTTTTCAAAACCTTGCTTTAAGTTTTGGTTAATCAGCGCCATGCTACTCGAACCATCTATCCGTACTACAGTACCTGTAGGAACGGTTTGCGGTAAGGGGAATGTAACATTAACATCCCCTGACTGTGCTAGTGTGGACTCTGACACTAATATTGCTGCCATTGGGGTAGTGGCTAGAGTAACTAATAATGCCACACTGACTATAGAATTCTCTTTTTTTTCTTTTTGCCGCATAAGCCTGTTATTAGGTAAAGGAAACACAAAGCGAGTTAGTCTTAATTGCTTTTTTTAGAGAAGACGCACTAATTGTACATCTCTAGTATTTATTTTCGAGCTTTGTTCCATTTGTCAGTAACAATACTTCGTTCTCATCTGAATTTTGTTAATCATGAGTGCTGATTTTTGCAAGTATTTATAATTACCATCAAGCTCAAATCTTGCTAATTTTGCCTCAGTTTTACCTGTTTTATGTAATAAAATTGACTCATTTATTTTTTAATTAGACTCCTGTAGGATTAAAAAAGTGGCAATCATTATTATATACATGTATATTTCTTGCTTTGATTCATAGCCGTTAGATAATCCCAAACTGTTTGCATCTCACCATAATTCACTTAATTTTTCTTATGAAAGTAGCAAAGATAACAAATTCCAAAAATCTTAATAAAATTTTTACAATTGTGAATTGTGGATAAAATGCGATCGCCTGCTTTTGTTGACGCAAAGATATTGTTTGTTGACGGCAAAAAAGCGATCGCCAGTTAAATTCAAAAGTGCGATCGCTTGAAGATATAGCCACTTAACTCAACTTAGTTGTTTTCCGTCTCTAACAACTGCTGAAATTCAGTAAGTGAATTGACAGTAACTGCCTGCTCCAGAAGTTGTTTCAACAACGATAAATCAGAAACATTGTTCAAAGCTTCCATCAACTCAGGTGGTACTTCTCCAAGCCGCACACGCAAAACTGTGATTACCGACTCACGACCAATTTTTTCCATTCCTCGTAATTCCATATTGCTCAGTAAAGGCATTCGTCTTTCCTCCTCATAATGATTTAATTTTTCTTCAAACCTTGTTTGCAACTCTTTGGGTAAAGTCATCATCTGATCGATGAGTTGGAAGAGTTTGGTAATTTCAAGTCTATTGTAACCTCGCTCATACAATCCTCGGACTAACCTCCACTTCCATTGCTCCCTTTCTTGAAGTTTAGCTGTAGTAGCTTTGGTTTTTAAATGTGCCATAGTCAGGGTGGCAAACGGATTTGTGCTTTGCTCTAGATTCTCCCACTGTGTCTGATAATCTAGTAACTTGGCAATCGGAAACTTTAAGCTCAGTTCACAACCGCCATAAGAATAACCGTAGGATGATGGTCGCCATGAAGCTTGTTCATCTCCCAACACTGCTAAACTGATTACAGGGGTTTCATATAAGTCAAACGCCCGATAATTGTAAATGTACATTCGCTTAGCGAAGTTTTTTTGTTCCTGGCTTTGTACCTCGACGTGGATAAGTATCCAAGTCTCCTGCCCATCAGGAAGCCAGACTTGAAACAACTTGTCGGCAACACACAATCCCGCCTCCGATACTGGAGTAATTTGTTGTAATTCCTTATCCAGTGATTGTGGATTTTTACTCCAGTCGATTAAGGTATAAACTTGTGGAAAAAAGAACTCTAAAAACAATGGAAAATATTCTCCCAACGCTTCCTTACAAGGCTGATCGTAATTAGCATTAACTTCGCTCAATCAATTTCTCCTTTAGTCACATTACATCATATGATAAATCTAAAATTTATAATTAAAATTTCCGTATTGTTCTGTTATTCAGTATTAATGGTAGTCCTGATTCTTGCTTGTCATAGCAGCACAAATAATCTAGTTAATAAATCTAATTTTGATAGTACAAGCTGCGTTAAAAACTATAACCCCAACACTGATTATTTCCCAACAAAAATAACTATCAATTATGCTACAGGCTTGACTGTAAAATATCAAAAAAACTACAAAATAGTTACAGTCAAAAAACCGTGGCAGAATGCTGAAACAGGCTTTCAGTACGTTTTAGTCCAATGTGGGACACCTGTACCAACAGGATTCAAACAAACACAAGTAATTACAGTACCCGTAAATTCAATCGTATCTCTTTCCACCACACATCTACCACATTTAGCAAAATTAGGAGTAGTAGATAAACTCATCGGTGTTAGAGACATCAACCGAGTAAACACACCAGAAATTGTAGAAAAAATCAAGGCAGATAAAATAGCAGCAGTAGGCAATAATAGTAGTATCAATGTAGAGAAATTATTAGAACTAAACCCTGACTTAGTGACGACATATGGAGAAGGAAACCCACAAACAGATAGCTATGCCAAACTGTTAGAAGTAGGTTTAAAAGTAGCAATCAACGCTGAATACATGGAAACCTCACCACTAGGAAGAAGCGAGTGGTTGAAATTTACAGCTTTATTTTTCAACAAAGAGGAACAAGCAGAAAAAATATTTAGCGAAATAGCCAGAAAATATCAAGCGATCGCCACCCTTGCCAAAACCACAAAAAATCGCCCAACAGTAGTCGTCGGATTCAACTTTAAATCCACTTGGTACACCCCAGGAGGCAAAAGTTATGTAGCCAAATATCTTGCCGACGCAGGAGCGCAATATTTGTGGAACGACAATCAATCATCAGGAACACTACCCCTATCATTTGAAGCAGTATTTGCTCGCGCCGCCAACGCCGACTACTGGTTAAACCAAAGCCAAACATGGAAAAACCGCCAAGACATACTTAAAGAAGACAATCGCTACACAGAATTCAAAGCCATCAAAACAGGCAACATCTACAACAACAACGCCCGTGTTAAAGATAGTGGAGGCAACGACTACTGGGAAAGCGGCATCAGCAACCCAGACATAGTACTATCCGATTTAATCAAAATATTCCACCCCCAAATCCTACCCAACCACCAACTAACCTACTACCAAAAACTATCCTAACTCTTTGTCTGGCATTTGATTAAAATTCAGTTGACTCATTTAATTAAAGGTGTCTTATGTTTAGGGTAATAAGTCTTGCACAGTTAAAAGACCAATTTCATTTCCTTCAATTACAACAGCAATCTCATCTAATATGCTGTAATCTTTGCGTTGCTGATAAGTTTGTTCTTCAGGCAGGTTGATCGGTTTTGTGTAAACTTCTATTTGTTTTTCAACAAGGTTGACTATCCAATAAACTGGGATACCTGCACGGGCGTAGAGGCGTTTTTTGAAAGTCCTGTCTCGCTCAAGTGTGGAGTCTGCTATTTCCACGACTAAAGCTAAATCTTGCGCACCGGGATGGCGATCGAGATAATCAAGAGTATTGCCCCGAACAATCACAACATCAGGCTCTGGCTCACTATCCTCTAAAGTAATAGGTTCTTGAGTGTCCACATACCATCCCCCTGGTACAATCTCTTCCAAAGCATTTCGAGTCAGTTTTGTCGCGGCGCGGTGTGGGGGATTTTTCGGCATTTTCTGAATTATCCATCCTTCTAGCAGTTCCACTGGATCGTCGGAGGTGAAAATGCCTAGACGAATCATCTGGTGGTACTGCTCAACACTGAAGCGCCAAACTGGTTCTGTCGGCACAGCCGGAGCAAGAGAGTTTATTACGCCATTTTGAGTGGAGACAGACACAGAATTATTGACCTTTAAATGATTGCATCCTATCGTAGCATTTGGCAAGAATTGCTTAACATTAACATTAATGTCAAAGTTTAGCTTACATTAATCAGGTAGCTAAGAAAGGTACTACTATGGAACTTGCACCAACCGAGCCACTTCCTCACCCAAACGAGTAAAATCACTGGCGTTAAGAGTCAATAACACATCCACATTAGCTTTAATTGCAGCCTGAGCAATCAAAGCATCGTAGATACCTCCTCCGGGAATATTCAAACGTACCATTCTATCTACTGTTGCCTCATAGTCTTCAACAGTGAGAACTACTTTATCAAACTTGTTCAAATTTTCCCTAAGTAACCGTTGTGCTAACACTGGGCTAATTTTCGGAATACGAGGAAGACGAGTTAGACTCGCATATAGTTCAGCTAGAGTATGATTTGATACAAAACCTTTTACTTGTTCTGCTCGCGCTTGCTGCAACCAAGGTAAACTTTGAGGGTAATTTGGATGATCTTCCACCAGCGCCGCTACCAGTACAGAGGTGTCAAATAAAACTTTCACCAAGTTGTAAATTTCCTAATTCGCTCTTCTCGTAAATCATACACAACCGTATTTAAATTTTCCTGCGCTTGAGTTTTTCTTGATTGAGCTTGCACTACTAAGACTCCCCCAACATACTTAACGGGACAACTTTCCTCTATTTCTTTGAGTTGCCACTCTTCATGTTGCGCCTGTGTTGCCTTTTGCCACTCTAGGGAATCAACAAAATCCAAAACTTCCTGAAGTGCATTTTCAGGTAAACGTTCTAGTTTCTCGACAATTTTTTCTTTGAGAGAATGCATAAAGGTGACGATCTCCTTTATTCAACAGTTTAACTTATTCAAAGGAATTGACAGCCACAACATCAAACAAGGTGTAAAATTTCGCGCTTGATAACTCACCTTGCGGCGCAGGCGGAGCGGCGGAGTGGTTTCTATCTGTTGCCACAGACTGTATCATGCTTTTAACAAGCGATCGCCTACGGAGTTGTGTAGGGGATGTCATCAGAGGTAAACTGGCACTGATTGCCCACTTTGATGATTTTCCATACTCTGCTAGATTGGTTCATGTTCTCGACAGCGCGGTTTCCATTCATATCAAAAAGGGTATTTCTTATATTATCTATAGTAGCACTGTCCTTGAGTGGCTTTTGCCATTCAGTTGGATTTAATTTATTTATCAAATTCTCCCTCTTCAAAGCATTTTCTTCTTTTGATGACAAACCTGCATTGATGAAAACAAGTGCAGCATCGTGACTATAGGCTAGACGCCAACTACGGAAAAGAGATTTATCTACTAAATTTATAGTCAGGAAGTTATCAACTTCTTTAGCAAATTCTTGCTTATACCAAGGTGTGACCATCTTCAGATTAGGTATTGATTCATCTTGGCATAGATTGTATTTATTTAATTCAAACAAGACACCTCCATTGTAGATACTCTCTGAAACAATTACTTGTAAATTAGAGCGGTTTAAATCTTTAGCAATTTTCAAGTAAGAAGCAGTTCTTTTGCGTTCGTCAACACTTAACATGAGAACTAAAGCTTGTGCTTTTTTCAATTTATCTTTCACCTCCTCATCATTATTTTGTGTACTCAATATTTGTGCTAATTTCACTTGATTAAATTCAGATTTGAATTTTTCCAATAGTTCTTGAGCATAAGGATCGGATGCACTATAAATAACTACCACGTCTAAAGAATATTTTTTGACACTTTCTACCATTTCCTTAGCCTGTTCTTTTACATCTCGAACAATTTTATAAATAAAATTACTCTGCCTGTTTCCATCTCGGATGTTAGCTGAACTGGTAGGAGAAATTAACAATATATTATTGTTTTGATATGTCTGAGCTACTTCTTTAGTTACCAAGGTTTGCGCGTGACCTATCACACCCAAAAGTAATTTTTCTTTTTCGTAAATATCCTTAATTTCTTGTGCAACTTTGTCACCTCCAGCGAGTAAGCCATTATCATCAGCAACTAGTAACACAAGTTTGTTTTTAATGCTGGGATTTTTGTTTACTTTATCCTGAAGAATTGCCGCACCCGTTATAATTTCATTACCCGAGTGTTGTTGGGTTAGTGGATCTTTAAGAAAAGGGTAAACTACTCTAGGAACTGCCACTACAACAATATATGGTTTATCAGGATTTGAATTTGCTTTAGCAGCTTTTTCGGCTAGATGTTTATATACTTCAGCATTTTGCATATAAACAAAAGATTCAATTTTTAAGTGGTATTCACCTTGTTTTAATTTATTAATAGCATTTTTAAAGTGTTCTCTTGCTTGTTCAAAATAAATGGCTGCTTGCTGATAATCGTTTTTTTGATTACAACCATTGTTAAAAGCTTGTATCCCATCTCTAATTTCTTGTTGTTGACTCTGGTGAAAATCTTTATCTCCGATACTCAAGTGTTTTTGCTCATTTAATGAAGGACAAAGTGCTACCTTTGGTTCATTGTGGTGAAATATCTGCCAAATTATTATAACTACTACAAAGCCTACTAATATTCCCCTTAAGAATCTGACGCGACGCTGCACAAATCGACGTACAAGCCTCATTACTTGCCGTAAAAGTGGCTCAGGTGGAGGTGGTGAAGGTTCAATTACAATTGGTCCAGATGCAATCAATTCTTCCCAACTTGGCGGCGTAACGGATAGAGTTTGGTAAAGCATTGGGATTCGTTTTGTTCCCGGTAATGTCGCTTCCTGGTTTTCCAACGCCTCTCTAGCTTGCCGAAATGATTTATATAAAGGCTGCCCTTCTTGAGCATATTGTTGGAAAAAATTAGTAAAAAATTCTTGTGCAGCTTGAACTGATATCTCCTCTCTCATAGCGATGATAATTGGGATATTCACACCTGCTTCTTTCAAATCTCTTACTAAGCCCAAGTTATCGCAACAACAGAGAAATAGGAGTTTTAAACCTTTACCGACTGCTTCTCTTAAAGCTTCGGCAAAATTATCAACTGTAATTTCGCTATTGCCATTATAAAAGATCCGACCAATTTCATAATTTCCCGTTCTACCATGTCCTGCGAAAACGAGAATCTCGCAGCCCTGTCTTAATTGAGATAGTAATTCCTTCACAGAAGCTGGATATTCTGGTATTACTTGAGGTATACTCTCTATTGTGGTTCGTACAGTTTGTTGAAGATCTGGAATATTATCTACTAATGCTACGATTTTAACACTACCACTAGGAGTAACTGGGTTTGAATCTGCTCCTGAATGATGCAATGTGCTAAAAGCAACTTCAACGCCTCTTGCTCTGACAGAATCTAGCTGTAGCAAATCCCATTCATGCCAAGGCAATTTCCATAGCTGGGGATCATCCGTTTGGATTACCACTCGAATTTCATCTGATGTATCCATTAACTGCCTCAACACATTCTCCCGGATTCTTGCCCAATAAGGATCTTGATGATTGGTGAGCGTATTCCTTATGCCATCTCTCAACAACCTAGATAATATACGGCAAGCATCAACACCTGAGGTGTTGGCATTATTAGTTGGTATACTTTCAACAACAGTAATTCCATCAATAAGGGGACTGACAATCAGACTTCTATACTGCTCATGCCAACTCTGATAAGTACCAAAGAGCGGTGAAAGGGCAGGTAGAGTACCTTGGATTGGGGACACATTTGGAAGTCCATTATCCCGAAAAACTTGTAAAGAGACTGTAAATCCGCTTTCAAGAGTACCGGATTCTATTCTTAAGACTACTACCCTACCCATGACTGCCCCCCATAATAGTTAATTCCCCTAAATAGCAAAGCTCTCCGTAAAGCTGACATTATTGCACGTTATCTTGACGCGAAAATTATTTCCTGGTGAACAATTAAAAGCTAGTTGAATACTGTCGTCCTTACCTTGTCCAGTAGCGTCACTTCTGGCTTCAATTTCCCGAATGATTTCGTCTAATTCTGAAAGTAAACCAAGTTTAAGACCTGGCGGTAGATTTGTTTGAGCTTTAGTAGGCTGGACTTGCAGAAAAACACTAATTTTTCGATCAGCCCTGGGCATGACAGCTACAATTAGGGCTACCGGATTACCGTCTAATTGCATCCCCAAATCAATCAACTTAGCTCTCTGACGCCCAGCTTGTGGATGATTTGGGTCAATTTTTTCTAAGCTAATCGCCGCTTGCCAACGAGTTTTCTCTTCCCGCGCCGTATGCATTAACTCAGTTAGGGCAGTACTTACATCATTATTTCCTACGCCAATTTTTCCCAACACTCCTGCGGCTTGGCGACGCAGCAATTCATCGTGATGAGGCTGTAGCAGGGGAATAATACTTGCGATCGCTTTGATTTTACTTTCTCTATCTGGTTCGGGGTTGTTTGCTCCCAATACTGGAATTAATTCTGTTGGAGCTAAGACATCTTCAACTGTTTGCCAACCTTGGGCAAAGATGTTTTCAAACCACTTACTTAAGTTCTGCCAGACAATTTGGGATGGCACAACAGACGATATCCTTTGTTGATAAAGGTTTTGCCGCCAAGTTTCATTTTCGATCAATGCTCCCCACTGTTCAAAATCTACTTTTAATCGTGGGGAATAACAAGTCTTTTGACTTAATTGTGTCAATAATGTTTCCGCTTGTGCTTGTGACAATGTGGGCAGAGGCTTAACCGCACAAGCGTAATCTCCACCCAGGGAGCGTGCCACCCACATAATATTTATGTCTTCGATTAACTCCTCAGGTTCTAACGAGTAGGTGCGCATGACTTGATCATATTCTCCCTTTTCTTTCAACATTTTATAGGTTGTGTATCCCCAAAAGCGCAGCCAACCGTCTTCGGTATTCACTTGCACTGCTATGTAATAATCTGCTCTCCAACTGGGAATATCTATCCATTCCGCTGGTACACAAAATTCATCTGTGTCAATTTCGTCGCTGGGAATCAGTACAATTCTGGTTTTTCCTACCTGAATTGCTGTACCATTCACCATCTCCCAAATACTAGGTAAAGCATCTAGACTAGGTAACACCTTTAACTGCTCGTATATGCCCGATTCTGCTCGTAACCATGAAGAAAATGCTTCCAGTGTCAGGCGATTGTTGATAGCAGTGTTTTTTGCGACATCACAAGAATATCTTTGCTCACGAGCAATTGTTTGCTCAAGCTGTTGTTGAGATTCTAGCCACATTTGGTCAGAGTAAAGGGTTGTGAGTAATAGGGTTGACATTTTTCTTTCTCCGTGCTATACAAAATTAGGGTCAGGATAATTTGCAACTAGTGTTTGCACAAGGGCGGCGATTTCTTCGTCAAGTGGAGTGAGCAAATCAGGGGAAACTGTGAGTCGGTTTTGCAACCAGTTCTTAATGGTAGCCCCTAACTCAACAGTTGTAGTTGAAAGTGAGTAACTCACAGTTGATTCACTAAGTTGCAACTCCGAAGCGATCGCCGCACAATCCATTTGCCTAAAATAGCGTAGGTGCAGCATGTGTCGGCTTTGTTGCTCAAGCTCAAGCCTTGCCAAATAAAACACTGAGCGAAAAATGATATCTTGGTAATACTGATTCCAGCACAGCTTGAGTGCAGCATCCATCTTCTTCAAATGCTCCGAGTCGGGCGTAATTTTTAGCTGTTGTTGACTCCATTCCCCCACTTTCATAAGTAGTTGCTGCTTTGCTTTGTTGCAACGACGAACAATAGTTGTATAATCAACTTCAAATATTGGACCAATCAAACGATAGTCTAAGTCAAAACCGTATCTCAGTAGCAATTGATTGTTAATATTCTCGTTTAGCTGTAGGAGAAAATCTGAGAGAATAGTATTAAGTGCCGAAGTAAGTTCCTGCATAATTAGCGGTTCGTACTCACCATCAGCGGTGCGATGAGAAATGATCTCAGTCTCAGACAAAGGAGTAGAGTTTTCTTCACCTCTACTAGGGGCATCAAGAGAAACAACGTGTATTTTTTGAGAGTTTCTGAAAACTTGAATGCATTCTGACAACCAATGTTTGATCCGATCTCGATTAGCTGTACCATTTAGGGCTAGTTGATTATATAGATTCGCCATCGCTTGCCACTGTTCATCAGTAGGTGCTGGTAGGGAATAGCTGCCAATAGATTTTTGGGGAGCGTAAAGAAGCTTAAAGCATTTGTAGGCTAACAGATAACATTCATGCTGAGATGGGTTGTATCCTTGATGTTGCAGAGCTTTTTGCAAAGATTTTGGCGTACTATACCTTAATAACCCCCAGTCGGAAAGCTGATCTCTCCCTATCTCTAAGTGAAAAATCTCCTCCTTAATTTTACGCTCCATTTTTTTATAGGCATAGTTTTCCAACGGACGCCCTTGGTCATATTTTTTAAAAAATTCATGAGGATTGCTGGCAAAATACCAAGCTATCTGCCAGATTTCTTGTTTTTCGTACCGCAGTGGTGTGTGCTGAAACTTTCTATAAACCCTATTACCAGTGTAGTAACCAACTTTTTCTAGGTAAGCAGACAGGTGTTTGCCTGCTAGCGGTAAGTGCAAATTGTTGCAAAACTGCCGCGCCAAAAATTGTTCGTTGACGTTAGAGTCGTGTTCGAGCAAATTCATCATGTTGTTTTTCAATTCACGATCAAGTACCCAAATAACCGAGTTGTGGTTAATTTTGGGATGTGTGGCAAACATCCAGATAATTTTCATCCCTCCCCTCCGCTCAAATTCCCCTGGTATTGGCGAACCGCTAAATCGTTCTCCTTTTATATCTATCGATTAGATTTTGATATTTACTGCAATTAGACAAAGCTAATCGCAATGTATTTTGATGAAAGTTTTGTAAAGTTTTATAACGAAGGGGTATATCTGCACTCGTGAGGACTAAAGCTGATGATCTCGTTTATCCAACAGTTTAATCTATCTGGCTGGGAATGCATTCCTTGAAGCTCAGCCTTTTTAGTTATACTCTAAATTTTGTGGTATTTACCTAGATGAATTTATTTACATTATATGTTACGGTTGTGCAAGCAAAATTAATTTATTCTAGTTTAAGTGCTTCACATTAGTTTCAGCGTGGCTGATAACTACTAATGGAGACAGGGTAAAAATGCGTGTTCAAATTCAAACAAATAATCATAAACCTTTCTAAAACTCGTTTTTGGCGAAATAAAGGCAGCTTACTCCCAACAGTTGGAGTAGCTGTTATGATACAACTACTAGCTAAAGTCGGCTTCACAATTCCTAATCCCGGTGCGTTATATAACGTGACGACTACCTATGCTGCCTTTAAGGGAGGGTTAAGCTGTGGCTTAATCAGCGCCGCATTTACCATAATTAATGCATTAATTTTTTTCTCAATCCCTGGGCATTTGTTTCACTATACCCCAGAAAACCTCAAACGCAACCTCATTACAATACTAACGAGTCCAGTACTTGCCATAATGGTTGGTAGTTTGAAGCAACGAGAGGAAAGACTAGTTAGGAGTCACGCTCAAGCGATGGCCTATGAGCAAAGCGAAGCAGAAATTCGTAAATTAAATGCACAGCTTGAGATACGAGTTGCTAAGCGCACAGCCCAACTCAAAGCCATCAACAAGCAATTAGAACAAGCTTGGAGCGCGTTGGCACAAAGCGAGGAGCGCTACCGTTTCTTAGGAGAATCTGTTCCCGAAATTATTTGGACTGCCAACCCCGATGGGTGGACAGATTACTTCAATCAACGTTGGGTTAATTATACCGGAATGACTCTAACTCAGAGTCAGGGTTGGGATTGGAAATTAGTTGTGCATCCAGATGACTGGCAAAGATGTGTGGAAATTTGGACAAACTCGCTGCAAACGGGGCAGGCTTACGAAATTGAGTACCGTTTCAAACGAGCATCAGATGGAGTTTACCGCTGGCATTTGGGTCGTGCTTTGCCGATGCGAGATGCAAGTGGTAAAATTATTAAATGGTTCGGTAGTTGTACGGATATAGATGACCAAAAACGAGCCGAGGCAGCTTTGCAAAAACAGGCAGAGCAATTAACTCAGACAAACCGCATGAAAGATGAATTTCTCGCCGTCTTGTCTCATGAATTACGCTCTCCCCTGAATGCTATACTAGGATGGCTTGTAATACTACGGACTCGTAAGCTGGATGCAGCACGTACTGCCCAAGCAATGGAGACAATTGAGCGTAACGCTCGCACTCAGGCACAACTGGTTGAAGATTTGTTGGATGTCTCACGTATTATTCAAGGGCAAATGCGCTTGAAAGTAGAAGCTGTCGATTTAATTTACGTAATTAAGGCAGCAATTGATACAACACGTACCGCTGCTGAAGCGAAAAATATAGAAGTGCGATCGCTACTTGAAGAAGATGCCGAACATGTGATTGGCGATCGAGTACGTTTACAGCAGATTGTTTGGAACTTGCTTTCTAACGCGATCAAGTTTACCCCCGAACAAGGATCTGTAAAGATTCAACTGGAGCGTGTAGAGTCTCATGTTCAAATTACTGTTACCGATACAGGTATTGGCATCAGTCCTGAATTTCTCCCCTATGTTTTTGATCGCTTTCGTCAAGCCGACAGTTCTACTACCCGTTCCCACTCTGGATTAGGATTGGGATTAGCAATAGTGCGTCATTTAGTGGAACTACATGGTGGTACTGTGAGTGCTTCAAGTTTAGGTGTGGGACAAGGAGCAACTTTTAGTGTTAAATTATCCAAGCACCAAGTACCTCAAGCTAAACAAAATTTAAAATTGGTTCAAGATACACCCAAGAGCAAAAAATCTTGCAATTGCGGACAAGAGTTGGAGAATTTACGTATTCTCGTTGTTGATGACGAAGCAGATGCTCGTGAGCTAGTTGCTCAAGTTCTGGAAGGGTGCGGAGCGTTAGTGACAACGGTAGATGATGGGAATGCTGCAATTGCAGCGCTAATTGAGCAATCAGATTTAAAAAGTTTTGATGTTTTAATTAGTGATATTGGAATGCCTCAAGAAAATGGTTATGCATTATTGCATCGAGTCAGAGCTTTAGAACCACGTCAGGGCGGACGTATTCCTGCGGTAGCCTTGACTGCATACGCTAAAACGGAAGATCGTTTGGCAGCGCTGCAAGCAGGTTTTCAGTTTCACGTTACAAAGCCTGTTGAACCTGCTGAGTTAATTGCGGTAATTACTGAGTTAGCTGGTAAAACGGGATAAATACATATTTAATTGTGTGTTGTTTGCGATTGTTGTAGAGACGTTCCGGCGGAACATCTCTACATTGTTTTTTGGAAATGTCTATTACGTCCAATAAAGTATTTTAGCCGTTGGGAAGCGTTGCTGAATTTCGTTTTCAAAAAAGTGGCGAAGGGCTTTCATAGTATCATTATTGTAAACAAATTTAGTGCCGCCAAATTTGTTTTTCTTGACACTACGTTTCTCTTCATCCATGTCTAGTTTGGATTGAGGATACCATGTTTGTAATACTTCTTTGGAACCTGGTGTGAAACGGTGTGAGATTAATTCAAAAGTTAGGTCACAATCGAAATCTAGGGCTGCACTAATTGAGTCAAATAGTCGAGTATAATGCATCTGCCAATCCTCGATCGCCATAATTGGTGCGATTGTTAAACCTACTGGATATCCACCACCACCTCGTTCTCGTGGTAGAGCTAATCGTCGCAATGCTTGCAGGCGCGATGCCACTGGCGCTGTACCACCTTCAAATTTACCAGAGATGGGATGAGCGTTCACACTTACCCTCATGCGTGTATGACCATTGTGTGGTAAGTCTATTAGTGTATCTACTGCATCGAACTTGGAAACAACACGCAGATAAGCGTCAGTACGAGTACCAAAGTAGCGAATGCATGATTCTAAGCTACCTGTAAGATGTTCGATCCCTAGTGGATCAGTGTAGCAGCTAACCTCATAAGTCGTAGCTTTACCTGGTTGCTCGTAAGCAGCTAGGTTATCCAATATCTGCGGTAAATTAGCATACACACGAATTACTGGAGGACCAGATAAACTACCTGCTAAATAACAGTATTGGCAGTGCGCTGGGCAACCTTCGGCGATGTGAAATTGCCAGTCTGCCGAAGGCGGAATTGGACTAAGTTTAAAAGAACTAGGTGGCGCTGTTACTACTGCTAGGGTACGCTTAGCTGTATTATATGTATCACGCTCAGTTTCACCACGTAAACCGATCAGACGGTTGCGCGGTAACTCCTCAACAGGCAAGTTGAGCGATCGCACACGCGCCAAAATTTGCTGCCCCCACGGCTCATCTAAAGCTGCTGGTGTAAATAATACCCGCTCCGGCATCCACAACCTGGGTTGTCTTGTCTGTGTCTGTTCTGTGGAAGCACTGTCTGTAATAGTATTAATCATCATTCTTTACAATTATCTTGTAGGGGTGAACAGTCGTTTGCCCTTACTAAATTTCTATTGAGGCGTCATCTTCATAATTTATATTGTAAAAATAAACAAAGTTATAACTACTGCGGTTTCCACGTAAATAAAAGTAGTAATTTCCCACTGTGATCCATAAATGGATTGAGGAAAGCCAACTCCCTAGAATTAGTTAACAGTTAAAACGAGTAAGAAATGTATAAATGCTCGGATGCGCGACTATAGGCGACATACAATAGCTCGTTTCTCAACTTGTTTTGACGGCATCCGAAGATATTTACAGTATAATTATAAATTTATAGCATTTCATACCACTGCTACCAAAGCTTTCCTCTGTTTTCAGCAGGTTCTCTGAAGATAAGTAGGTGGGCGTGATAATTTCTCGTTAAGATAAGGCAGAGGGCAGAGGGCAGCTATGCTGAAGGGAAGAGGTTTTTGGGAAACTTTACTTTTCTTTACATACTTCGGTTTTTTTGCACTTCTCTACTTACTTGTGCGAAAATTCTTGAGAAGTTCCCTCAACTGATAAAACTTTTTTTGATTCTAAGGAGAGAGCCATGTTAGACGAAACAGTTCTCGAACAACGCTTGAACACTCTGGAGCAAGCAGTTTCCGATCTCCAACGGCTATGTTGAAAGCAAGCCCTCTGAAAATTGGTTGGAAAAACTGATTGGTTCAATTTCTGATGAAGCCGCTTTCCTTGAAGCTCTGGAATATGGACGTGCTTTTCGCGTTTGCTGATAAGCCGATTAATGAGGACGACGACAATTGTGAAATATCTGCTTGATACGGATCACATTAGTTTTCTACAAAGGTGTTCAGTCCTCGGAGTTTACTTGTTTGACGGCTCGGATGGGACAGCACTTACCCACAGATTTTGCATTATCTGTCGTCAGTTTTCATGAACAGGTGCTTGGCGCTCACAACTTTATCAATCGTGCTGGCACAAATGCTGACATGATACGCGGATATGCTTTGTTGTTGGAAACTCTCCAAGGCTTTGCAACGGCTCCGGTTTTACCATTTAAAGAAGAAAGCGATCGCTATTTTTGATTAGTTACGAGAGCAACGGGTTCGTGTGTCTACAATATCTGTTATTCGCCAATGCCTTGTGCGGTGGTACAACCTAATTTTGAAGCGTAGATTATATGACTTGTCGCGTGTCAAAATAAATTAACCACAAGTAAGATTAGATGAACCCATTGGGGAAGATGGGGGAACAACAAAGGGAGAAAATATAGCTGACATTAGTATTCTTCCCCCAATCGAACAGGCAGTATTTGATGAAAATCAACGCCAGCAACTACTACTACTAGATTATCTTAGACAAGATCCTGACCAGATATTACACAATTGTTGTTCTCGAAAATATCCTGATTGCAACTGTTGGGAAATTTGCAAAATGAGGTTGGAGCAGCCTCCAAAGAAATGGGAGGATATTACCAAAACTTTAAATGTTCCGTATGGAACTCTTACACCTCATTGGTATAGAAGATGCGAACCTTTGTTAAAAGAAATTGCTAATAAATTCGGATTTGATGCGGAGTATAAATTATGAATAGCACTATGAATCATTACTTGACTATACATCTGGAGCAAAAAGCTTTTGAATCTGCACATAAATTTGCTGCACAACAAGCATCAGTAGAAAAAGCTAGGCAAGTTTCTCTAAATACTTTGGCAGTTTATGCTGTGAATGAATTTGTGCAAGAAGAACTGGGTTTCAGCACAGATTTTAAAGCAGGAGATTCCTGGAATCCGTTTGTGCGAATAGTTCATGATGTGGCGGATTTAATTATCCCTGATTTGGGAATATTGGAATGTCGCCCGATGCAGCCAGAAGATAGGATAATTTATCTGCCGCCAGAGGTGCGAGAAAATCGAATTGCTTATGTGGCGGTTCAATTTCATGAGCAATTGGATAAGGTGAAACTACGAGGATTTATCCCAGCAGTTGAGTTGGGGAAATATCCAGAAGAAATTGAGATTAGCCAGCTTCAACCAATTGAAGAATTGATAGATTACTTGTATCGATTAGAAACGGCAATTTCGATTTTATCACCGGAAATAGAAGAGGTAGAAGCAAGCGTGCGGGAGATACTGCAAGGGAAATCAATTGCAGAAATCGCCGCACAGTTAGAGCGTGTTTATCGGACTTATGATTCTAGCGATTGGTGGGATGAAGGGGGAAAGGTTTTAGCTGGTAGTTCTAAGAGTGCAGGGGGAAGTGTGCGTGAAGGCGGGTTAACACGAAATGTCTCTGATGTTGAAGTTGAATTGAGGGATTTGGCTGAGGAGTTGTTGGAGAAGTTAGCAGAAGTTTGGGGAGATGCTGCATAAATTGCGTTGGGGAAAACGATAGATTTTTAGAAGTAGCACTAAAGAGAGGGTAAAGTGCAATGCCGCTGATTTCTCGTATATCGTGGATTATATATAAATTAGGGCAAATCTTATTCCAAAGTTTGCTTTTTGTGATAAAAGTTCCACCGCTAGCAGTGCTAATGTTTATCTTCCCAAGGCTTCGGCGTCAATTTCAGCCTTCAAGGAGATTAAAAAATCAGTCTTTTAGTAATGTAGTAGAACAAGACAGTCTAAATTTTTTGCTTCAAGTATTGCAAGCAACTGCAGAAAGCAACGGTAACCCGCAAGTTGTATATCCGTTACTACAAGCAAATATAGATAAATTGGATGATAATTTTATTCAATTATTCCAAGCATCGGCAACAGAAACATTGGCACAATCTAATGCAGAAAAAGCTCAATTTATTGCCAAAATTGTTTTTACTTTCAGCTTTTTAATGCTAGATTTTCCTTTAGGTAGAAGGGCGTTAAATATAGATATAGCTATTACTGGTTATCAGGCAATGCTGTTAGTTTATACTCGTGAAGCTTTTCCTTTTAATTGGGCAATGACTCAAAATAATCTGGGTTCTGCTTACCTTGAAAGAATACAGGGAGATAAAGCCCAAAATTTAGAATCGGCAATCGATGCATTTCAACAAGCTTTGTTAGTTCGCACTCGTGAAGCTTTTCCTGTTGATTGGGCAGCGACTCAACATAATCTGGGAATTGCTTATAGTAACAGAATAGAGGGAGATCAGACGCAAAATTTAGAACTGGCGATCGCCGCTTATAAAAAAGCTCTAGAAATCGACACCCCTACTACTCTTCCTCTCGATTGTTTCGGAACTGGAACAAACCTGGGTAATCTAGCCTTCAAAGAAGGACTTTGGACAACAGCAATTGAGGGATATGAACAAGCCATAGCAGCTGTAGAACTAACCCGAACTTGGGCAACTTCCGACGCCCGCAGCCAAGAAATTTTGACAGAAGCTATTGACGTTTATCAAAATCTCGTACAAGCTTTCATCAACACTGGGCAATTAGACAAAGCGATTAAATATGTGGAAAGTTCTCGTTCTCGCCTTTTGGTAGACTTAATGGCAAGTAACGATCTCTACGCTCGTGGAGAAATATCACCAGAAGTCAAAGAGTATTTGCAGCAGTTTAAAAAGTTGCAACAACAAATTAACCAGGAGCAAGAACAACTTCGTAATCAATCAGAAATTAACAAAGAACAGGGGCGTGTAGTAGAAACGTTTCATCAAATCTCTCGACAACACCGCGTCGCCTTTGGGGCGAAAACAGGAAAGCTTCAACGCTTGGAAGCAGAGAAACAGCAAGTCTGGGTACAAATACGCCGCTTAGATCCGGTACTTGCAGGACAAATCCAAGTTGATGCTCTTGATTTTATTGCCATTCAGCAACTGATCGACAGTCCTAAGACTGCTATTCTCAGTTTCTACACTACTTACGACGACACCCATATTTTTATTCTCCGCAAGAATGAAAGCCCTCAATTGCACACTTGTCTAGGGCAAGGGATAAAAACTTTACAAAAATGGATTTTCTACAACTGGTTAGAACCCTATTTTGAAGATAAAGCTGTATGGGTTATTCAAATGAGCGCTTTTCTCCAAGAACTTGCTCAACTGCTAAGAATCAATGAATTGATTGCCCAACACCTCCAAGGAATCGAAGAAATCATCCTTATCCCACACCTGGCGCTGCACCAAATTCCTTTTGCGGCGTTACCCGTAGACTCCCCTCAATCTCCTCTTAGTAAAGGGGGACAAGGGAGGTTTCTAGGCGACAGATTTCTGATTCGTTATGCGCCCAGTTGCCAAATCTTGGAATTTTGCCACAAGCGAGAAGATCAAAAGACTTTGCATGAAACCTCTCTACAATATGGCATTGTTGAAAATGCGACTGACGATTTGTACTTTACCACCTTCGAGTGCGAAAAAATCGCCTTACTCTACCCCGATAACCAACGCTTGCAGGGTAGCCGAGAAGCAACAGTCAGCAACTATCAAAAGCTAGCCAAACAAGTTCAGGGTATCCACTCTAGCCATCATGCCCACTCTCGCTGGGATAATCCCCTAGAATCACAACTATCTTTAGGCGATGGTAGCATCACCTTGGGGGAACTCATGTCTCCTGCTTGGCGACTTCCGCAACTGTTTGAGGTGTTTCTCTCCTGTTGTGAAACAAATTTTGGAAATATTGAAATTACTGATGATATTTTGACTCTCTCCTCCGGCTTTCTCTGTGCAGGTGCAAGAAGCGTCATCAATACGCTGTGGGCTGTTGATGATTTGGCGACGGCGTTGTTTTCTATCTTTTATTATCAGTTTCGTCAGGAAGGTTACAATCGTGCGGAAGCGGTACGGAAGGCGCAGGTGAAATTGCGTACTCTGTCGGGGGAAGCGTTGAAAAACGAATATCAGGAAGAATTAGACTTGATGCTGAAGGTGAAAAAGCAACAAATTAATAGTGAAAGAAAAGCTCTACAAAAACAACTGAATCAGCTAGTTCAAGGTACTCCCGCTTATCAAGAATTGGAGAATAAGTACAAGCAAGTACAAGATATCCAGATGAAATTAGGCGAAATGACAAACACTCTTGCTTCCTTATACCAACAGACTTTACCCTTTGCGCATCCCCAGTATTGGGCAGCTTTCACCTGCCAAGGAATGCGATGATACGAGTCAGCCCATAAAACTGTATATAATTGGAGGAAAAGTAACTAAGTACTTAAGCAAAAATCAGTTTTAAAATTCAATGACCCGCTTTATACATGACAAGTTTGCCAAGGACTATCTAGAAGAGTTACTCAAAAATTATGGAGAAGTTAAGCCTTCAGAAAAAGTATCAGGAGAAATTAAAGAAATTGATGTTTTATTCATTCCGGCACAACCACAAACTTCAAACTTAGAAATATTAGGTCTGCTGGGGAGATTTGCTGAATCACCGATGTTATTAGAAATATTCCGCAATCCAGCTTCGGCAGATGAAATTTGTGACTGTCTGATCAAAGTATTAGAAGTCAAGGCGGACATGCGACGAGAAGCGAAGACAAAAAATACTAAACTTATAGAAGAAACAATACCCAAATTGTGGGTTCTAACCCCCACGGCATCGGCAACAATACTATCGAGCTTTAACGTGAACCAACAAGCCGGATGGTTGCCGGGAGTATACTTTTTAGGGGAAGCATTGCGGGCAGCAATTGTGGTCATACATCAGCTACCATCAACACCAGAGACATTATGGTTGAGATTGTTGGGTAGAGGAAATGTGCAAGAAAGAGCAATTACTGAACTGCAAGCATTACCAACAAATACACCATATCAAAAAGCAACGTTAGAATTAGTTTATAACTTGAAAGAAAACTTGAGAATTAATCAAAATTTAGAAGAAGAAGATCGGGAGTTAGTTATGCGATTAGAACCACTTTACCAACGAGATAGAGAACAAGCAAAGCTGGAAGGACGACTTGAAGGACGACTTGAAGGGCAACTTGAAGGACGACTTGAAGGGCAACTTGAAGGGCGACTTGAAGGAGAACAACGTCTAGTTATACGTCAGCTAAATCGCCGTCTTGGTGAAATTGATGCATCATTAATTCAGCAAGTCAGAGAATTATCGATAGAACAACTTGAAGGATTGGGAGAAGCACTGTTAGATTTTTCCTCGGTGGCTGATTTACAAGCATGGTTAAATCAACGAGAAGATTGAAGAATAATCAGGTTGAGCGATCGCTCAACCTCTTTCTACCAAATCTTGATCTGCTTTTACAAAACTAACGCCATCACCGCCGCCGGAGAACCAGAACCACCACGCAACCTCAGTACCCCAATCACAAGGGTAGTCCCCACAGGCGGTAACTGATCTAAATTCGTCAAATTCTCCAACACAATACGAGGTTGTTCTAATACCAACCGATTAGTGACAAAAGTAGTATCTTGTCCTGAATCGACCCCATGAGTATCAATTCCTACCCCAGCAATATCACGTTCCTCTAACAAAAAGCGTGTAACATCGCCACTAAACCCAGGAAAATGCAAACCTCCCTGAGCATCCTTGTTAAGAAAAGCATTTCTATCCAACCACCTTTCTTGCCAGCCAGTATACATTAGCACCATACAACCAGCCGGAATCTCACCATAAAGATCCTCCCAAGCCAGAACATCAGCAATAGTGAGGACATAATCTGAATTAACCGCTGTTTGTTTCCGAACATCTATCACCACAGCAGGTACTACCAGCGACTCAGCAGAATATCGCTCAACCCCCACACCATCAACGTGAAAACTCTTAGGAGCATTAAAGTGAGTAGAACTGTGTTCCCCCATAGAGAACCGCCGCAGATAATAACCATCCTTATCCAGTTCCGCCACAAGATCAAAATCCACTGGCGGATCGCCATCCCACTGCGGGATATCACTGTCAATCACATGACTTAAATGTATCACTCGCGCATAAGTAACATTAATTGATGGCGGTTCATTAAACCTCACCAACCTCTCCAGCGTAGCCTCCATTACAGCAGTAGTTTGACCACTAACAGTAAAAACCAACGCCTCCCGGTACACCCTTCCAGCACCATGATCCCACAAATTAGCAGCACCACTAGAAACAGTCACCGCCGCATGAGCTATACGCACAGCCAAATCAATCGCCCAAGCCCGCAATTGCAAACATTGTGCGAATTCCACACCTTTTTGTTGCGCCTCCCGAATAGCAGTGCGACAATTGTTAAGCTCCGCTGCTAAAGACTCCAAAGCATTGCTAATAAAATGTTGCGACTTTGTGCGGAAAGCAGACTCTAAAATATCAATACCAGCTTGAGCGCATCCAGTGGTTAAAAAAGTGGCACGCAGAACATTATTTTTGTCCTGCTCGTGAATCCAACCCGCACTTTTAATCGAAACCACACGCTCTTGAGGCAAAAACCAGTTAGTCAAAGTAGCTGTTACAGTATTAGTAGATGTCATTGCTACTAATTGTAGGCGATCGCTAAACGTAATCCTACCACCTAAATAATGTGTTTCAACCAAAGGTACAATACCAAAAACAGCACTCCCATCAGGCAGTGTCGCCGCAACAATAAACTCGCTAAATATTCCCCATCCTGTTACCCAAGGCACAAACCCATCTAGTTTATATCCTCCAGTCACAGGTGCAGCTACAATCACGGTATCTTGTCGTCGTAGTTGAGAAAAACCGACACCCAGTAAAACTTCACCATTTCCCATACGCGGAAGATATTCCTGTTGGAGAGCGGAATTTCTACTTGCAACAAGCATCCCAGCCGCACTTTGATGCTGGGTTTGCAAGAATGCCAAAGCACCCGAATACCGAGCTACCAATTCTTGAAAGCTGTGGAATGTCTGTTCGCTGACGTCTTTTCCACCCCAACGGTTTCCAACTCTTAGCGCCAAAACACCTAATTCCCCAAGTTCCTGAAGTGCATGAACTAGAGCATCCGAGTTGCTGTCTATATCGTTGGCTAATGGTGCAACTTGGTTAAGTAGGTGTGAGTTGACTATATTGAGCAGAGAGCTATCTTGATCCATCGGCATCAAAAAGTGCCTCGACTTTGATCAGTATTATATCACCCGTAGGTTAGTAATCTATTTTATGGAAAACTTAAAACTTGGAAGAAATGTATAAATTCTCGGATGCGCGACTATAGGCGACATACAATAGCTGGTTTCTCAATTTGTTCTGACGGCATCCGAAGATATTCACAGTATCGACAAATACATTTTTAAAGGTGCTGCCTTGGCTTTGATGAACGGTGAGTGCGTATGCATATTGAAGTCGGTGCATCATATTCCCGCTGTGAAAAGCCAAATTATAAATTTCGAGAATTTCATACCACTGCTGCCAACGCTTTCCTCGGTTTTCCGGTGGTTCTCTTAAGATACTTGTGCGAAAATCCTTGAGATAGTCTTTCATATAATTCCAACTATCAGGATGGACAATTAGCAATGATGCTTCTTTTCCTGTATCAGTTTCAATTTTAAGAGTGTAAATATCAATGTAAGCTCCGGTAGTCATCATCCGGACACTTCCGGGTTTAACATTAATAATTACACATTCCTGGCAGGAGTACATCACAATTGTCTTTCTGTCGTTGTTTTCATCATCTCGCGTGATGATTACGTCTTTTGCCATGAGAATCTCGCCTTCTACAAATGGCTCTGCATCTTCCCCGTAAATAGCACTGCGAATAGTTTTGTTGATGGTTTCTACTCGCTTGTTTGTCCATGCTAGAACACGAATGTTATTTGGATCTTGATCTAAATCAACATCTTGAAATCTTGAGATTAATTCATCTTGCCATGCCTCCGGTTTCATTTTCGTGATGTTACCCGCTGAATACAGGCGTGGTGGAAACTGACTGGTGATGTTGTTGCGTAATGCAGTTACATAAGACGCGATCGCTCCCTCGTAGCGCATCACTTGCATTAATTCTATCCCAGTTGGCAAGCTAAATACCGGAGATTCATCTAATTCATCTTCTATGGGTGGTAGCTGTGCCGGATCGCCCATAAATATAGTTGGGATTCTATCATATGGAATCATATTGTACAACTCTGTGCCGATCATTGAAGCTTCATCTACGACCACCAAGTTGAAAGTGCGGTAATGTGGTTCCCTTGTCCACTTATTCGGAATGAGCTTCTGTTTACCGTTTTGGTCGTATTCCCCTGGCATTACGTGTAGTAAAGAGTGTAGGGTAGCAATATGAACATTTTTTAGCCCAGTATTATAAGCGCTTGCCTCAAGTACCGCTCGTGCTTTGTGGGTAGGCGCACATATAGCGGTTTTCAAACTTTTGTCTTCAGATTCCACCTGAAACACCCGTTGCAGTACCTTGATAATGATGTGAACGACGTAGGTTTTCCCGGTGCCTGCGTATCCACGTAATATATATGGCTGTTCTGGCTTTGACTGATACCATTCTATAGCTTGGTTTAACGCTTCAGATTGCCCACTTGATAGGGTACTGACACTGCTTAATATCTGTTCTAAGTGTAACATATGTATTTATTGAGGTTGAGTATAAAATATATCAATATTTTATAATTCTGGCGTCCTTGTTACCATGCAGAGCATCTCCTCGTCGAGTGCGAACCTGGGAAAGAGAAGAAGTGCGATCGCGCTTACCACGTTTCCTATTGAAGAAGCTTTCAACTGAGAAAAGAATAAGTAGTCAAAAACTTATCTAAAATTGTTTAAACCTCTTTATATTGAAAAGGTTTACCGGATTAAATTTTCTTAATTTTTATATATTCATCAATTAATTCTCTAATATCTGACTGCCATCCTGGAATTTCTTTTAAAGCTTCTCTGACTCCCTTCTTTAGTCTTAAGGTTAGTGGAACATTATCTAGCGGTTCTTCCCTATTTGTGGTAAACCCAAATTTATTTTTCTTCTCAAAGCGCATTGACTTTTATAATTATAGTGTGTATACTAACTATAGCAATTAAAAATAGGTAAGTCAATGTTTGCCATTAAGGTGGAATTAAAACTAAATAATAAAGAAAAAACTTTAATGGCTAAACATGCAGGGTTTTCTCGCTTTGTGTACAACTATGGATTAATCTTGTATAAGGAGTTAGATTATACTCAGTTTAAAGGTAGTACGTCCAAAAAGTTAGACGCAATTAAAAAGATTTTTACTAATATTACAAAAAATCGTGCAGAATTTGAATGGATGAAAGAGTTATCCTCACGGGTATATCAGCATTCATTCATGAATCTGAAAGATGCATTTACTAGATTTTTTCAAGGTCAAAATGAATACCCAAAATTTAAGAGTAAGAAAGAGGGAGAATCATTTACAGTTGATAATGCTAATGGTAAATCTTTGTTGGATGTAGGAAAAAGAATAAAAATACCGACACTAGGGAATTTTAGATTAAAAGAAAAATTAAAATGTAGATACGTAACTCAAACATTCACAATTAGTAAGACAGCAGATAAATGGTATGTATCCTTTACAGTAGATGCTGATAGAATTACACCATTGATTCATCCTATTGAATCAGTAGGTATAGATTTAGGAGTTTCAATCTTTGCTACAACGAATGATAGTGACGATAAAAGCAAAAAGATAGCTGCACCCCCGCCAATGAAAAAAGCGAAAACCAAGCTGGCTAAAATGCAGTATCGGAATAGAAACAAGCAGTTAGGAAGCGGAAAAACAAAAACTCCTGCATCTAAAAATGCTAAAAAGTATTACCAAAAACTAGCAAAACAGCACGCCAAGATTGCTAATCAGCGTAAAGATTTTTTACATAAATTGACAACCGATTTAAGTAAAACTTACTACAGGATTAGAATTGAAGATTTGAATGTGCAAGGCATGATTGCTAATCGTAAGTTATCAGCTGCAATATCCGATCTTGGTTTCTATGAGTTTCGCAGACAGTTAGAATACAAGCAGTACGTTTATGGAACCAAGGTTGAAATAGTAGACAGATGGTATCCATCATCAAAACAATGTATGGTTTGTTTACAAAAACATACAGGACTATCTTTGTCTGATAGAATTTTTGACTGTCCGCATTGTGATGCACCTCCAATTGATAGAGATATTCAAGCTGCAATTAATTTAAGATTAGCACCAGATATCGTAGTGACTCCGGCTAGGGGTTGAAGCTTTGTCTCCGGACAAGGAAAATGCCTGTGGACTGGTTAGGAGCCGACTCCCCAGTGTGAAGCAGGAACTGAACTTTAAATCTAGATAGGTTTAAGTAAGTTTTAGATAGCAGATAATAATAAAGTAATGCCAAGCCGTTCGTATATGTTAAGGAATATAATAGCCAAATCATGAGTAGTTCAGCAGCAATGAGCCAGACTCCGGATCTACAGGGTTTATCCCAAAACGAGGTGATCCAAAGACGGGCAGCTGGGCTAGGGAACGATGTGAAATTTCAAAGCAGTCGTTCCTATCGTCAAATTCTACGGGAAAATGTTTTCACCTTCATCAACGCAGTTTTCTTTGGCATTAGCTTGGTATTCATTTTGCTAGGACGGTTCGGAGATGCCATTTTAGTTGTAGTTGTAGTTTTTGGAGCAATGCTAGTCAGTGTTTACCAGGAGATTTGGGCTAAACAGAAACTCGATCGCATTGCGCTACTCAACCGACCAAAAGCAGTTGTCATCCGATCCGGGCGTGAAGCAGAAATTGACCCCAATGAAATTGTCGTCGGAGATATTATACCAGTACATGCAGGAGATCAAATTCTGGTTGATGGGGTAGTAATTGGTTTAGGTAGGATTGAAGTTGATGAATCCCTACTGACAGGTGAATCTGATTTAATTCCCAAAGTGGCAGGAGATCAGATTTTTTCTGGAAGCATTTGTGTCAGTGGTAGTGTTTATTCCCAAACCGAGAAAGTAGGCAACCAAACAACAGCTCATAACCTAGTAACGGGGGCAAGAGCTTACCGTCAAGCATTGACTCCCCTCCAGCGCGAGATTAATCAGGTCATTCGAGTATTTCTACTCACTGCATGCTTTCTTTGGATTTTAACGATTATTGGGTTTATTAGCAATGAGCATTCTCTAAAGGATTTGGTGCAGCGCATTGCTGTGATAGCAGGTTTAGTACCAGCAGGGCTTTTAATCGCAATTACCTTAGCTTATGGTTTGGGAGCAGTAAGGATGCTGGGACAAAATGTTTTGATCCAGCAAGCGAATGCAGTAGAGTCGCTCAGTAACGTTGATGTGCTGTGCTTGGATAAAACTGGTACGCTCACGACTAATCAAATTAGTTTGCAAACTCTTGTTCCGATTGGAGTAAGTCAAGAAGAATTAATTGCTTTATTGGCTAACTACGCCGCTAATACTAGCAGCCCAAACAAAACTACAGAAGCCATCGCCGCAGCTTACCCAGGAAAAACACTTCCTGTTGTGGCTGAAGTACCCTTTTCTTCAGTGCGCAAGTGGAGTGCATTAGCTTTTAAATCAGGCGTTTACTTTCTGGGCGCACCAGAAGCTTTCTCAGCGGTAGTATCACTTACACCGGAAATACAAGAATTTATTCAAACCGGAGTAGAGCAGGGTTTGCGCGTCTTGCTATTTGCATCTAGCCCAGATGTAGAAGCATTAATAGCTGAAGAAATGCCCCATTTACCACTTAATCTCATACCACTAGGTGTGATAAACTTTAGTGATGTGTTACGACCAGAAGCAAGAGAAACACTCATGGGTTTTGCCTCGGCAGGGGTGGAACTAAAAGTAATTTCCGGCGACAACCCCCAAACAGTAGCAGCGTTGGCAAAACAGGTTGGGTTTCATCCAGATGCAAAACTAGTTTCTGGGCAACAACTGGCACAAATGGATCAAGTGCAGTTTACCCAAGCAGCATTAACTAACACAATATTTGGGCGGATTACTCCAGAGCAAAAAGCCAGGTTGGTTGAAGCGTTACGTAATTCAGGGCGTTATGTAGCTATGACAGGTGACGGCGTAAATGATGTACTCTCACTGAAACAGGCAAATCTGGCTATAGCAATGGAAAGTGGTTCTAAAGCTACACGAGCAGTTGCTGATATTGTACTATTAAAGGACTCTTTCAGTGCCTTACCTCAAGCTTTAATTGAAGGGCAACGTATCCGTAACGGTGCTATAGACGCGATGAAACTGTTCTTGGTGCGGGGTATTTGCATCACATTACTAATTTTTTCCGCTTCCGTCGTCACTAACAGTTTTCCACTAGATAATAAACAAAGTGCTTTGATTGCTTTAGTTGGTGTTGGTTTTCCTACCACAGTAATTCCGATTTGGGCAAAACCAGGTGCTATTCCTCGGCGTGGGGTAGTGCGTTCGATGCTGCATTTTGTGATTCCCGCAAGTTTAACTCTTACCCTAGTCGCGTTGTTAGTATACCTACTCTTCTTAATCTATGCTGTTCTGGATTTGCCCCCAGGGGCAAATTTATCCCAACTTAATCGTGCCATTCCTCGTACTGCATTGACAACTATTCTAGTGATGGGTCAATTGCTACTAATTCCTTTTCTCAAACCGCCAACACGCGCATGGGTTGCAGGTGAACCCTTAAGCCGTGACTGGCGCTATACTATTACAGCTTTTGTGCTCATAGTTGTCTACTTTATTATCGTCTCTATTCCTGCTAATCAAAGATTTTTTGAGTTAGCCTCACTTAGCCCAGCCAGTTATCTGTTTATCGCTTTTGTTGCACTAGACTGGTGTTTGATTGTGCGGTTGTTATGGCGCACCCGATTTTTTGATAATTTCCTGGGTATTGATTTAACTTAAATTCAATCCAAAATCTAAAAATGAACACTGACTCTCCTGCTCAAAATTCACAACAGCAATACTCCGTAAGTATCTGGGAAGGAGTAGGAGTTAGCGTTGCGACAATCGCAGTCATAGTGTTTGCGCTGCTGGGTTTAGGTTTGAAAACCCTGCGGAATGCATTTTCTCCATTTAGGGCAGAAGCGATCGCTAACACTCTAATCGAAAATCCAACTCTTGCCAACCCCCAGTACGTCTTTGGCATTAATATTGGTGGAGTGACAGTTGCTGTAATTACTAGTTCTTTACCTAGTAATAATCCAACTAGTCAAGAAAACCCCCCAGAAGTATCACTGATTGTTGCCAAAGCACGGCTAGAAGGTAAAATACCTGAAAGTGATTCTATCCCCTCACTTTTTTACCATCCAACAGGCGACTTACAAGTTACAACTTCCCGTACAGAACAAAAAATATTTTGCGGTAAAGTTGTACCCGTGACAATTCAACAAGGTACATTAGCTTGGTCTGACCAAAAACCTTCTGTACCCGCTCTTCGATATAATGCTACTGTCGTTCTTAACAACACGCAGCGTTATGTAGAGCTAATCACAACTGCACAAGACGCTGAACAAACGGCAGAAACAATTTTTAATTCATTACAATGTAAGTTGTGATGTGTAATGGTTATTTACCTTTAGGCTTAGTTAATTTCAATAAAGAGTAATATTGATCTTTATAAACAGTTACTGCCTTGTATTTATACTTTTTTTCTATTGCCTTTTGCAAAGTTTTTGAAGGATTAAATAAAAATACATTATAATTTGGAGAAATCTTAGGTACGTTGTTTCCCTTCACCAACTGAAACCTGACTTTTGGCTGTGCAAGATAGCTTAGAGAAAATATATTTCCGTAATTAATGCCTGTATCATTACTAATTACTAGTGGGCGAGCAGCCTGATTGACAATTTTCGCTACTTGTGGATTGCCATAGCTAATAACTTTACTCCACCATGTGTTAGCCTGAGAACTCACCGCACAAGAAACTACACCTGCCATAATTACTAGTACCATAATTGTTTGCCAAATTCGCCGACGAGAAAGAATGCCGTTATATAATTGAGTAGCAAGCAAGTAAGCAACAGCTAGTTGAATACCTAAATAAGAAGGGATTAAATATCGTCCGGAAACCGAGCGTACCCCACCAAAAATTAAATCAGGTAGCATTAGAGGTAGTGCTGGTATTGTAATTAATGTAATAATAAATAACCAAGTTTTTGGGTGAGTTGTCAAATAAAGAAAATAAATTGCATACCCTACTAAAATTAAAAAAGCAGGAGTGATTAAATAAGATAATGGGTTTTCAAAGCCAACGTCTAAATCAAAAAATATCCTAATTACTTGTAGAAACCATGATTGAATTAAAATGATAAAAGATAACTTCATCGTTGTCCATCCTAAGGACATTTGTAGTTGTAAAAAATTAGAGACTACAACTAATATCCAAGGAATAAAGGCGATGAATCCTACTAACGTTGCTAGAGAATAAGCTGATAATATTTTATTCCACCGCCGTTTTGTCAAGGCAATTACATAAATTACATGAGCAAGAGCAACAAATCCACTTAACAAAAATGTGTAGAGACTAAGTGTTAAAGTTCCTGCATAAATTCCCCAATTATATATACGTTCTGAGTCTTTCAACCGATATGTTTCTAATCGTATAGCTCGTAATAGTGAAGCGCTGCATAATAATATTGTTAGTAGCCACAAAATATATTCTCGTGCTTCTTGGGCAAAAATTAGGTGGATTGGAGAAATTGCCATAAGTGCGATCGCAATCCCTGGTAAGGAAAACGGCACATTAAATAATTCCTGACACAGCCAGTAACCGCCGAATAAAACTAGCAAGCTAATCAATGCCGATAAACTTCTAATCGCTGTGACAGAATTACCAAAGATTTGCACCCAAAATCTAGCTATAATATAGTAAAGAGGCGGATGCTGAGGATCTTCAATAGCTAAAGATTTAATTGTGTCACCTAAATCATTTTCTAAATTAGGACGTTGGAATTTGGCAAAGTCTTCCTTTGTTAAAACACGACTATTAAAGATTTGTTGCTTCACAGCACTTGCTGTATAACCAGACATCCGTAGTGAAGTATATGTTTCATCATGCCAGTAAACTTTGCCCTCAAGATTGTAGAAGCGAAAAAATATACCCAACACTAACAACAAGACAATTAGAAACCGCAACCAATTGGGAGCAATTATAAAACGCCGCATAATCTGGTTTCTCAAGAAGTTGTAGAACCACTAATCAAACAATCTCACTACCAGTCTTGAGAATGCAAGTTCATGTGTAAAATTGAACTGTTCTACGCTGTTACATCTGAAACTTGCATCAAAAACTGCTGATTCATCACAAGACTAGCTAAAACAACAGCATAACCCGAAGCGCTCAACTATGCTACTCATTTTGAGCAAATTTGAAAGTGGTACACTAAACTGCCGAAAAAAAGTGCGATCTCTACACGATATCAGCCCGTGCCAATGCAGTCAGCTACTATCGCTCTGTAGTGGCTTATATTTGCCGCTTGGGGATTGGAGTAAAGGGAGTGCGATGGGATCACGATTAGCCTGCGATCGCTCAACCCGGTGATAAAATATGATGATAATCGCACTCTATACTCTACTTATTAAATGACAAATTATGAATGAAAATATATTAACAGAATCGGAAATTAAACAAGTTTTAGAGCAAGTTAAAACGGCTTTTCCGTTCTTTACTGCCTGGGAATATAATAACGAAAAAAATGAAGAGTATTTTGGTTTTTCTGTTTGGGGAGAGTTGGTTATTAATCCCGAAGAATTAATGCCACGACGTTTGTTTATAACACTTGATAAAACTCATGAAAACAAGTGGCAAGGAAGTTTAACAATCGGTCAACATTCCTATCTCTGGTCAAGTGCTGATGTTGGTGATGCTCACTTACTGGATACAGAACCTTGTGAAACTTTAGAAGAAGCAATTGTAGCACTCAAAGCAAAAATGCTAGAACTGTGGAGAGCTTTTTCTGCATTGTGAAACAGATCCTAGTCTGGGCTTTTAACAAGTGTGTAGAACAAGAGCAGAAACTGCCACAAACATCGTTTAAGCTGAAAATAGTAAACCCAATTATTTCAAGAAAACACTATGAGCGTAGTAATTCCGGATGATATTCTTCAATCAGCACCGAATGTCAGAAGCCGAATTAAAGCTAGAAATTGCGATTATGTTGTGACAACAAGATAAAATCAGCATTGGGAAAGCTCGTCATCTAGCACCGAATGAATTTAATCGAGTTCCAACGCGAAATTGCTAGTCGCGGAATTTGTATCCATTATGATGTTGAGGAGTTTGAAGCTGACATCAAGACACTGCGGGAGATGGGTTATCTGTGATGGATTCAAGTAAACCTGACATGTCTAAAACTCTTTGTGAGTATGTTTCCGCTTGTTGGGCTATCTCCGCAATACGGAGTTCATCCAACCAAATATTATCTAAAGTCAGTTGCCAACGTGCTAATTGAACTTGAATGTTAACTAGTTCCTCAGCTTGCTCTGGTTCAATTTCTGCTGCTGTCCATTCGATAAACCACTCAGTTTCATCTATGACAATTTCAACAGCTTTTTTATAAGCAGTATTACAGAATGACCTAATGCGTGCTAAATTAGAGGCTATATGCCCTAAGCGTAACTGAATACCATCTTTTTGGAAGCGTGCTTGTTTTTCATTTAAATTCAATTTCGTATCCACCGATTAACTCCTGAGTAATTCGTTTTACACGTTCCCGTATTGCTGGGTCTTGAATTATCATCGAACGATTGTTTTGACTCGGACGAATATTGATAATCGATTCGTAATCCATTGATTGGTTGAACGGAGTCCAATCAGCACCCCAGATGTCACGCTGTCTACTACCGTCTTCTAGTAATACAGCTTCACAGTGAGCATGTTTTTCTCCGCCTCCAGCTAATATACCGCGTTCGATGTCAACCACAACTTTGATGTAAATCCTCAAAGTTTGTAGCATCTGCTCAACCTGTTCTAAGGTCGCACGCTCTTTAATTATAATTATCAACTCCTCACCTCGAGATAGATTTAAAATAATCACGCTGAAGCGATCGCGTTTAACTCTACAAATAATGAATTTAATTTTGTCCGACTACTTACTTTTCCTTGCTGGTTAAGTGAGGCTCTGCCTCATGGTAGGCATTCCCAGGCGGAGCCTGGTAACGAGAAGAAAAAGCTCCTGCTGTGACACAGGAGCTGATTGATTATCAGTGATGAAAGAAAATGAGATACTTAGTCGAGTTCCTTCATGAACAATACTGGCTCGGTTTCACGGTTAATACCTTTCTCGAAACCACCAGCAGCCGCACGGGCGCGTCCTGCGTGCCACAAGTGACCAATCAGGAAGAAGAAACCTAACACGAAGTGAGAACATGCCAACCACGCACGAGGAGATACGTAGTTGAAGGAGTTAATCTCGGTAGCCACGCCACCCACAGAGTTTAGAGAACCCAGAGGAGCATGAGTCATGTACTCAGCGGCGCGACGAGCTTGCCAAGGCTGAATATCGTTCTTGATCTTGTCGAGATCTAGACCATTGGGACCACGTAGAGGCTCCAACCAAGGACCACGGAAATCCCAGAAGCGCATTGTTTCACCACCGAAGATGATTTCACCAGTGGGAGAGCGCATTAAGTATTTACCCAAACCTGTGGGACCTTGAGCAGAACCGACGTTAGCACCCAAGCGTTGGTCACGGATCAAGAAGGTTAGAGCTTGAGCTTGAGAAGCTTCAGGACCGGTAGGACCGAAGAATTCGCTGGGGTAAACGGTGTTGTTGTACCAAACAAAGATGGAGGCAATGAAGCCCATCAATGATAGAGCGCCGATACTGTAGGAGAGGTAAGCTTCACCAGACCAAATGAAAGCGCGACGCGCCCAACCGAAGGGCTTGGTGAGAATGTGGAAAATACCGCCACCAATACAGATCAAGGCAACCCAAATGTGACCGCCAACAACGTCTTCTAAGTTGTCAACGCTAACAATCCAACCTTCACCACCGAAAGGAGACTTCAGCAAGTAGCCGAAGATCACAGCGGGGTTCAATGTTGGGTTAGTAATGACGCGAACGTCACCACCACCAGGTGCCCAGGTGTCATACAAACCACCGAAGAACATTGCCTTCAGTACCAACAACAAGGCACCTACTCCTAAGATGATGAGGTGGAAACCGATGATGGTGGTCATCTTGTTCTTGTCTTTCCAGTCATAACCAAAGAAGGAGGAGTATTCTTCTAAGGTTTCTGGACCACGCACAGCGTGATAGATACCACCAAAACCAAGTACTGCAGAGGAAATTAGGTGGAGTACACCGACCACAAAGTAGGGGAATGTGTCAATTACTTCACCACCAGCGCCTACACCCCATCCCTGAGTTGCCAAGTGAGGTAGCAGGATCAAGCCTTGCTCGTACATGGGCTTTTCGGGAACGAAGTGAGCGACCTCAAATAAGGTCATTGCTCCTGCCCAGAATACAATCAAGCCAGCGTGAGCAACGTGAGCGCCCAGTAGTTTACCGGACAGATTTATCAGACGGGCGTTACCAGCCCACCAGGCAAACCCAGTGGATTCTTGGTCACGACCACCTACAACCATTGATCTATTAGAGAGCGTTACCACGGGGTAGTACCTCTTCGGGGAATACAAATTTTTCGTGAGGCTGATCTTGAGGAGCCATCCAAGCGCGGATACCCTCGTTGAGCAAAATGTTCTTGGTATAGAAAGTTTCAAATTCTGGATCTTCGGCTGCCCGCAATTCTTGGGATAC
>NZ_JACXAE010000013.1 GCF_014698965.1 Iningainema tapete BLCC-T55
TGAATTCTCAAGCGTGGCATAGTTGATGGTCTTCTTTTATCTTCCATCAAATGATACTATCTTTAGCAACTTCGTATAACATTAAATGTGCTTTTCTTGACTATTCGAGTGTTTTTGCCAAAACTGGATGTTCCCGATCGAGCAGAAACTCGCTCCTTTAGTGTACTACTGCTAAGGTAAGGGCTAAAACAGCAGTGCTAAATGCAATTCCAAACAACAAATTACGCATATTTTGCTGAGTTTTTCCCTGAGTTTGTAGTTTTTGAAGCTCTCTTTGTAGGCGCTTAATTTCCCCACGTAGTTCAATTACCAAGGCATTCTTTGTATTTTCTACCTCAGTGCTGAAAGTTTCTACTTCTACTCTCAGTGTTTGAACTGCTTCCCTATCTAATCTAACTTGTAGAGCTTGATCGGAAACTTCTGAACGCATCGTCTCCAGCCCAGACACTGTTTCCTGCACTGCTGAATGTACTTGCAACATATCTTGCAGTTTACTCAGTGATACCCCAATGCCTGACTGCAACTGCTGATTAACGCGCTGGATTTCACCTAATACCTGGTGTCCCTCCTGAAGTTCTTGTCGCAGCCTTTCTAAACCTGCTTGTCCCCCCAATTCTGTTAAAGTTGCTGCAACCATTGTGCGAAGCTGGGTCAAAACTTGCTCTTCCTGCAATTGCACCCGCCTTTGGACTTCTTCAACTTGTGATATTGCTTGTGTCACCAGCGCCGACTGCATTGTAGATATTAATTCTTGGATTTCATTAAATCGGCGATGCGTGATAGTAGCATGCCTTTGCAATGCATTTAGCTGTTGTTCAGCTTCATTCTTTAGCTGCTGGTTTGCTTGCAAAGTTTCGCTCAAGCTATTACGAACTGCTTGGTATTCTTGCCGCAGTTGTTCCAAGCCTTGCGTTCCACCTATTTCGTTGACAATTGATACCAGTTCCTGATGTAACTGTTGTGTCACTGATTGAACTTGTAAAATTTGATTAGCTCTGTCATCTGTTTGTTGAGCTAACTGAGAAACTGTGCTTTTGTCATTTGCAATTTGAGATGCTAATTCGCTTGCTCGTGCTAAACGTTGCTGTAATTCCTGCCCAAATGCAGGTAACCTACTATCTATTTGTTGAAATCGCGTTTGCGCTACAGTTATTTGAGTACGAGCTGTCTCAATTTCTTGCCGCACTTTTTCTATAGTTTCTCGATTGGCTATATCAGCTACTGTTGTTACTACTTCATTGCGATTTTCTTGAATTTCAGAACGCCAATTTTGAACTGACTGTGCAGTGTTTCTAACTTGCTCAGCAACTTGCAAAATTTCCGATTTTCTTCTTTCAACGAATTCGTAAACTTCCTCTCGGATTGTCTGCGCTTGCTCTAAAACTTGGTTAGCCGATTGGGAAACTTGATCCTGTGAAAGACTAATTTCCGATTGTGTTCTTTCAACTAATTGAGAGACTTGCGCCTGGATTGTCTTTGCTTGCTGTAAAACTTGGTTAGCAGAATTTCTCTCTTCTTGAATTATGTGCAAAAGGTCTTCGAGTTGTCGTGCTATTTGCTCATCTGTGTATGTCACTCTGTGATCTCCCTGTTTTATATAAGATTGGCAAGACGATCTGTAAAAGCTTGGCAAAGTAATGTCACTAAAGGTTTAGATTGATTAGACGGATGGCTTACTTCTGACCAAAAAGGTAGGTTTTGATTGGCATTGTCTTGTCTAAGTTGTGTTTTGACTCGGGCTGCTTCATAAGGAAAACCTTTTGCTTCTAAATCCCTGGCAATACTGTTGAGTAAACGTTCATACTCCTTAAAATTACTATTTTGTAACTTAGAAGCTTCTGCAACTGCTTGCCAAGAATGCTGCATTGCTCTTAATAGCAAACAGCGTAGGGAAATGCTTTGAGTGTTTTTCAATTCATCATTTAGATGCTGTTGAGAATGTTTACTAAGGTGAGCGATCGCCTCTTGCTCCCACAAGTCTTGCTCAACTCCTGCCAATTCCAGAGCTAAGTAAGTATCCCAGTACAAATATCCAGTTTCACAGCGTTGTAGCAACCGCTGTTGAACATCACCAGTCATTTGATTGAGTTCAACATCACTGGCTAGTTCAGTAATCCAACTTATAGCTGTATGTTTGTCAATGCGATCGCACTTCTTAAAGTAATTGTGTCCATTGAGGCGATTTAATTCTTCTTTTGTTACCACCACCAGCAACCGAGAACGGGCGCGAGTCAGCAGAGTATACCACTGAAAACTCTCCTCTAATGATGGTTCACCAGTTCCGTCAAATAAACGAAAAGCAACACAAGCTTCAAATTCTCGCCCTTTAGCTTGTTCCGCGTTTAAAATTACCAGATTGTTGTAAGAAGTATCCAACTTAGGCGAGACTACCTTGACAGCGTTAGCTAAGTGGTGAAGTAGATAACGTCTATCTTCTTCACGTTCATATTCTTGAGCTAGTTGCTGCAAAAATTTGAGAGCGTCATGATTAGAAGCGCATTCCAACAAACGCACTGATTCTCCTACTTCAAAGGCATCTTCTTCAGAAGCAGGTGGTGGTAAGTGTTTACCACCAACATTTTTACTGATATTTTGTGCTAAATTCCAAAATTGGTTAGCAAATTCCAATATATGACGTGAGTTTCTGTAATTCCGCCCTAACCTTATTGGTTGTTTCAGGTGTAATTGTCCCCAGTCAAAATCTGTTGGCTGGATTCGCTGATTTAAGTCTCCCAACAATAATAAATATGTTGGATGTTGTTGTTTTCTCCATGCTTGACACACTGCAATTAGCGCTTGCATCTCACACAGCATGAAATCTTGAGCTTCATCAACAATGATCAGCGTACAGCCGTTATTCAAAGGTGGATGAGGCGGGTTTTGCTTCAACTCATCAGCAGCATTCACACGACATTTTCGACCAGATAATGCATTTAACCAACGATTTATATCAATATGATTCAATCTCTGAATCCGCTTAATATTCACTTGAAAAATTGCATTTTTAGTTTGGTTAATATTTGCTTTATCTAGTACGAAAGATTGATAAAGTAAAACATCTTTGGAAGTAATTTCATCTGGGTGAGGACGGTTTGGTCGATGAGTGCGCCTAGTTGCTTCCCGCAAAGCATATAATTCTTCATCTGGCGAAGCAAGGCAATTTTGGAATTCGGGATTGATCCTACTTAGCCACTCTCGAAACGTAACTAACCAAAAGTTTTCCTGCTGGAGTGCCTGTTTGACATCAGAGTATTCTGCTATATCTCCACGCAATGCTTCTGGCACGATCAGCATTGTATTAAACTCATATTGTCTGTGAATTTCACAGGCAAATAGAGTAGCACATACCGTTTTACCTGTTCCTGGGGAGCTTTGGACTATCCAAGCTCTATCCGGATTAAATCTGTTTGATAAGGTTGAACGTAATTCTTCAAGTACTCCTCTTTGGTAAGGAGTCAGTATAGGAGAGTAGCGATAAGTACCATATACAAATTTGTACCAATGGTCGTCTTGTTCGTGATTCCAGTGGTAGGCTGGATGTTCAGCAAGTTCTATTCCTTGAGGGTTGATAAGTTCTGTTACTGTGATTGGAAGATCGCGATCGCGCTCATCAAATGCATCGTCATAGACATCGCCGCGCAAACCAGCTTTAATTACCACAATGTCCCCACTAGACTCTCGTTGCCAAATAACGCGCAAGTCGCCCAGTCGGGTTCTTAGCAGGTTATCATATCCCTTTAGAGATTTTGTGTCTCTCTCATCTTGCTGACTTAAACGACGCAAGATTTTGTATACTGATTCGAGATGGGGAAGTGGCAGTTTCTGTATTTCACGGAAGGCTGCCCTGATGATTTTAACCTGTAGCATAAACTACTGACTACACCGTGATATTCTCATAGTCTTATTGTTCCCATGTTCGGGATAGCTGTTTTCATTTGGGTTGAAAACATTTTCCGTCCAAGAATGTGATATACTGTGAATAGTGGTAAGAAATGATTTTTACAAATCCCCATCAAATACTGAAACGTCAGAGTTTAAAGGATGCCTTCGCCGTTTCCACCGGATGAATCCCTACCTCGAACAACCAGCTTTTTGGTCATCATTCCATACTCGGCTTTTGGTAGCGATCGCTGATACCCTTGCACCTAAATTGCTACCAAATTATTACATAGAAGTCGAAACCCGTATCTACCAAGATCAAGATGAAGACGAGGTATTAGTAGGTCTTCCTGATGCTACAGTATTGATGGCGTTATCTAAACCAGCAAGAGTTGAACTTCAAAAAGACACAGGTACTCTAATACAGAAGCGTCCGCAATCAATCACGTTACCTATGCCCATCACCGTGAAAGAGCGGTATTTGGAAGTTAGAGAAATGGGCAGTGATGCTGTGATTACCGTAATTGAAGTATTATCACCTAAAAATAAGCAAAAAGGTAAGGGTAGAACAACTTACGAAAAGAAACGGGGGCTAATTTTAGGTAGTATGACGCATCTGATTGAAATTGACTTACTGCGTGGTAACTTACCAATGACCATGAAAGGTTCGGTACAATCAACAGACTACCGTATTGTCGTTAGTAGAAGTACACAACGTCCGAAAGCAGATTTATATGGCTTCAATTTGCCCGAACCAATTCCTAGTTTTCCCTTGCCACTCAAGTCAGAAGGTGAAGAATTGACTGTTGATTTGCAGATGATTGTCGATGGCGTATGTGAACGGGCTGCTTATAACCAACGCATTGATTATAAACAGCAGGTTCCACCTCCGGCTTTGTCTCCAGCTAATCAACAGTGGGTTGATGAATTATTAGCACCAATTCGAGGTAGTAATGGAGCGTCCAAATAGTGAAAAAGGGAGTAAAGTACCTATGTTAAAGGACTGATACCCGCATTCTCAGCACTTACTCGCCCCAAACCCGCCCAATCAATCTCGCCGTGTCCACGGGCGACACCAGAAAGGAACTGATCGCGAATTAGGCTGGCAAGCGGCATTGGTACAGCAGCCTTTTCAGCAGCTTCTAAAACTAGCCGTACATCCTTCAAACCTAGATTTAACTTAAAACTAGCTGGTTCGTAACGCTCTTCAACAATAATACTGCCGTATTTTTCATAAAGAGGCGACTTGAACAAAGCTGTGTTGACAATTTCCAAGAATTGCTGAGGTTCAACGCCCGACTTTTGCATGAGTGCGAAAGCTTCACTTAAAGCTTCTAGCATCGAGACAATCATAAAATTGCCAGTCAGCTTAACCAAGTTGGCAGTCCACGGTTCTTCCCCGACGGTAAGCACTCCTTGTCCCATTGCATCAAATAAAGGACGACAACGCTCGATTAGTTCAGACTCTCCACCCGCGACAATCCATAGCTTCGCAGCAGCAGCCGCGTCAGGACGACCAAAGACAGGTGCTGCTAGATAAGCTTGTCCTGCTGCTTGGTGTGCTTTAGCCAGTTTTTGAGAAAGTGCTACGCTAATCGTACTCATCGAGACGTGAATTGCCCCTTGCTTGAGAGTCTCAAGGGTACTGTATCCCTCTTCACTCAGAATTGTTGCCTCTACTGCTGCATCGTTAGCAAGCATGGTGATTAGTACTTCAGCATTGTGCGCTGCTGACGAGGCTGAGTCCGCCACCTTTGCTCCTGCTTGTTCAAGCTGATCTGCAGCACTGCGTGTACGATTGTAAACTGTTAGTTCGTGTCCCGCTTTAAGCAGATTACCTGCCATTGCTTGACCCATGTTACCTAGCCCAATAAATCCGACTTTCATCTGCATTCCCCCTCCAAAGTCATTTACATTGGGTTTTTGTGCCGACACAGCTTTATAATCAGCTTGCATCTTTATGTAGATTTTTGCAAGGGTTTCAAGTACTACTTAAGTAGGAGCGATTTCCGCAACAATTTGTGATAATCTTATAAATACTTAACACAGGGTTGGTTCGGCAACGTTGAGCTGCACCAGTTGCATTTTATTCAAGGCTGCTAATACCAAGGTGCATTTAAATTGGTTCGTTCAAATTTAGAAAAGCACCTCAATTTCTTGTTTAATACCACAATTTTAACTGGTGAGAAAACCCTGTGAAGTTGAAACGTTAAATTACAAACACTTCATGAAACCAAATCAACTGATTTTACGCAAAGTTCTGTTTGGAATAATTAGTGTCGGCAGTGTTGTTGCCTTATCAGCATGTAATAACCAACCAACTGCACAAAATACAACACCACAACAAGCTGAAGAATCGCCTGTCGCTTCCACTCCATCTGCAACTGAAGTTCAATCCACAACTACAGCCCCAGCCACACCATCCACAACCACAACTCAATCACAAAACTTAGCTCAGTTGGCACAGGCAGCAAACAGTGCTGGTTCTTATACAACTTTATTCAAGGCTGTACAAGCTGCTGGTTTGACGGATCAATTAACCAAAAAAGGACCTTACACAGTATTTGCACCTAATGATGCTGCTTTTGCTGCTCTACCAAAAGGAACTTTAGAAGATCTTCTTAAGCCACAAAATAAGAACAAATTAGCGAAGGTTTTGGCTTACCACGTTGTACCTGGTAAATTAACTTCAAGTCAACTTAAATCTGGTAAGGTGAAAACTGTTGAGGGTCAATCTGTCACTGTAAAAGTTACTGGTGGCTCTCAAGTTGGGGTAAATAATGCGAATGTGCTTCAAGCAGATATTCCCGCAACCAATGGCGTAGTTCATACTATTGACAAGGTACTTCTGCCTCCTGGTAAATAATTAGCACACTGCTGAATTGTTGTGTAAATGATTTTTTAGCCTCACACAAAGACGCGAAAGTCTTTTTTGCGCCAAGGCGTCTTTGCGTGAGATTTTTTTACTATACTTGAGAAACAGCGATGGCTCTGGCGATCACACTACTATTTAGATTACGCTCAAACAAAACTCGTGGTTTGAGCAATATTCTTAACAACAGCCATAGAGATTGTAACTCACTTGGTGCATTTTGACGTATCCACTGTCCGGGACGGCAAAATAACATCTCCACTAAACGTCTTTGTTGCGGAAGTGCTATCTGCTCAAACATGATTTGCATAGTGGGAAATTCTCCTTTGAAACCAGTTTGAGTAATTTGTCCTGACAAAACAAGTCCTTCTTCTAAAATTAAGAGCGTGATGGGTGTATCTGCTGTGGAGATATTTCCCATCGCTTGAGTCAGAGCAACTTCAGCACCGACTTGTGAAATACTTGTAGTTACTCCCCATAGTGTTTTTCCGGCAACATCTAGTTTGACTAACCGCCGCAGATTAAACCATTCATATACATCTGGTTTAGGGACATCTACTAAGATTAATAGGGAGATGCCAATCGTCAGCAAGTTGTAAGCACCCCAAATCCAACCCAAGTTAATACCTTTAATTTGTTGAGCAATTTCTGGTGTCATGGTTGAACCCATCGCTCCCATCATCATACTCATGCCCAAGTTGCGCCAAAAGCTTACGGCTGTGACAATAAACACTATTATGAGCGGTATGGCTAATGAAGTGTTGAAATAAAAGCGATCGCTTCTTGTTCCCTTTGGCGTCACCTTAAATCCTTGAGAAAAGGGATTTAACATTACTTGAATCACCGTCAGTGCCAAAGGCAAAGTCAGTACTAAAGTGTAGATGTCTGATAACAATGCTGAGCGAGAACGTTGGTTTAACCAAGAAAAAACTGTTAATTGTACCACATAGTAAGGCAAAAAGAAATATATTAATTCTAAAGGAGTGGCTCGGATCGGATTGACGCTGAGAAATGAATATGCGAGTGGCATCAGTAAAAATCCGCCACGAGAAATACTGGAACACCAGTGAAGTAATCCTTCTAAATGAGCTAATCTTTGTATAAGTCGTAGTCCTGGAATAGTGAGGGGATTAGATTTAATAAAAAATGCTTGTAAAGTTCCTCTTCCCCAACGCAGTCTTTGTATAGCATGTGCTGTGATATTGTCGGCAGCTAAACCAGCGCTCAACTTTTCATCTAGATAAACTAGGCGATAACCTAAAGCAGAAATCCGAATGCCTGTGAAATAATCTTCACTAATAGAATCAGTGACAAAACCACCAACAGCGTCAAGAGCGCTACGTCTAACTACAAATGAAGTTCCAGAACAAATGACGCTACCAGCAGCATCGCGAAGTGGTTGAATTTGGCGGTAAAAAACTTCTTCTTCTGGGGTAAGTACGTTTTCTAAACCTAAATTACGGGCGATAGGATCAATATTGTAGAAGCTTTGTGGAGTTTGAACAAGAGCTATTTGTTCATCTTGAAAAAATCCAACTGTACGGTGTAAAAAGTTTTTAGTTGGCACAAAGTCGGCATCAAAGATAACAATTAATTCGCCATTCGTTTTAGGGAGTGCATTATTTAAGTTGCCTGCTTTGGCATAACGATTATCGGCTCTGGTTATATATTCACAACCTAAATCAGAAGCTAATTGTTTCATTTCTAGACGGCGAGTGTCATCGAGTAAGTAAATTTTTTTATTATTGTATTCGAGCGCCTGACAACCGATAATTGTGCGTTCTAAGATAAAAACAGGTTCATCATAAGTAGGAATTAAAATATCAACAGATGGTTGATAAGTGCCGTCTAAAACTGGTAATGATAAAATGTCAGCTTCCCTACGCCTATTCTTCACTCTTAGTAGTAAAAATAGCTGGAGAGTAGTATTAATAAGGAGCAACATTTCCAAAGCAAATAATCCTAAGCTGAAGACTCCATTAAGAGGATCTGCTACATTTAAAGTAGAAAGCGATCGCCATAATATATAACGAATAGTTAAACCTAATAATATACATACAACCAACACTCGTGACCAAGTTCTTGGTTGAGGAGAAACTTTCATCACAAACAGTGCAATTAAAAATAGTACTACCGTAGGTGCAAGTAAATATTCTCCCATTACCATTGGCACTTTTAACCACATAGGGGGGTTTTCTTGCATTAACTGTATTTGCGCAAAAATCTGATTAATTGCGCCAACACCTGCGAACCATGCAACCACAACTACACCAGATATAACCACAAAACTAAGCAGTAATAAAGTAGCGAGTCGGATACGTTGAATGCCTTTGAGTTCAGAACTACTCAAAGTGTGATTACTAAAATTTGAAGATGTCATATTGGTAATTTTTCACCCATTTATCTTTTAATATAATGATTAAACAAAGTTTTACCTGAAGATAAGATGAGAATTACCTGAGAATCAACTATTGTTTTTAAACTTGATTTCAGGGCTATTTCATTCTATACACAATCGCCATGTACTCAAGTACATAGCTAATAGCTCAAGTCCGTTAAAACGGACTAAAAAGCAACTGTTTAGTTGGTTAAAACAGACTAGAGCTTATTTGAATTCGTACTCCATTGCAATAGATTATAGGAGGAGGTGCGTTACACTTCGTTAACGTACCCTACTTTGCTTTGCGTACCTTTACCAAGAAAAGATAAAATCGAGGTACATCTTGGTGGAGGTAAATATTGGCATTGGACTGGATTAGAATTATACTAGTAGAACCAGCAGGTCCAATTAATGTGGGAAGCTCAGCACGGGTGATGAAGAATTTTGGGTTACATCATTTAGTGTTGGTGAATCCCCAATGCGATCCGCTTAGTGTGGAAGCTATGCACATGGCTGTTCATGCTAAAGATGTTTTAGAATCTGCCGTAATAGTAGCTACTTTACCAGAAGCTTTACAAGGATGTACACGGGCGATCGCCACAACTGCGCGTGTACGTGATGGGCAAATGCCGCTACAAAATCCCCGCACAGCACTACCTTGGTTACTAGAAGCACCAAAACAACCAGCAGCATTAATTTTTGGTAGAGAAGATCGGGGATTAAGTAATGAAGAATTAAACTATGCTCAACGTTTTGTGCGCATCCCTACTAGCCCCACCTATTCAGCGCTGAATTTAGCTACTGCTGTAGCAATCTGCTGTTCTGAATTAGCTCAAGCTCAAGAGGTAGAATTAGGAAGCAATGGAGAGAACGAAGTTGCATCTTTGGACGTTGTGGAGGAATATTACCAGCAATTAGAATCGCTACTACTCAAGATTGGCTATATATACCCACACACAGCAGCTAGCCGGATGGAGAAATTTCGGCAATTGTATAATCGCGCTCAGTTACAACCAACAGAAGTAGCTATGTTACGAGGTATTTTACGACAGGTAGAATGGGCGTTGAAAAATCTTAACACAACAGACAACTCGTAAATAATTGTTCAGGATGTATCCAACCACCCTCTCAAATGTACTAATCATGGCATAAACTAAACTCACGACCTCAATTACCGCACATTCATAAGTCCAATCTGCATTTTTATTAGATAAAACCTAAACTAGAGTTACTAGATAAATTTTACACTTTATTCCCATTTTTATTTTTATGCAAAAGAGAACCGCTACATCAGCTTTCTCGCGGCGTCAACCACAAGGAGGACACCAAGATCAACGTGTCCCCATCCAAAATATAAGACAGGATAAAGTAAAAGTTACAAAATCGCAGTCGGCTAGTAAAGTGCGCCCAATAGCATCCATCGGGCGAAAGGGGGTAATGCCTTCAGTTCAGCCAACCGCTACAATCAAGGGAAAAATTCCGCCCTTCAATCCAAATGCTGTCAGGGTGGAAAAAATTCCTCCCTTTAACCCCCACGCTATGAAGCCAAAAACGAAAGTACGGGTGCGAAAGCAAACAGCACAAAAAAGCAATTCATCTCGAAGGGCGCGATTAAAACCGATGGCAAGAACCATTTTATATGCCATGCGGTTGTTAATTGTTGGAGTTGGGATCGGCGCAATTGTTGGAACTGTGTTATCTATATTAGATCCTGCTACTCGCATCACCACAGCAGTGTCACAATCTCATCCTCAGGTTGAGCAAACACAATCCGCAACGCCGTCAAATACCCCAACAGCTTCTGGCTTATTCCTATCTCAAGAGAATACTGCTTTGAAAACTGCTGTACAAACTCTAGCAGCTGGTTACCCAAATCTTCAACCAGGGGTTTTTTTGGTAGATTTGGAGAATGGCGCTTATGTGGATGTTAATGCTTCGACAGTATTCCCGGCTGCAAGTACAATTAAAATTCCCATGTTGATCGCTTTTTTCCAAGATGTAGATGCAGGTAAAATCCGTTTGGATGAAACACTGACTTTGCAAAAAGAAATGGTTGCAGGCGGTTCGGGAGAAATGCAGTACAAACCTGTGGGAACTCAGTTTACAGCACTGGAAGTCGCAACGAAGATGATGACTGTGAGCGACAATACAGCAACAAATATGTTAATTTCTCGCTTGGGTGGCATTGAGTTGCTCAATCAACGTTTTCAGAGTTGGGGGTTGACAAACACAGCTATTCGCAATCTACTTCCTGATTTGCAAGGTACAAATAGTACTAGCCCTAAAGAGTTGGGAAATTTGATGGCAATGGTGAGCAAAGGTAATTTGGTGAGTATGCCCTCACGCGATCGCATACTGGATATTATGCGTCGTACCATTAGAAACCATCTGCTCCCTACTGGTTTGGGAACTGGTGCAACTATTGCTCATAAAACCGGGGATATCGGTACAATGTTGGCAGATGCAGGTTTAGTTGATATGCCCAGCGGCAAACGCTACATAGTCGCCGTCATGGTACAACGTCCTAAGAACGATCCTAGTGCCGAAAAATTAATTAAGTCAATTTCTCAAGCTGCTTACCAACAGTTCACTCAAGGTGTTGTCGTACCCCCTAATACTACAGTTCCTGTACCTCCAACTAGCTACCAGTCGCCAGTAATTACTCCTCCCTTCCCCAATGGAGTACCAGGAACTATGCCCCCTGTCGGATACCAGCCACAGCCACCAACTATAGCTCCTGGGTATGGCAACCCTCCCGGAAGCGTTATGCCTCCAACTGGTTATCAAGCACCAATGATGAATCCACAGTATTATTATCCTTATCAAAGATAAATATTTTATTGAAACTTCTACCCCACCCTCACCCTCCCCTTGGCAAGGGGAGGGAACTAGATTTTTAGTAAATATTCTTGAAGTGCATAAGTAGATTTTGCTTCTATCTATAAAGGATTAGAAAGAGGGCAAGCCAAGCTTACCTTGAACTCAAGAAAACTTAGTGCATAAGTAAATTTTTCTTGCATCTATAAAGGATCAGGGAAATTCCCAACTAAGTTTCACACTCAATTCAAATCATTTATTAATCACAGGAGATCTACTCATGACCTATCCAAATTGTAATTCTACCCCTTGCGAGTTCACTATTCCCATCAAATTGAACGTACCCATCGACATCTATCCACAAGTAAATGTGCATCCCGCCCCTCCTCAGCAAGAGAAATTACCTGTTTACTTACAGCCAGATTTATTCTTAACTCCACAAGTGTTGGCACTGCCACAAAAGTGCGAGTGTCTCCCCGAAAATGGAAATGCATACAACAGACAGCAGTTGCCTACTCAACCAATCCAACCCTCTGCATAACTAATCTCATCAACTCAAATCATTCAATTACCAGGAGATCTACTCATGACCTATCCAAATTGTAATTCTACCCCTTGCGAGTTCACTATTCCCATTAAATTGAACGTACCCATCGACATCTATCCACAAGTAAATGTGTATCCAGCACCAGCTCAGCAAGAGAAATTACCTGTTTATTTACAACCCGATCTTTTCTTAACACCACAAGTGTTGGCTCTACCACAGAAGTGTGAATGTCTCCCTGAAAATGGTTACAACAAACAGCAGCCAACTACCCAACTACAGTAATTTGTCGCAATATAGTTTCGGAGTTTAACTGTTGATTTAAGGCAAATGTTTGTTATAGAAGGCTTTTTAACTGCCTTTTCAAGGTAGTAGCCTTCTTAACTACATTTCCATTGTTTGTTTTTTGTCTTTGTTTAAACACTTTAATCTTTCTCAAAGCTTATGTCTGCTGTAAACTTACATAACCCCCATTCAGAAGGACGCAAAGTTCATATCTCTTTAATGTTAAAAATGCCTATTGACATAGAGTTAGAACTATCAGTAATGCCATCGACAATTCACAGCAAAGTAGAAGGTAATTCTGAATCTGCGGTAGTAATTAGTAATCAGGGTCAGCCTGAGTTAGAACATGTCCAACTTTTATCCAATCAAATACTAAATCAGCTAGTACAAGCTTGCCAAGTTATTGACACTCCGCTGCACCAAAAGCAAAACGATTTAGAAAATAATCAACAAGATTCCACAGTCACAGAACTTAAGAGTAAAGATACTTTGTTAGCGCAAGAACAAGCTATCCAAGAATTTACACCACCAAAAGGTATTCAACAACTTACATCACCAATCAAGGAAAAACCTAAAGGACGCTTATTAGACTTACTAAAAGATAGTTTTACCCTATCCGTTAACTCTGTAGGCACAATCTTGTTTCTTGGTTAAGTTAACTACAGTTGGGAGTATTAACAACGTCCTTTGTGAATTTACCTTTAATCAAAAGATATTTGTTGGCACATATAGTTTGGATTGAAAACTATATGTGTTATGTCGGAAAACTTGAGCGCGATTCTAGTAGTTTTGGTAGTAAAAGTGCTTATCGTGGGGGAACGATAGGTACCCTAACCGGGGAGGAGTCGCGGTAATCTCGATAGTTCCTGTCACGGTAATCGCGATCGCGGTAGTTTCTATTACCAGAGTCACACCTATTGCTGATGTTTTGAAGTCTTCTTTGATTGCGCTCAAGCCTCTGCTGAGCGCGGCGATACTCTCGATCATTGTCAGCTTCCGCGAGGTTGCGACGATTTTCCTGAATATCTCGGTATACCTCACGATACCTACGCCTACATTCTTGACTATACTCTCGTTCTCTTTCGTACCTCTGTGATATTAGTAATGAGTTGCTAGTCGTACTATTAGATCTAATCTGTGCAGAAATGTGTCCTTGATCAGATGATATTGCCACAGCAGGTGCAATTTCTAGGGAGATAAAAGGCATTGCTGTAATCGGGATTGCCAAGCATAAAATCTTGCGCAGCATATTTTTTACCCAGACTTCATACAATAATTAGACGCTAAGAATAGCTGATAGTTTCTATGTCTCAGGTATGAAAATTGTCTAGATTAATCTTAAAAAACTCAGCTTAGCGCTGAATAGGGCAAGAAGCATTTACCCAGATTTGATCATTGGCAGTTGGTGCGATCGCTATTAAGGTAATCTCACCATTAGTATCCACCACCCATCCTTGGGCTTCCACAATTAAGGGTGGGGGAGTAATTTTCTCCTCTGCTCCCCTACGCCCCTGCTCCCCTACTATTCTTTCTCCTGGTAGTTTAATCCAATCTGCCAGCACTGTATCCACAATCAACGGTTCGCTAGGGCTGGATGCAATTCCTCCCCGCCCAGTGGCAATAAAGGAACTACTTTTTCCACTACCAGGGGTACAGGCAGTGGAAATTTGTTGTGAGGCATCAACTACATTTGAGGGTAGTGGCACTAATCCTCGATTGGGTTCAACATCAGGAGTTGTGATATTAATTTCGCCACCGAGGAAAGGGTTAACCTGAGAAATTGCGGTGATGTCACTAGTACGCAATTGACTGGGGTTAAGTTGAGTAAAATCAGCCGTTCCTAAACGTTGAGAAAGTTCTTCCCGACTCAGGGATGTTAGCCCAAAGATTTTAATCGCATTGATATTAACACTCCCTCCACTGCCACTAAAGGCATTAGCGGTGATATCGCTATTTTCCTCTGGTACGGCGACAATAAAACCACTGTTTGTATTGATGATGATATCGCCACCATTGCCACCTGTTTGCGCAGTACCTGCACTTGTGGAGATTTTACTATTACGACGTAGCAGTAATAAGTCTCGCGGTTTTAGAGTAATACTACCACCATCTGTGGATCTTGCTTCTCCTTGAATTGCACTTTGGTTATCTAGCAAAATAGAATTAGCTTGTACTTCAATATCGCCTGCTCTACCTAATTGTGTGCTATTGGTATTAGTGGTAGTTGAAGAGACAGAAATACTGGAGCGATCGCTTATTCTTAAAGCTCCGTCAATTTCCAAATTTATGTTGCCGCCTGCACCGCTACCTTGAGTTTCACTGCCGATTTGACTATTATTTACGAGTTGCGCTTCTTTTGCAGTGAATCTAATTTCTCCACCCTTGCCACTATTAAAGGTGGTGGTGCGAATACGACTATTGTTGAGCGAAGCAGTGTTAACCCTAATATCAATTTCTCCCGCGTTGCCTGTACTCTGCTGACTCTCGCTACCAATTCCTCCATTTTCCATTACCAAGGAGTTAGCAGTGAGAAACAATTTACCAGCATTGCCTTGCGCTTCGGTATTAACGCCTATTCCTCCTCCATTCCGCAACACTACAGCGTCAGCATTGAGAATAATTGTTCCAGCATCGCCTGTACCTCTAGTGACACTACCTAATCCACTTTGTTGCCCAGGAAGATCATTTTCAAATACAACTGACTTAGCAGTAACTTGAATTTTTCCCGCATTACCTGTAGAGTTTTCCAGCGTACTTGTGCTGATGCTACTGCTTTTGTTCACAAGGGAATTGGCATTGATGGTAATTTCTCCTGATGCCCCTGTGCCACCAGTTTCACTACTGACTAAGACATTGTTATTCAAGAAAATAGTATCTGCTGTGAGGTTGATACGTCCACCATTGCCTGTGTTGTTGATAGACGTGACACCTCTTGTTTGTCTCACTGCTCCAGTATCGCTAATCACTGCACTATCTTCCATGATTAATGAGTCAGCAATGATCGCGATCGCTCCTGCATTCCCTGCTCCAAGAGTATTATTATTAATGTCTGTGCCGTTACTTAATAACAAAGTTCCTGCTTTGAGATTAATTTGTCCTGCGTCTCCCCGCACAGTAGTGCTGGCATTAATCCCGCTCCTATTTAGTACGGCTGTGCCAACATTAATTGTGATGTCTCCCGCATTACCAATTCCTGAACTGTTACTACCAATGCCCGCTTTTTCAATCATCTCTAGGGAGTTAGCAGTTAAGTTGAGTTGACCTGCTTTTCCTTCAGCTTCAGTAGTCAGGTTGATTCCCCCTTGCCTCATTACCATAGTAGCAGCATTAATACTGATTGTACCAGCATTTCCATTGCCACGAGTTCTGCTTGCCAAACTACCATTTTGTGCTAATTCAACTGAGTTAGCTTTAATGGTTACATCTCCTGCATTACCAATATTATTGGCTTCACTGCTAATCGTACCTTCTTTGACGGAAAGTGAATTGACATCAATATTAATGTTTCCTGAATTACCCTTACCATTAGTTACGTTATTAATTACACCTTGTTGAACGGTAAGAGAACCGCCTTTGATCTCAATTGTTCCCCCATTACCATTACCAGTGCTGTTGCTATTAATACCTCCTACTTGGAGGTTGAGAGAGTTAGTATTGATCGATATTAATCCTGCATTGCCATCTCCAGTCGTGTTACTGTTAATACCAGCACTTGTAATTGATACAGAGGGTGCAGTAATAGTGATGGGGTTTGCCGTGTCAGCAAGTGCATTGTTACTGTTAATTGCCAGTCTTTCGATTAAAATAGAACCCGCAGCTATTGCTGTAAATCCTCCTCCCCTAGTTTCAAATGCACCACTACTAAGGTTCAAATTCCCCGGAACAGAACCCACTGCTTGTAACACTACGTCGAGGCGATTGTGATTCGATGTGAACCCAAAATTTTTCAATGTAACATCATTGCCTGCGATCGCAATTGAATTTACCGTACTTTGAGCATTATTGCTAGTAATTCCCAAGTTTTCTAATGCAACTCCTCCTGTAGCTTGGATTGTGAATCTTCCTCCCCTGCTTTCAACTCCACCACCATTGAAACTCACATTCCCGCCATTAGAAGTAAGTAACACGTCTAAGGGGCTGCTGCTTGATGCGATGCCAACGTTTTTTAAAGTAATATCTTTGCTTGTAATTGCGATGGGAACTGCTCTACTTACCGAAGCGTTATTGCTACTAATTCCTAAGCCTTCTAATGCAATCAAACCTGCCGCCTTTGCGGTGAATGCTCCTCCTCCAGTCTCAATAGCACCAAAGCTAATACTCACATTCCCACTACCAGAACTGTCGTTATCTGCAAGCAAATCTATATTAAGTGGACCATTATTTGATTTAATTTCAAAACTTTGTATGCTAATATCGTTAGCCGCTTGCAAAGTTAAGGTTGCGGGGTTTGCTGTAGTCTTAGTAATGCCAAATTCTTTTGCAGTGATGTTTCCAGATTGACTTCCCGAAGCCCCTGTCGTAATAGTAACGTTTGTGCCGTTATCTAGTTGTCTTTGAATATCTGGAATAAATACAACTGCATCGTCACCATTGGGAGTAAAAATGTCGGGATTGCTATCACTAAATGAACCGTTAGATGTATTTGAATAGGCAAGAGTGACATTGCGCGGATCTAGTAGCCAAGTGCCACTCCTACCATTAGTAGCACTGGCATCAGCGCGAATACCTGCAACATCAAGAAAATTGCTACTTGATGTTTCTATTAAACCACCGTTACCAGCTAAAATTCCACCTCTAGCACTCAAGCTACCATAAGCACGGGTTGATTCGGTTCCCCAAACGATGATTTGTCCCCCATTGCCTTTAGTTAGAGCATCTGCTTTGATAGTTGAAAGCGGACTAATGTAAGTGGCACTTGCTTGAGGAATTCCTCTACCCTGGTAGTCACCTCCTATTAGCACGACTCCGCCACCTGCATCGCCAGATACATCAAGATACGAGTCTAGCAAACCAATGCGCGAGCCTAAAATTTGTATTTTGCCTCCAACTTCTCCCGCACTCAAGTTGGAAGCATCAACAATACCAGCGATCATGGCAGTACCACCAAGCCCATTGCTGCTATGATCAGTTGCAACAAACACTCCTGCTTGTCCAAAAGTTGCTTGTGCATTACCAGAGAAAGCTGCTACTGTAACTTGCCCCCCAGTTGCAGATAGTTGCCCGTTGTTAGTGACGTTGCTACCAAGCAGAGTTAAATTTTGCCCTTGTTTAACAACTAAATTGCCAGCATTGGCAAGAGCTCCTGACTGATTGCCGTTAAGTTGTAAGCCAGTGGGTACACTAATTGTGAGTAGAGGGGAAGATGGGCTTGGATTGGTGGAAAAAAAGCTACCATCAGCAAACTTAAGACTGTTGGCTGTAGTTGCAAAGAAAGAACCACCAATATTTAGCGATGCATTCGGACCAAAAATAATTCCGTTGGGATTGAGCAAAAACAGACTAGCATTACCCGACGCGCCAATTAACCCATCAATATTGGAGATAGAACCGCCTGTTACCCGACTAATAATGTTCTGAATATCTTGGGCATTGTTGAAGTAAGCTGCGCCACCTGTAGGAACAGAAAACTGTTGAAAGCTGTGGAACAAATTGCTTCCTGCTTGAGTTCCTCCTTCAATAATGCTCGTGTTCCCAGAAGGAGTAACAATAGAATTATTGGGTAAACTGGCATCAGGAGTAATTTGAGCTTGAGCGCAGTTTGCACATCCAAGGCTTGCACACAAGCTGGCAATTGAGAGCCAACTCCAACAGCTAGTACTCATACGAGGATGTACTCCCTTTTTGCCCTAGTGAAATGTTAGTAATTTAGCACCACTTATTCATAAACCATATTTAGTTTTAAATATTTTTAGGGTGCAAAGCGTTTTTGTTAATTAATTTAACAAATCACTCCGGATACACATGACTTATAGTTACTTTAAGTTACTAGTAAAAAATGTAAAATTAGGTAATATAAAGTAACTAGAGTACGTAGGAGAAACTAGAAAGCTATGTCTGTGTCTCAGGAATCAGGGAGTTGCCCAGTCGGCACATTGTTAAACCTGCTTGGTGGACCTTGGACTTTCTACATTCTGTGGATTTTGCGCAATAATGGACCTACTCGCTTTGGTGCTATCAAACGTCAAATGGAAGGTATCTCGTCAAAGGTTCTGACGGAAAGATTACGGATGCTTGAAGAGGCAGAAATAGTCTACCGCTCCTACAAGCCTTCTATTCCACCACAAGTCACCTACGGATTAACTGAGCGATCGCAAGATCTAATTGTAGTTTTAGATCAACTAGCGGCGATCGCTCACAAATGGTATCCTCAAGAAAAATATTCCCAGGTTGCCCCTGAGAATGAAACCGTTGTTTTAGATTTTGCTACCAATCGAGAATAAGCAAATGTCTGCTTCAAACCATTGCAATCAGTCTTTAAGTAGGTCGGTACAAATATAGTTAACTAGTAAGGGTCGTCCTTTGTCATTCGTAAGAGTTTTGCGGTATTTACATTTCTTAACATAGTATGGTTTATTCCCACCTACTTACTTAGTATCATATATTATTTATAATATATGGTATCTTAAGCTGGTAGCAAATACTGCTATGGAACGCGAAGCTATGACAATAGACACAAGCGTTTGGATTCCCTACCTTGTACCAGAGACGGCTGACACAACACTGTGAGGCAACTTGTACCCCAACCTGCTTACCTACGAGAACTGGGGGATGATTTGTAATAATGACTTCATATGTGTGGCAACCCATCGAAGACCTTCCATACAACTGGACTGATTTGCGATCGCCTCAATTAGCTATACTAATTAATGCATGGAAAAATCGGGTACAGCAGCTTCAAGGCTCTGGTGTTTTAGAGAATTTTAAAGGCAGCCTTCGGGAGGAGTGGCTTTCTGAAGTTGATATGCTTGAATATCTTTATTCGACAGATAGAGGTACAACACAAATTTTCATTGAACAAGGTATTGAATTTAGTCTGCCAACTGCAAGCTCCAAAGCACGATTAGCAGAATTAAGTGTTCCTGCAAATATTGAAGGATTATTTAGTTTTGTTACAAATAAGAGTAATCTTTCCGCTTTCTACATTAGACAATTACATCAAATTTTAACAAGGAATCAAGTAACTACATGAGCGCAGGATTCTTTGGGAAATATTGTTGAAGTACCTCTAATGCATGGACAATGGAAAGCGAGGTCAAATAATCCCCAGCGTCCTGATGGTACTACTCATCAATACTGTCCTCCTGAGCAGGTTGTATCAGAAATTGAGCCTTTGGTTGAGATACATAATGTACATTGAAGATTTGCCAAAAAATTGGAATGAACTAGTTGCCACAGAACTTGAAAGTCTTGCTGCAATTTGGAAAAGTCAGGCAAAGAAGCTGAAAGAGTCAGATGCAGTAAGGAAATTTAATGAGCAACTAAGTCGGGAGTGGGCGATTGAAACAGGAATAATTGAAAATCTTTATTCTATCGATAGAGGTACGACACAACTACTGATTGAGAAAGGAATTGAAACAGCTTTGATACCTCATGGAGCAACTGATAAACCAGCAGAGATTATAGTTCCTGTTTTAATTGATCAACTTGAAGCCCTAGAAGGATTATTTAGTTTCGTAGCTCATAAACGGGAACTTTCATTGTTTTATCTTAGAGAACTACACCAAGTTTTTACAAGGCATCAAGAAATAGTTGATGCTGTTGATGCTTTTGGTCATAAAGTACAGGTTCCTTTGTTACACGGGCAGTGGAAGCAAAATCCTAACAATCCAACTCAAAGAGATGGAACAATCCATGAGTATTGTCCTCCCCTACAAGTTCAATCTGAAATGGAACGTTTAGTCTCTATGCATTTAGAGCATATAAACGCATGTGTTCCACCGGAAATAGAAGCTGCTTGGTTACATCATCGATTTGCCCAAATTCACCCTTTTCAAGATGGTAATGGTAGAGTGGCGCGTGCATTAGCTTCACTGATTTTTCTTAGAGCAGGTTGGTTTCCTCTTGTCATTAACCGTGACTTGCGGAATGAATATATTGATGCGCTACAAGATGCTGACAAGGGAGATTTAGCTTCTTTAGTTAATTTATTTGCCAAAATTCAAAAAAAAGCATTTGTCAAAGCTCTAAGTCTTTCGGAAAATGTTCTCAACGACCATAAGCCACTTAAACAAGTAATTTCAGCGGGGATAGAGCGCTTAAAAGCCAGGAAAGAAAAACAAATTCAGCAAATGCAAATCCAGGCGTTTGCACTTGCTGAAAAACTAGAAGACATTGCCGAGGAAAAGTTTGGAGCAGTTGCTCTGACGCTAAACAATGAATTGAATGAACTAGAGGAAAGTTACTTTTCTGATGTGAAACGAAGTGACAAAAGCAACGATTATTGGTTTAGGCAGCAGATTATTCAAACTGCAAGATCATTGGAATATTATGCAGATACAAGAACTTACCGTTCATGGGTCAAACTAAAAATTAAAGAGGATAGGCAAACTGAGATTATCCTCTCATTCCACGCGCTAGGTTTTGAATTTCTTGGCATTATGGCAGCATCTGCCTTTATTGAGTACCGGGATAGAACTGACGAGCAAGAAGTTACCTCTGAAATTCCGCGTGTTTTGTGTAGTGAAGTTTTTCAATTTTCATCTAACGAGCAAGAAGATACAGTTGTTCAAAGGTTTATGCCTTGGCTAGATGATGTCCTCCTAGTAGGGCTGGATCAATGGAGGAAGCAACTTTAATGATTACTACCAGTCCTTTGCAAAAACGCAAAGTAGTTCTCTTCGCGCCTTTGCGTCTTTGCGTGAGGCTAAATCACATCTAAAGTCCTTACCAAGAAAGCCCACTTATCAGCAGCTTCCTCGATAATCTTAGTTGTTGGCTTACCCGCACCGTGTCCTGCCTTAGTCTGAATTCTAATTAGCACTGGTGCATCACCTGCATGAGCGGCTTGCAAAGTAGCAGCAAATTTGAAACTATGTGCCGGAACAACGCGATCGTCATGATCGGCTGTAGTAATCATTGTTGCTGGATAAGCTGTACCCGCTTTGAGGTTGTGCAGTGGCGAATAGGCATAAAGTGCCTTGAACTCCTCTAAATTTTCTGGTGTACCATATTCAGAAATCCAAGCCCAACCAATAGTAAATTTGTGGAAGCGCAACATATCCATTACGCCCACATCTGGCAACGCTGCACCAAATAAATCGGGGCGCTGAGTCATGCAAGCACCTACCAGCAATCCACCGTTACTTCCACCACCGATCGCCAATTTAGCAGATTTTGTATACTTATTCGCAATCAGCCATTCAGCCGCCGCAATAAAGTCATCAAATACATTCTGCTTTTTCAGCTTCATTCCCGCTTGATGCCATTCTTCCCCATACTCTCCACCACCGCGTAGGTTAGCTATAGCAGTAACACCACCCATCTCCATCCAAATCAAGTTGCTAACAGAAAAGAATGGCGTTAGAGAGACATTAAAACCTCCATAACCATAGAGGTATGTAGGATTATTCCCATCTAGTTTAATTCCCTTTTTGTGAGTAATAAATATTGGCACTTGTGTACCATCTTTGCTGCGGTAAAAAACTTGTTTTGTTTCATATTCAGCCGGGTTAAAATCTACTTTAGGCTGACGAAACACTTGACTTTTTCCACTCACCATGTCATACCGATAGATAGTTCCTGGAGTAGTAAAGCTAGTGAAACTATAAAAAGTTTCTGTGTCATTGCGCTTACCATTAAACCCACTTACAGAACCAATTCCTGGTAATTCAACCTCGCGCACAAAGTTACCTTTGAGGTCAAAAATTTTAATTTGGCTACGAGCATCTTTGAGATAATCAGCGACAAACTGGTTATTAAGTATGCCGACACTTTCTAATGTTTCCGCTGCTTGAGGAATAATTTCTTGCGCTCCCCCTGTAGAGGAATTTTTGGTATCAATGGCTATGACTCGTCCTCTTGATGCATTTAAATCAGTGCGGAAATAGAAGATGCTATCAATATTGTCAATAAAGCTGTAATCTGCTTCAAATTTGTTAATCAGTTCTACTACTTCTGCTTTAGGATTCGTTAAATCTTTATAGAAAACTAAATTCTTTGGATCGGTTCCCAACCAAACTGAAATAATCAAGTAACGTCCATCTTCTGTAACATCACCACTAAATCCCCATTCTTTTTGATCGGAACGTTGGTAAATTAGTATGTCTTCTGATTGGGGTGTGCCTAATCTGTGATAGTATAATTTCTGGTAGTAATTGACATCTTCTAATTTGCCTTTTTCCTTGGGTTCATCGTAGCGACTGTAAAAGAATCCTTTATGATCGTGTGTCCATGATGCGCCAGAAAATTTTATCCACTTTAAATGGTCTTGTAAATCTTTACCAGTTTCCACATCCCTGACTTTCCACTCTTGCCAATCAGAACCAGAGGTGGATAAACCATACGCTAAAAGCTTACCATTTTCGCTGATGGATAATCCCGCAAGGGCGATAGTACCATCTTCGGAAAGTTTGTTGGGGTCAATTAAAACTTTTGGTTCAGCGTCGAGGGAGGTTAAAGTGTATAAGACAGATTGGTTTTGCAAGCCATCGTTTTTAAAGTAGAAGTAGTTCGCGCCTTCTTTAAACGGAAGACTGTATTTTTCATAGTTCCAAACTTGGGTAAGACGCTGCTTGATTTTTTCTCGAGCGGGAATTTCGTTAAGATAACCAAAGGTAACTTTGTTTTGCGCCTCAACCCAAGCTTTAGTTTCGGCTGAGTCAGGATCTTCTAAGTAGCGGTAAGGATCAGCTACTTGAGTACCGTGGTAGTTATCGACTTGATCGCTTTTACGGCTTGTTGGGTAAGTTAAGCGTTTTGAGTTCGTCATAGTTGGAGATGATAATCGTCTCTGTACATGGTACTCGTTTGATGGGGTGATGGGATGAGCTGCAACAGCAGGAACCTGCAATAACTTACAGATGAGAATAGTTGTCAATAAAATTAAGAGAAACCGACGAGATCGTGAAAGCATTTGAGTTAATGGCGCTAGGAAATCGTTCAAGTTTTACAATTCAAAGCAGAGTAAAACTGATTCGGAAAATTTTAACCGAACATTTTCAGATTTCCTATGCTGATGATGAATTTCAGTGGAAAACGGTTTTTTGATCACGTAAAACGTTTATGATTGGGCAGCTTGTTCAACTTGTGCGATCGCCAAGCCAAGTAAATCAGCCACCTCTTGCTGTGTCATACCACGCGCCAACATCCGAGGTACAAGTTCCAGCTTTAGTTCTTCACGACCTTCTTCGCGACCTTTGACTCGACCTTTCGCTTCCGCTTCTTGATAAACTTTAGTTTCTTCTAATTTGACTCCTAACATTGCTTCCACCTCTTCACGACTCAATTGCGCAAACTTGTACACAACAATTGTTGTAATTACATCTATTATGTCATCCTTGGCTAGAGTGCCTGTCTGTTCTGATTGCACCCGCTCAATTAACTGTTTTGCCCGTTCGACCATTTGTGCTTCAGTGGCAGTAGTCAACTGCATCAAGCTGATGCCTACAGGTTGTTCATCTGGGCTACCCAACTCATCAAGGTAAATCCGTCGTACTTGCTCACCGTTGAGTAGTGAGCGATGTATGTTGGTGTTTTCTGGTTCTAAACTACGATTGGGGAAAATTACCACTCCGTACCAATCATCATAAAGTGATGGATTGCGATACACATACAGAAGCGATTCCGCGAAGAAGCGATGGTACAGTAATTCATCGTTCTGAAATTGAACTTCGGCAAAAAAGACGGTTCTTTGCGTCGCATCAGGCGGAGGCAAAAACACGCCATCAATTCTAAAAGTTGGTTCTTTCACCTCCACCGATTCAAAGCGGTAATTCCTGGCTTCTGTTGGTGGTTGTTCTACCAACTCAAACAGCAACCAGGGCGATCGCTTAAAAATGGTATAAAAAATGGCATCTCTTCGCACAAGCCGTTCCCATAAAGGTATTTATTATACCGGAATATTTTGATTAATCCTTTTCAGGGATGGGAACAACTAGTTTCTCGCCTTTGAGCATTCGAGATGCTGCTTCGAGAAGTGCTTCTTCGAGATAGGGTTTGGTGAAGTAACCGCTAGCACCGAGTTGAATTGCCATTTGTCTGTGTTTGTCAGCACCTCTTGAGGTAAGCATGGCAATGGGTAGATGGTTGAGGTTGGTGTCTTTTTGGATGCGAGAAAGTAATTCCAAACCATCGCAACGGGGCATTTCAATGTCACAAAATACGATGTCGCAAGGTAAACCAGAACGGAGCTTATCCCAAGCTTCTTGACCATCTCGCGCTTGTTCTACGCGATACCCTGCTTTATTAAAGGTGAGAGAGAGCAATTCTCTAACTGTAATTGAGTCATCAACAATTAGCACTGTCGGATCGATCTTAATCACAGTAGCTTCTGATACATCGTCATTCGACTTGTGATCCCAAAGACTAACACCACGTTGCGTGGAGGTTCGTCCTTGGAAGATATCTATGATTTCCAATACGTCGGCAATAGGCATAATGCGACCATCACCTAATACAGTAGCACCAGCTACGCCAATTGGTTTAGGAGCTGGTCCTTCAAATTGCTTAATCACAATTTCTTGCTCGCTGAGCACTTGGTCAATTTGTAGGGCAATCATAGTATTTGCCGATCGCACCACAACAACAGAAATCATATCATCGTCGCGATTACCACCATACACATTGCCTCGACTGAGTTGACGGTTGAAAGTTAAAAGCTCCTTTAATGGTTTAAATGGCAAAGCAATATCACGCCATTGAATAAATTTTTGTCCATCAATATTTTGCTGAACATTTTTTACATGTATATCTAGAGTATCTTCTACACCATCCATAGGGAAAGCAATGCGGGCTTTATCAGAGACACAGCACAAAGCTTTACAAATACTGAGAGTTAAGGGCAAACGAATTGTGAAAGTAGTTCCCTTACCTATGGTAGAATCAGTAGTAATCGTCCCTCGGACTTCACTGATTTTTGTGCGCACCACGTCCATTCCGACACCACGTCCACCGATTAAATCGGCTTCATCTTTGGTACTGAAACCGGGTTGGAAAAGTAAGTCGTAGACATCAATACGAGACATGCTTTGGGCTTGCTGTGGAGTAATCAAACCGATATGAAGTGCTTTTGCTTTCACCCGTTCTATATCAATACCTGCGCCATCATCACTAACGGAGATAATAGTTTGGTTTCCTTGATGAAAGGCGCGAACTGTGATGACTCCCACAGGTTTTTTACCTACGGCTTCTCGCTGTTGTGATGTTTCAATTCCATGAGCGATCGCATTATTGAGCAAATGTGTCATTGGACTTTTAAGATGCTCTAGAATCATCTTATCAATCAAAGTATCTCGTCCTTCAATCACCAGTTGCGCTTGTTTTTCGTATTTGATTGCGTTTTCACGCACTCCTCGCTCCAGAGGAGTAGTAATTTCGCCAAAAGCCTCCATGCGACTGCGTGTGATTCCTTCTTGTAGCTGAGTAGTTACCTGGCGAAATTGCCTTGCGACTCGCTCAGTTTCTTCCGTGACAAAATCAATGTCACTGGCTGACTCCCGCACCCGCACAATTAGTTCAATCATTTCCCCAGACAAGCTATGGAAAGGTGTAAACCGATCCATTTCTAATTCCGAAAAACCTCGATCTGTGTTTAGATTAGAATTACCGTTGTTTTTGCGGCTTGCTAACAAAGAAGCTTCTAGTAGCGATCGCTCATACAATTCTTGCATCCTTGCTCCCACATCCGACAACTGTTGTACTTGAATCAGCAAATTATCTAAAGATTGTCGCAGACGCTCTTGATCCTGTTCTAAAGTATTACGATTTACTACCAACTCCCCAACCAAATTACTTAAGTCATCCAGATGTTTAACTGGAACCTTCATTAGTTGTTCAAATCTAGGAGCGCGGCTAACAGATGGGCGCAAAGGTAAATCTCCTTTCACCATCTGCTCTAATTCTTGGAAGTGTTCTTCAAAGTTGACTAAAACTGTATCTTTGACAACTTCTTTTGGTACAGAGTTTAGCAACTCTTCTAGAGCAGAGATTTCTTGTTGTGGTAAAGAGATATTACTTGTCCCTGATGCTACTTGTTCACCTAGTAAATGATCTAACAGAGCAAACTCATCAGCAATAGATATATCGTCTTCTACTTCCTCTAGTTCTTTTTGTTGAGCTTCTTCCTGTGGAAAAGATAACAGCGCAGGTTCCTCTATTCCCTCTGCTAGTTGTGGTTCTAGGAGAAAATTTGCTAAATTCTCTTCTTCTAAATTAGAAATATTCTCAATGTCTACAACTTCTGTTACTTCTGTTTGGATGAAAAACTCAGGATCAGCAAAATCAAAATCTACTAATGTGTCAATATCCAGTAAATCATCATCGCCTAAATTCTGTTGTTGGACTGTAAAAGGATGATCTATACTTTCAGGCTGAACCGAGTTAAACCAATCAATTTCGTTTTCCGAAGGTAATTCTTGTACAACCGTTTCTGTAGACGTAGTAAAATTTGGTGTCAATTCAACTGCTTCTGGCGGTAATGTAGCGGCAGATACTTCACTATTGTCGTCTGTTGAACTAAATTCGGCAAAGAAATCATCAACATCAATTAGTGAACTCGTTTCAAAAATATCTTCACTACCTGTAGTAGCTAGTAATATTTCTTGTAAAGCAACTGCAGCACTTTCTTCGTTAGGATTATTTTCTTCCTCTTGTTCCCAAAAATTATTTAGATCGTATACAGGAGGTGTAAGCACTAAATCACTGCTTGACTTGTCTGGATGTGGAGTTGAACTAGTTTCTTCTTCAACAGAGGCAAACAAATCATCTAGCGACAAAATTTCGTCAGCATGTGGAATCACCTCTGATTTAGTTGATAATATATTATCTGTGGATACATTACGAGTGATCTCACTTGTAGGTTGTATTTGTGTATCACCAACTGCTGTTATATTTGTCTCTACATCATCACTACTGAATTCAAGAATAAAAAGTGGGTCTTCTTGACTTTGTGAATCTTTATTATCTTCTTCTAAAAACTCCTTACCAAATAACTGTACTAAAGTTTGTTCATCTGTATTAATTTGATTTTGCTGATGATTTTCTTCTAAGAAAAAGTCAATGGTATCAACATCTTCCTTACTATTATTTACCTGCTCAGTCCCTGTAGTAATTAAGAGAGCAGAAATTTCCTCTTCAACCCATATTCCATCATCTAAATCAGTAGTATCGTCTTTAAATAAATCATCTAGTTCTGTTAACTCTGCTATGCCTACTACTGGACCATTAGGCTCAGATTGAGATTTAAATCCTAAGTTTGAATTCAGAATAGAATTGTCATCACTGTGATTTTTAACTTGGTCAGGTATTTCTAATTCTAATAAAGAAGTGATACAATCTTGTGGTTGAATGTCAGCAGTAAATTCAGCCACCACATTTGTCGTCGATGGAAATTCGTCACTGCTATCAAGAACGGTAATTGTACTATTTTCTAAAGATTCATCTTCCTCAAGAGGTATTTCTATAAATTCAATATCATGGAAGCCAATGAGCGCTTCTAGTTGTTCACTAGTAGTGATTTCGGCTTCCTTGCCGATTAAAACTAATTCCAAACCTTGTCTAATGTCGGTAATAACGATTTTTGCTAAATTTAAATAAGTGTTATTCGGATTTTTGATTGCACTTGCTGCTTGGCGACACAAATTACACCACTGCAACCAATTTAAGTTCTCACCAATTTGCGCTAATTGGTGACAGCATTCTTGAAGGTTATGCCGATTTTCGGATGTTGCTGTCTGTTTAAATAGTTGCAACATCTCCCGTAGTATTTGGATTACTTGATTTTGAATTTCCTGTTTACTATCGCTTTCCTTGACTACTATTGTTGGTGGCACAGAAATGACTACAGTAGGTGTATTAGTTGCTACGCCATTATTTTTTTGTTTGATTAGTAACTCTAAATGTTCGTGTAGCCATGTAAAGACAGGTTCTGCTTCTGACATCAAAGTATTAGCTGCTTCTTCAGAAAGCCCGTATGGACTTTGCAATTGTTCCAACAGCGCTTTTAAAGTATCAGATACACCCAGGAACAAAGATTCTAACTTTTGGTCTACTTGGACTGGATGTTCCTTCAAGTCCTTAAAACAATCTTCTAAACGATGAGCGGTGCGCTGTATACTACTCAGACCTAGCATTGCCGCTCCACCTTTAATGGAGTGAGCCGCCCGGAAAACTTCGTTAATCATCTCCGAGTCGTTCAGGGTACTTTGGAGATTCAGCAAACCCTGCTCGATTGTATTTAGGTGATCGAGTGCTTCCTCAATGAAGTAACCCAAAATGCGCTGTTGTTGTTCTGGCAGCATGTCTAAAGAATGTTAAATGAATTTTTAAATGAATTTTGAACAAAGAATTATGAAAGAAGTTTGTTTCATTTCATAATTCATAATTCATAATTCATGGTTTTTATCTAGTTTCAGCAGTTTCTACACGAAAACGTTCAACGGAACTAATTAAGTCACGGGATACACCTACTAGGTGTTGTAGGGCACCAGAAACACGTTGAGCTTCTTGAGATGTTTCTTGCGCTGTTAACTCGACGGATTGCATTACACCAGCAACAGCGCGGGAAGTTTCGGTTTGTTCGACTGTATCAGTAGTAATTGAGCGAACCAAGATGTCAATGCGATTGGCAACTTGAATAATATTTTCGAGCGATCGCTTGGCTTCTTCTGCCAATTTTGTACCTTGGATAACTTGTTGTGTACCTTCCTCCATAGCCGTCATTACAGAGCCTGTTTCGCTCTGAATTTGCATGACAATTTGTTCAATTTCCTTCAACGACTTAGCTGACTTATCAGCTAACTGACGTACTTCATCTGCGACAATCGCAAAACCTCTTCCAGCTTCTCCTGCCCTTGCTGCCTCAATACTAGCATTGAGTGCAAGTAAATTTGTGCGCGAAGCAATCTGGGAAATCAAAGCCACAATTTTAGAAATTTCTTGGGATGATTCCGCCAGTCGTTTCACCTTGCGGGTTGTTTCTGCCACCGTTTCGCGAATTTCTAAAATTCCCGCTACAGTATTTTCTACTGCTTCTCCACCTTTAAGAGCGATCGCACTAGCGTCACGCGCAACAGTTTCTGCTTCTCGTGCTGCTTCTGCTACTCGTTGGATGGAGTCAGTCATCACCTGTACAGAATTCAAAGTAACAGCCAACTCTTCTGCTTGTCGCAAAGCATCACTAGATAATGCTCTGGCAAAAGTTTCGGAATTAGTTGCTCCTTTTGTCACTTCTCGTGCGGCGACTTTCACCTGTTGCACAATATCCCGCAAGTTTTGAATTGTCAGGTTAAAAGCATCAGCTACAGCACCGAGTACATCGGCTGTCACCTCTGCTTGTACCGTCAAATCTCCCCTGGCAGCACCTTCTACATCATCGAGCAGCCGAATCACTTGACGTTGTAGATTTTCCTTCGCTTCTTCTTGTTCTTGCGCTTTACGTGTAGCTTCATTCGTAGTTGTAAAAATTACCTGAGCCATTTCATTAAAGCCCGTGGCTAACTGCCCAAGTTCATCCTCCGAATATACTGTAGCTTGGACATTAAGATTACCTTGACGCACAGCATCAAATTGAGTTTGCAAGTCTCTAGTTGTGCGGCGAATTTGCCTCATTGTCAAGTTACCCATCAAACCCGTTGTCGCAAACCCGACAATTCCAGCAGTTAGTGTCATTGCCCAACCAGTATTTCGGAGCGATTCTCTTTGTTGGGGAGCGCCTAAGTTAGCAGCAGCAAAGCTGACTGCGGCGACAACTAGTGCGCAAGATACCCCTACAGTACCAGCAATAAACCATTGCTTAGTTTGTAGTGAGGCATTTTCCAATGGTGCTAAAAAGCCTTGCTCAACGTTAACTTGAGGTTCAACATAAGTGACATCTGTTTGGGTAAAGACGGGAACTGCTTCTTGTGAACCAGTAATACTAAATAGCTCGGCATCACGACCTGTGTCAGTATTTGGTACACTACTTTGTGCAATACCGTTACCACTACCGTTATTGATTGGCTGAGAAAGTACAGGCTCTTTACTAAATGTTGAATCTTTCGTAAAGTCAAATCCGGGAATATTTCCTAAATCGTCAAATTCTTCAAAGTCATCAAGAAACTCTATGTTTTTGCTTGTGCCAATTCCATTTGTCGGTATATTGGCTTCTTCTGGGACTTCTGTACCAAAAGCCGACTCAAATGCTTCAAAGTCAAAACTGTCATCATCAAAGTTGTTTTGAGATGTATTCTTAACAGAATGAAACGGCTTTTCCTTTCCAGATAAATCACTAGTTGATAATGATTCCTGCTCAGATTTTTCTGGTGGTTTAGGTTCGGCTTTAGGTAAAAAATCTTCAAAATTTGTGTATGCTATCTGATTATTTGTTGAATTTAGAATAGGTACAATTTCACCAGACAGCAGAGTTTCATCTTCTTCTAAATAAGAAGGTAAGTTCAAATCATCATTAATAAAGTTGGTAGAATTTTCACCCTCTTTAATTATTGGAGGAACTTGAGAGAATGGTTGGCTCAAATTTTCTGCGAGAGAGTTTTTTTTGTGCGCAGTACCATTTGTCTGTTCTGATGTAAAATTTTTCTGCCAGAAAGCAGGTAATTCTAATTCTGATTGAGCCTCTCCACTATTAGTTAGTTTTTCTTCTAAATCTTGATTGGCAAAAGGATTTTCATTTGCGGCTGTACCTTGATTCGATGTTGAATCAAGGGGAGTAAGGTCTAGAGATAAGTCAAAGGGATTGCTGGAAGATGAGTCAACATCTGTAACTTGAATATTACTCAATGAGTCGAGATTAAAACTTGTGCTGTTGAATGATAAATCATGCAGATTATCTCCTAAATTTTCTAATTCTTCATCTGTAAAAATTTGCTCTGAGTGTAAACTGTTTTGTTCAGGTTCTGCTTGAGCATCCTGTTCTGATTGCTGTTGGTATTGACTAATATTTTCTAAACCATTGTTAGCAAAATCAATAATCTCTTGCTCATTAGTTAATGCTAATACCTGAAGATATTCTTCTTTTGCTACATCGTATTGTTGCAAAACATAGTAAACATGACCCCGTAACAAATGAGTGTTAGGGTCATCTGGTACTTTATGCACTACTTGATCAATTAATGTTGCCGCCTGTTCATAGTTCCTTTGAACATAGGCTTTATACGCCTGCTGATATATTTGCTCGTAATCATCTATACTAGCTGCCATTTATTGCCTCCCTATTTATCCTGCCCACCGCGCACTTCGCAAAATTGCTGTCTGATCGAGCAGTCGCAGACAGTGATTACTGTGTGCATCCAATAACCACTCCCCCCGTAAATAGGGAGCCATAGTATCCGGCACATTTGTTGGTGCTTTTAGATACTGTACATCTAGCCAGTCCATACCGCCGATTTCCTCTACAGCCAAACCGACAATCGTGTCTTGTTCTTCAATTGCAATCACTTGAATTTCTGCTCGATCTGTGTTTAATGCCGTTGCTTCTCCTAAAAATTGACCCAAATCTGCCACCCAAATAACTCGACCTCGTAGATTTAGAGTACCCAAAAGCAATGGAGAAGCATTAGGTATCGGGGTAATTTTATCGGGACTAAGTTCGATTACTTCTCGAATACCTGTCGCTAGTAGTGCAAACTCCTGATGTCCGGGAATGTAAAACCTTAGATACAACTCACCTTCAGGACTTTCTACTTGAAATTCAGGACGAAAGTGATCTTGTCCACTGCCTCCGAAAAAGTCTGGTTTACTAACCATCTGCTTATACTTCCTTATCCCCGCAACAGTTGTTTAACGGTTCCCACCAACTCGGTAGGTTGAAACGGTTTGGCTATGTAAGCGTCTGCACCTTGCTTCATCCCCCAGTAGCGATCAAATTCTTCACCTTTGGAAGAACACATGACTACGGGAACATTTTGGGTTTTTGGATCGGACTTTAATCTCCGGCAAACTTCGTAGCCGTTCATCCGGGGCATGACAATATCTAGTACCACTAAATCTGGACAAGTGGTTTGAATTGCCTCCAACGCTTCTAGTCCATCACTAGCATGAGTGACAGTTAAGCCACTGGCTAAAAGAAGGTCTGTAATCATCTCCCTCTGCGCGATACTATCTTCCACAATCAGAACTGTACTCATAAAAGCTTATCTACCTCCTGATGTAGACGTCCCTATCTGGAACATTCCCTGGTTATCCACCAGCATTTTTTGTATAAATTAATTTTATTGTTCACTAATTTACCTGTGGATGTTTTACAGAGATTGATGGGTTATGTGATAATATTTTTTACATCATATTTGAGCAAATTAACAAGTCTTGTGTCTTGTTTGTTACTTTATGAGTTACTCGGCTGAAGATACTTCTCTACGAGCATAAGTAACTCAGTGTCTCCAAACGGTTTCGTCAAATAGTCTGTAGCCCCTACCATTTTGGCTTTAACTTGATCGATAAACCCATCTAGACCAGTCAGCATAATTATTGGTAGCAACCGAAATGCTGTAGAATGTCTGAGCATCGCGCAAATTTCATAACCATCTAGTTGTGGCATGGCAATATCGCACAAAATTAAATCTGGCTGGAGTTGAAACACAAGACTCAGCGCCTCTAGGGGATTGGTGAAAGCGATCGCATCAAAGCCCTGGGGTTGTAAAATTGTCTTTACTACCTCACATACAGTCATCGCATCGTCAATACACACAATCCGTGCTTTTTGTCCCGCCGAATTTAACCCCCAATGCTTATCTGTACTCTCACTAGATACAGAATACACTAGTTGCATCCAACCCTGTTGTATGTACGGGTATATTGCTCTACCCACTGTCAGAGTATTACGGTTTAAATAACGAGCTAGTTGACGCAGTGACGTTTTACCATTTGCCCAGTTTTGTAGCTTATTTACCGTTGCTACTGGCAGTGATGAGCGTAGCTGAGCTAAATCGGCAAGCACCGGAAATTGATCTGGAGATTGAATATACGGATACAGTTGCTTCCACTCTTGGACTTGCTTAATAATTCTTGTTAATATTGGTGCAATCTCCAAGGTAGTTAATTGTGGCGCAAGCGGCGAACCTAACTCAAAAATAAAGCTACCTTTGTGTAAACTCAACAAGTCAAACAAGGTTTCGTGTACCACTCCGTGGATAATACTACGAGCTTGTTTTGGGGTGATAGTATTTTGTGATAGAAGTGTCCACAAGTAGCCATACTCTGGTGCGTTCAGTGATGCGATGGACGCTAGTTCCATCTCGTCAAGTTGTACCTTAATTTGGTAATGACGCAAGTAATCGCCCAACCGCGATAAACTACTATCACCATTAGCAGCGTAGATAATTTGACCGTTGAGAAAAAATACATACCAAGACCGTTTTTTCCAGTCATATTCAGGGCAATTTGGGTAGCCATAATCTTCAACAAACAGCAACCCTGTTCGCTGCCCCAATTCAATCAACTGTAGAATACTACGAATATCAATTTCATTCAAATTTCCTTGCATGAGAGCGTAGCAAACTCCTTATAATCATTTTTTCTGTCCTTTTTTCCTCTACGGCTTTATTTTGCCCATTTTTGTGCCTTCATTTGTCATTCTTTGCGTTCTTACCTCTCTACCTCACTATAAGAGGATACCTAAAAACAAAAATCTTAAACTTTTTTAATATACTTTTATCAAATAAGTAATAACACGGTAGGCAATAGAGCTAAACACTGTACAAAATATTAAGAATGCAATTACTAGATTTTATATAAGTCAACAAACGACTTTAGTCGTGTATAGCTAATTATGTCGGTTTTATTTTTTCTCAAATCAGAGAAAATAAAACCACCTAACAAATTAATTTAAGGTATAGCCTAAAACATAGGGAACAAGTACTTCATAAGGATTAAAGTTGTGCTGTATTTAGCAGAAGTACAAAAGCAAAAAGGTGGGTTACTAGGTAGTGGTGCCAAAACTGAACTGAAACTACTGGCTTGTCAACGGACAGATCAGAGTTGGAGTACAGCATCGGAAGAAGCAGTCGCCGCTGAGGAAGCCAACAAATTAAATGATGGCGTTCTAGTATTAGTGGAAATGAATAACCGTCAAGTGCAACGGATTCAAGAAGCTAGTCGCCCACTAGTTAACGTGTTGCAAAATTTTTCTCGTCAGGTGGAAAAATTTAAACACAAGGAAGAAGAAATTGATCAGTGGAAGCAGTCCTTAACATTTCAAGCGCAAGAATTAAATCGCCGTGAAATGGATTTTGAGGCTCGCTTAGAACAACTGCAAAACACAGAAGTTGAGATTCAACGCTTAGAAGGACAAAAACAGGAACTAGAAACATCCCGTGAGGAAATTGAGCAACTGCGACAAGAAATTGCCCGGAACCGCCAAGAACTCGAAGGAGCTTGGGAGCATTTACGAGGTGAACAGCGTCGTTTAGAAGAGTATGGCGCACAACAACCATCAGCGGCGCTGGATTCTGAACAAATTCGGGTATTAACTGAGTTATGCGATCGCCTCTGCGATACTGCTCAGCCACAAGAAGCAGCGAGGGAACACCTGAATTTTGCCTTTGAAATGGTTGAGAGTCAGCAAGCTCTTCTCAACCCACACTGGCAAAAATTAGAGCAGCAAAGAATAGTAGTTAACGAGCAACAAGTAGAAATTGACCACTTGGCGCAAGTTTTACTTGATCGTCAAAATGAATGGGAACAAGCCGAAAGTTCTCTTTGGCAGCACAAAGAAGAGTTAGCTGCGCATCAGGTTAATCTCAACTCTAAGCAAGAATTTGTACAAACTCTGACTCTTAATTTACAACATAAAAAAGAGTTATATCAACAAATTCATGAGTTATCTAGTCATGTAGTTGACTCGCCGCTTGAAGAAGAATCTTTACAGAACTTATCTGATGAAGCACTGCAAAAAATAGTGCAAGAAATTACAGAAAAGTTAAAGGTAGACTCTAGTTTTGTTGACGAACAAGAACAAGAACTACAATACAAACAACAAGCTATAGAAGAACTACAAAATAAGTTAAATCAAGCATCTGTTTTAGAACTTGCGGCATTAGAAGAAGAACTAGCTGATGAAAAAGATCTCTACCAAATGTTGAACGAAACTTTAGTAGGACAACGACGTAGCTTGGTAGAAAAGCAGGAAGTTCTCCAAAAACACCAAGCAGCTTTGTTACGACGACAAGGAATGCCTAGTAATGGGCAAGAGGCGCAAAAAATTGACCTAAAACCAATACTTGCACAAATTGAAACACAGCGACAACAACAATCACAAGTACTGCAAAACTTGGAAAGTGAAATTGAGCAGATCCAAAGCAAAATTGAGCAAACACAGGAAAGTATTAACGCTCAAACTCAACAGCAGTCTCTGAAACGTCAAGAATTACAAACTATGGAGCAAAACTTGCTGTCATTACGCAAAGCAATTGCTGAATCTTGGGGTGGAGTAAATCTTTATCAAGAAATGCTACAACCAATTCAGGATTCTCTTGATGGGCTAAGGCACAAGTTACAAGGAATAGGAGAAGCTTTGGCACAGGCGCAAGCAACTGGAGAGGAGCAACTTCAAGCGATCGCTCAGTTACGTCAGACTCTTTCAAGTCTGTAGACTCGGATAATTTTGCCTTCATCGCATCATCCTCATAGTCGTCATCTGATTTTTGTTCCACATCTTCACTACAGCTATCAGGTAAGTTGTCAAAAGATGGTTGAGCTTCAACTGCATCTTCGTTCACCAGAGCGCAGATGCTATCAGGAGCCTGTTGAGGCATTGTGCTATCTGAATGACTTGATAAATCTTCCTTTGCTTGTGGCTCCACATCTTCGGTGGAAATTTCTTCAACAGGCGAGGGAACGTTCTCAACTGCCACTAACCGCCCTTCATGATACGCCTGCCACAACTCCATAGCTTCTCTGACGATTGCTTGTGGTAGTAATCCCAGAAAATCTATTGCCCTTTGTAGGATAGTGCCAGTTTGCTCATCCTCTTCGTGAATGGGTGGGATTTGGCAGTAGCGCCTACCATCAACTGCACGCCGCCAAATACTAAGCGGTTCTGAAGCAGGTTCCTTCGGCTGGCGCTGTTGTTGGATTAATTCTCTTACTGCTGCTTGAGTGATTTCTGGCAAGTCGAGCAGGGCTTCAATTACTGGTTTGTATTTCTTGGAATTGTTTGCTAGTCGGAATATAGTTGCTGGTTCAATTTGAGCTAAGTCTTCGGGCGAAAACTTCGCAAATGCCTGTGCCACTTTGAGATACTTTTTTTCTTCGCCTTTCCAACCTTGTTCTTGAAGCAGCTTTTTGTACTCTTTTGGCGATCGCTTTTTCTCTGACGCCAAGAAGAATGCATGATACAGGATACTGCTAGTAGCTGACTCTAGTGTTAAGTTACTGCTCAGTTGCACCGCTGCTGGTTGGCTAACGTACTGCTCCAACTCTGACTGGGCGATTATTTGCTCGTTGTATGCAATTGCTTGTTCTTGTGTCATCATATAATTGGTGAGCCTTTATTAAGTATTGGTACGCCTTTACTGGTAAACCTTTATTGAGAATTGGTGAGCCTTTATTTGCCCTTGATTAGGGTTGACGTTGGGGGCGATCGCGACTTCTGGCTAGATTGGCGATTGCCTTCCTATTTTTAGTCGGGAGCCATTGGTGTTCCCTTTCTATTGTACCGGTATTTTCATGAAAAAGTCAAGGGTATTCATTACACTTGTCATTACCTTCAGAGATTGCTAGTTTGAGAATAAGCAGCATTTGCAATCGAATATGACAGCAAAAAGAGAAAGAACTTTTATCCAGATCCAAATAGACCCAGGAGTGAAAAGTAAATTCACGAGTAAGGTTGAACAGGAAGGGAAAAAAATCACTGATGTGATCTTGCGGATGATCGAAGATTACATTGATGAAACCGAGAAAGTGGATCTAGTAGATTTAAAACAACGAGTAGAAGCCCTAGAAAATGCCTTAAAAGAAAATAATTCCCGATTAGTGGGTGAATCTAGGGCATAACAAATGAAAATCGATTTAAGTATAGATCTCGCTATTTTTTATAGAATGGCGACAAATTTGTAATGTCTAAAAATTAACAAACGGTAACTTAGCTTATTTGCAAGTGATTGATTTACGCAAAATGCAAATAGACCAATTGATTGGAGAAGTAGATAATCAAGGTAAAGGGGAGGGAAAATATTATCAAGGGGAAGGTAAGTATGACAGCCCTTTTTTTCAAAGCAAACTGTTTAGTGAAGTAACTGACAGATATAAAAAGCTGTACGGCAATGCAGTTTTTTCTGTGATTAACTGTGCTTTTTTTGAGCAATTCAAATCTAGTTCACAACTTTCATTCCCCGTGAAACTTAATGGTAAAGTTATCACTGGAGGAAATAGCCCTTATGGACCGATTCGCCAACCAAAAGATCCACGTTATGCTAACATTCGTTTGAAAGCTTTAGTTTGGGACGATCAAAAAGCCTACATTTTTAATTACAACCCAGCTACTGGTGCGTCTTTGAATTCAAAAAGCGTTCAAAATGCGATCGTCACGTATCAGTATACTGATCATCCGGCTAAAATAATAGGCAAAAATCCAGCAAATAAGTATCATGTTGTCGGTACATTAAATAAAGATGGTATCCCCGGTGATGAGCTACTGTTAATTGTGACAGTGAATCAAGCAACACTAGATGAAGCCGCTAATTTATTACGTAAATCAGGCGTAAAAGGAGATATTATCACCATTGATGGCGGTGGTTCAACTTACCTGTACAATTCCCAACGCGGGAATCTTATCCTACCTAAATCAGGTAATCAAGGAAATAATCCTACCTACCGTAATCTTCCCCATTACCTGGGATTTCGTCTCAAACCTTAAAATTAGAAGAAAAACAAAAATTAGATGAAAGTAGCACCTCAAGTAACAGCTTTGCAAGCACAAGCAGCAGCTAATGTTTTTCTCAGCGATATCTTAGGCGATCGCTTCACGGCAGATCAAGCAAAGATAAGCGCAACAAATGATGTCTGGGAAGTCCCTGTAATCCTAACTTATCCCTTGATTGGATCTGTGGGGCAGGTAGGAGAAATTTTGGTAAGCAAAACATCTGAAGTGGTAGTGTCTCACACCCCTATTGAGGAGATGAAACAATCAGGGCAAAGTCTTTACGAAGCGCATCGTGATGAAATCCAAGCTGCTTTTTCATAAACAGGAAACTCCTTACTAGCTTTTCACCTAATTCCCCACTTACCTTTTCTGACACACCTTAAGTTTTTCCCGTGCTTCGTGATGGGTGACAAAGTAATCTTTCAGCCAATCGCAACCCCGCGTTAACAGTTGATCTAATCCTTCAACCCGCCACACCCGAGCGGTTTTGTCGTATGATGCGGTGAGGATGCGCTGTCCATCCGGGCTAAAACTGGCACTGTTGACTGAACCCTGATGCCCAGTGAGTTGAGTCTTCTCCCAAATATGATCGAGAATTGTTTGTAAAGCCAGGATGGGGCTGGCGGTTGGATATTTTTCTAAGGGGCGTCCGTCTTTAACCAGTTCTTTTAACCTTTGTCCCGCATCCATAGCCGACAGTAATGCTTCTATTTTTTGAGACTCAAACTGCTGTAAAGCACTGACTCCTGCCACCTCCAGTTTAGTACTTTCTTGTGCTTCCCATGCTTGTTGAGTTGCATTACCTGCCACTACCCCTGCGATTATTGCCACTATTATGGACAATGCCAGTATCGTACCCCCAATAGTAACCCCAAGACGTATCTGCCGTTTGGCTTTTCGTTGCGCTTTGGTTAATGTCTCGTTTGCTTGAGCTAATATCCGACTCTCTTCTTCTTGGACTGCTAAAGCATTTTCAATTTCTCTTTGATTTAATTCTTGGCTGGCAGCTAAAAACTGATAATCTACATTGCTCAAGCTTTTACCCGCAGCCCATTTTAGAGCATCCTGCAAGGCTTGCCCACGTAATAGCCGCGACTCATCTCGATAGTTGGAAGCTACCCAAGCTGTGAAAACCTCAGCATAGGGTCGTAGATTAGCTAATTCTTTCTCTACCCAATTTAAATTAAAAACTGTCTGATAAATGCGATTATAAACTCTTAACGCACCCTGCTGTTCTACCACCAATCCACTCAGCCGCAATTCTATTTGTTCTGGACTGTCATCGGCGACGATCGCCTCTTGGGAGGAGCGCAAAATTTGCTGATACAGCCCTAGCAGCACACTAGCACGTCGTTCTCTCATGAGAATGCGATCGCGTATCGTCTTCAAATGTGGCGGTTCATCCTGTCCTTCCCAATTTTCGATGATGTGCGATCGCACCAACTCTTTGATTTTGGATTTTGGATTTTGGATTTTGGATTTTGGATTGGGAGTTCTCCTCATCTCCCCACTCCCTACTCCCTATGATTTGACACAGCTTTTGTGTGAGAAACGGCTGCCCACCAGTCCAAGCCAATACCTCTTTGATCACAGCTTGGGGGTCGTCTACTTTTCCCTCTAAACCTCTTGACAAAGGTTCTACTTCATGTATCTGAAAGCCCTTTAGTTGAATTGCTTTACCAATATTAAACGGTGTGCGCGTTTTGTCGGCAATTAAATCCGAGGGAGTGGCAACCCCAACTAAAGCAAAAGTAAGACGATTGTATTTGCTGTTGCGGGTGCGTTGTTCATAACAGCTTCTGATAAAAGCAAAGAAATCATCACTGGGGAAGTTTAAGCTGAGAATGCTATCGATTTCATCGATAAAAATGACTATGTTTGTTTGCACTGCTACTAGCAGCACCTCTTCTATAAATTCCCCCAAACGCTGCACAGGTGACAAATCGATGCGATCGCGCCACCAACTCCGCAGGAACTCGCTGGGATTAGCAATCTTAAAATTTGTTACCAGTGTGTAGACAATACCACCATACCACTGCTCTGGCTTGATATCTTGGCTACCTCGCCCAGAAACATCAATCGTAGTACAGGCAATTCCTTCTGCTTGCAGCCTTTTCATAATCCGGACTTGCAGGCTAGTCTTCCCCATCTGCCGGGAATTAAAGACGTAACAAAATTCACCAGCCTTCAGTCCGTGATAAAGGTCAGAGTCTGCTTGGCGCACCACATAACTGGGTGCATCATTCGCCAGACTTCCTCCAACTTTATATTCATAGTTTTTAGTCATAAGTATTTTGCTAAATGTTTGTTAATATACCTACTGGTTCGTTTCATTAGTTCTGATGGGTGAAGGAAGTTCGTAGTAAGCACTTTAGTGCTTAAAATTGAGCAGCACTACTACAAACCACTACTTCAATCAAATCGTCACCTTGCTTGAGTTGGAACTGGAGATTATCGATTACTCATCGACTTGTCATCGACTTTACTTTATAAATTCCCATACTTTAAGCTATTTATGGGAATTTAAATAAAAATCAGCAATGCCACGCTCAGTAAGAGTCAGTGTAGGATGCATACCTAGAGTTAAATCGGCTCTAAAGCGAAATGCCTACATCAGCCAAAAACTTTTAGCTTTAGAATTAGGCATATCCCAATCAACGGTGAGTAATTTTCTCAATGGCAGACCCGTTGATTACTCGTACTTCATTGAAATTTCCGATAAATTGGGACTGGAGTGGCGAGATATTGCTGATTTAGAAGCACCTATTGAGGAGAAAGAAACTCCTACAACACCTGCTGTCTCTACTTCTCCTGTATCCACTTCACAACCTACTACAGTAGAATTCCCAGAGGGACGGGTAGAAATTACATCTCCCTTCTATGTAGAACGTCCTCCTAGAGAACTGCGTTGTTACGAGGAAATCAGCAAGCCTGGTTCCCTAATTCGGATTAAAGCGCCCAGACAAATGGGTAAAACTTCGCTGTTAGCGCGGATTCTTCATGAAGCTGACAAGCTTGGCGATCGCACTGTGGAATTGAGCTTGCAATTAGCTACTCACAAGTGTTTCACCAACTCGGATACATTCTTAAAATGGTTCTGTGCTAGTGTCGCTATGGCATTACAGCTACCTAACAAGTTAAATAATTATTGGGATTTAGCCGAGATTGTGGGCAGCAATATGTGCTGCAAAGCTTACTTTGAAGAGTATCTGTTGCCAGAAATCGACAAACCGTTGACTTTGGGCTTAGACGAGGTGGATCGAGTATTTGAATATCCGGAAATCTACAGAGACTTTTTCGGATTGTTACGAAATTTACATGAGGAATCGAAGCGGCGCGATATCTGGAAAAAACTGCGATTGGTCATAGTACACTCAACAGAAGTGTATGTGCCAATGGATCTGAATCAATCACCCTTTAATGGGGTTTAATCAGTATAATTACTTAATTTTACTCCTACCCAGGTACAAGATTTAACGCAGCGTCATCAACTAAATTGGAGTGTAACCGAAGTTCAGCAATTGATGGCTGTGGTGGGGGGACATCCATTTTTGGTGCGGCTAGCCCTATATAACATTGCACGTCAACACATTACTTTAACTCAACTGCTGCAAACAGCACCCACAGAAGCAGGAATTTATAACGATCATTTGCGCCGCTTGGAGTTGATTTTTGCCGAACAGCCAGAATTAGAAGTAGCAATGAGAGAAGTTGTTGCTTCCATTACTCCAGTGCGATTAAAGACTGTCCCAAAGTTTAAATTACAAGGCATCGGGCTGGTAAAGCTGCAAGGTGATGAAGTGACGCCAAGCTGCGAGTTGTACCGTCAATATTTCCGAAACCACTAAAAGAGGTGAGCTTTCTCACACACGCATAGTTAGATTAAACGTACACGGAGCATTTTCATCCGGCACAAACATAATGTAGTATCTTTTTTTATCTTCATGTTTGAAAATAAGAGAGATATGGAAAACAGGTATGTATAATAAAATCGATGCGTATTTAATTTTGTAAAAACTGTTTGGATGGGGTAAATTGATTTTCATAATTCGCGAGCGCGTAACTAAAGAACAATTAGATGAAATGCTTCAAATGTGGGGAGTTTTTATTAAAATAGCTGTAGATATTGAGCGGGAAATTTTAGCTGGTGGTGCAGAACGGCATTATGAATGCGAACAAGAATTGCTGAAAGATGGCAGTAGACAAAAAGATATTTGGGGTGCTGATTGGTATCCTTACACGCGGGAAATATCTTTTGAGTCGATTATTAATATTCGTCCGAGTCAGAACAATCGTACTATGATAGTAAAGTCTCCCATTATAACTGAAAGAATTACCGCTATTACCGAGCGATTACTAGGAGAGTATAATGCCTAACTGGAGTGCAATTGAAGCAAGTTTTTTACGTCAACCCCACCAGCAGCAGTTGGGAGAATTAGCAGCAAGTTTGGCACGTCTCAAATCTTGGAGTCAAAAAAGTGCCAGTTGTGAAATAGTTCCGGTGTTGTTAGAAGAAAACCTGCTGTATATCAAGTTAATACAAGAACAAAACTACATCGCCCAATTGAGTCAAATCCAAGACCAACTGATTGAATGGCAGCGCAATTGGTTGAGTATTTGCGATCGCTCAACTGAAATTGCAAACCTTGCAACGCTAGCCGCAGCTTGGTCGGATTGGGTGTTGGATATGTCAGGCTTGCTGGTTGCAGCAGAGTCAATGAGCGCGTAACTCCGTGAGAAATGCTTGTTGCGATCGCCGCTATGCGCCTTTGCGCCTTTAACTGAGGCTCAAAAACACAGTTCGCCGAAAATTTTTGTAAGTCAATGACAAATTAATTGAAAGCCAAAGTTCTCCATTCTGAACTCAGGTAGCAGCAGGGTTTGATGGAATTGTCGAGTTCAACAGGCAGTTCCATGTTCAACACAATCCAACAACAATTCAAAGCTTTCCTTGTTGCTTCTGCTGTAGTCTCTTCTGTGATACCCCCCTGTTCTGCTTTTCCTGCTTACGCAAAGTTGTCAACTAAGTCTACAGCCGTTCAAACTCAACCAGAGCAAATTCCCCAAGCTACTAAACTGGCAAAATCCACTAAACTAGGGAAGCTGGCAAAATCCACGCAACCCGCAGTACCTCGGATTGTAGCTGGTTGTAGTGCTAAAGTTTATTGGTCTGACAATAAAAAAACTTATGTCGTTACTGCTGGTACTTCTGGATCTGGCTATTTTGTTACTGCCAATGGCTATATCGTCACAAACGCTCATGTAACTGAACTATTTGAGAAGAAAAACCAATGCATGGAGCGGCTTTTTGAGAATTTTGTTATGCAACTCGCTCAGGACTACAATTTGAGTCTAGACAAATTGTCGCAAGACTCGGATGCTCTAAAGTTCATTGCAGAACACTCTCAACCAAAAGAATTTGAGCAAATTAATTTAGTAATCCTACCGAATGGAGACAAACTACCTTTTGCCGTGATTGCATCAGGTGCGCCTTTTGATCGAGGCAAAGATATTGCAATACTCAAAGTCAAAATGATAAAAATTGCTCCCTGACTTCGTAAGAGAAGTTGGGGAGCAAGGTCTTTGAAAGTGTTAAATCTTTTCGTTCGGTATTCCCACACAAGCGCAAGTCTAGTTCTGCCGCCACAAAAATCACAGCATCTGATAGCATTTATTTAAGCAATTAAGAGATTGCTTTTGTATTAGAATTAGGATTTAATCTTCTCACACTTGTATGACGACCTCAGTTAAAGATTCCTTACATAACACTATCGAAACATTGAGCGAAGAAGAATGCCAACAACTTCTGGAGTTCATCCAATATTTACAGCAAACCATTCCATCAAGTATGAAAAGTCTACTAAATGATCCAACCTTTAACATTCCTGCCAAAGGATTCGGAACTTTTGAAGTTATAGAAGCTATTCAGGGTGAAGGTATTGCCGCCTCTGAGTTGCTGGTGGAGGATCGCCGTTGATCTTCTACTACCTTGATGCCAGTGCTTGGGTAAAACGCTACTATCAGGAATTAGGAACAATCTGGTTACAAAAATTGTTTGCTCAAAACCCAAACTTTGCTTGTGCAACTTTGGGATTTGTGGAAGTGGTAGCAACCCTAACCCGCAAACAGAAAGCAGGACAGATTAACTCTTCACAGTTCCAGCAGAAAATCCAAGATCTAGAAGTAGATTGGCAAAATTTTACTCAGGTGCAACTGACTGCTGAAGTTGTAGATCGATCAAAACTCTTGGCAGTGAGTTTGGCTCTGCGTGGGGCAGATGCAGTACATCTAGGATCTGCTTTTTTATTGCAGCGTCGTCTATCTCAAGGCGATCAATTAATTTTGGTAACATCAGATTATGAATTGAAAGTTGCAGCGAGATCATCAGGATTGGTTGTTCTTGATCCACAGGAAGAAGAGGCGAAGAGTTCTACGTAATTTTTGGAAATAATTAGGTATGTTTACTCAAGTTTAAGCCGAAGCCGCAGCCTTTTCTTGCACAAGCACATAAGGCTGGACAATCAGAGTGTGAAACCGCTTCGTGCGTTCAAGATTCCACTCGCCCACTTGATGTGTAGAGGGTTTGGCAATCAATACCTCATCAATCCAAGTCCCTACCTGTGAAGTATTATCACTGGCTATCGCCACCCCCACATCCAACAAATCCAATCCTACCGCCACCACAATCACTGCATCTCGCTGCACATGGGGAATCAACCACTCCCACTCAGCCTCATCCAAATTTTCTGTTAATGCTGCCCTTAAATCCTGATTAGTCATTGAATTACACCTCTGATTTCATTTCATCAATTTCAAACAGAGAAACTATTACACCAGCAATAGGAATAGAAATAAAAATTCCCAATAAACCTGCTACCTTAGCGCCGACAAGTAAAGCAAAAAACACTACTACCGGATTTAAATTAAGCGCATCTTGCATAATGCGTGGTGAAATCAAATTATCTTGTATTTGTTGAAGAATAACACAAGCCACCAACACTTTCAGTGCTAACCAAACACTTTGAGGCAAAACAATTAAAGTAATTACACCAACGCCTAATGTAGCTCCTATACCTGGAATTATATCAAGAATCGCGACTATCACCGACAAGATTAAAGCGAAAGGTACATCTAATATCAAGAAAATTAGGAAAGTTGAACATGACAGGAATAAAGTTAATATCAACTGACCACGAAAAAAGCCTAAAAAGTTACGTTTGATAATATTTGTAAATCTTCTTCGTCTGTTTTCTGGTACTGCTTTGATAATAAAACTCCAAAGTTTTTCGCCTTCTAATAACATGAAAAAAGCAACTACCGCAATTAGTATAAAAGTCACAAAATTAGTTATAAAACTTTGGAAAATAGTTAAGCTTGTGCCAATTGCTGATAAAGCTTGATTTTGCAATTGCTGCTCAAAAGCAGTTAAATCTATACTAATATTACGTTTGTTAAAAAAAACTTCTATTCGATCTAATAATGGTATTAAAGATTTTAAAAACGCACTGACACTATCAATTAACTGTTGTCCTTGAGATAAAATGGCTACGCCAACGGTAATAGTTAAACCCCCAATAATAACAATGCTCACTAAGAAAACGATAAAAACTGCTACACCATGAGGCAAAAAACGCCGCAGCCATTGTACAGGATAGCTAAGCAAAAAAGCGAGAATGGCGGCGAAGGAGAAAATAACAATGACTGCTTCAAAATAAGCTAATAACTGTGTAATTGCCCAACCAGAAGCAAATAAAAGTAAAAAACGGACTAAAACCAGATTGTTTAGCCAAGCCCAAAAATTGTTTGCCTCTAAGCGGCTCATAGGGATGCGTGGATTTTGAATTGAATTTAAAATTACAGTACCAGATACACTGAGCGCTACTTCCGTTGAGCATATTTCCACAGATTATCGTCCCAAATCGTGGAGAGCATTAATAGCTGCTGCACACTGTTGTGTTACCGTTTCTAATTCCTGCTTATCAGTGGAACTAGGGGTATCAATTAATTTACCAATTCTAATTGTAAGTGGAACTGCACGAGGTATCTTTGTTTTTTGCAAAATTCCCTCACTACCCCACAAACTCACAGGTAAAATTGGTGCTTTTGCCTTAGCAGCTAGCAGTGCTGCACCACGTTTGGGATCTGTAATACGTCCGTTTTCTGTGCGAGTACCTTGTAAAAAAACACCAACAGCCCAACCATCTTCAAGATACTTAAGTGCAGAACGAATAGCGGTGCGATCGGCACTACCGCGACTTACCGGGTAAGCACCGTATAATTTAATTGCTTGTGCCAACACTGGAATATCAAACAACTCTTCCTTAGCCATGTACGCTACAGGACGACGTACACAATTAGAAACAATTGGCGGATCAAAGTAACTAGCGTGATTGCTGACTACCACCAGCGGTCCAGTTAGAGGCACGTTTTCGACACCATAAATTCTACCCCGAAAGTAAGCGTGCAGCATGGGGCTAACTATCGACCACTTAAAGGCATGGTAAAGCAACAGACTTACAAACGGTTCGCGGTTTCGAGACATATCTTTACCTGTACACCCCCAAATCAGTTGCACTACTCACATTTTCTAAAATTAAGTCAGGGCAAGTGCGTTTAATTAAACCTGTTAGCACTTTACCAGGTCCAATTTCTACAACTTTTTCGATTCCCTGAGTTGGTAATGCGAGTACTATCTCCCGCCATCTTACAGAGCCAGTCATTTGTCGTATTAGGCGCTGTTTTAAAATATCAGCGTCTATGCTAGGAACTGGTTCTACATTAGATAAAACTGGTATAGTAGCCTGTTGAAATTCAACAGTTTCTAAAATCTCTTGAAACTCTGCTGCTGCTGCTGCAACTATTGGTGAGTGAAAAGCACCCGAAACTTGAAGGGGAACAGCGCGTTTTGCTTTTACTTGAGACATGACTGCTTGTACTGCCTCTGGAGTGCCGGAAATGACGACTTGAGCTGGACTATTGTCATTTGCTAGCACTACGTTGGGAGTTTGAGCAATAACTTTTTCTAGCTGTTCGCGGTCAAAATTCATTAAAGCAGCCATCATGCCACCTGCGGCGTTTTCCATGAGTTCGGCACGTCGTTTTACTAAGCTTAATCCAGCCGCCCACTCTAAGACACCAGCAATGTAAAGGGCGATGTATTCTCCTAAACTATGACCTGCAACTAAATCTGGGCTGTATTTTTCGCGCAAAAGATCAGCGAGAATGCTTTCTACTACGTACAGACAGGGTTGAGTGTAGAGTGTGCGCGATAATTTGTCTTCATTTTTACAGATTTCAATTACAGACCAGCCTAAAATTTCTTCAGATTGAGCAAATCTCTCTTTAGCTGATGGTAAGTTGATTAGATCTATTCCCATAGACAATGATTGGGAACCTTGTCCGGGAAAGACCCATGCGGTTTTAGTCATTGGTAATTGGTTGGTTGTTAATTGTTAATGGTTAATAGTTAATAGTATGAGACAATTAACTATTAACAATTGACAATTGACTATCTTCCCCATTGAAAAATTGCTGCCCCCCAAGTTAGTCCTGCACCAAAGCCTGATGTAGCAATTATGTCGTTGGGTTTAATTTTTGCTTGCCGCACTGCTTCATCTATGGCAAGAGGGATAGAGGCGGCTGAGGTGTTGCCGTAGTAAGCAACATTACTAATAACTTTATGTTGGGGAATGTTTAAGCGCTCTGCTACAGCGTCGATGATCCGCTGATTTGCTTGATGCAGTATGAGCCAATCTATTTGATCAACACTAAGAGAGGCATGAAACAAAGCTTTGTCGATCACTTCTGGCACTTTTTGCACAGCAAAGCGGTAAACTTCTTTGCCATTCATGGTGATGTTTTGGAAGTTTCCTTTGCCGACTTCAATGCTAGAGGTAAGTTCTTGTTTTTCGGGTGTGTAGGCAAGATTGAGTTGATGATTGAGCCTACCGTCGCTTTTAAGTTCAAATCCTAATAAGCGATCGCTCTGATTCGCCTGTATAACTACTGCCCCTGCACCATCTCCAAACAAAACACAAGTGCGCCGATCTTGCCAATCTACCCAACGAGAGAGGATATCTGCTCCTATTAATAGTACATTTTGATACACACCTGTTTTAATATACTGAGATGCCGTTACCAGTCCAAAGATAAAACCGGAGCAGGCTGCTGTTAAGTCAAAAGCTACGGCTTTAGTGGCTCCCAATTCAGCTTGTATTTTACAAGCACTGCCAAATAGGTCTTCAGGGGTGGAGGTTGCTAGTAGAATTAAATCCAACTGTTGTGGTGTAATTCCGGCGGCGGCGATCGCCTCAAGACTAGCAGCTGTTGCCAATGATGTCAGAGATTCCCCTGACGATGCTAACCGCCGTTGACTAATTCCCGTTCTTGTGGTAATCCATTCATCTGATGTATCTACTAATTGAGTCATTCCCTGGTTATCTAGGATTGCGGCTGGTACTGCCGAGCCGCTACCGATAATTGCTATTCCCATTTGCATTGCTTCTCCCAAGCTTAAGAGTAAAGGCATTCAAAGTTGGCTTTGATATTGCCTTTGAATTTGTTCCTGCACTTGGTTATCCACTGCTTCTTTTGCCATACGAATTGCATTAAAAATTGAAGGTGCTTGAGAACTACCGTGACTGATAATACAAATTCCCGCCACACCTAAAAGTAAAGCACCGCCATGTTCTGCATGATCCATACGCTGCTTTATGCGCTTCAGGTTTGGTTTTAAAAGAGCTGTACCGATTTGACCGTGTAATCCTTGAGGTAATTCTTCTTTAAGAATTTGCAGTATTACAGACCCGACTGCTTCGGCAAACTTTAACAACACATTGCCCACAAAACCATCACAGACAATCACATCAAATTCCCCGCTCAGCACGTCACGTCCTTCCGCATTGCCAATAAAAGAAATTTGGGTGTTCTCGCGTAGCATCTGGTGGACACGAACAGTTACATCATTGCCTTTGCAGTCTTCTTCACCGATATTCAACAAACCTACTTTAGGTTCGCTAATGCCCAAAACGTACTTACTGTAAGCAGACCCCATCACAGCAAACTGTTCTAAAAACTTGGGGCGACAGTCTACGTTAGCACCAACATCAAGGATCAGCACTGGTTTACCCGCTTTGATTGTGGGAAACACCGCACCAATTGCTGGACGGTCTATTCCCGGCAATCGTCCCAATCGCAGTAAGGCTGCTGCCATTGCTGCCCCGGAGTGTCCTGCTGAAACCACAGCATCTGCCCGGTTTTGCTTGACCAAATCCATCGCTACATTGATTGAAGCCTTTGGTTTGCGCCTAATTGCGCTTAAAGGCTCCTCATCCATTGCGATCGCCGAACTTGCCGTTACAATTTCCACCTGCTCCAGATTTGTTTTTGGCGGCAGTCGGCGTTCAATTTCTTGGGGATCACCTACCAACAATACGGACACACCCAATTCTTCTCGTGCCCGCAATGCGCCAGCGACGATTTCACCTGGTGCGTGATCCCCTCCCATTGCGTCAATTGCGATCCTTACGCCTGTCGATCCCATTGCTCACAGTTCTAGAAACCTTACAAATTTTACCAGATGCCTCTGCAAGTAGTAGATTTATAACTTTCAAATCTAAGTTCTGACTACTGCTAGTCGCTAAACCAAGATAACACGAATCAGTGCCATCCTTGTTCCTGCATATACATTAAAGAACGAGTTTGGCTTTTGCCAAAGATCAACACGAACAAAATTTGCCTGATTTAGGATCTAAACTTAGGAAGATATTGGCAGGTACTGCAAGCTCGTTTGGGTAATGAATTCTCGTTGCGTGCGAGTACAGTCCCAACAACGGAATGCACCTTACCAATCTTGGTTTTTTTGGGAGCGGCATTATTCTACCTCCCAAGCACACACAATTAGTAATGCTGTAAGAATGAAGCAAAGATATCATGGTATGCTTTGCTTCAGAAATTTATGATGCGCACAAGTAGCACATTCTGCAGGGGAATTGAGGATGCTGGAATTAGTTGGTTCAGGGATGGTTTCACTTTGGCTATCTATGGCTGGGGTAGAAGTCAAACCAATCGAAGCCTTAGATGTATTGGCTTGGCAAAGTAGCCCTGGCTTTGTTGTTGCCGCCGATCCAAAACCAGTAGGCGCGTTCGTAGTGCAAGAATATTTCAAGCAACTACTTTCATTAAAATTAGTGCCGCCAAATCAAATCGAAAGTCAAGGGATCTGGATGCAGTCAGGACCAATGTTAATGGCTAATCACCAAGGTACTACTCCAATGCCAGCAGCGTCGATCACTAAAGTTGCTACAACACTTGTAGCTTTAAAAAATTTGGGACCAGAACATCAATTTCAAACGTTGGTGAGTGCCACAGGACCAGTAAAAAATGGAGTTTTGCAAGGTGATTTGGTAATTATTGGTGGCGGCGATCCTTTGTTTGTATGGGAAGAAGCGATCGCGATCGGTAATAGCCTTAACCAAATGGGCATCAAGCAAGTCAAAGGAAATTTAGTCATCACTGGAAATTTTGCCATGAATTTCCAACGTCATCCTCAGTTAGCAGGGCAGATGCTCAAGCAAGCATTATCATCTGCGACTTGGTCCCGTAGTGCTAAATTTTCACACTCACTGATGCCGAAAGGAACTCCCAAGCCTCAAGTTACTATTGCTGGAAATGTGATTGTACCACACCAAGTTTCTTCACCACAAACAGTGCTAATCCGTCACCATTCCTTACCCTTGAAACAATTAATTAAGGAAATGAACGTTTTTAGCAACAATGAAATGGCACAAATGCTGGCAGAGGCTGTAGGTGGGGCATCTGTGGTACAATATCAAGCCGCTAAACTAGCTAGAGTACCATTCGCAGAAATCCAATTAATCAATGGTTCAGGATTAGGAAAAGAAAATCGTATTTCTCCCAGAGCGGCTTGTGCTATGTTCATGGTTTTGCAACGTGAAGCTATGTCCCATCAGCTCACACTAGCTGACTTATTTCCAGTCTCAGGGTTTGACAAACGTGGTACAATGCATGGAAGACACATGCCTGTAACTACTGTATTTAAAACTGGCACTCTCAATGATGTTAGTGCTTTAGCTGGAGTAATTCCAACACGCGATCGCGGTTTGGTTTGGTTTGCCATCATGAACCGTGGTTTTTCTGTCTCAGCTTTCCGTAATCAGCAAGATCAACTATTACAGCATTTAGTCAAACAACTTCAAGTATCTCCTGGCATTCCTACTGCTTTAAATTCCCATTCACCAATAGGTAGTGTACCTACATTGGGTGCAGTAAATCGCAATGAAATTGTTTATGGTGGATAGGGAATAGCTAATGGTTAATGGCTAATAGCAATTAGCAATTAGCAATTAGCAATTTACTGTTTTGTCGGAACAATTTCTGTAATTACTTTCCCACCACTACTGCTAGTAACTTTAATAGTTTCTGATTGGAGATTGCCAAAGGCTTTTTGACCTGTTAATGTTAAGGGTGGATCTACTTGACGATAAAGCACATTGCCTTGGGCTTCAATTAACTGATTATTCAGATACCAAGTGAGAGAATTAGATTTTAGTGACTGGTTCCGCTGTCCCACACCGTAGACATTACCTCGGAGGTACACAATTTTTTGCGCTATTTTCATTTCGCCTTGATTGGCGTTTAAGTTAATATTTTCAGTACGATGAAATACGCGCACAGCAGCATTTGTATTGATAGTTTCTGTATTCAAGTTCCAAGTCATAGAGTTACTAGCTATCTGCATGGGTGGATCTAGTAGCTCTATTTGTGCATTTTTAGTCACGTTAACAATCTTAGTTTTTAAGTATACTTCAGCACTATCTCCCTGACCACGGTCGGTAACTTGATTATTTTTATAACGGTTGATCAAAATTGGGCGATCGCCAATTAACTTTTCCTCTTTAATTTGCCAAATCAAATGATCCGTGCGCATTTGTAACTCTGGTTCCATTGACTTAGCAACAACACCACCACTAAATTCCATGCGCTGTTCGCGAGTTTTAACTCGTGCTTCGTTTGCCACAGCTTGCAGTTGTTTATGACTCCCATTGAGTTGGTTACGAACAATCAATAAATCTTCTTGAGGTCGCCACTCCAATTCATTACCTCGCAACACAATTTGATTGCGAGGGTCTGTAGCGACAATTTTACCTTTAAGAAGAAGTTGCTTACCATCCTGTTCAATGTCAGCCACTTGTGCTTGTACTTGGTAAACTACTTTACCATCTTGGTATAGTTCAGCATAGGGATTTTCCGCCTGCCCAATTTGTCGTTCTTTGGTATATTTCGCCTGCTTAGCATTGACTTTCCAAACTGGTCGCCCCACTTCATCTGCTTGTTCTAAGGTGACATTATAGAAAGTTAAGTTGCTATCTTTATCCTTTTCTTGGGGAGATGGACTCTGAGTAGGCTTTTGGTTGACTTTGGGCGGTTGAGCGCTACAAGCGACTAGACTAATGAGAATGAGGAAGTAAAGGAGTGAGGGAGTAAGGGAGAAAATTGCTCCCCTACTCCCCTGCCCCCCTGCTCTCCAAGTTTCATTCAGAAATTTCCACATGACCGTCACTATCGCTTGGCTGTTCCAAAAAACCCATACCAGATAAAGGTCGATATGGGTAAGTTTGGCGAGGCGTTTTTTGAATGTCTTCTTTGACAGCTTCCAAATCAATGTAGCGATCAGAAACGTTAATTAAACTATCACTGGTCATTGAGCGCAAACTCACCACTTCTACTCTTACACCCCTATAGCTAACCGAATTCACTGCATAAGCCAAGTCGCCATCTCCACTAACTAACACTGCTGTATCATAAGAATCCACCAAAGCCATCATATCCACTGCAATTTCTACATCCAAGTTGGCTTTTTTTGAACCATCTGGTAGTTGTACTAAATCCTTCGCAATTACTCGATAACCGTTACGACGCATCCACAACAGAAAACCCTGTTGCTTTTCATTTGTCCGGTCTACGCCAGTATAAAAGAAAGCTCGTAGTAGTCTAGAGCCACCTGTTAATCTGCTCAATAGTTTAGTGTAATCAATTTCAATTCCTAGTTGTAGTGCTGCATAAAATAAATTTGAACCATCAATAAATATAGCTACACGACCCCGATTCTCCAGAACTTGTTCCGGAGTGAAGATTGAGTCATTTTCCAAATTATTCAACATCATTGTCATACCTCGTTTATTATCAATGTAATAATTGATACTAATTTTTACTTTGTAGATACAAGTTAGAGCGGCTTATGATAAGCTTATAGGGCTTTATTTAGCCCTGTAAATTTAACAAAATCTAAGTTTGAAAGGATTTACCCGTTTTTAGGCTGTTCTATGCGTTTAAAAATTGGGTGGGGTTCACCAAACTTGTTTTGATTAGTTAGTATTCCCCATGAACTATGAATGGTAAAAGGTGCGGCAATAGAAGTTTGCACTTGATTGTTGAAGTCTATTCCAAAGCCCAATTGCTGATAAATATCGCTACTAATATTTGGAATAACTGGAGACAAAAGATAAGCGGCTAATCTAACTGACTCCAAAACTGCATACAGTACTTGTTCTAAAGCTTGCTGTTGTCCCTGTTTGTATAATGTCCAAGGTGCTTGTTCGTCGATAAACTTGTTACTAGCTTGCACTAGCAAAAGAATAGCTTCACATGCTTGACTGAAAACTAGCGTTTCATAGGCATCTTTTACTTGCTCCCCTAGACGTAATCCAATGGCTTTCAAAGGATGATCTTTGGGGATATCTTCATTTGTTACTGGCGGCACATTGCCAGCACAATATTTCTTCACCATGTTTAAAGTGCGATTGAGCAAATTACCTAAATCATTTGCCAAATCTGCATTTAAAACATTAATGAATCTACTTTCATTAAAATCGCCATCTTTGCCGAATTCGATTTCCTTAAGGAAGTAATAACGAACGGCATCTGCACCATAACACTTAACTAGCGTAATGGGATCGAGGGTGTTACCCAGACTTTTACCCATTTTCTGACCATCTTTGGTTAAAAAGCCATGCCCAAATACTTGATTTGGCATAGGTAAGCCTGCTGACATAAGCATTGCTGGCCAGTAAACTGCATGAAATCGTAGGATATCTTTGCCAATCAGGTGTAAGTTAATTGGCCACCATTTGGAGAGGGCATTTTCTAAAGTTGGCGTTTCTTCTGGTTCTAGCAAGGCGGTGACATAACCCAGCAATGCATCAAACCAGACGTAAATGGTATGTTTAGGATCTACTGGGATTGGGAAACCCCACTCTAGATTCACCCGTGAAATGGAAAAGTCCTGCAACCCTTGATTGACAAAGTTTAGGACTTCATTACGACGTGATTCGGGCTGGATAAAATCCGGGAATTCTTGGTAGAGTGCCTGGAGTTGTGTTTGATATTTGGATAAGCGAAAAAAGTAGTTTTGCTCATCCCGCCACTCTACTTCTTTGTTAGTGTGAATGGGACAGCGATGTCCTGATAGTAATTCCCTCTCTTCTTTAAACTCTTCACAGGAGACGCAGTACCAACCCTTTTGTTGCCCTAGATATATATCTCCTGTTTCCCATACTCGCTGGAAAAATTCCTCGACTATTGCTTGATGACGCTCATCAGTGGTGCGGATAAATCTGTCGTGTTGAATATTGAGTAATTCCCACAGAGACATGAAGCCAGCAGACATTTGATCGCTAAAGTTTTGGGGTGGCTGTCCTTTACTTTGAGCTGTGCGCTGAATCTTCTGTCCGTGTTCATCTGTACCTGTAATCAACAGTACTGAACTTCCTTTGAGTCTGTGAAACCTTGCCACCACATCTGCCGCCATTGTCGTGTAAGCGCTGCCAATATGGGGCAAATCGTTGACATAGTATAGCGGTGTCGTTAGGGCAAATGTTTTTTCTATTTTATTCACGCTCATTCATGCACATCGGAAAAACTACTTGTTAAAACGTTTTCTATCTTACTTAACTTATGTAGATAAAACCACGCCATTATACAATATAACTACTTTTTTTTCAACTGTCACTTTTAATATTAGCAAATTTCTCTGTTTTGGCATTGGTAAATGAGCGGTATAAATTCAAAATTATTCTTTCTATGGGAATCCTGATTGAGTTATAAACCGCCAAGACACCTTCCCTTCGGGACGCTACGCGAACGCGCAGCGTCTCCGACTGGAGTTGAGAAGAACGCCAAGAAAAGAAAGACTTGTGTTTACAAATCATTTAGGAGTGCTATACAAGAAAGCAAATATAGAAACAGGACATAAAATATTTGTCCGAAGAAAATGAGCGCGTCCCTATACAAGTCATTTCTATCTAAAGGAAGTCGTATAATAGGTTAAGAAATGTAAACGTCAATTAAGATAAATGGAAATATTGTTGGAAAAATTATATTGAAAAGGCATGAGTTTAAATAGTCCTTTAGATATTTCTCGCGCAATACTAGCGTTATGGTCAACGAAAATGTTTCTTTACCATGAAGACCGCATTCCCCAAGACGCAAGTGTACTAGTGGTAAGCAATCACCGCAGTTTCATGGATGCACCAGTTTTAATGGCAGCGATATCGCGTCCAATTCGCTTTGCCTGTCATCATTATATGGGGCAAGTACCAGTAATGCGGGAAATTGTCACAGGACAATTGGGATGCTTTCCTTTGTCAGAAGCGACTCAACAACGTCAGTTGAGCTTTTTTCAGCAGTCACAGATGCTACTGCAATCAAAGCAAGTGGTGGGAGTATTTCCAGAAGGAACTGCACCAATGGTGAAATTTACTCAGCCAAACAATGTTTACGAATTTCAACGCGGATTTGCCCATTTAGCATTACGGGCTGGTGTGGAAGATTTAGCAATTTTACCGATCGCGATCGCCTCCCTAGAAGAAGTTAACACATCCGCTGTACCGCTCAAACTACTAAGTATCTTTGACCCAACAGAACCTTTATTCGATCAACCAGGTTGGCATCCTCTGATTATTTATCGTCGTGTTGCGGTATTAGTTGGGCGTCCTTTTTGGATTCAGGCGCAACATCAAAAACAATATCAGGGAAAACAAGCGAAAACTGTTGTGGCAGAACTAACTAATCACTGTCACTCGGAAATTACTAACTTGCTACATCAAGGTTCTTATTAGTCAAGAAGTTCCGACGGAACGTCTGTACTGTCTGTTGTCTGTTGTCTGTTGTCTCCTAACCCATGACTACTCCACAAGTTGAGCTAAATCCGTGTTTCCTCACGCCTAAACGGTTGCAGCCTGAGTATCCGTTATTTGTGTATCTGCCCGGAATGGATGGTACTGGGCAACTGTTGCGATCGCAAACTGCCGGATTAGAAGCAGGGTTTGATGTGCGTTGTTTAGCAATTCCCAGAAACGATTTGACTAGTTGGCATGTGTTAACTCACAACGTGTTGAACTTAATTCACGCTGAACTGGAAAAAAGTTCCCCACGTTCTGTTTACCTTTGTGGGGAATCGTTTGGAGGTTGTTTGGCGCAAAAAGTGGCGATTGCTGCACCGCAGTTATTTAAGCGCATCATTTTGATTAATCCAGCTTCTAGTTTTCATCTTCGCTCTTGGTACGATTGGGCTTCACAATTAATTTACTTTACACCAGCTTTCTTATATGACATCGGCGCAGTCGGTTTGTTACCATTTTTAGCAGCATTGACAAGAATTTCGCGGAGCGATCGCGAAGAACTTTTGAAAACAGTGCGTTCAGTACCACCAGAAACCGTTTTGTGGCGGTTATCTTTAATTAGGGAGTTCAATGTTAATGATCACCAGTTACGTAAACTGACTCAACCAGTTTTGGTAGTAGGCAGTGCTGAAGATCGGCTTTTACCTTCAATGAGTGAAGCCAAACGCTTAGCGAATGTTCTCCCAGATGCCAGAATGGTAGTACTACCACATAGCGGACACGCCTGCTTGTTAGAAACAGATATCAACCTCTACGACATTATGAAAACTCACGACTTTTTAGAAAGTAATGTTTTAACAGCTAAGGAACTAGAGGTTAGGGGACAAGCTCATGTTGATGGGCTGACATGACAATTGCACTTCACGGTTTTTTACTTACTGTATGCACCGCTTCCAGTTTAAAGGGGTAGAAAAACTTATCCTCCCGATCGCCTCGCTGCTTGCTTTCGTGTATATGTTTCAATGGTACATATTCGGGGACTTGCGATCGCATAACGATCCTGTTTTTAACGTCAAACAGCCACCTTTAGTCATGAAAGGAGGCGATCCATACATCCGTGCTTTAATGCGCACCATATCAGCTAGTGAAGCAAGTAGTAACCGTCCCTATTCACTTTTATATGGTGGACAGCACGTCAGTAATCTCAGTCGTCATCCTCAGGTTTGCGTGACAATTGTTACTGGTCCAAACAAGGGAAATTGTTCCACTGCCGCTGGTAGGTATCAAATCATCAATACTACTTGGTATAGAATTGCACAAAAGTATCACCCAAATCCGATGCGGATTATGTTTTGGGCGTCTTATAGTTTTGAAGCAGAGTATCAAGACACTGTGGTTTACCGTTGGTTAGTCGATTCCCGAAATTGGGGAACAGATATCTCTCAACAATTGCGTCAAGGTAAGTTAAATGAAGTTTTAAGGCGACTCTCTCCTACTTGGACAAGTTTGGGATATGGGATTGAAACCAACTCGGTCAGTAGATCTTTGCCACAAATTTATCAGAGAATGTTGGTTGAAGAATTGAGAGTAGCCGGACAATCAACATAGGGGGTTTTGAAAAAGTTATTCAAGCTGCGAAAATTCTACTTGCTTGAGAGTAGAACTCCAAATATCGTAACCCTGTTCATTTAAATGTAATCCATCTGTGGTGAGATCTTCTCGCAAATTACCTTGAAAATCTTGAAACCAATAATGCAAATCGAGATATCTTGCACGTTCTTGTTTGGCTATGAAGGCTAGTTGATAATTAATTCCCCGTATTCGGCTATTAGAAATAGTGGGTAGACGAGTAGGTAAGATTGATTGGATCACAATTTGAGATTTTGGGTGAGTTTTTCGTAGGCGGCGAAGCATAAGGCGGTGATTACGCAAGATAGTTTCATCTGTGGCGCCCTTGCGTAAATCGTTGATTCCCGCCATGATGTAAATTACATCTGGTTTGGTTTGGGAAAAAGCGGATATTCTTTTTAATACACCGCTGGAAGTATCACCGGATATGCCCTGATTCAACCATAATTTACCAAGGGGCATTTTTGTCCGGGGAAACCACATACTTAAAGAATCACCGACTAAGATGCCCAGACGATTTGTGCCTTGAGCAGTAGCAACAGCACTTGCTTCCATTGCCAGTAAACTTTTCCATTCTTGGTAAGTTAGTTGATGCTTACGAACCGACATTTCTGGCAATGAACTCAAATCATCTAGGCGTGTATAAATCTTACCTGCTTTGAGTGCCGCCAATCTTTGGTAGTAAAGTTGATTTCCCGATATTAGTTGATGACTAAATATTGCTCTGTTCGGTGGCTCAATCATTTCTGCTGAAGCTTGCCACCCCTGTTGGCTTTCTGGCAAGGACACTTCCTTATGTAGAACTTCGCCTTTTACCTGTGTACTCTCATTTACATTCCACAGCCAGTTCAAAGAAGCTGGATGAACAGTTATTACCTGCGGTAGAGTAGATGCTGGTATTGCCAATCCTGTCAACAAGCAGCTTGCTGCCAACAGATAAAGCTCCCTCATCTTTTCTCTCCTTAGTAACTGTGTTTAGTAAATTTTACTTATGCTAGGTTATTAACATTTACACTAAATTACTCAGAAAAATTTGTTATTGGGATTACATTTACAATCTCTTTACAATTTTGTGACAGTTGATAAGTTTATTGTTACTAGCTTATACCAAGACACAAACCACCACTTAGCCTTCTTGTTCAGTAAGAGGTGGACGACGGATTCGCGTATGCATTTGATCCGCAACAGCATCTCCCAAATCAACCAAAACCGCATCTCTCTAGCCATGTTGCCCAAACCTGTAGCTTTACACCATTAATAGAACCAGTCCATAAATCTTCAGTTATTTGACTCGGAATGAATGCCGAGCATTTCCGTTTTCAGCTGCAAATTCTGCCCTAATTTTGGTTCAGTACCAGCAAGTAAACGCTCAATATTACTACGGTGGCGCAAAATTACATACAAACCGGCAACAACCCCAAACAGGATATAGGGTAACGGTTGATTTAATAGAATCATGAAAATAGAAACAGCAACAGCACCACAAATCGAACTCAAAGAAACAATGCGCGATATCGCCACCACTACACCAAATACACCAGCAGTTGCTAAAGCTACTTGCCAATTCATTGCCAACAAAATACCCAAACTAGTAGCAACCGACTTCCCACCACTAAACCCTAAAAAAATGGATTTACTATGTCCGAGTACAGCAGCTAACCCAACTAGAGTTATTATCCAGGGTTGCCATAGTTGAGAATTGACAGTTGAAGGTATTAAAGTTTGACTGCCATCAAAATTGAACAACCAATAAACAAGGAAGATTGCTAATATTCCCTTCAAACAATCTACCACTAAAACAAAAGCCCCTGGACCTTTACCCAAAGTTCTTAAAACATTAGTTGCTCCAGTAGAACCAGAACCAACTTCTCGAATATCAATCCCTTTCAACAGCTTAACTGCAATGTACCCAGTAGGAATGGAACCCAGCAGATAAGCTACGAATAAAATCGCCCCACACAAACTTAACCAGATAGTCATAAGAAATTGGTAATTGTTAATTGTTAATAGCTAATTGCACTATTAGCCAGTCTTCAATTAGCTATTCACTTTAATAATCATCATCATAATTTCTCATCATTTTGGGGTCAGGAGCAAAAGCTAACCACAAAGGAAATTGTAGCAGCGCGAGACTAATTTGCTCCTCGGAATCATCAATGAGAATGAATGGTAGTTGATTGGCTTTCACCAAGCGATCGGCTTTTTGTGCTAAAGCTTCTGCTGTCTCAAATAATACTACGCCTCTGTCTGGTCCAAAATCAGGACGACCGATTCCCAGGCAGTCTTGTAAACCGCGCCGCCACTCACCTAAACGCTCTGGTGAATTTGCTAACACTAATGTACGGACACGATCGCCATACAACTTGTGTAACACTGAAATAGCTGCTGAGGCAATTAGTATATTTTGCAACCTACTACCCATTGTCCGCAAAGCACCTCGTCCTCCTTGGTTAAAAAACCAGTTGGAAACTCGCTCTGCATGAACTGGTTCAAAAGTGCGGCGCAATTGCCAGGGTGGACCGTAGTAATCTGGTGTGTTACGGTACTGATCGATGAGGCGACGAATTTGCTTGGTAGTTTCTTGAAACTGCTGTTGCGCAAATTGTGGTGTTCCTGCTTGAGGCTGCTCTGTGGGCTTGCTATCTTTAATCACTATTGGTGTTTCTGGAAGGCGATCGCTCTTTACCAGTTGCAATTGTTCTGCTGCTGCTGCCAAATCCTGTAAACTACCTGTAAGGTAATCTTTAAAACCCTGCACTCTAATCGCCAAATCCTGAGAAGCTCCGGCAAAAGTGGTACGCATCTCATTGCGAATGCGTTCTTGACGCCTTTCCAACTGTTCCACAGAAAGTTGCAGCGCTTGTTTGCGTTGCTCCAACCCAGCAATAGCCTCTTGCACCAGTCTTCCCATTCCCCTTTCAGTTGAATCTATCTGTTCAGTCAGGGTTCTATAGGAAACTTGCAAATTAACTATCTCTTCTTGGAGCTTTTGTTCAATGCGTTGTAAATCTGCCACACGTTGAGTTAGCAGGGCTTCTTCAAAGCGCTTTTGTTCTAGTTCCGATGCGCTGATTTCCAATGGCACAGATTCCTCTGTTGTTGTCTGTGCCACTGTAGTTGATTTTTCAACTAAGACACTTGGTGTTTCTGAATTATTTATGAGTTCCGAAGTGAGATTTTCTTGTTGTGTCGTGTCAACTGCTGGATTTTGCTCTGCTGAAACCACCATTGACTCAACAGATGAGTTTTCTTTTTGCTCAGTTGTACGGTTTTGTTCTTCTGGGATCAACGACTCATAAATTGGTTGTAGAGGTTGAGATTCCGCTGAATTCATAAGCGATAGTGTAATTCCTGTAACGCAAACAAAAAGCTGGAGAAGTCCTTTTGGTTCAACAGACATTCTGCTGTGAATATCTGTACCTAAGTTTACAATTAAACTATTTATGATAACATTAAATACGTGGACAACGTTCTTCCAGACAAGTTTTGAGAGTTTTGGGATCAAATATAATTGGCAAAAAGTGAATACTTTTAACTTCTTTAAAGTAAAAAAGAATCGGAACTGCTGACCAGAATATACGCCAATTTTGCCACTCTTGGTAGGGAAAGCGCCGAATTAACTTTTCGCCTCTGTAAATATCTAAATCTGTAGTAGTAAATACTAGACGCAGTGTCACCGCTTGAAACATGAGAAACAAGCCAAACAAAGCAACCAGGGAGCCTACCCAAGGTTGCACTAGTAGTAGTCCCATTGCGGCAACAACTAACACCACAGGTATGTTGTAATTGGGCTTGAGTTCAACCGTGGATGCTGATGAAGTATAGGTTGTAGTCACAGTCAAAAACATTTATTGTGTGAGCGTGGACATAATTTCTATTTTAGAATGGTATAGCAACTAGAATCCGAGTTGGAGTGTTCCGCCCCTTCCCTGAAACATCACCCACGAAAGAAAAAAGTTGCTCACAAATATAATTAATAAAGCTGTAACTACAGCACTTGTGGTTGATTGTCCCACTCCTTTAGCGCCTCCGGTTGTCGTCAAGCCCCAATTACAGCCAATTATGGCAATCAGAATCCCAAAGCAACAGGCTTTAATCATGGCGCTGAGAATATCCCAGGTTCCTAAAAAATTTCGCGCTGAGTCTAGAAACACTGTTTCGGAAAGGTTGTATATATTTGTTGCAATTATTAATCCCCCCAACATGCCTGTCACTAAAGATAAGAGGGTTAAAACTGGTAACATCATGCAGCAAGCTAGTACACGAGGAACCACTAAGTAATCAATGGGATCTGTTTTTAACATCATGAGGGCATCTATTTGTTCGGTTACCCGCATTGTGCCTATTTCTGCCGCAAATGCTGAACCGACTCTACCAGCCAAAATTACTGCGGTGAGAACTGGTGAAAGTTCTCGTGTTAGCGCTAGTGACAGTACTCCACCAACAATGTTACCAGCCCCAAAGTTGATAAATTCCCGTGCTACCTGAATTGTAAATACTGCTCCGACAAAAATAGCGGTTAATAAGGCAATGAATAGGGAGTCTGGACCTACTGCTGCCATTTGTTCTCGCGTGTTACGCTGATGTATTTTACCCTGAAGTATGTGGATCACCACTTGCCCACACAAAAAAGTAGCCGTCAACAATCGCTGGCTCCATGCTCCCAACCCGAATTTGGCTCTAGTCTCAACCAATGTTTACTCTTTTACTCGCGTTCCTGCCGTCATCATAGCGAATTACAACCAACAATTGTTAATGGTTTATGGCTAATTGTTACTATTTACCATTAGCAATTAACCATTAGCCCTTTTATGTGTATATATTTTAATCAAAACTTAAGATTTTTAAACTATCGTTTGAGTTAAAGAGATAGCTCTTATTGTAGAAAGTGAACGCATTTTTGTTTGCCTATTCTCTATTCAACTCTTGGAGCCTCAATCACATGACTATTTTTACTAATTTTCTCCGTTCTCTGCTTTTAACGGTTATTTTTAGTTTCGTTGCTCCCTTTTTTTTAATCGGTGGCGTACTGGTTTTTGTCTCCTTTATTGGCTACATTCCTGGAGTACAAGAGATAAGTATCGCGATCGCCACTCATATCTTGCAGTTTCTGACTATTTTTGGTAGTGGTACTCCCTTACGCGGATTATTTGTGATCAGTTTAACTTGCAGTTTCGTTGGTGCTTTGTTTGACACTTACGCTTATTATCGGTGTCAAATTTTACGATAAACTCATTGCCAAAACTATTTTTAATAAAAATTAATATTAATATTTTTTAAAAAAAGAACTCTGTTGGTCAGCAAACACCCTCCTTAAGCTTAGAGATTTATACCTTCACAAATCAAAACCACATGAATCAAAGATGATGGTGGAGACATAAACCCTTGATTGTTCAAGATTCCTGAGTTCTGAGTTCTGGGTTGGTGGCTTCTGAGTTCTTGGTTATTAAGTTATAAGTTGTTTTTATATCTTATGATTAAGTATACTACAAAGTTTTCATCTGCTCATGGTTTGGCCTTTTCAGCCCAAGTTTCGTAAACAAATTGCTCGCATTGAGATCACTGGTGCTATTGCAAGTGGAACTCGCAAACGGGTACTAGAAGCCCTGAAAACAGTGGAAGAAAAGAAATTTCCTGCATTACTACTGCGCATTGATAGCCCTGGTGGTACAGTAGGAGACTCTCAAGAAATCTACTACGCTTTGAAGCGGCTGCGGGAAAAAATCAAGATTGTTGCTAGTTTCGGTAATATTTCTGCTTCTGGCGGTGTTTATATCGGGATGGGAGCAGAACACATCATGGCTAATCCTGGTACAATTACAGGTAGTATTGGTGTAATTTTAAGAGGCAACAACTTGGAACGCTTGCTGGAAAAAGTCGGTATTTCTTTTAAAGTAATTAAATCTGGTCCATATAAAGATATTTTGGCGTTTGACCGAGAACTTACAGAACCAGAACAAAATATTTTGCAAGAATTGATTGATACGAGTTACCAGCAGTTCGTACAAACAGTAGCCGACGCAAGATCCTTAGCAGTAGAAACTGTGAGAAGTTTTGCTGATGGTCGGATTTTTACTGGACAGCAAGCGAAGGATCTGGGTATTGTAGATCGTCTGGGAACAGAAGAAGATGCTCGTCACTGGGCATGTGAACTAGTTGGTCTTGACCCAGAAAAAGCCCCCGTGCATACCATAGAAGAGAGAAAACCATTGTTGAGTCGTATCCTACCAGGGAATCTTCATCAGGGTGGACTTAAAGCTAGAGTCGATTGGGTCGAGTTTGAATTATCTACAAGTGGTTTGCCGCTATGGTTGTATAGACCATAAATAGTTGTTTGTCATTGGTCATTTGACAAATTTAACTCATGACCAATGACTCATCACCAATGACTAATGACTAATAATTAATGACTAATTAAGGAGGATTTTTGCGTGGAGTGGCGAATGCAAGCGGTTCGCGGGGCAACAACCGTCCCAGAGAATACGGTTGAGGCAATAGAAGAAGCAGTGACGGAATTACTAGACGAATTAGAAAAACGAAACCAACTGCATCCCACAGACATGATTAGTGTTACTTTTACAGTCACAAAAGACTTGGATGCTGTTTTTCCAGCGGCGATCGCACGTCAACGTCCTTTCTGGGACAATGTAGCATTGTTAGATGTGCAGCAAATGCACGTTGAAGGTAGCTTAGAGCGATGCATCCGGTTTTTAGTTCACGTCTACCTCCCAGCATCCACCCCAATTCACCATATCTATTTACGTCAAGCTAAAAACTTACGCCCCGACTGGAGTTTTTCTCCATCACTACCAGCTAAAGAAAGGGCGTTTTAAAGTCAAAAGTCAAAAGAAAAATTAATTGATCTTTCTTTTGACTTTTACCTTGATTCTTTTGACTTGTATACTCCCCAACTATTTATGAAAACGAATTCCTAAAAAAACGTCATAAACAAATTCAAAAAAGTCCTTCTTTTGTAGTAAACCTAAAGATTGATGACAACCTTTTTCATCTAAAAGCGGTTTCATCAGATGATATGTGGGCTGGTAATTATACCAGGGAATAGAAGGCCACAAATGATGAATTAAGTGGTAATTTTGCCCCATGATCAAGATATTCAGAATGGGGTTAGCATAGACACGGGCATTTTTCCAGCGATCGCGCTCTTGGTGAGGACGATGGGGTAAATAGTCAAAAAACATTCCCAGTGCTAACCCAACCACAGCAGAAGGTATAAACCAAAAATTGAGAATGTAGCCCAAAAAATGGTATTGCACCGAAATATAAAAAATTGTGGCAACAAACAAACGGCTCAAAAACCATTCCAGTAACTCATATTTATGCCATAACCGCCGCTGAAAGAAAAACACCTCATGGTACAAAAAGCGGACAGGAAGTAACCATAACGGACCACCAGTTGAGACATAATGATCTGGGTCGTTTTTCGGATCGTTAACATGGGCATGATGTTGCAAATGCACTCTTGTAAACACCGGAAAAGCAAAAACTAACATCAAAGCACTGCCATGCCCCAACATCGCATTAATTACTCGGTTACGATGAGCAGATTGATGGCAGGCATCATGAATCACCGTTCCGGCAACATGTATGGCAACAGTGTTGACAGTAAAACATACCCAGTGCTGCCATTCCCACACCCAGTAACCAAAATTAGATAACACAAATACTCCCAAGGCAGCTAAAAACATGAGCAGCGATGGACTCAAACCACTGGGTGCGGCTAATAAATCCTTAGGCGGGACTGTCAATGGCTTTGGTGCCTCCGCCATTAGCATCTTTATTCTCCTTATTTACCAAACAATAGCGAGTATATGATCAAGATTAACCAATAATAAAGTTTTGTGTAGAAAGATTTATCTACTTCTTTACAGATTAGCAACCGAATAACGGTATGATGACCGACAAGACGCTAAGCTATAGCTTTGGATCTACCAGATTAAATTATTGCAGCAGCAACAGAGATGAGGTGCGCCTTAATTTAAAATGATTGCCTCAATACCTCCTTTGATTCAGCCCCTATGCAACTAAATTATTCTGTACGCCGCACAAAAATTGTTGCCACAATTGGTCCTGCTACCAGCAGCCCAGAAATGCTCAAAGCTATTATTGAAGCTGGTGCAACAACCCTAAGGCTCAATTTCTCTCACGGTACTCATGCTGATCATCAGCGTAACATTCGCCTCATTCGCCAAACAGCCTTTGAACTGAATCAACCAGTAGCGATCCTCCAAGACTTACAAGGACCGAAAATTCGTTTGGGTAAGTTTGAAAATGGTTCCATAGTCTTGGCAAAAGGCGATCGCTTTTCCTTAACCAATCGCCCAGTTGTTGGTACACAAGAAATTAGCTGCGTTACTTACGACTATCTAGCAGAAGAAGTTCCTGTAGGAGCAAGAATTCTCCTCGATGATGGACGAGTAGAAATGCTTGTAGAGGAAATTAATCGTGAAAAAGGCGATTTGCACTGCCTCCTCACCGTAGGAGGAACGCTTTCTAACAATAAAGGTGTGAACTTTCCTGGAGTATATCTGTCAGTAAAGGCAATGACTGACAAAGATCGCCAGGATTTGATGTTCGGTTTAGATCAAGGTGTAGACTGGGTTGCACTCTCCTTTGTCCGTAACCCGCAGGACATGATCGAAATTAAAGAGCTAATTTCCACTACAGGTAAACAAGTACCAGTAATTGCCAAAATTGAAAAGCACGAAGCCATTGAACAAATGGAAGCAGTTCTGGCTTTGTGTGATGGCGTAATGGTGGCAAGAGGCGACTTAGGCGTGGAATTACCAGCAGAAGACGTTCCCATACTGCAAAAGCGATTGATCTCTACTGCTAATCGTTTGGGAATTCCCATCATCACTGCTACCCAAATGTTGGATAGTATGGTAAACAATCCTCGTCCTACTCGTGCTGAAGTCTCAGATGTGGCAAATGCAATTTTAGATGGTACGGATGCAGTGATGCTTTCCAATGAAACTGCTGTTGGCAAGTACCCAGTTGAAGCTGTAGCGACAATGGCGCGGATTGCTGAACGTATGGAACAAGATGCAGCACAACACGTAGGTGTACTTCAAGTCAGAGATACCAGACGCTCAATTCCCAATGCGATTAGTCAAGCTGTAGGGCAAATAGCTGAACAACTTGGCTCGGCAGCAATTATGACTCTCACACAAAGTGGAGCAACTGCACGCAACGTTTCTAAGTTCCGTCCTCATACACCCATCTTGGCAGTAACACCTCACGTAAATGTGGCAAGGCAATTGCAACTAGTGTGGGGAGTGAAACCACTATTGATGTTAGAGTTACCTTCTACTGGTCAAACTTTTCAAGCAGCAATCAACGTTGCTCAAGAGAAAGGGCTATTATCTGAAGGGGATTTAGTCGTAATGACTGCGGGTACACTCCAAGGCGTTTCTGGTTCCACAGATTTGATTAAAGTGGAAGTGGTAACAGCAGTTTTAGGTCAAGGAATCGGGTTAGGATTAGGACAAGGTTCTGTAAGTGGTCGCGCACGAGTGGCACTTACGGGTATGGATGCTAGTAACTTTAATCATGGAGATATTTTGGTTGCTCCTTGTACTAGTGCCGATTTTGTGGAAGCAATTCGCAAAGCTGCCGGGATCATTACTGAAGAAGAAAGTCTTACTAGCCACGCCGCAGTCATTGGTTTACGTCTCGGTGTACCCGTGATTGTGGGTGTAAAAGCAGCAACACAAGTAATTCGAGATGGCGCAATTTTAACTATGGATATGCAACGAGGTTTGGTTTATTCTGGTGCCGTCGGAACACCATAGTTCTCCGACTTCTCTAAGAAGTCGGGGATCTAGTTTAAAGGTAACGTGATAAAACTTCAGCGGTGGCAAGTCCAGTTTTTTCCCAACTAAATTGCTTTGCTCTCATCATACCTTGGGCAGAAAGACGATCGCGCAATTGTGAATCTGTGACAATTATTTGCATCGCTTGAGTAATTTCTCTAGTATCATAGGGATTAATCAGAATAGCAGCATCACCAGTAACTTCTGGTAATGAAGAGAGGTTGGAGGTAATAACGGGAGTACCACAAGCCATTGCCTCTAGCACAGGTAAGCCAAAGCCTTCCCAAAGACTAGGGAAAACTAAAGCGATCGCACCATTAATTATTTTAGGTAATTCGTTGTAAGGAACATAGTTAAGAAACTTAACTTGATTAGTTATACCTAGTTCCTCAGCTTGCGCTTGCAAAACAGGAGTATAGCGTTTATCATATGGTCCTGCTAACCACAATTCATAGTCTTTATTGTTGGGTATTGCAGCAAAAGCGGCGATAATTCTATGTAAATTTTTATAAGGATCGTGCCTACCAACATAAAGATAGTATGAACAATTTTTTGTGGGATGGGCATCTTGCCCGTCCCACGCTCTAAAATGATTTGCATCATAAGCTAAAGGAATTGGTGTAATTTTACTTGCCTCAATGTCGCAAAACTGAATGATATCATTTGCCGTAGCTTGAGAATTACAAATGATATGTTGTGCTTGCTGAAGAACTTGGGGAATGTAATATTGATGGTAATATTTTAAAGGTGAAAAATGTTTAGGAAAGCGCAACGGTATAAAGTCGTGAACCATCACCACAAAACGACAGTTACCATAAAGTGGAGCTTCGGGAACCGGAGAAAATATGAGATGAGATTTTAACTTTTTAGATATTTTTGGTAGTTGTAATTGTGTCCACACTAAACGGTTAAAATGTCCTTTTGTACCTTGAGCAGGAGTAAGATTATTAGGGATAGAATAGCAGTCAATATCTGGATACTTTTGAGCAGTTAGGAGCGTAGGGTTGAGACTTTTGAAATAGGGAAAGAGATTTTGGGCATAATTACTTATACCTGTGGGTTGTGAAAAGAGAATTGATAAATTAACTAATAATTTGCTCATTTATTCCCAGCATCTTTTAATAAAATTTCTCGAATGCCAGTAAAGTAATATGCCAGATAATTTACCAAATGCTACTCGAGGTTTGACTAAAATCAAGATGAAGGCGTAACAAATAAGTCTCATTAATCTAATAATTAAAACTAGCTTATTTGTATATTTATCCAATGTTAATAAATAACTGTATGTGCTATGTTTAGTTTTGCGGAAAACATACTTGTTTGTAATAGAAGAAGGCTGATGTACAACACCAAACTGCTTGGTGACAGCAATTAAATGTCCTTGATGAGCATAGCGTAGACAAAAATCAAAATCTTCATAGTAGAGAAAGTAAATAGGATCAAACTGAGGGCATTCAGGAAAGTTGCTAAGATTAATTATGAGGCTACAACCTGTCACCCAATGACAAGCAACATAATCTCGCTCTAAGTTTGTTAACAAATCTTCAGATATAATTTCTCCATTTATATCATTAAAGCGACCCCCAGCAAACCAAACTTTTTTTGCCGGAGTGTAAACAATCGTACCAAGAATGGAAACTTCTGGATGGGAATTAAAGAATGGTTGAACTTGAGCTAAAGTATTTTCTAATAAATAGGCGTCAGGATTAATTACCCAAGCTATTGCTTCTGGCGCTTCAGCGTAAATAATGTTTAACCCCTCGTTACAAGCACTGCCAAAGCCTAAATTAGTAGTAGCGTTAAAAATTCTTACAGATGCACAGGCAAGTTGAAAGATAGAAGCATCCTGAGGAGAATTGTTAATAATAATTACTTGATACTCTAATTCGGTTGAAGTTAGAGAACTAATTAACTTTGTAACAAAATGTGTGGAATAGTAATTGACTATTAAAAAGTAGATCACGTTAATTCAATTTGACAGTCATCACCAATCATAAATCGCAATGCTTTAGGACGACGAGGTGCGACAGTTAACTGCGCCCTTTGCCCAATGACACTATCGATAATACGTTGGTGAATCCCGATAATTTTCGCCCCTGCTAAAACAACGCTATGTTCTAATTCTGTGTCTATCAGCATAGCATTATCAGCAATACTGCTATAAGGACCGATAAAGCAATTTTCTAAATGACAATTTTTACCAATTACTACAGGACCGCGAATTGTACAATTAATGATTGAGGAACCATGATCGATTTGAACTCGTCCAATTACAGAACTTTGGACATCTATTTCTCCTAAAATAGATGTCGTCAAGTAGGTATCGAGAATCAACCGATTCGCTTCTAGCAAGTCATCCTTTTTACCAGTGTCTAGCCACCAACCATCAAGTTGGCAGGCGGCAACTTGCTTTTGTTGGTTAATTAAGCATTGAATCGCGTCGGTGATTTCTAATTCTCCTCTGGAGGAAGGTTGAATGCAAGCGATCGCATCATGAATAATCGGAGAGAAGAAATAAACTCCCACAAGAGCCAGATTTGATGGCGGAATTTTTGGTTTCTCAACTAACTGCAAAACTCGCCCTGTTTCATCTACCTTAGCTACGCCAAAGGCGCTCGGATTAGCAACAGGACGTAAGAGAATCAACGCATCGTGGTATTGTTTGTGAAACTGTTTCAAAAAGAAACTCAAGTCTCCTTGTTGAATCAAGTTATCGCCCAAGTACATTACAAATGGAGAATCTTCTAAGAAAGGACGGGCAACAGAGACGGCATGAGCGAGTCCGGCTGGTTTATCTTGTAAAATATAAGTAATTTTTGCGCCAAATTTTTCCCCAAATCCTGTTTGTGCTTGAACTTCTGTGCCTGTTTCTGGACTGATAATAATGCCGATATCAGTAATACCAGCTGCTACCATTTCTTCAATTCCATACCACAAAATTGGTTTATTTGCAACTGGTACTAGCTGTTTTGCACCAGTGTAGGTGAGGGGGCGTAAACGTGTACCTTTACCACCGGAAAGAATTAGTGCTTTCATAGAAATTGTTAATTGTTGATTGTTAAAAGCTAATTGCTAATTGCTATGAACTATTAGCCAGTCTTCAACTCCGTTAACATTTGCTTTAACGATAAACGCCAGTGAGGTGGATGGGTTTCTAAAACTTTGGATATTTTAGCTGTTGATAAGACAGAATAACTAGGACGATGGGCTGGTGTAGGATATTCAGCAGTGGAAATGGGAACTGTGCGCTGCACATTGAGGTTGTATCCTAGCTGTTGAGCTTCTTCAACTAAGGTAACAGCAAAGTCATACCAACTAGCTACACCACTGTTAGTGTAATTGTAGATGCCGACAATTTCTGAAGATAATTTGGGGATAATTTGGGCGATCGCTTTGGCAATGTCTTTTGCCCAAGTGGGGCTACCAATTTGATCGGCAACGACACGAAGTTCTGGTCTTTGTGTTCCCAATCTTAACATAGTTTTAACAAAGTTACTTTTGCCAAAGGTTCCATATACCCAAGCAGTACGCAAAATTAAGTATTGAGAGCTAGTATTTTGAACTGCTTGTTCTCCGGCTAATTTTGTTCTGCCATATACATTTATTGGATTAGTCGCGTCAGTTTCCTGATAAGGACGACTATGATTACCATCAAAAACGTAATCAGTAGAAATATGAATTAAGAAAGAACCCAATTTTGCGGCTTCTTCTCCCATAATTCCTGGCGCTGTAGCATTGATTGCACTGGCAAGTTCTGGTTCGCTTTCAGCTTTATCAACTGCGGTGTAAGCTGCAGCGTTGATAATAATTTGGGGTTGGTTTTCCCTAATGACTTCACGTATGGTGTCGGGTTGGGTGAGATCTATAGTAGGGCGTGCAACAGTGATGATATTTCCATAGGGTTGAAGGACGTGTTGCAGTTCTTGACCGACTTGACCGTTGCTGCCAATCAGCAGAATAGATTTATTCATCCCTGAAATTTTGTTAGGATGTGCCGTTTATAACATACCACACTCATAGCTTTAATTTTTACTCACCTTCCTTAATTTTCGTTACATTTATTCACATTTTTTTTTCTATACCTTTTGGTAGAATTACCTGCGTGTGTTCCCAACTAATAATTTTTTCTAAATTTGACCGTGAAGACAAGTGTTTTTACGGTTGAGTACCGGGTTGCATGGGGAATGCCCAAATAAGCACAACTTGTCCAGTAACCCTTGAAACATGATCTATGGCAGTAAATTCAGTGAACCAGATTCTTACTCGCAGTAATAACAGCGACTTGCAGAGTTACAACAGTGTACAAGTATTGTCTCCTGGTTTAGGTAGTGCTGATCCACTATCCGCACCTATTAACCCCCTAAATAGTGCTAGCAGTAGTCAAGACAATGTTCATACTAGTTCACCACGAAGGTTGAGAGACATTTTCAACCTGAATCTCTTTAGTCCTAAGCGCAGTGATACAAATATTGCTGGTTCAACAAACACTGTCAATAACAGTGCGCCATTAAGCAACAGTAATAACGCTAGTGCAGCAAACACTGTTAATAACAGTGCGCCATTAAGCAACAGCAATAACGCCAGTGCAGCAAACATTGTCACTAACAGTGCACCAATAGAAGCGAACAAACAGGTGCAGACAAGTAACGTACAACCTATAGTACCTTTATCTTCTCAGCCAGCAGTAAATCCTCTTGTTCAAGAAGTTGTAAATTTGACAAATGCTCAACGTCAGCTAGTAGGTTTACAACCTCTACAGTTGAATTTTCAGTTAAATAACTCTGCTCAAGCACATGCTCAAGATATGGCTGTGCGTGACTTTTTCGACCATGTAGGATCAAATGGCACTGGCATAGGCGATCGCGCTAAAGCAGCAGGTTACACATATTCTTTTATTGGGGAAAATATTGGTGCAGGTCAAGCTACAGCCCAAGGCATTGTTTCATCATGGATGAATAGTCCGGGGCATAAAGCCCAAATTCTCAATCCTAATTATCGAGAAATCGGAGTTGGGTACTACTACCTTGCCAATGACACAGGCAAAGTTAACTACAATCACTACTGGACAGTAGGTTTTGGTAAAGTGTTGTAAAACCTGTAGAGACGTTCCGGCGGAACGTCTTTACAATCATGCATCCATCTTCTTAAGGGAAAACCTCTGCTATGTTGAATGGTTGACCTGCTGCATCTTTGGCAGATACAATTGGTGCATTCCTTAGTTGCCAGTCTATAGACAAGTCAGGGTCATTCCACTGAATACAGCGCTCATATTGAGGAGCGTAATAGTCCGTAGTTTTGTAAAGAACTTCAGCAAACTCGGAAAGTACAATAAAACCGTGGGCAAAACCAGGGGGTATCCAGAATTGACGTTTATTCACAGCACTGAGTTCATAACCCACCCATTGACCAAAAGTAGGGGAACTTTTTCTGATATCTACAGCTACATCGAAAATAGTACCAGCAATCACACGGATAAGTTTACCTTGTGGCTGTTTAATTTGGTAGTGTAATCCGCGCAAGACATTTTGTTTTGAGTAAGAGTGATTGTCTTGAACAAAGTTAGTATTTACACCACATTTATCGATAAATTTTTGTAAGTTGTAAGCTTCAAAGAAAAAGCCGCGTTCATCAGAAAAGATTTGCGGTTCAAGGATTAAAAGATCGGGGATTTCAGTAGAAATAACATTCATGAATTTCACCTGGGTAATAGTGTTTAGAGAATAAACTGTGGTAAATGCTACAATCCCTCGGTCATATTTTAAGTGTAATATTCAACCAATGATATAAAAAATTTAGTATTAAGTGTAAATAAAAATTTTGCTTTTTCATCTCACCACAAAGTTTGCAATATAAATTGTCCTCAATCAGAGTATTTACGCTACTATATTTGTTGTTATGGCATAAACATCTTGCCATAAGATAGACAAAAGTAAAATTTCTGCAGTTTGGAGCATCATCTTGTCAACAACATCAAAGGTGTCTTAAGATTTGATAGCAACGTTGTTGATTTGATTGATGTTGTATTTTTGGTTGGCATTGGTACAAGTTACCTTATCCTAGCGGTGGGAATTAAATATTCATTCCACATCGTTGAGAGAAACCGAGCAGGAATTGTCGCACAGAGTCATCCTGAACGAGAATGGCATGAAGTTCCACACACGTAGGCACAACTTAAAGCATGGGCGGTTGTAGATGAAAAGTCTACTCACAACACCAAGGTAACTCTACGTGAGACTATGATCTCCAAATATCGACTATTGACTATATATTTGTGTTTATCAGCAAAAGCTAAATATAGCCATACTATCGTATTAAATGAATCTAGAAAACTCAGAAACATACATAAATCATCCCACTTGGGGTTTGCTCTACAGAATCTGTATGGTAGAGGAAAACCAAGAATTGTTCACCACACTTTATGCCCAACGCTTGTTTTTTTTGGTATTAACTGATGCTAAGGGTTTGAAGTTTCAACCAATCGGACGTACTGAGGCTAGAATGATGTTAGAAAATCGCATACGTAATTTACGTCGCGCAGGGCAATATCAAGAGTACGATCAGCTACAAAGTATTTTTCAACGCACGTTCCAATGAGCAGTTCGATTAGCGTTCGTATTACTAACATTCGTGCCTCCCTCCCTGAGTCAGTCCGCTTGATTGCTGTCACAAAGCAAGTATCAACAGAGGCAATGCGCTGTGCCTATGAAGCAGGGATTCGCGATTTTGGCGAAAGTCGCATCCAACAAGCAGCTAAAAAACAAGTGGATTTACAAGATTTACCAGATATTACTTGGCATTTTATTGGGCATTTGCAAACTAATAAAGCCAAAAAAGCTGTTGAACAGTTTAAGTGGATTCATTCTGTAGATAGTTTGAAGCTTGCTCAACGCTTGGACGAACTCGCTGTTGAGCTAGGAGTAAGTCCCTTGGTTTGTCTACAGGTAAAAATTCAGAGCGATCCCAGCAAGTCAGGTTGGACTGTACCACAACTGTTAGCCGACTTACCAAAACTCGACTCTTACAAAAATTTACAAATTCAGGGTTTAATGACAATTCCACCTTTAGGTTTAAATGACTCAGAAATTTTGAATTTGTATAATACCACTCGCCAACTTGCCAAGGAGATTCGAGAACAAAACTGGGCAAACATCAAAATGCTTCACCTTTCGATGGGAATGTCTGGTGACTATCCTTTGGCAGTGCAAGCAGGTGCAACGATGGTACGATTGGGAACTATTATGTTTGGAGAGCGATCGCCTTAAACTCAATCATACTTAATAATTTATATACCTTTATTTACGGAGAAGGAATTTCTATTCACAAAAATAAATATTAATCGATACAGGTGAAAAAGACCTTTTCTTGTAACACTAGTTAAGATATAATCTTGACTCAGTTATTGCGTATAGATGTGTACAAACGTTTCAGGGGGCGTTTGTTTCTAACAAAAATCGTAGTAAATACTACAAAGACCGATAGAATTGCTAAACTATCAGGCGATGTAGAGAAAAAAGTAAATTGAATCAGTTTTAGCCAAAGCATTACATGCACACTATGCACTAGGAGCGTAAAATATGAACAATATTTTTTCCAAACTCAGAGATTTCGTCGGACTGAACGAGCCAGTAGAATATGAGTACTACGAGGAAGAACCAGAAACCGAGAGTTACCAAAATCTGTATCAAGAACAAAATCCTCAAAGTGTAGCTTCCCCACAAGAAGCCCCTACACAAAATCGACGTTGGCGCGAACCCATGCCTACAATGGGTACAGATGTAGCAACAGGATCAAAGCCTATGAATAATGTGATTGGAATGCCAGGAGCAATCAACGGTATTTCGGAAGTATTAGTAATTGAGCCACGCACTTTTGAAGAAATGCCTCAGGCAATTCAAGCATTGCGAGAGCGGAAGTCTGTAGTGCTAAATTTGACAATTATGGATCCAGATCAAGCACAGCGTGCAGTAGATTTTGTTGCAGGTGGTACTTACGCACTTGATGGACATCAAGAGCGCATAGGAGAAAGTATCTTTTTATTCACACCAAGTTGTGTACAAGTGAGTACTCAAACAGGAGTAATTCATGAAGTCCCACAGCCACCAGTACGTCAAAGGACTACAAGCGCAAGTCCGGCATGGGGTCAAGAAGTAAATAGAATGGCACAATAGATTTTATATGGGTCATTTGTCATTAGTCATTTGTCATTAGTGATGGACTAAGACAAATGATAAAGGACACAGGACAAATGACTATTAAATTTGGTTTAATTGGTGGCGGGGTAATGGGAGAAGCGCTGTTATCCCGTCTTATAGCTCGTGGAATATATCACCCAACAGAAGTATTGGTGAGCGAACCGCACCTCCCTCGTCAGCGTCTTTTGGAAGAACACTACAGTGTCGCAGTGACGATGGATAATCGTCAATTGTTTACAGACACAACAGAAGTGGTACTTTTGGCAGTGAAACCCCAAGTGTTTAGTGCCATTGCTCAAGAATTGGCGGATGTGATGGAAATGAATTCCAAACCGCTGATCATTTCCATTTTGGCAGGTGTGCCTTTAAGTCAACTCGAAGCAGCTTTTCCCCTTTTACCAGTAATTAGAGCAATGCCTAATACCCCAGCAACAGTGGGAGCAGGAATTACTGCAATGACCTCAGGTGCTTATACTAAAGCCAATCACATCGAAATGGCACGGCATTTGTTGGCAGCAGTGGGAGATGTGGTAGAAGTTCCCGAAATGCTGATGGATGCAGTCACAGGACTGTCAGGTAGTGGACCTGCTTACGTGGCATTGTTGATAGAATCACTCAGTGATGGCGGAGTTAGTTCCGGTTTACCCAGAGCCATAGCATATCAGCTGGCATTACAAACGGTATTGGGAACCGCAAAACTTCTAGATGAAACCAAAATACATCCAGCAGAACTTAAAGATCGCGTTACTAGTCCTGGTGGTACAACAATTGCTGGTGTCGCTCAATTAGAAAAAGCAGGTTTCCGCTCCGCTATAATAGAAGCTGTTATTGCTGCTACCGCACGCTCTCAAGAATTAGGTCATGGCTAATGTTTCCTTAGCAACGAAACATTATCCACTAACGCTCGTTAACAAGCATAGTAGCTATGATAGTAAAAAATCCGGTTGCAATTGTGATTGAGTGAATTACCCTGCCCTGTCTCCTGAACTAGATCCTGCATCAATATTTCCCTTTGAACTTGATCAGTTCCAGAATGATGCGATCGCTTCCCTAAATGCTGGACGTTCTGTAGTCGTGTGTGCGCCCACAGGTTCGGGCAAAACATTAGTTGGGGAGTACGCTATTTATCGTGCTTTGTCAAGGGGGAAAAGAGTTTTTTATACTACCCCTTTAAAAGCACTCTCAAATCAAAAACTACGTGATTTTCGCTTAAAATTTGGTTTTGAGCGCGTAGGACTACTAACTGGAGATGCCAGCATTCACCGGGATGCACCCATTTTGGTGATGACTACAGAAATTTTCCGGAATATGCTCTACGGTACACCAATCGGGCAAGTCGGTATCTCCCTTGTAGACGTTGAAGCAGTGGTGTTGGATGAATGCCACTACATGAACGACCGTCAAAGGGGAACAGTTTGGGAAGAATCAATTATTTATTGCCCACAAGAAATTCAACTGGCAGCTTTGTCAGCAACAGTTGCTAATAGCGATGAACTTACAGATTGGCTAAATCAAGTTCATGGACCAACTGATTTAATCTATTCAGATTACCGCCCAGTACCACTAGAATTTCATTTTGGCAATATCAAAGGGCTATTTCCCTTACTCAATGAAGACAAAACCCAAATTAATCACCGCCTACTCAAAAAAAAGAAAAAAGGAGACAAATACAAGGGCAAAACTGGTAGACAAGAAGCCCCTAGCATCATCTCTGTTCTCAACCACCTACAAGAACGAGATATGCTCCCAGCGATTTACTTTATCTTTAGCCGTCGAGGCTGTGATAAAGCCGTAGCGGAAGTAGGCGATTTATGGTTGGTGAACGAGCTTGAAGCACAGCAGTTGCGCAGGCAAATTGACGAATTTTTAACTCGCAATCCTGACGCAGGGCGTTCTGGGCATATTGCACCTCTTTATCGCGGTATTGCCGCACACCACGCAGGAATTTTACCTGCATGGAAAGTGCTAGTAGAAGAACTTTTTCAACAAGGATTAATTAAAGTAGTATTTGCTACTGAGACGCTGGCAGCAGGAATTAATATGCCAGCTAGAACAACAGTAATTTCTACTTTGTCCAAACGTACTGATACAGGACATCGCCTATTAAATGCTTCTGAGTTCTTGCAAATGGCAGGAAGAGCAGGTCGTCGAGGCATGGATGAAAGAGGTCATGTCGTTACGCTACAAACTCCCTTTGAAGGAGCCAAAGAAGCAGCATATCTAGCAACATCTCACCCAGATCCCTTAGTTAGCCAGTTTACACCTAGTTATGGCATGGTGTTGAACTTACTACAAACTCATACAATAGAGCAATCTAGGGAACTGATAGAACGTAGCTTTGGGCAATATTTAGCCAACCTACATCTTAAACCACAACATGATTATGTAGCCGAACTGCAACAACAACTAGCACTTCAACAAGCACAAATTGATGCTGTTGATGAAAAAGAACTGGCAAGATATGAAAAGTTGCGGCAACACTTACGGGTAGAACAAAAGCTCTTGAAAACCCTGCAAGAGCAAGCTCAGCAATTTAGACTTGAAGAATTGGTAATGATGCTGAGTTTTGCAGTTTCGGGTACACTTTTAGGACTCAAAGGTCCCAACATCAAAGTATCTCAACCAGTAACAGCAGTGTTAGTAGGGAAAACGCCTTCCTACGGACAAGCTCCTCCTTATTTGGTATGCTTGGGGCAAAATAACAACTGGTACGTGGCAGCAACTTTTGATGTAGTAGATCTGTATGCACAATTACCACGCCTGGACATACCTCCAGACTTGCTACCACCAGCACAAATGTCCTTGATACCGGGACAGTCTTGCATTGGTAACTCGGCAACAGCAGCGATCGCTCAACTTATCCCAACTGCTGTAGAACCAACGTACATTCCACCAGAAGTAGCAGAACAAATTAGTCGCATTGCTGCCATACAACAGCAAATTGAGACTCACCCTCTCCACTATTTAGGATCTGCTGGTTTGTACAAAAGTAAAATGCAAGTAACTCAACTTGAAGCGGAAATTAAACAGTTACAACTACAAGTAGAGCAACAGTCTCAACGTCATTGGGATGAGTTTCTCAATTTGATTGAGATTTTACAGTACTTTGAATGCCTGGATAACTTAGTTCCCACAAAATTGGGGCAAATCGCTGCCGCAATTCGGGGAGAAAATGAATTGTGGCTTGGTTTAGTGTTTGCTAGTGGTCAATTAGACAACCTAGATCCCCATCATTTAGCAGCAGCGATTGCGGCTTTGGTGACAGAAACTCCACGCCCTGACAGTAAAGTTTATTTTGATCTGAGTGAACAAGTCGGAGAAGCTTTGTCCAAATTGCGCGGTATTCGGCGTCAGATGTTTCAACTACAACGCAGGTACAACGTGGCTTTGCCTATTTGGTTAGAGTTTGAGTTAATTGCTGTCGTAGAACAATGGGCATTAGGAATGGAGTGGGTAGAATTATGCGATCGCACTAGTTTAGATGAAGGAGATTTGGTGCGAATTTTACGTCGAACTTTAGATTTATTATCACAAATTCCCCATGTCCCTCATTTGTCCCCTGCCTTGAAAAGCAATACTCAAAGGGCTATTCAGCTCATTGACCGTTTCCCTGTTAACGAAGTAGTAGAGTAATCAAGACTGTCAACCTTCGTTTTCTAGTGAATAAGTGTAAATTTATACGATTTACACTTTTTGTACCCGTTATACTCGTTTTCAGGTTCTACCTGGGAATTTTTAAGAAGTGGCTGAGAGTCACTTCTTTTTTTTTTGACACAAATGTAAAACAGAGGGTTTGGGGTGTAGTGAAGAAGTGGAAAATGTTCTACACCCTTTCCCCTATACCCTTAACCCAGGGTTTTTGATTTGCCTCCTTCTATAGTTAATTTCACATCCCAAGTGTAATAACCAACTTTATCAGGAACTCTGGAAAATCTGCCGATCCGATAACCTCTAGAAAGTTCATTGAGAACAGCACTTTTGATTTGCCTTAGTTGCTGAGAATCTAGTTCTCCATAAAGTCCGGTGATAATTTCTGCGACACTGAAAATCTTACCCTGATTTTGTTTAAGTAAAGAACTGATGGCATCAATCAAAAACTGACCCTCAAACTCCGAAAGCATTGGAATTCGCTTTGTTTTGGGAAGTATGAAAGGTTTCCGCTTTTGTGCAACATTCTTAGACTTAACCTTGCCATTTTTTGTTGCTACCAAGCTCAAATCCAGGGTGTAACAACCAGGCTCGTCAGGAATTGCTGCCCAATGACTTTTTTCTTTACCGTGTGTTAGTGTCGAGTGGACTCTTCCTTTAACTACTCTAAAGATATTTGGCTCTAAGTCTCCATATAGTGATCGCACGATAAAGTCTATATGGCAAACACTCCCGACATGCTCTTGCAATAGCTTTTCTATAGCTTGCATTCGAGTAAGCACTTGGTACTCAGGTAGCAAAGGAATGTCCAATACCTTACTAGAATCGTTACTCTGTAAAGGTTTCTGCTCTAGTACAGCGTTATTCTGTAAAGGTTTCTGCTCTAGTACAGGAGTATCCGGTTTTTGGATTGGCGCTGACTCGGTTTCGAGTGACAAAGAATTATCTTCCTCAAAGCCTTCTAAATCTTGGACTTCAGGCTCGTTCGCGACAACGTTTGATTGAGAAACAAATGATGATTCATTGTTTGCTAAAAGGGCGATCTCAGTTAAATCGTCATTTTTCTCAATGGTTTGCGACTCGTGGTTTTTTTCTAAAGACCAGGAGGACAACAAACCTTCTACATGAGCTAGTTGCGCTTGCGCTGTATGAAACAGGTGTTCGTACTCTTTGACAAGACGAGCATAGTAGTCACGTAATTTAGTCAGAGGCTCAAGAAAGGTTTGAGGGGGTGGCTCTAATTGTGTATGCATTTGCATGATCTTCTTTCACATCAATCTACGTCACTGTCACCTTTGTATGACATTGCTCTAGGTTTTCCTTTTTGTGGTTGGAGTAAGGATTTTTTTGGTGGCTGGGGAGGGCGACATATTTCACAGTACAACGGTCGCGGTCCGAATGTCTCGCGTTTTGTAGTCTGTTGGCACTCTTTACAAACAAAGTTAAACACCCTTGTATGAATCAGTCGTTTGTGCGCTCGAACAGTGTATTCCTTAATGTCTATGTACTTGCTTGCCATAATTATCTAGACAATCTATTTGGTGTCCTATCAATATAGCCATTGAACTAGATGAAATGTCATCTATCTATGTCTGAATACGAGTTGTGTCCGCATAATGACAACAACAACCGTTTTCAGAGTAAAGATGTCGCTCTTAGAGTAAGCTCTTCGCTTTACACCAGATCGCATCTGGGCATATGGTTAATTGTATCTATGAGTCAACGTCATGCCCATAGTTTTTACTGGGAAAGAACTCAAACCATTACAAAATTGCGTTTGGCGATACTATTTATTAGGCTACTACAGCATGAACAGTTCTGAACTAAGGTTATTTAAGTGTGAGCATATTCACGCTCGATGCCTACAACTATTTTCTCAGATTAACGACTTCTTCAGGAACAATCAGCAGTGGTATAATCTCCATAGAGGTGGGGAATACACCAATAAGTTTTTTACTTTTTCACAGTCAACTCAAAAATTTAATCTTTGTGTTTGAGACGCTTGATTCGGTTCTCGTGAGATAAAAAACTACATTTTACAAAGCTATTTGACGGCAAGACTCGGCACAATAGCGACAAACATCGGCACAAGCCTTCATTTGCACATCATCACTCATTTTCTCGCATTCTTGAGCGCAGCGATCGCACACCACAGCGCAAATAGCACAAATGCGCACAGAAAGCTCCGAAGCTCGAAGTAGGAAATTGGCACTCGTCTGGCAAATTTCTCCACAATCGAGCATCAAGCGAATGTAGCTTGGTTGTGCGTGTGTAGCACCCTTTTGCAGACAATACGTCATAGTGTCCAAACAAATACTATGGCAATTTAGGCAGTTATTGATGCATTGCTGTATTTCTGGGCTGACTTGATTCCAAGTGACTTGTGGTATGGTCATGATTACCCACTTCCTGGTTATGTTTGGTTGAGCTTGTGTGTAATAGTTTTCCAAATCTAGTCTGAGAAAATTATAGGTAAGTCTGCAAGACTCATCAGCAAGAGGCTACCTTCGACTACAAGTCGTAACAATTATTGACATGTTATGAAACTACTAATTTGATGTTTATCTAATTTTTATATCATGAGAGACTTAAGCAAAGTATTACGTTTACTCCTTGTTTAAAATTGCCACAGTACTCTTATGCAAAGGCGCCAACCAACAAGTTAAATATTTTTACTTATAATTAATGTATTTAATAATACAAAAACAAAAGTATGGGTAGCTTTCACTATCGCTAAATGTCCGAGAAATCGAATCCCCGACTGCTGAAAGAGAAATCGGAGATGGAAATTGCTATAATTCTCAAACTAAAAATCGGAGGATGCTGAGTAGGTATTAAGTAAACTAGCAGAATCTAGATCCAAAAATAATTTCGCTTGTGGTTGTTGACGCAAAATAGAAGCAGGACAGTTAGTGCTAATTGAAGATTGCAACATCTTTTGTATCGTCTTAGCTTTACGTTTTTCTGGTGCAAGGCAAAGAATTTTTCGCGCAGAACAAATCATTGGGATAGTGACAGTAAAGGCATATTGTGGTACTGTATCTAGGCTAGCAAAATGCCCTTGTTTGACCTGTTGCTGGCGATTAACTGTATCTAGCTTTACCAATTTCACTATGTGCTGGTCATGAAAATCTGCTACTGCTGGATCGTTAAAAGCTAGGTGTCCGTTTTCTCCTACACCCAGACAGCATAAGTCGATGGGTTGTGCTTGCAGTAATTTGGTGTAGCGATCGCATTCCGCCAGAGGTTGCATTGCATCACCTTCTATATAGTGAAATTTCTTAGGGTTGACTCGCCGAGATACACGTTCGTGCATATACAGTCGGAAACTAGCACAATGGTCTGCAGGAATTCCCAAATATTCATCCAGGTGGAATAAAGTAATACGTGACCAATCTACACCACCAATTGCAATTAAAGCATCAAGAAATTTAATTTGAGAGTTACCTGTGGCTAATAATACAGCAGCACTATCTTTTTGCATCAGAGTCTGCTGTAAATATTTTTGTACAACTTGAGCGACATTTTGTGCTATCTCGACTTCTGAGTTGTAAATCTCTACCTCTAGAGAATCGACGCGAAAAGATTGAGTTGGCATTTGACTACAAATTCAGTGTAAACTATGTAAATAAACTTAATATAACTTTACATATATCTGAAAACCATGCTAGCAGCAATCCTGTTTGACTTAGACGGAACTATAGTCAATACCGACCCAATACATTTTATTGCTTGGCGGGAAATGCTTTTGAATTATGACATAGATATTGATGAAAAGTTTTATCAATCTAAAATTAGTGGACGCCTCAATCCAGTAATTATTAAAGATATCCTGCCACAATTATCACCAGAAGCAGGTGCAAAATTTGCCGATGACAAAGAAGCACTGTTCCGTGAAAAAGCTCACAATCTTCAACCACTAAATGGATTTACTGAACTATTAGCATGGACAAATACACATCAATTAAAACGTGCTTTAGTAACAAATGCTCCTAGATTAAATGCTTATTTTATGCTTGAGGTATTGGGGATAAAACAAGCTTTTGATACAATAGTTCTGGCTGAAGATTGCATAGCAGGTAAACCAGATCCTGCACCCTACGAAGCTGCTCTGCATCGGTTAGCAATTACAAAAGAACAAGCGATCGCTCTAGAAGATTCACCTTCAGGAATTCGTTCTGCTGTAAGTGCGGGAATTCGTACAATTGGTATAGCTTCTACCCAAGATCCGCAAGTTCTCCAGGATGCTGGAGCATTTATGGTAGTACCAGATTTTACTAATTTCCAATTGTGGACAAACGGACTTTGTTCAGAGATAGTCTGTTAAGCGTGAGCATTTTGTACAAAAAACGGATGCAGTTTAACATAGGCTTCCACTGGATGGACTGGCGATCGCTTGCTTCGTTAAGTTCATCCAGCAATTACTATAATTACTTTACTCAACTAGATATAGGTGCAACTCTTTTCTAGCATCAACATCAAACTTCAACCCTACTTCCATTCCAGTAGTGGTTTGCACTTCATTAGTTGGAACACCATCAATCTGAATACTCTGAATCGTAGCCTGTTGACAGTAGCAGTGCGTCTGGCTTACTAGAAAAAGGCTTTTTCCAATTGTTAATGTCGTTTCCTCAACCTTTGCTACTCCTGCTTGCGGCTTCTTGAACCATTCTGTAATTTGACCAATTTCTCTAACCTGCCCTGTTGATTTCTTCCGCTCAATAACCTTATATGTCATCAACTCAGCCAGCGCTTGACATAAAGCCAAGACAAAATCACACAATTCGAGTAGTGTGTTGGAACCTAAAAAGTCATCTATCAGCGCTCCGTGGGCTGCGTCATTTCGATAAATAATTAGTTCATTAAGTTCTCCTTCTGCAGTATTTTGGTTTCCGCGAATCTCTTCAACAAAATTCTTTACAGATCTATGCTTATCTACCCAAATCCATGCATTCGGTATACCAGCATCTGCCAACATTTTCTCTAAGGTTTCTCTACGTAAGTTCTGATCGTGAAAAAGAAAGGCGTCTGACAGCAGTTCATATTGTTCTTCGGCAGTAGTAGTACCGAGATATAGCCCACGAACAACTTTCTCAATAGACAGGTGTTCATACCTGCTTTTCTTTAGCTCAAGCAGCAATCTTCCTACACCCATTTGGTGAGTATTTGGGATTCTCTCTTCCAGGTCAGAATAACACGGAAACAGTTCTGGCAGAACTACTAACCAATTACTAACTAAATCTTCAGTAAAGCGCTCATAAATCGCGTACAACCGCGTTACAGTAGCACAGTGTTCGTAAACTTGCCACTCCCTTGCATTAGGAATATCCTGGCTCAGACTGGCGATAAATTCTATATAATCTTGAGAATTTTGTTTTCCTGTTACCTCTTCTCCAAAAGCAATTTCTCTCAGCTTATCATTAGTCTTAATTATAGAACGGATGGTAGAAATGTTTTCTTTTACTGTCAAAAGAAGCTCCTGAAACATCGCTATTTACTCAACGATGACTTGGGACAGCATATTGTCAAACAATCTTATTCGCTCTTGAATATCAGCTTTAGTTTTGCCACTACCTGTAAAGAGCTTTGATTTGTCTTTTCTAAAAAGCTTTTTTGTCTCTTCAATCACTTTTGACTTCCGTTCTACTAACACATTTGCATCAGCCAAATGATTGCTAAATCCAACCATCACGGCATCGTAATAGGCTTTATCAGCTCTATCCTTCCACATGTTAGTTTCTGGGTCAAAGGGTTTGAATAAATTATCTCCATAAATTTTGTGAGCTAAATTTACAGTTTTGAGGAAAATATCCCTGAGAATATCTATATCTTCATCAGAAAAATTAAGGCTCTTAATCATGTATAAGTCAAGAAACTCTTCTATTTCCCAACGGGAGTCTTCCACATGGCGTAAAGCAAAAAAGCGAAGAACTAATTCCACATCTTCCATCTTTTTGTAAAGGTTGTTTTGCACTAGTTCTTCACGATTACCAACAGGAATTCGCCAAGCTTCCGCAAATATAGAATTACTTGCTAGTTCAAATAATAGTTGATTAAACTTGCCGGAATACAAATAGTTACGCACCTCTTGGCGACTTAGTGGTACTCCACAAGTATTTAGTCGCTTGAAGACAAGCTGTTTTAAAAAAAATGCTTCTTCTGGGTCAGATGTAGATTCTGTGATTAGTACTATCAATGATATTGAGCGCCGATCAATAACTGCCTTAATTTTTGTAGGAAGAGTATCATAGGTACGTCCATTCAGTTCTGACCAAATTTCAAGTCCTGTCAGTACTAATCTATTTTCATAAAAATCTTGAATAGTGGTAATTCTTTGTTGTCCATCAATCACTCCATATGAATTATAATTTTTTTGGTAAAGAATAATTGGAGGTACAGGAACATTGAGCAAAAAGGACTCTATCAATCTTGATTGCATTTTTTTATCCCATCTACTCCTTCTTTGGTAAAAAGGTAGCAGATCCATATATCCTGGTTTTTTTAATGCTTCGGCAAAGCTAGGAAGCTTTTCACGATTCATTTCAGTGAGTATTCTTTGCTCTCCGCTCTCATACTTGGCGTTAATCTCCTTATCTGTCATTGTGTTAACGCGATTTTTTGAATGTGATTCCCACATCTTTTCTTCTGCTGGTGCTAGTAGCATATACTACATTCTCCCTAACAGGGGTATTATAAAACATGGTTAAACCTGCTAAATATAGCCTAACGCTTTTCTGGGGGTTACGTTAAATTTAATAGGGGTCTACAGAATCTTCTACTTCACATTCAGCAAGCAGTTCATTTACACTTTCAGGAAAATCACCATTAGCAACTTTTTTGGAAAAAACTTGATAACAATCATTTTTATCACCTTCTTTGCGCGGAAATTCTAACCAAATAATGATAATAATTTTTTGTTCTTTAAATGTTCTAAAAAATAATCTATAACGTTCAGGTAGTCCCATTTTCTTGAGACGACTGTACTTATGAAAAGGTTTTTGTAAAAACTACATTAGCAAGTAACTCGTCCATTTCATCACTCATTTTCTGGGTATAAGGAACGAGTTGATCAGGATTTTTAATTGCATCTTTTAGCAGGAAGTCAAGAAAAAGACTGAGCATCACACTTTCATCTTCATTTGTATCCTCTTTGGCATGAGCTATAGGATAAATTTTGTCTGCCATTTAAGTAACTCTAATCCATTTAATAATTTATTATAACAATAATTATAACATAAGTAGAGTGGAGCGAGTTGTGAGGCACTGAATTTGTGCAATTGTACTTAAAACTAAGCTACCCAAATATTGCGGGAAAAGCGAATTGCAAAACTAGCAAGTACAATTGCAAAATATATCAGTATTGGTATCCGCCAGAGCTTTAAATGAGATAGCAACATTCCGAAGGCGATCGCAATAGACACAATCCCAAAAGCAAAGCGATCGGAGGCAACAATACTACCAGAAAACAAAACCACTAATAGGGAAAAGACACCGTAAATAGTTACAACTGGGCGTAGTTGGTTGCGAAAATACCACAGCAGATAACCACCGCCAAATACCATATAAGTTTTTACAAAACCGTCTCCCCATAATAACCATAGCCAAACTAGCAAAACAAAACCAATCGAGGAAAAAGCAAATTGATTTAGTTGAGAGCGATACCGCCACAACAAGTAGCCCCCAACACAAATCAAAGCGAATTGAACGGGATGAAACGGATTTTTTGGCAACCAACTATCCTTGTAAATAGGACCAATTACTCCATAAACAAAAGTTAGTCCCCAATGCTGCCAATCAATAGAGGCAGAGGAACGGTGTCCAAAAGCATGTTGAACATGGAGAAATGCCAACGGATCGCCAAACTGAATCGCGCAATATGCCATGTACAAAAGTAACCCCACACCAGCGATCAATCCGGTGATATAAGCGACAAAAGACCGACGCTCGATCCTAGCTAATAATAAGAAAGTTGGGATGAGTGTCACACCAGGAATTCGAGTTGCTGTTGTCAATGCACCCCACAAAGCTGCCCAAATATACTGACTTTTGTCAAAAGCTCGTAGGGACAAAGTACTTAACAACAGAAACATTCCTTCCGCGTATGTTACCGTCCCGTACAGTGATAGAGGACACCAAACCATAGCAGCAACTGTCCATCGTGCCACTCCAACCCCATGCCGCTCAACAACCCAAAAATACACTACAACCAACGCTCCTAAGAACGCCAGATTATTGACTAGCATTCCAGCAATCGTCCATGGCAACCCCACAGCCATCACCGCTCGACTAACTAAAGGAAACACAGGAAAAAAAGGAATGGTATGTGGTTTTCCGTCATTAGCATAATCGTAGCCAGAAGTAGCAATCTGCTGATACCAAAGTCCGTCCCACCGGGTAAAAGCTAACCAAACTGAAGTGTCTTTTGGGTAATTCGAGGATATTGCCGGAGCAATCAGCAGCATGGCAGTAATTATGAGCATTCGGCTGCACAACCAGATTCCCAAAATAAATATCCAGTCTTTTGACCATCCAGATCGCATTCGCTCAAACCGTATTGACACAACTATCGCTTAAAAACTTTTAGCATAAATTAGCAAGTGTTTATACTTTTCTACTAGCTTGATTTTGCCTGCTGCTTCAAAAGATTTAACGATAGGTTCTGCATTACCCCAACCAATTGAACCAGAGTAGAATAAAATCTTGCCACCAGGATTAAGTTTGGAGAGAAATAACTGCACCAAAGATTCATCATTTTGATGGAGTAGATTAGCATGTTCAGGTAAATAAAATTCACACAAGTGAAATAAGTTAACAATGTCTAGCGGCGGTAAAGTATTAGCTGTCAATGTGTAAATATCTCCAAAGAGAACTTTGTAATACTTTGCTAGCGCTTTATTCTTGAGTACTAATCGAATATATGCTTGATGTTCGGGAGCAGAAGCTGTGATGCCAAGAATCTCGTTTGGTTGATTTAGCTGCTGATTTTCTAAACCAATGACATGATGTGTACCTGTACCGAAGTGGAAGATACTTTTACCGGAAATCTCTGATTTCTTGACATATTCTAAAAATTCTAGATCGCACGGGCAGGTTTTTGCATCTAATTTCCAAGACGAATTTTCTTGGTAGAACTGCATCCCAAAATTTTGCGGTCCGCTTGGTCGTCTAATCTTGGTTGTGTAAATTAGCTTTTGGATGACAGGATGTTGCTTGATTGATTTAACTAGTGTAACCATAAGGTCTACATTAAAAGTATAAAAATGTACTAAAAAGACACATAAAGTGTACAAGTAGTATCAAGCTATTGTGGTAAAGATTAAAAGAAATTAACGTAAATACGGTTAAATCGGTACTATTTTTACAAAAGCTAACAATGTAGCATAATTTACGCAAATATATGGTAATAAAAAAAGACAGGCAATCTGCCTGTCCTAAAACTGATGATTCTAGGGAATTTAGAAATTCATTTCTGCCGCTTGGACTTTTTCAACCTGCTTCTTCTTCAAGACGAGCATAGTTTGAGCTAACATCACAAGAGAAATGAAGGCAATTAACCATTTAATTCTGTTAGGATCTTGCAACACGATTTCTGTATCGTGTTGACCAAATCCGCCCACATTTGGGTTATCAGTCAAAGCATCACCAGACTTAACTGTTTGTCCTTCAGAAACTATCAAGGATGGTCCATTGGGAATTGTATCAGTAACTGTTTCACCAGATTCAGTCTGAATGTTCACAATGTACTTGACATTACCATCTTCATCTTCTTCTTTGCTGATTTTACTAATAGTACCAGCAGCGGAAGCGTTGTAAACAGTATTGTTGCTCTTTTCACCTGTGGGGTATACTTGTCCGCGTCCCCTGTTTCCACCTGCGTAAACTCCGTACTTACCAAAGTGGATGTTCTTGTCTGTGCCAGGGTTGGGAGAAAGTACAGGGAAGACTATTTCCTGATATTGTTCTCCAGGTAACGGACCAATAATAACAATGTTTTCTTTTTCTTCGCTGTAGGGTTGGTAGTATAGTCCTTCGACTTCCTCCTTCATATCCTCAGGAATACGATCCTCAGGAGCAATTTTGAAGCCCTCTGGTAACATCAGTACTGCACCGACGTTCAAACCTACTTTAGAACCATCAGCACCCACCTGCTGGACGTTAGTATCGTAGGGAATTTTGACTACAGCTTTAAATACTGTATCGGGTAGTACAGATTGGGGAACTTCTACGTCAGTTGGCTTTGCTGCTAGGTGACAGTTAGCGCAAACAATCCGTCCTGTCGGTTCGCGGGGGGTTTCAGGATAGGTTTGCTGCGCCCAAAACGGATATGCAGCAGCAGCTTGGGGAAGGGCTAAATCGCTGGTGAAGAAAAATGTCACTGTGGCGATCGCAACTAGCAATGATTTCACGATTGCTGTTGCTGTGCGAGTCATCCTCGCTGTTGTACAAGCTTTTCTCATCTCTTCAGGACAATGTTTTTAGAAGCAACGTCAAATGATACACAACTTTAGCTCTGAAAATTTTAGATTTTAGATTTAATCCAAAATCCCTACGCCCACCAAGGTGCATCACCAGTACGGAAGTCAGTTTCCGTCCAAGGGGTGATGACAATTTTATCTTCTTCTGACTTTGTATGAGTCAAAGCCAAAGATAGTGGTGCTGGACCGCGAACTACTTTACCAGTAGCATCATACTGGGAGCCGTGACAAGGACACTTGAACTTTTGCTCAGCAATATTCCAAGGAACAACACAACCTAAGTGAGTACAAACGGCGTTGATACCATAATCGCCGATCGCCTCTTTGCTTTCTACCACTATATAGGTTGGATCTCCCTTGAGCCCCTGAACTAGAGCGCGATCGCCTGCATTATGGGTTTCTAAAAACTTAGCTACGCTGACATCGCTTCCCAATTCGTCTTTTGCTGTTGTACCACCACCAGCTCCACCACTTGTTGGTGGAATTAAATACCTGACAGCAGGATACAATGCTCCCAGAGCTACTCCTGTTACAGTTCCAAACGTGAGCAGATTCATGAATTGACGACGCCCCATATCGGGTACGTCCATTGATTCAGAGAATTGAGCCATAATTCACGCGGTTTTTTGTGTATTTTGTTAACAATTGTGACTTGAGTTCTAATAATTGAGCAACTCTTGTCAGTTGATGCTAAGACCATTTGCGATGCCAAAATCTTATCAAAGATACGAATAGCATCTTTTTTGCTAGCATTACATTTCTTTATATCCTCATCATACTGGAGTAACGGAACTTAACATCATAACTAAATGTAAAATATATTTGAGAAAAGCTATGACAGGAATTGAATTACGCCAACTCATCGTAGACAAATGGGGACGCTCTTATGATGTCCAGTTACGCCGCACACAAGGTAAAATATTCCTGCAAGTAATGTGGAAGTATTTAGAGCAAGCTTCTTTCCCATTAAGTGAGGCTGAGTACCAAGCCCATCTAGACAGTGTTGCTACTTACCTTCATGCAATGGGTGGAACAGCGCAGGTGCAAACATTCATTCAACAAACTAGAGAACGTCCTCGACTGGGTAAAGCTGTCAGCATTCCTCTCGACTTAGGTGAACGTAGTACGGAATGGCTTGTTTAATCTAGTATTGACAAGCTTTTGCGTTCTCGTCTTTGCTTTTCCATTGTTTATTTAAACATATTTGATTAAACTTTAGTTCATATAAAAATAAAAAAACCTTTAATTATATATTGATTTTCTTTACGAAAACCATAAGTAATATTACTGAAAGAAGCATAAAGTAATATCAAAGCTCATTGAATTTTATATGGTAGATATATTCAAGCCAAAAGGTCCTGTTGCCCCACAGATTCAAGAAGAGAAAAAGCAACCTTCGTGGCAACGTTTACTACTAAGAACAGTCAATTTAATAAAGCTGATACTGTAGACGGTATTCTTTTAGAGAAGGTAACACATGTCGAACTGGAAAACCTGGATTTAGAAAAAAGCGGTCATCGTTCCTTAGTTGTGCGTCAAACTCAAAATATTAAAGTGCAGTATGTAGCAATGAAAATAGATATTTAATATAGCACTTTTTTATGGTGTGAAATACGTGGTAGGGGCACAACATTGTTGTGCCCCTACGAACAACCCTGTATTTTATTCTATTGAGAACCGCTATAGAATTATGTCCGCTCTACTGATGTTTAATATTTTACATACTTTTTTTGAAACTACATCAGATGAAACCCAGAAACTCCATCCTGTTGACTGTTTTATCTCGCACGCTGTTAGCTACATTATTTATAGCACTTCCTCTAAATAGTTGCTCAAAACCTGCATTAACTAAAGCAATCCCACCATCTCCTAAGATTGTCCAGTCTTCTACTTCTAATCACGCAATAGGGTGGAAAATTACCAGGTTTGTTTGGCGGTAAAGGAAATAGTGGAGGCAACATTCCTAATGGAGAGGATGGTTTTTCTACCCGCTTTATGTGGCGAAAAAATGGTGATGGCGAAATAAGAAAATAATGCATCATAATACATAATACAGGTGTGCCACTAGCTCACATCCAGGAAAGATTGCACTCATAGCGTTTTTTAAGGAGTACTAATAATATGAGTATCCCACTTTTAGATCATCCTATAGAAGAAAAACTAGTAACTCTAGCAGATGTTTCTTGGGAGACATTCAAAGGGATTGAGGCACTGCTAGAAAATCGCCGCGATGTTCGACTGTCTTATTTATCAGGTATTTTAGAAATTATGTCACCAGTAGGTCCACGGTATGAGCGAGTGAAAAGCACTCTTGGTTTGCTATTAGAAGCATATATGAGAGAGATGGGCATCAGATTTTACGTAACAGGGGGTTTCACTTTAGAAGAACCTGGCTATGCTTCTGGCACACCAGATGAATCATATTGCATCGGCACTGATAAAGAAACCCCTGATATCGTAATTGAAATCATTATCACCAGCGGCACTATTAATAGAAAGGAACTCTACAAACCCAAGAAAGTTCCTGAAGTTTGGTTTTGAAAATCTGACACTATCAAAATATTCCGTTTAAATGCAGTCAATGAATACGAAGAAGTTAACCGTAGTAGTTTCTTGCCAGATTTAGACCCCACTTTGTTGCTACAATATATTGCTATGCCCGATCAGTACGATGCTGTTCTTGAGTTTGAGCGGTTTCTCAGAAAACAACTTTCCTAAACTTTTTGCCAATTATTTTACTTCCCTACTAATTTAACCAAACCAATACCACCGAAATACAATCCCAGCACGGCTCCTGCTAGAAGAGCTTGTGTGAAGGGATCTGTCGAAGGTGTGAGAACCGCTCCCAAAATAACAGATCCCAAAATAACGTAGCGCCATCCAGAAACCATTGTTTGTGAAGAGACAATTCCCAAAGCACCAAGTAGTAGTTGAATGATGGGAATTTGAAATGCTAACCCAGTGCTAAAAAGTAGCAGTAACACAAATTCAAAGTATTTGTCAATCGACCACATTTGCTCTACTACATCCGCACCATAGCTAATGAAGAATTTCAAAGCTGCAGGTATTAAAGCAATGTAGGCAAAAGCTATCCCAGCTGCAAACAGCACACTTGAACCCAACACCACAGGTGCAAGCAAACGACGCTCACGGCGAGTCAGCCCTGGGAGAACAAACTGGATAATTTGGTAAAGCACAAAAGGACTAGAAATTAGCAAGCCCGTGTAGCCTGCAACTTTAAGGGAAACAAAGAAAAATTCCCCTGGGGCTAGTTGGAGAAATTTTACCCCCTGCGCTGGTAATTCCAACAGTTGGACAATCGGCTTGACAGCAAAGAAGCAGCCAATTACGCCAAAAGCTACAGCAATCAGCGCATAAAAAATCCGTTGTCGCAGTTCCTCCAAATGGTCGAAAATTGACATTTCGACTTCATCAGGTAATTCATTAAGAGGATCGTATTCTGGATCGCTGTATTTTTCAATGTCGCTACTTGAGGAAGTGGCAGTTTCTAAGTTTTGTGAGGGCGTCATGAGTCAAGTTGTGGGCATCACCTTTTGACTATTTTATCTGGGGAAACGGCTACGGTTGAAATTTTTTTACCAAATGATGCTCTTTTTCTCCGGTTGTTTGAGAATTTTGACGGATATTTAATCAGGGGACTGCATATAATTTTATACCTTGCAATTAATTGCAAGACTCATAGCCGAAGTCCGTTGAAACGGACTTATGATCGCAGTCGGATTTATCCGACTTAAGCTATCAGCCTAGAATTTCAATTCTAGGCGTATTGCCGCATTGAATCAAAAATCTAGTTAATTTTGAATATGAATAACACAATTTGTACTATTTTGATTGTCTTGCTTGGTTTAATCATCAACGCACCGTCTCATGCCAGTAGCGATCGCCACGCCATGCATAAAAAATCACTAGCTTATGATACTCTGTTTACTACCAGTATAAATCTTAAATCACCAACAAGACTATCTGCCAGAGATGACCAAACGGTAGATTGCCTACGTTCGGGCAACTGTAGGAAATAATGAGAATATTACAAAAATTATAATACATGTAAAATTTAAACAAAACATTTCAGGAATTACTCTGTTGGCTAATGTAAATATATATTCGGGTGCGTCTAGTAGGATTACCAACTAGCCCTGAGTATTATTTATGCTTTTAAATTTAGAAAGATTTTATCAAGCCTGCAATCCTAGCAAACCCTTAACAATTGGCGATGCGGCGGATCGTCAGTACTATATTGATTTTGCGGCGGTGCGCGGGGGCAAAATTATCGAAGCACTACAGCGCACCATTAGCCGGATATCCCCTGACACACCGACGTGCCAGTTGTTCACAGGACACATCGGTTGCGGCAAATCAACGGAATTGTTGCGACTCAAAGCCGAGTTGGAACAAGAGCAATTTCACGTAGTTTACTTTGAGTCCACCTATATGTTAGAAATGGTGGACTTGGATGTAACTGATATTTTACTGGCGATCGCTGGACAAGTAAGTGAAAGCTTAGAAAAGATGAGGATCCGGCTCAAACCCAAATACTTTGCTCAGTTATTTAAAGAACTTGTCGATTTTCTCCAAACACCCATTGACTTGGAAGTAGAAGGCGAGTTATCCCTGGGCATCGCCAAAATTACCGCAAAAACTAAAGAAAGCCCAGCAGTACGGCGGCGGTTAAGAGACTATCTCGAACCGCGCACCGAAAATATTTTACAATCAATAAATGTTGAACTACTGCAACGCGCCCACCAGGAGTTAAAATCTAGAGGTAAAAGAGGACTGGTAGTCATAGTTGATAACTTAGATCGAGTAGCGATTCGACCTTTACCATCAGGACGCTCTTTGCCAGAGTATCTGTTTATAGATCGAGGTGAGCAGCTACGGAAATTACACTGTCACCTAGTATACACCAGTCCCCTAGCTTTAACTTTCTCCAATGATAATGCTGAACTTCAGCATCGTTTGGGGGGTGGAGTAGCTCCCAAAGTCTTACCAATGATACCTGTACGCTTGCGCTCTGGGGAAATTTCTCCTCAAGGGTTATCTCTGATGCGACAAATGGTGCTAGCGCGAGCTTTTCCAGATATACATCCTGACGATCGCTTAAATTTAATTACAGAAGTATTTGATAGTTCAGAAACTCTGGATAGATTGTGCCTAATTAGTGGTGGTCATGTGCGAGACTTGTTAGGATTGCTGTTTGACTGTCTAAGAGAACAAGATCCACCTTTTGAGCGCTCATGTTTAGAATTGGTGATTCAAAGACAGAAAGATTACCGAGTTAATGCTATAGATCCCGAAGAATGGGATTTAATCTTTCAAGTAGTACAACAGCAAAGAATTAGAGGTGATATAGAATATCATGCACTGTTGCGCAGTTTGTTTGTATTTGAATACCGCGATCATCAAGGTGCTTGGTTTGCCGTTAATCCAGTTTTAGCAGAAACACAAAAATTCCAATTATGGTTGAACGCTACGCCCCAGAACAGATAACAGTAGCCAACGAGCGATCTTTGCGCAGTCTGGGACGAGCGATCGCTCTTTCTGCTGGACAATTTTCGCTTTGTTTGGTATGCTGCAATTACAAACACTTGCAACAGCGAATCCTGCAAGAACTTTCTTTGCGAGGGTATCAGATTCATCAGGTAGTCTTACCCCACAATGTAATTACTCTTTACAACACTCTCCATTCACAACTTCCCAAAACACAGCCATCAGCATTGATGGTTTTGGGTTTAGAGTCAGTGGATGCACTTGATGATTTACTGACTTCTATCAATCATATCCGGGATGAGTTTCGCAAACGCCATCATTTCCCAATGGTGTTGTGGGTGAATGATGAGGTACTGCAAAAAGTGGTGCGTTTTGCTCCAGATTTTGCTAGTTGGGCAGCTACGCCAATTAGGTTTGACATGACTTCTCAGGAGTTGCTTCAATTCCTAGAAAAAGAAACCAACTCTCTATTCACTGCTGTTTTGCAACCAGATACAAAACACCATAGTACTTTGGGACAATGGCATCCAAGCAATGAGTTCAAGAACGCAATTAAAGATTTGCAAAATCGTGGGATTGAGTTAGAACCAGAGTTGAAGGCTAGTCTGGAATTTGTATTTGGTTTAGATGACTATGTAAGCGATCGCATCGATTCTGCCCTATTTCATTTTCAGCAAAGTTTACAATTTTGGCAACCTCCTCATCTTCTCCGTCAAGGAGTACTGCTGTATTACATTGGACTATGTTACTACCGTTGTTCCGAGCGCAATCATACAGATAACCATGACTATTTGCTGCAAGCTAAATCGTACTTTCAGCAGAGCTTGCAAGTTTTTGAGTCAGCACGTCCGGATATAGTAGCTCAATTTATTGGTCAACTGAGTGAAGTTTTGCAACAACTCTCTGATTGGAAACAATTGCAGGTTGTAGCCGAGAAATCTCTAGAGTTACATCATATATATGGCACTCACATCCAACTCGCTTGTGACTACGGTTTCTTGGCGGAAGTAGCGGATTTGGAAAAAAATTGGTTACAAGCAAGTAAATTTGCACTCAATGCTTTATTTCACTGTTCTGAGGCAAGAAAAAACGGCGAACAACATCAAGGCTTATTCCCATTGCTGTTAGAGCAAATCTATCAATTAATGTTTACTCAAGCACAGCGGGAATTAGGTGAGGAAAAAACAGCGGCGGAACGATTGAAAACAGCGGCAAAGGAACTTGACAAAACGTTGGAAAGTAGCGATCATCGCTATAACCCTCATGGTTATATTCGCCTGTTGCGTCGGTTGCGATCGCTCTACTTTGACCAACATAGATATCTAGAAGCCTTTTCCATTCGGCAAAAACGACGTTCTGTTGAACAGCAGTATGGTTTCCGTGCGTTTATTGGTGCTGGGCGCTTGCAACCGCAACGACAAGCAAAAAACCCTGTGTTGGTGTCACCCGCTTTTGGGAGCAGTATTGCTCTAGAAATTACAGCTTCTGGTCGTCAACAAGATATAAATAGATTAATTGGTAGAATTAGTCGTGCCGATCAAAAACTGACGGTGATCCACGGTCAATCAGGTGTGGGTAAGAGTTCTACTGTCACTGCTGGTTTGGTTCCTGCATTGCAAAACCGAGCGATCGGCGATCAAATTGCTCTACCTGTTGTACTGCAAGTTTACACCGATTGGGTGCGGGAATTAGGCAAATCTTTAAGAAAGGCTCAAATTCAAGGCGGGGACAGAGAAAAAAATTTACATCAGTCCACTTTAACTACACCCTCTGATATTATAGCGCAGTTACAAGAAAATGGCAATAATCATCTCATAACAGTTTTAATCTTCGATCAGCTAGAAGAATTTTTCTTTAGTTGTAAAGATCGACAATCGCTGCAACAATTCGATCAATTTATTTGTGCTTGTCTCCAGATATCTTTTGTGAAAGTCATTTTCTCTCTCCGAGAAGATTATCTACATTGTTTGTTAGACTTTAGACAACTAGCAGCACTAGAACAAATTAATAGTAATATTTTAGACAAAAATATCCGCTATCAGTTAAATAATTTTTCCCCAGAAGATACCAAAACCATTATTCGGCATTTAACAGAGCGATCGCATGTTAATTTAGAACCTGCTTTAATTGATGCCTTAGTACAAGACTTATCAGCCGAACTAGGTGAAGTTCGTCCAATTGAATTGCAAGTGGTAGGAGCGCAACTGCAAGATGAGAGAATTACAAGTCTTGACAAATATCAACAATTTAGACCGAATAAACTGATTGAGAGATACATCAAGGAACTAATCAAAGAGTGTGGTATTGATAATGAAAGAGTAGCTCTACTAGTCTTATACTTATTAACAGATGAAAATAATAAAAGACCTTTTAAAACAAGAGCAGAATTAGCTACAGAACTCGCAGAATTAGAAGATGTAGAGAAATTAGAGTTAGTCTTAGAAATTTTAGTACGTTCCGGGTTAGTAGTGTTGTTTCCTGATGTACCCGAACGATATCAGTTAATTCATGATTATTTAGTAGATTTAATTCGCTTCTTGCAACAAGCAGAATCAAGCTTACAGACACAACTAAAGGAATTAAGAAACCAGGTACAACAAAGGGAAGCTGAAATTTCCCGATTGAACAGTGAACTCAGGAAAAAAAAGCAATCCAAACTAGTAGATAGCCAACCGCAACAAGGTGTAAACTTAGTTTCAGAATTGAAAGAGCTACGTAAGCGTGAAGAACTAAGTCGGGTTGTGATCGATCAACTTAATGCCGAGTTGGAGCAACAAAAGTTACAAGCTGAACTAGTAGAGAGCAGAGAAAAACAAAGGCTGAGTGAAGCGAAAGTAAATCGTTTTCTGAAAATAGCACTTGCTGGTTCATTAATTGCCATATCAATATTAACAGTCTTCTGGAGACGAGCAGTAATTAATGAAATTCAAGCCGTGAGTGCAACTTCAGAGACACTGTTTGCGTTAGGTAAAGATAATGACGCATTAAGGGAAGCTTTAAAAGCGCAAAAAAAACTGCAATCAGTAATCTTGCCAGATGCTAAAACTAAAGCGCAGGTGATGACAGCGCTATATCAGGTAGTACTCAAGGTAAGAGAGGGTATAAGTATCAAAGGGCATACCGCAGGAGTAAATAGCGCTGCATTTAGTCCTGATGGTAAAATGATTGTATCGGCCAGCGCCGACAACACACTGAAACTTTGGCGTCAAGATGGTAGTCTGGAAAAAACCATCAAAGGTCATACGGCTGTTGTCAATCATGTCAGTTTCAGTCCAGAAGGGGCGGCTATAGCATCCGCCAGTCAAGATAAAACGGTGAAACTTTGGCGTTTAGATGGTAAGAATTTAAGAACCTTACTGGGGCATACTGATATAGTTAATAGTAGTAGCTTCTCTCCTGATGGTCAGACCATTGCCTCTGCCAGTACCGATAAAACCATCAAAATTTGGAGTGCAGAGGGTAAGGTGTTAAAAACATTGTCTGGTCATAAAGCTGCTGTCTTAAGTGTAGCATGGTCGCCTGATGGTAAGACTATTGCCTCTGGAAGTACCGATAAAACTATTAAAATTTGGAGTGCAGATGGTACACTAATAAAAACTTTGAGCGGACATAACGATGCGGTTAAAAGCGTAGCATGGTCGCCTAATGGTAAGATCATCGCTTCAGGTAGTTTGGATAAAACCATTAAACTTTGGAATTCAGACGGTAAATTGTTAAGAATTTTACCAGGGCATAGCGAAGGAGTCACTAATGTGAGTTTCAACCCGAACCCCCCAACCCCCCAAAATTCGGGGGGCGAAGGGGGGTTGCTTGCTTCTACAAGTACTGATGGTACAGTAAAACTTTGGCAGAGTAACGGAGTACTAATCAGAACTCTCAGGGGGCATAGCAATTGGGTTAATAGTAGTAGCTTCTCTAGAGATGGAAATATTCTGGCTTCCGCTAGTCGAGACAAAACATTAAAACTCTGGGATTGGCAGGATTTACGACTTAGTAATCTCATGGCTCACACTAAGAGTGTAACTGCTGTCAGTTTCTCACCTGATGATGATTTGATTGCTTCTGCAAGTGCAGACAAAACCGTGAAAATTTGGAGTCGAGATGCTAGGTTAATTCACACTTTGGTAGGACATAAAGATGAAGTTTGGGGTTTAACGTTCAGTCCTGGTGGTAAGATGCTAGCGTCAGCAAGTAAGGATAACACCGTCAAGCTTTGGAGTCGTGATGGTAGACTTATTAATACTTTGCAAGGACATAGTGATGTAGTATTAAGTGTAGCTTGGTCGCCTGATGGTAAGGCGATCGCTTCAGCTAGTAAGGATAAAACTGTGAAAATTTGGAGTCGCGATGGTAAAATTGTTACAACTTTGTCTGGACACACTGCTCCAGTGAATTGGGTAAGTTTCAGTCCCAACCCCCCAACCCCCCAAAATTCGGGGGGCGAAGGGGGGTTGCTTGCTTCCGCTAGTGATGACAAAACGGTGCGGTTGTGGAGTCGGGAAGGTAAATTGTTGCATATCTTAAAGGGTCATCAAGATCAAGTTTTTGGTGTAGCTTGGTCTGGTGATGGTAGTACAATTGCCTCAGTTAGTGTTGATGGCACAGTTAAACTTTGGAACCAGAAAGGTAACTTGCTCAAAACTCTCGTAGTAAATAGTAATGAGTCACTTATTGGTGTCAGTTTTAGCCCCGATGGAAAGATAATAGCTGCTACTAGTGAAGACAAGGTGCGGTTATGGAGTCGAGAGGGTAATTTGTTAATTACTATTAACAAGAATAAGGATAAGTTTACCAGCATCAGCTTCAGTCATGATGGCAAGACTCTGGCTAGCGGTACTTTCGGTGGTACAGTAATTTTACGTAATTTATCAGATATTTCATTAGAAAAGCTACAAGCAAGAGGAGAAGATTTGCAGCGAGGGTTAGAGCAGCGTAAATTATCTACACCATAGTTGGGGCAGATATAAAGTAGCTGTTATGAAGTGCTTGCCTAAACGGTTTAGTTTAGTCACTAAGAACATCTTGATGTTGCGATCGCCTGAATTATATTAATTAATCTAAGTATAAGCTAATCGTCATTCATTTTTCAAGAGTAACTTGTTCGTAGTAAGGGTTTTAGCCCTTTCTATATGCAACTTAAATGCTCATTAGCTTAGCAACTGCTCAAGATGTTGACACTGACATCTTTGAACTCGAGACAAGATACAGCGCTGCCAAAGTATTGAGTAAATTTAATTACTATGACACTGAGTTAGGTTTTGTTTGGAAGTACTCGGAGTAACGGTGGATGAATTAGCGGTGAGGACTATTTGTCCCTTAGCATTTAGGGTTGCACCTGTGGCTTCAACAATGGGTTTAGGAGTGGTGGAAGCTGGTTTAATGGTAACAGGCGGTAGAGGGCGGTTGTTGTTGCGAGGTTTAATAGACACCCAATCGATTTGGGCGGTATCAGGAGTGAGAATGTCTTTGGGATTTGGTGGTAAACCACCGCGCCCGGTGATAACGAAACTGCTTTGGGCGTAACCTGGAGTGTAACAACCTTGAGCAACTTCAGTATCAACTGGTACTGTTGGCAACTCAACTAAGCCACTGTTAGGGTCAACTTCAGGTGTGATTAGCTCAATAGTGCCAGCTACACCAAATTCGGAACTGGCGGTGATGTCACTGAAGGAAGTTTGATTTTGCCTCTGTTGAATGCCATAGATGCCAGAGGCGTTAATGTTGACTCTTCCACCAGCGCCTGTGTAAGCGTTGGCGGTGATGTCGCTGTTTTCTCTGGGGACGGCGATGATGAAACCTTTGGGGGCAGTGATGGTGATGTTACCGCCGTTGCCACCTCGTTGGGCGGTGATGCCTGCGTTAGTAGAGATTTGAGCGCCACGACGCATAAGGAGTAAATCAGTTTGTAAGTTGATGTTACCGCCGTTACCTGATTCAGATTCGGCGTTGATGGTTGCGGTGTTGTCTAGGAGAATTTGGGGGGCGGTGACGATAATATCTCCTGTAGTACCAGTTGTACTTTGAGAGTTAACGAACAAACCACTGTTAAAGTTAGAACTTCTACCAGAAATGGTGGCAAAATCAGTAGCATTAACTTTAATTGTGCCTGCATTCCCTTGCCCTAAAGTTGAGGCAACAAGTCCAGCGCCATCAAGTAAAGACAAAGAACCAGAATTGATCGTAATGTTACCCCCATTACCAACTGTTCCTGTATCTACAAAGCTGTTAATCCCACTGCGGAAACCATTTTTCTCCCCAGCGATATTCACCATACCACTCACATTTACATTCACATTCCCCGCATCCCCAAGTCCGGCAGGAGCGGTGGCAGATGCCCTACGAATAAAGGTTAGCAGTTGACCGCCATCAATAAGTGATAGGGATGCTGCATTGATGTCAATATCGCCACCTTTACCGAATCCTCCTGCTTCCACCGTGCTGAAGATGTAAGCATTATTTGCCATGAACACAGCATCTGTTGCACGCACTGTCACATTCCCTGCTTTCCCTTGTCCAAATGTTGAGGCAGAAAGTTCAGCGCCATCGCGTAAAGACAAAGAACCAGAATTGATCGTAATGTTACCCCCATTACCAACTGTCCCTGTTCCCATGAAGCTGGAAATCCCACTGCCGAAACCATTTTTCTCCCCAGCAATATTCACCATACCACTCACATTTACATTCACATTCCCCGCATCCCCAAGTCCTGCAGGAGCGGTATCAGTTGCGCTACGAATAAAGGTTAGCAGTAGAGCGCCATCAATGAGTGATAAGGTTGCCGCATTGATGTCAATATCGCCACCTTTACCGAATCCTCCTGCTTCCACCGTGCTGAAGATGTAAGCATTATTTGCCATGAACACAGCATCTGTTGCACGCACTGTCACATTCCCTGCTTTCCCTTGTCCTCTTGTTGAGGCAGAAAGTTGAGCGCCATCGCGTAAAGACAAAGAACCAGAATTGATCGTAATATTACCCCCATTACCAACTGTCCCAGCTCCCACGGAACTGAGAATCCCACTACGGGAACCATTTTTCTCCCCAGCAATATTCACCATACCACTCACATTTACATTCACATTCCCCGCATCCCCAAGTCCTGCAGGAGCGGTATCAGTTGCGCTACGAGTAAGGGTCTGCAGTTGAGCGCCATCAATGAGTGATAAGGTTGGCGCATTGATGTTGATATTACCACCTTTACCGACACCTCCTGCTTCCACAGTGCTGAGGATACTAGCACCTGCAAGGGAAACAGCATCTGTTGCACGCACTGTCACATTCCCTGCTTTCCCTTGCCCTAATGTTGAGGCAGCAAGTCCAGCGCCATCAAGTAAAGAGAAGGAACCAGAATTGATCGTAATGTTACCCCCATTACCAACTGTCCCAGCTTCCACACTGCTGGAAATCCCACTGCGGAAACCATTTTTCACTCCAGCAATATTCACAGCGCCAGTCACATTTACATTCACATTCCCCGCATCTCCAAGTCCTGCAGGAGCGGTGGCAGATGCGCTACTAGTAAGAGTTAGCAGTTGAGCGCCATCAATCAGTGATAAGGTTGCCGCATTGATGTCAATATCACCACCTTTACCGATTCCTCCTGCTTCCACAATGCTGCGGATACTAGCACCTGCAAGGGAAACAGCATCTGTTGCACGCACTGTCACATTCCCTGCTTTCCCTTGTCCAAGTGTTAAGGCTAGAAGTTGAGCGCTGTCTCGTAAAGACAAAGAACCAGAATTGATCGTAATGTTACCCGCATTACCAACTGTCCTTGTTTCCACACTGCTGGAAATAGCGCTGACTATACCATTTTTCACCCCAGCAAGACTCACAGCGCCACTCACATTTACATTCACATTTCCCGCATCTACTTGTCCGGCAGGAGCGGTTGCAGGTGCCCTACGAGTAATGGCTGCCAGTCGAGCGCCATCAATGAGTGATAAGGTTGCCGCATTGATGTTGATATCACCACCTTTACCGAATCCTCCTGCTTCCACCGTGCTGAAGATGTAAGCATTATTTGCCAGGGACACAGCATCTGTTGCACGTACTGTCACATTCCCTGCTTTCCCTTGTCCAAATGTTGAGGCTTGAAGTCGAGCGCCATCGAGTAATGAGAAGGAACCAGAATTGATCGTAATGTTACCTCCATCACCAACTGCTTCCGGTTGCACATCATTGAAGACATTGCTTCCTACAACTTTGATTTCCCCTGTTGCATTCAACACAACATCGCCTGCCACGGTGCCAACTGTTCCTAAACCTTGTCCAATACCAGCGCTGAGAACACTTCCGTTCGTAATATCTAAATTCTGGGCTTTGACTGTAATATTACCGCCTCCTGATGCTCTTACATTTACACGAGCGCCATTAGTAAGTGATACATCAGCCAAGGTACTTTCAGTTGGAAACCTAGCACTCAAGTTATCGCCATCCACATTGAGCGCTACTGTCCCAGAATCAGCTAATCCGGACAACTCAATTCGACCACCATAAGCATTCAATCGACCCCTATCCATGTTGATATTACCACCAATTAGCAGTAAACTCTTACCATCTGGTACACGTAGACCAAATACTTGAATACCTGCCGGGTCACTTCCTGCTAGCGCTACTGAGTTATTTTGGATAGGTTCAGCAATTTGGTTAAAGAATAAAGCTGATGGATTAACTGTCAACAAGGGTGTATTGTTTGTTGGTAAGTCAGCGCTGAAAAATCCTTGCTCCCCAAATTGAATGGCGCTGGCTGTGGATGCAACAAACGAACCGCCTACATTCAATCTGGCGGAGGGTCCAAAGATAATCCCATTTGGATTGATGAACAACAGGTTAGCACTGCCTAGTGTACGAATCAACCCGTCGATATTAGATCTTGACCCTCCTGTCACTCTGCTGATAATGTTCTGGATGTCAAGTGCGTTGTTAAATATTGCTTCTGCACCGTCTGGGACAGAAAATTCTTGAAAGCTGTGGAACAGATTACCACCAGCTTGAGTTCCCCCTGTAACATTGATGGTGCTTCCATTTCGTGTGACAACAGAATTATTAGGCAAAGTACCATCACCGAGTATTTGAGCACCAACCCCATTTGCCCACAAAGCACCGCTCATGGTTATCCCCAACACCCAACCCAAATGAGTTAATTTAGCCATCTCACCCTCTCACACCTGCAAGCAGTACAGCTACTCTGGAGTCAACTAAAACCAATGGCGGTTTTTGGTCACTCCAAATTCTTATCAGCTTTTGTCAGCTAGATTGATGCAAATCCGATGATTTCTTCACAAAACTTTATCAACACTCTTACTTCCGGTGAATCCACTTTCTCTTGAGTAATTCTTTCCCTTCAAAAAGGCTTGAACTGCGGCAAGGTTTTGGGCAACTCGTTCTGATTTTTCGGTCATGTAAAGCAGTTCGCCGTAAGTGATAATGCTGACACCGATATCACTACCAGAACGAGATTGCAGAGCGGCAATGACGTTAGGGGTGTTATTAATGATGTAACTGCAATGGTTGGTATCTAAGAGATACATAGAGACAGAAATCAAAACTGGGCTTTAGAACGGGTTTCTTTTACCTCTCGAAGACAGTCTTCCAAATCATTGCCTTGCCAGGTTCCAGCAAATTTCAGCAGATCACCCGCCTTGGTTCCTCGTTTAATCGGAGCCAGCCGACGAGGCGAGCGTGGACTAATAGTACTTTTGCTTTGGAGAGAATCTAGAAAGTCGCTAACTAAAGAGAGTTGATCGGGCGGCAATTGGGCTAGTTGTTGTTCGATTTTTTGGTGTATTTCAGGGTAAGTCATTAGTACCTCACTATTTAGATTGCCTATCTTCTCAACTTCTTAATTTTACCATCCTCAAATATGCAACGCTTAAATGACAGTTACCTTAAATCATCATCAACAAGCTTGTCGCAATAGTAATGCATCTGCTCAATCATATTTTGCTGTATCTCACCTGATAAGCAACAGAAAAGGCTTTCATACTCTTCGTTGAATGTTTCTAATACATCACTCACCAATAATTCAATAACTTCTTGCTTTTGTTCCTGATCACTTGCAGAAACTCTGCCAATTTTTGAAATGACATTGTTCAACCTGTTTGGAGTTACCAGTGCCAGCATTTCCTGACTTAACTCCGACTCTATAGTTTGATCTTCCGGCAATAATATGGCAGGAGTTGTCTCCCATTTTTTTGCCTGATGAAATCTGCTATCTTCCGCAAATTCTGGGATTTTTTTCTTAAGAATCGGTCTAAGTTTTGCTTTAGGAGTATCTATGTAAATTGACTTTACAGGTTTAATCACAATCCCTTCTGCTTTATTTATAAAAGGTAACTTAGGTAATCCTAGTAAAGCGGGAATTGTCGAATCAAACTCAACATTATACGCTAATGCTTCTTCATATCTACCAATAAATAATGGTTGGGAGTACATTATTCCAACTTGCTGAAATAGTTTTATCGCTTTGTCATAATCCAGGTAAGATTGCGCTACAGACTGATTATTTTCTTCAATCGCAATGTCAAAAGCGCAGTATTCAATTTTTGGTGAATAATAGACACCAGTTTGCACAGCTTGTATATTCGTAACAGCAGCTACATCTGGATGAGGATATTCTCCCCCAAATAATTCACCATAAACATAAGCGATCGCCAACTGTTTTCTTTCCGCCTGCAAAATCCTAAAGATTTCCTTGACTTTTTCAACTAATTTATCTTTCAGTGATTGATAATTAAAAAAATCTGCCTCAGGCGGCAAAAATTCCTTCCTTTTAGCAAAGCCAACAGAGAAACCATCTGTGGTTATGCCAAAATTAGCACCGTGAATTTTTTCTGTTACAACCCAGTCAGTTTTCTTAAAAACGCGATAATCTGATTCTGTAAGCTTCCATTGATTGAAACTTTCTGGAATTTTTTCATAGCTCACATACTTCCAGTTTTTAACTTCACCTCCTACTTTATCCATCAACCGAAATCCTCAAACAACTACATATATGTATTATAATGTAGCATGTATTTAACTTTCCATTGGATCAACCCTACCAATGCCAAGACTAAGCAGAGTCTTTCTCACATCCTCCCAATCAGAACCACAGTAGTAGTACTTGCGCTCCATCAAGTTTGCTAAGTAATACCCAGGTTTACCCATACTTAAACGGAAAAGTTCGGTCACTACCTTTTTTTTGGTAGTACCACTCGCCCATTCAATATCACTAGGAATCGGTAAATTTAACGGATTAAAAAAAACTTTTGGTTTTATGAACTCCCACTGACCTCCCTGTGGGGTAATTTCGCGCAAAATAATTCTGTAGTAAGCTGGGTAGACTATTTTTTTATTCATACTAACGGACTCCAGTTATGTATCATAAAGGAAAGCCCCCAAGGGCTAGTTGGGAGCTATAAGGGTTAGGGATTAGCGGCTACTGCCGTTCTCCTCGTCATCCTCACTGATATCAAGGTCACTAATTATGTCCCTTCTATCAGCGGGGGTATCTCTCCGTGTGTTTGGATCTGATTCAAACCAAGCTCCAAACAGAAATCGGAAGATTCGGAAAATAGGCATCCAGCCTTCTCCTTTCCCGTTACCCTTATGATTTGGATCTGTCAACAACTACCTCCTTAATGAGGGGTACGAACAAAATCCCTCATAATTAAATTATATTCCTTGTTAACTGGGAATAAATCTGCAAATTGATGATAATTTGTAGTAGTACCAATAACTTGTGATAAGTAAGATTTATCGTAGTTAACTGCGACGTTTGCCATACTTGAAGAGTATATTACCCGCACCGAAGCATTATGCCAAAGGGAAATCCAAACCCGGTTCAAACCCAGGAATTTAAGGATAGGCAGTTTCAGGCTTATGGAGAACGGGAAAATGTTCCTCTTGCCAAAAAGGTAACAGGTATTAGACTGCCACAAGACGTACATGAAGCTTTAGAAAAACTTACTCCAGAACACAAAGTTGCTTACTTGCGAAGGATAATTTCAGAGGCAGTCAGGCGTGATTTGATTGATAATGATTGCTACTGAACGAAAATGCCCTGACTTGGAGTTAGCACATTGTTAGGATCGTAGCGTCGCTTGGCACTTACCAATCTGCCCCAAACCGGACGAAACTGCTGCTTCCAATCCAACTGAGAAAATTCAATAGCGTCAACGGGATAGCGGGTACCGCCAAGAGAGCGGTTTCTCTCAAACAATCTCCGGTTATCATCAAGCATTTTGCGAACTACAGCATCATCCAGTGGTGCAGTTCGTAGAATAGTAAAGAGAAACACAACCTGCTCGTTGGGTGTCCGAAATAAAGGTAGCGTGAAGCGATCGCTTTTAACAGGGTACAGCAGAACAGGACTATTTCCTGTATCAGCTAACGTCAGGGTGGAAACAATTTCACCAACATATTGCTCAACTGCTGTATCTGGTACAAAAAGGTTAATCCAAGGATGAGGGTTAGACCAAACACCAATAGACTTGAGGAAAGCAATAGTTTCTGCCAAGCGGTTAAGAAAGTCGAAGTAAGATTTATCTTCGATTTGTTCCGTACCTGAGTGTAGCTTAACCCGGCAAGTGCAGTTCGGTTGTCTGGCTGATTGGGTGGTGTGTAAAAGCTAGCCGCCTCTAGCACATAACGCCATCCGCCGTTGGGATTAGCTATTACCTGACCTTCTACGAAGTTGAATCTTTCCTCAGCGATCAGTAAGCGTTGGTCATGAGTAAATGTAGCCAAATCATCGTAATACAAATGAAACACACGCACATTCTGTTCGGCTTTGATCAGCCGAATTGTTGCCTGTACTATGATTCCACACTGACCTAAACCTGCCAGCACTGCTTCAAATAAATTGCGGTTTTGGTAGGGCGAACAAGTTTTTAGCTTACCTTCACCAGTCACAACCTGAAGCTCCAGCACATTATCAACCTGCACGCCATAGCGATGGCTCGCGCCGCCAATCCCGCCAACTGACAAGGTTCCGCCAATCGATAGTTCAATGTAATCGGTGAGGACAGGTGGTGTCAATTGTTGCTCAAGTGTTGCTTGCAATAGCTGGCTCCACACTACCCCTGCGTCAACAACAGCCCGGTCTGCACTAATGGAATGGATTTTGTTTAGTGTACTCATATCAATGACTACACCAGCCTCTACTTGTGCCTGACCGTAGCAGGAGTGACCTTGACCGCGTGCGGCAACCTTAAGATTATTCTGCCGTGCAAATTCAATAATATTGACAATATCTCCAATTGAACCTGGTTTGAGTACGGCTAGTGGCTGGCGATGCACTATATGACCAAAATCATCAGCAGCAGCGCTGATGGCATCATCAGTGTAAAGCACTCCATCTAAATGCGGCAGGTTGACAAACGACTGTACTGCAAAAGCAGGTGTTACCCACGAACGATTAACTACATCGAACCCGATAATAACAGTACTACCCATCAAACCTTGTAGAATAGTACGACGCGAGGTTTTATTTTTCATTGCAAAATTAAATCGCTACTAGCCATAATAGCTTCGAGTAGGGGGAGCATCCCAGTTTTTATTTATTTGATAAAGATAAATTGAAGATGAGATGGTAAAGGAGTAATACACGCAAACGCCTTGGGAGAAACTGCGCTTGACAGAAGAAGAAAACCAACTTTTGAGCGAACACACTCGTGCGATGCCAACAGAGCTTTGAGCAAAGATAAAGGGTACTAATTTTTGGCACAAGCTCAAAAAGCATACCAGCTTTTAAAACAGAACTTATTTGCGATCTTGTGGGATGGGCTATCCTACCCGTCGCTTGAATTTTCGCTTTTCAGGCAGGATGCCAGCCCCACAAGAATCATCCCGGTAGTAGGCAACCCCTTTTTATGCGTTGAATTAAATCATCTACTTGATTGTTTGATAGTGCAAAAACAACTCACTTCCCACCTGACGAGTTTCGATAAGTTGGAGGTGAGGAGCTTCCTTGGGAATAAAACCTTCTCCCTCCACTGGGGTAGGTGCTTGCTTTCCGCCATAAATAACAGGCCAAATCGTTAACCACCAATCGTCAATTCGCCTCGCTTCTACTAAAGCAGCTGTTAAAGAGCCACCACCCAAGGCAACGACTTTGTGGATACCCCGCTCTGCCATTATGGTGTAAGCTCGATTCCAGTCTAAGTTTGTATCGCCCAGTTCAATTACGTTAGCTTGTTTTTGCAGTGCCGTTGCATCAGAACTGCGTTCCCTACCAGCGCTGGTTGTAAATATCCATCGCTCAACGTCTTGCTGGAAAAAAGGTAAGTCGGGTGGTAATTCGAGCGATCGCGTGACAACACAGGTAATTGGTTGAGGAGACTGCCCCCGAACATTACGCGCTGCTAATAGCTCTTCATTGCGAATTGTATAGGTTAATCCTTCAACTCGAATCGTCCCGGCTCCCACCAAGATTAAATCGGCTAAAGACACTTGATATTCCAGGTGTGCTTGATCGGCTGGATCGGAATCGCGCTCTGCTTTTGGATCTACAGCACTAATTTTTCCGTCAGCCGTCATGGCAAGAACCACGGTTGTTTGAATGGTTGTCATGGTTGCGTTTCTCTCGTTTGCATTGTTAACACACAGTAATAGTTCTACATTAATCCCAATACATTTGGCGTAAGCTTTGTTCAGTTCAAGGGAGATCCCCCCAACCCCCCTTACCAAAGGGAGGCTTTATTCCCCCCAACTTATCGCGGGGTTAGGGGGGTTCTTAATTCTCAATCCCCTTGCGGATGCTCTTCCCACAGAGTTGTAATTTCCCGTAGGCTTTGGTGATTGCCGTCGCCTAAAATGAGATGATCTAGTAGAGGAATGCCGAGATACTGCGATCCTGTTAACAATTGCCGAGTTAATTCGATATCTTCATTGCTGGGTTCTAAGTTTCCAGAAGGGTGGTTGTGTGCTACTATTAATCGTGTTGCTCCTTGACGAATTACTTCTCGAAAAATCTCGCGGGGAGGTGCTAAGGTTTCTGTCGCAGTGCCAATTGTAATTACTTGTGTCCCCAACAAGCGATTCTTTACATCCAACAACACCACAGCGAAACGTTCTTGGTTTTGCCACATTAGATCTTGGCTCAGAGCAGCAGCCGCTGCGGCTGGACTATCAATTAAGGTACGATCGCCCGGACGGGTTTGAAATGCTCGTTTGCCTAATTCAATCGCCGCTAGGATAGTTGTCGCCTTTGCTGGACCAATTCCTGGAATTTGCATCAATTCAGCAGCACTAACGTCTCGCAAAACTACCAAAGGTTCGCGTTGGTTTTTTCCTAATTCCTGCAACAAGTATTGTCCCAAACCCACCGCCGAGAGTTTTCCGTGTCCTTGACCGGTGGCTAGTAGAATTGCAATTAACTCAGCGGTAGCTAAAACTTTGGAACCATATGTTAGTAAGCGTTCTCGTGGACGCTCAGTTATGGGTATATCGGCAATTCTCAGGGAATAAGTCATAGAAAAACTGTCGGAATATCATTAATAGGTGAACCTATCCTTAGTTATCCCCAGTCAATTCTCAAAACCTATACTGCAAAGATTCTTTATTTAATTTTTATTAAATTTTCACACATTTGTTTGTAAAGTGTGAGTTGCTTTAAGCATATGGTAGGTAATCAAAAGCTGGGTAAGGGCAAGGGGATAACTTTGGAGTGTTTCCCCGGTTGTACCAGCAACTTTGCCTAACTCAGGGTTGCTTTCGCGATCGCATATATTCTTTAAGTAAGGCATATCGGAACAGATAATTTGCTCTAGCTTATTCACCTGTTCTAGAGTCGCATGACCATCAACTTCTAACACATCAACTGGTTTACCCATATCCCGATCTAATCCCAACCTAATTGCTGACTCAAAATTACCATTACCTGAACTGATAATTTGAGTAAATTCTGGATGGGGAATAGTGGGACGTAGAACCAGACGGACGTTCAGGTGTCCATTAGCTTCCTCTTCCTCGTCACTTTGAGGATAAAAACTTATTACTATATCGGACCATTGTCTTTGCGGACGAATGAATTGTTCCGAATCTGGTTCACGTTTCTTGAGTTCTTCTAGCACCTGTTCTTCTGAATACCCTCGCTTTTGCGTGTCCCGCTTCACTTTCCATTTTGCCCGTAGCGATTCGGGCGGTGCAAGGTACACTTTAACGTCGTAGGAGTCGCGTGCAATCCGAGTTGAATATCCTAGCAATCCCTCTACAATCACAAATTTACTCGGCTTGATATATACTGGTGGCTCAAATGTACCAGTTTTGTGGCTGTATACTGGCTTGAGGATTGGCTGCCCTATCCGTAGCTGTGACAGGTGCTGCTGCATGATATCTAAATAGTTGCAGTCGGGATGAAGGGCTGTGATGCCAATCTCTGCTCTTTGTTGGCGATCGTACCTATGGTAATCGTCTGTACAGATTACTGTTACATTTTCAGGTCCTAGTACCTGAGCAATCCCCTTCGTTAGTGTTGTTTTTCCGGCGGCGCTGTCCCCGACTATACCAAGGATGATTGGACGACTCATGTTCCCCTCCCCGACATTACTGTAATGTGCAATTTTAGATTGTATTTTAGTTTACTGATTTATGGGCAGGAATTGAATATGACTGAAGATGGAAAATATTGATTATTTGAATTAGATCCGTCATTTTCAGCTAATTAGCTGAAATCAAGATTTATTGCTTTTTACAAAAATTTGTATCGCGAGCAATCCTAAATCATTTGTAAAAACCCTCTCTTTCTTTCCTTGGCGCTCTTGGCGTCTTGGCGGTTTATTTATATTTTGTTCACTTATTTAAGAAAACGCATAGCCCCAGATTTAAACTTGAGGGAAGCAGAGAACCACCAGAATAAATAGGAGAAAAGGCTGTGTAGCGCGTTCTCCTGTTTATGGTAGTTGTAAAATTTGCTATGATTACTTAAGACAAACTGGCAAAGTTTTATCACCGTAATGACAATCAAAATAATCCAGTGCCTCTCGACTAGATTCAAAACTGTGGGTAATCCGCGATGGTTCTCCTTGCCCATAGGATTTACTTGTCCAGATTTTTAGATAGTAACGATTATTATCTGTGGTTTGCCAGAGTTCGTAGCTGTAATTGGCACCTCCTGAACCGTTACTTACTAACGAATCAGCCATTGCGGTATTTGATATAGTTAGCAGGACAATAGAAGTTAAAAAAGAGATAAATATTTTTGAGAGAACCATTTTGTTTATTGCGCACTACTGTTTTAGTGATAACTTTTTTCGCAATTAAAATGGTAAAGATAACTCTTGGTAAGAATGAAAAGATGTTGATTTTTTTATTTATTCAAAAAATTAGCTAATGATTAATACTGATATTAATAAATATATTACGTAAATTTACTTTTTTAATGACAAAGCAAACTTTGGGATTGGAGCAACACTTTTATGACTATCTACTGTCGGTTTCTTTACGAGAACCGGAAATTTTGACTCAACTTAGGCAGGAAACGGAGCTGCTTCAAATGAGTAGAATGCAGATTGCTCCAGAGCAAGGGCAATTTATGGCGTTACTGGTACAGTTAATTGAGGCGAAGAAAACTCTTGATATTGGGGTGTTTACAGGGTATAGCTCTCTGGTAGTGGCGTTGGCTTTGCCACCATCGGGTAAGGTGGTTGCTTGTGATATTAGTGAAGAGTATACAGCGATCGCTCGTCGCTATTGGTCCCTCGCAGGTGTGGCAGATAAAATTGATTTGCATATTGCGCCTGCATTGGAGACTTTAAATTGGTTGCTCCAAGCAGGAGAGGCAAATACTTTTGATTTTGCTTTCATCGATGCTGACAAGCGCAACTACGATCACTACTACGAACTTGTACTACAACTTGTACGTCCGGGTGGGTTGATTGCGATTGATAACGTTTTGTGGTCAGGGCGAGTTGCTGACCCCTTGGTGCAAGACAATAGAACTAATAGAATGCGTGCATTTAATCAGAAGCTGCATCAAGATACGCGCATTGCACTTAGTTTAGTGGCGATCGCTGATGGATTGACGTTGGCTGTGAAAAAATCTTGAAAAATTGGCTTGATTATGAGAATTATGTAGAGACGCGAAATTTCGCGTCTCTACAAAGATTTTTGGGTAACGCATAATTCATTTAGTGGAAATGTCTATTTTTCAAAACAGTAGGGACAGGAAATACCTGACACATACTGCGGTGCGGTTTTATCAGCTTCAGAAATCGGATGTCCACAATTCGGACACATGTCATGTGTGCCTAATTCTAAACCATGACGCACGGCAATGCGTTGATCGAAAACAAAACACTCACCTTCCCAGAGACTTTCAGATTCTGGCACTTCCTCTAAATATTTGAGAATCCCGCCTTTGAGATGATAAACCTCTTCAAATCCTTGGGATATCATGAGAGATGAAGCTTTTTCACAGCGAATACCACCAGTACAAAATAAAGCAACCTTTTTGTGCTTAGTTGGATCTAGGTGGTTGCGAACATATTCGGGAAATTCGCGGAAGGAGCTAGTGTGAGGATTTTGCGCTCCTTGAAAAGAGCCGATATGCACTTCATAATCATTACGGGTGTCAATCACTGTTACTTCCGGATCGCTGATAATAGCGTTCCAATCTTGGGGATTTACATAAGTGCCAACTTTTTCATTAGGGTTGACTTCGGGTACACCGATAGTGACAATTTCTTTTTTCAACCGCACCTTCATCCGGTTAAATGGTGGTGAGTCAGCAGAAGACTCTTTGTGTTCCAAGTCTGCCAAATTAGGATCGGTGCGGAGAAAAGACAGAACACAGTCTACCGCTTGACGCGAACCTGCGATCGTACCGTTAATGCCTTCAGGTGCAAGTAGAATCGTTCCTTTCACGCCTTGGGCTTCACATAAAGATAGTAGGGGCTGTTGTTTCTTTTCAAAATCTGGTAGTCTGACAAATTTATATAGTGCAGCAACAACCTGTGTCATTTTTTTCCTCATCTCCTTGAAAAATTAAACTTTATGTGTTACTATCTTTATTAAGAAGCAAAGTTAACTTTGGGGGTTTAGCTCAGTTGGTAGAGCGCCTGCTTTGCAAGCAGGATGTCAGCAGTTCGAGTCTGCTAATCTCCATTATATATTTATCGCTGACACCGTGAAGGGTGCAGCTACACAGACAAAGCCTGCCTGCGCAGGCGCATTCTTAAGCTACGGAATCATATTGATTGAAGATGTATCCGAACAAGCTCCTGTACGGATACAATCGCTATCAGAAAAGCTTCAATCATCAAGTCTGCTGATAAGTTTTGGGAGGCTAGTACAAACATTTTGATTTTCGCGCTTGTAACAGCAATTCTTTCAGAAGCGTGTTTACCGATTCTGGCGTCTTTGGTCAAAACTACCCAACCCTTTTTACCAACCTCTGGCAGCCAGTTCACGTCTTCCGCATCCTTCGGAAAGTGGTCATCATGAACTTCAACTGTAATACCTGCGTTGCGAAGTGCTTCTACGATACGCTTCGTACCCAAGCATCTATCTACGAAAAAGACAGTTGACTCCAATTGGCTCATGCAGCAACCATCTCGTAGCGAATAGCTTCTTCAATTTTTAAGCTATCTATTTCGTAATCGTAAGCGAGATCGTCAATTGAATCACCAGCTTTATATCGCTCTACCAATACATCAGTAGCAATTCCTGTTCCTGCAATAACAATGCGACCAAAGGCAATTCTGGGATCGATAACGACGATGCGAGGGTTGTGTTCCTCATCAGGTCGAGTAAAGGGATAAAGTTTAATCGCTAGCCCCGTGTCGTCGGGTTCAATTCGTTCAAGATGAGCATTGAAAGAATCTTTCAGCTTTTGTTGTCCGCTTTTTGAGGCATTAATGAGGGAGCCGTATCGCTCAATGAACAAATCAACTCCATCAGTACGAAATCTCTCCCGCGCCAGGGGATGAGATACCTTAAACTCCTCCTCAATAAAGTTGAGCGCAGATCGCACCTTGTCTAGCTGAATATTATGGTGCTTGCGAATTGCTCTAAGAACGTGAACTTCTATTAGATTGGTAAACGAAAGCAGTCGTGGTTTGCGATTGCCTTTGGCTGTACGCAAAGTGTAATTACTAATTTGAATAAGGGGATTAAACAAGCTCAATCCTTGAGCGGTTGGATAATTTCGCCCCATCGTCCATGAGCGAATCGTGTTTCTGGGAATACGTAAATAATGAGCAGCTTCAATAATGGAATAAGTTGGGATGTCTCTAGGGTCTTTTCCTCCGTAAAGATCGGTCATAAACTTACCTAATATAGGGTATTATTTTATTATCTATCAAATACTTGACAAGACTTCATCACCACATTGGGTAATACCGCCCTTTGTCGAAAATTTTCCATAAATAAGGCTTCTTATTCATGGGTAGTACTGGACTCGAACCAGTGACATCCTGCTTGTAAGGCAGTAAACCACCATTTGAAAGTATTGTAGCGCAATGGTTTGAAAAAAATGCTAAAAAAACTGCACTAACTTTGCACTAATTAATTGAACGTGAATTTTTATGTACATAATACAATACCAAGAGTGAAAATTTTCCATAGGGGTGCTGTAGCTACCGTGCTACCCAATCACCGCAATCCTCCTTCAGTTCCGGATGCACCGCGCACGGTAGCAGGGAGTTATTGGAGAAGTATTTGCATTTCAAGCACCTAGAATAAACAGATATTTGTTCACCCCATCCCAATTCCTCTTCATAAAGTTTTTTTACCTGCCTGAATGATTCCGATCCAGCGCCAGCCAGAAGCAGTCCACCACCAACGGAAATACTGCCATAAATCAGTACACGCTTGAGTTGGTGGCTGTGAAGGGAAAATAATTTGTGTGGACTGACATCGACCGCTGACAAGCCAGCGAAACAACCACATCCACTCAGGATTGAAAGCGAGAAGGTAATTTCAAGAATGGCGTGTTTTGCATGTTTTGATAACTTCACTTTATTTTCTCTCTCCACCCCTGTTGCAGCGTTTCATAAAATTCTGGAGTATTTCGGCTATCAAGTGTCGGCGGAGGTGTTCTACCTTTGCGCCAATACCGCTTGAGGTGGGCTATCTTGTGGTGGCGATCGCACAAAGGAAAAACGTGGATGCCCGGTACTTCGCGCCCAGCAATAGCGCCCTCGGAATCGCTGTACATGGCATGATGACACGCGGTAGCTTTTTTGGAGCATTCTGGGAAACAACAAAGACCATCCGTTGCGTGTCTTGCAGCACGAGAAGTTTCTTTCCAGTTAGCTGCGTATCTTACAGCATATGGATTTAGTCAGGTGCCATCAAGCCCGAATTTTTTGAGTAAGTCCTTACGTGAAGAGTCACGAAGTAGCTTCAAAATTCCTTCTTGCACTGCTACCGCTTTCGTATTGTCTGTTATGCCCAATTCTTCGGTTATGAATTGGGTGAGCGATCGCATCTTAGTCGCCCCCAGTTTTTCGATCATCAGATCTGATTGACCTTTGACTGCAGTCGCTGCTCGCAATGATTGACGCTCTCGTGAAGATAGAGCATCACCTGCTGGTTTACGGTTGTCGCGATCAAAGGCACTGTAGTTGTGTAGTGTCGGCATCGCGTACCACTTCCCAGTACCGCCGTAGTAAACAGCACGCTGACAGGGAGATTCATCAATTAAAGCTTGTAGTTGGGGAGCTTCAGCTTTTTCAATTACCGAAGCGCGACTCCACTGTTTCAATACCCCCACGTCTTTGAGGATTGCGATCGCCGTGAGTTGACTTGAAGCATTCAGATTAATTCCCAAATCCCCTATGAAGGGAGAGAGAGAAGTTATCCAAATATTTTTTCCCTGGCTGTCACCCGCACTCGCCAAGGATAAAACAGTATTTTTCACTACTGATGACTTAGCTTCCTTGGCTTTAGAGCCAGCTAGCGTACCTTCATCTAGGATCAGCAGCACTCGTTTGTGTACCGCGTGGTACTCGTAGTATTCGTTGAAGCACTTCTCCAACCAATCCGCCACGTCTTCTGGATGGGCGCGTTCACAAGGAAACCGCTTCACTACATCAGCAGCACCATCAAAGTACCCAGATTCTTGGGGGTCGGCTTTGGGGTCGATTACGAATATCTTTAAATCAGGGTGCTTACTCTTGGCTGCTCGGATTGCATTTGCTAGCAGCATTCCCTTACCACTTCCTGGTGTGCCAATTAGTATTAGGTTCCCAATCCGGTTCGTTATGCAGTCAATAATATTAATTGAGTTGTCTACCTTGTGATCCGAAGATTGCGTCAAGGTTTTGGGGACGTAAATATTATTTTGAAGCGTATATGAATCAGTTTTCATGTTTTTTGATTGGTTAATCTCAAGGTAATCTAGGGCTGTATCTGAAATTTCCAGCCCATTTTCAACCGCGAATCTAAGCTCCTCTTGAAGCGCCTCTTCCCCCTGTTCCGCACGCACTTGGCGGACGTAATCCCGGAATTCGTTGTCGTCCAGCATGTGAGCTACGCATCCGTAGTCGCGGATTGCTGCTTGGCTCCGCCCAATCTCTTTCACTTTTGAAAAGCTGTTCCAAACTGTCCAGACGGCAACCAAAAGCCCAGTCACGGGGTTGACAGCAGCTGCTGCCATACCAGCTACTACCAATCCACCGATAATTTTGAATTGCAACCCATCGTCTGTTGTCTTCCGAAAAGCTATTTTGCTCCACTCTTCGGGGTCTTTATATCCTCCTGTTGGGTCAAATCGAGTCATCTCCACCGTTCGTTGTTGCACCTTATACGCAGTTTGGAAATGCAGCAGTGCGGAGTTGAACCGCACACGAGCCTTTAACTGTTGCCGCTTTGCTTACTTTTGAGCTTGTAAGCTTCACTATCTCGAAAAACTTCGATGATTCGATAACACATAATGGCTGCAAATACCAACCCTTCAACCGCGAACAGTGTGAGCAACACCATCGCTAGGTTGTCCATGCGAATCCTGTCCCATTGAAAAAGTGCGATCGCCAGTACTGCTCCCCACCAACCGCCGTCTACCAGTGGGTATGTGTCAATATTGACAAAGAATTCGATTACGTAAGCTACGATGCAGGCGAGCTTGAGGTAAGTTAGCGTTGCTAAAGGTAAGGCGTTGTATCGCTTTTTGGCAAACCGTAGTTCAGATGCATCATCAGATCTGATTTGGTAAACTCCCTTGGAGTTAGCTTTCTTGATTAAGAAATCAAGTGCCTTCTCCGATTGAGTGATGAGTAAATGACTTATTTGAAATCCCTGCAAAATCGCCCAGAAAATTGCACCAACCAACCAAGCTAGAGACAACTGAACTCTAAACCAAAGAATTGGAATGATTTGGGTAGGTCTATTGCTGAGGCGAAAAATCTTTCTTACCACCGCCTGGTAGGGTAAGACATTTTGCCAAGCGCACCATATCAGGCCCAGACAAATAGCTATAAACACGCCCCAAAAAACGTAGTAGGCAAGGGGCTGCCTGTCTTTGTCAACCATATCAATTTTTGGGAGTATTGTAATAGACCTTAGCGCCCCGGATGCGCTTGAGGTTTTCGTAAACCAGTTCGCGATCGCCTACGGCAATCTCACTAATCACCGGTACACCCTGCGCATTGCGGCGCAGTACTGCTGTTTCCCCATTAGCTCCGCAGACGGTAACTCCGGCGGGTAGGTAGGATTTATTCGCTCGATCTTTGACTGGCTGCCCTTCAGGTAGAGTCACCAAGTTTTTTGCCGAGGTTGCATCGACAACTAGTATGCAGCCCCGCCGCATCCGAGCATTGGCGATATTAGCTTGTTTTTGGGAGAACTCGTCATTTTGCTCAAGCTGCATCTGATCAAAAGTGCTTTGCGTAATAGTGGCACGCATTTGCGAGAGCCGCGCACCTTTGTCCATCATGTCGCCTATTGAGAAAAGGGCGCTAATAGCTATTAATCCGCCGAAGATGATTATCGTTTTGTTCTTGCGCCAGAACTTGTTACGGCTCGGCATAGGGGTCAATGGAGCGATCGGCTGACTAAAGCTTTCACCATAGCTTTGGTATCGGCTAAAGTCTGGGGTTTTCTCGCTCTCTTCTCCTCCGGAATCTCCTCCAACTTTTTTCCTCCTGCTACCTCCTCCAAGAAGGCATCGGGGTCAAAATCGATTGTGCAGGTATTAGTCAATACTTGCATCTGAGTTTCGGTTTCAGCAATCGGCTGTACGCCAAATTCCTCAAGTATTCGATCTAGTTTTTCAGGGTCGTTCACCAGCCGCATTGCAAGCTGAATTCGTGTCGCCGCATCCTGCCCCAAGTTCTCAAGTGATTCTTGACTTTTCTGTGCTAACGCCTGCTTAAGCGCCGATTCCTGGATTTGTGCCAGCATTTGGGCGTTAGCGATCGCTTCCCCTACGAGGATTTCCACCAACGATTCAAATACGCGATTGGGGAGATGGACGGCTTGCTTTGCTGCCATGTCGATTGCCATTTTTTGCACGTTGGCAAGGGGCTGAGGTGAACCTTCCCCCAACTGTTTTTGAGCGTTAAACGCATCCTCCACGATCCTAATCACTTGATCCAGTCGCTCGGTGATGCTTGTGTGAAATTCTTCTGCCTCCGGATTTAACTCCTTATCGCTTTCCGCCAGTTTATGTAGGGCAGCGATGATTTGAGTTGGGGTGTATTTATCTGAGAAGTACTCGAATAGTTCTTCGCGGCTAAACATTGGTTTGTACCTTTAAATCTTTCCGGTTTTGTAGTGAGTAGTGCGACCATTTGGTCAAAGGATATCGTATCGTCTCCGACCACAAAATCAGGCTTGTCGTCGGATTGATTATTTGTTGAATTCTGCCTGTAATCCGTCATTGCTGTTTACCTCTATTACTTTGTAGTTTGTCAGCCCTTCTGTCTTCTGCTCAACTTCGGACTGGGTAAGGGTTGCTTCGTTAATGTTAAGCGTTGTTTTTTCGCCTTCTTTCGCGATAAACCCTGTGGGTGTAGCGACAACGTATTTGGTCATTTTTCCTATGCATCCTCCCTATTCTGCTGAGTAGCATCCATGCTCATGGTGGTGTCGATCTGAAATTCTGCACGTCAGGGGTGAAGCTTCTGCCACAGAACTTTCAACGATAAATTTGTTGGAGGCAAGAAGCTCTTGCTCGTGTTCAGCAGATTGAACGCGAAAACAGGAATTTGTGTCGCGTCCCTCTTCGACTGAAGGATCTTTTTGCCAGACGATGTTTACGACTCTTTCTATCATTTCGTTGCCTCCATTATTAATGACGTAAATCTTTCCTGTTCCTCGCGATATGCCTCGCGAGTAAACTCTTCAAAGTTTGCTTTGAGGTACTCCTGCACCATCCATTTTTTAGATAATCCGTGGGGGAGTAAATCGAAAATCTCCCCAATACGCCCGCAGCACCACACTTGATAAGGAACGATGGGTGCGACAGCCCCTGCCTCCTCTGCTCTTTTCTTGAGTTGAATGTGTTGGAGTTTATACTCTGGAATCAACATGGCGAGTGATTCCCACCTCAGCCAAGTCCTCAAACAAACCCCTAAAATCTCTGCTCCTTTTGTCTTCGACAATGGAAAACCAAGGGGATTTAGCGTGAATTCCTGTAATGGCACTTGAAAAAGTTTCTGTCTCCACTCCTTGTTCATCTAGTAATTTTTCCGGTGACATTGCACTGGTATTGCCAGTGACACGGGTGATAGTGTTTTAAAAGTCACTTTGACTGTCCGCTGACCATGCAGTGACTGTCCGCTGACCTCGTTATCTCAATTAAAAACCCACCATACGGGGTGGGTCTATGTCCTGAGTTGACAACTTTGTTGATTGTTAGGCGATCGCCTGCAACTGTAATGGCAAGTTTTTTGGTCGCTTCCCTTCTCTTACCCAGTCATTGTGCTGCCGTGCTGCCAGTACCTTCACCCTCAGTGAAGGGTTCCGGTGTGTGAGCTTAGCTTTACAGCTGTAAGCTGAAAGTGTGCGTGAACTAACAAACAAATACTCAGACGCCTTCTCGTAGGTCAGCCCCCAGACTTGGCAGAAAATTAGTGGATCTAGTTCTTCAAATAATGGTAGTTCTTGATGCATGATTGTATTGCTCCGTCTTTCAGAGGTGATCTGTTGGCGGTGAAGTCGTGTCCGGTGGTAGCACACCGGGGGCGCATCTAAAAGCGCTTTTCTATAGTTTTACCATTTTATTTGGCAAAAATAAACTTATTGGATGCTCAAAAGATGCTAATAGGTGTACTATAAGAAAGTACCAATACCGCCGTCTGAAATGGCAAGAAACCGCGATCGTCGATTCTCAGTTAATATCCCAATCGTCAAAGAGGTTCGTTTATCGCTCTGGGGATACACCAGAGGAGTCTCAAAAACCAGAATGGCGGAAGCAATTTTGATTGATCGAGTGTCGAACGCTGACAACTGGGATGAAGTTTGCAAGGATTTGCGACAAGAGGCAGCTATTCGCAAAATCCCGGTTGAAGAGTTGATCAAAGAAATTTTGAAAGCGGATGGTTATCAAGAATCCGTTGATGTTGACAACGTTGATTGGAGTTGTCTAGTGGAGAACACCGAACCCGATCTGGAAGAAAAGAAAGATCAAGAAGAATAATGTCCGCGAGTGAAAATCATACGCCGGACTCACATAAGTCACACAACGGTCAAATAAAAAATCCACCCTCTCCAAAAGGTGGACGCGAACAATGCGAATACCACTGGCTTGTGAATTGGTTCTTCTGGTTGAATTTTGGCAATAATTGTACTTGTAAACTTCAGTATAATTACGTAACTCGCAGTAGTTGCGCCAAGGCTTGCTGATAAAAGGTTCTTAGCTCTCCCTCGATCCACGACTTCGCTTCGTCCACAGTTGCGAAGTCATGGCGGCTTTTGTGGTTGCTCTCCCTGCCACAAACGCCAAAAATCAAATCATTACCTGGAAATTGAGTGATTCGCCCCTCGATCTGCCCTTCAATTGTCAGCAAATACTGACCCATGAATTCTCCACCAACCTTCGTCCACACTTTGGCATCCTCCTTGAGAGATAATATATATAATTTTATCTTCCTTTAGACAGATGACACAGCTATTAACCCGACAGTATCAGCTTTCTAACTCCGAGATCTGGGAATTGGCGGACGACTTTTGCTTAATTGAAGGATCTTTTGTTCCCTCATTGATTAACTTACTAGCTGCTATCAAGCAGTTCAAGCGTGATTGCGCGGACTTGGCGACTATCCCCTTTTCAACTCAGGAGATGACGACAAGGATAGAAAGTATGGTGACAAGGCAGCTAATGCAGGAGCTTAGAGAAAGGAACTAACACGAGTGAGATTCAAATTGGTGTGTATCTACGCAAAAAGAAAAAGCGGCACTCTAGTAGTGCCGCTTTTACGTAAAACTCGCGCCTGAGATTCTCTACCCGGCAGATTTTACGTTGAGGAGGTTAACTTTATGCTGGCTCTTCTACAGGCACTGGCTCTTCGATGGGTGCTGGCTCAGGGGCAGGCGTTTCAGTGGGGATCGCGGCAGCAAGAACATTGATCATTTCTCTGAGTTTGTCGTTTGCTTGTTGCGCGGTTGCGGCATCGAGCTCATCAACCTTTAGGAGATCAGAAACCTGCGCTAGCGCTGCATCTTTTTCTGTCTCGCTAGCATTCTTTAAGCGAACTACTTCGGTGATAACTCTAGCCAATTCAATGATGAGTTGGTCTTGTGTAGCCAATGCGTCTGATGTTTTAGACATGCCGTCAATCTTTATGTTTTTTGAGTGGTTTGATTGGGTACCCAAAACTATGATTCCCGTTTTAAAGAAGGAAAATGGAAGGAGGAAAAAGGAAAAAGTGAAAGAATACCAATCATCCTTTTTACCTTTTCCCTTAGACTTTTTCCTTCAACATTAAGTCAGCGAGTAACGGGTAATTGTGGGAGATCCTTGCCCCATCAAGGTGAAGGAGATTTGGCAGATGGCGGTGGATTGTAAATTCTTTTGAAAATTCATGACAACGCATGAACCCTTGAGTCCATCACCCTTGGCGTGTCCGGCGGGTGGTGGATCTTCTTGCCACACGTACACTTCTCGCCCAGAAACGGCAGTAGCAGCGGCGAACGCTACGCGCCTAAAAGCTTCGTCGCTGCTGAGTAGATTGGCAGTCCAAGGCAATTCCCAGGATTGCCCCGTGATAGCCCCGTCCTTGTAGCCCAATGCATCTTCAAAGACTAGTACATCTGCTCTATCGCTGTTAATATTGGCGTTCAACTGCGTACCGCCAAATAGTCGTAATTTAGCGGTGTAAGTGGCTGTAGAGCTGCCACTCAAGGCTGTTTCAATCGGCTCGACGATTAACTCTGTATCGCCCAGTTTGGCATCTTTAGCAAGATAAACTGTTACCTTGTCTGTGCCATTGTCAAATTCTAGGGGTGTGCCGCCGGCGATCGCGCCTGTGAGTGCAGTAACTGTAATGCTTGTTGTAGCGGCAGTAAGTCCGCTTGATGCGGTAATACTTGTTACGTCGGTTGGCTCTGTGCGATCGCCAAGGGGAAGCAGCGCTACAAATAGCTTCACCTTATTGCCAGCACCAACTTGAAAGGTTTTGGACATTTTTGCTCCGGAGTTTTATCCAGAGCCAGAGTTCCCCTATCTATTTTGTTGACCGGGAGACGGTAGCCAGTAGCGTGAACTACGGACACTTCCCTTCGGGTAAGTGTCCGCTTCTGGCGTTCCTAAGAACTTCCAGAACTTCCTTTGAGGTACTAGCTGTCGCACCAGTGGTAATCACTAGTTTCCCTTTCCGGCTTTTTATACTTGGGAACAGTCCATGAGCGGGTTAAGCTAAAACCGCTGCCAAGATCCCTCCGTATAGTGCCTGCTCGTTTGCGTTGGGACTGTAGGCAAGTTTAAAGGTACATAAGGAAGTAATCACAATTGTTAGTGCGACTTGCACCAAAAAGTTATATAGCTGCATTCGTCGTCCACTCTTTGAGAAAAATCTTGCACTGCTCTACGGTTAGGAGCTTGTCAGAGGCAGGCATCATACTCACTCGCTCGATAAAGTACTCACCAGGCAGATTGTCAATTAGCAAATCTACCGCTTGTCGCAAACTCTTGGTGGTATCCCACTGTTTCAAGTGGATGGACCAGGCATATTCCTTGGTGCGATCGCCACCAATATTTGATTGCACCTCCGGCACTGGCTGCTTAATTACTACTTCCAGTCCTGTCACTTTGGTTCCCTGTTCTGGATATTGCCACCCCAGTTGTGGATCTGGGAGGATGGCGATCGCTTCAGTCATGCCGCCGCGAAACTGATAAGTGCCTATTTGACTTTCCAAAATAATTTTTATGCTGGCTCGTAGCACAAGAGGATCAATCATGTCGTTCCTCCTCTTCAAGAATCTCCTCGGCGACGTAGGCGATTTTCATGGCTAAAACTAAACTCGCAAGTACGGCGATCAAGAAGCTGGCGATCGTGACAAAAACTAATGCCAACACGGTGATAATCATAAAATTTGGTTTAACTTCCTCTGCATAATTTCTGCCGCGTTACACTCTTTTAGCCCTAGCTCTGTCCAGGGGCGTGCGGGCAATTCCGTACCACTCTTAGTGGTTGCGCCATCGTGTACGATAGCGGCGTGGTCGGATTCCCACTCGTACTGGGCAGAGTTGGCGCTGCGGGATATCACCAGAAAGTTGATTAAATCCTCCTGATCCACGGCGTCGCGGGGACTGTCCACGATATCGCCGTTACGCCGTATTGTGGTGCGCGGCCACTCCCACACATCGTCGGCTATAGCATTTTGAAACGCTTCAGCTTGGGCATCGACCGCGATATCAAAAGCCTGGTTGATAGCGCTGTTGAGCCTGGAAAGATTGATATTTGCCATTTACCCCACCAGCGCAAGGCGAATTATTCTGACCGCAAATCTGGGTGTGATGTACAGCCAAAAGATTGGGCTGCACCAATTCTGAATCAGCGCTTCTCCCCAAACTTTGCAGCATATCTTGAACCAGGCAAGGCTTCTATAGTTAATGGTCATTTCAAAGTTAATGCCTGATATATGTCGAATCGTCGCAAATCCCGTCTTTAACATTAATTTCTCCTAAAAATACCCTTGATTGGTGTGATGAGGTCGATGCCCACCAGATGTACGTAAGGTGATTGCACTGCTGGCATCAGCTTAAATCTTCCTGGCTCAGTCATGCCCAGTACTAGCTGAATTTCGGCTTCGCCCTCCATCAAAAACTGCACCCCTGGTGGATAGGTTTGAGGTTCCACCAGATACCCTTCTAGCAGAATCGCGTAACCATCAGCCCCGGCAAATTGCTGAATTTCTTCGATGTATTTATCGGAATCTTTTGATTCCTTTAGGACGGCGCTGATGGTTTTGTTCTTGGTATTGGCAATAACATTACCAACCTCATTAATGGTATGTGTCCCGTCGGGAACGTCGAAAGTGATTCGGGCATTTTCAAAGCCGAGAAAAGGGGATGTCATGCCCTACCCCCTGGAAAATTTTCCACAGGGTTATACTCGGCTGACTACGCAATCTTCTTCAAATCTTCTCAGGAACTCCCAAGCCTGCTTGTTCCATCGGGCATCTAGCAATGCATTATGCTCCCCCTTGCCCTGTGACGGTAGCCTGGGATTGCCAAGATAGTCGCAGTACTGCTTAATATCGCGGCAATACATCGGAAGTCCTTTAGGTAAGTCCGACATTGTGCCAAAAAGCTGGCAAAAGGCTACCCAGTCGTAGTCGGCATAATACGCCCACACCTCGGGTGTTATTGGTGTTTCAAGTGATTTTAATTCATGATACGAATAACTTTCTATATCTCGTTCAACAACGGGATACTTGATAAATTTCAAAACCTCAAAAGCGATATCGGCACGCGATCGCCAACCCTGTTTTCTGACTTCCTTCCAATTCAAATTAAACAGATTTGGTCTTTTTGGTAGCTTGGGTAATACGTTTTGTTTCACCCAATCCGACGCTTTTGACCAGTCGCAATCATAAGAAATTGCGTAGTATTCACGACCATCTTCGCAAACTACGCCAATGCTTATGATGTCGATAGTTTTACCGTTCTCTATAAATTCTAAATCCATCCAATAGCGCATAAAGGCATACTCCATTAAAGTATTTGTTCGGGTAAGTCAACGGTTCGGCCCACCAGGGAATGAGTGCAGTCTTGAAGGAACCGAATTCTGCCATCGGTTACAAAGCTGTGACAAACCATTGCTTGGACATCTGATCGCTCAACCTTGGCTAAAATGCTCGGTCGAAAAGTCGGCTTATCTAGACTCCCATTGAAAGTCCAGCTCGCTCCAATTTTGTTTTTATACGGACGCGCATGAACCGCGTGTCCCATTTTGCAGCCGGGGCAGTCAAAGAAAAAGCCGACGATCCGACTGTTTTCATAAATTGGAAGTAATTTGCTCACGCTGAAAAAACAGTAAAACTGCCCTTCTCTAAGGTGTACACTCGCCCCAATCCGTCCGTGAGCTTGAAGGTGTAGCTCAGTTCCACTTCACCATCGGGAAAACTTTCCGTGTCAGCGGGTTCAATACTGAAAGCTCCTGTCATTGTTTCAATGCCAGTTTTTGGATCGATGGCGACATCTGTAAGGTGGATATTTGCTTTGACTAGAGTGGGCGCTAGTGGGTTGTCCTTGCGCTTAGCCGTGTACAAGGCTGTCAGCCCCTCTAAACGTTGTCCTGTAATAGTAAAAGAGAGAGGGATTAAATCGCCCTTCACTAATCTAGAACCCGCAAAAGATGAGCCAGCAAGCGTGAGTTTGCCCTTGGGTGGCGGTGTCTGTTCTGCTGCCAGAAAGAATCGCAGAGCAGAAACTATTGTGCTGGCAATGGTTCCGGCGGGCAGCTTCAGCTTGCGCTTGAGCGTGCCAGACAAGCTGCTTGCGATGTTGGCGGTTAGTGGTGAAAGCGAAGGCGTTGCCATCGCCAGAAGCGAACGCACTCTGCCTACTGCTCCGACGCCAGCAGAAGACTTGGTGGTAATCAAGCCATTACCGATATTCTTGACGATTTTGATTTCACCGACATCGGCACTAGTCTCGGTAGCTAAAGTGCCACTAGGGAGAGTTAGTTGTGCCATTAGTCAAGTGTGATGGTGAAGGTGTTAGCGGGAATGCTTGGAATCGTGCCAGTGGTAATCGATTGGGGAGTTCCAAAGGCGTATCTTCCCAAGTAATTTCCACCACTTTGGGCGTCAAAAATTTGCACATTGGTTACAGTTCCCTGGGATGCAGTAGCCTCAGGAAAATTGATATCAAGCGCATTCGCCTTACTGCCAAGGGTAGCAGCAGGGAATAAGTTGGTATTGTTTGCTACACCCACTCTGGCATAAGCTCCAGCGCTCGGTTCTGTGCCTGCTACTGCGTCGGTGGGAGTGGATGTGGCGTAGCCGAAGTACAGGATGGGGATGATATTGAAGGGGACGTTGCCAAGTAGTGTGTTAAGCAAAGCATTCTTCACGTAGTTGCTCAATCCCCCAGTGTTGAATTGAAGTGTGAGAGATGCGGCAGGGATGCGCATGGCGTCGCTCACACCGATACTTATGGGGTTTGCGAGAGGGAAATACACCAGCATGTTGCCGGAAGTTGGGCTATCCCAAATGCCCACTGCCTGTACCAATCCGTGGTTAGAAGTAGCAGATTCAAATTGGATTTCTATGGCGTTAGTTTTAATCTGGTTCGCTGTCACCGGAAAGTTTGTAGTGTTGTTAGTGACGGCTACCCTTTGATAGTTGCCAGAATTTGGCTCAGCGCCCGGTCCTGTTTCCCCAGGAACGCCGACCATGTAACCGAAGTATAAAATATTTGGTATGGCGTAAGGAACACCACCAAATAATTGATTTAACAACTGAGCTTCAGCGTAGTCTGAAAGACTTCCAGGCATGATTTTTACAATTGAGGTCTATTTGATGGTTCCCTAGTTGGGAGCAGAGAATAACGCAGCAACAATACTAATTGCCTTCCAAGACCGCCAACCTGCGCTCCATGTCTGTCAGTTTTTTGTCAAGAATAGCTTTATCCTTTGCCGCATCTAGAGCAGAGTATCGGCTTTTGGTTCTTGTATTTATGCCGTCTTGTATGGAATTTATTTCTTTCCAAACTTGAATTGAATTGATAGATAGTCCGATTAGTAAAACTACGCAAACGCCCGTAACGTAGTGCAATCCACTCACTTTTTTCTCTAGTTTTTTCGCAATCATTTGTTTCTTTTAGTTCTTTTTTCTATAGCAATCATGCGTGCTTCTAAAGTAGTAATTCGCTTATTTGTATCTTCATTTTTTTCTTGGTAAGTATCTTTAATGTTAGATATTTTTTCCTCAATTATTGTTGATTTTACCTGCAGTCTAGCTATATCTAAAGCCGAATTATTGACTGTATTCCAGGTAGAGATACTCAGGAATCCGATGATTGAAGTAATGACGCCTACAAGCGTTTTAGCAACTGGGCTTAATTCCATCGTCGCCTTGACCTGAGGTTCTTCTTGACTATCCATGAAGTGAGAAGTTTATGGGGGCTAAAATAGTTTTCCTACCTTGAAGGAAAACGTCTAATGGAAGGAGGAAAAAGTAAGAGTTCGTCAATCGTCCTTTTTCCCTTTTTTCCTTCTCATAGCTGCACTTAGCTTCTTAAAAGCATTCCTCCGCCCGAATTATTCGGTGAAGGTGGTAATCCCAAAAAATAGCGTAATTGCTCAATAAAATCATCCCTTTGCGTTAACATTCCTGAAGATCGCCCGGTATCCCATTCCAGTACATCAGCTTTCCTCAGTGCGCCATTGGGAGAGCTTCGCTCGGTTATAATTGCCCGTTCAATTGTTTGTAAGCCCTCCAGTAACTGAAGGACTTGCTGCACCAGGTACTCAGATTCAGATTCTATCTTGGTAAGCCGCTGCCAAATATCTTCCTTTTGAAAAAGCAGCGGCACGGGGCGATTTTTTTGGTATTCAGTGGGACTGAGGGTGGCGTCGAAGCGGTAGAATTCCCCAGAGTAATCCCCGTATTGCGATCGCATGGTATCGGTACGCAGTAAGGCTTGATTTAAGAGGGTGAGGATTTGGTATCTTTGCTCTAGCGTAAACATAGGTGCTTGGTTATACTTACATTGTTTGCTGACTGAGGGGTCTTAGTACGACCCTAGCCCGTGCGTATACGGGCTTTTTTAAATTTCAACTAAACCTAAATCCTCCGTAACTCCGTTTTTGATATACCAAGCGACACCGACATCTGCCACCACACTGACAATTTACTCCTGGTGGAGTGAGGCGGTGGATGGGTGTCCACTCTAGTCGCTGGAGACTGATGCAAGAATCGCAGTGGCGGCTTTGCGGATCGAGAAGTCTTTTGGCAAGAAAGCCGTATTTGCCCCGACTAGTAAATTCAGCTTCAAAAAATGATGTGCGCGAACTAGCCGCGTACATGGCTGCACGACTTAGTATTTGTTTCTCGGAAAGCTTGCCGTCCGCCAAGTCCTTACCAAAGCCATCCAAGAATTGGTATTGTTTCTTGAGTTCCGCACCCACTTTGCCGTAGTGTGTAGGTGTAAATTGCTCCACCCCGCCTGCGCCCACAGCCGCGTTGCGTAGGTGGGATTCCTTCAGGGATTGCGCTATCCTAGTTTGGAATTCAGCAATGTCGATTTTTCCTTGATTTAGAAGCCGCGCATGTCCTTTCAGGCGAACTTCCAAGCGATTTACTTCCTCGCCCACTACCTTAAGGACCTCAGAATACTTGACAAATCGCCCGGTTTCAGCATTGCGATATCTATGAGTTTGCGGATCGAACTGTAGCATTGATAAAGGGTTTGACTGTGGGGTGCGATCGCTTTTTCATCTCCTCGATGTCCTGGCTTTTGATCATGGCTAGTTCGAGGAGTTGCTTGAGTGGGAGTGGTTTTCCCTCCATAGCTAACCCTCTGGAAAATTTTCCATAGGGGTGGTAGAGCGCTTGAATTGAATCAATGCTTTGGCTAGAGCATTAATCGCTTGCTCTTCTGCTAGTTGTTCGGGTGTGTCGTTTTCGATACCCAGCGGAGCAAAGTGTAGGTGCAGCAATTCGTGGACTAGCGTTTCTTCCATATCTTGAGGGCGCATGGAATCGCACGGATAATCCTCAGGCTTAATCAATTTGATATCCGCGATTTTTTTGCCAATGTTGTATGTTACGGAGCCGGATAAACTCTCCCCCATTTCTCGTAAAGAAACAATCTTCACATTGACGTCCCAGTCTTGAAGTTTCAGTCTCTGTTGCCATTGAGTGCAAAACACTTGCCAATCTTCCATCGCTATACCTCTTCTATTTGAATTTGGTTTCCAGCCGCTTCAGTTGCCGCTACCTCAGCGTCAACATCGAACTGCCTTGGCAGTACCTTACCCCTCTGCAGCAACAGCAGTAAAGTGCGCTGGCTGATAAATCCTGTCTGAGCCAAGGATTCCAGCTTTTCCGTCGCTTGCGGATCGAGGGGCATTTGTAGTAGCGAATCGTCCATAGCAATACTTCCCCCCGTCGGCTCCCCGGTGTATTGCACCCAAAGTTGGAAGATTTGCTGCGCTGCACTTTCCTTGCGGCGTGCCACACCCTTGAGGTTGGCGCTAGTTTTGGTGGAATCCAGTACCACTTCTGTGGCGGTTTTTTGATGCTTGCCACTGGTGAGAAAGTCTAACGTCATTCTGTCCATCGCTGCTTCCCGATCCTTTATGTCTTCCCTAGAAGCGGCAATAGCTGCTCCACTGGGTTCGGCGAAGAAGAAGTCCCCATTTTCTGGGATGTCAATTACGGAATTTGGTCCTATTACCAGAGGCGGGACTTTCTGCAAATCGTCAGCAGTGCGAATCAGTCCCCGACGCACTGGCACTGGTAGGTTGCATTTCCTCAAAACCTCGTTTAGTTGGCTGCGCTTCTGATAATGTTCGATGTTGATTTTCGCCAGGTTTAAGAAAGGGGGTTTAGCGGAGAAAAGCTTTCCTTCAGTTACGGAATAACAAACTAGTGGAATCTCGCTGAGGCTCGTTGTGCCACTATCTACGAGGATCAATTGATTTTGCCCACCCGAACCCTCGACTATTTGATAAACCGCGTATTCACCTGGCTTGAGCACTCGGTAGTAGATTTGTTCTACCTCGCCGAATTCCCCATCCGGCTCCAACCGTCTCTCCTGAATGGTAACTCGCTGCAGCTTGGGCTTTCCTGAAACGTAGGCGAAGCGCCAGTTGAGGATATCTCTTCGGTCAATTGCTACTAAATATGGATGGCGATCGCTTGCTAGCAAATCCGCCTGTGATTGGATGTCGGGATTATCGGGCGGGAATTCAACCAAAATCGCGCACCAACCATCCCGCAACACCATTTGATCGGCTTCATGAAAGAATGACCAAATGTCGTTACCTTGTTGGTCGATATTGTCCTTGTTGTCTAATATGCTTTGCGCGGCGTCTTGATTCAGTGAAAAAACGCTCAAAAGTCCTGCGTAGTCTTTAATTGCAGGCTCAAATCTGTTGTCAAAAGTCGTTCTTTTGATGCGATCAGCGTAAGCTTTGGGAGGCTCCTTGGTTTCTTGCGGGAGATAAGATTTTTCAACTCCCTCCAAGTCATTCCAGCAATCCCAAAGCAGCTTCAACTTGCCGACAGCAGCAGCGGCGGCATGTGAAAGAGATAATGGTAGATTTTTCGCTTCTTGGGACAAGGCTAATAGGTGTTACGTGTCCATCCTATTAGCTGTTCCCCTAGTTTTCTTCTGGTTCGAGTTCGGGTTCTTTAACAGGGGAAGCGATCGCTTCTAGGTAAGTTTTTGCTCCAGCGACAAGTTTTGGTTCAATCTCTCCGATATTTGCGCCAGGAAAGAACTTTCGGTAAGCCAAAAATAATTTCTTTCTTAGAGTTGTCCCAAACTCGCTACTGCCTTCAATGAAAGCAGATGCGGCGTCTGTTAAGGTTGTATCCTCAAGCTTGACTTTGCTGAAGAAGTTGGTAAGAGTTTGCTGAATCCCTTTTTCTGTCAAATTGGGAGATCCGGCATTTTTGCCAGACTTGACGCTGGCAAGGTCATTAATCGTTAGTTCTTCAGCCAGAATTTTGGTGGATTGCTTTTTTGCTTTTGCTGTCGTCGGTTTGTCATTGGTGGCGGTAGCGGATTCCTGGGTTGTTACCTGCTCTGCGTCCTTGAAAGATTTAGCCCATCGTAGAACAATTTGGTCGAAATGAGTTTCTGCGATCATCTCGCTTGCGTCCTCTTGCGGGTAGATGACGGCTCCAATCCTGCCAAGCATCATTTTCACTTCTTTGATTGGCTTGCTCGTTACTCTCGCTAAAGTCTCAATTTTTAAGAGCTTTGATTCTTGCGTAACGCTTTCTTGTTCTGGCTTCTCGATAATTGCAACCATGCTTGTATCTCCTAAGTTATTTTCTAATTTAGCAACAGGAGTGCCAGCGCGGTGCATGTAAATTTCGTAACCCAGCAAATTTTTGATTTTTTGAGCGATCGCTTTGGAATTTGCTGCCAGTAAAGAAGCAGTGGTATCGTCTCGATATTTAATCACCAGTATTGCTCTTCCACCCGCAATTATGAGGTATGGGGTTGTGCAGCACAAGGCAAAGCCGATTTCCAAATCGTCTTCAAAGATACGTGATAGCAGGATAGCATTATCGATTTTCATAAAGCCAACTCAAGCGGCAATCTATAATGCCTGCAAGGATTAAGAAATTCTGAAGAGGAGTACAACATTACCACACTTATGTTGTAATCGTATAATTTATAACTTTTTGCAGGGAAATGCCTAACCTTTACATATTGAAAAACCGCAAAACGATACTGATGGACGACGAAGAAGCTTGGTATAAATGGATATCAAAAGCCACGGATTCTGGCAAGCGCATTATTGCCTGCAACAGGCTAGACGAAGATTTACTTGTTGTGACAATGTTTATAGGCATTGATGTCCAGGTGCATGAGGGCGGCTTCCCGCTGCTATTTGAAACAACCATCAATGGCGGTAACTTTGATGGATATCAAAAAAGATTCTCTACTTACGACCAAGCAGAAGCAGAACACGCCAAAATCGTGAAGGCTCTTCTCAGGAATCTTAGATCTGTAGAGCTTTTCCCGTGCCGCTTTGAGCAACGAATTAACCAGAACATCAACTGACGAGGCACTTATTAATATGTGGCTGCACGGGCGTCCGTTAACCACGACAGATGCTTATCGCCGCAGCGTCCAGCACTTTTTGATTTTTACAGGGAAAACGCTTTCTTTGACGGCACTAGAAGACTTGCAATCCTACGCCACGCATCTACACAATTCCGGCATAAAGGAGTCTTCCATCCGCACCAAACTTAATTCGATAAAATCCCTTTTCACCTTCGCGGCGAAACTCAATTACGTCCGCTTCAACGTCGCCGCTGCACTGCGCATCCCCAAAGGTAATTCGTCCCTGGCAGGCAGGATACTCAAGCAGCAAGAAGTACTGAAACTGGTTAATTGTCCGGGTTTGAGTTTGCGCGATCGCACTCTCCTTAAGCTCATGTACGCTACCGGGATGCGGGTCAGTGAAGCGTGTCGCCTCAAGTGGAGCGACTTTCACGAGCGGGATTCAGGGGAAGTGCAAGTCACCGTGCTGGGGAAAGGGAGCAAGTTGCGCACAGTGCTAGTGCCAATTGCGGTGTGGGTGGAGTTGGTGCAGTTGCGGAGTGAGTCCGAGTTCGTTTTTGCCACAACGAACGGTACTGCTATTGATAGAATCATGGCGCATCGGATAATCAAAGATGCGGCGACTAAGGCGGGTGTGAATTCAAAGGTATCCGCCCATTGGCTAAGGCACTCACACGCCACGCACGCTTTAGCCAAGGGTGCGCCATTGGTGCTGATACGAGACAGTTTAGGACATAGCTCCATAGCTGTTTCGGATAAATATTTGCACGCAAATCCTACTGATTCAAGTAGCAATTATCTAGGAATTTGATATTATGTTTTATTGCTGTTTTTGTGCGTAAAACATGCCTCATGTCGCCATTGTACAAATCAAGGGATTAACGCCTTATTCTCAGTCTAAGCCACACCAAACTGAAAAATTAAATAAAGAGTCTCCTGATGACTTTGAAAAAAGAACTTGGAAAGAAAAGTTACACTATGACGAGCAAGGTATAATATTCATCCCGCCAATGGCTTTTAAGAATTGTATTGCTGAGGCTGCCAAGTATTTGGGCAAAAAAATACCAGGAAAAAGGGGAGCTACTTACACAAAGCACTTTGAAGCAGGCGTTTTAGTTACAGATCCAAGCTTGCTTGGAATACATAAGGATTTGATAGTTGGAGATTGGATTTTTACCCCCTCCGATGGCGTCAAGGGGTCTGGCAAGCGAGTACACAAATGCTTTCCCATAATTCCACCAGGTTGGCAGGCGAAAGTGGAATTTTTGATACTTGATGATATTATTACTGAAGGTGTTTTCGTCGAACATCTAGAACAAGCCGGACAACTCATCGGTATCGGTCGGTTTAGACCCCGTAACGGTGGTTATTACGGACGGTTTGTGATAGAGAAGTTTGATTGGAAACAGATGAGTTAACGACTTCGCTCCTGTCTGCTCCACTCAGGTCTATTCCCGTCTACTCGACTCAAGTCAACTCAAGGCAATCAATTATGAGATTTAACAGTTCTTGAGACTTCTCGTCTCCGCTCTACTCAAATCAAGGCATTTTTATGACAAAGCGTCAACCAGAAACTGAAGCTTTAATATCTTACCTCAAAACTTGTGCTGATTCCAAAGCAGTTGCCAATTACGAGGCAATATCAAATGCCGTCGGTTTTGACGTTCTCAAGAACAGGTCGCGCTTGTCAAGAGCGATAGAGGCGTTACAAAAAGACTACGGCTACGTGGCAACTTGCTTACCTCAAGTCGGATACCAATTTCTAAAGGATGGAGCAGTCATTGATACTGTTGCCAAGCAGTTTGAGTCAAAAATTAGGAACCAAGTTGAGCGAACAGAATCTCAACTACAAGCTATCGACTGGAATCATCTTAATCCAACTGAAGTCAAAAACGCGATCGCCTGTTCAATTCGAGTGCAGGCACACCGTCAACTCACTTCACCTTTGTTCAAGCTTGCATCATTCGAGGTGGCTTCTCGAAATGACAAATTTCTGGATTCAGCCAAGGCAGCGGCGGAGCTAATGAAGGCAATCGGTTAACTAGGCGTCGTGGGTTCATAATGAATGCATCCTTCACAAGGACCACATGGGTTAATTGCGCATCTGATGTATGGCGATCGCGCATTGTACTGGCAACTGGTGTCGCCTATCGCTTTTATCCCCTCGTCGCCGTATCCGCTAAAGTCAAACCCGGCAAAATGAGGCACGCGCCACATCTCCTCCAACACGGGATACTCTATTCTCTCGCTTCTTCGTAGTGTCCTGGTATTCCTGATCGGAGGTAATGGGCGAGTTGTGGCAACTTCAAGGAAGTGCCGAAGCATTTGTTCGTCTACCCCTAATGCACGAGCGCCTTGTGTAACTGCTGATTCTTCGGGATGCTCAACTCTTGACGACTGCGGCGCAAAGCTCGTCCAGATCTTTAGTATTCGCCTACTTGTGTTGACATCTATTTGTATCCGTTCACCGAGAGGAGAGAAAACAAAACGATAAGCACCATCACTTCGTGGTTGAATATCCAGGATTGCGGCTTGCAAGTGTATCCCGTCGAGTTCTATTGCGCTTCCAAGCTGATTTGATATGCGACACATTGGCGGCAACATTGTTTCAATTGTTACTCTATGACCGCCTCCCGCAAAAGTAAATAAGGTTACTTCGCTGACTGGAATTTCTACAGAAAGATCACCTTCTGTGATAGTCAAGAATTTCTGAGAGGGCGATTCGACGATTTCCCAGTATTGACAGCTATTGTTACCGTGATACTCCAAGAATCGAGAGACGACGTGGTTGGCGGCGCTTGAGTAACCCAAATTCAAAAGCATTTTCTCGTCGATGGCGTAATGGAACGCCATTGCTCTGCCGTGTATTCGCCAACAGAAGTGCAGACGCCAGCGGTGATCCATGTAATAAGCATCGACATCGATTCGTGATTCGATACGCTTTGCGATCGCCTCAATAACCGGGAGGATATTAGAAACACAAACCATATGATGCGCTGTCCGGATTCGTACTGCCCAGTTTCGAACCACTATCGTTTCAACCAGATCCATTGCGCTCCACACCTCTTAAACCTAGTTGAATTATACCTTATCCAAAATTTCGGACAAATCAGACAAAAAGCCAGAAGCTTTGTATATAGGGAATTCTGGCTTTACCTCCCGCTTGAGATTCGTACTTAATTTCTAAATAATGTCCAGGAGCAAAGACACAGACAAAATAAAGCTCGCCGAAGCCAAATTCATCACAGGTGAATCACCAGAAGACATTGCCGTGCAACTTGGTGTCACTCGGCGCACCATCGATAGATGGGCAATGGATGGCAACTGGCGCAACTTGCGAGAAGCGAATTCGCAGACTAACGTTGTTCCCATCACATCACGGCAACCAAAACCCAAAACCCAGCATCCATTGCCTGCTTTTCACTCTATTCGCCATGCAAAAATAGACGACTTGGAGATTATCGAATCAGCACTCTCTCAGTTGCACGCATCGCTACCAGAAGCTGAAGACAAATCCAAAGGCGCTCTTGCGGGCGCGATCGCACGTCTTGTAGAACTTCGTCGCAAGCTACAGCCCGAAACCGTGCGCGAATTGGCGGAACGAGCAATTGAGTTAGGCGTTGGTCCCGATGAGTTTCTCCAGGAGTTAAGGAATGCGTGGGCAAGAAGAGCATAAGGCAACAGTGGGAAGATGCGCTCTCACTGCTGGAAGCTGAAAACAGTGACGATCGCCGCATTCTCAGCTTTCATGAATTTGTTGACAAGGTTTACCCTCGCTACAAGTGGTATCGCCATTGTCAAGTTTTAGCTAACGTACTACAGCGTGTAGCAGATGGGGACTTAAAACGAGTAATGGTATTTTTACCTCCTCGGCACGGTAAGAGCGTGCTAGTTTCCAAACTTTTCCCCGGCTACTTACTCTACCGTCACCCACAAAAATGGGTAGGTTTAAATTCTTATGCTGCCGAACTTTCTTACACCTTTTCCCGCGCATCTCGCGACGCTTATAGGGAAATGGGCGGAAAAATGCGTGATGACGCGGCAGCTGTCAAGAACTGGGAAACTCCGGACGGCGGAGGATGCTGGGCAGCAGGCGTGGGCGGTCCGATCACTGGTAAGGGTTTTGGTAGTGCAGGTATAATCGACGACCCACTAAAAAATGCCAAAGAAGCCTTATCCGCTACTATCAAACGCGGACATCAAGACTGGTACGGCTCGACTTTCTACACCAGAGGTGAGCCGGACGCCCCAATTATCTTGGTAATGACGCGGTGGGCAGAAGATGATCTTGCAGGTTGGCTACTGCAGCAAGAACTAGAAGATGAGCCAGAACACTGGCATATTGTCAACTTCGAGGCAATCAAAGAGGATTGTCCGCCGAAATTTCCATCTACTTGCACTGTTGAGCCGGATTGGCGAAGCCCTGGAGAAGCACTTTGTCCGGAGCGCTTCGACTTACCTAAACTCAATCGACTGCAAAAACGACTGGGAAGCTACTTCTTTCAAGCGCTTTACCAACAACACCCATCACCGGCGGAAGGTAATTACTTTAAGCGATCCTGGTGGCAGTTTTACAAAGTTGCCCCCAGCGACTTTGACATAGTTATTCAGTCCTGGGATTGCGCTTTTAAAGAAACCAATACCTCGGACTACGTGGTAGGGCAAGTCTGGGGTAAGCGCGGTGGACAGTTTTATTTGCTGGATCAAGTGCGTGCGCGAATGGATATCAACGCTACGCTACAAGCCATTCGCGCCATGTCCGCCAAATACCCCAATTCCACTGCCAAATTAATCGAGGACAAGGCGAACGGCACAGCTGTGATTGACTTGCTGAAGCGAGAAATACCGGGGTTAATTCCCATCGAACCAGAAGGGGGTAAGCAAGTTCGAGCCGTGGCGATCGCTCCCTATGTGGAAGCTGGTAACGTTTTTCTGCCCGAATCAACTAGCTGGGTAGGAGATTATATTCAAGAATTCAGTGTTTTTCCTAACGGCTCTAACGACGATCAGGTTGACAGCACTAGTCAAAGTATTATCTGGCTGTCAAGTAGAATTAGCTGCTGGTCGATCAGCCATGAAAATTCGTGGGGCACTTAAAATTATTAAAAAATAATTAAACTCAAGTACCTCTACTGAGTTAAATATTATCTCAGTAAAGTTAATCTGAGATAATATTCCTCAATAACTAATTATGGTTAAAAGTATAGAAAAAGCTGGGAATGCAGTCTTAGATCCTATTAAAAAGAGGAATGATTTGGCACAAAGAAACGCAAAGCTCGTGCATAAAGTTGTGCATCAAATGAAAAACTCTTGTCGTGAGTCTCATGAGGATTTGTACCAAATTGGATTTATAGGACTTCTGAAAGCCGCTAATAGATACAATCCCAAAACAGGCAATGCTTTCAGTTCCTTCGCTATCCCATATATTCGCGGGGAAATTCAACATTATTTACGAGATCAATGGCAAAGCGTAAAAATCCCCAGATCGGCTTTAGAGCTGAGAGCCAAAGTCAAGAGAATTAAGAAGTCTCTTGACTCTTTGGGGCGAAATATTGATGAATTGCAAATTGCACTAGGACTAGGGATGGAGGAAAGCCAATGGCGGCTTTTGGATAATATTAATAGCAACGTAACAACTAGTCTGGATGAACTAGTTTACGAGTTAAAAGCAGAAGAAGTAGAAAAAGCACCAGAAATAGAAGAACATTTAGATAAGCTTCCTTTTCAACAAAAAAATGCTATTTTAGAGAGATTTTTAATTGGATTGAGCATTGAAGAAATTGCCAACCGTAACGGCGTAAGTACGCAGTTAATTAGAGCGCGTATAAACATAGGGCTAAGTAAAATTCGCAGAGAAATTAAGTCAAACTATTATGAATAAAGAAATATGTTTGCAATCGTTGGCAACTAAAATAAACGCGGCTGTAGGAAGAGCAGCAGGATTTTACGAGCAAGGTATTAGCAATATCAAAAGTGCGCTACTTTGCGATAAAGAAGCAGGAGAACTGTTAATTGAAGCGAAAGTCTCCCTACCTCATGGAGAATTTATCTCCTGGATTGAGAGCAATTGCAGTTTCTCGCGATCGCACGCCCACCGATTGATGTCAATTGCCAAAAATTGGGAGAAGATCCTCCGCAATTGGGAAGCCAAATGTCCCACATGTGAGACATTTAACGAATCCCCTTTACCTTCACTTAGAGCAGCCCTGGCGCTAGCTGCTGCCGAACCCAAGCTTGAGAAAGAATCTGCAAGCCAACAAGAATACAAGGTTTCAAACCCCAACCACCCTTGTTTCGGTGAAGTCGTGGAAGTTACTAAAGAGATGCACCAGGGCGATGTCCTAGTCTGCAAGACTCCAAGTGGCGACGAGTTTCCTTTTTTAAAGAAAGAGTTGATAGCCCCTGATGCACCAATAGAAGAGGTTTTGGACGTTGAAATCATTGAACCTGTAGCCGACAAATCCGATAAATTACGGGAGACTATTGCACACGTAATCGAGTATCTTCCAGAACAAGTACTTCAAGCTCTTCTTTCTCAAGCTCTCTTGATTGGAAGAGAATATTTACCAGAAGACATCGATTTCAAGGTGGCATGATGATTGATTTATTGATAGAAACTACTCACGTTTTGTCTCTTGTCAGCATCGGAATAATTTTAGGCATCCTATTAGTTTATGCCTACTATTATTCGTAGCGACACTGTGCGACAATACCTGTGTCGTTTGTTGTCGCTTGTTGTCGCCGCTATGGACAAAGCCGCTGCTGCTAAGTTTTTGGGCGTCTCTCAACGCACTATAGAGAGGTATGTCAAAGACAAGAAAATTGGCGTGGTTTATGTTAACGGTACGCCAACCTATTCAGAAGAGGAATTGACTCGCTTTAAGGATGAATTACAAGCGCCAATTCATCAACCAAGTCTTGCGCCGACAATGAACGACATGGACTTGTCGCCGTTTGTCGCCCCTGCCCAAATCGATGAGGGACTTGAGTGCTTGAAGGCGATCGCGCATCATTATTATCTAGTTGGATTGCAATCCAAAATGGTATTGAGCCTGAGCGAAGCCGCTCTAATTTCGGGGATAAGTGAAAAGCTTTTAAGAACGCACATCAAAGCAGGAAGTTTGAAGGCGATAAGATTAGGTAAAGGTTGGAAATTGCGCCAAGTCGATCTACAAGATTTCGTGGATCAGCTATTTAACCAAGTACCCCTAATTGGTGCAAAACCGAACCATCCAACACGGTAGTATCAAAGTATCTTCTACCTGAGTCCTGGCACAGCCGCATGAACTTGGCGTGGGATTGAGGATATCTCCCCACCAAGCAGCCAGCAGACCATTTCCCAACAGTTTCGGGTGCGTAACTGGTTGTGTGCTGATTGATACCGAACCAATTTCCTGTGTCAATGCGATCGCCTGTGCGGAACCCATCCTTGTTAAAATCGCGATGCACCTTGACATCACCGCATTGTACGATCGCATACTGCCCCTTGTGATTGCCAAATGTCCACGCATCGAGATATTGCCCAAAAGCAATTCGTGCTGCACCGCCGGGATTCATTGGGAATTTGGTGTACCAAATTCCTGGCTCCGTAGTTGCCTGATTACAAAGCAGGATCTCACCATCATCGCGGATGACGCAACGCACATCGTTCCAGTAATCTATTTTGTCGTCATTGAGGGCGAAAGTATCGGGATCTACGCCTTCAATGTAGACAATGTTGTAGGCGCGAATTCGGAATTTTTCCGACTGTAAATATTCGAGAATTTTTAAGCCTGCGCTCATTTTATTAACTTAATAAAGTTAATAGTTGAATTCCCGTGCTTGACGTTTTTAATTCTTAAGCTAAAATCGAAAAATGCTTGGGTGAGCAATTATAAAAACAAAATTTAAATTCAAAATGTGTTGACTTTTTGCCTTTATGACGCGCCTCCGCGTCTTTTTTTTTGGGACGGGAACAATGCGTTGCGATACTCTAACTAATAAACGCAATGTTAAAACTTCCCTTTAAAACGTCTCCCAAAGAATTTGATAAAGTTGCTGTAGGTCATGAATCTATCGGTGAATTAGAATTACCAAAGTATGGTGACTTGAGTCCCAACGAGCGCATTTTTATTAAAGAAAATTCTGATAATATTCCCGACATTCGTAACAGCGCCGTGAAGATGGCACGGACTATTGCCACTAAATCTGGCAAGAAAATGCTGGATGTGTACAATGCTTTGACTATGGGTGATAGTGAATTCTTGGGAGACTATTTAGAGGAATTTGTTTCATTCCAAGAATTACTAGAAGAGAATTCCAGACAGCGTAATTTGCTAATGGCGACGGCAATTATTAAGTTTCGCCTATGCGGTGATTGGGGGCTGGAAAATACCTTTGATGCCACTCAAATCCATCCACAATTGGTGGACGCCTTAGCTACTTTTGCTCGCAATGAAGAGGCGGGGTGGAAAGATGCAGAGCCGACGACTGAAGATGATTTGGGAAACTCGACAATTCCCCAGGAGAACCAGACTGGGGAGAGATCTACTGGCGAATTAGGCGCTACTTCCCCCACGAGCAAAGGTTTCGCGCCAGTAGCTTCGGATATCAGCCAACCTGGTTAATCCTCCAGGCACTACACTATGGGGCGAAGCTACACCGCGAGGAGCTGCACCTCCAGGAACTAGGCATTGCCACCCTTACCAGCTGCTTTGTGAACGCCAATCGCGATCCAAAGAGTGAGGCAGCCAAGCCCTCAGATTTCTTTTACTTCGCCGTTGACAGCGACGATGTCCGCATCTCCAGTACCGCTGCGAATGCGTTCTTTGCTCTAGCCGATGCAGGCAAGCTGCCGGGATGGGTGGTGGCAGCAGCACCTGTTGATCGACTTGCCAAATCCCGTGACAGCACTCCCGTTAATCCTACTGTGTGGATTGGTGAGGGGTTAGTACTGATCCAGCCAATGGCTGAGGATGGGATGGTGCAATTCCCGTTGGGATTTGTTGAGGTGAGTGGGGATGTCGCTGTAAATGGTGGGGTTGTGAAGGTTCCAGAGGTCGGAAGTGCGTGGCTGCTGGATGGGGAGTTCAGTTTTACCCCTACGGAAAACTTTCCAGGGGGTGGAGCAGGTTGAAGTCAGATGCAACGATTTACCAACGATTTCCCAACGGCTTTATCAATGCCAAAACCTCTCGCATTCTACTTCGCGCCGATCAATGCGTGCCTTGAATTCCTTGATGGTCTTCTCGGCGTTTTGGTAAGGAATCTCAATGATATTTGCTAGCGTTTGGTGGTAATTAATTGTTCTACTTAAACAGTAGTTGATCTGCTCGAATTCTTCAGCGGCAACGAAGCCTTTGGCTTCGACCGTCCTAATCGCCGTGCCTAGTCTTTGTTGCAAGCCCTGTGGAAAATTTTCCACAGGGTCATGAGTGTAGTACATTGTCATCCCGTCTGGTAAAACTTTTGCGGTGCGACAAGTTATGTCATTGCCCAACGTCAACTCTTGCTCTCTGTACTTAAGCAGTGCTTGGAATTCGTCCTCAGCGCAAACAAACTGTGGACAAATCACTGTACCTCGTTTTGTTACGATACCAACTCGAAACTCTTGCATAAACACTACCTCTCCACCCTTAAAGCTTAACTTAGTACCCCTGAATTGAAGATTTTCCGTAGGGTGTAGGCGATCGCATAAATATCCCACAAAACTGCTCAAACCACCCAGCGAGTGGGTGGTTTTTTTGTTGGGAATTTTGACGCTAAGAGCGATCGCCACTCCCTTCACCCCAAGCAAGCATTATTCCCATGACATCAGTAGGCTCGGTATCAATTGAACTCAAACTAGATCGCTCCGGCTTTGACAAGGAATTTAGGGCGCTCTCTAGTGAGAAGTTCGAGCCTATACCCATCAAACTGGAACTCGATACCAAAGACTTCGAGAAGCAAATCAAGGGCTTGCAGGGCTTTTTAGAGCCATTAGTTGTTCCCATTGAATTCGATACCAAAGGTCTAGCCAAGCAATTCAAGCAACTCAAATTTGACTGTATTCCCATCTGTGTCTGCCCGGATTTAGAATGCTTTGAACGCGAATTAAAAAATCTTGATGTAGAGGTTGAACTTAAGGTTAAATTCGATTCTCAGCAAGTAAGAAGCGCGGTTGCATCTGTCGCCGAGGAAATTAAAACGCAAATCAACACCACTGTTGAAATTAAGCAAAGTGGTGGTGGTAACAGCGATTCAGCAGGAATTGAAAGCGCCTTCGCTAAAAGCTTAGATAACCTTTTCGAGAAACAGCAAAGTGCCAATCGTGGCGACCAGGCGAGTAAGAATTTCGTTGACTTCACTTTATCCCCCATCAAAGCAGTCAATTCTGCTTTGCAATCGGTTGTTACGGGTGCGTTCGAGAATATTGGGCGAAGCATTACAGGCTCGTTATCTAAATCGCTATCAGAAGGACTAGACAACCAGATCGGGCAAACCCTCTCTGACTTCGGCAAAGAGACGGGGAAGCTGCTGGGAGTATCGGGGAAGGAACTAGGGATTAAAGGTGGGGCAAACCAGCAAAAAAATCAACAGCAAAGCGTAGCCCCGAACGCCAATAGCGGTCTTGAGGACTTAAAGCAAAACTTTAAAACTATTAGCACAACAGCTAAAAACGTTTCGGATGTTTTGCAAACCTTTGGTGTCAACATTGGTGGTGCAGTTAATGCATTCAACAAGGCAGGCAACGCCGCGCTATCTCTAGCAGGCACTTTCTCGAAGCTGCAAGGCAGTGCGAGTGGCAGCACGGGGACAAATCCAGGAAAACCGAACGCCACAACCCAAGGCTTTCTCACTGGTGAGATTGCAGATTTAACCCCTCTGCAAGCCAAGGCACAAACCGAGCTTGCCACCAGAAAACTTAGCGCCCAACTCGCTCAACTCAAGCAGCTACCAAAGACTGAAGAGACGCGATCGCGCATCGCTGCACTTGTACGAGAGATTGCTGACATTGAGAAGAGAATGGTGATCGACATCGCCAATTCCGATCTTCCTACGGCGATTCATAGAAGCTTGGGGCAACTGAAAGCGGCTAACAGCGCTCTTATCAAACTGAAGAATGAAGCAGCGAGGCTGTCACTTGATGTCAACAAATTAACAGCCGAGCCATCAGCAAACGTTAATGCTCCAGATATCAGTCTAGCTAAAAGAAGAAGGCGCCCCAAAGATACCGCGAAAAAAACCAACAGTGCGGACGATCTGGAATTGCGGCAAGCTGAGAGCAATTTCCGTAAGATATTTACTGAAATCGCCCGCATGTCCGGCGTTCAATTGCAACGCGGACAAATACCCGGATTGCGTTTTGGGCAAATGCCGAACGGCGTTGCGGGGCTTTACGATCCAAGGCAAAACAACCTCAATTTAAGCCAAGATCTACGCAAGCGATTAGCTACTGGCACTTTATCTCGCGAAGACATAGATACCATTGCTCACGAGGCGAGACACGCTTTACAGCTAGCTTTTGGCAGAATCAAGCAGGCAGACTTAACCAAAGGCATCAAAGCAGGAGTGCCACTCACTGCAGCGAAAGCCAGCTCTAAAGCCTTGGACATCGAAGCTTCGGTGCAAGAATACCGTGAGGCTTTCAAGCAGAAATTTGGCAAATATCCGCCGCAAAAATTAGTAGCTACAATTCGCAAATTAGAGACAGATGCTTACACCTTCGCAGAGCAAGCATCTAAAGAGATCAGCGACAATTTAGCATCCATTCTTCAATCACAAACTAGGCGTAGAAGATCCAGAAGAAAGCCTTTATCGACACAATTGCCAAACGAAGATGACATCCCTTTGGCAAAAATCAGTGCGAATCAAATCAGGCAAGCCATTGTCAACAACTCTGGTGTAGCAAAAGCAATTAGCAATCCCCAGAATCGGCAAGCTGTAACCAACGCGCTACAACAAATCAAAGTTCCCAACTTCTCTGGGATAATCACTGGTGCTAAAAATGCCGTACAGCAAACTATTTCTAGCATCCAGTCTGGTTTAGCGACGGCAGTACAAAAAGCCCAGTCTGTTGCCAATCGACAGATTCAAATACCAACAGCTGGTATTCAGAATTTGCAAAGCCAGTTGTCAGCGTCGGTGCGAGGATCTGTTTCTGCAACGGCACAACAAGTACAGAAGGCGTTAAATGTCGGTGCCAGGGCTTCAGTGCCAAAGCAAGCGCAATCATCGCAACGAGCCTCCTTAAACCCCAATACTTCGCAGCAAGCAGCGGCTTACCAGTCCGGCGTACAAGGCAGCTTCTGGGAGCAACTTTTCAGGAAGCTGGAAGCACGATTTTATCGCTCGCAAATGATGCAGAGCATTCCTTCCAGTCAAAGGCGATCGCTTGTTTCAGAAGCTTCGGGATTCTTATTTTCCGGTGCGGCACTGGCAGCCCCAGGAGCTACATTCGGAGCATTACTCGCACCACTCGCCCCAGCGATCGCACCCCTTGCCGTCACTTTTGGGATGTTACATAATGCGCTACAACCCCTCATCCAAACAATAGTTGAAGCACTGCGGAAACTGGAGCCAGCACAGAAGCGGCTAGAGTTCACCGCAGGTAGCAAAGAAGGAGGCAAGAGAGAACTTGCATTCGCCACGGGTATAAGCTCTGACCTGAATACGCCGCTGCTCGCTTCGTTGGAAGGCTATTCTAAGCTATCTGCTGCAGCCAAAGGAACGCGATTAGAAGGCGCAAAGACGCGGGAACTGTTTGAGGGGATTTCCACAGCTTCTAAAGCACTGCAGCTATCCCAGGAAGATTTAAATCTGGTGATGTTCGCCTTTACTCAAGTACTAAGTAAAGGTAAACTGACAGCTGAAGAAGTGCGGCTACAGATCGCAGAGCGATTACCTGGTGCGATCAACATTTTCGCTAAAAGTTTGGGTATTTCTGTACAAGAATTCAATGCCCTCCTAGAAAGTGGCTCACTGCTTAGCGAAGATGTGTTGCCCAAGGTTGGCAGGGGTTTAAGGGAGCAGTTTGGGCAAGCAGCGAAAGACGCTAGCGGTAGCTTCTTAAGTGCAGTTACGAGAGTTGACAACGCTATTCTCAAATTGCAAAAAGGGCTAGCCGACGCCTTTGGTTCTTTGTTTGCGGGAGTCGCCAATACTTTTGGCGGACTCATTGAAATTGCGGCACAAAACATTGACAAGATAATTCAAATCGCCGGCGTCGCATTGATTGGAATCGGCGCTCAATTTTTTGTAGGATTGACAACCATTCTTAATGGTAGCGGTATAACAGCCAAGCTTACAGCAGCACTGATTCCCTTGTTCGCTAGAGCATTCGCTACCCTTACACCATTCGTTGTCGGCATTCTCGCTGACTTTTTAGATGACGTTTTCGGTGCCAAGTTTTCGGTGATGGACAACATGATGAAGGGGACTTTCAACATCGTGTTGTCCGTCATCTTGGTGATTGATGGGTTAATCAAGAAGATATCCGAGTTGTTCTCTACTTTCTCTAGTGGAGCAGCCGAAACGCAGAAAACTACCTCAGGTATTGGCAGTATTGTTACTGCTCTCAAGGGGGTGCTTGGTATTGTCCCTAGTACCGTTGTGGAGTTTACAGCTCTCACCTTAATGCTAATTCAAACCGCCACTCTAGCCAAAATGGCTTTGGGACCGGTGATAGGGAATTTGGTAACGAGCATAAAGGCGTTGAGCATTGCCTTCGTTGATTCCGTAAAGAGTGGCAGAGTGTTTCAATCATCACTCAATACCTTGACAGCGGGACTTGCGAAGAGCCAGTTGGCAGTGTTTGCGATGACTGCGGCGGTGCTACTATTCTTTGCTAAAGCCGATTTTTCGGATGAATTGGGAAGCAAGTTTGATAAGTTAGGCGATCGCATGAGTGAAAGCCTTGATCGGGTGCGTGATTCTGCGAAAAGCGCGACTGACGCTATTAGTAAAATTCCGAGCAAAGTTCCAGATTTCAAGTCTAAGGGATTTGATTTATCTCTCGGCACTGGCGAGTATTTTGGATTAGAAAACGGATACAGGACAGACGACGCCATCAAGACAGCTCGCAACGCTACCAAAAATCCATTCAGTGCGGAAAGTATTATCCGATATGGACCACTATTGGGACCACTTTTATCGAAACTCGGTAACGACAAAAAAATTAGAACTCTCGCAGAAAATCAGTTTGACAATTCCTTATTAAAAGTCACCAATCAAGGTGAAAACATACAAAGGATAATCGACCAATCCCAGTTGCTAACTGGTGGTTTTAGCTCTTCAAATGCGGGTAAAGCTTTTGCTCAAAGTCAGTCAATTGACGAGCAAATCAAGTCTCTTCAACTACAAAGACTTGATATAGTTTCCGTTCCGGGTGCTAGTAAAGACCCAAGCAATATTAAAGCGATTCAAGACTTAGAAAAGCAAATCGAGGACTTACAACAGCAACGCGAACAAGTCATTAAACCTATTGAATCCCTGCGTGACGAGATACTTAAAAATTCTAAAGACTTAGGTGAAGCGGTAAAAATTGTAGAAGAGGCAGATTTGCCGGAACCAGCAAAACAGGAACTCAAAGCTAGACTTGCAACTTCAATCGCTTTAATAGATCAAGCTAAGAAAAGATTAGAAGATCTTAAGGCAATTGATTTATCACCTCTGGGAAACAGTTTCACAAACATTCAGCGTCAAATTGAGAAAAGCACTATAGAATTCGACAAGGGAGTAGAAGAGCGAGAGGTATTCAAGTCTAAAGCTATTAGTGCTATTTACGAACAGCAAGTCCAAGGCAAAATCACTCCTCGACAACTAGAAGTAAAGCTCAAAGCGATAGACACAAAAGACTTGGAGGTTCAAAGAACAGATCTGACTAATTTGCTGCAGCAGCGCGAATTACAAATGCGTGACTTGTTAGCAGTACCATCACCAACCAAAGACCAAATAGAAGTTATTGAAAAAACTCAAAAAGAGATCCGCGACAAGGAACTCAAACTCGCACAAGTCAGAATTCAAATAGCACAAAAAACTACTGAAGGTAAGCGGCTGGCTGAAGAGCAGACACTCAAAGAATTCACTGAAGCTAATGAAAAGGCGATGTTTGCTCTTCAAAAGAACGAAAATAGCCAGATAATTGGCATCAGAAGTCAGCAATTGTTGGGGGGGAAAAACTCAGAAGATGCAGATACTGAAATCGCTCGCGTACAAAGCACAACAGCTAAAAAAGAGCTTCAGCAAGCAGTATCGGAATTAGCGAAATTCAAAGAATTGAGGCAACAAGGGAAAGTAAATGCCGAGACATCTGCCAAACAGGAGCTAGATTTAACCAAGCAAGTTAGCAGTGCGGCACTAAAAGCAATTGAAGCTGAAATTGCGGCTCGTGAGGCTTTAAAGCAAAAACGCATCCGCGATATTGAAGAGATAGCTACCAAGGAAGAATTCGGCATCAGCCAAAAACTTTCCGCAAGCACTAAACAGATCAAAGCACAGCAACTATCAGGTAAAATTGACGACAAAGAAGCCTCTCGTCAGTCCCTTGATGCGGATATCAGTGCTACTCAATCCCGCATCGCTGCCAAACAACAGGAATACGATCGCATCAAAAAGCTACGGGCAGAAGGCACTCTCACCACTAAGCAATACGCCGAACGCGAGCGATCGCTGCTCACTGAAGTTGCTTCCCTTGAAGGACAGTTACTGGATCAACGTCTCTCCAAGCAGCAACAGTACCGAGAGAAGGTGCTGGAAGGAATCGAATTTGCTAATAAAAAAGCCGAAGCGGCGATCGCGCAATCTCAAGTTGAACGCAACATCGCTCTTAAGCAGCGCACCAGGGAAGGCGGTGATTTGTTCGGAGAAGCGAACCAGCCAACCGTCGCCCGACTCAGCAATGAGATCGACCAAGATACCAACAGAGCAGAAGCTGAATTAATCAAAACCAAGATTCTTCAGGTAGAGGAAGAAAGAGACAAGCGAATTATCACAACGAAAGAGGCGACAGAGAAGATCCTCGCCCTTAACACAGAATTGGCACAGAAAAACCAGCAATTAATCGATCTTGAGATTGATGCTGAGGCGAAATTGCGAGACGAACGGATTGCCGCTGTTGAGCAAGTGCGGCATGTGCAGGAAGGTCGCTTCAAACTTGCGGTAAACTACCTAGAACAGGAAAAAGCCAACCTCGACCTTTACAATCAAAGTCTTGAGCGCACCGCCAAGCTAGAGGAGTCCCGCTACAATCTAAAGTTAGCGGTATCCGATGCGGGTATCTCTGGCTTGGATATCCGTAAGGGCAATGCAGATCGCGCACTGGAACTCAGTCGCAAACTCAAGGATGAAAACCTCGACCCCAAGGTAGGGCAGGAAATCAAAAGCCAACTGAATTCCCTGGGCTTTGGTGATTCAGAGCTACAAATTCTCGAAAAGCGCAGCCAGATTGAGGACGAGATTGCAGCCAAGAAGCTGGAGGCGCTGAAAACCGAGCAAGCATACCAACGCCAATCACTGCTACTCGACTTGCAGCGACAGAAGATAGCTGCACAGACGGCTGTATTTGAAGCAGAATCGGGCAGATTGTCAGCTGCTAAAGCAAGACTGGAAGCAGATTCAGCACTGAGAATAGCCAGCATCAAAAAAGATCCGGTGGCGATTGAGATAGCAAACATCGAAGTGCAGCTTGCTAACCGTGAAGTCGAACTTAGCGATCGCAGGCTACAATCTGCCCAGGAAAACCTCAACATCCAGGACGAGCTTACCAGGAATGCCATCATGGCACAGGAAGCAACCCAAAGGGCAGCAATAGATCAGCAATTAGCAGCTGATAGCGCCAGGAAACAATCAGCGGCATTAGAGAAAGTGGAAGCAAGCGCCACCAAGATTTCTTCTGAATTAAAAGACAAGAACTCGAACGGTGGTGAGAGTGAAACGAAAAATCCCAGCGATTGGGTTAATCCCTTTATTCAAAAACCAGGCGAAGGCTTGTTTGAGTATCATAGCCGCATCGCCCAAGACAAAATCGAAGGAAGAATTATTGAAACCAAAAAAACAACCAGTAGTATCGACACTACTGGCTACCATTATGATGAAGCTCTCAACAGGCAACAAGGCAATCCCCCAGCATCCGATTTTGAATTTGGAAAAATCAGAACCTATGCCAGCCCAATTATCAAAGCAATGCCGGGTGAGAATATCTTTGAGGCGTACATGCGCCATCGGGATGATTTGGCGCTCACAAGCAACAGTAAGGCATACGAGCCACTGAATAGCAAGCCCAACGATTTATCAGAAGCATTAAAAGAATCACAAATTAAGCCGAGCGTTACGACAACTGGTTACAGTCAATTTGTCGATGCGCTCAAGGTTGCCAACTCTGGCATTGAGCAGCGGCTGGATGCACTCAATAATGCAATCCTGACTCTCGCAAATACCCCACGCAGCCTCAGTGTCAGCACGCCCAATCCCGTGGACGATGCTGCTTCAATCCTCAACGATATTTCACGGGCGCAGGTGTTGGGGGCAGGGTTATGACCCTATGGAAAATTTTCCATAGGGGGTGAGGTTGATTAAGATAAATCAAATTGTTTTTAAGTGCGATCGCTGCTGCCTCCCTCCGTATACTTTGCCAAAATTGAGCCAATTCTATTACAAAGAGGCATAACCATGAATTGGCTTTTCATCATAATCATCGCAGTGTTCGTAGTAGCAATAGTGTTACTGCGTAAACACAAAGAACGCGATCGCCCGTTGATTCAGCAAAAAATAACACACGATTTAACCGCCGCACTGCGGGATCTCTTAGTAGCCGGAAGATGGGCTGAAGCGGATCGAGAAACGCTTAGGATTATGCTCAAGGTAGCAAATCGACAACAAGAGGGTTGGTTAAACGTAGCGTCGATCCGAAACTTTCCCCAAAAAGATTTGCACGCTATCGATCAGCTTTGGACAAGAGCTTCTGATGGTCGATTTGGATTTAGTGTTCAAAAAGACATCTGGAATAACGTCGGGGGAAGTCTTAACGCCAACGACAAAATTTATGAAGCTTTTGGCGACAAAGTGGGATGGCGCGTTCACAAAAAGTGGCTACAGGTTGATGATTTGGACTTCGATATCTCATCTCCACCCGGTCATTTACCTGCTGTTGCTGTAAGATTAGGTGGCTTGTCTTGGGGTGTGGCTGGCTTCTGGTGGGAAAGAAGGGATGCATACGTGTTTCTTCTGTCTGAGAAGGTCTGGTGATTCTGTGCCTAAAGCAAACACCCCGCCGGGCGCACGGGGTGCTTATCTTTAAAATTAACCTGAGATTAACGACGAGGTATTGCGCTGTCTACTGCTGCCTCATTTCGGCTTTCAGCTTTTCTAGTTCTAGATCCACTTCTTCCATCTCTACCCTTGCAAACTCTTGCTCTAATCGGGATTGGCGCTCTATTTTTTCTTGTCTTTGCCTTGCTTCAACACGGTCAAGCTCTTGCTGCGCTCGTTTTTCAAAATCATACAACCCAGGACTTGGAGAGGGTTCCTCCCGACAAATACTGTTTTTTTGTGGAATTATGTCTTTCGGCTTGCACCACACTCGAACACATTGTTTTTTGAAATCGTAGACCACATCCGTTACTTTGAATTTATGCCACTCTTCCTCATCTATCGGCAAGATAAGCGTTTCGTCGATTCGGGGAATCCATTTGCAGTCTTTGAACTCGGCAGACAGTTTCTGAGATGATCCTACGATCCAGTAGACGTAAAGTTTGAACTCTTGAGGATTGGGTGTTAAAAAGGGCTTGTCCATCTTTGAAGCAAAGTGCGCATATCTAACCGCGACTATATTGCTTTATCACAAAGCGAGAACGCAGCAAGCGTACTGAAAATACTTGAAGATTTGGCGATCGCTTAAAGCTATATCCGTTTGTACATAAAACAAACACCTCACTTATTAGGTGGGGTGTTTGTCTTTAAAGGTTGTGACCGATAAAAATTAATCCAAGATTAAAAATGAGTATTTTACTAGTCAAATTAAAAAATTAATCATCAAAATTTATCCCAAAATCCACTCCTAGAACCTCTTCTATTTTGCGAAAAGTTTCTTCAGGCAAGGCATCCCGTATCCGTTCCGCCTCAATATCATGCCAGTAAGCCCGGCTAATTCCGGCTTTTCCCGCTAAGACCTCAACTGATCGCCCATCAGCTTTTCTAACTTGTCTAATTTTTGCTCCTAACCCTTCAACCGCAACGTCCGTGTAGCGTCTAATTTTCACTGTGTTCACCTTGAGACACCTCCTTTAATGTAAATTGTCGCTCTACACTACTCAATATATAATGTCGTGCAACGCTTGACAAGTGTCGTGTGACGGTATACATTTTAAATATAGAGAAAGCGCCCCGGTCTCGCAAACTAAAGCGCTTCTCTAATCCCAAATAAAAAAAAGGAACTAGTCAATTATGACTCAAACAGCAATCGATTCTCAACAAATTGCTCAGATCGAGCTTGCCCAATATCTAGAACAACAAGCCCAAGAACTGGCTCCAGAATTCGAGATCGACGGACTTCCAGACGAAGACTTCGGTACGCTATACCGCCTTTGGAAGGGCAGAAAGTTGCTCGGAACTTTCTACAAAGCATTGGACGAGAAGTGGATCGCTCAACCCATGAATAACGAACTCAAAGCGAGGCTCGATACCGACACTCAAGCAATACTCGCAATCATCGCGCTAAACGGAATGCTTGTAGCTAATTCGGCGGCGTAATAACAGATATCCCATCACTCAGAGACGCAAGTCATGCGTCTCTTTCTTGCTTTGTCAGGAGTAATTATGAGCAATCTAACAGTATTTCAATTTGAGTCACAAGAAGTTCGGTTTGTTGGCAGTGCCGATGATCCTTGGTGGGTTGCATCTGACGTGTGTGCGATTTTGGGCATAGTCGTGTCTTTAGCAGTCAACGGTAGAGAACGCAAAACAAAAGACGGTAGCGTTTACCACGACGGCGGACTTGACGAAGATGAAAAGGGGGTTGCCATTGTCAACACCCCTGGAGGCGATCAAGAAATGTTGGTCGTAAATGAGCCAGGTTTGTATCGTTTAATATTTAAATCTCGCAAACCCGTAGCGAGACGTTTCCAGCGGTGGGTTTATCACGAGGTTTTACCCGCCATCCGCAAAACCGGGTCTTTTGCGATCGCCGAACCCCAAAAAGAAATCCAACCCCAAGAACAACCCCAACTCGCATTACCCCCTGCTACTCCCACACCCCAAGAAATTTCCGATGTCATCGACCTAATGCTAGGCAACACCGACCTGCACCCCAACCTAAAAGCGGGAGTCAAAGGGAATGCGATCGCCAAACTTCACCCTCAACTACGAACCGTGATTGAAGAAGCGAAAGCTTTACTGCCTGTTTCAATCGAATCCAACCTAGTCCGCCCAACGGTGCTAGCGAACAAGCTGACGGAATCCACTGGAGAAAAGTGGAGTGCCGTGCGAGTCAACAAAGTTCTCATCGAACAGGGTTTTCAGATTAAAAATCCGGATGGTAAGAATCCCGATTATTTACCCACGGAAAAAGGTAAAGAACACAGCGAAATAGTCGTAGACACGGCTAAGGGACACGGTAAAACCATCCAATCCCTACAGTGGCATCTAACTGTGTTGGAAGCGCTGGAGATGAACGATTGCTGACTGGATGAGGCGTTGCCCCGTACCTTCTATCCAGGCTGGACAATGGCAGGCATGACCCCCAGGCAAATCCAAATCCTCCTACGAGTTGATCGAGAAATCGCACTGCAGCATTTCCTGAACGACCACCTCCTGCCTTTATTGGAAGAACGCGGTTACACCCTCCGCAACCTGCTACAGGCTTTGGGAGGCTTAGCCTTCGACCAACAAGAAAAAGTGGTGGCACACCACCTCTGGGACGGTGTAGCCCACCTCGATCAAGTAAAACACTTAGAGAATACAGCGTTATGACCTACAACGTAAACCCAAAAATTTCCATACCTAGCAATTGGACAAGACCTAAATACCAATTCGGTCAAAGAGTGAAGCAGGGAGAGATTATCGGCATGGAGTACTGGCAAGTTGAAGATTGTTGGCGCTACTGGGTATTACCAGACCCCAACAATTTTGAAGAATCACAAAGCTTTCTAGAAGATCTAATCAGCCCACTAAGCCCCGAAGAATCACGCGCCCTAATTCATGATGAAATCAAGTCTTACCAATCCAAGATAGCGGCTCTTGTTTCGCAATTGAAGCAAATCGAGGGAGAAGGGTAATGGACGATACATACTCCACAGAAATCCGACTCGCGTTGCGTAGCTTCCGCCGCGATTCTCTTGCCCGGTTCATGGGTGAATTCATGGTAATACTCGCGCAAGAAGGCTATAACCTTGAGGACTTACTAGAGGCAATAGCAGCATGGTGTTACTCCAAACCCGAACTAAAACAAGTAGTTGGCAGCCTTGAGAACGCCAGTGCTGAGGCTCACAAAATCTACAAGTAACATCTACCCCCTGGAAAATTTTCCATAGGGACTAAAATACCACCCACCACTGGGTGGTTTTTTAATCTAAGATTAAGCGCTTGAAGAGGGGTGCGCGAGTGTACACTGTACAGGGCGCAGAGTACCATACATTTTGACACCATGTCAACACGCGCTTTATGCTCTTAGCAATGTGAAGATTTCGTCGCTTTTGAGGAACCGTGCTTAATATTTTGTATCCTTAATATAGAACAAGCCTGTTGACTAGTCCAAGGAGGGGTACTATGCTAACTTGTTTTGACGTAGCAAATTACTTTTGCTGGCTAGCCAAAACGTTGTCTGGCTGTTTGACTCATATGCCACTACAAAAGCACGTTTACTATGCTCAGGGCTTTTATTTAGGTCTTTACGGTGAACCTCTCTTCCTGGAAGAAATCAAGGCATGGGATTTCGGTCCCGTCATTCCAGTTTTATGGCAAGAGTACAAAGCTCACGGATCTAATCCTATTCCAGCGCCAAAAAACTTTGATGTCTCTGTTTACAGCGAACGGCAAATAGCACTACTTGATGGAGTTTATTCGAGATTTGGTCATCTAAACGCCTTTTTACTTTCGCAGATGACTCACTCCGAACCCACATGGAAAAATGCCTACCCTCAAGGTGTAATTACTACTGATGCCATGAAAGAATTCTTTGAGACATGCTTAAACTCTGACGATTCTTTGAAAAACCGCTTTTTACCATCTAGCGGTAACAGTTTAGATCGGCAACCAAACGTAGAGTCTGCTGTAGAATCTGATATTAGGAAGTCTAAAGGTTTTCAAGCTTATTTAGCTTCCAAAAAAGAGCGCTCTGAGGTTTACCGTCGTCTTGCTGAATCCTGAATTTGTTGACATTGAATTAGCGATCGCTATTCATGACGATCTAATCGAAACGCATGGAGGTAGTTTGGGAGTAAGAGATGAGAGACTGTTAGAGTCTGCTTTATCTCAACCACAAGCTACCTTTTTTGGTGAATTTTTGCATCCCACAATTGCCGAGCAGGCCGCGGCTTATTTATATCACGTTACTAAAAACCACGCTTTCATTGACGGCAACAAACGCGCTGCTCTTGGCATCACGGAAGCTTTTTTACGCATGAACGGATACAACTTGACTTTATCTGACAACGAATTATACGAGTTGGTTTTAGCTGTATCTACAGGTAAGCTAGAAAAAACTGATTTAATAAGCGTGATAGCGGATCATCTTGTCGTCCAAATTTTAGGTGCTGAGGCACAAGATTGTTAACAAGCCAGTTTCTATTTCTATTATCAACACCACGAGCGCGAACGTAGGTGTTTTTTTTGCAGCCAAAAAAGTAAACAGGGGTGAATCATCACCCCTGATAGGATGCGTTCATCAGGGTGCATCACAAGCCATCAATTTAAGCGATCGCACCTCGCATCGGTACAGTAGAGCGGGAATTGTAGGTGTATCCAAAACCTCAACTCTCATGACGCCATTTTTACTTGTAGCAGCTATCGTCACCCAATCTCCTACGGTTCCCGTAGAAAAAACCCAGGAACCCCACAGGGGCGACGACAGAAGGGAGAACTCAACAATCGTTTACACGGACGGTTGCAGAACTAATAGCACAGAACCTTGCTTTTTGCTGCAATCCGGGAACGAAGTATATTGCCCTTCAAGAAAGAACAATGCGTCAACTAACCCTAAGCATTGCTGAACTCTCTGTCACCTTAAGTCGCTTCACTGCCTACGATCGCAACACACCTGAAACCGGGCAAACCGAGTACAGTATCGTTGGCACGCCATTGGATAGCGGTCCCGTGTACGAACCAAAACACATTTGGGTAGCTAGCGCAATGGTGACTTGGGAAGAGTGGCACGCTTTGGGTGCTATTTTCCAAAAAAGTGACTCGCTACGCCGGAACATCAGCAATTACAGGATTTTAGTAGAAGATAGCGTGCAGAATTTTGTTGAGCACGGAGCGAGGACGAGAGCGATCGCCACTGGGGGAAGTGAGGCAACATTCCCTGGTGGCGTAGCTTACCCTGCACAATTCTACGCACGGATGTTTGAACCTAAGTCGCAGTGGCAGCGCAACGGACTGTATCCCTACGTTGCCAGCTTTACACTACGCGAACTGGATAAGGTGGCAGCGTGACAGCCAACCAATCAGCCAGGAATGTACGGTTATTTATCGGGGGCAAGGACTTTACGCCCTGCATGATTTCGTTCCAAGGTAGCGATTCACACCTTGATTCTTCTGGGCTGATTAGTTTCACAGGCTCAATCCTGCTGGGTAATGCCATCGACTTTGACGAATCGCTGGATGATCGCAAGAATCCCACACGCTTCTGTAGGGGTGTGCAGGTGACACTGGAAGTTGCTAATAGTACAGGCGTATTGCAGCGTCATCCACGAGGGGCATTGCGGATATTAACACCCAAATACGACATAGAGAAGCAACAGCTAACATTAGAAGTAGGCGATTTAATCGCAGTACTGAACTTCAAGGAACCAACAGATCCTGATAAAGCTGACAATAAATCGAGTGAAGGTAAGCCAGCCAGCTATATTATTACCAACCTTTTACAAGAAGCTGGCATTACTAATATCAGCGGAAATATTGCTAGCACAATCTACAATTATCCTCTGAATTTATCTGGTTCATATCTGCAATCAGTTGGGAAGCTTCTTTATGCAAATAACTCCTACGCTTGGATTGATAGATACGAAAGTTTTCGCATTGAACCGGCAAATATAGCTCCCAGCATTGGTAGCATAAGTATGCTAATCGGGCGTGACGAAATCTGGTATAAGCGCCTTGAGGGAGCGGAATCACCGTGCGAAATAATCAAAGCAGTAGGAACAGAAATGATTGTTCGCCCCACGCCGGAATACATAGAAGACACCACAGAACAATACGGCTTAGCGTCCACCGTCGATTCAACTGCCTCTAATTTCGATATCGTAATTAAGCGCACCAAAAGAATACAAGAATGGAGCAAAAGCCAGCACATTCAAAAAGTTACCAGTCTGATTAATGCGCCGATGGGCTTAGTAATACCCAAAGATCTGCAAAGTAAAAACTCTTCAAAATTGAGCTTGATTAGAGCAGAAGAGCAAGTAGAAGAATGGAAATACGAACAAAACGCAGAGTGTAAACTCAAAACTAAAGAAACTAAAATTTATCAGCCGAGAGCTACGTACTTTGCTGAATTCCTAAAAGCACGTCCGGACTACATTGCTGATATAAGCGCCTTTAACTTAACCAAGCTTATCAAAGAAACTTATGAGTACGACAAAAAGGATCGACTCAAAAAAATTACTGTAGACACTTACGAATTAAGAATAATTATTCTTAATGGCACGGATGAGGACTGGAAGAAGTGGATATTTCCGCCCGAATATTTAGTGAAATCGGGACTTAAAACTGAAGAGTGGACGGAGCTTAATAAAAATACCTGGAAATATAGCACAAATAGCTATGAGCCATTGGTGCGGGTAAATCCAGACTTGGCGAATGAATCGCCAGACGGAATTTTCACTACTAAATCCAACCTGGTTTACGCTGCAGGAGAAACAAAAGTTTCTAACTCCGGGCAACTCGTTCCACCCGCACCAGAGCGCTGCCCTCCCGAATACACAATCGAAGAAAACAACATAGAAGAAAAGGCTATTTTTAGCGATTTATGTGCTAATAACCTCAAGCAACGGGAGCGGACTTATACGGTTGATTTCTTGGCAGGAAGAGTAGAGCCTGCACTCCGCCCAGGAGAAGTAGTGGTATATGCGATTGGCGGAGGAGCATCGTCTCAAGCTAGCGCTCAACTGCAGGCTCTAGCGCAACGAGAGGGGCGACTACTGCAAGGGCGCTATAAAGGGCAGGAGTTAGCGATGCCCTTAGTGGATGAGATTTTCAATTACTCCCCCTTAATGACAGTTCGCGCTACGGAACCAGATAACACGATGCAAGTTTACCTGGCAGATGGCGCAAGCTGGGTTGTCAGCCAAATGAAAGCATTATGGAGCTGCGATGGCATCTGGGTGGGTACTCAAGTTGGTGGCGCAGTTGTACCACCTTACGTAGAACCCAAAACCTTGTATTTGGGGCAGGGGCAAGGAATTGATTTTTACCCCTACCCCTACCTTTTAGCTACGACTTATCAGCAGATCGAGCTAGGGCAGGGGCAAGGATTAGAAGCATCTCAATTAACTTGGGAAAATTTTGATTGGGATAGCGTGGATGAAAATACTTGGAATATTCTAGGAAGCTCTAATTAATGCCAGCAGGAACCTTTACCAATGAGTGGATTTCACAATCAGCCAGAATTCTGTATCTAGGTGAATCGCCACCAGATCCCAATAGTTTTTGGCTGTGCTTGGCGAATACCGCATTACTAACTAGAGCAAGCTCAACTACTGACTTTGTCGCTGCCGAGCCTGCCGCAGAGCATGGTTACACTAGAGCGAATATTGTGTTCACTGCGGGCGCTTACGACACCACCGATCAACGCTACGAAATTCCCATCGCCACAGCGACATTCACAGCAACGGATGCTTCGCTAAATTTTCAAACAGCATTCCTAATGGCAAGCGCTCAACCTACTCCACAAGATGCATCGGGAGTAGCGATCGCCTATTTTGTCGAATCCGCCCCTGTCACCGTACCTCCAGGACAAAGTTACACTTATCAGATTCCTTATGCCATGCTCAACACGGGGTACGTCAATGGAATCTGAACTTAGGCTATTGCAACAACAGCAGCAACTCAATCGCCGCTCAAGAGAGCAAAAAATAATGGAAGAACCATTACAAGGGCAACAAAAAATAACCACCATCTCCGGCTACGATCCTGTAACGGGACTAACGAAGCTAATCGATCAAAACGGAGCTAGTTTTTATGGATCTTCCATCACAAGTGGCGCTGTAGGCAAGGGAGAAAATATCAGATTAAGGCGTGGTGAAGGGCTTTTTGCATACGATTCGATGCCTCATGTTTATCCCACCATTCCGCAACAGATTACCAAGTCCGAACCTATTATTGTAGGGCTTCTTTGTGATATACCTATCAATCTTCAAATACCCGATCTCGGTAAATATAAATCTTCCAACTGTATACACAAAATATTTTTAAACGGCGGACAAAACCTAGAAGCATCGATAAGTCCAGTTGGCTTATTTATCGGAACGCTAAAAAACAACAGCACAATACTTGAAAAGCTAGTAATTAACGACATCAGCGATTTTTATCCGAGCGATGGCTATGGAGAATACTCTCTAGAATGGTTCTCGCTCGACAGCTATTACTCAATGGGGTATGACTCGCAGATTTTAAAATATATCACTAATTTTAAACTTCCTGAATTTTACTCAACTACAACTTACGTCACTGATGCTTTTAATATCGCTGCCATAAATTTATCAATTTTGGAGTTTAAGGTAACAGAAAAAGAAAGCAATTTCACCAGTCTAACCTTTAGAAGTAATTCAGAAATTACCTTCGTTGTCAACTCTTTACCTTATGTAACAGAACAAGTCTTGGTTAACAAGAATGTTTTTTTAATTAAAGCTTTAAAATACAAGAGCATCAATGGAGAGATTTGCTATGTCTTGATTGGCGGGCGAACAGGTGGTGACAGTCTATCAACAGGAATAATTGTTTGGGATATTGGGAAAATAAGTAATCTACAATCAAAAAGCAATATAGCTTGTTATTTTGGTTTTGATTGGGGTTCTAGCGCGTTTCCCAATGCCGAAAAAGGATTTAGATTAATAGATGCTTACGGAACATCTGGAGGCATAGTAATTAATGTTGTTTTAATTGGTCAAAATACAAGTAACAGTGCGTTTGAAATATTTATACCAGAAGCATTTCTAAAAGGTGAAAACGGTATTAAGGTAGAAGCCGAACAACTAATTTTCTCTAATTTAGCGCAACTAAATAACGCCATAACACAAGAGTCGTTTACCATAAATGTTGGCTCAATACCTGAACCGCTAGAAACTAGAGAATTTATTGCTCCCTTCAAAATTCCTAAATATCAACCAGAGAACGGCAAAGAGAAAAAACTAATCCTTTACAGTTTATTCAGTAAAGAAAAGGGCAGGCAAGTTTTTTCATGAAGGAAATAGAGCTTTTGAGAAACATCTCAATTCAAAATCGGCACACTTACCAAGTAAAACAAATTGGTATACAAAAAGCACGCGATCGCATCCTCGAACACAGCACCCGTATCCTTGGGTACGACTCCACAACAGGTAATTACCAAGTACAAAACGCTAACGGGCAAATATTTTCAGCTCGCGCTATCTCCAATTCCAGCGCTTTATGTAAGGGTGCGAACGTAAGTTTGGTTGCTCCAGTGGGGGGAATTCCGATCATTGATGCCATGCCCCGATAAAGAACATGCCAATTTCTATTGGTTACAGAATAGCCAACTTAGCCGCACTTACGGCAATAGCACAAGAAAATCGCCCTGATGGATACACAAGGCTGGTGCAAAGCGATGCTGATGGACTACCCGCTTGGTACACCTTCATCGCCTCCAGTACTGCCACTGCCGACGGCAATTCCGTGGTAACTCCAGATGATGGCATCGGTAGGTGGATTAAAAGCAGTGGTACTGGTGGTGGCGTGGCATTCGGTGGTGGAAATTTATGCACATCCGGGCAGTGTGCCATTGGGGGCAAGGCATTTCAATTCTATGCCCCACAACAGTCTTTGCAACTGACTGTAGTTCCAGGATTTGATATCTCAATTTCAACTGGCTCCACTTCAATCCAGTTACACCGCTGGAACCAAGCACCCAACACTAGCTTAATCGGTAGGGAGTTTGTACAAGCCCTGCCCAATACCGGGGGCAAGATAGCAGTGACAATTGACAGCACTTACCGCTGGATTAGTTTCTTCGCCAAAAACCCAGCTAAGAGTGGGCAATATGACGGTGTATGCTTCACGATGAGTGGAAATGTCGTTACTCTCTTGGGTTACTCGTAATAGAGACGAACTAATCTGCCTAGTATTGGCTTGGGTGTTCAGCAAACTTCCCAATCGATTAAGCTTGTTGAAAAAACTGGAAGTGGGTGTATTTTTCTTCTGCTGGCGACAAGCATTACAAGCCCAAGCTGAGGGTAATTCCACACTCAATCTTATCCTTAAAGAGCAAGCTGAGTCTGAGTATCACCACGCGCAAGCCTTCTGCACTCTCACGGGTAGCAAGCTGGAATTATCGGCTGATAAGCTATTCAACCGGGAATCAAAGAATGCACAAATTTGGAGTACAGTCAACTGGGATGCATCAGAATCCTTCCAAGCTGATGGATTGAGTCGTAAATATTACAGTGCTAAGGCATTTTTTGGCGGACATCAAGCCAGGGATTTTAGTTGGGAAAATAAGCTAGCATTCATGACAGTGCTGGAATCATTCCAAGCTTGCTTTTACAGAAAACTACTGCAATTTTTACCTCTTAAAGTTGGGCGATCGCTACTCGCAATCTGCAATGAAGAAGCCAATCACAGCATTACTCTGCGCATGGCTCTAGCGAAAATGACAGATAGTTCCACCGCCACCAAATTGATGCGCAAGTGGAAACAAAGGCTTTACTTAGGACTATTAATTCTACCTTTAGATTTGGTGGGAATTCTCTTATCAGTCGTGATGACTAATATCAAAAATGCCGCCAGAACTAGACTCCACAACCAATCCCAATCCAGACAATAAGCAATTTTCTGACGAAGAAATTGCTAAAATTCTTAGCACAGCTAAAGCTACTCGCAAAGAGCGCGATGATGTTGCAGCTCGTGCCAAAGAATTAGAAGACTCTAATAAACAACTCCAAGCTCAATTAGAGCAAATCAAAACAATTGACCCCGAGCGCTACAAAGAGCTTGAGGACTTAGCTGCCAACCTAGAAGAGCGCAAGCTCGAAGAGCAGCAGAAATTCAACGAACTCAAGGAACGTTGGACTGGTGAACGCACAACCCTTCAACAGCAAAATCAACAGCTGCAAGAGGAATTAAAGCAGACCCGAATTATCAACGATTTGGAGAAAGCTTTCTACGCTTTAGGCGGAAAAACCGGTAAGGATGATTTCGGCTGTTCCTACTTCGACTTGATACGCGATCGCGCCATGTCCTTCCTACAACTCGGCGAGGATGGCAAACTGCGAGTACTAGATCCTCGCGACGGCACCAGGATGCTGGGTGACAAAGGAACTCCCCTCACCGTTGAGGATCTGATGCTCAAGCTGCGATCAAGTGGTCCCACGGCGGCACTTTTTGACCCTGTGGGCAACGGCGCTGGTGGAGGTATGCAGCCATCTCATCCAGCGGGGCTTGCGGCAACTAGAGAACAGGTGATGGGCATTACCAATCGTGCTGAGCGATTAGCGCGGATCAGAGAACTGGGAATTAAGTAAGTAGACGTTTGACTTCGGAAGTGAGTTCTGAGGTTGACATCGGCGTGACGCCACACCACAAGCCACCTCAAAATTCACTTCACCATGTCCATGACCTTACTGGAGGCAAAAAAACTTGCTACTCCAGAAACTGCAACAATAATTGAAGAATACGCCGCAACTAGTGATATTCTCCGCGTAATCCCTTTCGAGAACGTACCAGGAACCGGCAAACACTACAATCGCGAAGACAAACTGCCCGGTATCGGGTTTCGCGGCATCAACGAGGGCTATCAAGAAAGCGTAGGCGTACTCAATCCCCAGTCTGAGGCACATAAAATTGCCGGCGGAGACTTGGATGTAGACAGAGCCATCATTGATATGCAGGGTACCTCCGTCCGGACCGTCCATGAGATGATGAAAGTCAAAGCGCTGTCCTTGTCTTGGACACGCAACTTTATCAAGGGCGATTCCACAACCAACCCCAGAGTTTTCGACGGGCTACAAGTCCGGCTCACCGGAACCCAATTGATTGCAAATAAAAACATTGGAGGACCGCTTAGTCTTGAGAAACTGGACGAGGCGATCGACGCGGTTGACAATCCGAACTACATCATCATGAGCAAAGCCATCCGCCGCAAGCTTTCTCAAGCCGTGCGCAACCAAATCGGTGGAGACATTGAGTACGAGGTGGATGAACTCGGCAACCAGGTAATGCAGTATAATTCTTTACCTATTTTGATTGCTGATTACGACAACAACGGCGACCAAATTTTGGATTATACCGAATCTTCCCCGGACGGCACTTCTTCCACGCAATGCACGAGTATCTACGTGGTTTCCTTTGGCGACATGATGTTGACCGGCATTCAAGGTGCGGTTGACGGTGTGTACGGTGTTTCTGTTCGTGACTTGGGAGAACTCGAAACCAAGCCCGTATTCCGCACTCGCGTGGACTGGTACAACGCGATCGCCTGCTATCACGGACGCGCTGCAGCTAGACTACACGGCATCACCGATGCCCCTGCGATCGCTTAATCAAGATTCTACCCGCACCCTCTGGAAAATTTTCCAGGGGGTAAAACCATTTCAATACCAAGATACATCACATGAGTCGCTCAACTATCGCCAACCGCCGCCATCTACTTTTCGACAAAGGTCTTGAACTTAGGGATTACAACGCTACTGCGGTAGCTACAACTACATCAGAAACCGCAATCGAATTCGCCGCCGACAAGCAACTCGCTTATAAGGCAGTGATTTTAGCTGGTGCTTACACTGGCTACGCCGCAGGCTCTGCTGAATGGAAAATCAGCATCGAAGCCGCCACAACCGTCGCTGGCACTTATAAGGAAATTGGCAGTTGCACCGCCGACGGGACTATTAAGCAATTTGATATTCCTTTGTCCGGCGAGTGGGTGGAAGACTTATTACCAGGCGCTTTGTACATCCGCGCTACCGCCACCGCAATTGGCGCACCTGACGCACTTACTTATGGGGCATTCCTGGCATGCTAAACCAAGATCCAGTTCTTTTGTACAGTCCCGATGGGAAAACTCGGCGCATTCCCCTCGTTGACGCGCCGGGGTGGATCAAGGCGGGATGGAGTACTTCACCCATACCCCTAAAACCCGTCACCACAAAACCCAAGGCAAAAGATGCGCCTGAAACCGCCGACGCCTCAAAAAAACCAGACCAAATTTAAAGATTTTGCACGCAATAAAGCTTTGTACGCGGCTATACTTATATAATTTGAATAGGAGTATAGACGTGTACGTGGCTATGGGCGGTCAGTGGTCGGTTAAAAATTTAAAAGACGAAACCAAGTTCAAACCCAAGTGGAAACATCAACCCACAGTGGCAATGAGAATCCCGTTCGTATTTCGAGATGAAGTGTTTGGGTTGGCATTGCTACTGGATAGTGGCGGTGGTGAAAGTGAAGCGAAGTCCACCCATAGCGATCGCGTCATATCGGAACCACTCACTCCCGAAACAATTCTCGAAGCGGTACGCAATTGGGAATTGGAAAAAATTCTCAAGCTCCAAGCAGAACTTCCCGCGATAATCGACTGGAAAAAAGAACAGTCTTCCGACAGGAGGTTAGAACAAGCCTTAGTGTTTCTCGCCAAATGTTGCGATGGGGCAAACAGCACGGACGGGGCAGGATTCAACAAATGTGACACTGGCTTTGGTAAATGGCTGGCTGGGCAAAAACAACTCGTCCGAACTCAAGCTCAAGCCGGATTGAAAATGGTCCAAAAATACAAGGGGCAGCTAGAGCGTGCGGGATTGTCGCTACCAGAGTGGGATGCGATCGCTCATCAATATCCCGTAAATTCCCCACCAGTATTTGTTTTTAGCGAGGAAGAAGACAAGGACATTCTTCCAGAACGCAGAGTGGAAATCAAAGGCGATTCTATTGCCGTATATGCTCCCTACGATTCAACTGGTAAATTTCAGCGTGATTGCAAAAGTATCAAAGGATACAAGTTTGAGGGTAGCGATAAGAGTTGGCGGTTTCCTCTAATTTCAGCTGAAGAGGCGATAAACAAACTGACTAACGAGAACTTTATTATCGCGCCAGAAGTAGAAGGTGCGATCGCTCTTGCCCGGCAACAGCGCGAACTCGAACAACAGGCGCTGGAATCTGCTGCTTTAGAGAAAGCCGACGAAATTGTACGGTTGGTAAAAGCCGCCAATCTAGATGCACCCCTCTCCAACGGTTGGCTACTACGTGATTACCAAAAATCTGGAGTAGAATGGCTCCTAGCACACCGCAAAGGTGGTATCTATGGCGGAGGCATTTTAGCCGACGATATGGGGTTGGGCAAAACCCTAACCGCCTTGTACGCGGCTAAATCCATGCAATTCACTTACAGCTGTGCGGTGTTTATTGTTGCTCCCGTATCGCTGATGGAAGGGTGGCGACGAGCGGCAGAAATCGCTGAAGTGGTGGTGGAATTATTCAGCAATAACTACCAAAAAATCCCCGCGCCGCTGGAAGCGCAAAAATACGTGCTAATTTGCGACGAGGCGCACGGATTTCAAGATATTAACTCCAAACGCTCAGAAAAAATGCTAGAGCTAGCGCACCATGAGAACTGCTTAACAGCCTGGATGCTCACGGGTACACCAATCAAGAACGGACGCCCAATCAACCTCATGCCATTACTCATGGCAGTGCAGCATCCCCTAGTAGCAGATAAATGGGCTTACCAGAAGCGCTATTGCAACGCTCACCATAAATCAATCGGCAAAAAGACGGTGTGGGATGCCACGGGAGCGGCTTTCCTAGACGAACTCGCAAAAAAAACAGAGGACGTAATTCTCAGGCGGAAAAAATCGGAGGTACTCTCGGAGTTACCACCGAAGACTAGATTATTCAAAGAGGTGGAACTAGACTCCAAAGCCGAGAAAGCTTACTCAAGTGAAATCAAAGCTCTCGTGGAAGACTACCGTCTACGTGCCAAGCGCGGTGAGGTGGACGAGGACGCTGAGGCATTGGTGACACTCAATATCCTCCGTAAAGTGGGTAGCGTCGCCAAGGTGTCCGCCGCAGTTGCTCAAGCAGAAGAGCTGCTGGAGCAAGGGCAGCAGGTGGTAATTTTCACTGAGTTCTTGAAGTCTGCTCAAGAAATTCACGCTCAGCTAATGGCTTTGGGCGTCGGGCATTGTGAATTGCTAACAGGAGAAACCAGAGCCGAGGAACGTCAAGCCATAGTCGATCACTTTCAGTCGGGCGAAAGTAAAGTGTTCGTCGGAACGATCAAAGCCGGCGGTGTGGGGCTGACTTTGACTGCTGCTTCCAACGTGATACTTGTAGATCGAGCTTGGACACCAGGAGATGTGGAGCAAGCGGAGGACAGAACGCATAGGTTAGGGCAGCAAAACGCGGTCTTTGCAACGTGGCTACAACTAGGTCAAATCGACCATGCGATCGATGACCTAATTCTACAAAAATCCGAGCGCATCGAATTGATACTTCAAGGCAAGCGCAAGACCCTCAAGGGGATTAATTCGCCCAAGGATCTCGCAAAAGAGCTACTAGCAATCCTCTAACTTCCCGCAGTGACTGCGGGAAGTTTCATCTGACAGATCAGTTCTTTATCCTTGGCGCGGCTAGGACCGCTTGTTTAATCATCGAAATCGAGCGCGCAATAAAACTCGTCATCGTCGTCAAATTCGCCCAGGCTTGCACGAATCGAACTGTCGCAGTTTTCGCACAAACCCTTGATTCCACCATAAAACCCGGCAAAATCAAATCGTTCCACGCCTGCCCAAAACTGTCCACAGCAGTAGCAAAAGCCTTCTTGTGGTGCGTGTTTAACGCAGTAATAATAGTCGGGTTTGTCCGTCGTATTGTCAGGGAGAAAACACGCGGTTGTGTTTTCCCCGCTACATCCCGGATGCTGACATTTGTTATTCATGGCTTAACCCCGCTCAATTTCCTGACGACTGCCACAGCGTATTTGTGGTCAAAACCCCTCTGTACGAGCTGCTTGTAGCAGAATTCATACCCCTGGGGAATTTGCTCCGACCAAGGACTAGGGGTTGGCTCTGATATCTGCTGCCCTTGCTCCCACTCCCTCCAAGCGTTTTCAAATTCCTGCACGGTTCCAAAGTCGTCAGGGTCTGGCGGTTCTTCACTGCTATCCCAGAAAATCGTCAATTGTCCGTCCGGCTCGGACAAACGAGCCGTATCTCCAAAGTGTGCGGGATTCCAGGAGTCGGTCGTATCTCCCGTATCTTCTTCAATCAAAGCCAACTGGTCACCCCTAACCTTGCCTTCCGTGCCGTTGTCCCATGCAATCCGGAACTGGCTCCTATTCAAGATTTCAATTATTTGCCCTCGCCTATTCCTGCCCGCCGACCATGAAGGTGCGACGGTATCGCCAATCTTCCAAGCGGATCTTTCCCTTTTCTCCCGCTTGGGCTTTGGATTTTCCAGTTTCCTGTCGAACTCCTTCAACAGATCAAACTCGCCCCTCTCTAACCTGAGAAGCTCATCCACTCCACCCACCTTCACCCAGTACTGAAGGCGCGGGCTTTTTGGCTCGTACATCGTACCAGAATGCGCGGACTGAATTACCCCCATCTTCCCCTTGTGCTTGCCTTGGGCGACGCGGACTCGCTTGCCGGAATCTAAATTGGCAAGCACTACCCTTTGGTACTCCGATTCAAATTCGAGAAGCTTGTTCCAGTAGTTGATTTGTTCGGTGCAGCTTTTTACCCAGTACCCCTTAGCCGTTTTTAGTTTCTCCTGAAAATCTGCTAATTCTTCTGCAAGCTTTTTCTCGCAGTGCTTGGATAAGATAATTTGTTCCTCCACAGGCAGTAAATCACAGCGGATGCACGAATTATGCCAATCGCGATTCGTGCCTTTTACGTAGCTATTGATTGGAATCAAGCTATCTTTCTGCCTCCAAAACCCGGACCCTGGAGTCAGGAGATTAAAGTTGACGTATTCAACTTTTTGAACGATTACTGGCTCATGTAACTCATGGCAGATCATGAGCGATTCTCTTGGAATCAAAAATTCTTTGCCCTCCCACTCGCCAATAAACACTCCATTGCGGACGCACTTGAATTTATAGCAAAACTGATCTTCTCTACCTTTTATCAAATCGCCCTTGAATAAGTTTTCAATATCTTCTCCCGTAGCGGGTATGGCTGTGCCACAGAAAACTTTACCAAGATTGGGTGCAATTGCAGTCATAATGCCTCCAAACTATTTTCATGTACGCCTTGCAAACTCTCGCGTCCATCCCACTTCATCCGATACCAAAAACCGTGTTGTAAAAGCCCAGAATTTTCCCGCCATTCAATACCTCGAACAATCCCAACCTTTTTTTGAGGAACGAATAGCAAGCGCTGTCCAAACCAGAACCTTGGCTTCAGGCAATGCGTCGCTTCCCAAGTCCAGGGACGGTGTTCGTATTGCTCGATCAGCCACAAAATCGCTTCCTCATACAGCTTGAATTCTTGTTGCTTACAAATGGCGTGCAGTAAGGGAAGCGAGTGTTTTGGAGAATGCCAGATACAGATTTTTCGGTGTCCATCCGGCGATTCTTCGTAGGGCGTCCAACTATTAATCATTTCTTCTCCCTTGTCAGACCCTATGGAAAATTTTCCATAGGGAGTCATTTACTCAAATAGACTCAATTGCAAGGCTTGCGGCGAAGGTCTGCCCTTTGCCACTCGCTTCGTTATCGGTTGAAGCCCACAAGCCTTTATTACTTTAGCCGAGGGAATCCACAGCCCTTGCTTGCCAGTTGCTGAAACTGGCGGGTAGATCGCCTTAACATCCGACAGAATCCAAGCTACCCTGCCGACTCGCCAATCACCCACCACTAGCTCCAGGGGTGACTGAGATTTGATGGAACAGGGGGACATGAAGACGCAATCTACGAGGCTGCAACTCGCCACGATACACCCCGGATGGAATCTCTTCAAATCGATGCTGTAGTCCGCATTTAAACACGAGAGAAGCTCTTCTTGTGCGTGAGACAGGGGACGCTTAGCGGCGTGGATAAGCAGAGGCCCACGGTAATTAGTCGCCCAAGAACGAGTCTCCACGCGCTTACTTCCTTGGGCGATTAGGGAAGCGTAGGGTTCCCACAAGGTGATTGCTCTCACGATGCCTTCCTCCTTTTCTTCGTCTCAATCTGAGTCATCACCCCGTACCAAGCCTTGCACTTGTCGCAAGCACTGGCATCAAGCCCAGGGATAGTAATTTTGTGTCCATTGGGGCAAGCATCGGTGCGACACAGCATGTCCCATTGTGCTGGGGTAAGAGTGATGTGCTGCCAGGTACGGAGGTTAATCATTTTGCACCTCCCAACAACTCCACTGCCTTCTCAAATCTCACCCACTGTTGCACGCCCAGGTGGGCAGCCACTTCTGCACGCAAGCAAACTCCCATCACGCCATCTTCTCGAAGCTCCGAACGTTCGACAAAGCCCTGCCTATATGCCCACGTATACCACTCACCAAAGTCAGTTGGAGCTTGAATTTTTTCAGGCTTTACACCCATCACTAAAGCCCACCTAAAATAAGCAGTCCATGATTTTTTAGGCTGAACGCCGTTCTTCATCTCTTCTCGAATAAAGGCGATCGCACCTGCTACATTCGCCCAGTTTTTGCGCAACAACCCAACTTCTAGATTGATTCGCAGTTCTCGCAATTCACGACAAACTTGGTCTATTTGTTCTTTTGTTGGCTCCAAATTTTCGGTTGTTTCGCTTGTTTCGTTTATTTTGTTTACGGCAACAGGCGCGACGGCGGGAGAATTTTCCTCATGAGGAATTGACTCTTCTAACGAGGAATCTTGGCTTATTTCCTCAACAGAGAGAGTAGGCGTGGATTGGTTTTCTTGTGCGGGTAACTCCGTGTTTTGGGCTTGCTCCCATTCTTGGGATTGCTGTGCTACGGCATCCCAATCCGGTTCTTGTTCCAAAAGTTTTTCCTCTCCAACAGCAACCTGTTGTTGTGGAGGATCAAGATTTACTGGATCTAAGATTGGATCAATATATATAGTGGTCGTCGGTTCGTGAACGACGGTCGTCGGTTCGTGAACGACGGTCGTCGGTTCGTCATCCCACGAGCTTTGCGATTGACGCTCCGAGCCGAGGTACTGATATTGCCAAGCTCTTGCGTTTAATCGGTGATGCCGTCTGTCGATTAAACGCAACTCGTGTAGAAGTTCTAGGGCTTTGCGGATAGCGTGGCGTCCCCATTGCCCTAAAAATGTTTCTACTAACTCGTCAATTGTGATAGTGAACCATCCTTCACGCTGGTTCCGAAAGAAATTGAGTAGCTCGGCGGCGCAGCGGGAACCTGTGAGAATTAGGTCTTTGGCGTAGCAGACAATCTTGTAAACTTTATTCGCCATGATTCGCCCTCCTTGTTTCCCAAAATAAACTGCGCTCAGCTTGGCGGCGTGTCCGCTCGTAATATTCAGGGCTTATCCAGCGCTCATCATCCAGTTGTTGATAGTCGTCTGGAACTTCATCTGGTGGGGTAGACGCACTCAGTATCCGAGGAGGTGATGGGTGCGCTTGTGGAATACTTCTCTCCATTTGTTCAAGTCTTTGGAGTAGGGGTGCTAAGCTCCGCTCTACAGCCTCCGTAATGGCAGATTTCAGTGTTTCTTGATTGATTAACTCAAGTTCCGTCTGACGAGTTTTAGTCGCAAAATAGCTTTGTGCTAAAGCGATTTCATGTTTTCGTGGATCGCCGTTCATTGCTGTGAGGTAGCAAGCGTATCGTGATAATTTATAGTCAGATTGTTTGGAACCTCCTCCCTGCGGACGTTCTACCACATTGCCAACGTCGGCAAAATGGTTTTCAACGGTGTAGCCCGAATTTCGACAGGCAAGTTTTGCTCGTTCAATCGTTTCTTCAAAACGTCGCCACTGGTTATACCCTAGCAATAGCTGTAGTTGTCGAGCAAGCCAGTATTCATTGCCGTCTTGGTCAACTAACCTGATTTGGTCGAATGGGCTTGAGCCTTCAAATTTTGCTATAGTAGTCATAAGTCAAATACCACATAGTTATCTATTGGTCAAAGCGTCTTCGTTAGTCTGGGGACGCGATTTGTTGGAAATATCTTGATTTCTATCAAGATTAGCGATCGCACCCCCGATGGAGGCGATCGCTTTTTAATCACCCCATCAACCGCCTCGCAGCACTCAGTCGATTAGTAATATCAGTAATGCGTGTCTTGACGGTTTCATCCGATGAATCGTCGGCGGCTTGAAGATCCGCCATGTATATCAGCAAGCATTCCAATTGAATTCTGCTTTCTTGTAGTCGATGCCAGATTTCGGCATAGTCCCAAGATGGATCGGGGATAGGATAATTTTTGTTTTCAGGCGTTAGCATTTTTTGTTACCTCGAAATATTGCATTGGTCCGGTGTGGTAAGAGCGCACTTTCCCGACTTCTTCCAACCTGGAAGCTACGCTTTTGATGTTGCCTGGGTTTTTGCCCAACTTGAGCCTCATCTGCTCAATACTCAGGCATTGGTAGATGCCTAATATTTCCAGAATCTGCTCACTGAAGCACTTCCCTTCTAATTTAGGAACTTTGCTGTCGTCGCCTGGTAGCGCCCACCAACTAGAGCCTCCGGGTCTGCCGCCAAAGCGAGACACTTTTCCTTCTTGTAATAAAAAGCACATTTGCTTCAGGCTTTTATCACGGTAGGTTTTGAGGTGGCGACTCACCTCGGCAGTGGTCGCTGGACCACCTGATAGCAAATCGAGGATAGCTTTCTCATCTTCTGGGCTAAGCAGGGGCGTAGGTTGAAGCTGTGTTGACGAGACAATTGCGAACCCTTTCTGGGCTATGCATTGGGCGCACACTGGCTCTCCCTGGTAAAAGGTTTTGGGAATCAAAAATTCGCCACAGAATTGACAGTCTTGTGCTTGAGTGCCTGGGTATGCGTAAAGTTGGGTAGTCATGCTGCTTTGTGAGTTATTTGTTGCTTTAAACCTTGATAGATGGCTTCTATCTGTGTGCTAGTGAAGTCCGGACCGCACGAGCGCATTACCTCACTTAGTTGCTTGGGTGATAGCCGCAGTAGCGCGATCGCTACCTCAGTCACCAACGCATCACCAGTGGTTTTGAAGTTGATAGCACTCGCTTGAATTGGTTCGCTCGGAGCGGTACCTTCGTTTCGCTGTTTGTCGGGAAGAACCTGTTCGCCACTCCCAAGCCCTAGCTCCTGCTGTTTTTTCCGGATCTCCTCCTTAACTGAGGTGGATTTGTCTGTTGGAATGGAGGGCTGCTCCAAGGGGCGCATTTGATTGAAAGGGATTTGGTCGCGTTTGGATTCAGGACTTCCGTCGATGTGCGTTATAGCGCACATACTTAAAACAACCATAACAGTAGCCTCCTTCCCAGAATGCTCACCCCCGGTGACTTTTATCCTTTCCAGTTCTTTGGGTATCCATTTCTCCGACTGCGCGGGTTTGTGTTTTGTTGACGTTGGCTTTGGTTCCTCCTTTTCCTTAACTAGCTTATATGCCGCATCCACGCCTCTGGGCTTGGATAGCAGCTCCTTGAGTTGGCGATGGCGATCGCCTCTTACTGTCCCCGGCGCAGCGTCCCTGGAATCATCCATCTCCTTCACCGCCGCTGAGGCGTGTTCGTAAGTCTTGCCGGAGCCTAGCCCGACTCTTTTGGCGACAATATCGCGCACTGCACCCCCTGGAGAATTTTCCATAGGAGCAGTCGAGCCTTTGAGCATCCGCGCCTTGGCTTCTTCTCGCTCAATCTCCTCCCAGAGCCACCCCTCGCGGACTTTTTGCTCAATTGTCTTTTCCCTCTGGATATTGCCGGCGAGGAGGAATTTTAGTTCCTCTGCCTCTGAAGTAAAAACCTTTACTTCGCAGGGAACCTGCTTTATTCCCAATTTTTGGGAGACTTTATACCTGCTATTTCCGCTAACTATACGGTATCTTTCACCGTCAAAGGTAACAATTAATGGTTCAATCCAATTCGTTTTTTGAATTGATTTTTCTAGTTCGTTTAAGTCCTCACTTTCCCCGTAGATAGAGCTATTTATAGGGTGAATGTATAGTAATGAACTCGGAACTAGCTGTAATAATTGCCTGTCATCGGTAGACTGCTTGACAGCAACTAGCACACTAGTTTGTCCTAGCCTGCGTGATGCTTCCAGGGCGTCGATGCCATCAATTAATACCTTGTCACTGGTAATTATTATTTTGGGTATTATCCCATCCTTGTTGAATTCGGTAATTATTTTTTTTACATTACCTTCATCAGCACTTAAATGAAATGGGATGCTGATATTTTTAATATCACAAAAATTTATGTCTAAAGAGGTACTGGAAGTGTTGTTTGTACTACTTTCAAAACAAATTGTTTGTGTCATAATTAAGCTCTATTTGTGAATTCTAGAATTCTTTTTCGATACTCGTGCGTCGTTGGTTCGACGCAATTTTTTTTGGTAGATTCCGTAGCATCATGCCGCCTTTGGAGGGCGTCCCCGTTTGCGAGTATTGCGTTTGGCGGGAGACTCATGAAGGCGCAGAGAACACAGGTGGGGGTTCACTCTGTAAGTTGGGCGGTTGCTTTGGGGCATTCGGGCATCGATCACCTCGATGCCCAACCGAAAGAAGTTCTTTCTAATCGCGTATCGGATATGCTCAACGTTTCCGTAGCCGAGTTGCACCATGAATGGCATGGCGTCGGATATGCCTAAAAAAGAATTTGGTAGATCTGGTAGTTCAGGCATCTCTATGCGGTTTTCTTGGTTTGCAAGTGTTCTTTAGGCGATCGCATAGCCGAAAGCAACTCTTCTGGAGAAATGCCATTCCATTGGTCGTCGAGAATTTGCTGGTTGTAGGAACAAATCGCTCTGTGAACGAATTCAGCAAGGCTGATACCCAAACAAGAAGCCAATATGTTCGCACAATTACGCTGTTCGTAGGTTGTGCAAAAAGAAGTTTGCAAAGGGCGGTTTTTGTTGCGTATGCGACTCATTTGTCAAAGGTGTCGATACAGGTTATACAAAGAATATCTTGTAACGAGTACTTTGACAAGTAATAACTGACTCGTTCCAGCGACTTTCCGTAGTTGACACGTTCCATGAAACAGACGGTTCATGGAACTATGAGCCGAACTTTATATACTTTAGAAGGTTTACAAAAATTAGCAGAAATCGTCAATCAAGCGCGAGGACATATGAGTTACCGCGATTTTGGCGACAAAATCGATATTAGCCATACCACTTTGCGGCGAATAGCCCAGCTAGAAGTGAAAGAACCAGAAATTTCTACGCTAGCCAAACTCGCTCCTCATACTCCTTACAGCCTTGAAGAACTGATTGCTATTTGCCAAAGCTCCAATGCCCCCACGCGTGTGCGAACTTACAAAACAGCAGAAGATGTACTACCCGCTGTGGAGGAATTACCGCCCACCGAGGCGGCAAGGCTAGCGCAAATGATTATAGCTCGATTGGCAGGGCTAAAAACCTGATACTAGAGCTTCTCGTGTCGCCTCTTCTAGTAAATTAGTAATCCGGGTGCAGTCGCAAGGTTTTTCGCTTCGCTTGCATCTCTCGTGCGCCAGATCTGTTAATCTATCCAGTACCTCGGCGAGTCCGTGTTCTTCGATACAGATATCTAGCTGCTCTTTAAGCGTTTTGGGTCCTACGATTTCCACTATCTGCTGCTTCCTGACGATCTTTTTTTTCTTAAATGCGCACCCTTAAAAGAATAATGCTACAAGCATGTAATTGCTTGTTGTTTCAATGACTACAGTTGAAACACGACTTGTCTTGACGTTAATTTTTTCAAAAAGTAGTTAAGAAAGTATAAGCCTGAGGATAGGCTTTCAAGTGAAGATCGGTAAAATTACATCTAAGTTAAGTGTTTTTATGGCTCTCCTTTGAGATGCGGACGAAAAGTCAAATTGATGCGCTGCCCAACGGGTTTTTTCGTCTTGGGAACTTGATGCACCCAGCCCTCTTGGCAACCCGGATGCATGATTAGTAGCGAACCGTGTTCGAGCCAGTAGTGAGTTGCTTCTGGGCGATCGCGTTGTGGATTCCCCTGATTCCACATGTGGGAGTTTTCGATATGCAGTTCGGTTTTTCTGGTTCTGTACTCGCTTTTGACTTTTTGGCGGATGGAAAACTTGCGTGTTGCACCAAGAGTGACGGAGGCGATCGCTGGATTGAGTCCCATTGAAGGTTCTGAATCGGAGTGCCAACCGATTGAGTCCTGTCCATCGCGATACAGGTTCCCGATGACGATGTGGAATTTATACCCGGTGAGCGATTCAATAAACTCTTTGAGAAACTGAAGCTCCTCGGTCCAGGGCTTGGGCGAAAGATGAACCGAGCCGGAGTACAGGTAGTCGCAACCCGGATCGCCGTAAATTGTTTCCTTCCTGGGGACGAGTAAAGTTTTGTCCAGCATTTTGATTTGGTTTTGCTGCCAGTCCAGATTCAAGCAATGCTCTAGCAACGCGTCGGCCCTCTGTTGGGAGAGGAAGTTCGCCATGTAAGTCACGGGCGGCTCGTCACGGCTGGTTTTGAATAGTGTTAGTTGTCGCATATCACCTGCTCTACTGAATTAATCAGTTGTTTTGCCAGTTCTAGCCAACGTTTTGTCCGTGGATTAGAACTGGTGTGGATGGTATTCGGATTTACCTCGAATCCCTCGTATTGAGCAAGAATCGTTACCAGTTCTCGCTCTAATTCGTGGCGTTGAATGGCTGAAATTTTCATTGCTTATCTGTGATTTTGTGTGAATTTTTGGGCGTCTTGACGCCTCCCCACCGTAAACGGTCGGGGATTCTTTTCGTACTAGGCAAGACCTGGTAGAGGACGCTTACTCGCGCCGTTCCAAATCCGCAATCTAGCTGGGGTCGCCAAAGACCCCCTAGACACTCCGTCAAGAACGAGTCCCAACGTTGTGCTTACTTTACGTAGGCAATTAGCAGCCCCGTTGCAATCCGCGTTAATGTACCAGTTCAATCCGGTACGGAACAAGCCTCGCTTCACTCTTTTGCCAGATGGTTTGTAGCCTATGGGTTTTTCACCATGTTTCGGCAACTCATCTCCATCAACGAATGATGACTTGGACGTGTACGCCTCCTCAGTTTCTACAAACTGGATACCATGCAAATCGCACATTTGTTTGATGCGCTCTTTGAGTCTTCCAGTAGGAATTTGTACGAAAGATTGATTTCCTATTTTCCCCATTTCGGTGCGTTGTTTCTGACCTGGATTCCAACCAAAAACAACTGTACTAATACCGTTTTCTAAACAATGGTCGATAACTAAGCGAGCAGCTTTATTTACTGCATCACGCATCTGACGATTACGCTTTTCTGTGATTTTAGCTAATCGGTTATTCCAGAAGTCCGCTTCCTTGCCCTCTTTAATAGTGGCGACTCGTTTGTTGTGCCACTGGTTGATTGACTTAATTTCTAATCCATCAACGATGAATGAAGTACCAATATTTGACACGCATGTTAGCCAGTTATCACGTCCGTGGTCAATTCCCAGTGCTTTAGTCTTGTCTAAATTGATGGCTATTAACGGTTGTTTTTTGTACGAGTAGACAGCATAAAATTCTCTGTTTCTGGGGATGATGGTTAGTTCGCAGATTTGTTCTGGTTGAATGCCGAACGGGCAAGGGAGGTAGAGGTATTGAACGCCTTCTAATGCTGTAAGCTCTTGCCCTAGAGGGACACGCACAAACGGACTATCTAGTTCAAAAGTTAAAGCTTGAGCAGGATAGGAAACTTGAAACAACCCTCCTTTTTTACGGTATTTGGGTGGTCTTGGTTCCCCATTCATATGCGGCAATTCCCCTTTACGCCACATGAGCAGTAGTTCTTTAAAACTCTTAAAGCCTTCTGCCACAGATTTCAAGGTTTGTTGCGCAACTTGCGAATATAGTAGCTTGTAGTTTTGCTCATCTTTTAAATCGCCAGCCAATTGCTCGTAAGAAACGTTTGGTGAAAAGCTTGTAGGATGAGTTAGTTCGTGATTCTTGTGGGTGTAGTAAATAGCTTGATTCCAAAGACTATTTGAGCGCCGACAAATAAACTCTAAAATATTTGTCTCGAACTCTGGCAGATTAATTCTGATTAATTGAGTTTGAATGATATCTGTCAACAGCAATTACCTCTTTTATTGTTGATAATGTAACTTTCTTTGAGTATCTCCAGATCTGGGGCGACCTTTACGTAATGCCTTGCCCTTCGGCTCGGCTACCCAGTAGGTTTTTGTTTGCTCAAAGTCTATGTCTTGGTAATGTTCGGAGTGTTGATAACCGAACTCCGAACTTAAGCGTTGAGAGCTTCTTCCATTGCTGAAATTTGTTGTTTCAGCAATGCGATCTCCGCTTTGACTTCCGCTTCCTCCTCGTGTTTGGGTAACAGCTTAATATCTTCCTCCCTCACTGTCTCGGTTTCGGTATCCTGCCAGTCGGCAAGAACTTCGTACCGCCAGCCTGCGCCATCGGTATAACGGCGTCCCAAGGCTGAGAAGCCGGGGTGGTAAGTCATTCCCACAATCCACCCTTGCTGGGTGAGTCGCCCAAGGCGGTATTTGGGCGGTGTCCAACCGGGTGGGAGTGGGATGGATAGTTTGGTTTGTGGTAAATTGGTGAGCATGATGTATTTTTTGTTTGCCTCCCGCGCTTGTTTGGTAATTCGCACGCGGGAGGTTTTTGATTTGGTTTTTGGGCTATGTCGCAAGAACTTGCCCCAAAGTCGGAGGCTTGGGGTAAGCTGTGACGCAGATTGCTATTTTATTAGTATCACAATGTGTATACTTGTGGCAACAAGTTCTGACTTAACTTGTTGCCCTTAATAAAAGCCAAACCCGTCAGGTATCTGACGGGCTTTTTGGGGGTGCGGGAAGCGACTTCATCGCTTGCGCTATTTGTTTATGCAGCAGCCTGAGAGAATGGTTCTCCTCTCTCAGGCTGCTGATTTTTTTGTTACTTCATCTTCTAAGACGGCAATTTTACTTTTGAGATGCTCCAGATCGGCATACATCTGGGTTATGTCGGGTATGCGCTTTGGTTCTTGCGCAAGATACTCTCGCACCCACGCAAGAACTATTTCAGAAGCGTTTTTGCCCTCAGCATCAACTCTTGCCATGAACTCGTCTTTTGTTTGCTTGTCTATTCTGACTACCAATCGGTCATCTTTTGAAAGTTCTTGTTTCGCCATAGTGTTGCACAAATTGCTCCTAACTTATTCTGTCCGATTTTTTGTTATTTTAGTGCAACATTGTTGACACAAGGTATAACACGGTATAACATTGTGTTAACAGGCAAAACAAAGGCGATCGCCACTGCCTAGAACTCAACTCGAAACCCTCAAGCGCAACCAACTCTGGGAAATTTGCTCCGAATTGGGTCTGCCCAAGCACGCAGATAACGCAAAGTAAACTTATTTATTGACCTTGAGTATCTCCAGAACCGAGGCGGCATTTACGTAATGCTTTGACGAACGTCGCAGCTACTCAGCAGGTTTTTGTTGCTCAAGGTCTATGTCCGAAGATGGCAGTTTAGGGCTGCTTTCTTTTCGGGGTGATTTGTGTGGGAAATAGCGCACCACCCCCAGTTAAAGTGCGTGTGCTATGTCCTCGATTTGACGTTGTAGCAGATTGATTTCTGCTTGGAGTTCGGCTTTAGCTTCTTCATCCTCGTAAAGCCGGACACTGGATTCTGAGATAATCTCGGTATCTGTTTCCAGCCAGCTACGAATAACCTCGTACTGCCAACCGGAATTCCGATATGAGTATCCGAGGGCAGAGTACTCTGGGTAAAACCGCATCCCAATAATCCAACCTTGCTGGGTTAACTGCCCAAATTGGTATTTCGGCGGCGCCCAGTTGGGTGGGAGTGGGATGGATAGTTTGGTTTGTGGTAAGTTGTGAGTAATCATCTTGGTTTTTGGTGATTAACCGGAGTGTGTTCGCTGATAACTCGCACACTCCGGTTTTTGATTTGGAGGGCGATCGCGCAACCTATCGCAGGCGCTTTTACCTATCGCAGGTCACTAGCTGTGCGATCGCTCTGCAATGAAAATGCGATGACACCTATCGCCATCGCACTTAAAAGCTTAACACCGGACTAGCAAAAAATCAAGAAAATTATCTAGAATAAACTCACACGTATTAAAAACGCTTCACCCCCTGTCAAGAGGGGGTGAAGTTTTCATTATTTTAAGCATGTTCTCGACTTGGGAGGACATTGCTTCTAGCTGGCTTTTAAGCTGCTTATTCTCTGTTGCCAGTCCGGTTGTAACTCCCCCACGACTTGCTTTAAATCCTCTACTAGGGACATATCCTTTTTCAGTCTTTCCACATCTTCGAGTAGCTTTGCGATGTCGATTACGTTGCTGGTGATCACCATTTCCCCCACATAATCCCTCATGTGGTTTTCAATGGCATCCGTAATTGAGATACCATCCTCCTTTAATTTTGCCTTGTACTTATCGTAGAGATCGGCATCTATCTTGATTCCCAGTTGTGCTGTTCGCCCTTGCACTTCGGGTTTTTTGCTTGCAGGCATATTTTTTTACTTGTTCTATCAACAATATACTCTTTGTCCAGATTGATGTCTGTAAAGCCTATTGTACATAGATTTAAAAATATTGATTTTAATATTGACAAAAATCTAGAATAATTGCTAGATTAGATTCAAGAAACAAAAACAAGTAGCGTAAAGCCTTTGATCGCAGCGCAAGCGTAAGTCGAGATGCTGAGCCTAAACTACTACCCAAAAACAAGAAGGCGTCCCCTCCGACCAAGAAGCAAGACACCTTCCGTGAACCCTAACCAATAAATAGGATCTAAACCCATGATGACACAATACGACCGCACTCAACTCGAAACCCTCAAGCGCAACCAACTCTGGGAAATTTGCTCTCAGCTAGGACTACCCAAGTACGCAGCTTCTGTAAAGTGCGTGGAGGCAATCCTCAACAGTCAGCCAACGTTAGTCGCCGAAGTGGTAGCAACAGAAACTGACAGCGAATCAACTTTAGATGCCCCTATGGAAAACTTTCCACAGGGTCAACACACTTGTGCTAGTTGCCCATTATTCCATCCGTTTAACGACGGCACGGGGCGCGGTTTATGTTGCGGTTCCGACCGAGTGGCAAGAGATCATCACCAACAAACCCAGGATTGCTTGCATTTGATTGAAGAGCAAACTGAAAAGCAGCAAGCCCGCTTAATAGAAGAGCAAGAATCCGAAAAAAGCGCAAAGTCTGCCACCGGGGAGTATCCCGGTGGCGAGTTTTGCCCAATTCCCGGCTACGGCTTCTGTATAAGCCAAGGCATCGAATTCAAGACTCGAATCGGCAGCGAAACCGGAACTACCTACTGGTACGCGGTAGCACCCCACTACTACAATCAGAGCGGACGTGAATACAAAACTGGCGGCTTTGAGAAACTGGAAAACGCTGTTAAAGCCGCAATTGATTACCTTGGTAAGTGTGGAGTTGATGTTTTTGAGATAAAGCAGCAACTGATAAATTACCTGCGATACGGTACAACTCAAGCAGATCTGGAAGTTACTCAAAGTCAACCACTCGCTGAACCAAGAATTTCATTTCAGTCGGGTGAACTTTTCTTCACCCCAGTGAGCGGCTCCGCCACCACCTACGAGGTCAAACACTGGAATTTAGAAATTGGCGAAATTGCCATGAATGCCGATCTGATGTGGGAGGTGACAGGTGTTAACGGCATCTACAGGTCGCCCTACGAAGCCGCAGCACTACTGCTTGAGCTACCCGAAGGAAAATTTTCCACAGGGCTAAACAAAAAAGCCGACTCCCCCGTAGCAGCCAGCCTAATACCTAAATCCGATGATTTATCAAGACCTATAGCAGAAAACAAACCTAATCCATCTTTCAACGGATGGCAAGACACGGAAGTTCCTGAAATTGAGATTGACTCTACCTCAGATCCCGACTTTGGGGACTTGTACCGGGTGTGGAGTGGCATGAATTTGCTTGGAACGTTTTACCAAGGCGTTAGCGATAAAAAGTGGATCGCGCAGATAGATGGTGAGGCGGAACGCTACTACTGCGACACAGAGCTTGAAGCGCAGTTGCTAATTATTGCTAAAAACGGCTTACTTGTAGCTGACTCGCCAAACGACGTTGACAGTGTTGACAGCTTGCTTGATAAACCCGTTGACGAATTAACATCTCAAGAATGGCAGCATTTGAAGCGTTATTACTCAACACTAGAGTTGCAAGCAGCCTAATACAAGTCCCCAGACGTACTGGGGACTATTCTTCATTAAAATTATCAAATTATCACGTCATTAAAACCATGTCACACCTTACAGAAATTCTTCTTTTGTCATCCAATATCGCTCTAATTGCCCTTGTAATCTACCAGCGTAGGTCAATTAAAAAACTCTATCAATGCCCAACTTTTGGATGTTTAACCCGTCAAGGTATTGACGCTTACTGGCAGTCAATTAAGCGCAAGGATAATTTGTCTCTCGTCTTTCTCGACATCGATAACATGCATCAATTAAACTCCAATCTTGGCTATCAAGAAGTGGATAGAAGATTGAACCGAATTTTTTCAATGGTTCGCAAGGACGAGGCTCTAGGACGCTGGTACTCAGGAGACGAACTTGTAATGCTAATCAATAGATACGAAGCGATGCAAGCCGCTAATCGCCTTAAAACGGCACTTAATGCCGAAGGAATTAGCGCTACCTTTGGTGTAGTAAAAGCAGAAGGTGAATATCTATATGACGTGGTTAAAAAGGCTTCCGCTCTGGTTCAAACTTCTAAAAATAAAGGTATTAGAGGAGTGATTGTAAATGGAGAAAACGAACAATGACGCCAGAAATTAGAGAAGAATTAAAGCGAATTCAGTCCCAACTAAAAAAACCTTTTCCTGCCAAATTACACGAAATTAGAGATTTACCAGGAGGCGGACGTAAGTGGGTTTTCCTGTCCTGGCAGGTAATTCGGGAGCGACTAGATGATGTATGCCCAGAATGGATTATTGATTATTCAGAAATCCAATATCTGAACAATGACGCCATATGCCGCGCTGCAATCACAATATTAGGAATCCGTAAAGAAGCGATCGCATCCGTGCCAATCTCAATTCTCAGTAAAGGTGGCAATGAGATGTCTCGCGGCTCGGCTGCTGATCGACTGGCTGCTGAGTCTCTCAAAAACGCTGCCGAACAGTGGGGAGTGGGGAGATATTTGGACGATCAGCTTTTTACAATCAAGTACCTCTGGGAGCGAATGAAGGAACTTGACGATCAAATGGCAGGCGAGGTGAGGCGGCTATCCGAGCAATACAAAATTGACAAAGGATTTATAAAGCCCCCAATCAGACAGCAAAAAGAAGAGGGCGGACTGCTGCACGCGCTTGCTGGCATTCCCGCACCTGATTCAAAACGTGAAGCTCACGGGACAAAAGATTTTGTCCCACAGGCTTCACCTAAAAATTCAACGCAGGACTTGTACCCACAGAATAACCTCGTAGTAAGGCAGGTGCGCAGCGTTACAGGGCACGATGTCAATTGGATTTATGCCCAATGCAAGCTTTACGAGTGCGATCGCCCAGGTATGATGCCCTCTGACGTGCTAGAAAAACTTGTTGCCGACATGTGTGCTGATTGGGCGGTGTCTAGTGGTGCAATACCCCAAAGGGACGGAGCTAACACGTCAATCCAAGGCGCTTTGGAATTTGGCAAAAGAACTGGGCAAAGTATTGCCAGCGTGGCTTTAAACTGGCTAGAAAGACATAAGGTGGAGGTAAAGGCGTGAAGATTTTAATTTACGACTGCGAAATTATCAAATGCATCCCTGATAGAAGCGGATATCTTAAGCCGGGATTCCAGTACTGCGAAGGGTGGACGGACTTTAAAGGGATGGGTATTAGTGTGATTGGTGCATGGTTAAGTTGGGACAACTCCATCAGAATTTATACACAAGCAGTGTTTAGCGAGTTTCAAAAAGCTGTAAATCAAGCACAGCTAATCGTAGGATTTAATTCGCTTTCATTTGACGATAACTTGTGCGCTGCCAACGGCATCGACATCAAAACCGACTATGACCTGTTAAGTGAGGTTTGGTCGGCATCAGGAATGCCGCGAACTTACACCTACGGAAAAACCAGATCCGGTTACAAACTGGAGAATTTAGTACAAGCTAATCTTGGGCGCGGCAAGTCTGGTTCTGGGGAGCTTGCGCCGGAGTTGTGGCAGAAGGGGAACAAGTGGGGAGTGATTCGTTACTTGACCGACGATATTTTGATTACAAAGCAAATATTCCAACGCCGTGCCAAACTAATTGACCCTACAAACGGTGACGTTTTGTGCTTGAGAGAGCCAACAGAACCAATTTACGAGGGTGTTGGGTTTTTGGAGATGCCCGACACTATCAAGGTTGATGTGAGTGAGGATGGTGATGATATACCGTTTTGAGCAGTAAGATTGCTCTTGGGCGCAGGGTGTGGCATTCTCCAGAGCGCCCTGCTAAAATATTTTTATCCCTACGAGGGAGTGAAATGAACAAATTAACATCTGAAAAACTTAAAAGTGGTGCACTAGCCATAGAGAAATTTCGCGCTCTACAAGAGCGTGAACAAGAGTGGTTGTATGAGTTGTTAAGCGTAGGAAAGTCAGCATTGCTGGCACTCAAGATATTGGATGCAATTAGTGCTTGCCCCCTCAGTTTTGAGGAGATTGCGGACGAATGCGGGTGCAATTCACAAACCGTAAGTCAAGTTTTAAATGCTTTAATTGAAGGCGGCACGACGATTCAACTAGATGCAAAATGCGCTTATGCCCCCAGTGGGCGATCGCGTAAACTGGCAAGGCGGTAATTTATGGACAAAGTAACAGCGGACAAACTGACAGAAATTGCCCCATCTCTCGCCGCTTTTTTGGAATTGCACCCAGACGAACAAAAGTGGCTTTATCCCCTTTTGGGGAGAGCAGAGCAGAGAGCAATTCTCATTCTTGAAGCCATGCAGGGGGCGTACTTAAGCTACGAGGAAATCAGTGCCAAAACTGGTACTCATGCCAGTACTGTTCGGCAAACATTGTACGCTCTTTCTAGCGGTGGACTGAATCTAAAGTCTAATAAATCTGGAAAATGGCAGTCCCCGAAAGGGGGACGAAGCCGGAAATTATTGAGAATGGAGTGATGGCTAAAAGGAAACTCATATCCGGCGATCGCGTAGAGTTCGTAGGACACGACGCAAACTGCCTTCCCTGCAAGAAACAAGGAACCATTCAGATCTATATTTACCCCCACTTTCACCCATCCGGCTATGTGGAAGTGGTGGACGACGAAGGGAATTTGATTCTGTATGGCAATGCGGCAGGAATAAAGAAAATCAAACCCTGATAGGGATTCAAAAAGCTTGCGCCATTAAGTGCATGGGTATTCGTTTCAATCCCTGAGAGGGATTTTTTTGTGGCGCTAGAGAAATTATATCAAATTGTTGATCGCTTCAAAAAATACTTTCTCGTGAGTAGCGGCATCGATCCAGCGCTGATAAGTCTGTAGATGAACTACGGGTGAATGCCCCATCCACACAGCCATTGTGGGGATGGGGATTTTGTATTGTGTGGTTCCCCGAATCGCATAGGCGTGGCGTAGATCGTAAGGGCAAAAGCTAAGGTTGCGACGATTGAAATAATGGCTTACCCGCTGCCCGTAATCGCGGTAAGTTTTGCCACTGCAGTTTGGTTTTTGGATCTGCCACAATTCCCACTCAATTGCCCACTGAGGATGTAGGGGATACGCTACTCTCTCTCCTGTTTTCCCATGCAGAATTCTGCATGAGTGGGGTGACACGGGAGAGACTTCGCAGAAGAAAGCTTCATGATCTCTCAAGCCATAGCACGCCATTACCCCGTATAGCCACTGCCATGCGGGGTTTTGTAGAATTTCACGCACTTCAACAATCAGCTCGTCGCTGGGAATTTCTCTTGCCTTGAGCGATGATCGCCCGTACTCACCTTTGTAAGGAGAAAGATCGATTTCGATGCCAGCAAACTGCGCGCACGCCTGCAATTTCTCTACAGTTCTCTTCCTGGTGCGAGTGTTCGCTTGTGTGGCAGATGCTGCGGTGTGAAGTGATTCAGGCGTTGCGTCCCCAGATAAAAGTTTGAAAGCTGATTCGTAATCGTTCTTCCAGGTCAATCTTGTAGCGGCAGTGTCACCTTTTGTAGCGAAATAGTTTTGTTCAAATTTGAGCTTGATTGGTTCCCACTCTGAGACGCTTGACGATACCGCTTTTTCCTCTACGGTTAGATATCTATTCCAATCAAATCTCCCCGCTGCCAATAATCCTCCTACCACCTTCGCCTCGGCTTCCGCTTGCTGTAGCCCTGCGGGATTGGCATAAATCCCCAGCGATAAGTGTTGCTGGTGCGGCTTCTGCTTCCCACTCCCCGGCTTCGGTGGAAATGTCGCTCTAAGTGATAGGCGATCGCCCCGTTTGTCAACCCTCACGCCAATTCTCGCTGCTTTTAGTCTCTCATTAACGGCTTCAAGGGTAATTCGCTGGGGCATTTTTGCACTAAAATTGCACTAAATTAATTCAGAGATTATCAAACATTATCCACGATTATCAATGATTTAGGGATGAAAAATAACCTCTGGTTCTTGGGAATCGTCTCTCCTAAAAACAGCAAAACCCTCTACCAGAGAGGGTTTTAAAATTATGGGTAGTACTGGACTCGAACCAGTGACATCCTGCTTGTAAGGCAGGCGCTCTACCAACTGAGCTAACCACCCGCTTTGTTTCAACTTTATTGATGTTAGCACATACTTTTTCAAAAAGCGATAGTATTTTTGAGAAATATTTTGCCAATTTAAAATCTAAACTCGAAAATTTCACTATGCCCTCTGGTCAAACGCACGATCGCATTACTCTATGGGCTTTGCCGTTCGTGACTCTAGTCACATTCTGGCAAACCAGAAGCGGTAACTTGACTTTATTGGTTTCTGGTGGCTTCATGTTTGGGGGGCTAATGTTTGGTCCAGACTTGGATATCTACTCGCGGCACTTCCAACGCTGGGGGTTCTTGCGTTTTATTTGGCTACCTTATCAAAAAAGTCTACATCATCGGTCTTTCTTATCACATGGACCAATCATCGGCACAACGCTACGAGTGCTTTATCTTGCTTGCGCTTTTGGAATCGTCTTAATTGTAGTTTTGCTCGTAGCAGACAAGCTATGGAACCTGGGATTGAGTTGGCGGATGTTGGGTGAAACGATTACCCAATCCATGATGCTCTATAGTAATGAGTTACTCGCCCTATTTTTAGGATTGGAAATTGGTGCGATGAGTCATTCTCTGAGCGACTGGGGAGGTTCTACTTACAAGCGTTGGCAAAAACAGGGAGTTCGTGGTTTGCTGCCGCGTGCGAAAATGAAGAAGCGTAAAAGTAGCGGTAATCGTCGAACGGGAAGTAAGAGACGCACCAAAAGCGGAGACTGATAAAAAATGACTGATATGAAAAATGCTGACACCCTAGCTGCGTTACAAGAATTAATAGATGTGGTGGCTAAATTGCGATCGCCTGACGGTGGTTGCCCGTGGGATTTGGCACAAACTCCGCAAACACTGAAACCATATGTAATCGAAGAAGCTTATGAAGTAGTAGACGCAATTAATAGTGGGGATAAAAACGCGATCCAAGAAGAACTAGGAGACTTACTCCTGCAAGTTATTCTACAAGCACAAATCGCTAGTGAATACGGACAATTTTCCTTGAAAGAAGTAGTCCAAGGTATCTCACAAAAGTTAATTCGTCGCCATCCTCATGTATTTGGAGATGTGTCGGTGCAAAGTGTAGATGAAGTGCGGCAAAACTGGGAACAAATCAAAGCAGCAGAAAAAGGCGAACCATCCCCAGATAGTCAAAAACTCAGTTATAAACTAAGTGGCTATACACGCAAACTTCCTCCATTGATGGCAACGATGAAAATTTCCCAAAAAGCTGCTGCTGTTGGATTTGAGTGGGAAAATATTGATGGAGTGTGGGACAAATTTGATGAGGAATTAACAGAGTTTAAACAAGCTTTGGCACAAGAAACACCAGAAAGACAACAATCTGAATTAGGTGATGTAATATTCTCTCTTCTCCAACTTGCCCGATGGTATAACCTCGATCCAGAAGCAGCTTTACAAGGAACAAATCAGCGATTTATCCAGCGGTTGCAAAAAATGGAAAAATTTGCCGAACGCCCCTTATCAGAATACAGTTTACCAGAGTTAGAAGCACTCTGGCAACAAGCTAAAGCCCAACTTGCTCAGTGACACGAGTAATAATTATGAAAGAGCGAGAAAGTAATGAAAATAAAGGTAACGCTGTGATGTCGGGTGTAGTACTTGTAGCAGCTAGTATAATGCTAATTTTTGTTATCAATAATTTTCCTCCTAGCGGTGCTAGAAATGTAGCGTCTTTTGTGGCTGGAATGTTTGGTTTTACATCTGTTCAAGCACTAAGACGAAGTTTTGATGGTTAACAAATACAAACAAACCCGGTTTCTTAAAGAAGCCGGGTTTGTGAGCTAAGCTCACGCTTTCAACACCACCGCAAAGACAATGCCCAGGATAATCAATCCACCACTCAAGACAAAAGACCAGAAGCGATGATGACTATTAACAATAGTGCCACTTTCACTCTTAATCTGGATTAGATCCATCCAAGGTGCAACGCCTCGACGGAACCAACCTACTGCCCCAACAGAGGAACCAAGTAAGCTTTCCACTCGCTTCATCCCAAACAAGAAATTACCAATGGGACCAAAGCGTGAGGCATAATGTAAATAAAGCATCCCACTCCGATCTTGAATCTTTAAGTCAGAGCCAAATTTATAACCTGCGTCACCACGTCCAATTAGTGTACCTTCTATTTTTGCAGGTTTTCCACGTAGGGGACTAGCATAAGGATCTGACATGAGAGTCAGAACATCAGTTTCAGGTGCTTGACTGTATTCGGGGTTATAGCAATGGCGATCGCTAACCCTGTTAATGGATCTTGGCTACCTACAATTAATACTAGGCTCAAACCAAGAACCAACACCATGCCAAATAGCAATGTCATTGTAACACCAGAAGCCAGTGCCAAACTGCCTCCTACACCCCCCATTGCTAACTTGACACCAGTAGTTGCCGCACGCTCTGCTTTTTGGATGGCATTAGATCGAGGTGCTTTAGCGTTTGTGAGGTTTTGGCGTGTTTGTTCTGCCCAATCACGTATCTGTGGGTTGTCGCTATTGGTTAACTTTTGACACAGGATCGTGGCTTTTTCGGTTTCGCCTGTGCCTTGATACGCTTTCACCAGCCACATCTGTGCTGTGAGGTAGTCATTTGAACTGTAATCTGCGCAGTTGCGGCAGAATTGTTCAAGTATCTGAACTGCCTCTTGATAACGTCCTTGCTTAGCTGCTTCTAATCCAGATTGGAGTGACATAAGATCCCCCCTTTGGAGGAGTTGTACATACTCGATTTGTACTTAATAAATACAGTCTTCGTCACTACCATTTCGGAAAAATTCATCCAACAATCAAAATATACTCTTTTATTTAGTATTTAAACTTAATAACACTGTTCTTGGTGTGAATTACATTATTCAAGATAAAAAAGATATACTGAATGAAAAAACGGCAAAATCAAAGATTATGATTACCATAGTCCAAAGTCCCATCAGTTCCGATCCCGAAGTCATGGGTTGTACGTTAGTATTTAGAAATACAAGAGTTCCAGCCCAATCGCTGTTGGAGTATTTAGACGATGGATTTTCTTTAGAGGAGTTTTTGGATAATTTCCCATCTGTCAATCGTGCAGATGCGGTGACTTTTCTGAAACTTGCTTGTGAAGAACTTCACTACGGCGTACAATGTGAGGAGCAGCCTGAATTTTGCTACACTGGGGCTTACAAGTAGCGTTGACTCCATATGTATGATGGCATCCGTTGATGATTTTTCTCCCCTAGTTACGATCGCCAAGAAAACCCGATTAGCTGCTCTCAAGTTAGCAGTTCTCTCTACGGAAGCGAAGAATCAAGCAATCGAAGCGATCGCCCAATCTTTAGAATCAGCACAAGCAGAAATACTAAGCGCAAATGTCGCCGATTGTCATGCTGCTGCCGACGTAATTCCTAAACCTCTTTACAAGCGTTTACAGTTGGATGAACATAAGTTAAGAGATGCGATCGCCGGAGTACGGGATGTAGGTAAGTTAAACGATCCTGTTGGTGCAGTGCAAATTCAGCGCGAACTTGACACAGGCTTAATCCTCAAGCGCATCACTTGTCCTTTGGGCGTTTTAGGCGTAATTTTTGAAGCACGCCCGGAAGCAGCAATTCAAATTGTCTCCCTCGCCATCAAATCAGGTAATGGCGTGATCCTTAAAGGCGGAAAAGAAGCTATTCGTTCGTGTGAAGCAATAGTCAAGGCGATTAAACAAGGATTATCTCAAACTGTAGTTAACCCAGATGTGGTGCAGTTATTAACAACTAGAGAGGAAACTCTCGAACTTTTACAATTAGATAAATATGTAGATTTAATTATTCCTAGAGGTTCTAACTCTTTTGTCAGATTTGTGCAGGAAAATACCCGCATTCCTGTATTAGGACATGCCGATGGAATTTGTCATCTTTATATAGATAAAGCCGCAGATATTGACAAAGCAATTGCCATTACTATCGACGGGAAAACAAACTACCCGGCTGCTTGCAATGCTGTTGAAACGTTGTTAGTTCACTCTGATATTGCCGCAACATTTTTACCAAAATTTGTAGAGACTAGCTATGGCGCATCTTTACAGTTACGAGGAGATGAACGTACTCGGAAAATTTTACCAGAAATTGCCGTGGCAGAAGAACAAGATTGGCAGACAGAATATAGCGATCTAATTTTATCGGTTAAAATTGTAGATGGAGTAGAAGAAGCGATCACTCACATCAACGAATACGGTTCTAAGCACACCGATGCGATCGTCACAGAAGATACAGAAGCTGCCCAAACTTTCCTCGCTTTAGTGAATGCAGCAGGAGTTTACCACAACTGCTCCACTCGCTTTGCTGATGGCTTCCGCTACGGTTTTGGTGCAGAAGTTGGAATTAGTACCCAACAAATGCCTCCCCGTGGTCCCGTTGGTTTAGAAGGTTTGGTAACATATAAGTATCAATTGACTGGCGATGGTCATATTGTCGCTAGTTATACAGGTGCAAATGCCAAGTCTTTTATACACAAAGATTTGAAATGATGTAAAATCGTTTCAAATCTGACAAACTCTGTCTGTTAGTAGATGCGTTTTTTTCAGTGTAATAGTATAAAAATGTATCAGTTGCTACAAATATTGTGGGTCAATCAAGATGGATTTACGACCGCCTCTGCCAAATAATGAAATAGCTAGACTTAATGCACTTCGTCAATATCAAATTCTGGATACGCCAGGGGAAAAAGTATTTGACGATTTTACCTTCTTGGCAGCACAAATTTGCAACACACCCATTGCTCTGATTAGCCTACTTGATGGAAATCGACAGTGGTTTAAATCCAAAGTGGGTTTGGAGGCAAGTGAAACTAGCCGGGATTTAGCATTTTGTGCTTATACAATCTTGCAACAAAGACCATTAATTGTTAGGAATGCCCTAGCAGATGATCGATTTGCCACCAATGCTTTGGTAACTTCCGATCCCAATATTCGATTTTACGCTGGTGCGCCTCTAATTACACCCGAAGGATATGCAATTGGAACACTTTGCGTGATTGATACAATACCACGGGATTTGAGTGCAGAGCAGGAAGAATCTCTGCGAGTATTAAGCGGTCAAATTATATCACAATTAGAGCTACGGCGCAATGCCATAACATTATCACAAGCTATTTTACAGAAGCAGGAAAACGCAGCCCAGCTTCTGCGTCAGCAAGATTATATTGAAGTATATTATCATCAGGGGATAGAGAAGGCAAAAAAAGGTAACTTAAGAGGAGCGATCGCCGACTTTAACCAGTATATCCAGCTCAATCCCAATGGTGGGAAGGCGTACAATCAGCGAGGCATTGCTCGTCGTCAGATAGGAGACTACAAAGGAGCAATAGCAGACTTTGATATTTATTTGAGAATCAATCCAACAGATGCTGAGGCTCATTGTAACCGAGGACTGCTGCGCTTTCAACTAGGAGACTACAAAGGAGCGATCGCCGACTATAGCAAAGCAATGGAGATCAATCCTGACTATGCTTTTCCTACAGATTTAGGATTTGTCACTCCTGAAGTTGTAACTTCGGAAGCCATTGTAAATTATACCCCTCCATCTGACTGGTCTAACGTCAAGGAAACTGAAGCTTATTTGATTCAGGGTAATGGTTACTATGAAGTCGAAAATGGTAACGGAGCAATTGAGCATTATAACCAATCTCAATCTCAGCAAATTATTCTTAATGATGCTCAAGCTTATTTTCATCGAGCGCAAGCCCGCTATGAACTAGAAGATTACTCAGGAGCGGTAGAAGACTATACCGAATCCTTACGGATTAATCCTCATCAAACGGAAGCTTATCTGAGCCGAGCAAATGCTCGCTTAAAGTTGAAAGATTACTATGAAGCTGTAGAAGATTACAGCCAATTTATCCGACTCAATCCTAACGACTGCAAAGTTTATCTGAGCAGAGCGCAGGCTCGCTATGAGCTTGAAGATTATAGCGGCGCAGTAGAAGATTATACCCAATCATTACGGATTAGTCCTCATCAAATGGAAGCTTATTTGAGTCGAGCAAATGCTCGTTCTAAGCTCAAAGATTACAAAGGCGCTATTGAAGATTATACTCAATTTCTGCGACTCAATCCCAATCATAGTAAAGCATACATTAGCAGAGGTAATGCCCGTTCTAAGCTTAAGGACTACAAAGGCGCTATTGAGGACTATAAAAGAGTATGGTCAAAATCAGCAACTCAGTCTCCCATATTACCAAGTGCAGATAATTAAAACTTTCGTAGTAAGGGCTTCAGCCCTTTCGCGCATGCAACTTAAACCCGATTAGATAACTGCTTGGCTGCACAAAGAGAACAAACGCCCCAACGTTGAAGTTCGCCACTAGGAGTGGGACATTGACACTGAGGACAAAGAGGTAAGCGAAGACTGCGTGCTTTTACTGTCTTAGCCCAATGATCAAAAGCCGCATGGGCATTTTTGCTCACAGGCGTTACATTTTCCATAGACTTGGGAAGCTCACCTATGTAACTGGGATGCGGTTGTATCGCTGCCTGTTTTTGCGTCTGTTTACCCTTGGGACGCCATCCCGCAGTAGAAAAGCGAATATCTACCAAGGTCGTAGGCTGTTTTTCATTCAACTTTAACAGCAAACGCTGACGTTCAAATGTTAAATTTTGTGACCAAACAGCGCTAGAGGTGGCTACTCGCAAAACACCACGTTCGATGGATAATGGTTGAGTATGAGCAGCTACAACAGATCCTACAACTTCAGACCAACACTTGAGCAACAGTTGTAAAGGTTGCTCTTGCCATTTAGCCTGAGCTTCTAAAACACCTAAAATATCATTAACGGATTTCAACGACATTCTGGTAAACAAGCGTAAAAATTGTAGCTTGGGTATGCAATATATCTATGATAATTTGCGTAGAAGTTTGATCCAAATGTATCTTTAATTGATCGCTCAGTCTAAGTTTGAGGCAAATCGGCAATGAGTCAAAACCCCCTAGTAAATTCAAATACACAATCTTCTCAAACAGTGTTAAAGCCTGCTTTAACTGCAGCACTCTCTAGTTTAGAAGTACAACTAGATCAAGAATTAGCCCGATATCGACGCACAAGAACTGGGTATAAAACACTCAAAGGTAGTAGTAAAATACAACCCTTAAGTGCGCTCAGCAATGCTTGTGCCCCTGGGGCAATCGCCGTCACAACAGGACAATCACATCCTGAAATCAAAATTAACACACAACAGGCTGAGCCAACCAAGGCACTGGAGATTATTTCAACACCAGAAACGCAACAGCAAGAACAGATTTCTCAACCATCCGCCAATACTCAGATTGTGCCTGGGAACGTCGTCAATGGCAAGAGTGATGCACAGCCACAAACAACTCCTCCAGAACCAGATGATTACCTAGAATCATCTGAAGCACTGTTGCGCAGTTTAGCAGAAGAACCTAAAACAGACAAAACACCAACAAATTCTCGTCATAGTCTGTTATCCCCCTTAGGCATCGGCTCAATGCTACTACTTTTACTAGCAAGTCTTTCCTTGGGCTATATAGCTTTCCATCCTAAAACCTTGCAGTTAAGTTTTGGCTGGTTATTCAACCGTACACCAAATAATGTGGCAAGCGATGACAATGCCAAAGAAATTCAAAGCAACACTAAAACTGTGGCAGAGCCACAACTTACCCCCATACCTAAATATCCTAATTTAGCTAAGAGCGAATTACCTGAAGTCAAAGATCCAAATGATGTAGTCGGCTTACAACCCAAAGCGAAACCTACACCAGTTAATGCTGTACCACCACAACAGACACCTGAAAGTTCAGTTGCGCCATTAACCACTAACACTCCCGCACCACCAAAACCAAAACCAGTAGTAGCTAATGCACAAATTAAACCATCAAGCGATGGATTTTACCATATAGTTACCGAAAATAAAAGTGAATACGCCTTTGCTAAGGCACAAAAGGTGGTTAGTGATGCTTATTTGTCAGCAGATGGCAAATTGATTTTTCTTGGTGCAGTTAAAAATAAAGAAAAAGCACAGCAATTGCTACAAGATTTGCAAGCACAAGGAATTCAGGCACGCATTCATCAGCCATAATCAAGGCAGGAGTCAGGAGTCAGGAGTCAGGAGTCAGGAGTCAGGAGAAAATTTTGTGCGATCATTTTTGCGTGAGTAGTTATAAGTATAGGGGTGGAAAAGATGGGACTAATTGATCGTGTCGGAAGCTTATTTCGTGCCAACCTGAATAGTTTTATGAGGAGTGCGGAAGACCCAGAGAAGATTCTCATAGGTGTAGTTTACCAGATGCAAGATGATTTGGTGCAATTACGACAACTGGTAGCTCAAGCCATCGCGATGCAAAAACGCACAGAGCGGCAAATAGCTCAAGCCCAATCTACAGCCGAAGAATGGTATCGCCGCGCCCAAATAGCACTGCAAAGCGGCAATGAAACTCTGGCAAGGGATGCTTTGACTAAACGTCGCGCTTACCAACAAACAGCTACAGAGCTTTCTCATCAAATGGAGGAGCAAAATACGCTAGTAGCTAAGCTGAAAACAGATATGCGTACTTTAGAATTAAAAGTTGGTGAGGCAAAAAATCAAAAAGATATGTACATCGCCCGCGCCCGCTCTGCGGAAGCTTCTTATAAATTACGTGAGATGCTTAGTTATACAGGTAGCGTAAGTAACCAGACTTTTGCCCGGATGGAAGAAAAAGTTGTGCTTCTGGAGGCACAATCAGAAGTCATCGCTCTGGCTGACACCGAGCAACAGCATTCATCTTTTGCCTCGCTAGAATTTAATAGTGATGTTGATGTAGCAGCAATCAAACCAGAGCACGTGGAGGGAATTAAAGAAAATCTTAAACCCGCTCATTAAGTAAAATAGCGCTCCTATTGGGCAATACCATGTTTTGCAGCATATGTTAGGTATAGGGGTTTTTGAGTTGGACTTTATCTAACAGGAAAGATTAAATTGAAATAGGTAGCCGATAAACAGTATTCAAGCGATCCTGCCCAATTAGGCGCGTAAATCACAAAAGGAAAAACAAAGTTATGGGATTATTTGACCGTATCAGAAGAGTAGTAGGCGCTAACCTCAACGATCTAGTTAGCAAAGCTGAAGATCCAGAAAAAATGCTCGAACAAGCTATTCTGGAAATGCAGGAAGATTTGGTACAACTGCGTCAGGGAGTTGCTCAGGCGATCGCTGCTCAAAAACGTACTGAGAAACAGTACAATGATGCTCAAAATGAAATCAACAAGTGGCAACGTAATGCTCAGTTGGCGCTGCAAAAAGGTGATGAAAACCTAGCACGACAAGCACTGGAACGCAAAAAGACTTTTACTGACACGGAAAATGCTCTCAAAGGTAGTTTAGATCAACAAACTACTCAGGTAGAAACCCTCAAGCGCAACTTAATCCAACTGGAGAGCAAAATTTCTGAAGCCAAGACGAAGAAAGAAATGCTTAAAGCTCGGATTACCGCAGCTAAAGCTCAAGAGCAACTCCAAGGCATGGTGCGGGGGATGAATACCAGCAGTGCTATGGCGGCTTTTGAGCGGATGGAAGAAAAAGTCATGCTCCAAGAAGCTCGCGCTCAGTCGCTGGGGGAATTGGCAGGGCAAGACTTAGAAACTCAATTTGCTAAGTTGGAATCTGGTAGTGATGTAGATGATGAATTGGCAGCTTTGAAAGCACAAATGTCCCTACCCGGTGGCTCAGCCAGTCAACCCAAACTGCCACAACAAACCTCAGCACCTAAATCCAATGAAGTGGTTGACGCTGAATTGGAGTCTTTACGCAAGCAACTCGATCAAATGTAAAATATTTCTCAAATTTCTTTGTTCTAGTCCCACGCCTGCAGGTTGTGGGATTTTGCATTCAAGTTGCTCATTCTAAGATAGAGTATTTTGTATGCCCACTTTCCTCAATGCCACAAACACGGAGACTTGTGATGAATAAGGGTGTAATATCCATAACTGATGCTGAGTTTGAAACAGAAGTGTTACAATCTGAACTGCCAGTATTGGTTTACTTTTGGGCTACTTGGTGTGGACCTTGTCAATTAATGTCGCCACTGATAAATCAAGCCGCTACTACTTACAGCGATCGCCTCAAAGTCGTTAAAATGGAAGTCGATCCCAATCCTGTCACTGTGAAAGATTACCAAGTCGAAGGTGTACCCGCTTTGAGGCTAATCCAAAAAGCTCATGTCTTAGCATCTACCGAAGGAGTGATCGGCAAAGAAAAAATACTGGAAATTTTAGAGACACATCTAAATAATAATTAATTTAAATGTAGAGACGTTCCGCCGGAACGTCTCTACGTAACCCCTATCTCCTGTCTCCTGTCTCCTCACAATGATGCAATTAGCTCAGCGTTTACAACCTCTACAATTTAATGTATTTGCAGAAATGGACAAAGCCAAGGCAAAAGCTAAGGCTTGTGGACAACAGTTAATAGATTTATCACTGGGTTCATCTGATTTACCTGTAGAACCTCATGTTATTAAAGCAATAGCACAATCTCTAGAAGATCAAAGTACCCACGGTTACTTGCTGTTTCACGGTACTCAAGCTTTTCGCCTGGGAGCAGCAAATTGGTACGAGCAAAAATTTGGTATATCTATCAATCCAGAAACTGAGGTACTACCTTTAATTGGTTCCCAAGAAGGCACAGCGCATTTACCCCTAGCAGTGCTTAATCCTGGAGATTTTGCTCTGCTACTCGACCCAGGCTACCCCTCTCATATGGGCGGAGTGTACCTCGCTTCAGGTCAAATATACCCTATGCCTATACTAGCAGAAAACAGTTTTTTGCCAGTATTCTCAGATATTCCCGCCCCAGTCTTAGCACAGTCGCGGATGATGGTGTTAAGTTATCCACACAATCCTACAGCAGCGATCGCACCAAATTCCTTTTTTCAAGAAGCTGTAGCTTTCTGTCAACAACACAATCTTGTCCTGGTTCACGATTTCCCCTACGTAGATTTAGTATTTGAACAAAGACTCAACAATCAACAATCAACAGTTAACATTCAACAATCTCTCGTCCCTTCTATTCTCCAAGCTGATCCTGATAAAAGTGTATCCATAGAATTTTTTACTCTCTCCAAGTCCTATAATATGGGAGGCTTCCGCATTGGCTTTGCGATCGGCAATGCTCAGTTAATTGAAGCTTTACGCTTGGTGAAAGCAGCAGTCGATTTTAATCAGTATCAAGGAATTTTGAATGGAGCAATAGCAGCTCTTACAGGTTCACAGGCTGGGGTGGAAGCTAATGTGGCGATTTTCCGTCAACGCCGTGATGCCTTTATTGGCGCTTTACACAACATAGGTTGGCACGTTTCTACCCCCAAGGCAACAATGTATGTCTGGGCAAAATTGCCCCAACCTTGGAGTCATGATTCTGTAGCCTTTTGTACTAAATTAGTCGAAAAAACTGGGGTAGCGGCTTCTCCGGGTGCTGGTTTTGGCAAATCTGGGGAAGGTTATGTTCGTTTTGCCTTAGTACATGAGCCACATATCCTACAAAGTGCTGTGCAGAGAATTGCTGAATTTATGTAAAAATTTATCTATTCTTTACTTAAGCTTAAAGATAAATTTATTACTTTAGCTTTTACTTACAGTATTTTCAAATGGTGGGGGTGAATAGTTTTTCACCCCTACGGTTATTTTATATTTGGTAAGACCTATATGAAGAAAGTTAGTGGCTATGCATTAGCGATCGCTGTTCTTAGTGCAATCAGCACTACTCCAGCACAAGCAGTCTCATTAGTCCAAGATACCACCAACGACGAACAAATAACTGCTACTAACACTACAAATGAAGAATTTAATCTGGAGGGTAGTATACTCCAAGAAGCTCAAAGCGAGATCGCCGAAATAGATCGAGCTAGCACTGTTACCGAAGTAACGAACGACGGTACAAACTTCTATATATATAGATCTAGCAACTCCAGCGATGTACCACCAGAATTATTCGCTGGTTCATATAACGATAGACAAACTACTCCCCGAAGAAGAAAAGTGCCAGAACCCTCATTGGCAATAGGGTTAATCGCTGCTGCATGTCTTGCCGCTGTACGCTTACGACATAATTAGTATAATAAATTACTTCTAAATTAAATAATATTGCGTACAAAAACGGTAAAAAACTCAAAGCACTTATTATTTTTTTAGTGAGAGTTAATACATAATCCATAGTAGCTTTACCCAATCAAGTCTCCCGGTTTCGTAGACTGAATACAGGTTGGAGCAGAAACGAGGCGAACAAAGCCAAGTGACTAAAGTATCCAGCAAAGATTCAAAAAACCAAACTTTCACAGGGGCGATTGTATAAAAAGCCCTCAAACCAAAGGAGACTTGAAAATGCTTTTCAAAAAACTTTTGATCGGTGCCTCAATCGCAGCAAGCGTAAGTGCCATCGCCTCTACCCCAGCATTTGCCGGAAGTTTAACCAACGCGACTATTGGCGGTTCAGCAGCTAGTGATTACTTAGTCTATGGTGTTGATGGCAAAAATACCAAGGAAATAGCCAAAACTCAAGCAAATGTGCAAGCAGTCTTAGATGGTAATGCTAGCAATCCCACAGGAAACGTCGAGTTAAGAGCTAGCAGCGAAAAAGCTGGTTTTGATTTCACAAAGAACACTACCTTAAATGGTAAAATTGGTGGTAAAGACATCACCCTGAGTAGTTTAACAGCGGCAGACTGGACTCCAAACTTCGTTAACACATGGTTAACTGCTGCTTTAAACGCTAATGGTTTCGGTCAGTTTACCAACCAAGTTGGCTTCCTGTCTAATATCTTTGTCAACTATGGCGGGATGCAAAGATTCAGCGATCCTAACATCTCCTACGTTAACCAGAATGACACAACAGGAGAAATCAGTATAGGACTAGCCGGTCACTTGAATGCTACCAGTTTGCTAACACAGTCTATTGATGGGTACATGGCTAGTCTAAATCCTTTTAGTTCTGAATATCTCACAGCAAAGATATTAAAAACAGCTCTGGGCAGCACACAAATACAAGCGAGTGAAATCGTTAAAGTTTCCTACAATGGTGGACCATCTCAATTACTCTACAACTTTAAGGCTACAGAAACTGGGTTAACTGAACTAAGTGATGGTGTATCCCACAGTGGTAACTACGAAGTTAAATTTGCAGGCATAGCTCCTCCTCCTGTAGCTTCAGTACCTGAACCCTCTGTCATGCTTGGTTTGGTTGGTGTTTTTGCACTATTCGTTACCCAACGTCAGTTGAAGAAAGCACAGTAAAAGTGAAAAATCATTATTGAAACATCACAAACCCGATTTCCCAGAAGAAGTCGGGTTATTTGGAATCAATAGCTAACTCCTTGAGCAGAAACTATTATACTACATATTTTAAAATTTAACTAAGTAGAAATTAATTTTTTCTTAAGTTTATATTTTGGGTTAATATCATTATATCTTAGTAACTAGATATACAAAATTAAGTTTTTATGCCTATGGATAAATGTTATAGAGAAATTAAATGTATTTAGCAATTCAATTTTATTGATTTCGACAATCAGGGTCAATCGATCTAAGTTGAAAGGGATAATGAGTGCACAACTACTTTCTAGAGAGCAACAATTACATCTACCTCAAGCTAAGCGTATTTTACTAGTTGAAGATCATGATATTAATAGGATGTTGCTGAGCGACTATCTAGGTTACTGTGGATATGAGGTTGAAAGCTTGTCAAAGGCATCAGATTTTTTTACAACTATAGATAGATTTCAACCCAAACTAATTTTATTAGATTTAAAACTCCCAGAAATTGATGGTTATTCGCTGCTAGAACAAATTCAAAGTAAACCAGGGGTATGTGAAATACCCATCATTGTAGTCTCAGCCTTTGCTTTTAAATCAGATCGAGAACGAGCTACCAAATTAGGTGCTTGTCGTTACTTTGTTAAACCTATAAATTTAAGAGAGTTAACTATAGCTATTGAACAAGAGCTTGCTTGTAGCCTATAACCTCTGGTGTGATGCGTACATTCATTCAGCTTTTTGCTGGCTAATGAAATCTTCAACACTATGACTAAGAGTTTGTAAAGAACTGCCAATTCTAGTAATTTGGTTTTGTACTTGTGCAAACAGCAAAACTGCTGTTTGCAACTCGTTCAATGTTTCATCCATCGCGTTACGATACCTCATCTCAAATTCTTCAATACTCATAATTTTAGCCGAGTTAAAATATCTTTTTTTCTATTATCATCATAAACAATAAACTTAATTATATAAATTCGTTGAATTTATATAATTTAATCTTGAAGTAAATATTATCAAATGTTCATCATTTAATCCGAAATTTATACAGTAACTTGAAAAGGTAAATAAGTTCAGCAGATCTGCAAATAAATAAGAAAGTAACCATAATTTTAAGAAGAATATATAAAGACGGAATTGAAGCGTGAAGTTATGACTGTTTGATAAAGCTTAAATAAAAAGTTAAATGAAATTTTGAAGGAAATTCCAGTTCCCCGACAACTTTTACGAAGTCGGGGAACTGGAAGTGTAAAACAACAGTGATTTTACTTAAAATATATAGTAGGTAGATTTATAAAATAGCTGATAATTTGGTAATGACATCATCTATTGCCGCATTACCACTGGTGAAAGAGCCAGAACGTCTAGAAAACCGTCTCAAAGAAATTCCACCAGAACCTGGAGTTTACTTTATGCGGGATGCGAGCGATCGCATCATGTACATAGGCAAATCGCGCTCGTTGCGATCGCGTGTTCGTTCTTATTTCCGCGACTCCCAAAGATTGAGCGAGCGCATTGCGACGATGGTAAAGCAGGTGACAGACATTGAATTCATTGTCACCGACACTGAAGCCGAAGCTTTAGCTCTGGAAGCAAACTTAATCAAGCAGCACCAACCATACTTCAACGTGCTGCTCAAAGACGACAAAAAATACCCATACGTTTGTATTACTTGGTCAGAAGATTATCCACGTATATTTATTACTCGTAAACGTCAAATAGGTAAAGAGAAAGATAAATTCTACGGTCCCTATACTGATTCTCGTCTATTGCGGGAGATCTTACGCTTGTGCAAGCGGATTTTTCCCCTCCGCCAAAGACCTCAACCACTGTTCAAAGACCGTCCTTGTTTGAATTATGATATGGGACGTTGCCCTGGTGTATGTCAAATGTTGACTTCACCAGAAGAATACCGCAAAACAGTGCAGAAGGTGGCGATGGTGTTTCAAGGTAGAACTCAAGAACTGATTGATACCTTGAACTCGCAAATGGAAGCTGCAGCCGAGGCGCTGAATTTTGAGTCAGCAGCAAGGATTCGTGATCAAATTGCTGGATTAAAGTCACTCACGGCAGATCAAAAAGTGTCCCTTCCCGATGATACAGTTTCACGGGATGCGATCGCACTTGCAGCCAACGAACAACATGCGTGTATTCAATTGTTCCAAATTCGTGCAGGGCAACTGGTGGGACGTTTGGCTTTTGTTGCCGTACCCCCCCTTTCATCCCCCCCATCAACGGGGGGGAACGAGGGGGGGTTCATGGGCGCGATCTTACAACGAGTGCTGGAAGAACATTATCAAACAGCAGACTCAGTGGAAATACCCACAGAAATCCTCGTACAGCATGAGTTACCAGATGGGGAAATCTTAGCGGATGTATTAACTGGGCGTAAAGGTAGAAAAGTGTCAATTTTGACTCCACAACGTTCCACTAAAGCAGAATTAATTGAAATGGTGGAGCGCAATGCTCAGTATGAATTACAGAGAATGGAAAAATTAGGCGATCGCAATCAACAAGCGATGCAAGATTTAGCTGACATTCTCGACATAAGCGACTTACCCCACCGAATTGAAGGTTATGACATCTCCCACATTCAGGGATCGAATGCCGTAGCTTCGCAAGTTGTGTTTATCGACGCTAACCCAGCCAAGCAGCACTATCGCCACTACAAAATTAAAAATCCTACAGTGACTACAGGGCATTCAGATGATTTTGCCAGCCTCGCCGAAGTGATTGGGCGTCGCTTTCGTAAATATGCTGAAGATCCACAATTACCACGAGCAGGTAATCCTGATTGGCCTGACTTAGTTATGATTGATGGCGGTAAGGGACAACTATCGGCAGTTGTCGCTGTTTTGCAAGAAATGAATTTGTTAGAGGAGTTGCGCGTTGTTAGTCTTGCCAAGCGACAAGAAGAGATTTTTTTACCAGGAGAATCTCAATCATTAGAAACAGACGCAGAGCAACCAGGAGTGCAACTGTTACGCCGATTGCGAGATGAAGCCCATAGATTTGCTGTAACTTTTCACCGCCAACAACGTAGTGATAAATTAAGGCGATCGCGTTTAGATGAAATTCCTGGTTTAGGGCATCACCGTCAAAAGCAGCTTCTAGCACATTTTCGTTCGGTTGATTATATTCGCCAAGCCACACCCGCCCAACTTGGCGAAGTTTCCGGAATTGGTCCTCGTTTAGCCCAAGAAATATACAATTATTTTCATCCATCCTAATGTAGAGACGCCCCGGCCGGGCGTCTCTACAATTCCTAATTATGCCGCTAATTTCTGTTGTTATTCCCTGCTACAATGCCGAACGGTTTCTGGCTGAAACTGTTGAGAGTGTATTACGACAAACTTTCACAGATTACGAAATTATTTTGATTGATGATGGTTCAACGGATGGTACGGCAGAAGTAATCAAGTCCTTTGGTGATAGGGTAAGATCTGAGTTTGGTGTTAACAAAGGAGCAAGTGCAGCGCGAAATCGCGGTACACAGTTAGCACAAGGCAAGTTTATTCAGTATGTTGATGCTGATGATTTGTTGATGCCAGATGCTCTTGCTAGTAGAGTGAATGCATTACAAAGTGAAAAAGCTGATGTAGCTTACTCAGATTGGCAAAGATTGGAAGAGAAAAAGAGTGAATTTCAACCAGGTGCTGTCATATCAAGGAAAATAGAAGATGTGCATCCTGAGCCGCAAATTGCTCTTTTCACCGACTTTTGGGCACCACCAGCTGCTATTCTCTACTCTCGTGAAATTGTCCAAGCAATTGGGGGATGGAATGAAACGCTGCCGATTATTCAAGATGCTCGTTTTTTATTGGATGCAGCGTTGATGGGGGCTAAGTTTGTCTATGTACCGGGAGGGGGGTGCCAATATCGAGTACATAAATCTAATAGTTTATCTCGACGTAACCGCCCGGAATTTTTCCAAGATATCTATCGCAATGCTTGTCAGGTAGAAGCATTTTGGCAACACAATGGTGGATTGACAAAAAGTCGGATTCGTGCATTAATTCAGGTTTACGACATGACAGCTCGCTCTCTATTTATAGTTAATGAGCAGATGTTCAAAGACAACTTGCATCGGTTGTATCAGTTAGAACCTAGATTTCGCCCGACTTGGCCCAAATTAGCAGGAATAGCTTTAGCTCTAATGGGAAAAAATCAAGCTACTATACTGCTGAAATTACTTGGTAAACCTCCAATAGATTTGTAAAATTACAGAGATGGGAGTTTTACCATCAAAAAATTAATTTATGTCGTGGATAGAATTGAGCCTCGATACAACCAACGAGGCTATAGATTGGGTTTGTACACTACTAAGTGGGACTAATTACACAGGAGAAGTTCACATTCGGGAATATTTTGATGAGGATACTGTAGACAACCAATGGACGTTCACTATATTTTTATATCTAGCTCAAAATGTTCAAACAAATGCAAGTATCGAAAAAATTGCTAATTTGCTTTTACCTTTGCAGCGAACAGGGCTATGTAATAATTTAAGGACGGCGGTGGTTGAAGAGATTACACAAACAGAAGAAAAAAGCCCTCTGGTTCATCGGATTGGCAAACGGTTTGTGGTGCTGACAAACGATTTACCTGATGAATTTTCATCAAACGAAGTAATTATCCGACTGAAGAACACTCTCGCTTTTGGTAGTGGTTTACATCCAGCTACCAATCTATGCCTTCAACTACTTGAGCGCTACATTGTACCACAAATGAATATTCTCGATCTCGGATCGGGATCGGGAATTTTGAGTGTGGCGTGCGCTAAGCTGGGGGCAAACGTTTTAGCTGTTGATAACGACAGTATTGCTGTAGAATCAACCCAAGATGCTGTACGTCGTAATGGGGTAGAGCAGAAAGTCAGGGTGATGAAAGGGAGTTTGGGGCAGGGTAGCGAATTGGGACATTGGATGGGTTTAGAAACTTCAGACAATGCACCAACAATTAAGGTAACAGAAACCTTTGACTTAATTGTGGCAAATATTCTCGCCAGAATGCATATTGCCCTTGCCGCTGATTTTCGGTTGAGCTTGCAGCGTAATTATAGTAACGGAGGAGTTCTAATTTTAGCTGGTTTTACTACAGATTATGAGGATGCAGTTGCTGCAGCCTTAACAGATGTTGGATTTGAAGCTGTAGATTGTGAACGATTAGACGAATGGGTAGCCCAAGCTTATCGTTTGAAACATCAAGTGCAAGTTAGTTAATCATAGTGCATCTTCTTGCTAACATCAGAAGAATTGAAATTTACCTAAAAACTTGTGGCGTTTTTTAATTATGACTAATGAAGAATCTGTCAAACCCCTTCCTAAACCACGATTACAACCAGAGCCATTACCGGAACCTGTTGCGCAGCACATTCGCATGTTAGATCTTGACAAACCGCAAGGACGGGTGATATGTGAGTGCTGGCATTGTAAAGAAGGCGTTTTGATTGAGCATCAAAGAGAACCACAGCCACAACAAGAACTCAAGGTAACTTGTCCTCATTGTGGCAGGGTAGCAGTTAAGTTACTGGTGGCGAAGATACTTTCTGTGACTGCTATTCCATCACCTTGGAGTTGAATGGCACTTATTGTCACAGCCACAGAGCGTTGCTCTGTTTATGGCTGTGAAAATACACCATTAACTCTTTTGCTATTGTTTTGCAATTAACTTTGAATCATCTTCTGCACTGTTTGCTGAAGTGCTGGGTCTTGTCTTACTGCTGCTAAAATTTGATTAAAGCGTGCAGGTTCTAGTCCTTCCTTTTGAAATACCTGCTGCATCTTTACCTGGGCTTGTTCCTGAATCTGTGAAAGTCTTGGTAAGGCTTTCTCGTATTGCTGCTTTTCTTGGGGAGTAATCGCTTTGGTTGGCTTAGCTGAGGCATCTCTTTGCGATTGATAGATTTCTAAAAATCTTTCTTCGGAAAGTCCTGATTGACTGACTACTTGCTTCATCTCCTGATTTCGACTATTTACAATCGGTTGCAGCTGTTTCATAGTTTGCGCAAATTTCTTGAGTTCCTCTTGGCTAACTTTGGCAGATGCAGCTGGTGCTTGAGTTTTTTTGTTTGGAGAGGGTTGTGGTGCTTGTGCTTGAGCCGACAGGGTGCCGACAAACAACATAACAAAAACACAACTACCTGTCAGAAGTCGCTTGAGCACTTTTAGTTCCTCCTTAGAATTACCTATCCCACTTATGGCGAAGGTACTGAACTTTTTTTCTATTGATTATCGGCTTTTGTAAATGCCTGATAGCATGTGCTAAAGCCGCATGAAAATAGCCAACAATTGTTGGTTACTTCTGGTATACACTATTTTGGAACAGATTAGTGCATATTTACCAAAAGTAAGTTCTATCTACAGGTGTATCTTTTGTGCATACACTACAAACAAGTACGCCTTGACGAAGGTAAGGGCTAATAGCTTCAGTTAGAGTTACGCTAAGTGAAATATTTACCTCGCAAACTTGAGCTTTCAGCTAAGAAATTTATTTTTTGGGCGTTAAAAATTAGGGTGCAAGATCTGAAGTGAAAATTTGTGGTTCAATTAACCTAATTACTGTAAACAGTCAGAGTCAATAAAAATATCATCTCATCTCAATTAATTCTGTATCAATGACTACTTTATTTTGATATTGCTCGTAATAATTTAAACAATCTTAAGCTTTAACCTCTTTATTTATAAAAGTAAAACTAGCCGGAGATACAACATTAAGCTATAACTATATATACTTAAGCTATCTAATCTCAAGAACTAAGCATTGGGGATCAGAATTATTGATAATAATTTAAAGTATGTATCTGAGGTAAGATGCTGATTATGCATTACAAAGAGCATAATAAAATCTAAACAAGTTAGTCGCTTTACTTTATATCAAGTTACGCAATTAGATACTGTTGCTTGTTTAATTCTGTAAACCATAAAGGTTTACTTGTTGTGGAATCGTAATTTAAAAAAAGATAACATTTAGGAGTTTAACAATGCATGTTGTACAAAAAATTCGCTGCCCAAATTGTGGTAGCGAAGGAGAAAGACATTATAATTGTCTTAATCAATTAACTCGAACTCAATGTCCAATTTGCGACTACTTGATGGTAAATTGTACTCGTACAGGCAAAGTTATCGAAGCTTATGCTCCTGGTATTCATGCACGTCGCTGATTAAGTAATGTTTATCTTGGTTGTTAACTGTCAATATTTATACAGTTAATAACCATAATGAGAAAAATAATGTAGAGACATTCCATGGAACGTCTCTACAAGGATTTTGAAGAATGCACGTTTTAATTCGGTCGATGTCTATTAGCTGATTTGACTTGATTGGTTGAGAGCCTCTCGAATCGGTAATGATTGTTCGTCTATGTTCATATCTTCAGGTTTGACCCCTTGATTTAAGAAATAGAGCATTAGTGCTTCAATTTTATTGAGGCGAGAATGGCGCAAGCATTCTGCTACATTGGGGCATTGATAGATTACCCCAGTCATTGTCCTACAGTCGAGATCCATTGGGCAATACATTGGCTAAACACTCAGCATTTTAGGGGTCTATTTTATTGTTATCACAGAAATTCATGCAAATCTATATCCTTGTGTAGAGACGTTGCCGGCAAAGTCTCTAGAGAAGTTTGGGAAGTTTAAAAATTAGTTGACTTTTATACCTATATCTGCTATTTTGCTACTCCGCAGTTGTCCGCAAGCCGCATCAGCTTCTAAACCACGAGAGTAGCGCACGCTAACCGCAATTTTTTGCTGCTCAAGGACTTTGACGAAGGCTTGAATCCGATGGGGACTAGGGCGTTTGTAGTCAGCTTCTTGTATAGGATTGTAAGGAATTAAGTTGACATGACTTTGGAATCCTCGCAAACGGTGTGCTAGTTCCATCGCGTGTTCTGGCAAATCATTCACCCCAGCTAGGAGTATATATTCAAATGTAACACGCCGTCCCGTAATTTCCACATATTCACGACATTCAGCAAGCAAATCTTCGATTTTGTAGGGGTGGGCGCTAGGAATAAGTTGTTCGCGCAGTGCTTGGTTCGGTGCGTGAAGGCTAACGGCAAGAGTTACCTGTAAATTATGTTGTGCAAGCTGACGTATGCGCGAGCTTATCCCCACTGTTGAGACTGTCATCAATCGCTGTCCAATTCCTACATCAATATTTAGAGATTTGATTGCCCCGACAACATGATCCACGTTCAACAACGGTTCGCCCATACCCATAAATACCACATTGCTAACCCGCCGCCCAAAATCTTCTTGAACCGTCAACACCTGATCGACAATTTCGTGCCGCCCCAAGTTACGCTTAAAGCCTCCTTTACCTGTGGCACAAAAATCACAAGCCATCGGACAACCGACTTGGGAAGAGACGCAAACAGTTAAGCGTTTTTCTGTTGGGATGCCAACTGTTTCAATAATTTGACCATCAGCTAATTTTAAAAGATACTTGACAGTTTCATCAGGTGCAACCGAGCGGTAATGTAAAGTTGAACGCCCGATCGCAATTGATGCTACTTCCTGACGCCATTGTTTAGGGAATACCGAGATCTCAGCAAGCGATCGCACTCCCTTATGATATACCCAATCGTGCAATTGCTTTCCTCTGTATGCTGGTTGTCCCTGCTGCTGCACCCAAGCAGTCAACTCTGATTCGCTTCCTCCCAATAGTGGTGGAACAGCTATTTGCGGGACAATACCAAGGTCAGGAGTTGAAACTACACTTACAGACATAATAATTTTTGCTATCTAAATTTATTATAGCGATTTCAATTTTCTACTACTGTACTGGGAGACGCTCTATCAGAGCGTCTCTACGTTGTAGGGCGAAATAAATGATTGTGTTCGGGGTGATATAAACGCGAACGGGCTTCGCCCATGCTACGCAAACGCCCTGTTGTTTGCGATAATGCAGGGCTGATTACGTAAAGTGTGGTGCGCATCAACTTTTCAAAGTGAGTACAATCTGCCATTTTGTCAAGAGAGACAACCCTGATTTTTTCATCGCTCCATCCGAGCCGAAAGCAAATCGCGACTGGTGTTTCTGGTGGGTAGTGTTGCAGAAGTTTAGCTTGAGCGTCTTCGACGTGACGCGCACTAAGATACAAGCACAAGCTAGCTTGATGGGCTGCTAAGGATGTTAATTCTTCGCTGGTGGGAACTTCTGTGCGTCCGCTGATCCGAGTTAGTATAATTGTTTGGACTAATCCAGGTACAGTGAGTTCTACTTTAAGTTTGGCGGCTGCGGCTTGAAAAGCGCTGATCCCCGGTATGACTTCAAAGGGAATTTGCGCTGCTGCCAAAAGTTGCATTTGTTCGCTGGTGGCACTGTAAAGACTGGGATCGCCGGAATGGAGACGAACGACAGATTTGTGCGATCGCACTCGTTCAATCATAATTGGTAATATATCTTCTAGAGTCTGATGGGCAGTTTGAATAATTTCTGCATCTACTCGGCAAAATTCTAGTATTTGTTGAGGTACTAAAGAGTCGGCAAATAAAATTACATCAGCAGCAGCTAGCAGTTTTTGCGCCTTAACAGTCAATAATTCAGGATCTCCTGGGCCTGCACCGACAATATATACTGCCGGGTATAACATTTTATTTGTCATAATAAATACAATTTAAATTAGTATATTTACGATGATTTTGCTCTCAGTAATTGAGAAAAAAAATTTTTTTGGCATTTTCTTCAGTATCTTTCCGGATTGACCCTCTTTAACTAGTAGATGTGAATGGTAGATGCACCCTGGTTAAGCCCTAGAGAAAACTCTGGGGCATTTTTTATGCCCCACTCTCCTACTCCCGCACTTCCCCATTTTCAGGGGTAGAGACTACATCAGGTAAAGGGCGTTGACTCAAATACAGCCACGCCAAACCACCTAAGCCGAAAGTAATTCCGACTAAACTGACTACTTGTGCGATGCGCAGAGGACCTAACATTAAGCTATCAGTACGTAGACCTTCAATCCACAAACGCCCCAAGCTGTAGGTGGCAAGGTAAACTAAAGATAAAGTACCCACTTTAATGTGTGGCTTATTTTGCAACCCCCGAAAAAATAAGGTTAATAGCAAAGCGAACACCATCAAATTCCACACAGATTCATACAGAAAGGTGGGATGAAAGTACTCAAAATTAGCTAGCCCTGGGGGACGACGTTCTAATGGAATATATAACTTCCAAGGTAAATTTGTTGGATCACCAAAAGCTTCAGAGTTAAAGAAATTGCCCCAACGTCCAATCGCTTGTCCCAAAATTAGTGAAGGAGCCACCAAGTCTGCTAGTTGCCAGAAAGAAACCCGTTTGAGTTTAGCAAAGATTAACGCTGCTGTAACACCACCGATAATCGCGCCATGAATTGCAATTCCTCCTTGCCAAATAGCAATGATGCGTTCTGGGTTCTGGACATATTCCGACCATTGAAATAAAACGTAATATAGTCGTGCTGCTGGTATTGCCCCAATTACTAGCCAAATTGACAAATCGCTGAGCAAATCAGGATTAACATGACGGCGTCTTGCCAGGTACTGTGAAAGGCTAACGCCAATTAATACAGCGGAGGCAATTAAAAAGCCATACCAACGGATCGTTAGTGGTCCTAGTTTCACCAGGATAGGTCCTGGTGAAGTAAATTGAAACGCCAAAGGCAAGGCGGTTTGATTCAATGACATACAAAAGTACCTAGAAGGCTTGAGTATTGTGAACGAGGGCGGCGACTGCATTGATTTTAAGTCGTGATGGGTAAAAAAGGAGAGTGTGTGCAGTAGATAAAAATTCTTGATTTCTACATCAAAAATTGCTGTTAGCTATGACCGAGTTTCGATATAATCACGTAAACAAGCTTGAGATCTCTCATATTGTGATTGCTATTTATCCAGGTAGCTTTGACCCCGTCACTTTGGGACACCTCGATATCATCGAACGTGGTAGCCGCTTATTCGAGCAGGTAATTGTCGCTGTTTTGCGCAATCCCAACAAGACGCCACTGTTTACCGTGCAACAAAGGCTAAAACAAATTCGTCGAGCTACTGCGCATTTACCCAATGTAGAAGTAGACGCTTTTGATGGTTTGACTGTTAATTATGCCCACATGCGGGGAGCGCAAGTTCTGCTGCGGGGGCTAAGAGCAATTTCAGACTTTGAAGTAGAGCTTCAGATGGCGCATACAAATAAAACCCTTTCTACCCAAATAGAAACGGTTTTCTTGGCAACATCGAACGAGTATAGCTTTTTAAGTAGTAGTGTGGTAAAAGAAGTTGCTAGATTTGGTGGCTCTGTAGATCATCTTGTTCCCCCACACGTTGCCCTGGAAATTTATCAATGCTACGCTCAAAACCATCCAGTATCGAACCCAACCACAATGGAGGCAATCCCAATCCTGAAGATGCCGATGGAGTCTCCTACACAGAAGCGCGAACAACAAACGTAGATATTCAGCAGGAACTCAATCGCCTGGAGGAGCTGATTCTCTCCAGCTTCCGTATTCCCCTAGTTGGGCGCACCTTGGTAGACGAAGAAAAGCTGTTAGAGCAGCTTGATTTCATCCGGCTTTCTTTACCTGCAGCTTTTGGGGAAGCTGTAGCAATTATTGAACAAAAGGAAGAAATCTTCCTACAGGCAGAAGATTATGGACAGCAAATTGTTGACGCAGCTCAAGCCAAAAGAGCACAAATTTTGGATGAAAGCGAAATAATTAGAGAAGCAGAACAAGAAGCAGCAAGTATCCAGCAGAAAGTACAACAAGAGTGCGAGGCGATGATGCAAGAAACTCTGGAGGAAATCGATCATCGGCGGCGTCAATGTCAGCAGGAGTTGGAGCAGATGCGAAAGGATGCGCTCGCACAAGCTCAAGCCATTGAACAAGGAGCAGATGAATACGCAGATAATGTCTTAGAAAATATTGAGCAGCAGCTACAAGATATGATGCGCATTGTCCGCAATGGACGCCAACAATTGCACCCAAATAAACATATCAAGTAAAATCTCTCATGCCATACTACGATGAGCAAAGTATTTTGCAGCGTTGACTCAATAACAGACGTTCCGGCGGAACGTCTCTACCATTCTTTCAACAAATTGAACTGCAACAACGTATCTGCTGTTTTCATAATCAAATCAAATCCTAAACCTGATTTTTCGGCAATATCTAGCAAAGAGTAGTTACCATCTGACAAATTTAAAACCCATAACATTGCTAGTTCATTCATTTTTGTATTAGTTTGTCCACCAATTGCACTATATAACCCTCGTTTACCTAACTGTGGTTCGCAAAAGGGGTTTTGGTTCAAATATTTTTTATTATTCTCAATAATTTGTAACACAGATAAAATTTTGGATAATGAATCTGCAAGGTATTGAGGTTTGACAAGCTCAAGATTATCTGCTGATGTGTGATATTCTGGAAAACAACCGTTTGGAGTTCTCATCAAACAACCCACAGGTAAATTAAACCCAGGAGAACAAAACTGCCTTTCATCATAGCCATAAGGTTGGAAATCGGTAATTTCAAAATCTGTACCAGAATTCTTCAAAACATAAGTAACAACTTGATCGATTTGAGCATCACCACGACGACTTTTTTTATAAGTAGACTTACCCGCATCACCCAAACAACTTAAAACCAAACCGTGTTTAATATTGTGAACATGATTTTGATTTAAACACAGCCAAGCGATCGCACCGATAGTTCCCGGAATAAAAATAAATCTATAAGAATACTCAAGCTGAAGAAGACTGAGATATTTTGCCAAAAAAGTTGCCAGCGCCACACCAGAGAGATTATCATTACAAAGTGAGGGATGACAAGTATGGCACGAGATTAGCACTTCGTCTGGTTTCTCTCCTTTGAGATAATACTCGCCATAGGTTAGATAACCGTCCTCTAACGAAGAATTAATGCACACCTCATACTCATCCGACTCTAACGCCAAAAATTGATTGTGACTGAGACAAAAGCCCCAACTTTCTTTGTAATAAGAAGTTCGATAGGGAATCCAGTCAGGATATTCTGGTAACGTAAACAAATGCTGCTTTAATTCATCTAAAGGTATCTTTTGCTTAACAGGCACACTATAATTAACAACATGCAGATTAGATTTATTAAAGTCTATAATTTTTTTTCCTTGAGAATTTTTCACATAAGCATCCTGAATATTCCACTCCTTAGGAATCGTCCAATCAAAAACTTGAGTACCAGAGGGAACTTCATGCTGAATTAAGGCAATATGTTGCTTAATCAACCGCAAACTTTCCCTAAAACCCTCACCAGTAATACTACGACAGATCGGATATAAATCTGATATTAACCCATACACCTCTTGGCTAACTTCATCCAAATTAAGCCCTGACTTCAAATCACTTATCTTCACCGTATTCACCTTTGCTCGTGTTGGTAAAATTATATCTCTCTTCCTCTGCGTTTAAGAGGGGTTTAAACCCCTGGCTATGCGGTTTAAAAATCAAATAATCCAGCTAAAAAACTAACTTACGACAATAAAAAGCCTCAGCATACTTGTTTGGCGCATTAGACTCAACACCGCGCAATCTAAGAATTGATAAAAAAGTATCTTCTGTAAACCATTGCTTACCACGTTGTGAAGAAAAACTATCAACAATATATTTAACCTTATCTTGACAAATCTGCTCATCCAAATGCACAAAAAAATTAGGATTACCTAAATCTCCATCATACTTAGGTATCTCATACTCCCAAATCAAATGATTTCTAAAAGTATTCCAAGTAAAATCCGAAATCAAACGATGATCCTGATGTAAATCGTGACGATAATGAGTTAAAATTAAATCAGGATGAAAAGATTTCTTCAATTGCTCAAAAAAATGTTTAATTTCTCCTCCAATATAAGGGAAAAAACCATCTTGAAATTGTTGAATAACTATATTTTTATCTTGAGCATTTTCTAAAAACTTGCAAGCGCTATTATAAGCTTCCTTTTCCCTTTCTAAGTTAGAACTAAATACAACCCAATAAAACACAATATCCGGGTAAGTCTCTATTAATCTTAAAATTGTGCCTCCACAACCAATCTCTATATCATCACAATGAGCACCCAAACATAAAACTTTGTAAGTCGAGTCATTTTCAGGAGCAAAATTGAGTTTAAGCATACCCTATATTGTTGAATTGAAAACCACATCTAAATCTAATGTAGAGACGTTACATGTAACGTCTCTACATTGCGTTACACTGCGTTAACTTACCCTACAGAAGCATGAGAAATATGGTGATTTGGACTGTATTCCAAAGATTTAACCTTTCTTTCATGATTCCACACCGCCCAAGGAGCATTACCTTGACAATACATATCATCTAACTGCTGTTGCTCTTTGAAGGTATCCATACAAGCCCAAAAGCCATTGTAGTTATAAGCAACTAGCTGTTGTAAATTAATTAATCTTTGAAATGGTTCGAGTACCAATTCCTCTCCTGGTTCAATATACTTAAAGATATCTTTTTTGAAGATAAAAAAACCTCCATTGATCCGAATACCAGCTTCTTTGACACTTTGAATGTGAGTTACTAAACCATTTTCTTGCGTTGAAACTAAATGGAAACTTTGGGAGGGTTTGACGCACAAAAAACTGGCAATTTTGTTATGTCTATGAAAGTTCTCAATTAAGTTGGGTAGGTGTAAATCTGTCAAACCATCACTGTAGTTAGCTAAAAATACTTCCTCTCCTTCTAAGTATTCTTCTATAGCTTTGAATCTTTGTCCAATATTTGAATGCAAGCCTGTATCAACAAAGGTAATTTTCCAATCTTCGATATCACTATTTAAAAGTTGAATCTTTTTCCCTCCGTTTTGTAAGGTGAAGTTATTGGAGACACATTCGTCATAATTGAGAAAATAATTTTTAACTACGTCGGCTCTATAACCTAGACACAAAATAAAATCTTTGTGTCCGTAGTTGGCGTAATATTTCATCACATGCCACAATATTGGTCGGTAGCCAATGGTTACCATTGGTTTGGGAATGTTGGCAAAAGAGTCTCTTAGTCTTGTGCCTAAACCGCCGCAGAATAATACTACTTTCATGGTAATTTCTTTGATTAGGAGAAAATGAACCGCCTTCTCTTCGAGAGGCTTCGCCAACGCGCAGCGTCTCCGCCAGGAGAAGAGCGCCAAGTAAAGAAAGAGAAAGTTCAATCGCGCCTCAAGTATAGACTGAGACTTCAGGGATGGGTACGACAAATTTGCCGCCCCAATCACGTATGTATGACATCTGGGAGATGATTTCGTTTTTTAAGTTCCAAGGTAAGATTAATAAATAGTCGGGTTTTGTTTGTTGAATTTTGTCGGGTGCAAAGATGGGGATGTGAGTTCCGGGTAAGAATTTACCTTGTTTGTATGGGTTGCGATCTACTGTATAATCAATGAAGTCTTCTCTTATGCCACAATAATTGAGCAGGGTGTTGCCTTTACCTGGAGCTCCGTAACCAGCTATTGTTTTTCCTTGTCGTTTGGCGGAAATTAAAAATTCTAAAAGTTGGAATTTGGTTTGCTTGACTTTTTCACCAAATGTAAAATAGTTTTTTAATTCGTTAAATCCTGCTGCTTCTTCTCTAGCTCTGAGTTCTTTTACTCGTTGAGTTGTCGGTTTAGACTTATCTTCTTTATGCTTTGCATATATTCTCAGTGAGCCACCATGGGTTGATACTTCTTCTACGTCAAAGATGGTTAAATTGTGAGCAGCAAATATCTGCTCGACTGCTAGCAATGATAAGTAGGAGAAGTGTTCGTGATATATGGTGTCAAATTGGTTTCCTTCTATTAGTCGCATTAAATGCGGAAACTCCATAGTAATGATGCCTCCTGTTTTGAGGATAATTTGGCAGCCGCCGACAAAATCATTGATGTCAGGTACGTGAGCAAGTACGTTGTTAGCTACTAATAAATCTGCTTGCTGCCCTTGCGCAACTAATTCGGTAGCTGTGTTGATGCCAAAAAATTTGACAACTGTAGGAATGCCTTTTTTGATGGCGACTTCAGCAACGTTAGCTGCTGGTTCTATGCCTAAAACTGGTATGCTTTTTGAAGCAAAGTATTGTAATAGGTAACCGTCATTACTGGCTATTTCCACTACGTGAGTAGAAGAGTTTAATTCAAACCGATCTATTACTTTTTCGGTATAATTAAGAGCGTGTTTTAGCCAAGAGTCAGAGTAAGATGAAAAGTAGGCATACTCGCTGAATATTTCTTGTGGGCTAACATATTCTTGAAGTTGCACAAGTTTACAGCGCGAGCACACGTAAACATGCAGTGGATAAAACGGCTCCATCTGGTTTAACTGCTCGGATGTTACGTAGCTTTCACACAGCGGAGACATTCCCAAGTCAACAAAAGTGTGCTGCAATTTTGTGCCACAGAATCGACATTTACCACGATTCACCGTTGTGCTATTCTGTAATAATGGATCTAAAGTTGTTTTATTCATTTATGCTTAAAGTGATAATACAACAGATTCAAACAACTGCCAACAGGTATCTTTCTCGGATATTTCACTCACAGGTAGAGGCCATTCAATTGCAAAGGCTGGATCGTCGTAACGTAAACCACGCCCTTGCTCTGGCGCGTAAAATTCACTCATCTGATACACAACCTCAGCCTCATCAGTTAGTGTTTGGTAGCCATGAGCGAACATCTCAGGTACGTACAACGCCCTACGGTTTTGAGCCGTTAACTCAACACCAATGTGTAACTTGTACGTAGGAGATTCAGCACGCAAGTCGATGATAACATCGTATATGGCACCTTGAGTGCAGCGAACCAACTTTACTTCGGTTGCCGACGCAACTTGATAGTGCATCCCCCGCAGAGTACCCTTTTTGTAATTAAAAGCCACGTTACATTGTGCAACTGTTGGCTTTAAGCCGTGAGCCAAAAATTCCTGTTGGCAGAAAGTACGAGCAAAAAAGCCCCGAATATCTTGCCTTGGCTCTAAGTCAATCAGGAATGCGCCTTGGAGAGAGGTTTCTGTGAATAGCATGACTTATTCCAGAAGAAATTTTGGTCAATTTGCTGAGTACGAATCAGATACTCCAACTGCTTTAAGCGAGTGAATCCTCTAAATAAAAAAGTGGATTCTGACATATCAATAGAAGTAAACACGTCAAAAAGCTGTTTGGCACCATCAGCAGCATTCCACTCACACTTAAATCCTGGTAGTGTAGTGTTAATTTTCTCAAAGGAAACCCGGTAGCTACGGTTGTCTCCACCACTGTCACCGAAGGAAAGCTGGCATCCGGTAAAAACGGAAGCTACTATCTGGGCAATTTCTTTAACTTGATAGTTGCTGTTCGTGTCACCTACGTTGAAAATTTGGTTGTGAACAATACTGCGCTCTGCTTCAAGTGTACATACAATTGCCTTACATATGTCAAGCAGATGAACTAATGGACGCCACGGAGTACCATCGCTTGTCATCTTGATTTCTTTAGTAGTCCACGCTAGCCCAGCCAGGTTATTTAAAACTATATCAAAACGCATTCTGGGAGATGCACCATAAGCTGTAGCATTGCGCAAAAAGGTGGGAGAGAAACTATCACTTGCTAGTAACTTGACATCTCGCTCTACCAAAGTTTTACATTCTGCATAAGCTGTTTGCGGATTGACGAGTGACTCTTCGGTAACATAGTCTTCACTCGCAACGCCGTAGACACTGCACGAAGAAGTGTAGACAAAGCGCCGCACACCCACTTCTTTAGCTAGTTTGGCAAGGTGAAGCGAACCTTGATGGTTAATATCATAAGTAACTTTGGGAGATAGCTGCCCTGCAGGATCGTTGGAAAGTTCAGCCAGATGAACTACTGCCTCGACACCTTGTAAATCAAGCGCGGTAATGTAACGGATGTCTTTGTTCAGGGTATTGGCTGTTGATTCAGTACCATTATATAGCCAACCTACTTTATAAAATCCTGTGTCAACCCCGATGACTTCATGTCCAAGTTGGATCAAGATTGGTGCTAATAACGAGCCAATATAACCTTCTGTTCCAGTTACCAGTATTTTCATAGGTGTCAAATCCTATATGCACGGCTGTTCGGCAAAATCGTTTCAAAAGAGTGCTTTGACTGTTTACCCCTGTTGCCATCAAGGCGCAATCCTCGCTCAAGTAACAATGTGCAACTAACTTGATTGCGATCGCGTCTAGGAAAATGTATGATTTAATGTATGAGATGTATAATTTAGGTACGTTTATACCTCTGCTGGGCAATAGGCTTACTGCACCAATTTGCACAGCTTGATACTTCCCACTCAGCACATTGCTACTCGGGTTCCTACTTTGCAACTAACTTTCTAGATCCCGATCCAATCTTGCTATGTCATTTATTGTGTTAGTTAAATAATTTAAATATTTCAACCATATCATCAATTTATTCATTAGTAAATATATGTCTTCTGAAATTCATGATCAACAAGAAACAATCTGAAAATATGGAAATTTATACAGTACTTCACCATAGGCTTTTTGTTAATTAAAATTATAGGTTAACAAAACATTAAGTCAGTCTAAAGATAGAAGTTGAGGTAAACAATAGTAGTTTAATTTACATAAATACAAGCATCAAGTTAATAAATAGCCATTCAACAAAATACAGGCAGCTACGATAGTCTCATCACCCGTCAGGAATTCATACTGCAACGGGTGTGAGGGAAGTTTTACCTTGCATTACTTATTAATGCCTAAAAATCTGCTTTCTTAGTAACCTTAAACTAACATTCAAATAACTGCTAGATGATACTAATAGGTACTAAAAAATAAAAAATAAAAAACATTAACTATAATTATTTTGAGATTACAAAACATAAAAAATGTAGGAAAAATAATCATTGTCATACTGTTTACTAAAATCGGTAAAAAAAAATAAAATGTAATCAAATTCAATGTATTATTTGTAAGTAATAAAAAAATATTTTTTTTCTAAATAAAAATACAAAACAAGTCAAGACGGGTACGCGAAGACAGAGTTATTGTCCTTAATTTTCTCCTTGCTGCCTTAAGTTGACAATTTTGGAGGTTCAATTTTTGGATTATGGCACGATGATCGCTCAAAGCATCTACTCTAGGGATAGAGAAAGCAAAAAGGGCTTTTAAAGTCAGGGAATGGACGCAAGAATATCTAGCTAGTGAGGTAGGGCTGGAAACTCGCCAGCCAATTTAGAAGTTTTTTACAGGCAAGCCGATTGAGCGTCACAGCTTCATGGAGATTTGTTTTCAACTCGGATTGGATTGGCAAGAGATTGCCGAGCTACCATCTGAAATACTACCAAAGGAAGATGAGCAGGATGTAAACAACTGCCAAGATATCGATGCCTTGGTAGAAAGAGTGCGAAAGCAAAGGGGTGATAAGATTCAAGCCCAGTGTGCCACTGTACAGTTGTTAGATATTGCTCAACCAATTGGGCTAGAAGACATTTATGTCAGTGTCGATATTCTGAATAATATTACAAGTCAGGCATGGTTAGATATCTTTGAATTGCAAGGCGAGGTTTCAGAAAAATTCAACCGCTTTGATTCAAATCTAATCGGTCACGAACGAGTGCCAGCAATGCAAGCAGTTGCAACCTATCCCAAGCTGATGGTGCTAGGTAAACCAGGCTCTGGAAAAACCACATTTTTGCAACATATCGCCACGCAATGTAATCAAGGCAAGTTACAACCAGAGCGAATTCCGCTTTTTATTAAACTAAACAACTTTGCCGAGGATGCAACAGAAACGGGGAATTTCAATTTATTGAACTATATCAGTCAAGAGCTTGCCTACGGCATAACGTCCGAGCAAATCCAAACCATACTCGCTCATGGCAGAGTATTATTTCTACTAGATGGTTTAGATGAAATTCCCGAAGACAATTGTGCTGAAATCGTCAAAAAAATTCGCAAGTTGTCATCTGAGTATTACAAAAATCAGTTTATTATTACCTGTCGGATTGGAACCCAGCAGTATCAATTTGAGGGATTCACCGAGATTGAGATTGCCGATTTTGACTCTTGCCAAATTGAAGCTTTTGTGCATAAGTGGTTCGCTGACCTGCTAGTGTTAATGAAGCAACACATTGATGGGATCGTGGCTTTTGATGAGCAATTGCAGCAGTTCCTCATCTGGCTCAACCAAAAGTCTCTTTCCGTCAAGTCTCCTTACAAAGCAGCAGCTATTCGTGCCTTTTACCTGACACTTGTCCTTCCCCGCGATCTTAACTTGTCCCGCGATTTGGCTCTATGCCTTGCCATCGATCCTCGCCTTGCTGGTAATCTTGCCACTGATTTTACCGTAGATCTAGCTCTTAACCGTGCGCTATCCCTAAGTGAAGCCAATTGCGATCCGATGGAGCGAATCCTGGCTCTGAGTTTTGCCCTTACTTATGACGCGGATGTTGTCTGTGACTGTGACTTTCAACGCTTGCTGCAACAACTCAAAAAACAACTACCTACCCTAGAGCGCGGTAAGGAAAAATTGAATAAATGGTGGAACACTAACGGTAAAATCTGGGTTGAGAAATTGAGGTCTTTGTTGCTTCGGTGTCGCAATATCGGTCATCAATGGCAGTTCAACGACAAGCAAAAGGAATTACTACTACAGTACTACACTGCCAACCAGTTGCTAGTGGATTGCCTCAAAAGCGGTTGTGAAGTAACTCCCAGTGTGCGATCGCACATTGAGGAAACGTTGTTGTTACCCATTACGAGAATATCAGAACCTGTAAAATGTATAGAAAGCCACATGGGTTGTTGTGTATAAGTTATGGAAGCACATTATGATGTACCCCTTGTTGTATTTTCGGTGGCGATGGCATTGATCGCCTGTTACACTGCACTGGATCTGGCAGGAGCGGTGAAGGTAGCCTCTGGGCGTGGGCGTAAGTGGCTCTTGCTAGGCGCGATTGTCATGGGAATTGGCATCTGGTCGATGCACTTCATCGGTATGTTAGCTTATAAGCTGCCGATCCCCATAACCCACGACATCTCAATGGTTTTAGTCTCAATGGGGGTGGCAATTGTTACCTCAGGAGGAACGCTCTACATCGTCAGCCGCCAGCAACTAGGTACGCTTGGGTTGCTCTTTGGGGGGATTGTCATGGGATTAGGAATTGCTGCTATGCACTACACAGCTATGGCGGCGATGCAACTACAGGCGAAAGCAAGGTACGATCCAAAGCTTGTTGCTCTGTCTATTGTAATTGCAATCTTTGCATAGATTACGAAGTTCAATTTGCTGTTAAAGACACAGGCATCGGTATTCCCCAAGAGCAGATCGAGCATCTGTTCGAGTCGTTTACCCAAGTCGATGCTTCAATCAGCCGTCGCTATGGAGGAACGGGGCTGGGACTTGCCATCTGTAAACAGTTAACGGAAATCATGTCCGGACGCATCTCGGTGGAGAGTACCCAGGGTTTGGGTTCCACTTTTTATTTCACGATAGTTGCCCAATCTAGTTCCATCCAATTGGATACCTATTCGCTGGAGTCAAGACTTGCAATACCTCAAATCGCGCTCACGTTACCTCTACGGATTTTGTTAGCCGAAGACAATCAAGTGAACCAGGAAGTTGCCTTGCTGATCTTGGCGCAGCTTGGGTATCAAGCTGATGCAGTCGATAATGGAATAGAGGTATTGCAAGCGCTGCGCCATCAGCCTTATGACGTGGTGTTGATGGACGTACAAATGCCCGAAATGGATGGATTAACTGCCACCCGTCGAATCTGCCAGGAATGGTCACAACAGCAGCGTCCCCGGATTATTGCCATGACAGCTTATGCCACTGAGGATATTTGGCGGCAGTGTTTAGAAGCGGGTATGGATGATTATATCATTAAACCGATTCAAATCGAAAAACTTGTTGAGGCTATGAAGCAGTGTCAATCACCTCCTCTTGACGCTAAGACGCTGCAATCTTTACGCAAGATGGCAGGTGCTAGAGCCAATGAAGTTCTGGCGCAAATTATTAATAATTATTTAGCAGAAGCGCCGCAACTATTACAAGCAATGCATACCGCTGTTGCAACACAAGATGCAGCAGCACTGCAACAGGCGGCTCACAAGCTCAGATCGGCAAGTGCTTCTTTGGGTGCTCTAGCTCTATCTAAGCGTTGTCAGGCTGTGGAAGTCATGGGTAACACTGGTAACACAAAAGGGGCACTAGCTGGTGTGTTGCAAATTGAGGCGGCATACAAAACAGTCAAAGCAGCCTTGCAAATTGAACTACACCGGGTTTACACATGACTACCAATCCTAAAAAGGAAAACTCCCCTTTAATTTTTGTTGTCGATGACGACAAGTCCATGCGGTTGCTGCTGCGTGTAGCACTCGAACAAGAAGGCTACCAAGTGCTGGAAGCGCAAGATGGTGCAGCTGCTCTTGCCGCCTATGAAAATCACTTACCCGACGCGATCTTGCTAGATGCTGTAATGCCTGGGATGGACCTGATTATGAAGCTAAAAATAAATCATAGCGTAAAGGTACGTAGTTGCACTGTCTTCGCTCAAGTGTAACTACGTGTTAAAAACCTCGTGCTGCTGCAATACTTGAAGGCTGCTTTTGGCTCATCCGAGTGATTCAAGATAGGATTGAATTTGGTGTTTTGTGAGGAAAAGTTTTACATCACCAAACTGATTCACACTCGCAAGAAGCGCGATCGCGTGCGCCCGCAGCAAACAGTTGACAAAGGGCATTGGCTCCGGTTGCTTAATGATCAGATCCAAGCCCCTTTACAAAGTCCAATTTTCCAAAATCAAATTAGGTACTTGAGAAAAGTCTCGATCATTCCGTGTGACCAAAATTCCATTTACGGAAAGAGTGATCGCCGCAATCCGTAAATCCTACCGACCAACTTTGATCTTTTGACGAATTAGATTCGTATATATGCCCTGTGCTTCAGCCGTGAATCCCAATACATTGAAGCTCTTCAAGCTATCAAAAGTCACCTGTAGCTTCTGATAAGCCGAAACTAACTCATCAGGATCTGCTCGTCGAATGGCTTAAAATCGTCCACGAATTTGTTCCTCAACGGTAATAATTGTAATCGCGATTTCGCTCTTATCAACGCTGTTTAGGCGACGAGCAATTTCTAAATTCCTCTTTGAAAAAGAGAAACGTGATCCGTATCAAGAATCCAAAGACTCAACTTGCGTCCCTCTGTATGCTAGAATCTGCTTCATTTTCGGCAGCATCCAATTCTTGACGATACTCTTGAATATATTGCTGAACTGCGTCAAAGTCTGGATCGTCTTTGAATACGCCTGCAAATTTCATCCAAGGTCTTTGGGATTGTTCAGCGGATGGTAATTTAATTTCCCTCGGAATGACTTCGACTTTATTCATACGCTGAGTCAAAAGCTCTTCTAACATTGTAAGTGCCTGTTCGCGTGTTGCTGCTTCCACGCGATACTGTGGAAGTTCTAGAATAGATACGATGCCTTACGGCAAGCCGCTCCGCGTCTACGCGCTACCATCCTCTCTAGTTTCCAGCAAAAAATTGACCTTTAAATTTGTAGTCTGTGATGTTGCTAAAGTTTTGCTTTCCATAAAGTTCGGACTCCACTCATCTATTAAAATCATAGCTTCAGCATTACTGTTCTAACTGCTATTAACACAATTTATGTAATCTGAAAAGATTAGCCCATGTTTGCAACCATTGTGAGTCTTTCCTTTCTACTTTTGCCTCAATCATCTCAAGCTGCAACGGACAAGTCGCGGAAAGACTAGCCTCTTCTACCGACAAAAAATATATATGTCTTTTCCACGCTGTTGTGGTGTTACAGGATTTTCTGCTGTGATGGCTCTGAGTGCCGCGTTTGTTTACAAAGTTATACGCTAAATTATACATTTTCCAAAACGCGATCGCAAACACGCAGGTTACACACTGTTTTTTGATTCAACGAATTGTGTTGTTTCCATTGCACTCGAGAGCAGGTGTTGCGACTAGACGTGACTCGTTACTAGGGAACGAATTTGCATTTTCATTGTGGGGGGGTATTTTGCAGAACCTGATGGCATCTTCTGGCTGCATAAGAGCACCGCTTGCAGATACGGCAGTTACAGTAAAAGGCTAATTTTTCTTTGTTGGAGAGCAAAAATTTTCCACCTGTAAATTTTTCTGTGATTAAGCAATCACAGACTCTACCCCCCAAAGAAGCGGCCATTGACCATTAAGCGAGCGCCACCTTTAAAATAGCCAAAGCCTTACTGCCGACTGTCTGCCAACTCATACCCTTTTTCTTCTGGCGATGTCCGACAATTAAATCAACACCTTTTTCGACACGACCGCTACCAATTGTCTTGCTAGCTGCCGCACGTCGTTCATAGTTTATAATTTCCGACTGATGCTTTTCGAGATAACCAATCAATTCAAGTAACTTATTTTGGTTTCTGGCGACAACTTCCGAAGCGGAGATATTCAATTGCTTGAGTTGTTTGACCGCGCCAAAACCCTTGAAAATAAAAACTGCAAGTGTTCTGATTTCTCTTGTTTATTTCTAGCAATCATCGACATGAGTTCTCGGAGCTTTTTTCCCAAATGATACCAGTCCAAAATAATCATTATAGGTTGTGAAAATAAACTCAATAATCTTTGTCGAATTACCTTCGCTCCATCAGTAATTGCCACCAGATTTAATGGTGTGTTTTGCTGCCCGTATTCTTGAATTATCTTGGCTTTAACTACCAAGGCGCTTGTTCAAACTTTCTTGGTCGTCTAGTGGTAGAGGAGCAGTAATATATTCAAATTCATCCTTAGATGTTTGTAGAATCACCACATCAGTACTAACTGCTGAAGTCGATGCTTTCCCTAGCTTTTGACCATCTTGATTGTCAAGTTTAGTAGTATGTTTCTCACGTTTTAATTTCTGCGCCTTGACTTGAATAGCATCATCAAATAACAGAATTTCCGGGGAGTCGGGTTGGTAAATTTCTACATTTGGGTTAACAATTAGTGGCTGTTCAACAGATGCGAGCGTAGTTTCCACTCCTCTGGTTAGCTGTTCACTGATGTCAGTGGCTTTGTTAATGACTATTTGACGACAGGTTTGGGAGGCAGCGCTGTATCCGGGTTTCCCTCCGTAGGCGACTGCCTTTCTGTTAGTAGTTTATCACCCGTTGTTCTGATGATTAAATTCTCCACCTCTGTGTAACTCAATCGATTGCTGTAATAGGCAGTAAACTCCTGAAGTCTATTACTAATATAGCCAGAGGAAAATTGATTGGTTAGCTCAAAATAATTAACATTATTTCCCTGATACTTATAGCGTTGCAACTCAAATGTAAATTTTCCATGCAATGTTTTGATATTTACTGGTGTTGTACCATTACATATTATTTGATTGGTTTTTTTTCTCTTGAGTAAACTGTGCTTGAGCCGCAACAAGATGCTTTCGCTCAACATCCGTTCGTACAGTCTGTTTCCAATTTTCTACCGCTCCTTCTATTTCAGAGAACGTCTGCCCACCTAAGTTCAAAGTATATGTCGTGGTAGTGTTACATTGTAAGATGTTGCCATTATCATCTCGGATGGTCAATTCGATCGAAGCCATATTTCTGTTCTGGGGGTAAGGAAATTGCGCGGTTGTGTGCTAACACTTAAAAATATTACAGTTTTAGCAGTTTTTCTGACAAACGACAACTTACCCAACACTGCCTCTGTGTATTACTTGCTCATCTAGCTCATATTGATGCCAAAAGTGCCCATCACAGAAAAATTTACAGGTGGAAAATTTTTGTTTTGGAACAATGTGTCAGACATTATACAGCAGCAGAAAACCCTGGAGATGGCTTCGCAGGGACTGACGGTGGTGGGGGCGATGGCACTATTAGTTGGCGGTGTTGGAATTGCGAATATTATGATTGCCTCGGTAACAGAACGAACTGCTGAAATTGGTTTGAGACGTGCAGTGGGGGCTACTCAACAGGAAATCATGCTGCAGTTTATTCTAGAGGCTTTGCTTTTGAGTCTGATCGGAGGAGTAGTAGGTCTTGGGGTAGTACACGGTTTAACTGTTGTCGTTACCGATACCTTTAAATTACCGTACCAATTTGATGGGGCGATCGCAACAGTGGCTTTAGGATCGGCACTACTGGTTGGGGTGGGAGCAAGTTTTACCCCCGCCTTGCGAGCTAGCCAAATCGATCCAGTTAAAGCTCTACGTTCAGAGTAGTTTTGGCGTTAGTTCATTCCATTTGTCGGGCTACCAGTTGAGCAAATAGCCCTTCAAGTTTCATCAGTACCGCAAATGTGCCTACTTGCACCACCCGCCCCTCTTCAATAACATAAATTCGGTCAGCATTGCGAATCGTGCTGAGGCGGTGAGCAATCACTATGCGAGTCGCTTTCAATTCTTCTAAACTCTTAGTAATGATCGCTTGTGTCTGGTTATCCAAAGAACTGGTTGCTTCATCCATTAAGATAATTTTCGGCTTATTGACAAGTGCTCTAGCAATCAATAATCGTTGGCGTTGTCCTCCGGAAAGATTGGTACCGCCTTCACTAACAACCGTGTGCATCTTCATGGGAAAAAGCTCAATATCAGCAGCAAACCCCGCCATCTGCGCTGCTTCCCAAGCTTCATTGTGCGATATCAATGCAGAGGCAGATATATTCTGAAAAATTGACCCAGCTCCTATCCTACCATTTTGCAGCACCACCCCAAACTGCCTTCGCACCGCCACAAGATCTAATTGTGCCAAATCAAAGCGATCGTAGTACACCTTTCCGGAGAGTGGAGTTTCAAACCCCAATAACAACCTCAGTATCGTTGACTTCCCACTTCCCGATGGTCCCACAATTGCCACAAATTCCCCAGGTTCTGCATGAAGACTGATATCATTAAGAATCGGTGGACCATCCTCACGGTAACGAAAGGTAACATGGTCTAAAATGACACGACCCATCAAGCGTCCTGGATCAACCTTGTGAGAATCATACTCTAATTCTTGCTGTAAAATCGGCTTTGCCCGCTCCCACAGTGGTACAATTGCCAAAATATCAATTAGAGTATTACTAAGATTGCTCACTCCCCCGATAAAAATTCCCAACGCTGAATTAAACGCCAAAAATGTTCCCGTTGTGAATCCGCCGCTGCCACTGGCTTGATCCCTTTGCAGAAACAGCACTGCCAACCCAAACAACAGTGCCGAAGTTAGCAAAGATAGTATCTCGTTCAATACGGAAACACTATCTTGAATTTGTTGCAAAGTTGCTGTCAGTTTAGTTCTCTGGCTATACTGCTCTGCCCAAGCTGCAAACGCTCGTTCTTCGGCACGCGCCACCCGCAACTTGGCGACTCCATTAATAAGTTGTACCGTTAACCCGTTAATTTCGCCATCCAGTTCTTGCAGCCGTCGTGAATAGCGAACTAATAGCCACCCACAGACAGCAGTAACTGCGCTTGCTAGCAAGGCTATCCCCACCCCAACTAAGGCAAGTTGCCAACTGTAAACAAACATCAGCACTCCATTGAGTAGAGCAAATAGTCCGCTTAATAGGGTGCGTTGTGTTGCTCCCGATAGTATCCGACGAATTTGGTTTACTGATAAAGTCCGGTTTAGTAAGTCGCCAGAGGAATAGTTGCGAAAAAATGCGGGACTTAGTCTGAGGAGTCGATCCCAAATTGCAGGCTGCAAGGCGCCATCAGCGGCGTTTTCGACTCGCAATGACATAATCCCTTGGGACATGTCAAAAGCCGATCTTCCAAAGGCGATCGCCAAAAGTGCCAGTCCTATTTGCCATAATAGACTTTGATCGCTATCTGGAATTGCATTATCTACCAAAAGCGCTGTTGCTTGCGGCACAACCATCCCCAATAGGGAGCCAACAATCCCAGTTACCAGAACGAGAATGATGTCTTTTTCATAACCCTTAATGCCAAATTGGAACAACCCAAGTGCATTATTAACTTTGGGTAAAGATCGGTAAAACTGGTATGCTTGCGGTGCTAGTGTTGCCGCTACTGCCTGATTGACAAATGTACGAGTTTGTGCTAATGGGTCAAATAAAATGTAATGTTTTCCGGCTGGCAACAAAGCGATCGGACGCTGTTCTGCTTGGGTATAAGCTAAAAGTGGACCATACTCACGCTGCCACCAGCCATACTCTAGCACGACACGACGGGTGCGAAATTGGGAAGAGCGAGCAATAGCCTCCACTGGATCTTTGACTCGACTGATGTCAAATGACTGTGCCGGAGGAGTTATCGTTATCCCCATTGCTCGTCCTACTGCTCCCGCCGCCACCAACAACGGTGTTCCTTGTTGACTAGATACAGTTTCTTGCTCCTGTTGCAACACAGAAGCTAATTTAGAAAGTGCAGAATTGACTACAGTACGATTGAGTTGCTCTCGTTGTTGAAATTGAAGAAAGGCTATCTCTATTTCTTGCTGTTGGAGCAAATTTAAATTGTTGAAGAATTCAGAATGTAAATCAGCTAAAATAATTGGCAGTGAAGTAGCATTTTCTGGTTTAATTAATGATAAATAGTGGGAAAAATTTACTGAATAGCCTTCGGTGCTGAATGTCTCACTTAAGTGATTTATCCAACCATTCACTAAAGCGATCGCTCTTGTTTCACGCGTCGCTACTAACCTCACCAAATCTGCAATTGAAATTTGGGATAATTCTGTTGCGTCAATTGCTACTGCTACTATCAAAGAATCTGGATGATTGGTTGCTGCACCAAACAACGCCTCAAGAGCACCGACACTGAATAGATAACGGCGATCGTGCTTTAGAGTCGGTGCTGTCAAGCTTTCCGCCTCTGGCTGAGCGCCAAGCTCATCCCCGTGTAGCGTAATATTCTTGACTTTAGTTGTAAATAATGATACATCACCTGTTTGTATAACCCAAACCTTTTCCGGGTCATCCAGCACTAATGATTCATTTCGTTTGATACGATACAGAATTTCCATAGAGTACACCACTAGCAGCATGTGAGCGCAAGTCTTTTTATACCATTCTCCTTATTGGGGCAACAAATCCGATCCCCCCAACCCCACCCCCCCAACCCCCCCTTAATAAGGGGGGGCAAGGGGGGGTGGGGATCTTATGTAGCCAGTTTTTGGAGAAACGGTATTAACTCTTGAGTAAAAAGTGACATACACAGATAGCTGCTAGAAAATATACAGTTTTATTCACTTTATGAGCAAATCCTTGGGAAACTTTAATCACAGGGTAAATAATGAAACCAATTGCCAATGCCTCCGCAATCGAGTAAGTAAGAGGCATGGTGAGAAGAATTAAGAATGCGGCAATTGCTTCTGCTGGATCGTTCCAATTAATGTTTCGCACGCTACCAATCATCAAAAAACCCACCATAATCAATGCAGGAGCTGTCGCGAAAGCAGGCACTGCTGCAAATAAGGGAGTAAATAACACAGAAAGCAGAAACAGCGCTGCTACTACTACAGATGTGAAACCACTCCGTCCCCCCTCGGATATGCCAGAGGCAGATTCCAGATAAGTTGCGCTAGGGGAAGTGCCCATCAATGCCCCAAAGGTTATACCCATAGCACTTGCTAACAAAGATTTGGTAGCGTGAGGTAATTCACCATTTTTATTAATGTAACCAGCCTGTTGTCCCAATCCAGTAAGTGCGCCAATGGTGTCGAAGGAAGTTACAAATAAAAAGGTAAGTGTGACAGATACAAAGTTCCAGATTTGATTCGGTGTAAGATAACTCAAGCCAGTGAATGCTTGGTTTGTTAAGTTTTGTGACCATTCAGGTAGGGCAATAATTTTTTCAGGACAAGGAGCAATATTTAGTATCCAACCTAACAGCGCTGTAGCGAAGATGCCCCATAATATCGCTCCTTTAATATGACGTGCTACCAAAGTGGCGGTAAGCAATAAACCAAAAGCTGAGAGTAAAGTAGCTGGTTCCCTGAAGGAGCCAATAGTTGTTAAGGTCGTTTTACTGGCAACAATAATACCTGCTCCGAGAGTGGGAGGTTCAGGAACACCAGAAAGACCAATATAGGCGATGAATAAACCAATACCTGCTACGGTGGCATGTTTGAGGGAAGCTGGAATTGCTTTGATAATTTGGATATGGATATTGGATAAAATCAAGCCTATAAAAATTAAGCTTTGGATGAGGACAGATGTGAGCGCCAACCGCCAATTCATCTGCAAGTCCAACACAACTGAGAAAGCAAAAAAAGCGTTTAGACCCATTGCGGGAGCTACAGCAAAGGGATAATTAGATAACAGTCCCATTAGAGCAGTTGCGATCGCCGAAGAAATGGCTGTGGCAGTTACAAGCTGATTGAACAAATCACCGGGCTGCTCGATAAATATAGCATTGGATAATATTCTGGGATTCACAACCAAAATATAAGCCATAGTCATAAACGTTGTGACACCTGCGAGAACCTCTGTTCGGTAAGTAGTAGCTAATTGTTCAAACCTAAAGAATTGAGGAACTGAGGTAGAGAAGATATATTTCGGCGTCAATAATTTCATGATGTTCTCATCAACCGCTAAATGCCACACATTTATTAATGGCTTTGTGATATTACTCAATGCGTAATTTCTAAAGTGATTATTCTTTGCTAATAAACAGATAAGCCCCTGTTCAAACTAGGGGCTTGATGAATAACTTAATATAAGTGAAAATTGTTTTTCACTGCTATGTCTAATAGACATCGACCGAATTTAAACGTGCACAACCAATCCTTGTAGAGACGTTCCATGGAACGTCTCTACATTATTTTCCGGAGATGTCTAATGGCTCACTGGAATTTATCCCCTATACATTGCCCAAAGTATTTGCCAGTCCTCCGTTTACAGCCTGAAGACCAGACTCTGCTCCTTGACTAACCTGAATAACGTAGAGTCCAGTATTCACCAGTGTTGTTCCTACTAATAAAGCACCGCCTGATGTTGGTCTGCCTCCGTTACCAAGAGCTGAATTAGTACTAGTAACAGTACCTAGCAAATCCCCAACAAGTTGACCACCTCTGACTGTCTGTAAATCGGCATCATCCAATTCTTCAAAAAGGTTAGATTGGAAGCCAGCAATTTTGGTGTTAGACATAAATTTACCTCTTATTTTTTTGAATCCGAAACATTGTGTTTCTTTAATAGAAATATAGCATAACCTTTCCAGAAAATTGTATCATCCTTCTGGCGGAATTAGGTTACTAAATTTATTTTTTCTATAAGTAAAGATCTACTTATTAATCTGGATTTTGTCTGGTAAATTGCCTGAACATACTTTTCCTACTTTTCCTACTTTTTATTATTTATAGGACTAAATTTACCTACTTTTCCTACTTTTATTGAATGTTCAAAATAAGCTAGGGGAAAGGTTATAGGAGAAAAGGGATAAACTTGAGGTAGTACTTAATGCGTAATTTCTAAAGTGATTATTCACTGTCAACAAATAGATAAGCCCCTATTCAAGCTAGGGGCTTAATGAATAACTTAATCAGTGATTCAGTAATAATGATTGAATTGCAAATAGCAAAACTAAATAATATGAAGCGAACTAATTTTGCCTCAAAATTACGTGGTTCAGTATTTTGTCCCGACCAAAACCTTTATCAGCTATGTTGATGTTCTATTGCTACTTTTACTGCTACTATTAATTCCACGATCATTCACATTAATAAACATCAACAGAATTGAATTGTGCGTTGTTTACAACCCTTATAACAACGCTTGATGTTGGTTTGGCTTAGGTATAACGACTTCATACACTTAAGTAAATCCACCGCTGACAAAAAATATAATAACTAAGTAATACTGAGATAAAAACTATCCATAGGAGGAGGAAATTTTCAAATTTTTGGTTGTGAGAGCTTAACTTACCCCGTGCAAATCTAGCGAATGACCCTTAAAGGCTTGTGATTAAACAAACACAGGGATTGTTATTGCCACGCCGATGGCAATGCAGTGGGGATGTTGTTAACATAAAAAGAAGCTTCAAAGAAAGACAATACGACCTAACTATTTGCTCTCTATACCTGTCGCGTTTAGATATGCCTAACCCCTGGACCGGCATGAATCCCTATCTCGAACAGTCAGATTACTGGTCGGACTTCCACAATCACCTAATTGCGGCGCTAGCTCTTGACTTGGTTCCCAAACTGCTGCAAAAATATCGGGTGGTAACGGATAAGTGGGTGTATAAAGTGAGCAGCGATTTGGCGAGCGCCATAGGCATACCTGACTTAACCGTTCAGCAGCGTCGAACATGCGAACCAGTCACTACTACTGTCACTACCTCAGATCTGCAACTGCCGATTAAAGTTGGCATTCCCCTACTTGAAGGAGTACGACAATCTTATATTGAGGTGAAAGATGCAGCGACAAAGGAAGTAGTGACAGCAATTGAAATTCTCTCCCCAGCCAACAAAAGGGGGTATGGGCGGCAAAAGTACGAATCTAAACGGCAGCAGGTGTTAGACAGTTTAACTCATTTAGTAGAGATTGACTTGCTTCGAGACGGAGATCCCCTGCCCATCCTCAGTAATACTACTAGTCACTATCGTATCGAGCGTCAGTCGCTCTGAAATTAGAAATTAGGTGGGTGTTCGCCAAATTCAAACAGAACCCGCCGAAGGTTGACTAAACCCATGCGGTTAAGTTGTAATTTCTGGATTGTTGCACGTCCGGTAGGTGTTAGTCCAATCACTAAACTACAATCTTTATTCCAAGCAAAATGAGCAATCCATAGTTCTTGGCGTGGATGGTAGAGAGAAACTTTTACTTGCGTTACTGGATCAAGTGCTTCAACACTGATGTACTTTCGGTTGTTGCAACCCTGACAAGAAAAAGCAAGATTATCTAGATTACTTATTCCTTCTTTAGCTAATGGTATGATGTGTTCAACACTGAATGAATCGGGAGAGTATCGCTCTTGAGAGCGACAATACTCACAACAGTGGCGTGCCCGTTCGGCTACAGCTGCTCGCTGTTTGAGTGTGACACGGGCTTCAGGCATAGACTATTTGTCCCAAACCCAGTTCTGCGATCAGGTCGTTGATGCTTGTGTTGCGAATTCGAGATAGCTCCCCCAATGCTTCTATGCGGTGAGCATTAGCAAGTTCAATTTGCTCGGATACAGCTATTAATTCGTTATGTTCAGTTGGGGTCAATGTCTGGGCGTCTCGTTTTGAGAGTAAATCACTATAGCGTTGCCACTCAATGTGAGACAGGCTGCGATCAATTCTTTGAAGCAATTCTACCTCGTTTTCTGGCAGGGAGTGAGTTGGTTTGAGGTTTTGCTGCAAAAGGCGAACGATATAAGCATCTGGCGTAACACCTGCTTTCTCTGCAGCCTGCTGTAACTGCTGTTCGAGTTCCGGAGTTATTTCAATTTCAAGTGTCATACACTATCAGTATTTCCTTAATATATTGAACTTTATTCAATACTAGCTAGAAAGAGCGCTGATTGTGTTATGCTAGTGTATTTTATATTTAATTTTACCTACTTACTTAGGCAAATATAAAATCATTCTTCAGAGCGCAGCAATCTAACATAATTTCCCCCTGAGTGCCACAACTGTTCATGAGTACCTCTTTGCACGACTTTACCTTGCTCCAGCACGATAATTTCATCACAATCGCGAATTGTACTGAGTCGGTGAGCGATGACAATACAAGAGCAACCGCGTCGCCGCAAATTCCGATCAATCATCAATTCTGTTTGAGCATCCAGTGCAGAAGTCGCTTCATCCATTACCAACACTGCCGGATTTCTAACCAAAGCGCGGGCAATTTCTAAACGCTGGCGCTGCCCACCACTTAAGTTCATTCCTCCTTCAATCAACTTGGCATCATATCCCCCAGGCAAAGAGACAATTAAATCGTGAATGGCTGCATCAGAGCAAGCCCGCACTAAGTCAGTTTGTGGTACTGTCGAATCCCAGAGGGTAAGATTTTCTCTCACTGTCCCAGCAAACAGAAAAATATCCTGTTCTACCATTGCCACAGAGTTCGCCAGTATAGAACGATGAATCTGAGTTCTAGGTACGCCATCAAAGCAAATTTCTCCTGCCCAAGGTTCATATAAACCGCAAACTAGCTTGGCTATTGTAGACTTACCAGAACCACTCCCCCCAATGATCGCCACTCGTTGTCCCGGCTGCAAAATTAAGCTAAAGTTCTCAATTAAAGGGTTGTCCACTCGGCTATAGCCAAAGGTGATATTTCGTAACTCAACATAGCCCTGTAACCGAAAGGATATTGGTAATTGGTAATTCTCAAGAGCTCCCCCTACTCCCCCTGCTCCCCTGCTCCCCATGCTCCTCTGAGCTTCTACATCGACGGAGTTTTGCAGGACATCATCAAGGCGATTCAAGTCAGCTTCTAAATCTTGCAACAAACTGCCAAAATTAATCAAACTGTTGATTGGCTCAAGGAAGCTAGCCGTCAAACTTTGGTAAGCAACCAACATCCCAATACTCAAGTTACCGTTCATTACCCGATAACCGCCGAGAAATAAAATAGAGGTGGTTGTGAGGTTCGTCAAAAATGTGGGTAATACTGCCAGAATTTGAGTTTGTAGAGCTAATTCCCGGTATGCGTTGAGGGCTTGAGCATAGTTTCCGGCAAATTTAGCAAATGAGTCAGACTCAAGCCCGTTGGCTTTGATTGTTTCGATTGTTTGAATACCCGCGATCGTCACTCCATTGACCTTACCATATTCCTGTGCCAACTTCATGTTGGCATCCACTCTTGTTCGCGCTAAAAACTGTAGAGCGAAAAAATTTATACCAGCAAAACTGAGAGCAACACTTGTCAGCACCCAATCGTACTGGAGCATAATCAGAAAGTAAAACACCATCATCACCGCGTCAATAACCGTGGTGGCTAGCGTACCTGAAAGTAGATTAGCAACTTTGTTATTCAGTTGCACCCGGCTGCTAATTTCACCTGCAAAGCGTTGAGCATAAAAATCAACTGGTAAGCGAAGAATGTGCCAAAGAAACTGCGCCGACATTGTCACCGACAACTTCAGCATCAGCTTCCGCAAGTAGGTGAGCCGCAGCCACGCAAGGAAGCTCCTAGCTACAGCGGTAAGAACCATTCCTAATACCAAGGGACGTATCCAGTCAGAACGCTCAGTGACGAGAATTTCATCAACAAACACCTGAGTAAAAGCTGGCACCGCTAACCTGGGAAAAGTCAGTAACAGTCCTGCTAGGAGACAGAATAAAATGGTGCTTTGCGAGTGTTGCAAGCGTGAGGCTAAGGCAGAAACAATGTTATTTTTTTTACCTTTTTTTTGAAATTCCGCTCCTGGCTGCATAGCCAGAACGACTCCAGTGTAGGCGCGGTTAAACTCTTCTAGGGAAACTGTCCGACGTCCTGTGGCAGGATCGTTGAGGTAGACTTGGTTTTTGGCAAACCCTTCCACCACAAGAAAGTGGTTGAACTTCCAAAAGACAATGTAGGGGGGAGGAAGGATTTTGAGGTTTTCCAGAGACGGTTTGAAACCTTTGGCATTTAAGCCATAGTTGCGAGCTGCTTTGATGATATTAAAGGCGCTGCTACCATCTCGTGAGACACCACATTCACGCCGTAATTCTGCTAAGGGGACAATGCGACTGTAATAACCGAGAATAATTCCCAAAGCAGCAGCGCCGCATTCGGTTGCTTCGATTTGCAGCAGCGTGGGGGTACGGACGCGACTAGTTTGCGATCGCTGTAGAATATTTTTAATGAAGGTGAGCATATTTTATATCAATATACACCTGTCCAAGAGCGAAATATTGGAATAATATAAGAGATAGGAGCAACTTCTCCTACTTTGACCCGGACTTGCGCAGTCGTACCAGATGAGATGTTTAGCGCAGGTCCATTAGAAGAAGACCATTTATAACCACTGACAGTGTTTGAGTCTTTTTGTAGTTCGACAAAAACTTGCACGCGAGTTGCGCTACTATTGGCAAGGCTACGAGCTACGTCTTCGTTGCCTACTTGTGCTGTGATGTCTTGAGTTGTCACAGGGAAGGGAGAAACTTTTGTTACCACTCCAACAATTCCACCGAAGCGATCGCGCTTGACAACGCTGGGTGTAACCTGTACAATCATGCCTGGTTTAATTTGCTTGCCATCTGCGTCAGCAAAGTAAACAAGACTTTCTAGTTTGGTATTACGATCTTCAGTTTCGATAGTCCCAATCCGAGTGCCAGCACTAATAACTTGACCGGGAAGGACACCAACTTCTAAAATACGACCATCAAATTTGCTGATAATTTGGCTCGATTGAGATAATTGCAGTTTTAACTGGGCAATCTGGCGTTTAACTTCCTGAATTTGATTTAATTTGTTGATTGATCTTTCTAAATCTTGTTGAATAAGTTTGGTTTTTTGCGCTTCAATATCTTTAATTTTGGTTTTGATTTCATCTAGTTTATTTAGATTTTGTAAGTAGTCTCGTTCTGCATTGGTTTTTTGAACTTTAATGTCTTGAATATTGTTCTTAATATCATCAAGTCTATTGAGGTTTTGTAGATATTCGCGATCGCTAGATGTTTTTTGCACATCTAAATCTTTGAGTTGTGTTTGAATATCTGACACTTGCGTCTGCGCGTTCAATAATTCCTGCTGGGATTGCAGTAACACATCTTGGCTAATAACCTTTTGGTTTAACAAATCGCGACGAGTTTCTACTCGTTGTTGCAAAGTTTGCTGCAATGAGGTAATTTGTGCTGAACGTTGTTCAAGACTTTTACGTTTTTCTGCTAGCGCGGTGAGAGTTTGGTTATACAAAGTAGGTACTACTTTTTCTCTGAACAGGCTTTGCTCAAGACTTTGGCGTTTTTGCTCTAACGCCTTAAGTCTTTCCGCGTGCAGTACTGGTGCTACTGACTCTCGACGTAGGGTTTCTTCAAAATCTTTTTGCTGCTGAGAAAGCGCTCTTTCTTGCAGTACTATTTGCTGCTTTTGCAATCTATCAGTATTTTGGTTTTGCTCTTGCAACTGGATTAATTTTGCGTTCTGTTGTTGCAATTGTTGCCTGATTTTAGATTGGTCGATTGTAGCGAGTACTTGACCTTGACTAACTACATCTCCTGGCTTGATATTCAAGGTCAACAATTGACCACCACCAACAGATTGGAATTGTACCACATGACGAGGTCGGATTAATACGCCAGAACCTGTGACAGTAAGTGGAATTCGCCCAACTACACTCCAGATGGCAGCCACAACTACTAACAAGCCCATAGAAACCAAGGGCATCCAAGCTTGGCGGCTTGTTAGCTGCACCAGTCTATCTAGCTGTTCTGGTGAGGACAGTTGTTCTAGCGCTTCTTCACGAAAGAGTTTGTTCGCTTGATTGGGCATCTCGTCTATACTTACTTTTGAATTTACGCAAGTGTCGGGTACTGCTCGACACCACAGGTAGAAGGCTGGTAATCGTATTGTACTATGTTTCTATTAATAGAAAATAAAAACCGTGGACTCTGCTGAGCTACCACGGTTTTTAAAATAGTGTGAGGAGACTTAACTTACTTACATCATAAACTCATCTCATTATTAGTAAGGCGCTCGTAACAATTTCTGTAACAGCTTTACCAAAACGCTACACAAATGCATTCTACCGCTGTTTACACCAAAGCGCCCCCACAACTCGAACCACAACCAGCAGTACAACCATAACAATAAGCTGCAGTTTGTACCTCATCAATCAAATCTAAACTACCAGCTTCTAGCAACTTAGCTACTGTAAGGTTTTGCCCGTCGCGAGTTTTTGCGGGTAAATTCATCATTTGGTTAAAGTCGCAATCATACACATTACCCAAGTAATCAATCGAAAGCTCATCGCGACACATCAAATTTTCAACTGTACCGGAATTGAAATGCGACTCTAAAAACTGTAAATAAGGAGCGTACAGTTTCTTTCGCTCCAAGTACATTTTAGTTCTACCAACTGGTATGTTAGTGATGGTGAATAAGTTGTTAAAAACAATACCAAAATTTTCTTGCAAAAACACTTTGTAATCTCGTTCTAGTTTGCTTTGTTCTGGTGTTAAAGAAAATTTTTCACTTTGAGGTAGTTGCGGATTATACACTAAATCGACAATTAAATCTGGTTCTTTTCCGTAACCTTGTTGATTGAGCAGTTGCAACGCCTTAATGGAATCGTCAAAGACACCAGTACCCCGCATTTTATCCACATTATCTGCCAAGTAGCAAGGCAAAGAGGCAACAACCCTAACTTTGTGTTGAGCAAAATATTCTGGTAAATCACCAAACCCATCTACAAAATAAATTGTCAAATTAGAACGGACAATTACCTGTTTACCAGTAGCTCTTGCCGCCTCTACCAAAGCCTTAAATCCATAATTCATTTCTGGTGCGCCACCAGTCAAATCTACAATTTGAATTTGAGGGAATCTGTAGATTAATTCTATCAACTGTTGGCAAATTTCAAAAGAAAGTTCTTCTGTACGTTTTGGTCCTGCTTCTACATGGCAATGAGTGCAAGCAAGGTTGCAGCGTTTACCCAGATTAATTTGCAATACACTAATTCCCTTTTTAGTTAAAGGTGAATTGAGTTTTTGTTGAAAAGGTATTGTCGCTGTTTGAATCATAACTTATTTTAAATGTTCTATAAAGCATGAAAGTTGGGTGTTCGTTACTCAACCCAACTTGCCAGTAAACCGGATGAATGGTTGGGCTTACCGTGTGTGTAAGCCCAACCTACGAACTCTCCGCTCTCATTTCCTCTGCGTTTAAGAGGGGTTTAAACCCCAGGCTATGCGGTTCATTCATAAATAATATTTCTGTGCTAAACGAGTAAAAATTAACAACAACCACCGCCATCATAGTGCCATGTTGAATCTGTCACGATAATTTTATCTGGCGAGAAAGTCGCTAATTTATTAGCAGTTTTATCACATACTGCTGCTGGTATACCCTGTTGAAGAATGTGACCTGCGTTATCATCAAAATATGGTTCAGCACCTGCATAAATTGCTGTCTTTCCAGTAAAAACACAAGCACCATCTTCTGGAATGGGAACTTTGAAAGCTACAGAATCTAGACTTTCTAAAAGTAGATGTGTTTCTAATTTGTAGGTATGAGCATCTAGCAATCGGTAGGGGCGACGAGCGCGAATTTCTACTTGCCCAAAGCCAGCATTGATGATACGTTGAATATACTCCTCATAGGTGAGAGCGCCAGATAAACACATGGCACGTAGTCGCTCATCTTGTTGTAGATGTTGGGGAATAGGACGAGTAGCAATTGGATCGCTCATCTGCAAACGTCCACCTGGTTTTAATACTCGATAGGCTTCTTTTAAGGCGCGAGTTAAATCCTCTGGTTCAAATATGTTGAACAGGCAATTCTGTGCGACAATATCAACAGAAGCGTCAGCAATTGGTAAGTTGAAAGCGTCACCTTCTCTAATTTCCACAAAGCTGGTGTCAAACCAAGAATTTTCACGAGCCGCAATTTCTAGGTTACGTGCAGCTGCTTCGCGCATCTTGGCGACGGGATCGACGGCAATTACAGCACCAGGGCGACGGGAAAAGTAAGCAAATTGCAAGGCTTCTAAGCCACCACCTACACCAACGTACAGTACAGTGGGTTGGTTGACGAGTTCATTCGGGTGAACGGTAGTGCCGCAACCGTAGTTCATTTCCTGCATTTGGAGAGGAATTTTCAATCCAGGGAATTGCAGGGGTGCGCTTTGCACGCAACAAAGTCCAACTTCTGGTGTTTGGGCGACTTCGCTGTAAAATTGCGCTGCTGTTTCGAGGTAAGTCATTGCACTCCTGTTTGGTTGTCTACCGTTTTAAGTGTAGGGTGCTTTAACGAAGTGTAACGCACCTCCTATGGTATATTGCACGATAATTATTTTGCGTCTTGCGTGAGATTTAAGGTGCGTTACTGAATTTATTCCCGCAGCACGTAGCCGACACCGCGTACTGTTTGGATGAGGCGCTTTTCGTTGTTGGCTTCGAGTTTGAGGCGCAGGTAGCGGATGTAAACTTCGATGATGTTGGAGTCGCCCATGAAGTCGTAGCCCCAAACTTGTTCTAAGATGCGATCGCGTGTAATTACTTGTCGTGGATGGTTGAGTAGGTATTCTAGTAAATCAAATTCTTTGGCGGTTAACTCTATTAAGCGCCCACCTCGAAATACTTCCCGCGTGCGCCGATTTAAATTTAGGTCTTCAAATTGTAAGCTATCTGTGTCGGGTTCTTGGTTTCGGCGTAAGTGGGCGCGGATTCTTGCTAGTAATTCTTCAATGCTGAAGGGTTTGACTACGTAATCATCTGCTCCTGCGTCTAATCCGGCTACGCGATCGCTCACTTCATCTTTCGCGGTTAAAAGTATAATAGGCACTTGATCGCCAGTACTGCGCAAGCGACGGCAAATTTCCAACCCTGATAAACCGGGCAACATCCAGTCTACAATTAATAAATCAGGATGAGACTCCCGTGCTGCGGTTAGTCCGGATAATCCATCGTTTGCCACACTAACTTTATACCCTTCATAACTTAGCTCCAATTCTACAAAGCGAGCTAGTTTGACTTCATCTTCTACTAGTAAAATGTGCGATGTCATTTAAGTCATGTTTGTTTACAATAACTTATTTTTTCTGTAGATATTTTTGTGCTTATATTATACAAATAATGCTTATAAAATACTGATAAGAATTGTTACTACTTTTTGTATGTTAATTCGACCATACAAGTAATTATAGCTTCTGCGGTACAATTAGAAATTTTTTATCAGTAAGGAGAATCATATGTCCTTTAAATCAGGGGATTGGCACAGAGAAAGACAAGCGCTAGAAGTTTTATCTTCTCTAAGTTACCGTAGAGGCGAACTCAGAGGTTATTTACAAGAAATAACCTTGGGAGTGTCTCAATTACTAGGGCTAGATTGGTCAGTCGTCACTTTATGCCAGAACGGTTATGAGAGGGTACTAGCTAGTAGTATAGACTTGGGTGATGGCGGGGAGCAAGCTTACTTATTACATGGTACTTTAACTGGCACGGTAGTGGAGACTGGAAGAAGTCTTGTCGTACCAGATATCAAAACCTGTAATGACTATGACAAGCCGCCACAAGGATATGAAGCTTACTTGGGTGTACCTTTACGCACTCCTGAGGGAGAAGTGGTAGGGACAATTTGTTCGTTTCACAAACAACCGCGTCAGTTTAGTCTTGAAGAAGTTAACATTGCTGAGTTATTTGCTGAACGTGCAGCCACAGCTATTGATAATTATTTTCTTTACCAGCAACAACTAAAATTTAATCAAACATTAGAAGCAGAGGTAGCGCGAAGAACAGAAGAATTGCGGGCAGCACAAGCTAAACTTGTGGAACAAGAACGTTTAGCAGCAATTGGTGAATTTGCTGCTGGTATTATCCACGAAATACGCAACCCTTTGACAACTATGAAAATGGGGTTGAACTTTTTTCAAAAACTTGATTTACCTGCTTCAGCACAAGAACGGTTATCTTTGGCAATAGACGAAGCTAAACGATTAGAAAGATTGTTAAAAGAAATATTGCTTTATGCCAAACCGCAGTCATTACAGCAAGAGTTGATAGATTTTAACGAATTAATTACCGAAATACTGCCATCATTACAATATATGCCAGAAGCAGTAGGACACCAGATTATTTTCTATCCAGTAATAACTGCGGTTAGAGTACTAGGCGACAAAGATAAATTGAAACAAGTATTGATTAATCTGGTGCGCAATGCTTGTGAAGCAAGTCCAGAATTAGATCCAGTTAAGTTGCAACTTTGTAGGGACGTTAATCTCAATCAAGTATGCCTTGATATTCACAATGGCGGTGAACCAATTCCTCTAGCAATGATACCTAAGCTAACTCAGCCTTTCTATTCTACAAAATCCTCTGGAACTGGGCTGGGATTAGCCATTGTGAAACGTATTGTTGAGGCTCATGATGGAGAATTGTTGATTCGATCAAATCAAACGGAAGGAACTACGGTAAGCGTGCGATTACCTATGGCTGCCTGTTCTTAGCAATAGACAGTGACATCTTCACCGCATTGATCAGCAAGATAACATAAAGCTTTGAAACGCAGACTCACTACTTCTTCGTAGAGAGGATTGAGCTTACACATTGGCGGAATGTGAAATAGCTTGCGACCAAAGACTACAATATCACGCTCAAAAGGACATTGGGCTGGAATGAGCTTGCACAAGAAATGAGCTAGTTTGGCGTTATGGATTTCCATAGATTCCATCCACTGGCGGATTGGTTGCAGGATATCGTTTTGTCGCTGGATTTGAGTAAAGGAAGTCATAATCGCTCTCCTGTAATGTTTGAGGTTGAACTTTCACTTTATATATACGGTTGATTCTTACTGACTTATGCAATTTTTGTTTGTTCCTTTGTCTTTAGGAACACTTTTTACTTCAAAATCCGGTTACACCATTCCGGATGATTTCCAGGTATTTTTGCCTGGTTGTATTTTTACTGGCTTTTTTTCCACAAGTAAATTTTTTCTGGACTATATTATATACAGCTGCTTACTGCAACCTAAAATTGAGGTACAGTACCCTTAGCGCTTGTCGCAAGCCTTTCTGGTTAAGGCTTGTGCTATAAATTCAATTATGTGGACTGAACTGCCCTAAAAAATGCTGACTCTATAGTAGGGTCAGCACCAAAGCGGTTTACCATATAAATAAATTAATGGACCTTAACAATGGTAGAACGCCCAATCAAGAAATCTGATCGTCAGGCAAAAATTGCTACTGACAATAATCCCGAAAACGTCGATTCGACGCCTCCTGTTGAATCCACCCCAAAAATCATCAAAAAACGTGATGACAACTCATCGGGTAGAGGCAAAAAAGCCGCAGTTGTGGACGAATCCAGGCAACAGGTGAATCCTGCCCTAGCGCGTGGACCAAAACCTGTTAAGTCTCAACCTAAAGTCGTAGAACCTGAAACAGATGCTACCTCTGATGAGCCTCAAGGCGAAGCGCTACAAGAATAACTTGCTTCTCAATTAACTATAAACTCCCAAGTAATTGAGGAGCAAATCACAGCATAAAGTAAGTGAGTGAGTAGAAGCTTCTTAACAAAGTGGACGGTGTGCCGTGGTTGGAATTGTCATTGTCTCTCACAGCTTTCAATTAGCCCAAGGAGTGCGGGAACTTGCAGTGCAAATGGTTCAGGGTAAAGTCTCCTTAGCCGTTGCAGCTGGAATTGATGATCCAGACAATCCCCTGGGTACTGATGCTATGCAAGTTTATCAGGCGATCGCCTCCGTTTACAGCGATGATGGTGTTCTCGTCTTAATGGATCTTGGTAGCGCTTTGCTGAGTGCAGAAATGGCGCTAGAATTTCTCGCACAAGAACAGCGAGACAAAGTGCATTTGTGTGAAGCACCTCTAGTAGAAGGTACTATGGCAGCCACAGTTGCCGCCGCATCTGGCAGTAATATTGAGCAGGTGATAGCTGAAGCAAGAGGAGCGTTAGTAGCAAAAGCTACCCAATTAGGTATAGTTATTGGTGATCCGTCATTTGTGATTGGTGAAGGACAAAAAACACAGACGACAAAAGAAATTCGTCTTTTCGTCAGTAATCGGCTAGGACTACACGCTCGTCCATCTGCTCAGTTTGTAGCCACAGCAGCCCGGTTTCAATCCCAAATTAAAGTACGCAATTTAACTAAAGGTACTGGAACAGTTCGTGGTGATAGTATTAACCAGGTAACAACCTTGGGTGTGCGTCAAGGACACCAACTTGCTATTACTGCTACTGGCTCTGATGCAGATGAGGCATTAGCTGCTTTACAAGCATTATTTGAAAACAATTTTGGCGAAGATGGGGAAGTAGGGGAGTGGGGAAGTAGGGAAGTGGGGGAGCCTGTGAGTGGGGGAGCACAGGAGAAGAATACATTCCCGCACTTGTGTTCCTCAGTTGATCATTTACAAGGAATTCCAGCATGTCTCGGGGTGGCGATCGCACCTATTTTCCAGTATCACTCCTCGCCCATACCTATTCAGCAATATCACGTAAATAATATTGAACCACAGTTACAAAGATTACTAAATGCTATACAAGCCGCTCAACAGGAAACTCAAGCTTTACTCTCACAATCTTCTACTCAAATTGGTGACGCAGAAGCAGCAATTTTTGATGCTCATCTGCTATTTTTAGAAGATCCAGTGCTGATGGAGGCGGTGCAGAGGCGCATTTTAGAACGGCAGTTGAATGCGGAAGGTGCTTGGCAAGAGGTGATTGATGAGCTGGCAAATAACTACCGCAGCTTGGAAGACTCATACCTGCAAGAGCGTGTTGCTGATGTAGTTGACGTGGGGCAAAGAGTGCTGCGACTGTTAGTTAGTAATGCCTCTGTGCAAATGAACTTTAGTGAACCAGTGATTTTAGTTGCATCTGACCTAACTCCTTCTAACACTGCTATGCTAGATCCAACAAAAGTACTCGGTATTTGTACTACTTCTGGCAGTGTCACTTCTCACAGTGTTATTATTGCCCGTTCTTTAGGTATACCAGAAGTTGTTGGCTTACCAACTGGGATATTACAGTTAGCAAATGGTACTCTTGTAGCGCTTGATGGTGAAACGGGTGAAGTATGGATAGAGCCACAACCAGATGTTTTAGCTGCACTCGAAGCTAAGCGAGAAGCAAGGCAAGTTAAGCAACAGCAAACGTTTGCAGCAGTACATGAGCCAGCAATTACCAGTGATGGTAGACAAATCAATGTATTTGCTAATATTGGCAGTATATTAGACGTTAAGGTGGCTTTAAACAATGGTGCAGAAGGTGTAGGACTTTTCCGTACAGAATTCCTTTATCTACAGCAAGCAAATGCACCTTCTGAAGAAGAACAATTGGCAATTTATCAAGAAATTGCCTCGGTTTTGGAAACTCGTCCGTTGATTATTCGCACTTTGGATGTTGGTGGCGACAAGCCTCTTCCTTACCTGGATATGCAGTCGGAAACTAACCCATTTTTGGGTTGGCGGGGAATTCGTATGTGTCTAGCTCGTCCAGATATTTTCAAAACTCAGTTACGGGCAATTTGCCGAGCTAGTTTTGGACACCAGATTAAGGTGATGTTTCCCATGATTGCTACTGTGGAAGAAGTACAAACAGCTAAGGCAATTTTAGCTGAAGTACAGGGTGAATTACGCCAAGCAGGTATTCCATTTGATGAAGCAATGTCCGTTGGTATTATGGTAGAAGTACCATCGGCTGTGGCGATAGCTGAACAGTTAGCAACAGAAGTTAACTTTTTTAGTATAGGTACAAACGATCTGTGCCAGTATGTAATGGCGTGCGATCGCACAAACCCAAGGGTGGCTTCTTTAGCTGATGCATTGCACCCAGCAGTGTTGCGGATGATTGAGCAAACTGTTCAAGCTGCTCATCAAGCTGGGATATGGGTTGGGTTATGTGGTGAACTAGCTGCTGATCGTGACGCTGTACCAATTTTACTAGGTTTAGGACTGGATGAAGTTAGTCTTAATCCCCAAGCTATTCCTGCATTTAAGTCTCGCGTCGCACAGTTGACAATGGCTCAAGCTCAAGCGTTCGCTACATCAGCGCTGCAACAAGGTTCCGCTGCTAAGGTACGAGAGATGGTAACATCTTCTGTGCTTAAGCAAATATAAGCCAAATGTATTCGATCCATAAAAACTCTACAACTACTTAGTGGCACTGGATGTGATAGTTTTACCTTAAGAGTGTAGAAAAAATCGAAGGTGTGCTCTATGAAATATGCCACGAACAGCAATCGATGGGAAATCACGGAGTCTATCTCAGTGGCTGGTTCAATTGCGGGAACAATTGCTGCAGTTTTTTCCCAGCAACTGATTTATGTGGCTGCTCCCATGAGTCTAGCCTTCTCGCTCAACTTAATTAACCGTCGCCGATTAGAACAAAAGCTGCAAGAGGATATGAGCGCGGCTTTAATTAACGGTAGTGTCACCAACCAACAAATGTTAGGGGAAATGCAAGCAGTACGTGCCGATGTTCAAGCGTTGTCTGCTGCTAGTAAACCTGTTAATTTAAGTGGCATTAAGTCAGACATTTCTCTGGTAGACAAAAAAATAGAAGAACTGAAAACTGTAATAAGCGACACCAAGCCAACCGCTACAAAGCAGGAAATCGAACAGATAGATCTGGTTCTTCAACAACTACAATCTAAGCTTTCTTCATTAACAGATAATTTTAATCACCGTCCGGAACCGAGGCAAATCGAAGAATTAAAGCTGAGGACAGCCAATCTGCAACAGCAACTTTCAACAGTTCCTCCTGCCTTCGATCCAAGTTATCTCGAACAACAAATTCAGCTTAACAAAAGTTCGCTCTCATCACTTAGCAAGGAATTTTTAAGCCGCCCGGAATTAGAGCAAATCAAAGAATTGCACTCAATTACAACAAATATTCAATCTTTTTATGCTAATGATTTAGAACAGAGATTTCAGCAATTGCATATCCAGATTAAGGAACAGGCTCTTCAATTGAATCAGCGTCCCAATATACAGCAGCTTGAAGAGTTAAAGCAGGTAGTGGCAAATATCCAGCCCTTCGATGCCAGCCATTTAGAGCAACAGATTCAGCAAGTGCAAAACTCTATTTCTGCGTTAAAGCAGGTGGTGGCGAATATCCAGCCCTTCGATGCCAGCCATTTAGAGCAACAGATTCAGCAAGTGCAAAATTCTGTTTTTGCGTTAAAGCAGGTGGTGGCAAATATCCAGCCCTTCGATGCCAGCCATTTAGAGCAACAGATTCAGCAAGTGCAAAATTCTGTTTTTGCGTTAAACGAGCAGTTTAATCAACGTCCTGAATTAGAACAGATTCAAAAATTACAGCTTCTTACCGCTGATGTGCAACAGCAATTATATGCACGTCCCCAATACATCCAACAGCTAGAGCAAGAAATTCAACAGACTCAAGCACAACTGCAATCGCTAAAACTGCTTGATGGCAATCGAATTGAATCATTGTCAGACAGCGTTACTCTACTGCAACAGCGGGTGTTAGAACAAGAGCAGGCGATTGCGCAGAGCGCAGTGCCGTTCGCGCAGCGTCTCCGTCAGGAGAAGGCGAACGCTAAACTCGAGCTGAAAACACAACTAAAATTAATGCCTTCGAGTGAAAGACAATTGCAAACAGAAAAAGAAAAACGATTTAGTGTTGAAGCGCTGATAGCTCTTGCAAGATCGAAAGGTATTGGCTCTGAATTTGAACAAATCCTGCAAGCGGGCAAGGAAAACGGTTTCACCCTTCATCCGTGGCCTACTAACTTGACGTTCAGTCCATCGCGTCAGTTGGTAAGAGCGAATAATCTCAATCGGACTCAATCGCTGTTGATTTTGTCAGCGTTGCCCACAACTGACGGTAAAGTTCGTTTGTGGTTGGATAAAGATGCGATCGCTAATTTTTATCCCATCAGCCAACACATCGTAACTTCATTGCTGGGCGCAAACGGCTGGCGCGAAATGGAGCCTAAGCAGATATCGGAGTTTATCGCTAGTCTCAATCAGTTGTTTGAACACATCCACTCAAAAGAGATTGTTAACAAAACTTACGCCTTGACAAAATAACAAAACTGTGATTGTTAATGGTTAATTGCAATTAACCATTAACTATTAACAACCTCAAAGATATTATAACAACTACCGGACATGATATTACCTATTAACAACAACTAACGTAATCCCCTTGCTTGAGAATAACTATAGGGAGACTTAACTAAATCATTTTCCTGAAAACGACTAAATCGAAACAGCTTTAACAAATCAACCAATTCATTAGTTTCTCCTAAAATCAAGCTACTCATCAAATCACCAATTATGGGGCTAAGTTTGTAACCGTGTCCGCTAAACCCGACAGCACAATATAATCCTGGCAATAATTGGTCAATAATAGGTTGATAGTCTGGTGTAACTCCCCAAATTCCCGAATAAGTTTCTACAAGTTTACCTTGTTTTAAACTAGGGCAGCGATTGATTAATTTTTGATGTAATTCTTCACAAATATTTGGAAAAATTTGCCCATTAAAGTCATCCGCATCTGCCAAAGAAAACTTTGAATGATACTTGGGATTAGAGTTACCAATGCGAGTATAGGGCTGCTCTAAATCAGAGCGAAAATAGCATAAATTCACTAAGTCTGAAATCACTGGATGAGGTTGAGAAAATTCCTTGGGACGCTCCTGCACAACCACATGTTCGACAACTGCCATAACAGGAAAATCTAAACCCAAGTGTTGTGTAAACTTTCTTGCCCACGGTCCTACACAGTCTACCACAGTGCGGGTCATAATTTCACCTGTGGGTGTTTTGACTGCTTTTACCTTACCTTCATCTAATTTAACTTCCAACACTGGAGTTTGAGTACGCACCTCTACACCCAAATCAATAGCCCTGTTGGCGAAGGCAATTGTTGTTTTCGGGGGGCTACCGTAACCAGAATCTGGTTCGTAAGCCACCGCAGCAATATCATTAATATTTAATAAGGGAACTTGAGCTTTTACTGTCCCCTGTTCAACTAACTCTACATTAATATTAAGTTGTTGGTGCATCAAAACAATGCTTTTTAGAGTTTGAACATCTGCTTCCCCAACTAAAACAAAATATCCACAATTATTAAAGCCGGAATCATAACCACCAAATCTTTCTCTAAAATTATGAAATAACTTCAGCGATGACTGAGCAAGTTTAGTTAAAACAGGGTGAGTATAATGGGTACGAATAATCCCAATTCCTTTTCCTGATGCTCCATTCGCTAAGTCTTTTTGTTCAAGTAAAATAACTTTGCCTGCTTTTTTTTCTGCTAGGTGTAAAGCAAGAGAAGCCCCTATACACCCGCCACCAATTACTACAATATCTGCTATTTCAGTCATGAGTCATTCAAATTGGAATTATATGTTTAAAAAAATCCCGACTGCTATATGATAAAAAACTAACTAACTACAGCGCAGCACTTTGGGAGAAATTGCAATGGTTGGAACTGTGCCTGAACAGACTAAATCCCTGGTAGAGGTGGCAAAAGAGTTAAAGCTGGAGTTCTTCCTAGTATCCTTCACAGATATTTTGGGAGCGACTCGTGCCAAATTAGTTCCGGCAGCGAAAATTGCTACAGTAGCATCTGATGGTGCTTTCTTTGCTCCTTTCGCTTGTAATTTAGGTTTAGGACCAGATGCTCACGATATTGCTGCTATTCCTGACGCGAATTCTTTAATTGTTCTACCTTGGCAGAAAAATGTCGCTTGGTTAGCTAGTGATGTTTACCTAGATGGAGAATTGTTTGCAGCGTCTCCTCGTGTAATTTTTAAGAAAGTTCTTGAGCAGTGCGCTGATCTGGGCTATGGTTATAAAACTGGTGTAGAAGCTGAGTTTTTTTTGCTCAAGAAGGGTGTCCAGGGTTATGAGATTGCTGATGCAATGGATACAGCCGCCCGACCTTGCTACGACCAGTTGAACTTAATGCGGCAGTTTGATTTGATTTCGACGATTGTTCGCTACATGGAAGAGTTGGGCTGGGAACCTTACCAGTGCGATCACGAAGACGCTAACGGTCAATTTGAACTCAACTGGACTTACAGTAATGCGCTTACAACTGCCGATCGCCATGTGTTCTTTAAGTATATGGTGAAAACTTTAGCAGAGCAACGCGGTTTGACTGCCACTTTTATGCCCAAGCCCTTTAGCCACCTAACTGGGAATGGTGGACACATCCACATGAGCCTGTGGAATGATGGTAGCAATGCTTTTTTGGATCGGACGGATGAGATGGGATTAAGTGCTATAGCTTACGAATTTATGGGCGGTGTTCTCGCTCATGCCCGTGGGTTGTCGGCACTGTGTAGTCCTACGGTAACATCTTATAAACGTTTAGGAGCCAGCAACACTAATTCTGGAAGTACTTGGAGTCCTCGCTACCTGTCTTACGGGGGTAATAACCGCACTCACATGATTCGCATTCCGGAGGGGGGACGTTTTGAATGTCGTCTGGTGGATGGTTCTGCTAACCTCTATCTTGCTCAAGCAGGGATTTTGGCATCTGGGTTGGAAGGAATGGCGAAGCATCTCAACCCTGGTAAGCGAATTGATGAAAATATGTTTGTTCGGGGTGAAGAGTTTTCGGATTTGAAAAAACTGCCGACTAGTTTATTAGAAGCGCTGCAGTGTTTGGAACAGGATGCTTTGTTGATGGGGGCTTTGGGTTTGGAGGGAGCAAAGACGTTTCTGGAGTTTAAGTATCAGGAATGGGATAGCTATAATTCTACTGTGACTCCTTGGGAGATTGAGCAGTATGTTAATTGTTAGATGTTAATGGTTTACTGCTTGCTATCTGAAGAATATCTATTTAATGAACCGCAAAGACGCGTTCGCCGTTAGGCGTCTCGTTCGCGCAGCGTCTCCGACAGGAGAAGAGAAGTACGCGAAGTAAACAGAGGAGGGGAAGATGTGCGGTGTTGCTGGGATTGTTTATCGAGTACCAGAGTTATATGGTAATCTTGGTCGGGATTTACTTTCGCTGATTCAGCCTCTTTGTAGCCGTGGTCCTGATTCTTGTGGTGTGGCTTTATATGGGAATTATAATGAGGCAGGGATAGTGGGGCAAGTGGAGGTTTATAAGGAAGTTGGAGGTGTGGAAAGTTTAACTCGAAAGTATGAGTTGTTGGGTTTTTCTGGTACTCATGGAATTGGTCATACTCGGATGGCTACTGAGTCGGTGGTGGATACAAACCATTCTCATCCTTTTACTGCTAGTGGGGATTTATCGATTGTCCATAATGGTCAATTATCTAATTATTATAGGTTGCGCTATCAATTAGAACGGATGGGGGCGGTGTTTGTAACTAATAATGATAGTGAAGCGATCGCTCACTATATTTACTATCAATTATTTCAAGGTAAATCTTTAGAAGCAGCTTTGAAGCAGCTACTAAATGATGTTGATGGTACTTATACTTTTTTAGTCGCGACTCCTGACAAAGTTGCTTTAGTGCGAGATCGATTTGCGGCAAAGCCGGCGGTGGTTTACGAATCATCTAATACGATCGCAATTGCTTCAGAGTACCGAGCGTTATTGAACTTAAATAATTTTGACCCCACTGCTACCATTCGTGAGCCAGATGCGGGAGAAATTAATATTTGGTCTGTTGTACAGATAACCAATGTAGAGACGCGAAATTTCGCGTCTCTACAAGATGCGTTGTAAATAACAAAGCATAAATAAATAGAAGTTTGTAGTAAGCGCTTAAGCGCTTAAAACCTTTGCCTTGAGCGCTCTCACGGTACTACGAACATAAGCGTGTATTTTATGTTTAATTTCACCTACTTACTTAAAGATGATAATTAACATATGCAACAGCAGATTGATAATTATACGCATTTAGATTGTGCCGAATTAACAACTCGTCAAATTAATCAACAGCTAAAAGCCCTAGCTGTTAATGGCATTGAGGAAATAGATGTTTTCAACCCCGCAGGACGGCACAATTTGGCTGTGGGATTGGAGCATTCAATCAAAATTCGCTTTCATGGTTCTGTCGGATACTACTGTGGTGGTTTAGGAGATGGAATTTACATTGAAGTTGAAGGTTCCTGCGGTTGGTCTGTGGGTGAAAATTTAATGTCTGGAGAGATTGTAGTGCGTGGCAATGCTTCTGCAAATGCGGCGGCATCGGCACACGGTGGTAAGATATGTATTCTGGGCAATGCTGGTTCTCGTGCTGGAATTGCTCTTAAGGGAGCAACTTTGATTGTGACGGGAAACGTTGGTCATAGTAGCGCTTTTATGATGCAGCAAGGGCGCTTGATTATTTGCGGTGATACTGGAGCGAATTTGGGTGACTCAATGTATGATGGAGCAATTTTTGTCGGTGGCAAAATTGGCTCTTTGGGAGCAGATGCAAGGCATGAGATGATGACCGATGAAGATTGGCAATTTCTCAGCACTGAGTTAAAGCCGTGGGGCATTGCTGCTGTTGATTATGACTTTAAAAAGATTGTTTGCGCTCAAGAGCTTTATCACTTTAAAGCCAAGGATTTTGCCAAATGGAAAGACGCATATTAAGCAATAGTAGCACTTTTACTCCTGAAGTCATTCATGCGATTCAGGAACGGGCAGAATTGGGACGTTATGCAATTCGGGGCTTTGGTGCATTTCGTCATGTTCCCAGGTTTGACGACTTAGTTTTTTTAACTGCTTCCCTAACTCGCCTTCCCTTAGAGGGCTACCGGGAAAAGTGCGATACCAAAACTGTACTGGGGAAGCGCTACGCTAAACGTCCAATGGAGTTGGAGATTCCGATTACGATCGCTGGTATGAGTTTTGGCGCACTCTCACGCAACGCTAAAGTAGCTTTGGGACAAGCTGCTACGAGTATGGGTACATCCACCACAACTGGAGATGGTGGTATGCTGCCAGAAGAACGAGAAGCTTCAAAAATGTTGGTGTATCAATGTTTGCCTTCTCGTTACGGATTTAATCCCAAAGATTTGAAAAAAGCAGATGCTATTGAAATAGTCGTTGGTCAAGGAGCAAAACCTGGTGGCGGTGGTTTATTATTGGGTCAGAAAGTTAACTCTACAGTAGCAGGAATGCGGACATTGCCGGAGGGAGTGGATCAGCGATCGCCCTGCCGTCACCCGGACTGGATCGGTCCGGACGACTTGCGGATTAAAATTGAGGAATTGCGGGAAGCCACCGATTGGGAAATCCCCATCTACGTCAAAATGGGCGCAACCCGTGTTAAAGATGATGTGAAACTTGCCGTCAAAGCGGGTGCTGATGTAATTGTGTTAGATGGCATGGAAGGTGGTACTGCCGCAACTCAGAGCATTTTTCAAGAAAATGTCGGTATACCCACCCTCCCGGCGCTTGTACAGGCAGTAGAGGCTTTAAAAGAAAGCGGGGTGTATGGCGAAGTACAGCTAATTATTTCCGGTGGGATTCGCTCTGGGGCGGATGTTGCCAAAGCCCTGGCATTGGGAGCGGATGCAGTGAGTATTGGTACAGCTAGTTTAATTGCAATGGGTTGCAATAAGCCGATTTACATAGAAGACTACCACAAGTTAGGTACAGAACCGTATCATTGTCACCACTGCCATACAGGGTTGTGTCCGGTGGGAATTACTACCCAAGATGAAGATTTGATGGCACGCTTACCTGTAGAACAAGCCACCATCTCGGTTGCTAATTATTTGCAAGCAATGGTGATGGAAACCCAAGCTTTAGCCCGCGCTTGCGGTAAGTCAAACGTCCACAATTTGGAACGAGAAGACTTGGTGGCATTAACCCTGGAAGCTTCGGCTATGGCAAAGTTACCCTTGGCGGGAACCGATTTTATCATGGGTGAAAATCAGTAAATTCGGTAATAAATAATTTGTGAGGTAGGGCAAACGGAAATGGATAGACGAACCTTACTTAAACTCTTTGGATTTGGGGCGCTGGAAATTTCGTTCGGTGTCAGTTTCCCATCATTGGCGTCTGCTGTTGGACAAAAAGTTCATTGGGGCTATATCGGAGAAAGCGGCTCCCAAAATTGGGGGAACTTGTCTGCCGAATTTCAACTTTGTAAAACGGGACTCCAGCAATCGCCAATTGATTTGCAAGGAGCGATCGCAGCCCAACTCTCCGCGATAGAATTTGATTATCAGGATAGTCCTCTACGCATCGTCAATAATGGTCATACTATCCAAGTGAACTATGAATCGGGAAGCTCAATTAAACTGGACGGTGAAACTTTTAACTTGGTGCAATTTCACTTTCACGATCCCAGCGAACACACTATTAATAAAAAACCATTTGACATGGAACTGCATCTAGTACACCGTAGCGAGGCTGGTGCGCTAGCGGTGATTGGAGTGTTATTGAAGCAGGGACAACACAATGCTGCCCTACAACCAATCTGGGACGCATTCCCAAATCGCAATGAGCCGGAGCAAGTAGTGAAGACAGTGAAGGTAAATGCAGGGCAATTTTTACCAAAAAACCAAAAGTTTTACCGCTACTTTGGCTCTTTGACGACACCACCTTGCTCTCAAGGAGTGAACTGGATTGTGATGCAACAGCCCATTGAAATCTCACAAGATCAGATCCAAAAATTTGCTAACTTAATATCTATTGATGCCAGACCTGTGCAACCGCGAAACAATCGCTTTGTGTTGCGTTCAAGTTGAAGAGTTTCCCCCGATTTTTAATCGTAACTATCTGCTACAAATAAAGTAGGAGCACTACTGAGATTGTGCTCCTACCTATTAAGAGGGTATCAGTTGAAATTTTTCTCAGCAAGACAGAGCAAAAACTAGAATTTTACTCCCAATTGACCGTTGAGTCCGCGAACGGTGTTATAACCAACACCAGCAAATACTTTCTTGCTAGTGCTGACATGCACCCCTCCTGAAAGTGCAAGACCTTTATTTTGAGAATACAGTCCCAGCCCTACATAAGGTGTAATGTCAGGGAAACTGATAATTTTCCGAATCAATCCACCTGTAATGCTACCAGATGAAAAAATTGGCAATTTGATAAATTCCAGAACATCTATACCCTGAGCTTTATCAGGACCTACTCCATACTCTACGCCAAGAGTCGAAGCCTTAGCGCCTACAGAGTAAGTCATCTCGCCTTCTTTACTACCAACAGAAACCCAAGGTTGGGGTAATTTTTGCGCATTAGCCTGAAGTGGAGCAAATAGAGTTAATAAGCTTACTGACGCAATCAGTGATTTTGCAGTAACTGCTGTTTTCACGTTCTTCTCCTACACCAACGACATTTTCTTCGTTCAATTAAGGTTAGAATTTTACTCCTAGTTGTCCGTTGACTCCGCGTACAGAGTTATAACCTACACCCACGAAAACATTTCTAGTAGCAGCAGCCTGAACTCCTCCTGAAACTGCAACACCCTTATCTTCTGAATAATATCCAAGTCCCACATAAGGTGAAATTATGGGCAAGTTGATAAATTTGAGAACATCTACACCTTTAGAACTATCAGGACCAAATCCAAACTCAACGCCGAAACCTAAAGCTTTTGCCCCTACAGAATAAGTAACATCACCTTCATTACTACCGACTGATACCCAAGGTTGGGGTACTATTTGCGCACTAGCCCGAAGTGGAGCAAATAGAGTTAATAAGCTTACTGAGGCAACCAGTGTTTTTACAATAACTGCTGTTTTCACGTTCTCCTCCGTTAAGAGCCACATTGTAGGTGTGACAAAAAGTGACGGAGTTATCCTCACTTAAGTGCCAGTATAAGGCTAATAAATCAGGTAAATATGTACACTTTATTAAGTGGCACACTCTCAGCACAAACCATGAACTATAGTGTTCAAAATTGACGTGTCCGATCAAGTTACAACCTTAGGAGCAATTAGCTCCAATGCTTCAGCACCTCCCTGAACAGCGGAGGTGGAAATCCGCTGATCGAAGGTAGCTAACTTACCTCCCTTATAAATAGCAAGACCTAACAGAAAAACATCAGTGATCTGGGAATGAGGAATGAGCGCACCGGGTTGAAGCAACTCACGAATGCTCACATCTTCGCTCCAAAAATAATGACCTGCTGTTGCACAGAATTGACGCAGGATGACCAGCACAGCCGGGACATCTCCTGGACGATTCGGGTAGTTGGGATGGCTGGCAATACGGACAAAACCATTTTCTGTAATTGGACAAGTAGCCCACGCAGACTGTCCCTTGGCGACAAACCACCGATGAGCAGCTTCGTGATGAATATGCATCGGATCGCTCAAGGCAAGCAACACATTCACATCCAAAAGAAAGGTAGTCATAACGCTTCGTCTCGTAGTTGGTTGACGAGTTCGAGTGTGACGACACCAGCCCCAGACTGAATTGGAAAGAGGGGCACACCATTGCGTACTGTCCCGAGGTTTTGTCGAGATAGAGCAAGTCGTGCTAAATCCGAAAGCACTTTGCCAATCGAAACACCCCGATGTCGGGCAATTTCCTTCACTGCAAGGAGTACATCTTCTTCGAGATCGAGTGTTGTACGCATATCTTGCTCCGTTCAATCACCGTTAACGTGGCTATCCGCTAAAATGATGCTAGCGCATCAAATATATGATGTCAAAACATCAAATTGGGATTACCGAGTTGCCTTGTGTGGGTTTGGTTTCAGTTGCGTGTGACTAAGAGTGCCTGCAAAAATTCAAAATTGACGTGTCCATTCGCTGGGCCAGCGTTCAACCACTACTTTAGTTTGGGTAAAAAACTCTACCGCGTGATTACTTTGACCGTGTAAATCACCAAAAAAGCTTTCTTTCCAACCGCTAAAGGGGAAAAATGCCATTGGTGCGGCGACACCAATATTAATGCCGATATTACCTGCCTCGGCTTCATAGCGGAATTTACGGGCAGCCGCGCCACTACTAGTGAACAAACAAGCCATGTTACCGTATTGACCACTGTTCACCAGGGCGATCGCCTGCTCAATAGTATCCAGGTGTATCAAACTCAACACTGGACCAAAAATTTCCGTGCGGGCTATTTCTCCAGATGGATTGACGTTTTGCAGAATTGTTGGTCGGATAAAACTACCTCTTTCATACCCGGAAATTTTCGGGTTGCGTCCGTCTACTAATACCGTTGCACCTTCATCTGCGCCTTTTTGAATCAAGTCCTCAATTCGTGCTTTACTTTGAGTAGAAATGACTGGTCCCATTTCTACATTTTGGTCTAAACCATTACCTACTACTCGCTTGGAGGCAGTTTGTGCGATCGCTTCTGTAAAACTGTGACGCGCTTCCCCTACAGTTAGTGCTACCGAAGCCGCCAGACAACGTTGCCCTGCACAACCAAAGGCACTATCAGCAGCAATGCGTGTCGTCATCTCCAAATTGGCATCTGGCAAAACAATCAGTGGATTTTTCGCACCGCCTTGGCATTGCACGCGCTTGCCATTTGCCGCTGCCCTACTATATATATATCTAGCTACAGGAGTTGAGCCAACAAAGCTAATCGCCCGGATGTTTGGATGATCTAAAATGGCATCTACAGCTTCTTTTGCACCATTGACTAAATTGACAACGCCTTTGGGTAATCCAGTTTTTTCAAACAACTGGAAGATTTTTTGCATTGTCAGTGGCACTTTTTCCGAAGGTTTAACAATGTAGGTATTACCACAGGCAATGGCATAGGGCAAAAACCAGAAGGGAATCATTCCTGGAAAGTTGAATGGGGCAATTACCGCTGCAACTCCCAACGGTTGCCGAATCATCATTTCATCAATGCCCTTAGCAATGTCTTCCAAGTTTGTCCCTTGCATCATCATCGGAATACCGCAAGCTACTTCCACGTTTTCAACAGCGCGGCGCATCTCTCCCTTTGACTCAGCCAACGTCTTACCACATTCCAACGTTATAGTGCGAGCTAAATCCTCAAAATGTTCTTCTAGCAAATTCTTGAGTTTAAATAAATACTGCACTCTTTCTGTAGGTGGAGTGCGTCGCCAACTCACAAAAGCCTCTGCTGCTGCTTGTGCTGCTTGATTTACCTCAGTTGCTGGTGATAAGGGTACCCTAGCCAGTACCTCTGTTGTCGCGGGGTTAATCACCTCAAGGTATTCTGTAGCGCTAGATGCACACCATTGACCGTTAATATAGTTGGGTAAGGTAGGAGTTGGGTTCATGAGGGCGATGATGTAAATGCGGGAATAAGACTATCTTACTCGTTAAGAATTTGTTGTTAATCCTTTGCGCTTCCTCATAGTACATGTGTACTTAATTACACTAATTTTCTTGCTCTCGCTCTAACAGCCGATCAACTTTATTCTCAATTGCTGTGAGTTTCCTAAGAATGGTGGGGCTATCGCTATCCAAAGAAGCTAGCAGATTGTTTACTCCCTGTTGTATGTTAGTCAATCGTTCCACTACATTTTCCAGACGTATCATTCCTTCTCGCAGTTGCTGCCTTTCCAGACGATCTTCAACCATTGCATCTAAAATGGCTTGATCTGTTCTAGCATTACTTTCTACAAGTTGTTTCAGTTCTTGATCAGTCATTGCAATTATGTTTTGTAGTATTTCTTATTGTTTATTATAAACAATAATTTGACAATCTTAATAGTTTTATGATTTCCGACTTACTCAATAGTTTATTTTAGGTTTGCATGTGCTATTAATCCCATCAAATTGATTAAATTCACATTTACTTCTAACTTTTAACTAACAATTTACTAACACTTGCTGCCAAAAGTGGTAAGTAAAATTCAAATTTATTAGCTTTGTTAATAAAAGATATAACCTAAACATTGCTACTAGTTTTTAGCATACACATTATTTATTTTGTTGTGTCAATTCAGTACCGAAGATAAAGTTTTCAGTAATTCCGGTGCTGTGTAGGGCTTCGATAAAAATGCTTTGACACCAACACCAGCAGCTTGAGCTATTCTATCGTTTGATGCCAGTCCACTTGTGGCAATAATTTTGATCTGCGGGTTGATTTTTTGTAATGTGCGGATGGTGGTTTGACCATCCATTTCCGGCATCATCATATCCATCAATACCAAACTAATTTTAGCTTTATGCTGGGCGTACAGCGCGATCGCCTCAATACCATCACTAGCTGTAAGCACCTGATAGTTATTAATTAAAAGCGATATTTTGGTAATTTCCCGAATAGAAAGTTCGTCATCCACAACAAGAATTAATTCTCCGTGTCCTTTTGGCAGTTCCAAGTCTTCTGCTTGCTGCTGTTGGCTGCCTTCCACCGCTTTTAAGTACACCTTGAATTGGGTACCTCGTCCAACCTCGCTGTACACATTCACGAAACCGCCATGATTTTTGATGATACCCATAACTGTTGAAAGACCAAGCCCTGTGCCTTTGCCAACTTCTTTGGTCGTGAAAAATGGCTCAAAGATTCTTTCTAATATTTTGGGTGGAATGCCAGTTCCCGTATCTGAAATAGTTAGCGCAATGTAAGGACCTACTTTGGCATCAAGATTCATTTGGGCGTAGTGTTCATCAATAAACAGATTTTCAGCACAAATACTTAAAGTTCCACCAATTGGCATTGCATCACGAGCGTTAACTACTAAGTTCATTAGTACCTGATGCAGTTGAGTAGCGTCTGCACAGACAGTCCAAAGATTTGGCGATACATCTGTGTAAATTTTGATAGATTTGGGAAATGTCTGCTTGGCAATTTGCTCGATTTCTAAAAGTAAGTGCTTAACTTGAAGAATAGTGCGTTTACCTTCAATTCCTCGCGCAAACGACAGCACCTGCTTGACTAAAGACGCTCCTCGTTTCGTGCTAGCTTCTATTTCCGCAAGCAATCGCTGACTCGGTAAATCGGGGATTGTTTCCTGCAACAGTTGAGCTACCATCAGAATTGGTCCGAGTACATTATTCAAGTCATGGGCAATGCCGCTGGCGAGGGTGCCGATGCTTTCCAGCCGCTGGGTACGCAGAAACTGGGCTTCGAGTTGTTTCTTCTCAGTGATGTCAGTGTTAACGACGAGAATTGATTTGGGTTGCCCCTGCTTGTCACGCATAAGTGTCCACCGACTTGAGACAACAATTTCCTTGTCGGATTTCGTGACTTGATGTAACTCACCTTGCCATGAGCCAGTTTCAACCACAACTTCCCAAACTTTTTGTATCTCTGGCGATGTCTCTTTGTACAGAAGTTGATTGGCATTCCGATCAAGAGCTTCAATAGCCTTCCAGCCATATAAATGCTCGGCACCTTTATTCCAAAATACGATTTGGTTGTCTAAAGCTTGCACGTTAATAGCATCGGTGGTAACATCAAGCAGAGCGGACTGTTCTCGGATTTTCTCTTGCGATCGCTTGCGTTCATTAAGTTCGGTTTGAACTTGCTCAAAAAGTGTAGATTGCTGAATTGCGATCTCCACCTGTGTTGCCAATTTTTTGAGCAAATCGATTTCCAACTGCTGCCACTGTCGGGGGGACGAACAGTGGTTAGCCACTAGCAGTCCCCACAATTCCCCTTGTACAATGGGTATCACCAAGTTGGCTCTGATCTGAAGCCGAGCTAGTAAATCGACGTGACATTTTGAGAAACCAGCTGTGTAGATATCCTCCACAGCTTGGAGTACATATTTTTTGTATAAATTGCGACTAGATTTTTTTTTAAAGAAAGAGTCTTTGATTTTTGTTCCTAAAATAGGCAACCATTCAGGAGCTACAGATTCTACTGCCACAAAACCGCTCCAATCTGGTTCAAAACGGTAAATGAATACCCGCTCTGTTTGAAGAAACTGCCGGACTTCAGACACTGTAGTGCAAAGAATCTCTTCAAGGTTAAGAGACTGGCGGATACGCTGGGACATCTCCACCACCAGTCGCTCTCGCTCAGCTTGCTGTCGCAGTGCTTCCTGCTGACGTTGGCGCTCTGCTAGCTCAGCCAGTTGTTCTGCCCGACTCTGGCATTCACGCTTAACCCTATCTCTGTAGTTACAGAAGAAGTCAGCCAAACCAGGCTCTTCCTCAAGTAAAGCACCAAGATGGTCCTGTACTCGCCGATCTGCTTCATACGCCACTTCCGGGTGAGCTTCCATCCACACATGACAAGTTTTGACGTAAGCAACAAATGCGACCAGGTGCTGGTAATTTACTGGTCCCAGAATCCGGCGTAGTTCCTGACGATAGTACTCGGAAGAATCTGTTAAGCTAATAAAGATTGAACAGTAAAGCAGACTCTCTTCAAGTTTCGAGTTTGACTCTGCCCAAACCGTGAAAAAATCAGACTCCGCAGCCAGCAACTTGAGGTGTTCTTCAACGTATGTTGCTGCTGGCAGAGGTGCTTCAAGCATCTCTAATACTTCTGTTGCACTCATTCCTAGTGGACGCAAGGTACAACTATGGCAGATCATGCAGTAAGGAACAGCACAGAAGCGCGAGAGGTACGCGGAAAGTTTTTCCTTGAATAGAGTTGGCAGCGGATTATTCACGTAGGCACTTAGTGTCTGTTGCCAAAGATTTTCCAATACCTGTGGAGTTTGTTCTGCAGGTTCAAAAAAAGGTGGGACAAAACCAAATTTGGCCTCAATTTCTGCCTTAATTTGCTCGCTGGTTCGCTCTAATTTGGTAGCAGGTGCAAGTTGTAGTTGTTGATCAAATTGTGTCATTTAGTTATCAAGACGCAAAGGACGCGAAGAAATAAATTTGTTTCTACATCCTCTCAATTACCTGAATTCCTAGTAAGGAGAGTCCTAGTTTGAGAGTTCTAGCTGTTAAGTCGCATAGTGCTAGCCGAGATGTTCGCACTGGTTCCTCAGATTTGAGAACAGGGCAATTCTCGTAAAACTTATTAAATTTATCGCTTAGTTGATACAAGTAGTCGCACAAACGATTGGGTAGCAAGTTTTGTTCAACATCACTAATAACTTCGTCTAGCTGTAACAAATGCTTTGCCAAAGTTAATTCTGTTTCTTCTCGTAGCAGAATATTGGCATTTGCTCCCAATTTGTCAAAGTCTATGTTACCTTCACGACTAATTCCTTGAGTTCTGACGTAAGCATAAAGCATGTAGGGTGCTGTATTGCCTTTAAGCGATAGCATCTTGTCGTAGCTAAAGATGTAGTTGCTGGTGCGGTTTTGGCTTAAGTCAGCGTACTTAACTGCACTAATTCCAACTACTTGGGCAGCATGTTCCTTAAATTCTTCTGTTTCAGAGCGCCCTTCTTGTTGTAATCTGGTTTCTAAATCAGCACGGGTGCGAGAAACTGCTTCATCTAATAAATCCCGCAACCGCACTGTTTCTCCGGAACGAGTTTTGAATTTTTTACCGTCTTCCCCTAGTACCAAGCCAAAGGGGACATGGACGAGTTCTACATCATCGGGAATCCACCCTGCTTTGCGTGCTACTTGAATTACTTGGGCAAAGTGATTTGCTTGTCCAGCATCTGTAACATAAATTATCCGCTTTGCTTCATCTTGTTGAATCCGGTAGCGGATTGCTGCTAAATCGGTTGTAGCATAGTTGTAACCGCCATCGGATTTCTGCACAATTAGAGGTTGCGGTTCACCTTCTCTGTTGGTAAACCCTTCTAAGAAAACACACTTTGCTCCTGCGTCTTCTACCAGTAAACCAGTTTTTTCTAAATCTTCCACAACTTGTGGTAGTAAGGGGTTGTAGAAAGATTCGCCTCGTTCTATCAACTTAACGTCTAGCAAGTTGTAAATTACTTGGAATTCTTGCCTTGATTGTTCACAAAGGAGTTTCCAAGCATGAAGTGTATCTTCTGCACCTGCTTGTAATCTTACTACTTCTTGCCGCGCTGTTTCTTGGAAAGTTTCATCTTCGTCAAACCGCTGTTTTGCTTTGCGGTAAAAGGATACTAAGTCACCAATATCTAAAGCGTTAGCGGTGGTGAGGGCTTCTGGGTAAACTTCTCGTAGGTAAGTAATTAACATCCCAAATTGTGTACCCCAGTCACCAACGTGATTTAGTCGCAGTACGTCATGACCCAGAAATTCTAAAATCCGGGCGATACTATCTCCTATAATGGTGGAGCGCAAGTGTCCAACGTGCATTTCTTTCGCAATGTTGGGGCTGGAGAAATCGACAATCTCGCGCTTTGGTATTTTAGCTGTTGCGACTCCTAGTCTGGGATCTTCTTGAATTGTCTTGAGTAGTGCTTCTAGGTATGCTGTTTTCAGTTTGAGATTGATAAATCCAGCACCTGCTACTTCTGGTGGTTCGCAAATATCACTTAAATCTAGTTTTTCAACGATTTGTTGTGCGATCGCTTTTGGTTGCTGTTTTAATTGTTTGCTTAGTGATAAAGCAACGTTTGACTGATAATCACCAAATTTAGGATTGCTAGCAGGGACTAAAATTGGGTCTATTGCGGTATACTTATCCCCAAAAGCCTCGCCTAAAGCCTTTTTAAATTTTATTCTTAGTTCTTCTTGTGTAGCTTTCATAACTATTTATCTATTTAGTAATATTTAAAATTACAGTATCTTTGTTAGTTTAGCCCTTGACTTAAAGTATTAAAAGTGTAACTAAAATTCAGGGCAAAGTTACTAATGTTTTACCCACTGATTCTCATACTCAAATCTAACCAAGTAGACTGAGTAATCGGCGCACTACTGGAAATATAGTCCACACCAGTTTCTGCTACAGCCCGAATTGTTTCCAAGGTAATGTTGCCTGAAGCTTCGATTTTGACGTGGTGATCATAGTGACGGATTATTTGCACAGCTTCGCGCATTAAGTCTAGGGGCATATTGTCCAACATAATAATGTCAGCTTTGTGCTGTAGTGCTTCTTGCACTTGCTCTAAACTTTCTGTCTCTACTTCTATTGTTAAGGGATATGGAATTTGGGCACGAATGCGGGCGATCGCTTTGCCGATTCCCCCTGCTGCTGCAATATGATTATCCTTAATCATTACTGCATCGTCTAGTCCCATGCGGTGATTGATCGCTCCTCCTACTTGGGTGGCGTACTTTTCTAAAAGTCTCAGCCCTGGTGTTGTTTTACGGGTATCAACTAATTTAGCGGATACGTCACTAATTTGCTCCACATATTTCCGCGTCAGTGTAGCGATGCCACTTAGGCGCATAACTATATTAAGAGCAACTCTTTCTCCCATGAGCAGCGTGTCTAGTGAACCATGAATTTCTGCGACTACCTCTTGCCGCTGACACCATGCACCTTCCGGCACCCTCGGCACAAAGCTGACTTTTTCATTTAAAAGCTCAAATACTCTAGCCGCGACTGCTAAACCCGCAATTACGCCGTTTGCTTTGGCTACCCACAAGGCTAGTCCATCTGTTGCATTGTGGTTTAGTAGGGTTTGCGTTGTGCGATCGCCTCTACCCAAATCTTCCAACAACCAACCTCGCAACATCGGATCTAAGACTAGCTTTGGCGGCAAAACTCCAAAATTGCTCACAACTTTATTGTCATATCTCAACTTCTAGAAACACTCTAGCCCAAAACCCTTGTTTTGTCAGGCTTTTAGAAATATCTCAAAAAATTTTTCAAAAAAGTGGAAAAAAGGGTTGACACTCTTGTGCGAACTCGCTACTATAAAAAAGTGCCTGATGAGCGAGCGCAAAACACAGCGCCAAACAAAAGGACGCCGAACCATGACAAAATTATAGTTTGAAAGTTACTAGTAAGTAAAGTAGCTAGCGTAAAAAAAATTAAACCGTTGCTGAGGTAATCAGCAAAAGAAATGTAGATCTGTTCCTCCGGAACGTGTTTACACCAGAATCAAAACGGAGAGTTTGATCCTGGCTCAGGATGAACGCTGGCGGTATGCTTAACACATGCAAGTCGAACGG
>NZ_JACXAE010000014.1 GCF_014698965.1 Iningainema tapete BLCC-T55
ACGTAAAAATAAGCTCTTCGAGCTTATGAGTGCAAGTTAATGCTTCCACCCTATGCAAATTAATGGGTGAAGTAATAATCTCCGGAATCACCGGAGCGTCGATGATGTGTTTCCATTAATTCAACTTCCGAAGAAGTTTAAAGAATATTGGTGTCGAACTGACCCCCGAGCAGCTCGAGGAGAGTTTCCATTAATTCAACTTCCGAAGAAGTTTAAAGACTAGTTGCCGTCTCTCTTATCCTTCACGAAGGGGGTTTCCATTAATTCAACTTCCGAAGAAGTTTAAAGATGGATTCCTGTTACTTCTGAGAGTTTCATTACTTGTTTCCATTAATTCAACTTCCGAAGAAGTTTAAAGTCTTTCAACGGACAAAACATTGAAGTCATCTCTCTAAAGTTTCCATTAATTCAACTTCCGAAGAAGTTTAAAGTTTAGCTGGGGTCTTTTGTGCGGAAGGAGTCAAGTTTCCATTAATTCAACTTCCGAAGAAGTTTAAAGCCTTGGGCATCGGCCTGGGGTGCGAGATGAAGTCCGGAAAGTTTCCATTAATTCAACTTCCGAAGAAGTTTAAAGCAATTTTGGAAGACATACCTTCCGATCCGAATATATGTTTCCATTAATTCAACTTCCGAAGAAGTTTAAAGTTTGCCAGGGCTCGATTGCCATACTGGTGCCGTGCCGAAGTTTCCATTAATTCAACTTCCGAAGAAGTTTAAAGTCCTACGCAAGTTGTAAACGATTCGCTGCTCCCGAGTTTCCATTAATTCAACTTCCGAAGAAGTTTAAAGTTGTCTGTCACCTCAGGAGATGGCTCTAAAACTCTTGGAAAGTTTCCATTAATTCAACTTCCGAAGAAGTTTAAAGCATTTTTACCCTGCTTCTTGGAAAGAAGACGCGGAAGCAAAGTTTCCATTAATTCAACTTCCGAAGAAGTTTAAAGAACTCTTGCGCCAGAAATAATAGGAAACGACACGACATAGTTTCCATTAATTCAACTTCCGAAGAAGTTTAAAGTGGTATATAGGAGGGAGATTTTCTCCTCCTCGGTAAATGTTTCCATTAATTCAACTTCCGAAGAAGTTTAAAGCTGTTATTAGAGGAAATTCCGGCTTCCGAAGCGGGAAAAGTTTCCATTAATTCAACTTCCGAAGAAGTTTAAAGCGGAGGGGGAGGAACTTGCGGGTGCAACTGCTCGTTTCCATTAATTCAACTTCCGAAGAAGTTTAAAGTGCTTCTAATGCTGGAGTTATTGGTATTGCCGTTTTCGTTTCCATTAATTCAACTTCCGAAGAAGTTTAAAGTATTTTGACGATAGGCCTGTGTCTAATCCAGGTTTAGATTGGTTTCCATTAATTCAACTTCCGAAGAAGTTTAAAGACCAGAGGGACAAAAGGCTGAAGCGGTAGAGGCTAAATCGTTTCCATTAATTCAACTTCCGAAGAAGTTTAAAGTTCTAGAAAAGGGAGAAAGTTTTACTAGCTTTGTGTTTCCATTAATTCAACTTCCGAAGAAGTTTAAAGTCTTTTTTAGCGGACTGACCACAAGGTCAGCTAAGATTAACATGTTTCCATTAATTCAACTTCCGAAGAAGTTTAAAGATTGATCAACTGTGAAGCTTTCAAGTTTGGAAGACTAGTTTCCATTAATTCAACTTCCGAAGAAGTTTAAAGACGATGTGACCTTAGTCACCGTTGAAGGCCAAGATGGGTTTCCATTAATTCAACTTCCGAAGAAGTTTAAAGCGATAACCCTGAGTCTGGACGGCTCAGGATCTCTAACAGTTTCCATTAATTCAACTTCCGAAGAAGTTTAAAGGTCTTCCCGATCAGCCGCAATTGCGGCTTGGGATCAACAAGTTTCCATTAATTCAACTTCCGAAGAAGTTTAAAGTCATCTCTGTTGGTATCCTCGCTTTTGGTGCTCCCGCTTGTTTCCATTAATTCAACTTCCGAAGAAGTTTAAAGCCGTACCACCGGTGGTGAAACCAGGTCCCAGTACTCCGGTTTCCATTAATTCAACTTCCGAAGAAGTTTAAAGTTTATAAAAAAAGATGAAGAGTAGAATCTTCATTCCTTTGTTTCCATTAATTCAACTTCCGAAGAAGTTTAAAGTCTACAGAAATTGCGAAGGGCTCACCCGCTCCGAGCAAGGAGTTTCCATTAATTCAACTTCCGAAGAAGTTTAAAGTTATTACTTTGATCTGAAGGGGAATCCTATCGAGGTTTCCATTAATTCAACTTCCGAAGAAGTTTAAAGCACCATTGCTGCTACCTTCGCGGCAAACTCCAAGAAGTTTCCATTAATTCAACTTCCGAAGAAGTTTAAAGTTTTTCTCTTTCAATTGGAATTCATCCGGTATCCTGGCTAGTTTCCATTAATTCAACTTCCGAAGAAGTTTAAAGATTGCAAAATTGGCAGAAGAATTAGGTCTTGTTAAAAGTTTCCATTAATTCAACTTCCGAAGAAGTTTAAAGTTTTTTTCATTTTGGTTTCTATGGCGGGAGCCGCTGATGGTTTCCATTAATTCAACTTCCGAAGAAGTTTAAAGATTTTTGAAAGGAAGCTCCGAGTCTTACCAATGGGAGGGTTTCCATTAATTCAACTTCCGAAGAAGTTTAAAGCCTGGAATCGTTACTCCCATCGAGCCTAACTCTAGACGTTTCCATTAATTCAACTTCCGAAGAAGTTTAAAGTATAACTCTAAAAAAGGCAGAAGGAAGAGTTAGAAACTAATTAACGTTTCCATTAATTCAACTTCCGAAGAAGTTTAAAGACGCCTTGGCCTCTCCGTAGAGAATCTGATCACCCCCGTTTCCATTAATTCAACTTCCGAAGAAGTTTAAAGATATTACTCCTGTAGCTCTTGGTAGGCTTGTACGTAAGGGTTTCCATTAATTCAACTTCCGAAGAAGTTTAAAGTTTCGGAAAAATTCCTCCTACGACGGTTATAAAAACTGTTTCCATTAATTCAACTTCCGAAGAAGTTTAAAGTTATTCTGATCGCTGTCAACATTGTCTGGGGGATCACCGACGGTTTCCATTAATTCAACTTCCGAAGAAGTTTAAAGTTAAAAACTCTACCAACCCTGACCCACCTATCTGTCTCCGTTTCCATTAATTCAACTTCCGAAGAAGTTTAAAGTATTGTCGCTATTAATTTTGTCCCTCCCTTTTCGGAGTGGGGTTTCCATTAATTCAACTTCCGAAGAAGTTTAAAGTCTCCTGATGGATCTACCTCCGCCACAGCTGGCGGAAGTTTCCATTAATTCAACTTCCGAAGAAGTTTAAAGAGCAACTGGAAACTTTAGCCAAGACAACTCCGCGAAAAGTTTCCATTAATTCAACTTCCGAAGAAGTTTAAAGGCTCATCAGTCATGGCATCGACCCTGATGCTCGAGAGTTTCCATTAATTCAACTTCCGAAGAAGTTTAAAGGACAAAAGGCTGAAGCGTTAGTGGAGGCCAAAAAGTTTCCATTAATTCAACTTCCGAAGAAGTTTAAAGAACTTCGACTACATGTATTGGCTATTTTATTCTTTTTGTCGTTTCCATTAATTCAACTTCCGAAGAAGTTTAAAGCCTAAAAAAGGAGAAGGAAGAACACGAGTACAAAGGTTTCCATTAATTCAACTTCCGAAGAAGTTTAAAGGTTTAGGTGTATGGTTTCTCCTGTACGGAGAAATATATCGTTTCCATTAATTCAACTTCCGAAGAAGTTTAAAGTGACGTTCACAAAGCCCGTCGCGAGTGGGCACATGTTTCCATTAATTCAACTTCCGAAGAAGTTTAAAGTTTTGGCAAAATGATAGTACTTTGCAAGGGGTACAAGATGTTTCCATTAATTCAACTTCCGAAGAAGTTTAAAGGTTAAACATTCATGTAAGAATAGATGAAGCACAAGTGGATTTCCATTAATTCAACTTCCGAAGAAGTTTAAAGTTTTTAGAAAAATTAATCTGGCAGTACTCTATTCCAGAAATTTCCATTAATTCAACTTCCGAAGAAGTTTAAAGTCTTCTGGAGAGATAACGTGTAAAGCGCTCTCTCAAAAATTTCCATTAATTCAACTTCCGAAGAAGTTTAAAGCCCCCTATCTGCGATCTCCCATGATCACCGGGTCTCTTATTTCCATTAATTCAACTTCCGAAGAAGTTTAAAGTAGAGAGATAGCGAGGAAGGTTCTCAACACCACAAGATTTCCATTAATTCAACTTCCGAAGAAGTTTAAAGAATGGATCCCGGATTTTTTGATCCAGGGTTCTAATATTTCCATTAATTCAACTTCCGAAGAAGTTTAAAGAGAAAAATGTCGGAAACCGCACGACTCGCTTCGAAAAATTTCCATTAATTCAACTTCCGAAGAAGTTTAAAGTTTTTTCTTACACCCAAACAGCTTTACGAAAAAGCTCAGATTTCCATTAATTCAACTTCCGAAGAAGTTTAAAGGATCACGTTCACGTTTATCCTGATGGCAGCTACTCTTTATTTCCATTAATTCAACTTCCGAAGAAGTTTAAAGTCAAACTGAAAATAATTCGTAATTCGTAATTCGTAATTAAAGAAATTAATTCAACTTCCGAAGAAGTTTAAAGTCAAACCCCCGTACACTAATTTTCTCCAGTGAGAAAGCATTTCCATTAATTCAACTTCCGAAGAAGTTTAAAGAAGTAGTCGACATAATCGACTATCGTTTAACTCATTTATTTCCATTAATTCAACTTCCGAAGAAGTTTAAAGTTTTCACGGGTCGGCAACGACCAACATCAGCGTAGAGAGATTTCCATTAATTCAACTTCCGAAGAAGTTTAAAGTATATATCAAGCTACCTCTAGAGGTCAATCTTTTGGAGATTTCCATTAATTCAACTTCCGAAGAAGTTTAAAGGCAAAGGTGCTGTGATTTTTACAGCCCATGATCCAATGATTTCCATTAATTCAACTTCCGAAGAAGTTTAAAGACGGAAAAGGATTATTTTCTATAGATTACATAAATATTTCCATTAATTCAACTTCCGAAGAAGTTTAAAGCAGTCAACACCGAGTAAAGAAAAGAATGACTAGCTCTTTAACTGAAATTTCCATTAATTCAACTTCCGAAGAAGTTTAAAGATATGTCCCAATTTCCAGAGCAATGCAAAATTCTTAAATATTTCCATTAATTCAACTTCCGAAGAAGTTTAAAGTGGTTAAGCCTAGTTGCCGGTGGAGCCAGAGTTGGCTCCGTATTTCCATTAATTCAACTTCCGAAGAAGTTTAAAGATTAACCAGTTTCTTGGGAAGAATACCCTCGGTACTATTGCTATTTCCATTAATTCAACTTCCGAAGAAGTTTAAAGCACCAGTCCTCCAGCCGTTATCAGGGATCCTGATGATGACAATTTCCATTAATTCAACTTCCGAAGAAGTTTAAAGACTTTTCGCTTCTGGGTAAGAATACCTGGAGAGTAGTCAAAATTTCCATTAATTCAACTTCCGAAGAAGTTTAAAGAGTTTCAAACCGGAGAGGTCTTAGTTACAGATCGGATTTCCATTAATTCAACTTCCGAAGAAGTTTAAAGACTCGCATAAATGCGGCAAAGGAGATCGCAAATGGTTTATTTCCATTAATTCAACTTCCGAAGAAGTTTAAAGTTCTTGATATTGCAAAAGTTTTGCGTACCGGGCATCATAATTTCCATTAATTCAACTTCCGAAGAAGTTTAAAGGTCGCATGCCTCACTTTCACACCTATCCTGACGGAGGTTGGGATTTCCATTAATTCAACTTCCGAAGAAGTTTAAAGTGCAGCTTCTAAAAGCCTTACCCTGAGATAAGTCTACAGCAGTTTTTTGTGGGATGCAAATTTTGATCTAGTTTATTGAAAATAATTATCAATAAACTAGTAGTTCTGAGTCTTCAAACCCATAGTTCGAGAGTAATTTGGGGGATATAACGAAGGAATCAGGGTTTCAGCGATTTTACTTATCCCCCAAATATCTACTATATAGTTACCACCAAATAGAAAAGGGGAGAGTGGAGGAACATTACCCCCATTCTCCCTCTCTAGCTCAAAGTGGTAACTTTACAACAGAACTAACGGATCAAAGCTTCCAAGTCATCGGGCGATATACCTCAATCTCACCCATTAAACTGGAAATGTACTCCCGTACCTGCAACTCCAAACAACGACGGTATGCCACCTTATAACCTGTATGTGGATGCGTTACCTCTGTTTGCAACCTCTCCTCCCAATGCTTGAGAAACTTCTTCAGCGCATAAGGTTGGAAATACACACCGCCGCGTTCATCTGGTGGGGTAAAATCTTCAAGGGTAAAAATGTTTTTATTCACCAAATACACTACCAGTGAATCGACAACTAAAGCGCGAAATTCTTCAATCAAGTCAGACACTAACGCTGGATGATTGTCACGCGGAACGTGTAAATTACCAAAATGGGTATGTAGCCCTACCGCCTGAACTAGCGAGTAAATATTCTGACTTAATAATGTGTACCCTAAACTAAGCATACTATTAATTGGGTCAGTAGGTGGACGTTTGGTACGCTTGTCAAAGGCAAACACTCCCGTAAATAACGAACCCAAAGCTTGAAAATAAAGTGTTGCTGCTTTCCCCTCATACCCTCGCAGCACATCCATATCTTCCGCAAAAGGTAACTTTTCCATCAATATTTCTAAATCGTCGATCGCCTTAGTCGCAATCTCAGTTTTACGGCGACGGTTTAACCGCATCAATAGTATACGCGAATTATGTAATTTTGCACGTACAATTGCCTCAGCTTGTCGCTTAGTAAACTCACGATTCTGAGAACACTCCACCTGTCGCCCCAAATATTCCACCTTCGCCTGCCCTTCCGTCTCCAACCGTCCAAAATATTTCCCCTTTTGCGACAAATACATTACCGGAATCCGCCGCAGCAAAGCCAAACTAACTGCACCATGAGATAAATTGCAACAGCCAAACAGTACAATATGACTCACCCGATTTACAGGCACTTTTATCCGGAGTTCTTTCTGATAAAACACCTGAAATTGCTGGTGATAAACATTTAGATATGCTCCTTGGTCAGTCACGTATAATGTAGTCATAGAATCCTGCCAGTAATGTGAAATTGATGCTTTTGGAAATTTGATCGGCTTCACCAAGCTACAAGCTTTGGGAGGACGAGAAACCACTTGCACTTTTCGCGTCTTTAAGCGAAAATAAGGCATTCCCGAATCAGAAATTACCCATTCCCCCGCCTTAATTTCTGGTGGCGGTGGTGCAAATACTTCTCCCTTCACAAAGCGATAGCCAAGAAAAGTAAACTCATCATCAGGGGAGAAAATATGTGTCTTCTCTGGCTGAAGAGTTAAATAAACTTCCCCCAGCCAAGTGGTAATTTGTTCTAAAATACGATTCGCTGTCATCCAACTGTCACAAGCAACAGCAAAATCATCGCCATAACGCACCAAATTAATGCCATGACTTAGACATTGCCGATCAAACTCAGTAAGATATAAATTGGCTAACGCGCCCGAAAGCACTCCCCCTTGCAACACCCCTTTACCTGGATAGATGGGTTTTCCAGCAATCACAATCCCGGATTTAAGTTGTTGCTCTATCAATTGCAGTAGAATTGGCTCTAACTGCAATTGCTCTAAGTCAGTCAACAGTAGCGCCCAGCAAAGATTGTCAAAAAACTGCTGAATATCAGTTTTGATTATCCAAGTAGGTTGATACTGGTAGTAAGAGAACACATGTTGCACCGCCATCTGTATCCCACGTCCAGGGCGATAAGCATAGCTACAATTAAGAAAGGTATCCTCCAAGGGGAAATACAATTCTTCAAGTAGCACACGCTGGACGATTCTATCCCTCACAGTAGGAATACCGATTAAGCGCTTAGCACCGCTTTTTTTCGGCACATAGAATCCTTTAGCAGGATTAGCACTGTAGAGTTCTTGTTGTAGCCGATATTGGATATCTCGTAATTGTTCGTGGACAATGCCCGCAAACAAGTCAGTTGTGATACCATCAATACCAGGACTGCGACTTCCCAGACGAACCTGAACCCAAGCAGCCATTAGCTGTTCTAGGGTAAACTCCATGTATCCTCCTAATAGAGAGGGAATGGAAAGTTAGGAGATCGAGGAAACCTCTGCTTTCCACACTTTTATCGTCGCAAGGGTGTATATAAGTATGAGTATGAGTAATTGACTTGGGTATATGACTTAGTATATGACTTAGTAAAACTAGATTTTGGATTGAACTATGGCAAAGCGATCGCTTGTCGCTTCCGTTGCAGGCATTAACCGCGCTAGACTTGCCTTAGAGCGCCAAAACCTGACGCAAAAGGCTTTACAACATCAGTTAGGTATAGCCTGGGCTACCGTCAATAAATTCTTTAATGGTAAACCTGTAGAACGATACATATTTACCGAAATTTGTCAATCCCTCAATTTGGATTGGCAAGAGATAGTTTCCCCATTAATCCCAGAGTCGGCGGAAAGTGAGAGTAAGGAAGAGGCAGAGATACCATTATCCCAATCCAGTGATTTATTAAATATACATAGCAATGCTCAGCGTGCGAGAACAGCCCTAGATCCCTATATTTTGCCGCGCATTCGCCGCGAAGCACTACTAGAAAAATGCCTCAATGCCATCCGACAGGGAGTATATGAAGAAAGACGCCGCGTTATCCCTATCCTTGGTGCTGCAGGATATGGTAAAAGCACAATTCTTGGTACTATTTACGATGAACTTGATACTGAATTAGTACAATCTGGCAAGAGTTGGGTGGCATTAGTGCGATGCAACGATCTCATCGAAGGTATTGACACCTTTGCTACCGAACTTGGTGAAAAAGCCAGTGGTATCCGAGAATCAATTGTAGAAGTTACATCCAAATTAAGCACACAGCATGGCAAGGGAGTGCTACTCATCGACACCCTTGATTTAGTCTTAGAGAAAAAACTAGTACCCGTACTGCGCGGTATTTTGTTGCAACTATTAGAAAATGGCACTACTGTCGTATTTACCTGCCGCGAGTCAGATTATAGAGACTTTTTTGAACCCTACCACGAAAGTTTTGCAGGTTTTACAGAAAGTATACAGAAGTGTTTGATCACCGAGTTTGATGAAGAAGAAGTTAAAGAAGCAGCCACAGCCTTTTGTCAACAAGAATTAGGAATTGATACACCAGAAGGTTCCACAGAATTTGCCCAGAAAGTTATCGCACTGTCTGCCGACAGTAAATCCCTGGCTGACATCACTCGCAATCCATTGTTACTGGCTTTGATGTGTAAACTCTTTGCAGAAGACGGCAATGTACCAGAGGATTTAACCGTCAGTCAACTATATCAGATGTACTGGGATTTAAAAATTGCTACGAGTCGGAAAAATCGTGCAGACAGTCGTCGCATCGGAATGTGGAAGCAAAATCTCTGCTTGTCATTAGCATCCGTGATGTATAATTCCTCCGATGAACGCTTGAGAGACTTTGTGTATGAAACTCAACTGGAACTCAACGAAACCCAATTTCCTGCTTACGAAGAACTTATAAGTGACGGAGTTTTGCAAGAGCTGGGTGCAAACAGGGTGAGCTTCTTCCACCAAACCTTTTTAGAGTATGCGATCGCCCGTTACTTTGAATCAACCCCAACAGGAGAAGAGGCTAAACATCAAGTATTAAACCATCTGAGACAACCACAAAATAAATACTCCAAACATTACATTTGGTCAATTTTTCGTCAACTGCTGAACCTCGTCAACTTAGATGAGTTCCAGCGTATTTCTAACCAGTTGCACAAACAAGAACTTTACCCCTTCCGTGCGATCGCTTTTGCAGCCGTATCCCGTACCGAACCAGAAAGTTCACACTTACTACTGCAACTACTCCCCACCGCACTCCAGCTAGGTGACGCCTACCAAGATACACTACTTGTTGCCGCAGCAGGCGCACCGACACGTCATGCTCAAACAGTATGGTTACTTGTTTTAGAACTGCTGACTCAAACTGGACAGACATTGGTGAATAAAGCGGCAGAAATTGCTGGAGAGTTACTCACCCGAATTCAAACTTATACTGAAAACCCCATTGAACAAGTATTTTCTGCTGTTGAGCAACGGAAAGTAGCACCGGAACTTGATGCCAAAGAAGAAGCAGTCAAAGTCTTAGGCAAGTTGATGAGTGCTTACGCCAAAACACCCAAAACCAGTAAAAGCAGAATTGATATTAATGTTTTAATTCCTTTAAAAGAGCGTTATTTTTCCTTTGGCAGTAATGCGCGTTCAATAGTAGTGCAACTATATTTGAATCCTGGAGTTCCCGATGCACTACAACGCGAACTTTTGATGTTAATTATCACGCAACCCATCACAGAACTAGCCAAGGAAAAAGAAAATGTGATAGAGTTACTCAAACATTTACTACCTAGTTTAATTCAATCTGGAGACTCACCATTTGGTTCTTCTTGGTTTAAAGCACTTTACGCATCATTAGCCCAAGGGTGGGATTTAGTGCAAGCAGCAGTAATTGGACATCAAGCTGCCAACGATCCTGATTTGATGGCGAAGCTAATCAAAGAATTATTTAAAGAAAACTTATCCCAGGAAGATAGTGAAAAACTACGCCGCCATCAGATTGCTATTACCGAAGCCATTAAGAAAGGTGCTAGAAATTGTGTTGCTTCATCCTTGATAACTATCCCAATTAACACTGTTCCAAAGAATCGTCTTTCTACTATATGGTTTCTTATTAGGGAGGTGGCACATCAAGCTGATGAAAGCCAAATTTCACCAGAATTATGCTTATATTTAGCACAGTGGATTTTGCCAATAGTTAGCAGTCATCCTACTGAATTAATCCCAGTTCTAGATGTTCTTGCATCCCATGAACCACGAGTAGAAGTATTACTTGGAGAAGTATTCGGACAAGTCATATCTGACGTACCTCAGCAAAAAATTAATTCTATTGTCAAAAAATTAAAATATGTTTCCTCGTCGCTTGAATCCTATTTAACTGCTACCTCAAATTATAAAGAATCAAGGGCAGCATTAGTCAAACTTTACCAACGTCAAGCAGAGAATTACCAATCAGAGTCAGCTATAAAATCTCTACTTTCTTTTTGTTTAGACGATTCTCGTGAGGTAGCTCTTGAAGCTAGTACAATTCTACTTAGAATGGCAGAAAAGCTACTTCAAATTCCTATAACTGATTTTGTTCCTATCCTTGCCAATTCAAAAATACTTGGTGTACGTTATCAATGTTTGAAATTGTTAATTAAAAGGGTAGAATTGGGTGGAGTTATGACAGATGTAGATATTATTAGTATCTGCACTACCTTAAAGAATGAAAGTCTGCCAGAAATCGTGCAACCGCTTTACGATTTAGTTAAGTGTTGGGTTCACACTAATAACTATATCACAAACGATTTAGCTGAACTTATATTTGAGATTACTAATCGATTAGTAAGTGAGAGAGAGGGTGTACTGGTTAATGGCGGAATTGCACAATCTGCCTTTGTTACCTTAAAACATATTGCCAATCTTGAAGACTCGCGTCTGAATTCTCAATTAGGGTTATGTACTGTAAATTTATTGCGTGCTACAGATGTTAGAGAGGTAAATAGGGTATATGTTATCGGTCTACTTGACAAAGTAGCTAAATTCGATTCTATGTTTTTATCTCAAATTGTCAGAGAAGATTGTGTAACAGAAAATGGAATTTTACCAATTGCTAATCTTTATTCTATTGTTGTTGCAATTATTTATAATCAAGGGAAATACTCGCCTCTACTAGATGAAATATTAAATGATGAACGGTTGCCGCTAGAGGTGAAAAATAGGATTATCAGAGAACGGGAAGGTTGATAGATAAAGTAAAAAGGCGAAAGATAGAATTTTGATTCTTTCCTTAAAAATCTGTCAATAGACAGAACCAAACTGTTTATATCGTTGGTTACGCTAACTTGTCTATTTTTAGCGGTTTGTAGCTACAAATAGCGATTCAATATAGTTTAACTACTTTAACCATACCTATGAGTTTTCATTATAAGTTTTTGTTAAATCAGGCGGTGAACCAGCCTGTAATTGCTAGCAAAACAGAAGCGCCAATTCCACGTTCTTCAATTGATTTAGGTGGGTTGTTCAAACAATTCAGTAATCCAGAAGGACTATTAACAATAGGTGGGCTAATTTTTATCCTTTTGGTGTTGCGATTTGTTGGGGGCGGAAAAGGTAAAATTACCACAGGTAAGGTTTGTGGAGTTGCTGAGAAATTAACGGCAACCCAACTGGCGCTTAAGCAGATTAAGGAGCGTAAACATAATAAGGTTTGCCTTTGGTGTGGTAGCCCTCGTTATTGGTGGAGAGGGAAGAATCTCAAAGGTGCGATCGCCACCGTACAAACAGCAATGGGCGCAATTCCTACGGTTTGGCTTCCTCATGCCGAAAGGTCTATTTTGGTAATTGGTGCCCCTGGATCTGGAAAAACTTTTTCAACCATTGATCGCGCCATAGAAAGTGCGATGGTTCAAGGGTTTCCAATTATACTTTACGATAAGAAAGGCGACCAACTCAAGCTTCATGCACCGCTGGCTGCTCGTTACGGCTATAAAGTTCGGGTGTTTGCGCCGGGGGAACCCTATTCAGGAGTTATTAATCCTCTTGATTTTATGAAGTCCCCGCAAGACGCAGTTATGGCTGGGGAAATCGGGCAAGTTATAAACAGAAACGCCAGTTCTAGTCAGGGAAAGAGTGATGAGTTTTTCTCCAAAGCTGGAGACTTGCTGGCTAAAGCGATTCTACAGCTAGTTAAGGGGTCTCGCTATCCAGACATGGCAATGGTTTATAGCGTGCTGAGACTGCCCAATTTAGTCAAGCGCATCGACTTTGCCGTCCAGTCCCGCGCTATGGACGAGTGGATAGCCACCAGTTTCAATCAGTTCCTTAGTGCTAAGGAAGCAGAAAAGACAATTTCAGGTATTTTGACAACGGCAGCTGGAACATTTAGTAGTTTTATCCAGGCTGATTTGTTGAGGGCTTTTATCGGCAATTCCGACATTCCCACACAAATTGAAGGTCGAGAGATGATAGTCTTTAAGCTAGATGACGAGCGTCGAAGCGTCGTGGGACCTTTGTTAGCAGCAGCAATTCATTTAATGGTTGTTTCTAACCTTAGTCGGACACGAAAAGACCCTTTAATCATTTCGCTTGACGAGTTTCCTTCAATTCGGTTGGATCGGATGCCCCAATGGATTAACGAATACCGTTCCAATGGCGCTTGTTTTATTCTGGGAATTCAAAGTTTGGAGCAGCTGTACGAGGGTTATGGTGAAAAATTAGGGGCGGCGATCGCTAGTGCCTGTAGTACCCATGTTCTATTCAACCCTGGCAACCCCGACACTGCCAAAAAATATTCCGAGCGGTATGGTGAAAAAGAAATTACTCTCAAAAACAAGTCTACCACTCGCTCTAACGGAAACCAGTCGATTAGTTGGAACGAATCTCTTCAGAAAATGCCGCTGTTTTCAGTGGATGAAATTTTGCGTTTTCCTCCAGGGAAGTGTGTAATTACCAATCCTGGTTACAGTTCTGGGGGAGAAGGCTCAATCCCTTACCCTCTAACCATACCAATTCCCAAATCAGATTTAAAGCGCAAAGACGAAAGCGAGGGACTTTGGGACACGCATGTGAGAAAGCATTTGGAGAGCCGCGTCAAACTCGCCAGCCTTGACCAGTTGACTGCAGCCCTTTACGAACGTATTGAAGAAGCAGAGCGTATGCTACCGTTGCCAGACGAGGCTGGCAATGTTCCACCGACCAGCCCACCAAAGGGAGAAAGTGACACTCTCGATGCTTTAGACTCCGTTGTTCCTAAGAGAAATAACTTTACTCGTCGCGTTTTTGCACCTCCGCAGATTGGCAGCCGTTGACCGCTCTCTAGTTCCTGTAGACATCTGTTGTCAACAGCGGAAGCAAGCTTTTTTGAATGGACATTTCTTCCACCTCTTTGAGATAACGCTGTGCTTCAACTGGGTCATCAGGGTTTCGCCTTTCTCGACGGGCAGCCAAAGACCAAGCCATTGTGTCCGCACTCCACAGCCGCTGTGTTACTTCACCGTAACGTAGCGATCGCTTGCCACAACCGAATCCGTGAAGCTTCAAATCCTGGCGCACTACCTTAATGCCGCTGAGGATCGCAGCAATGGTCTTGGGGTGACGACCAACTAGGGAACCTACCCCAACCCAAGCACCATGTGGCAGGCGATCGCCATATTGCTTCAAATGCTCAGTGTAGTCGTGTTTACAAAGCCCTTGAAGTGTCGGCATGATGTATACTTTATTTATAATTTGCCGTAGCGCATCATAGTTGGTGATGGTTGCTTTTTGATGTTCAGCTACCGATTTGTTGCTACGACGCAGGTGCTGGGGTTGGCATAGGTAGTCGGGTGCGACCACAGCATCAAGTTGTCCACAGCCGCACCAACGTTCAATTTGCTCTGCATACTCTTCAATCTTTAAGTAAGAGCCACCAAAGCTTCCGCAATCGAGTATCCAGTTGTTTGGACAGAAATTTTTTCGGTTTTTCGCTTAAGTAGCCGCCCTAGTGAGATGCAGCACCTCTTAAACAAGTAAGCATGGTTAGGTTGGTGACAGCCGATGTAAAATTTTATCATATATTTTGCACAATTGTGTCAGAATTACTGTTAGTAAAGCGGCGATATCGGTGTGGAAAAGTAAATGTTTCAAAGACATAAAATCCATGAGCAACGAAACTTAGTAGGTAAGCTTAGCTTGGTGATTTTCGATGCTTGCGCTTGGTTTTTGATGGCTTGTTTCTTAGTTTTGGCAATGCTAGCGTTCTACTACCAGTTTGACAGTTGGTATTATTTGTTAGGCATTGCAGTTTTGCTTTGCCCAGAAATGCCGCTACACCCGCTCTTCAAAGTGTTTTCAATTTCTCTAATTTTGGTGTTGCTAAGAACGATTATCTAATTTGTTAAGTTCTGGGCAGGACTAGTATCAAATTTCTACTTCCTCTATTTCTTCTAAAGGTAGAGTTAGTGTTTGAGAAGAAATAGGTGATACAAGTACAGTTGACCGTTTTCTTTTTTGACGGAACGGCTGTTCAGTTAATACTGAAACTAGCCATTGTTGGGTTTCTTCATGCTGTTTTTGGTTCCAGTAAATTTCGTGTTTTTTGGCTGCTTGTTTGGAGTGCAATGCTAATATTGTTAATTGTAACTGCTCAGGTGGAATCATTAAATACTCTGAAGTTACCCAGAGCTTAACTTTGTCATACCAGTTGAGCCGGGGTTGTCGAATTGCCCACTCAATTAGTTTGACTGATTTTTTTTCAAAGGCTACATTTGTGTTGATCTCGATTACTGCATTGTCTTCATTGAGTTGCAAAGCAGCGCTAAAGTGAGCATCAATGAGCAATTTATCTTTTTTAAGAGTAAATATTTCTGGAACTTGCGCTCGCACCTGCTCGACCCATTGGTTAATTTGTGGGTGCGCTTCCAACAGTGGTTTTACAGGGAGTTCCAGAAAAATTTGCTTTATAACCAGCTGGAGGTTTTTCTGGTCATAGTTGGCTGGCGAAGCTAGGGTTTTTGAATTAAGTAAAATCCCAATATCTGAAATCGTGAGTTGTCGCATGGCCTTTGGTTTTGGTTTCCATCAGCCATGCGGCGATAGCCGCCTCACAAACCGCAAAGTACTTTAATCGACAGTGGATGTTGCATTTGAGACAAGAGTCTGACTGTTGGGGGGCGAATGTGCTTTGCACACGCTGCGCGAATGTGCTTTGCACACGCTGCGCGAACGCACGCTTGTTCTATATATTGTTCGTCGAGCTTCTATTCGGAGTATGGGAAGAATTTGTGCGCAATTGCGCACATTTTCTACCACCATCGCAGCTAAGCTCGAAGAGAAGAGTAAAGTTTTAACCTGCTCTATAGTAGGGGGTAGATATAGCATGGCTGACACTAGGGGCAACAGCCACGACCTCGCACAACTTGTGTGCAACAGCAACCGCATAAATTCTTACTGGGCAAAATTTCCATAGGCGGGTGAAAAATCTGTTACTGACTTTTTTTTGAACTGTCTAGCTATTTAGTCATACATAATTATTTTTTTGTGTACCTTGAAGCTTACTAGATAAGCCTTTGAAGCTATTTTGCCCCCAGTGTCAGCTATGCTAGACCCACCCCATATTCTTTAATTTACTTAAACCAAGGCTTACGAGTCTTTCCCATTTCACATTTATCCATTGGTTTTCTCACACTAATTGCTCTGATGAATCGAACGCCTAGTGCTATTCCTGACCCTTCGGAATCTGAGCATTTCTTATTTTCCTCTGCTTAGAGTGATGGAAGAGCGCTAGGGAGGAAGCAATCCTCAGTAGTTCATTTTTCCTCTCCAAGTAACTCGCTGGCGGCAAGCACTTCCAAGAGCATTGTCTCCCTAGTTATAGGTTCCTCAACATCATCTTTCAAGAGCGTCTGTGCGGCGCGTTCCTTTCTGGTTAGACGTTCATACTCCTCAATTTCAATAGTTTTGTCGCAAAGGAGAATCAGGTACTCCACATCCCGTGTCTGTCCTCTCCTGTGTATACGGTCTAGGCTCTGCAAATAGTGAGCTGCCTGGTTAGACATGGACTCATAAATTGCCAACCGTGCCTTATGCAACGTTAGCCCTGCGCCTGCAGCAGCAGGGTTGGCGATAAACAACATTGTATCGTCGTTTTCTTGGAACTTACGTACTGCCTCCCGGCGCTCCGCAACATCACTTACTGTCCCATCGTACCTCACTGGGTTAAAGTGGCTGTATCGGGTAACTATGGCATTGAGGGATACCGTATAGAAAGACCACAAAACAACTTTCTCACCCTTGCGGGTAATAGCCTCCTCAAGAATGCTATCAAGCACGCACAGTTTCGCAGGCACCTCTGTGTATCCATTGACAATAGAGGCGGGGTTTGAACATATTTGTATGAGAGCGCTACGCCTTGCGAGGAAAGAAGTTAGTTGTCGCTGAAATGACTTATCATCAGTAGAACGCAGGTCGAGAATCAGGTTTTTTAAAGCTGCAGCGTACACCCTCTGCTGTTCAGGTTGTAAAGGGACAAAAACACGATTAAAACTTTTAACAGGGAGGTCTGGAAGTACATCAGTCTTAAGGTGACGAACGAAAAGCCCTCGCTTTTCAATAGCTTGTTGGACAATTGGAAGAGCTTGTACACGGTCATCTGGGATACTTAATCTGTCAAATGTTATACCAAAATCAACAATGTTGAACTGCTGGATGAGGTCTTGAGGGGCGTTGGGGGCTGGGGTACCACAGAGTACGAATGCACGATCACACCATTCACGAAGTCGTCGTAGAGCTTGAGTCCGCCCAGCATCCAAATTCTTAATGTAGAAGGATTCATCTACAACCAACATGGCACGCCCTTGGTAGGAGCGGAGTAAAGCCCGTAGCTCATCCTCCATTGAGGCTGCTGTCTCGAAGTTGGTCACAAGTACATCAGCCCCTGATCCTATAGCTATGCGCTTCTGCTTACGGGTGCCACTCACAATTTCAACCTTGTAGAGGTGGCCCTTAAACCGGAAAAAGTCACGCGGCCATTCAGGCACCATGCTCTTTGGTGTCACGATGAGCGCGAGGTCTACCTCGTCTCTAGCTACGAGTACATCAAAGGCGAAGATTAGAGTAACAGTCTTGCCAGCCCCTTGCTCGTCGAAGACACACAACCCGTAACTGTCTGGAATTGTCATAGCAGCGACGTTCACCCACTGATGGTCGTCCAGAACATCCAGCCCTTCAATGCCAATGAGGTAGGTGTTTGCCACATCTCGACCGCCGACGCGGATTCTGCTGACCTTTTCGTATAGTTGTTGATGAACTTGCCTAACGCGAATCCTGTTTTCCACGAAGAGTTTTGCTTCAGCACTCCACCGGAGGTCAGCTGCCACTTCAGCATTGAGGAGTGCATTAACATCTTGAGCCGCTATCCACACTCCGTCAGCCGAACGGTGTACGCTGATACCAAGAAGAGCATTCCTGAGTACAGCGCTTAAGGCGTGACTTTCTGTAAGCTGCCTGGGGGTAATGACTAAGCGGTCGAGCCGGTCTGAAACCCGGACATCAGCAGTGATTGCCTTAGCCATTTGTACCTTCACCCATCAACGTCTTCGTCTCGTAAAATTTCTGCCGCTTGCCGTTCCACAAGCTTCAAGGCACTCAGTAACCGCCGCAAATTTTCCGGTTTAATGCGGTCACGGAAAGCTCTGACAGGTAGTTCTTCTAGCCAATCGACAAAGGTTTCAATTCGCGTATTCGCTCCCAACTCTCGCGTTTCTGCACGTCGGCTACGGGCGATAGTAATTGCGTCCTCAATGTGATCCTCAGCACGATCTGGATCGCTCTCACTCCGCGCTCGCGCCAAGTAATCACGGGCTTCCTCGTTATTAAAGATCAGCTTTAGATCCCGGATCTGTTTCGCGTTTCTGAACTTGCTGTCAAATACCAGGTCGAAGACAGTGTGCTTGAATCCGTCATCCTGGTTGAGAGCATACGCTACTCCACCGGGCCTCTCCCCTCTAGCAAGTTCGTCAAAGTATTGGAAGTATTCGTTGGAACGATGCTGAACCTCGTAAGTGTCTCGCCTTTTGTGGTTTATGTGATAGTCCTCAAAGTCGTTAGCCCAGTCCACCATTTTTATGTACCTGTTGACGATGTCGGTGTTGGGGCCAAGTGCAAACTTTTTGGAAAGTTCTTTTTTCATCTGAGCAAGTTGCTGTGGCGTCGGCAACCTTGGTGCTAGTGATAGCATCGCCTGCCATTCTTCATACACTTTCCTAGCCTTGATGTACTCAGGCCAATCCTGCTTGCAGTCGGGTTCAAAATTCCGCGCAACAACTACTGCCCCACGGTCATCATCCGTGGCGTGTTCGGTCAGCTGCCAGACAAAGATGTACTCTGCTCGTCGCTTCTCCTCCACAGTGAACTCGTCGCTGTTCAGGATGTAGTAACAGGCTGTAACCCTACGGTTACCATCCAAGAGAGTGCCGTCCATGTCTATAATCGGTGGTGTGCGAACGCCATTAACTGCAATACTCCTTGCAAGTGGAACGATCTTAAATTGATCATCCTTTTCCTCCTCAGGAATACCTGGCAGATCCATCTTACTCTGCATAATGTCGCGGACTTCGTCTGGGTCTGGGTCACGACCGTTCTTCTGACGGAACTGCCCCAGATGGATTTGCAATCGATCATTCTGGTCCCAGAGCTGGATATCAGTGGCCTTAACAAAACCTGATTCCATCGGCACCAGTCGGCCCTGGAAACATGGTACTGGTTGAACCGACCTGGGTCTGATCCCATTGTGGGTTATGAGCTTGAGCTTCTTGGTTGGGCAACTTAAGTCGGTGGTGCCTTGCATGACTTGATCGCGAATTTGAATCATTTGTTCAACTATTTGATTGATATCACCGTCCAAAGACTTGCTAGCAGCTTCATCTCCCCTCTTGCTAGCGCTATGCTTCAAAACATTAATCACCTTTGTTAGAAGCACAGACGCCTCGTCCGGCGCAAGGGGATTTTCTTTACCCTGTTGCAAAATCTCTTCCACTTCTTCGGCTACGTCTGCTGAGATGCGGCGAGCTTCTTCAATTAAAGCCTTTATCGACTGTCGGATGTCTTCGCTAATGTTTGTTTTTTGTACCATTTTCTGTAACTTCCTTTCTCGGGCTAAACCAATTCATGCTCGTCTTCGTCAAGCTGCTCGGAGCAATCACGCTTCAGGTTGACAACATCGCTCATCTGTGCTGCTAATCCTTCTTCACGGACAATCCTTTCTAAGCGTTGGAATCCTCTGTGTTTTGACTGCCGAACTACATCTAAGCTCAGCCCCAGTGCTTCAGCAATCTCAGCGTTGGATATATCCACGCAATCTACTGAGAGTGCATCAAGTATGTAATTCATTACCTTCTGGACGTTGTGCTGCCCCAGTCTTGGAATTAGAGAGCGGGCTATAGCAATGGCTCGTGAGCGCTTTTCCTCCCAATCGAGTTCTTTAGTAGAACGGTCAAAATCGTCTTCAAGTTCACTAGATTGATCTGCAATGTGTTCCAGATCATCCGGTGTGACGGGTTTCTCGTTTTGCCTTGTACGGTAATAGTCACAAGCTTTGTGTTCACAGGTTTTCAACAAGTAGGGAACTAGTTTTGAAACCTTTTTACCATCCCGGATTGCTTCATAAAGAATGTCAACAGCTTTAGCTACGATGTCGTCCACTTCGTCGCGTGAGAGCGATCGCCACTTCAAGGCAATTCGCCTGGTAAGACCATCGAGGACAAAACTTCGGTGCAAAAACTCAAGCATTTTTCCAGGTTCCCCCGAAGCTGCTGCTTCCTTCGCTCTGGTGAGCAATTCCTTCTGCTGCTCTTCTGTAATATGTTTTGAGTGTCCATTTGAACCAAGCTCCCGGCTGTTTAGCATCATAGGCTTTCTACTTATTAGTCATGGCTGTGACACCTTTCGTGGTGAGGAGTCACAGAAAGACGCTTTTCTCTATTTGGATGTCTAGTCTGTGACACTCCTTATTGACAGTATTAGAGCAAACACTGACTAGTGAGCGAGTAAAAATTTTACTAGATATCTCTCAAATTCAGAATGAAGAGCAATTAAAAGTAACTAAGAGAAAACCGTAAGCAGTAAACACGATCTCTAAACTGCGTCAGATGTGTTAGTCAATGGTTTTTGACTTGCTCTATAAATTTGATATTTGAGGCTTGAGGTAGAGGTAGCACTAGCAGTGGATTCTTTATGAGAAACGGTTCGTAAAGAAACAAAGGTTAGGGCGCGATGCGGTGTTTTAGGAAACTGGAAAAAAGTCAAGTTCTCCCGTTTTCGGCAATCGCCCAAAAAAATAAGTGTGTCACATGGTTAAGTGGCACTGGAAGCAGTGGACAGGTGATGGAGAGCTTGAAGATCAGCCGAATTAACGCGATCTCCGTCGCCAGCGCTATCTAAGAAACCCAATTCCAGTACTAAATGTTGAAGAAAATATTACTATCGATACTCAGGTATAACACATAAAAGTACAGAAACTACTGGCTTCTTAGTTCTGTAAAGAGTGGCAATCGCATTTACTTGGAGCGCATGTTACTTTCTTTGAGGCTGATTGTCTAAAATCTCTTTTATACTGGTATGAGTATAGAAAAAATATGGCTTGCTAAATTTCTAAATTCACCTTTGCTACCTATTCGACTGTTTCAAACCGAGTAGTCTGGAATAAGCAAAAAATAGTTTTACAAAAGATTTTAGAAGCATAGGATGGGAGAAATTAAGCATTTAGAAGTATTTGGTATCGAGTTTTTCTTGGGAATCAATCTTATAAAATCTTCTGTCTGCTTCTTGAGCGCGTTATTTCACTTGGACAATCTTCCCAAATCTTTCCAAATCTTTTTTAATCTTGAAATTTAGCTAAGTAAAAATACTCACAAATCATAGTTTATGGAGAGTCGAGACTATCTCACTCGACATCATCCTATTATGAAATGAAAGTATGAGCGGCATATTCACGCTAAGAATGAGCGAACTCGATCTTCAAGATTTGCTATATCTTCAGGACAAAGTTGGCGAATTCGATCATATCTTCGCGCCGCTTCTTCTGCTAGTGTCTTGCGTCCTTCACCTGGAGCATCTAGAAGATTTCGCTGTTCGGCAAAAGGAAGAAAGTAGGTTTCTTTGGGATTAACTTCATCACGAATTACTTGCCAATTCCAATCACTGGGTAAGTTATGACCTGCTAAAACCCAAACCTCAATTTCCTGCCAAGCATTTTCTGCTAAAAGTAACCTACCACCAGTTAAAATGTTTACTGCTTGCTGCTCAATACTAGTCAGCACTCCTTTTCTACCTTCTTTACCATCCCGATCTACGCAAAGTAGAAACAGGTTAACCATGCCTTTGTAACGCTCAATAATTTCCTGAATGCGTTCCCATTTCAGGGCTTCACTGACACCTCCTAAAAGTGGATCTTGACAAACTCTAACTCTTGCGTTGGGTTTACCTACTTCTTTCATCATCGCCATAAATATTGGCTTGAGCATATATTGATCCTTGCGGAAATCCTCTGGAATCACGAGTACATTCATGCGATCGTGTCCTCTTCCTCCAAAAATTCCATTGCATCTTCTAACCACCCAGATTCATGGAGACGTGCCAAGTCTTGCTCATGAATAACACGCCTAGCTTCTGGAATATCAACAATTCGTTTGATTTGAGCATCAAGTCTATCCCCAAGCCGATAGGTTAGTGAGGCATACTCCAATGATTGGGAACTTAAAAGTCTGAGCAACTGCGGTGAGTGCGTCGTAGCTACGACTTGAATTGTTCCTTGGGAAACTTTACGCTCAATAAGTTGAAGTAGCAGATGTAAGCGGGTAGGGTGAATGCCGTTGTCCAGTTCTTCAAAGAAATAGAAACGTGCTGGTTCTGGTCCCAGTAATGCAGCTATCATTGCGAGAAAACGTAATGTGCCGTCTGATGCACTGATAGCCGATGTTTTTTGCCCGTTTTCCTCAATTAACGTCAGCAAGATTTTTCCAGTAAAATCAGCAGGAAACTCAAAATCCATAGCATCCATCGGGGTTAGTTCTTGTACCCATTGGAGCAATGCTTGTTTACTTTCAGGGTTTTCACAAATTTTCTGCAATACAGAAGATAAGTTTTCCCCCCTATCCCCCAAAATTGTTTGTCCTGGTAAAGAAGGCAGCCGCATGGCATCTGGATTTAAATCTAAAAACCGCATTGAGCTAAAAGCCTGTAGCGTAGCTTTTGCAAATCCTCTAATTGAGCTACCTGGAACGAATGCTTTTTCCTCAATTGAGATATCTGTGGCAAGTTCAGCTAGCTGTGAAACAATCGGTCGGTTAGGAGTGAAAGGAGTAGGGCTATTTGTTATTGGACGATTCAAAACCTTAACAATTAAGTTTCTCTGCCCTTGAGAGGAAACAGATTCTGCTTCAAAAAAATTATCTTCTTGTCCTGCGATGGTTAATCGCTCGCTAATTAAACTGGGAGCTTGGCTATTTGTTCCTAAATCAACTTCGATCTGGTAAATTGCTTTGGGATCGTCCGTTCCTTCTTTAACAGAAAATGAGGCATCTATTGCAAAACTCTTCGCGCCCTGAAAGGTTGCTTCTCGCGTTCCGCCACGAATTCCACGCCATTGCAGAACACCCCCTTCAATCCATTTTTCCCCGAATATTTCAGCAAAGCTGTAATTACGAGAAATGCCATGAAGAAACCGAAATGCATCTCTAATGTTACTTTTTCCAGAGGCATTCGTTCCTACCAAAAGGGTCAAAGGACCTAGAATTAATTCGGCTTCTTTAAAGTTTTTAAACCGTTCCAGTCGCAGTTTCTTGAGCATAACGACTCCCTTCAGTGCTCCCTTGCAAAGTTTATCAATAGCAATTCTTCTCTCATGATGACCGAAGAAAGGCAGAGGGCAGAAGGCAGGAGGCAGAAGGGAATAATTTTATGTACCTCTGACACATATGACTTTACCTATAAGTTGACCAAGCGAGTAAGGATAAGTTGACCAATTATAGGGCAGAAATCCTAGTTTTAGGTGATAGGGATGAGGTCGAAATTACAGAACGAGTAAGGATAAGTTGACCAAAAGTGGAAATCGTCAGCATAAGTTGACAAACAATGGCACACGAGGGTGTTGCCAAAGTCTTGTTGTCAGTCATCGCAGTGATCGTGGTTGCAGCATTGCCACCTAAATGATTGGTCACTCACTATGGTTAAAAGCACTGCTACTGCCGCTTGGTGACCCGAAAGACAATTATTTACTCAAAAGACCCCCAATGCTTGAACAAGCTTTGTAAAGAATACGTTGTTTTTGCTAAGCCTTGGATTAGCATGAAAATACTCTCCTGTCAACACTAGTATATATGTTAAATGACTTGGAATTTGGCTGTTGGTGTCAGCGACTGTGTTTGAGTAAAGCCGCGTGCCAAGTCATTGCACAAATACGCTCAACTGAGCCATCCCGTCGAGTTAATAGCGGCAGAGGAAATGTTTCAGGCAGCTATCCTAGCCACAAGATGGGGGTCACTATTCAGTTTGAATCTCACCGTAATGAATTAGCGAGAATCTACCAACTGGAGCACGATCCCAATGTTCTAGAATACTACGACCAGCCACCGCCGATTGAACTCGATTATCTGGCCAAGAGTGGACGGCGCAATCGACACCAATACACTCCCGACTTCTTTGTGCTGCGTCTTGACTCTGCAGGTTGGGAAGAGTGCAAGACTGAACAAGACTTGCTAAAGCTGGCACAAACCAGCCCGAATCGTTACCAGAGAAGAGAGAACAATCTTTGGCACTGCCCACCAGGGTCTGAGTATGCTCAAAGATTTGGCTTGTACTTTCAGTTGTGGTCAAGCAATCAGATTAACTGGATATTCCACCAAAACTTCATTTGGTTAGAGGACTACTTCCGAAAAGACACACTCACAGTAGATAAAGCGACTGTTGAAGCTGTGAAAGCCCTGAGCTCGACGAATCCAGGCATCACGCTCAAAGAATTGCTTTCTTGTGCTGTTAACGTTAGTCCAGACGATATTTACATCTTGATTGCTACCGAACAAATTTATGTAGATTTGAATGCCGCCCGCTTGTCAGAACCCGATCGAGTACAAATATTTCTCGACCAGTCAGAGGCACTTGCTCATCAACATACAACTGAAATCGTGCCGAACACTGCTAAAAGTCTCCAGTTGATCCAAGTCGCAGTTGGCACGAACCTATTCTGGGATGGGGAATGCTGGGAAATTGTGAACACCGGTCGTACCACAACTGGGTTGCTGCGAAAAGATGGGTTCTTTGTGGAGCTAGCGAACGCTACCTTTGAGATGTTACTCCACCAAGGAAAGATAGTGGCATTTCTTGAGACACAAGTAAACGATGCCAAAAACAGAATTGCGGAAATTCTACGCTCCGCCAGACCAGAGGACATCAGAGAAGCAAACCGTCGCTATGAACTCATCGAGCCCTACTTAGACACAAATGCGACCGCTACACCAACACGTAGTATTCGTCGCTGGCGTCAACAATACCGCAATGCACAAGAGATTTATGGCAGTGGATATATTGGGTTAATTCCTCACCACAGTGCTAAGGGTAATCGTGGCTCCAAAGTGGATGAAATAGTCAATGCATTTATGGTTCTCTTTATTGAGGAGCATTACGAAACTCTCAAACATCGAAGGCAACTTCGGGTCTACCAAGCGTTTGTAGAAGCTTGTGAATCGCACCAACCAAAGCTAAATCCTCCCAGTGCCAAGACATTTTATTCGGAAATTAAACGCCGCTCTGGTCCTGCTCAAACTCATTCGCGTGAAGGTCGGCGAGCAGCAATTCAACAACAGCCTTTCTACTGGCAACTGGAGTTGACCACACCCCGTCATGGCGACCGTCCGTTTGAAATTGTTCACATCGACCATACCTTATTGGATATTGAACTGGTCAGTTCTCTGACCTCACTAACTAATTGCAACATTAATCCGGTCTGCGATCAATGTCGAAGTCTAGGTCGCCCTTGGGCAACCTTCATGGTAGATGCCTATTCTCGACGTATCCTGGCAGTCTACTTGACCTACGAGGAGCCTTCTTACCGCTCCTGCATGATGGCAATTCGGATTTGCGTTTCTCGCTTTAAACGCTTTCCGCAAATGATTGTGGTAGACAACGGACCAGAATTTGACAGTGAGTACTTTGACCAGCTCTTAGCTCATTTTGCCAGCACTAAAAAACACCGACCTCCAGCCGAACCCCGATTTGGTGCTGTGAGCGAAAGACTCTTCGGCACTGCAAATACTCAGTTTATCCACGAGCTCAGGGGCAATACGCAGATTACCCGCCTTCACCGTCAGGTAACCAAATCCACTCAACCAGAACAACAGGCAGTTTGGACGTTAGGCGAACTGTACGAGGCTTTATGTGAGTGGGCGTATGAAGTTTACGACCAAAGGGAGCATCCAGCCACTGGGCAAAGTCCCCGCGATGCCTTCACCAGTGGCTTAGCACTGGGCGGCAGTCGATTACATCGACGAGTGGAGTACGATGATGCATTTCATATTTTGACCCTACCAGCACCAGAGCGAGGACAGCGCAAGGTGCAACCGGGTCAAGGCGTAAAGATTCACAACATCTACTACTGGTCCTCTGCCTTCCGTGACCCGGAAATTGAACACTCAATGGTGTCGGTGAAGTATGATCCCTTCGATGCTAGCGTTGCCTATGCTTTGGTGCACTCTGGGTGGGTTAAGTGTATTTCTACTTACTACCAGTACCTTCAAGGACGCTCAGAAAAGGAGATTCGCCTAGTCAGTACCGAACTGAATAAACGCACTTCAAACCAAGGGCGTAAGAGTATAACAACAGATAAACAACTGGTTCAGTTTTTGAACTCCCTAGAAGCAAAAGAGGGGCAATTTCTTTTGCAACGTTTACGGGCTTCGGAGAATAGGAGTGTGGTGCAAGCGATTACTGGTAGTTCTTCTGTTCACAATCATGACCTCGAAAAAGATGCAACAGCGATTGTAAACCACAAAACTCTGATGACAAAGGATTCTTCGCTCTGCAATCAGGATGAAAACAGTATTTCGACTGACATTGAGAAATCCAACCTTGAATACTACAGTCAATTTTAATGAACCCACAAAATGGCTTTCCAACAGAACTGTTACAGCAACCAGTAGCACAAAGACTTGCTTACTTTGAAACCTACACAATGGCTCACCCCAGATTGGTAGAAGCAGCGCAAAAGCTAATGTACTTAATTCGGCAACCAGCAGGTTCTGCCCTCATTTTTATTTTTGGTCCCACTGGAGTTGGCAAATCAACTTTGTTACGACGGGTTAGCCAAAAACTAATTGAAGCTTCCCTGCCCTCGGTAGAAACTGACAAAGATTATATCCCGGTTGCTGGCATTGAAGTAGCGGCTCCAGAGTTCAGCAATTTCGATTGGAAAGATTTTTATGTACGTGCTTTGATGGCACTGCAAGAACCGCTGATTGAGAAAAAAATTAGCCACACAACTACTAAACTTAAGTTGCGTTTATCACTGGAAAAAGCACTACAGTACCGAAGACCAGACGTGTTTTATCTAGACGAGGCGCAAAATCTGGGTCGGGTAGTCAGTGGACGAAAGCTGCGCGACCAGACTGACTGCATCAAGTCCTTGGCAAGCATGAGCGGTGTTCGCTTCTTGCTGTGTGGAACTTATGAACTTTTGATCCTACGCAATCTTAGTGCCCAATTATGTCGCCGCAGTACGGACATCCACTTCTCTCGCTACTTTGCTGAATCTGATTTGGATGTGAAAATTTTTCAAAGTGTTGTGCAAAGTTTCCAGCTTCATTTGCCACTGGCACAAACCCCTGACCTAGTCAGTTACTGGGATTTTTGCTACGAGCGCAGCATTGGCTGTGTTGGGATTCTCAAAGATTGGCTGTCCCGCACACTCAACGGGGTTTTGTCCGCAGATGCGAATGCCTCGACGCTCTCCATTAAGAACTTAGAACAGCACGCCTGGTCATTAGAGCAGTGCATGATTATGCTAGCTGAATCCAGAGAAGAAGAGAAAAAGCTTACCGATAATGGTGTAGTTCCAGCTGAGTTTCGCGCTGTTCTGGGTTTAAAACCTGACTTAGTCGGTCACGAGAATACAACAGCATCAGAAACAACAAACGCTCCTAACAAGCGTTCTCGTGTTGGGAAACCTTTACCTAAGCGACGCCCAGTCGGAGGCATCTAATATGCTAGTTGACGCTCTGGTGACTTACTCCTCATGGGATTTAGAAATCCCATTAATTCCGGCAAGAAGCCGTTTATATTGCCTAGATCCAATCTTGATGGGTACACCCTACGTGGAAAGCTTGACTAGTTACATTGCTCGATTAGCTGAAGCTCACTGCTTATCTACAAGAATGCTGGTAGCGGGCTGTCTTGTACCGCTTTGGAATAAAACATCTCGAAAGCACGCTAAGCCATTTGTTGACTGGTCAGTAGATATAAACGGAAAAAAGGGGTCAGCAAGGAAATTTGTGAGAACGCTCGAAATTCTCACATTACAGGAGAACCTTCAGATTCTGACGATGCTGTGTTGGGAGGGAACGCCTGGACCTGCTGGGCTAATTGGTAAGCGAAAATGGTGTCCGGCTTGTTATCAGGAGTTACGAGAGTCACAAAAGCCACTTTATGAGCCTTTGCTTTGGTCTCTAAACGCTGTTAGATGCTGTCCGCAACATTTGACTTATTTACACACTTGCTGTCCTCACTGTGGAAACACCCAACGCCAGATTTCCGGCAACTTTCGACCAGGTTACTGCTCAAAATGTCAACACTGGCTTGGCAGTTCGTCATCTACCGAGCTATTTAAAAGCATTGCCATAACACAAACAGAGCTAGAGTGGGAAGTTTGGGTGGCACAAACAATCGGGGAAGCACTTGCCATTACTCCGCGTCGGTTCCGTCCAGTCACAAAAAAGACAATTTTAGATGTATACGAATATAGTAATCAGCATATGTGGTCTGGGATGGACGAGTTTTTCCACAGGCATCAATACAAAGTACTGATGATGGTTTGTTGGTCTGGTTCCTGAAGTTAGTTCTAACTAAATCATCGAAGCATAAGCTGTCCACTAAGATTTTGAACCATAAATTGTCCAATCGGTCAACTTATAAGTAAAGGCACAACACATGGTTCCAAACCCCTATTTTTTAGTTAACATTCATCATATATCGATATATGATGTAATGGGTTCGATATATGATGCTTGAATAGCATTCAAAGAAAAAACCATGCAAATTCGACTAGCTGTAATAAGTAATGCTGGTGGAAGTGGTAAGACGACGCTCTCAGTCCATTTAGCCTACGAACTGGCAAAACGCTCTTTCAATGTAGCCCTTATGGATCTCGACCCCCAAGGGTCGCTCACGCTCTTCTGTGGATTGAGTCCGCCAGAGCCAGAACACACATTAGCCGCTGTGCTACGAGATAACTTTGACGGCTCTTGGCCTTTAACTCCTTGCTGGAGAGAAAAGACCGACAAAGTAGTCATCTGTCAAGGCGGAATGGTGTTGACGCAAACGGCAGATGAACTGGTTTTGCACAAACGAGGAGCTTACCTTTTGGGCGATCGCTTAACTGACTATCCCCTAGAGCATGACCTGATTATCTTTGACTGCCCTGCAACTCTTGGTCCCTTGCCTTTGATGGCATTAGCGGCTAGCACTCACATCGTCATTCCCGTACAACTGGAACCAAAGTCAATTCAAGGAGCGGCTCATTTACTGGAGTGGTATTACTACCATTGCAAGCACCTACGCTTAAAACCTGAGCCAGAAATTCTGGGATTTGTACCAAACCAAAATGATTCCCGACGAGCGGCTCATCGACAGATGCTTTCTGCATTGCCATCTCAGTTGGAGCAGATGAATATCCGTGCCTTTCCAGCTATTCGCGATAGTGCTGAATTTGTCAACGCCAGTGGTCAAGGATTGCCACTACATCTTTACCGCCCCAGCCATCCTGCTAAAGATGATTTTAAAGAAATCGCGTCATACATAGCAGGTTTGATTAGAAATAAGAAGAAAACAGAATAATTATGACCGCCCGGAAAGCTCCTGACCTCACCAATTATTTTTCAGCCGCCAAGCAGTCTCAGCAGTTATCTGAAGCTGAGTCAGAACTTCAGCAACTTAGAGCAGAGATTGAAGAACTTCGTGCCAAGGGTTCTACTGAGTTGGAAAAACAGATCCAAGTGCTGCGATCACAACTTCAATCACAAACAGGCATCCAAAACATTCCGCTTGAGCAAATTCAACCGAACCCAGAACAACCCAGACAAACATTTTTGCCAGAAAGTGTCGAGTCCATGTCCCGTTCCCTAGCATCGGATGGACAGCTTGAGCCAGTAATTCTGATTCAACGGGAAAACTTGGTTATATTTGATGGAGAACGGCGTTGGCGCAGTGCCAAAGCCTTAGGTTGGCAAAATCTCCAAGCTGTCATAATTCCAGAACCAGCTGCCTTGCATCGCAAAGCTCTACTAACATCGCTGCATCGGGAAGACCTCAATCCTCTTGATAAAGCTGAGGCAATTGTACGAGAATTGGCAACCAATACTGATTTAGATCCTCAAGATATCCCCCGTATTCTCTCGACAGTGGTGCGACGTTTGAACGCACAAAAACGCATGAACTCCGTTGTAGAACTGATGACGGGAACAGCAGAGGAGCAACAACAAGGTTTAGCAGATATGGACTTAGATGAGCGAGAACAGGCAGTATTAGTCTTACTGTTGGATTTACAGCTCAATCCAGCTTCCATCGATGCCAACATTTTCCCAATGCTGTCCCTAGCAGAAGACATCAAAGATGCAATTAGATCAAAAGGACTCAAAGGCGTTCATGCAATGGCGCTACAGAAACTCTCTGCCAAAAATTTGGGAGTAACAGATGAAGTTGCAAAATCAATCAGGCTCAATACCACACACAATGTTATAGCAGAAAAATTATCTGCAAGCGCTACTCGAAAATTAGTAGCCTCCGTGATAGCTTCCCAGGCACAGCCATCATCAACTTCTGCAACCAAAATTAAACCAGTGTCACAAGAAGCTCGTCGCCTACAAAAACTCTCCTTAGAGTCGTTGAAAGAAGCTGAAAGAACTCAACTAATGGAGTTTCAAGAAGTCTTGCGTCAAAAGTTAGCAGAAATTGAAGAAGTTTTGAAGCAAAAGTAAGAGTCCCGTTGTGCGAAAATTAGTTTGAATCCAGAGTAAAAAACTGTTAATCCCAATTTGTTATTATAGTGAGAGTCTTGTCACCATGCCTATCCTGCGCGAACGCTACCCAGATAACTGGAATGAAATTGCCCTGAGTGTGAAAGATGCCGCAGGCTGGCGTTGTCAGCATTGTGGACGGCTGTGTCTGCGTTCAGGGGAAAAACCACCAGACTTCACCCGCTCCCAATGGACTATGTCAACCCTCTCAGTTCATCATGCAAATTTTACACCGGAGGACAATCGCCCAGAAAATTTGATTCCCTTGTGCTGCAGTCCATGTCATCTCGCGCTGCACGCAAGAACTAGACGCTCGAATGTTTCACCAGGACAACTGTCACTTTGGTAAGCAACCCGCTTTTCCGCGCATTGCGTTTAGTGCTGTTGATTGAAGCCGGAATGCATTTGATTGTTAATGCCTTAATATGCCCGTACCGCATTGGTGAACGAGTGAGAATCAAGAAATTCGCACTGTAGGTAACTTCAAGAATGTTGCTAATGTAGGATTGAGGATTGCATTCCTATGCAATAGCACAAGCGACTCTTGCCCAAAAATGCATTTTTGGGCAAGAGTCGAAGAACGTCAAAAACTTGAATGTTCAACCTTTGGAGAAATGGAAATGAGAATAGATGTGGCACACTTGCAAAGAATTTGGCTGACTTTCTAGCACCCTTTATACCTTTTCTGAAAGAGACAACTGAAAAGGTTGCTGCAGGGGAAAAAGCAGTGCAGCGAAAATTGGTGACTATAGAAAAGTAGCGAGCCGATAATTCCAAATCAAAGTGATCTGAGCAACATGAGAATCATGCTTAAGTCTTTAGCCAAGAGGCATATTCTGTGACAGATACTAATAATCTAAGAGCAATCCTAAAACGACTAGTAGCAAAAACTTATACTAATGCTGACCTTGAAATTCTCTGCCAAGCCATAGAGGCCGGACAGATTATTCTGGTAACTGGCGAACGGGCTATAGCAGTAGGTGGCGATGTAACAGATGCTGTCTTTATCACTGGTGACGGTAACTTAGTTTACATATTCAAAGGAGCGGATGCTGAGGTTGTTCGCCAAATCGTTCAAGATATTTTGAAATCCTTTGAGCTTCCTGCCTTACTCACACACAGCGAATTCTTCAAATCAGCAGTATCAGCAGCAGAAAGGATTGCTGGTTACTGGGAAGTTATAGTAGGACGGGACGCACTACTCGCTGAAATTAAATCCCTCCTAGTTGAGTCAACCGACGTGATTGTTTTGCATGGAGCTGGTGGACTTGGCAAAACCCGTCTGTTGTTGGAGCTTCCCAAGGTCATCCCTAGTGGAACATCTCTGTGGTACATTCGCCAACGAGCTGAGTCTATAGAATATGACCTTGCTTCATTAAATCCCAACAATCATCATGTAATCGTTGTAGACGATGCTCACCGTTTTGAACTGTTACACCAACTAGGTGAAGTATTGGTCAATCCCAAGATAGCTGGCAAAGTCACACTTGTCCTAGCCACGCGCCGCGTTTTCAAAGATTCAGTTACCTACAAATTAGGCTCTTTGGCAGGTTATCAAGTCAACAAAATTGAGGTTAAACCTTTAGAAAACCTTGATATCGATCAACTCCTGCAAACTCCGCCCTATGAAATCGCTCACGAAGATACACGTCATACCTTAGTCCGTATTGCTAAAGGCGATCCGCTCATTGCTGGTGTTGCAGCTCGTTTAGTTCAGCGCGGTGAATCGGTGATAAATCTCAACCGCGATTGGGTACTTACCCGCTACTTGAATGACATCATCCACGAGTTAGCTGAAGCTGGGTATGACGACCGCTATATTAGCTACTTAGAGATTATGGCAGCTTTAAACACAATCGATCTAAATAATCAGCAGTTACGAGAGAAAGTTCAAAAAGTTGTTGGTATTTCACCATATGACGAAGACCGTATAATTTCTCGATTAGTAGAAGCGGGTATAGTTGAACGTTACTGGATGACCCTGAAGATTACTTCTGAAGTTCTGGCTGACCACATTTTGATTCACCACTTCTTCCAGATCAAACAAGCAGACTACCAAAAGAAAATTATTGAGCCATTCTTTAAACTAAAACCCCAGCAAATTCTCACTACTTTGGCAGAAGCAGAAGTCAAAGGTGAGCGTCACGCTGGTCTGTTGCTTGGGCATAAATTACGGGAACTGCATTATATCCTTAATCAAGGGGACAACCTCGCCCGCTTGTCAGTGTTGGAATGGATACAAGACTTGGCATACCTACGTCCTGATGATGCACTGGTGATTGTAGACAATATCCTAAATGTGCTAGAAGAACTTCCAGCATCTAATCAGCAGGATCATCCTTCTTGCAAATGGGATATCAAGTACGAGAGGTTACTTAGCAAAATTGTTGATGTCTTAAGCCGTACCCACTGGGTTAGGCTAAGCGATTCCATCGACTATCTACACAAACTTGCAAGATACCAACTTGACGCCGCAGAGTATGCAAGAGTACGCGAAGAAGCAAGCAAAGCACTGGTTGAGATTGCTGAAATTAAAATAGACAAGTCAGACACTGCACAACCGACAATTCTTAATAAGATAGAGGGGTGGTTGAAGGAGGATTTTACAAGCAACTTAAATCTAAGCCTTTCATTGATTAAACCTATGCTTAGCATGGAAGTTAATAGTACGAAAATAGACCCCACTCGGTATTTGCATATCCTTATAAGACAAGGACTTTTACTACCGTCTGAATCTTTACGAAAAATTCGTGAACAAGCTTTAGGAATTCTTTACCAAGCATACAGCCAAACATCTAACTTGTCAGAAAGATTAAAAATTGTTAAATCCCTGGAAGGAGCTATACTTTTACCTCGTTCAACTTCTGCTAGTGAAGTCTCCGCAGAAACTTGGGCTTGGCTAAAACCCGATTGCAAAAACACAGCTCAATTTTTCTTAAAAGTTGTGATTCCTAACGCAGAATTGCCTATTTTGGATGCTGTAGCAGAGTGGTTATGGTATGCACCACGCTTCAGTGGTTACCAATTAGATGAATTTGAGCAGTTGAAGCAGCAGTTACAAAATAATAATCTTTATCAACTATATAAATTCTTAGTTAGCAATCGCCTTCGGGGTGATGCACAAGATGATCAACTCAACTGGCAAGCAATTGAGCAACGTCACCAGCTGGCAATTAAGCAGTATATTGAAGGACTTTCTCCTACAGCAATAGAAAAGGCAATCAGCGAACTTGAAACTATAGTAGAGCAGTGCCAAACTGCTGGTGAAAGTAGCACATATTGGTTCGATACTTTATTCTACAGGTTAGGAGAAAAAAACCCAGAATTCGCACAGCAAATGGTAGAGCAAGCACTTTCTAAGAATCTAACAATCAAACATCACCTTGGTCCCGTAATTGGAGGATTATATCAAAGTAATCTAGAGGTGGCTTGGTCTTATATCAAATCATGGGTTGATGGTGATGAGTTAGTCCTTTGGCTTGCTGTTGCGGGTAGTTACCATTTTCTGGATTCGAGCAGATTTCAGGAGGAAGAGTGGGAAATTTTACACCGTCTTACAACCAAGCAATCTTCACTAGTTGATTATAAAATTCTTCAGCTTATCTCGCGGTTTGTACCATACAATCCCCAGCTTTCAGTCAAGTTACTAAAAATAATTGCTACTAGTGATGATGAAAGTGTACTACTAGGTGTAGCGGATGCTTTATCTTGGTCTTTTAAATCTTTTCAAGCTGAGTGGGGCATAAAGTTCATCACCTCTCAGGATTTTTTGGACATTCTCCGAAATTTTGAACGCCTTTCACACCTGAACTATGCTGCTGAAGAGTGTTTGGAACTTCTGGGTAAAATTGAACCAATGCAGCTGATAGATTTTATCGAACGCTGTATCAAAATTAAAGCTGAACAGCGTGAAATCGGTGAAGATTATGAGACAATCCATTTCCCTTATTCTCGTGCTGTAGAAAGCATACGGTCTAGCACTGAATACCCTGATATACTGCGTCGAGTGCGTGACTGGATGCTGCGAGAGGATTTTTGGTTCTTTGAGACTCCCAAAGTATTGAAGGAAATAGCTGGTAGTTTATCGGAGTCTCTTTACAACATTTTGATGGAGTGGGTTAGGTTGGGTGAAGTTCAGAAACTAAATGCAGTAGTCAAAATTTTGTGTAAGTTTAATAGTGGTCAACTTTTCTACCATCTTAGTCGAGAAATTATTTGCAACACAAACTATGAAATTGTGCTAGGGTCTATTCGTGCTTCTATTAACTCAACGCCGGGAATGATTTTCGGGGGATTTTCAAATTTTATCAAACAGCGGTTAGAAGAAATTTCGCCCTGGCTTAAAGATGAAAACCTCCGAGTTCGGAGCTTTGCAAGACAAATGGAGGAATTATTACAGCAAAACTTAGAAAGTGAACTGGAAAGTGAAGAATTTGAGGAACGCAACTGGTAGCGATACTAAACTTTTTGGATATCGCCCTTGTCCTACATTATACGAACAAACTATAAATAATAATGCTTATACCTAGCGGTTCTTCTGCAACAAGATACACTATCTAAAATTAGTAAGTAGAAACACATAATATCCTTATTTTGATGTCTCAAACATTCTCCCACGGTTATGCCTTGCTCATCGGCGTCGGCGAATCCGCTTACCCAAAATGGTCGCTTCCTGTCACCGTCAAAGATGTTCAAGTACTTAAATCCATCCTTACTAACCCCAACCTTTGTGCCTACCCCAACGACGAGCAGTACATCCGCATACTACATGATGCTGGTGCTACGCGCAGTGCTATGTTGGAAGGACTAGCTTGGCTCAAAACTCAAGCAGCTGTTGACCCAGAAGCTACAGTTATTGTCTACTACTCCGGTCACGGCTGGTTAGACCAATCCACAAACCACTACTATCTCATTCCACACGATGTCGAACCCGTTGACATCCCAAACTCTGCCCTATCTGCACTTGACTTTACAAATGCACTGCGCCAGATAAACTCACAGCGTTTGTTAGTCATAATTGATAGTTGCCACGCTGAGGGAATGGCAACTGCTAAGAACAAACAAACTGCAATAAAACTTCCCCAAAGTTTTATTGAAACTGCCCTACCTAAAAGCTTGGTAGACGACCTCAAGCAGGGTAAGGGGCGAGCTGTCTTCACATCGTCGCGTGGAGAGCAAAGATCCTGGATTCGCCCCGATGATGTAATGAGTATTTACACTTACCACCTCATCAAAGCGTTGCAAGGTGCAGGTAACAAGCCTGGTGATAAGGTTGTGCGTCTTTCTAACCTGATGAACCACCTGGGCTTTGCTGTGCCGGAAAGCGCCAGCACCCTATGTCAGGCAGAGCAGATTCCTTTCTTCGACACGGCTTGCGAGGACTTTTCGGTAGCCGTACTGCTTGGTGGCAAAGGGTTACCTCTAGAAGGATGGGACGTTGTACAAGGAGAAGCCACTGAAACAATTCGCCAAGTAGTTTTGGCGGGCGGTGAAAGGAGTGTAGCAGCTGGCGGCGCTATTATCAGCAGCCAGATTACCTCTGGTGACCAAAATGTAGTCCAGCAGGGGACTTACAACGCCATTTAACTAAGTAATAAAATACTGGGATTAGCCAGGATATAATGGAGTAAATCAGACAATTACTCCATTCCCAA
>NZ_JACXAE010000015.1 GCF_014698965.1 Iningainema tapete BLCC-T55
GAAACTTTACGTCCGCTCGACGCCTTTTGATGGGTTTTTTGATAGTTTTCCCGTAAACCTTATGTGTACCGGGATTAATTGGGTAAGTCCGATCATGCTCGACAAACTGAAAAAAATCTTTATTAAAAGTGTGATTTTGAATATTAAGCACTTGCTTAACTATTCGTTCTCCTTCGGTTTTCGATTTGACAAATAATCGTAAATCATACCCTTTTTCAGAATCTAAATAGGTAGCTTTGTACCATCCCTTCTCCCAGGTAAAAATGGGAGTAGCAAACTCCTGCTTAATTTTTTTAGCTAATATCTCAGCTTTAGCACGAGTAATTGATTCAGAAGATTCATCCATTAATCTAAAGCCAATCTCGCCCTCTAGCTGTGGAAGTCCACCGGTTTCGTGAGTTTCTTTATCCCAAGCCTCTAAAAAATGAAGCTTAATTTGTGGCTTAAACTTCCACTCAGATTGAGCCTCTTGTACAGGAATTCCATATACAGGACGTTGAATTGCTTGAGTATGTCCGCAGGTGACTTCAAATAGCCACATGCGCAAAATTAACATATCAACCGTGTCGTTATCTTTAATCACACAGCTATGTTTTAACCTTGATTTAGATGTTGAAACGTCGTCATCTGGTTGATTTTTAAAGTAAGATTTAACAGCTTTGTTGTGTTCAAGCTTCACCAAATCTCTTAAATTAGTCCATTCGTTAAAATCTGCTGGTAGTGCCATTAGTCATCTGCCTCCTTATCACTATCTGATGAAATGGCAGGTATAGCGGGAGTAGTGGAGGCAGATGTAGCTTTATCTGCTTTCTCTTTTAATGGCTTGTTATCTTTCTGCTCTTTAGGTTCTAACTCCTCAATTGATTTTTCAAACTCTTTTTTCTGGTCTGTTAGCTCCTTTAG
>NZ_JACXAE010000016.1 GCF_014698965.1 Iningainema tapete BLCC-T55
GGCAATTGAAAAACAAAAAACTCAAGAAAAACATGGGCGTGGGCGACCAAAAGGGAGTAAGAACAAAAATAAAAAGGAAGTAATATTAACATCTGAATTAATACTAATTCAGAAAATGATTAGTTCATTATTCGAGTTATTAGCTAACTTTATTCCCCTGACATACTTGGTAGTAGATGGTCATTTTGGTAACAACAATGCTTTGCAGATGGCGCGACAAGTTAACTTGCACATAATTTCCAAGTTGCGCCATGATGAGCGCGTTATACGTCCCTTATGAACATCCTGACTCCAAAGGTCGCTCCCGTCGTAAATACGGTGACAAGCTGGACTATCGTAATCTACCTGACAAATATTTATGTAAAAGTGCTATTGAGGATGGGATTCAAACTGATATTTATCAAGCCACTCTTCTTCACAAAGAATTTGCTCAAGCTCTCAATGTAGTATCTTGTCAAAACCGATCTTAAAACTAATGCTTACAGCCATGTAATTCTGTTTTCTAGCGACTTGGAATTATCATTCGACCACATAATAGATTACTACAAACTCCGCTTTCAAATCGAATTTAATTTCCGTGATGCCAAGCAATTTTGGGGTAGTAACGACTTTATGAACCTCAGTAAAACTGCGGTGACTAATGCTGCTAATCTAGCATTCTTTATGGTTAATTTATCTCATCATCTTCTCGCTGATTTTCGCCTCCTTAATCCTGACTCTGGCATTATTGACCTTAAGGCTCATTATCGTGGCTTTCGATATGTCCATGAAATCTTAAAAATGCTTCCAGAAATCCCTGAGCCTATTTTATTAACCCAGATTTTTGCCAAGCTTACTTCTTTAGGACGTATTCATCCTGTTTCTACGGGCGTTGAACCCTCGTAAATTGGCAACGGTATTGA
>NZ_JACXAE010000017.1 GCF_014698965.1 Iningainema tapete BLCC-T55
TTTCCAATTTAAACAGCTAAAAAGAAATAATTTGAGTGACTAAAATTGCCTTATCACTACATATTTACCACTACCCACACTTTCATCTACTGACACCAGGCAACTTTAGCAAGTAAAGTCCAACTTAAGCATTTAGTATTTTTCTTTCACAAACAGTTGCGAACCAGTGTTACAGCATTCATTGGTCAAAAGTTACTGCTGTTTGTATTGTTTTTATTGGAGATTACCATGATTGAGACAACCCGAACGTTCACGACCGATTAGGTATCTCCTCGGTGGTGATACCATTGCTGACGCCTTAGAAGAGCGTAATTGAACGCAAGCACAATTAGCAGAGCGTTTAGGCTACACCACCGAACATATCAATTTGCTCATCAATGGCAAAGCACCAATCAATGAAGAAACAGCCTTGAAGCTAGAACGAGTTTTGGGTAGTACAGCAGCCTTCTAGCTCAGATATGAAGCCCAATACCGCGCTGCTCTAACTCGGATTGAAGAAGAAAACCGCCCAAAGGGGTAGACATCCTGTGCAAATTTGAACCCGTCTTGTCAGAGTTAGAGCCACTAGGCAGAGGACAAGCAAGCCCTCAAATACAGGAGTCTCAAATTTGATGCTCACGGCGTATACTACACAAGTGGTTGTGATTTCTCAATTCAATTGATATTCAACTGGCGATCGCTTACATAAACCCCATCAACAGAAGTGCGATGGCACAGAGTGTCCGCCTTCGGCGATCGCAGTTTGTCAATTGGCAATTTAGCTTTAGCGAAAAATCGTAGTATGATCGCTCATTTGACTCAATTGCTTAGAGTGCGATCACTTGCGAAAATAAGCTAACTTGAGAACAGCCTCTATATCCAATACTTCCAAAACTTGGAGATTTGTAGAATGAAATGGACACTTGAAGAAGCCAAAAAACAGCTACCTTCAATAATTAATGCGACAAGTCTTGAACCTCAGCTAATTTATACTGAAGAGGAATTAGTAGCTGCAATTGTAGAGCCTGAGCTTTTTAAAGAATTTTTAAACTGGCGGCAAAAAACTGCACAAACATCTCTAGCTCAAGTCTTTAAAGAACTTCAGCAGTTATGTACTGAAGAAAATTATAGCTTAGAGATACCACCACGAAGTGATCGCGATAATCCTTTTACGGAAGACTATGATGAGTCATCTTTGTGACACGAATATAATCAGTGAATTAACTCGCCCAATGCCAAATCCAGGGGTAATAGCATGGAGCGGGACTGTGACATCTATTAACTTAAGTGTAATTACAATTGAGGAAATTTATTATGGTTTAACAGCCAAGCCTAATGCTAGAATCCAAAACTGGTTTGAAAACTTTCTGACAACTCACTGTCAAATTCTCCCCATCACCTCAGAAATTGCCAAGTGTTCGGGTGAATTGAGAGGCTTTTTGAGAACTCAAGGTAAACCGCGCTCGCAAGCTGATATATTAATTGCGGCAACAGCTAAAATACATTCTTTGACACTTGTTACTAGAAATATTAAGGATTTTGACGGTTGTGGTATATCCACATTAAATCCATTTAGTTAAATATTTATTCTGTTTGACAGAATTGCCAAGAGTGCAGATCTCGAAGGCGGTAGACGACTTGTATTTAAACCAGATAACGACTCCATCCCTCTCACAGAGGATGGAAGTATTGATTGGTCAAAAGTTAGTGTTGTTTGTATTGAATTTAATTGGAGATTACCATGATTGAGACAACCCGAACATTCACTCCCGATTGGGTATCTCCTCGGTGGTGATACTATTGCTGACGCCTTAGAAGAGCGTGATTGTTGCTGTGCACAATTAGCAGAGCGTTTAGGCTACACCACCGAACAGATCAATTTGCTCATCAATGGCAAAGCACCGATTAATGAAGAAACAGCCCTGAAGCTAGAACGAGTTTTGGGTAGTACAGCAGCATTCTGGCTCAGATATGAAGCCCAATATCGCGTCGCTCTAGCTCGGATTGAAGAAGAAAACCGCCCAAAGGGGTGAACATTTTTGTTAGCTCAGTTACCAATCAAAGAATTGATGAACCTTGGTGTAATTCCCAAGTGCCATTGAATCAGTAATGCGATCGCAGCTTTAAAACGGCTTAAAGTGCTGCTTTGTTTAGCTTTATGGCAATTTTCCGATTTAAGGTTGTTATTTTGGGTTAAAATTCTTCATCTAACTCACTTAGTACATCTGCTAAATCTCTTGCTCCATGAAATACCCGTAGAATTTCAACGGTAGTATCTTGAATACGATAAAAAATTAAATAATCCTCAAAATCTTTAATACGCCATTGTCTAATTTCGCCCAATCTGGTATCCACCAATTGGGTCACTTTTCCGATTCTAGGGGTTTTTAGTAACTGTTCAAAAGTCACTTCCGCAGCATTTAAAAATTTAACAGCTACATCCGCATTGCCATTGACCAATATATAATTTGCCAACTGTCGCAAATCTTGCGTTGCCTTATCTTTGACAACTAACCGATAGCTCATGCTTCGTTCGAGTTCGACCTATTGTTCTCACCCAAAACCGTAGAACGCAAAGAGTGCCAATATTCTGGTGTTACTTCCTGTCCTGGAGAATCAATACCTTCGAGTAAAAGAGCTTCCAACTTTTCTTGTGCTTTGCGTTTTTGGTCTTGCTGTACTAAATCTAAAAAATATTCGCCAATGCTATTGTATGCACCAGCCATTACTTGTGCCTCAATGTAAACGCGCACCCGCTCAGGTATATCGATATTGATATTCATTGGGTCTTCAAGCATAAAGATCATTTACCATTTTAACTTACAGTTTCACATCAACCCTAAATTCCTCAACGTCTATGCTAATTCATCCCGCTATTGGTGTGGAGCGTTTAACTATTCGTTTACCAGACGAGAAGCATAACAGATTGAAAGAACTTGCTCAAACCAAAGGTATAAGTGTCAATAAGCTGATTAAAGAACTTTTTACCATAGCTAAGCGCAGAATTTGATGCCTATACAAGATTTAAAGCAATGGCTGCGACTGGCAACCCCGAAGAAGGGTTAAGAATACTGGCGCTTACTTGATGCTCTGACAGAATAGAGCTAATAGCGCTTAGGGATACAAACACTGACTGTAGTCAGACAAAAGTACAACTGATATTTGATACAGAGCGCGATCGCTATCAAGTTCTTAATAAAGGTTTGCAATATTTAACAAGAATATTCGGTTGTATCATCTACGTGGAAATTAAAGATGGCAAAATTTGGATCGAACGAGATGGTACAGAAATTGGAGTTGCGAATGAATTAGTAGAAGCAGGAGTTCCCAAACAAGATATAGTTCTAGCGTTTAGGGCTCCCTATAAACGGAAATTTACTGAGTTTCCTGTTGGTTAAAGTGGTAGGTGCAAATGTACAATTTGAAAAGCATCAGTTCAAGAGGTTTACTTATTTATGCTACCTCAATCCCTTTTCTTTCAAAACCTCATCAACCCAAGCAATATTCTCTTGTGACAGTGGAGGTATAGGTTCTTGAGTATAGTCAATGACTAAATCATAATTACCTTCGTCATATAATTCATTAATTAATGTTTGTATATCTAGTAACGGTTCTGTATCACCTTCCCGTAAAGGTAAGGGATAAAAAGGAATCGAATTTTGTAAATTAAATGCGTATAAATCAGCTTTTGGACGCGAGTAAGCACGGCTGACTAAAATTCTATAGTCAGTTTGAAGATTATTTTGTATTTGCTGAATTGGCTTACCATCTCGCAGCAAATCAATTTCCACTAAATTCGTACAACTACCTAATACCTGTAACCGCTTTTTTACATACGCATTTCGTCCTTCCCCAGGACGCTTATTTTTTGGAGAAATAATTTCAATTACGGTGACGACTTCTTGCGTCGCGATATCTCGTACTTCTAAATAAGTTTCCTTGATAGTTTCAGGCATCGTCACATCAACTGTCACAGCTTCGACTGATGGAGATGCAACAGCAGTATTTGCTTTTTGTGGTAGTGATGTTTTTTGCTTACTCTGTAGTGCGACATCAGCTACACCCACCAACAGCGAATCTTCATTAGTTGTCTGGTACACACGTTTTTCAATCGCCACTTTATATTTAGGACGCAATTGGGGGTTGAGTTTCCGGAAAATAGCTGCTATCAATAGATTATGGATTTCTGACCACAATAACGGATTCTCTAAATATGGGTTCATCCCCGGAAACGGTGAAGCCATGAAAGCACCTCAAGACAATTTCTACTCCCCAGTACCTCTATTAGTGGTGCTAGGGCATTAATATAGTATATATATACTAATCGATTCTGTGTCCGCGATTGTAGCATAGACTATAAATAAAAAACTAGAATGCTATGTCGATTCCACCGATATCAGAAGCGATCATCCGCCATAACTCCAATGCTTCATCCTACAGTCGTGGTGAAGAATATTACAGGGCAGGAGCGGTAATTGACCAGAAAAAATGTGGTAATCTGATTCAAGCAGATGTCGAAGGTAGCGAAATTAAGCCATATAAAGTCAGTATTGGTTTTGATGCTGGTGGAATTACCTCAGTTAACTGTAGCTGTCCTTATGATTACGATGGTTGGTGTAAGCATATCGTCGCCACCTTGTTAACTTGTTCGCGCTCTGCTAAAGTAATTGAAGAACGTCCAAGTCTAAAGTATTTATTGAGTCGTCTCAACTACGAACAAACTCAACAACTGCTGGAAGAATTAGTTGAGAAACAACCAGAATTAATTGATGATATTGACTACTTTGTTAGTTTATTGGTTTCGCCTATTTCAGCCAAACCACCAACTAAGCGTCAAACTAAAATCGACGTTGCACCTATTCGCAGTCAGGTAAAACGGATTTTGCGGAATGGGTTGGAAGAATTAGAGTATGGTAGGGAAGATGATCCATTTAGCGAAGAGTTGCTTGCTGTGATTGAAAAAGCAAGAGAATTTGCCCAAAATGGAGATGGGAATAATGCGATGTCTACGACAAGCCGCTCCGCGTCTACGCCATCCTCGAAACCATCACCACAACCTATGCAGAGGAATGGGACGAGTTAACAAATTATGGTGGTGATTGTTATTCAATTGCAGAACCCCTCAATAGTGCATGGACAGAAGCAATTTTATGTGCAAAGCTGACTGAAGCAGAAGTTATTGATTTACAAGTAATGCTGGAATCGTGGCAGGATGAAATCGATATAGATTTTGCCATGAGTTTATCAGCATTGCACCAAGGATGGAATTACCCACCACTGCAAAGAGTAATGAAAGGTGAGTCTGCACAAATTTGGGCAGATAATCGACCAGAATTTGCTAATGATTTAGCATTAATTCGGTTGCAAATCCTTGAACGTCAAAATCGATATACAGAGTATTTAAATCTTGCTTTTGCAGAAGGAATGACGCTGCAATATTTGATACAACTGGCAGCTTTAGGGCGAGTTGAAGAGGCGATGTCTGCTGCTAAAAATCAAATGGAAACAGCAGAAGCTGCCTTTGCTCTTGCGAAAATATTGCGTGATGATGGATACTTATCTGAAGCATTGAAAATTGCTCAGGCAGGACTAAATTTATCAGGAAAGTGTTTGTATGAATTAGCTTCTTGGACAAGCGACTTAGCACAAGGTTTAGGTAATATATCAACTGCATTAAATGCCAGTATTGTTGCATTTGAAACAGAACCATCATTTCGAGATTATGTTAAAATAGAAGAGTTGGCAGGGGAATTGTGGTCAGAAGTCAAACCAGATTTACTCCAAGTGTTGCGAGACGATACAGGCTGGGGAACGCAAGCAGCAAAAGTTGATATTTTCTTGCATGAAGAATTGATTGATGATGCTATTAAAGTAGTAAAAACAGATGGTTACTATCGCTCAGAATTGGTTCATAGAGTTATGGAGGCAGCAATCCCTCATCGTCCTGATTGGGTAATTGATAATGCTCAAAAACGGGCAGAAGAAATTATGAATCAGGGTAAAGCTGATAGATACAATGAAGCAGTGAGGTGGCTGCAAAAAGTCAAAGCTGCTCATTTTCAACTGAGACAACAAGCTGAGTGGACTGCTTATCGTTCAAAATTAGAAGCAGATCATGGACGCAAACGTAAATTAATGGAATTATTTAAAGAACTAAATAAATCATAATTGGCTCAAGCCAAGCTACACTATTATAAGGTATTAGGAATTAGCAATGACAGAAGCTAACAATGTACTAGGCGGACAACTTGAGACTTGCTGCACGAATCCCATGACTGGGTATTACCGCGATGGCTCTTGCCGTACAGGTGGGCAGGATTTTGGGTTGCACGTCGTTTGCGCCCAGGTAACAGCAGAATTTCTTGAGTTTACCAAATCGCGGGGAAACGATCTTAGCACTCCGCATCCGGAATATCAATTTCCTGGGTTGAAACCAGGCGATCGCTGGTGTTTATGTGCTTCACGCTGGAAAGAAGCTCTTGATGCTGGGGTTGCTCCACCAGTCGTCTTATCAGCTACCCATCCCAGAGCTTTGGAAGTTGTTTCCCTAGACGAACTGAAAAAACACGCCCTCACTTCCTCCTAAACACATTTACATCATCCCAATCCTAAATTCTTCATAGCTTTCCACAGATTACTTCGTCGCTGATGTTCAACTCGCCACCGGGAAAGTAACTTCTGATAGTCTTGTGGTGCTAGTTCGTTCAATGCCGACATCCACGCTGCATGTTGAGTGTAATCTGATTTTTGCGCCATTTCCGGTCTAGGTACGCGCGTTGTGCAAATGCGCTTTCCAATAAGCTATCACCTTGTCCAACAAATCACTTGGGGCATATTGTTGTAAATGCGATCGCCTTGATGCATCTAGAAGAGATTTTAGGAACAGCGATCGCTCTCATAAACTCCGAATGCGATTAAATTTAGAGGGTTATATTACTATCTCATCCATTAAAATTGCTAAATTTAAAATGGCAATAAATTAAGATAAAGTCTTAAATATATGCGCCCTCGTTTAAAAATCGCCGAAATGTTTTCTACTTTCGCTCACTTTGATTATAATAGTGACGCAAGATGGAGCACCGATAATAAACTGCGCCGAAGCATCGAAAATTGTCTGTCCAAGTCATCATCACCAGAATCAGATCAATTTTGGTCGTTGTATTGGTATAAAATTTGGCGTAATAATGCTGAGAATTTAGCTTTTATGCATTTGTCAGCTTACTTGCAAGAACCTTGCTACTGGGCAGCCAAAAATATAATGAAAAAGTTTTACAGCACTAAGTACGAGTTAGCTGATTACTTTCAAATGGGTATTGCGGAAGTACAAAAAATTTGCAATGGGTTTAAACCTGAAAAAAATGTTAATTTAAAAACTTATGCGACGATCGCGTTTCTTAGCTTGTTAAAAGAGATTTTGCGTCAGCGTCAAGATGTTCATATTTGTACAGATTGGGCTTTGTTACGTAAGGTGACAAAAAAACGCTTTGTAGAAGCTCTTGTAAGTGCTGGACTAACTTCAGAAGAAATAGCTAGGTATAAATTAGCGTGGAAATGCTTTCAGGCACTGTATATTCAGCAACATGCTGGTGGTATTGAGAGATTACCAGAGCCTTCCCGGAAGTTGTGGTCAGAAATTGCAAATCTTTACAATCGTGAACGTCAAAGTCAACTAGTATCTGCAAGTAGAGAATTAGATGGAGAGATGGTTGAGCAGTGGTTGAGAAAAACTGCTACTTGGATACGTTCCTACCTTTATCCAACAGTAGATTCTCTGGATGTACCAAAACCAGGAAGCAACTCACCAGGACATTGGGATTTACCTGAATTGACCTCCGAGTCTTTAATGACAGAACTAATTGCGCAGGAGAATACCCAAGAAAGTCAAAATCGAAGAGAGGAAATACATAATTTTTTACTAGCTGCTTTAAAACAACTTACTCCTGAACTGCGAGAAGTTCTGCAAATGTACTACCAGCAAGACTTAACTCAACAAGAAATTGCCAGAAGATTAGGTAAAGACCAGGTTTGGGTTTCTCGCAAGTTAAGTAAGAGCAGGAAAATCCTATTGGAGGAATTAACTAAGTGGGAGCAAAAGTCAGAAAAAAGTCAACAAGGAGTGAATGTTTCCCCAGATCCGAACCTATTAAAAGATAGGAGCGATGCTTTAGAGGAATGGCTCCGAGTTCGTAAATGGTTTTGACCAAAATTGTTTGGCATTAGGTTTTGAATTGATCAGGAGATAAAAGTGACTTTTTTATTTGCTCAACCAAAGGAATGGTGGTTAGAAGTTTCCTCACCACAACAGGCTAAGTTCTGGGAACAAAGCCAACAACATGTAACACCCAATAGTCGTTGGAATGCGTATATTAATCGCGTATGCCTTTATACAGTATTGGATTTAATCCAAGATAATGCCCCGGAAGCGAGAATATGGCTTGATGTAGATAATATGTCTGCTGTGTGGGATGTTGTGAATGGTAGTGCAATTACGATAGGTACGACAAAGCTAGTCATAATTCCAACTGAAGCAATTGATGATGGAGAGTTAGAGGTTCCTCAGGAGTGGGTAGATATTCCCAATTGGGTTGGAGATTATTATATCGTGGTACAGTTTAGACCTGAGGGTAATTTTTTACGCATTTGGGGCTATACAACCCATCAAGAATTAAAAAATAACAGTGAATATGACCCAGATGACCGAACTTATTGTCTAGATGCATTACTTTTGACACACGACATGGATACTCTGTGGGTAAGGCATGAGTGTTATCCTGAAGCACCAACCAGAGCGCATGTTTCTCCTTTACCGGAATTATCTGTAACACAGGCAGAAAATTTGATTGGGCGTTTGGGTGATGCTGCACTAGTTTTTCCGCGCTTGTCTGTGCCGTTTGCAACTTGGGGTGCCTTGCAGGAAAATGACATATGGCGTCAAAATCTTTATGCAACGCGACGAGGAATTCAAGTCAGTAATATATCCCAATTAACACGACTAAGTGAATGGTTGCGGGGTGGATTTGATAATATCTGGCAAACAATTGAAGATACGTTCGCGCATCAACAAGTTGCTACAGCTTGGAGAAGTCAAAATACACAAAATTTAACGTCTCAAAATCAAAACTCGATATTTATTATTAACCGAGTCAAAATATTAGATTTTAGTTCTCTCTCAGGTAACGAACAAGTTGCTTTGCTAATAGGAATATTGCCAATTAACGATATTGAAGTGACAATTGGTTTTGAGATTCGTCCTCTAGATAATGTTGATTATTTACCAGATGATGTACAAGTTCGGTTGCTTGATGAAAACGGTGTTGAGGTGGGAATAGCCAATGCGGCTGTTACTCAGACTATTCAATTTCAATTTAGTGGTCAACCAGGTGAAAGGTTTAGTATAGAGGTTGCTTGCAGCGGTAAAGTTATAACAGAACATTTTGTAATTTAACCTTGTAGGCATAAACAGGATGCTTCTTTATGAGCAAAAGAGTAATTTTAAAATTAGATGGGTCTTTAGAACAAGGATTTAAAGTTACTTTGGAGGTGGGTGAAGAAGGACAGGTTCACTTTAGTGAAACTACAGGTAATTTACCTCCGAATCCTAAACTTCTTCAATGTTTGGATTTGTGGCAGCAAAATTACCGTCAAATTTTGGAGAGTACTCGTATTACTCTTCAAAAAGTCAAAATTCAAACAAGTTCCTTATCGCAAATTGATACTTGCCGTCGTTTCGCGAAAGATTTACAAACTTGTTTCAAACAGTGGTTAGAATCTGCTGAATTTCAAAATGTAGAAAAACGATTGCGAGAAGTGTCAAATCAGGAAGAAGCAATTCGCGTTTTGATTCGCACCCCTGATCATCGACTGCATAAACTACCTTGGCATTTCTGGGAATTTATTGAAAGATATTCTCAATCAGAAATTGCTTTCAGTACGCAGCTAGGTCAGATAAATTTTAGTAAACCTAGAGAAAAAGTACAAGTTCTGGCAATTTTAGGAAATAGCAAAGGGATTGATACAGAAACTGACCGTAAAATGCTGCAAGAACTTCCAAATGCGGAGGTTACGTTCTTAGTAGAACCATCGCGTCAGCAAATTAATGACCTGCTTTGGGATCGATCTTGGGACATTTTCTTTTTTGCTGGACATAGTGAAACTAATGAAAATCAAGGTCGGATTTACATTAATCGTCAGGATAGCTTGACATTAGATGAACTTAAGTACAGTTTACGACAGGCAATTAAAAATGGATTGCAGTTGGCGATTTTTAACTCGTGTGATGGTCTAGGGTTAGCTTATGAACTAGAACAATTGCACTTGCCACAACTGATTGTGATGCGCCTCCCTGTGCCAGATCAGATTGCACATGAGTTTTTAAAGAATTTCCTGAATGCTTTCGCGCACGGTGATTCGCTTTATGTTGCCCAAAGAAAAGCGCGAGAAAGGTTGCAGGGGATGGAGGATAAATTTCCCTGTGCTAGCTGGTTGCCGATTATTTTCCAAAATCCTACAGTGGTACCACCGACTTGGGAGACTTTGTCTAACCCGCCAAAAAGCAAAAAATTTAAGAAATGGCGTCAGGTGGGAGCATTATGTGCTGCTAGTGTGGTAGTAACTGGTTTGGTGATGGGAGTGCGTTTCTTAGGAATGCTAGAAGGATTAGAGTTACCTGCTTATGACCAGATGATGCAGATGCGTCCCCAAGAACCTCCAGATGATAAATTTGTCATCATCAAAGTTACAGAGGATGATTTTAAATTGCCTGAACAAAAGGACAGACTTGGTTCGCTATCAGATCGAGGACTAGATTTAGTTTTAAAGAAGTTGAACCCACACGAACCAAGAGTTATTGGTTTAGACATCTTCCGCGATTTTAAAGCCAATCCTAAGTATAAAGATTTAGCAAATAACCTACGACAAAATAATTTTATTGGTACGTGTTTTGTTGGCGATTCCAAAGCTAGGATTGGTGTTTCTCCACCACCCAAATTTACGAGAGCGCAAATTGGATACGCAGATGTTTATCCTGACCGTCCTTATAATATTATGCGCCGTGCTGTCTTGGCAATGAAACCCGAACTAACAGACCCTTGTCAGGCAGAGTATTCCTTGAGTTTCAAAATTGCACAAACTTATTTAAAGAAAGAAGGTATTGAACTCAAATTTACTCCAAAACAGTATTTACAATTAGGCAAAGCAGTATTTGAACCTTTAGAAAATCATAGTAATGGCTATCAAAAATTAGATGATTATGGGCATCAAATTTTAATTAATTATCGTTCTGTAAATAACTCTCCTTTGAACTTAACTCAGAATATATTTACATTGAAGCAACTGCTTAGAGATGAAGTACCACTTGATGTAGTCAAAGACAAAGTTGTATTAATTGGCGTAGATGCTATAGGTAGCGCTAAAGACCATTTTTTGACACCTTACAATCAAGATAAACAAGAACTGTTGCCTGGTGTAATACTTCATGCTCAGATTGCAAGTCAAATTATTCATGCAGCTTTAGGCGATCGCCCATTACTTAGAGTTTGGTCAGTAGAGACTGAGGTTTTTTGGATATGGACTTGGTCTTTACTCGGTGGTTTATTAGTTTGGCAGTTGAGAAGGACGCCTGTTTATTTAGCTTTGGCAGCTAGCCTGAGTTTGCTTCTTTTATATGCTCTTTGTTATACCTTCCTCGCCTACAAGTCAACTTGGATACCTTTTGTACCTACAGCAATAGTTTTTGTAGTTACAGGATGTTGTTTTTTCAACTACCACAATCCTAAAATGTAGAATCCGAATATATTCGTGACTATTTCGGCAAGCCGTTGCCGATTAGTCATAACTACTAAATTGCTGGCAACTATTATTGCAACTATTGCCCCCAGCCAGAGATACCGCAAAAATTCTCTTAGCCAAACGAATCCGTCGTTTGGCTTTCTTTTTGCCATAGGCGCATAAATCCTCACCGCTTACCACTACAGAAATTTAGAAAACAAAAGCTAGTTGTTCAGCAACAGCTACAAAAACAACAATTTACAAGCTAAATAATCATGAAAAAATCACTATTTTTTGCACTTGCTGTAGTGTCTACTTTGACCTGCATATCTCCTGCTTACGCCAAAGTTACAACAAACCAGTTAACCATATCAAATAACAAACAAGTAACACAAGCGAACCCAGCTGACCGTGGAAAACCAAGTAATCCAATACCAGCAGGTCGTCGGTAACCATCAAATGCGGATAGTTTTTGCGGTTGAATCACAACCCCACTTTCTGCAAACGTGAAATTAAACCAGGACGATTACTGTAATCTTTCTTCATTTGCTGGATACTAGACTTAAATTCAGCCAGTTTTCCTTGATACTCTGCCAAATCTCGTAATTGTACTAGATAGGCGATCGCCTGATCGTAAGGTTTTGATTGTTTAAGTTCAATCAGTTTAAAAACTTCCTCCCACACTTGTGTTTCTTTCTTGGCTAAGGCTTCAAGTTTTTCGATTTTCTTCAAGCTTGCAGCTTTTTGCTCTTGTTGTTGACGATGTTCTGTTTCCTCTGAAACAAGTTTAAGTAATTCAGACAGAGTTCTTCTTGGAGTATAATTATCAACATTCTTTTCTTGTTTATTAGACAGTTCCCGCAGTCTATGAATAAGTTGAACTCCAAGGTGAGATTCACCTCTAACAAGTCTGACTAAAAAATCATTTCGCTCTGACTCGCTCAAAGATGGGATCAAATCTTCTAAATCTTCATCCTCTTCTTCTGCAAAATCGCTATTCTTTGCTGCCGCTGCAATCAAATCTTGATCAATCTCAAAAAACTCAACAAAAGTTTTGAGTGATGCTGATAAGTCTTGGAGGTTAGGAGGTACAGGCGGTTCGAGTATATCTTCCTCTTCTTCGTCTTCGTCACTTTCCATAGGTGCAGCTTTTAACCATGCCAGGTATAAACTGCGTAAATCACCACGCAATAAATCATCCCGCAGCGAGACTAAACTTGATAGCCATCCGCCACCTTCAGCCCAAGCAGAAATTTCTTCATCGCAAATATTGATGTCAATAATGACAAAGTTTCGAGTAGTTGAGATAGAGATAGTGCGAGAAAGACAGTATGGTTCCAAAACTGTTGTATCAACCAGAGATATGGGCAAACGAAACATCAACTGTCGGGAACCCCAATTTGCCATGTACAGCATGACATCAAAACATTTTTCCAAAAGCTCCTTGGGTTTGCCGCGAAAATCGCCATAATTGTAAACGAACACTGCTTGGGTTGATGTTAGTTCTACCCGACTGGAAAGACTTTGGACATAGGTTTTTTCCTCAGTGGTTAACGGTTTATCCAAAGCCAGAAATTCGTAGTACTGATATTCGCTCACTGTACCCTCCCGGATGGCGGTATAACTTAACTATAAAGTGCAGTGGTGCAAAGTTAATTGGAAGTTGATCATTGCATACTTTAAATAGTATCATTTATAGGTAGTAATGAATATGACTGAGTATAACCAGCGTTTAGAAGAGATTTTAGGAAAAATGTAGGTTAAGTACGCTCGGCGTAACCCAACACAGCATAACTTAACATATAATCTTTAATTAGAGAAGATGCACGTCATTAGTTTTAAAGCCTTAAGAGAATATGCTGAAATTCATGCAGATAGTCGGGAAGCTCTTATTTACTGGTATAAAGTTGCTAGTAAAGCGAAATGGTCAAACCTAGTTGAAGTACAGAATATTTTTTCTAAAGCTGAAGCAGTCGGTAACTTTACAGTCTTTAATATTAAAGGGAACAAATACCGATTGATTGTTAGTATAGATTATGAAGAGCAATTAATTTACGTTAAATATATCCTCACACACACAGAATATAATAAGGATTACTGGAAAAATGACCCTCACTTTTAATCAGGAAAAATATAAGGAGTTATTAACAACTTATCTTCCTAAACTTATTAAAACTGAAGCTGAAAACGAACAAGCTTTAGCTATTGTGGAAAATTTAATGTATCGTGAACGAACTCCTGAAGAAAATGAATTATATCAATTACTAATTACATTAATTGAAAAATTTGAACAAGAAAATTATCACTTTGACGCAACCCCAAGTAATCCTCAATCTTTATTATCATTCCTTTTTGAACAATCGAACAAAAATAAAGACGATTTGCAAGTATTTTTCGGCTCGGAAACTTCGGTTGATGATATTTTAGAAGGTAGACAAAATATCACTCCAGAATATGCTCAAAAACTTGGCGCTTTTTTTCACGTAGAGCCAAGCTTATTCATCGAATAAATTTTATTGGAGTTTCAGGTACGTTGATTTAGACTTTGTCGGCGAATTTGTAAAATTTACTTTTGGTTGTGACGAAATTGAAGTTTCCGAAGCGCTATTTATTTGCTTGGTGGGATTAACACTGTAATTTAACTTAAAACACTTCTCTAATTGTAGATTCTTCACTACCATCCTTGAATACTGGCACAAACGGAAGCAGCGATGGTAAAAGTTTGTGCAAATACAACTTCCACTTCAACCTCCCATAAATTTATTACACGATAATCTTGACGTGCGTATAATCCTTCACAGTTTGATTCGTAGCGGTCTGGAATTGCTGCATTACTTTCTTTTAAAATGTTGATTAATACTATAAAAGTAGGCAAGTCATACTTTTCTTCGGCAAGCTGCCTCACCGCTCCGCGTCTACGCGCTTTGTTTATGTGCTTCTCCCATAGAACGAAGCTTTCACTTATTTAAGACCGTATAAACACTTTTATAAAATGTTTTTTATTAACTATTTACTACGTGTCAACGCTGGTGACGAGTATAAGGTATTTATGGCAATATTCTTACATTACCTCCTATCAGCATAAATCTTTATTTATCAGATAAAAGTATTTTTTAATACGCCTAATTAGAAAAGGTGCTAGTCAAGTAGAGCTACTACCTATCTATCTGTACAGCAAATATCTATACTTTGGGTTCCTACAATGTCGGACAATGCTTTAGAAAATCTTCGCCAAATTTTTCAAGATCAACCAGAGCTTTTAAAAGTTATTGAGTTGGGTGATATAGAGTCAAAGAAACTAGTAGATGTTTTTAGGGAAAGCAATGAGTTGTTTGCGACTCCTGTTAATTTGTACGTGACTGGACGTACTGGTGCTGGCAAAACTTCTTTGGGAAATTGTCTTTTAGAAGAAGTAAAAATGAAATCTACAGGGTACATGGATTGTACAGATAGTGTAGGTTTCTTCAAACTAGCTAGTAATCTTTGCTATTTCGACTTACCGGGTGCTGGTAGTGATGGTAATTTTGAAAATATTAATCGTGCTGTTTTACTAGTGCCTCAACTTGATGAAAAAGATATAGACATAATTACTATTGAAGAGTTTAAAAAAATTGATTACTCCACTCCAGTAGAAGAAATAGAAATTATCAAAGTTGAAGAATGGCAATCAGAAGCTAAACAAAAGGAAGTTCAGCCAGATGTTATTCTCTATGTGATTGCGCCTCATATGCAGTTTCTTCGTGATGACCAACGTTATCTATGTGACCTCTTAAAATCTCAACTCAAATATTATCACAGAAATAAAGTTGTTTTTGCACTCAATATTTTCAGTCATGAAAAGACAGGAGAAGTCAAGCATACTGAACAAAACTTAGAAGATGTTAAAAGTAAAATTACAACAATTTTTAAAAATGTTTACGCAACTAAAGAAAACCCTCCCATTTTTGAATTTGATGCCAAAACAGGTAAAGGCGTTAATGAAATTACCAGTTATATTTGTCAAATATTACCCAAAGAAAAGCTAGGGAATATACAGCAAGTCCTACGTAGTGATTTAAAAGAATTTGCTCAAAAACAGAGAAGTATTCACTATCAACAGACATTAATTAGTATTGCTAGCCGTTTAGCAGGTTATAAGGTTGACCAAAAAGCTGGAAACCAAGAAGACTTAATACAAGTTGCAGCTTCAGCAGTTTGTAGTTATGGGGTTAAAACGTTTAAAAACCAAGAGGAAATTGCCCAAATTAAAGCAGAACTCAATAAGATTATTGAGGATGCTGCAATGGAAATCAAGGAAAGCCAAACCAACGATATAAAGGTTATAAAAAATATTACTGAAAGTAAAGAAATTACTAAAGAGCGTCCCATTATCAAACAAGAGATTATAACGGATTATATTGAAGTCAATGAAATAAAAGTTAAAAAATTAAATCCTTTTAAAAAAGTAGTTAATACAGTGACAACATTTATAGGTGTGGGCAAAGTTTTTGAGGATAAAATTATTGCTGAGAAAGTGAAAAAACCTATTGAAAGGCTTGAAACTCGTTTTCTTGGTTATGAAAAAGAGGTAATTGATACCGTTGAAGCAGTAGTTGGACAGGTAGAAGAAATAGTTGGTAAAGAGTATCTTCAAGGTGGCTATCCAGTTATTAAGCTTATTTTAGCTTTGGGAAGGGGTATTCAGGCTTACTGTACTAACTCTAAATGCAGCTTACAAGATTGTATAAGCGAAGCAGAAGTTTATGTTGAGTGTAAGTTAGCTCATGTAGAAGCTGAAATTAAGCAGTTACTAGAGAGCATTCCAACTCAAAATATAGAGCAAAAGCTTATTCAGATAATAGAAAGAGAATTACTAAGATAAGTATATTAAGTATAAGTTATGAGATTCAAATTTAATCAACCATCAATATCAGCTATTCAAGCTAAATTTATTGTCGAGAGACTGGCAATTTATAGAAAAATTTGCAATGTCAATGTATTTGTAACTGGTAGGACAGGAAGCGGTAAAACTACTTTAGGAAATCGCTTGATTGGACTTGATTACTTTATGCCTTCTTCAGGGTATCAAGACTGTACTGATGAAATTAACCTACTTAAGTTTCCCATCGGTCTAAATTATTTTGACCTTCCTGGTGTCTGTAGTGATGACAGACTAGAAAATTATAATCGAGCCGCACTAGGTTTACAACAAGTAGAAAATTTTCCTTTAGTTGATAATCTGACATTAGCCCAGTACATCAACAACCAGACAACTCATAAAGAAAATTTTCGTGTTGATGAATTTAGTCAAGAGCAGTTTAAACCTGACATAATTTTTTATGTAATCGCATCTGATAAACAATTTTTACGTGATGACTGTATTTACCTAAAAGATTTGTTGCAACACCATCATCAGATTATTTATGTCTTGAATACATTCACAAATAAACAAGCAACTGATAGCCAATTAGCAACATCTCAAAATATTGCTGAGCTAGTCAAAAAAATTCACAAAGTTCACACTTCCGTTTTAGGGGAAAAAAGTCAGCCAGAAATAGTTAAGCTCAACTGTTGGACAGGAGAAGGAATTAGTGAGTTAATTACTTCCGCGAGACAGCAGATGCGAGGGGTTGATAAAGGGAAAATCTTTGATGAATTAATTAGCTACCAAAATGAAAAAACACCTGATGAGTTTGTCTATCAGGTAAAACTAGAAATATTAAGATTAATTGCATATGTAGCTTGTCAAAAGCCTGGTAATATCTCAAGTAATGAGGAATCCTTACACAATGCTTGTAATGCCCTTTGGGAATTTATTGCTACTTTGTTAGGTCGTTCTAAGCAAATTCCCAGTTTTGTACAAGAGTTAATTAATGCTCAAGTTGATTTAGTAATTAGCAAATGTACCGTACATCACTATGAAAAAGTAAAACAAAAGAAGTCTAAGGCAATTTATAAATCTGTGCCAGTTTTCAAAACTATCAGTGAACAAGTTCCTGACTACAGTTGTCCAATCAAAGAGAAAAGAACTGTTTGGGTTGAGACAAGCAACGTGTTTAAAGGTATGAAAAATCTTGTTAAATACGGTGAATATGGAAAGAAGAAAAAAGTGTACGAGATTGTTGGTTATCACACAAAAACTGTAACTCGCCAGATAATTGACAGATATAAAGAAGAATACTCCCATACAGAGTATTGGGAAGAAGAGACGGCAGAAGTTAAAATTGTAGGCACTAGTTATTCCTATTTCGGATATAGTGCAGTTTCTTTGCTACTCACACTTGCTCATCTGATAACTTCTGAACTCGTAAATAATAGTGAGATACCAAATATTCAAAATCAGTATGAATCATTGAATAAAATAATTTTAAATAAAGTTAAGAATTTACCCTATTTCCCTTTAGAACCCAAAGAAAAAGAGATTAACAATATTTTAAAATCTAAAAGTGACCAACTTTTTGATGTTTCTTTTAACCTGTTTAAGTAAGTAGGTAAAATACACTATAAGTTTGTAGTGAGATTAGAGAACGCTCAAGGCAAAGTTTATAAGGGCTAAAGCCCTTACTACAAACGTTCATTTTTTTTACGCTCAGATCTTGCACCATAATTTTCGTTACTCAATAAATAAATTTTGGAACTAAGATATCAAGTTAGAAGACAACTGTAACTGTTTCAGTCCGTTTTAATGGACTTGAGCTATTAGCCTAGAACTTGAGTTCTAGGCGTACTATAATAAGAAATGAAATCTTGCCATTAAAGAGATTCGCAATCCCAAATCCACTTATTGCCATGACTCAACAACCAACAAAACGCCCAATACGTCGAGGCAGAATATTTCCAGAACACACTATACCAAAAGAAGAACTGGACAGACGTGATGCAGAACGCAAAGCGCGTTATCAACTTTGTCGCCCTGTTTTTGAACGAGTTCGCGATGAGTTGATCGCTGACCATTACAACTGGTTTATGATTATTGAGCCAAATAGTGGTGACTACTTTATCGATCCTGATGAAGATGTTGCTGTGCAAAAAGCTCGTCAACATTACCCTAGTGGTATTCTTGTCATTTTCAGGATCAATGAGACTGGAGCTTGCGGAATGATATGATTTCCGGGTTCTTCGGTGACATTGGGGAATTATTTTTTCAAATTGATTTAATTACGGCTGATGGTGAGATATTCTCAATCGATGCACTATTAGATACCGGATTTACAACAGGGTGGTTAGCGATTAACATCCAGGATTTAGACGGGTTAGGTTGGTCTTTTATTGACTTAAATCGTACTATGCGAACTGCACAAGGTGAGGAAACTTTCGCTCTCTATGAGGGAAAGGTGATGTTGGATGGAGTTGAGTATACCATTCCAGTCCACGTTGGCAGAGAAATTCCAGAAACCTTGCTGGGTTTGCAGTGGCTAACAACAATGCGGTCAGTGGTGGATTCGCCATTGGGAGTGTTGACACTAGGAGACAGAAGCCTTCTGACTCCTGACTCCTGACTCCTTATTTGCCTGTAGCTTGTCCTTCGCGACGGGGATCTGCGCCGCCGATCAAACCCTGCTCAGTTAGTATAATAGCATGGGTACCACTGGTTTGTTCTACAATTTGCACCGTATGACCGAGTGCTTCTAAGCCTAGCTTGAGATCGGCAACATTTGGTGTACCCGCCTCCAAATCTGTTGGACTATTGCGATTACCAAAATTTGGTAATGCTACTGCTTGTTGGCTGTCGAGTTTCCAATCCAAAGCGGCAACTAGTGTCTTGGCAACGTAGTTGATAATTCTCGCACCGCCGACAGAGCCAACTACCATGACTAGCTTGCCATTTTGATCGAATACCATCATCGGAGACATCGCACTTCTGGGGCGCTTTCCTGGTTCTACGCGGTTGGCGACAAGCTTGCCGTCAGTAGTTGTGGGTGAGAAAGAGAAATCTGTGAGTTCATTGTTGAGTAAGAAGCCTCGCACAAACAATCTTGAGCCAAAAGCATCTTCAATACTAGTAGTCATCGATACTGCGTTGCCGTAGCGATCGACAACTGAAAGATGACTGGTGGAAGGAAACTCTGGGGAATCATCTTTTCCTCCCACAAACGCAGGTTGTAAAAATAGCTCTCCAGGAGGTTGGGCTTCACTCAAGGCACGCTCAAGGCTGATTAGTGATGCACGGCGTTTGAGGTATTCTGGATCGATCAATTCGTTAGATGGTACTGACACGAAATCTGGATCTGCTATATAGAATCCTCTATCCGCATAGGCAAGCCTTCCAGCTTCAGCGAAGAGATGAACTGATAAGAGTGAAGCTGGCTCTAAGCTTGGCAGGTCAAAATTTTCGAGGATACCGAGAATTTGTAACACAGTCAGCCCCCCGCTGGGAGCGCCCATCCCGCACACCTTGTAAACTCGGTAAATTCCACACACTGGTGGTCTTTCTATTGCCCGATAGGTTGCTAGATCGGTGGTTGTTAAGTCGCCTGGTACGTTTGCCTGTTGTACCGTTGCAACGATATCTTTAGCAATTTCTCCCTCGTAAAAGGCATCAGCACCTCGGTTAGCAACTTGGCGCAGCACTTGAGCGTAAGGTCGATTGACAAGTATAGTGCCAACAGGCTTGGGAGTGCCATCTGGTTGGAAGAAGTAGTTCTTAGCAGGCTCTGTGCGTTGGAGAAACTGTTCTACGCTCAGTAGAGTGTTCAAGCGTGGCGATATGGGGAAGCCTTGTTCAGCTAGTTTGATCGCAGGTTGAAAAAGTTGCTTCCAAGGTAATTTGCCATGTTTCTTGTGTGCCAGTTCTAGCATCCTGAATACCCCAGGCACGCCAACAGATTTTCCGCCAACAACAGCATCGAAGAACGGTAGGGGTTTGCCCTCTGCATCCAGAAATCTGTCTGGTTGAGCTGCTGCTGGTGCAGTTTCTCTACCGTCATAGGTACGAAGTTGTTTAGCTTTCGCATCATAATAAACGAGGAAGGCTCCTCCACCAATTCCAGAAGACTGTGGCTCAACTAAGCCGAGTACTAATTGGATCGCGATCGCCGCATCAACTGCACTTCCTCCAGCGCGGAGAATTTCACTACCTGCTGCTGACGCTAGGGGGTTAGCTGCCACTGCCATATACTTCTGAGTAATAACAGCATCGCGCTCAATCCTACCACTACCTGCTTCGGGTGCATCTTGTGTACGCGCCAATGTTGGCTGCAATAGGGCGGTTCCGACGGCAAGAGCCAGCAGACCAAAACGCAAGCGAATCTTACGTGCTATGACCACAGAGAATACCCTAATTTATATAGTTTTCTAAGTACTATTAGACCAGAGAACCGTACACTTTTAACATAAATACCCACTCACGCGCATCGGGGGTGGAAATATCCTTAAAAACCAACTACTTGCAGCGGCTTGAATGTTTTGGAATTAATTTATCGCTGCTTGGCACTATTTACTTACTAGCTGCGTCAAATATTCTACTGTACTGTGTCTGTTTCAGTGCAATTGAATGAACAACTACCAATTAACCAACTCTATGTAGGCATAAATGCTTGTAAACTATATGACTAATAGATTCACACAGCAAAGCAGACGATCGCGTGCTTGGGTAGCTCAGGTATCATTCAAGCCACTTCGTTTCATTCCTCACGGCGCGAGCCTACTCAAGCGTCTCTTCCCACTCCTAATTCTGATATCATTCCTGACAGTACTGCTAGTAGACAACCTTACTCCAGTATTTGCACAGCTACAAATACCCCGTCCGGAAATTCGTGGAGTTTGGATGACTAACAACGATTTTGACACCCTCAAAAATCGCGCCAAAGTGCAAGATGCAGTAAGTCAATTAAGAAGGTTGAACTTCAACACAATCTATCCTGTGGTGTGGAATTCTGGATACGTGATGTATCCTAGCGCCGTGGCAAAACGTACAGGAATTCAACCCTTTGTCTTGCGAGGATCAGATGGACATGATATAATAGCAGACCTAATCGCCAAAGCTCATCGCCAAGGATTGCTCGTGATTCCCTGGTTTGAGTTTGGCTTCATGGCTCCCCTGACATCAGAACTGGCATTGAATCATCCAGATTGGCTCACGCAAAAGCGAGATGGTAGCCAAACATCAATCAGTGCTGCAGGTGAGGTTGCATGGCTCAATCCTTTCGATCCAAAAGTGCAGAAGTTCATCACCGATCTTGTGTTGGAAATCGTCACTCAATATGATGTAGATGGCATCCAGTTTGACGATCACATGAGTTTGCCCCACGAATTTGGTTATGATAAATATACAGTTGCGTTGTATACACAAGAAACGCAGAACAATCCCCCCACAGATCCCCAAGATTCAGCATGGGTGCGTTGGCGGGCAGATAAAATCACAGCTTTTATGATTCAACTCAATCAAGCTGTCAAAGCCAGAAAACCCAAAGCAATTTTCTCCGTTTCCCCCAATTACTACGAATTTGCTTACAAGTTTCACCTGCAAGACTGGCTCACTTGGGTACGGCAAAATATTGTAGACGAGCTAATTATGCAAGTTTATCGTCCCAATCTGCAAAGTTATATCGCCACGATTTCCCGTCCAGAAATTCAAGAAACCCAACAAAAAATTCCCACCGGAATTGGTATTATGGCAGGCTTGCGAAATAACCGAGTTCCAATGCAACAAATACAGTCCCAAGTGCGAGCTGCTCAAGAACGTAACTTAGGCGTAGCCCTATTCTACTACGAAAGTCTCTGGAACCACGCTCCAGAACCTGTTGCACAACGGCAAGCACTATTTCAAACCCTCTTTTCTACTCCCGCACTCCGCGCTAGAGTAGAATAACCTTTTGGCTTGGCATCAGATTTCGCCCTCACACACACAACAAACTTTTAAAAAAGCTCCTTTAATTTAGAAAAACATCATAGTCTTCGTGATAGCCAATCCAGAACCAGTAATAATCGTCACCCTTCTTTAGCGCTAATGCTCGGTAGCCACCTGAAACTCGAGCTGACCACAAATTCTTACCAACCTTCTTAAAATGGAGAGATGGATGTGATGGGTTCTCTTTCCAAAGTTGGTATGCTTTTTGAGCTTGCTGTTTCATTTGCAAAGACAACACTGCATAAGCTTGCCAGAAATCAGGTGTCGTAAAGGACTTCATCAAGATCCCTCACGTTATTTGCTGCAATGTCAGCTTCTGCTTTAGCAATCAGACGATCCAATTTACCAGATTCTAAATCCGCTTCGATTTGCCGATCCCAGGCTTCATCTAAGTACTCCTGAAGCCATACAGCAAGTTCGCGAATTTGCAAGGGTGGAAGTTGTTTGATGGCTGCTTCGATTTCTGTCAGGGTAGACATATAAAAAAATACGTTTTTTGAATGTACTTCTATGGCTAGTTTACTGCACCGGCTTTCAGATTTCATAGACGGTGATTTTGCTGATAGCGACTTGTCTCCTAGCTATTGGTATGAAGGGCGTTGTTCTCAAGGTGAGTTACTGAGATTGCCCCGCACTCCAAAGGCAGAGGCGATCGCTCGCGGTTTAATGCAACACCTTACCACACATGAGCGTTATTCTCAAGAGGGTAAGATGTATGGTATACTACTAGTTGAACTACCATACGGTGAACAACGAGTAATCAAAGCTTTCTCCGGGCTGCTGAATGGTTGCAGCACAGTAGAAGGTTGGGTGCCACCAATTCCCGGTAGAAATCAAGTTGCCCTCGAAGAGGAACACACCTTAGCTGTTTTGGAAGCTATCAAGCTCGAACTTATTACCTTAAAGCAACTTCCTCAACGACAGCAGTACGAAACCCTTGCTCACGAGTTTGAGCAGCGTTTGCAAGAGTTAAACTTAAACCATCGCGATCGCAAACAGCAACGACAAGAAAAACGTCAGATATTCTCCACAACACTAACTGGAGTTGCCCTCACTTCTGCCTTGGAACAACTTGACGAAGAAAGTCGCCAAGATGGAATTGAGCGAAAAATACTCAAGCGCCAACGAGATGAAATGTTGCAGCCCCTCAAGCAACTAATTGAAGCAGCAGATGCGCGGATCAGAGAACTTAAACAACAGCGTAAAGAAATGTCTCGCCAACTCCAAGCACAGATGCACGCTGCTTACTCGTTGATGAATTTTTTCGGCAAGTCACGTTCTTTACAGCAATTAATGCCGTCTAACTCAATGCCCACTGGTACAGGAGATTGCTGCGCTCCAAAGCTACTCCATTATGCCGCAACTCATCAGCTAAAACCATTGGCAATGGCAGAGTTTTGGTGGGGAGTGTCATCTATTAATCAAGAGAAAATTCCTGGACAATTTTACGGGGCTTGTGTAGAAAGATGTCAGCCATTGATGGGGTTTCTCCTTTCTGGATTACCCAATCCAGATGTAGAGACGTTGCAGGCAACGTCTCTACCACCAATTATTTATGAAGACGAATGGTTGATTGCTGTGAACAAACCACCAGGGCTACTATCAGTTCCAGGTCGTAAAAGCGATCGCCAAGATAGTATCCTCAGTCGTTTACAAAATTCCCGAACGGATGGTAATCAGCTTACCACTGTCCATCGTTTAGATCAAGAAACATCTGGTATTCTTCTGTTAGCGCGTGATGAGCAAACGATGCGTCAACTTAGTAAACAGTTTCAGGAACGCCAAGTTCATAAGGTATATGAGGCTGTACTTTCCGGTTGTGTTACAACTGATCGAGGTGTGATTGAATTACCATTATGGGGAGATCCTTTGAATCGTCCGTATCAAAAGGTTGATTTGCAGTACGGGAAAGCTTGTGTGACTCACTTTCAAGTGATGGCAAGGGAAGGAGAGTATACTAGGGTGGAGTTTATGCCGCTAACAGGGCGCACTCATCAATTGAGGGTTCATGCTGCTGATGCTAGAGGGCTTGGGATTCCTATTTTGGGCGATCGTCTTTATGGGTGTTGTGTAGGAGCTAGTCGTTTACATTTGCACGCGAGGGAGGTTTGTTTTGAGCATCCTTGGTTGGGGGAATCTCTTCATTTACGGGTGAAGACGCCTTTTTAGGATTTATTTTCTCACGCATTCGGCGGAGCCGTTCCCGCAGGGTAGGCGCTAAGACGCTAAGAAGAAGGCTATTTTAGCTATAGAAAGCGACCCATGCACAAACCGGGCCGCTTAGCAATAAAATTTTTTCTAATAGAAGTTTGGATGTTGGAGTGCGGCACAGTTGTCAATCCTGTATCAGACCATCTTCGATCATGCCACGAATGATCCACTCTCTCAGCCGCTCAGAACGGTTATCTAGTTGCAAAATTACACATTCATATTTTTTTGGCATTCGTAATGAGAAGGATTTACCGTCGGATGCTATTCCAAGACCTTGACCTTTGAAATAAGTTGCTTCTTTTCCACGACCAGCCATAAAACTTTTCCCTTAACTACTTGACTACGCTGTACACGCGGTTTTAATATAATAACGTTAATAACCACCGCTTAGCTTTTGGCTGAGGTAGGCGGTGGGTTCCAAATAATATCTAGACCAAGACGTTAATAAACGTCTAGGAGACATCATCATGTACAAACATATTACCAAAACTTTCAATAAAGTTACAATAGGTATGCTGCGCCATAACGTCAAAGAATTACTGGGCGTGCTAGATACCAAATTGGTCAAAAAGTGGGCGTTAGAGCATGGGATGGGGAAGTTGGATATGCGACGCAAGTACTGCTGGCAAATGGTGTTAGATGCTGTGTTTGTGTGGATTAATAAAGGCGACAGAAGTCTATGCGGTGTTGGTGCAGGTTATGAACAGCTTGAGTGGGCAGCAGCAGCTTAGTCACCACATTATTTTAGCTGCTTTGGTGGTGGTACGATGCCAAGTTTGTTGAGAAGAGTATCGATTTTGTTGAGTAGTTTGAAGTCTTTTTGGGGTAAGGGGTAATTGTTGGTGTGGGCATCTAAGAAGGAGAATGCTTGTCTGAATTGGTACGGTTGTGCTTTGATGGGTGAGTCAAAGTGACATGGTATGATTTGATTGAAGTCCCAAGTTGCGATTCGCTCAGCCCATTCGATGGTTTCTTTGGGGGCGCGATTGAGGATGAGTGTTTGTAAGATTGGTGCGACAAACAAACGTCCATCTCCTTGCAGTGCGTTGAATGATTGTTTCCAGTCGGAGTTCCATTGGAAGGGAAATAACCCGAAATAAGCTTTTTTTGAACGTTCTGGTGCTTTGAGGGCATTGCGAAATACTTCATTCCATGAGGGTACTTCTAACACGCTTGGTTGGAAGTACAATGCAAACAGTGATATACGCTGCCATCCTTTACGGCGATTTTCTGGATTGTCTTCTACTATGTCAAAGGCTTTGTCTTTGGCATGAAATAATAGGGGGTATGGATCTAATTGAACGATCGCTGGTGGTTCTTCTGGTACGGAAACTACTGAGTCTGTTACTAACAGGGTGTGCGATCGCTTGTGAAAAAAAGCCACTTCTGCAAATCTTCCTGGTCCAAGGTCAATTATACCCAGGATCGCGTAGTCAAATTCATTGGCAAAGGGGGTTTTGCTGCTATCTTCTGGAAGTAAGGAAGTTCGTCGGGCAGGCAAGCCCAGCCAACTCAGTGGTAGGTTGAGAGGGAAACTCCACTGCCCAGGAGCTACATATACTTGCGCGTTGGGAAAGTATCTGGCAAAGGGACCAACGAAGACTTTGTGTTCTAGACCAGAAATGGTCGGCAGGATGATATACTTAACTTCACCGTGTTCTGCTGCTAACTCTTTTACTAATCGGATACATTCTGGAGTGGGGGCGACGGGCGCATATATCAGTAGTCCACCTTCTTCTAGTTTAACTACCGTCATCCGAATCGGCACGACAACGTAGAAGATTCCTTGAATCTGATCGAAAGTCCAGATGGTATCTTTAACTACTTCTTTGCGGATAGTACGTCGGATACCGTAGGGGTAGATTGGCAAAGCCAACCAGAACCGCCATGAAAAGTCATTGGGATGAATTTTTCCTTGCGTTTCTTGCGCCACTCCGCCATGCCCCTATAAGATTATGTTGCACGAAATATTATATTACAGATGGCAAATTCACGCCTTCATGCCGAAGTAACCAGCGTTTATACTCCAGCCCACCTGCATATCCTGTCAGGCTATTTTTACCAATTACCCGATGACAGGGCAATACAATCGCTACTGGATTGAGCGAATTTGTCATCCCCACGGCACGGTAAGATGTTGGTCTACCAATTTTCTGAGCCAATTCCCCATAGGTGATAACCGTGCCAAATGGAATTGAACGTAAAGTCTGCCAAACAAGCTGTTGAAAAGGAGTTCCACCCGTACTGACAGGAATCTCATCAACGCTGCTCAAATCTCCTGATAGATACGCATGGATGAGCGAACTAAACTCTTGAGGATTCGCCTTTTCAATCAACTTAACCTTACCATATCGTTTCTCTAATAGTTTAATCATGCGCGACTCATAACCAGCAAAGTCAAGCGCACATAGCTTTTCTCCATCTGAAACAATCAAAATTTGCCCCATCTGGAAATCAATTTTGTCCCAGAGAAATTCTCTCATGCTGATAACATCTCCTCCTTAGGTAGGGTTGACACATTAGACCATAAATGTATTGCAGCATATGCTCGCCAGGGACGCCAAGCCTGAGAGACTTCCACAAACTGCGCTTTTGTCACAGGTTTTCCCAGAGCTTTCATTGCTTGCAACAATCCCAAATCATTTGCTGGGAATGCATCTGGTTCTCGTAGCGCCCGTATGGCGATGTATTGTGCTGTCCACTCACCAATTCCCGGCAATTGGCAGAGTGTATGAACCGCGTCATTCAAAGTGGGAAAATGCGTCAAAAATTGAGGGTTTTGGGCAACGGCTGTAGATAAGGCAGCGATCGCAACTGCTTTAGGGCGCGTGATTCCCAGTGTTGTCAAATCTGCTTGTGCCAGAACGGATGGGGGCGGAAACACAAACCTCAAGTCAGCATTCCAAAGATTTTCCACCGCCAACGGTTCTCCATAAGTTGCTACCAAACGACTGAAGATCGTTGTAGCAGCTGCAACGCTAATTTGTTGACCTATAATTGCCCTAACAGCTAGTTCAAAATTGTCCCAAGCACCAGGAATCCGCAATCCTGGTTGCATCTCAATCAGATGCGTGAGGATGGGATCGCGCCTCAGATGGGCAGAAATTTCTGCTATATTTGCACTCAAATCGAACATTTGCCGTAGTCGCTCGACAATTTGCGCTAGTAGAGTTACTTTCGGAAAGCAAATGTTGGCTTGGAGATAGTTTTGTCCGGAAACAGGACAGATTTCTACTACACCGTGATGTCCATTAAGAGAGATTGTCCGTCGATAACTATTTATTCTTACTGACTCCAGTCCTGGTGTTGCTCTGTTCATGAAAAAACTGATTAACGCTGCCCAGTTATATGGGGGGCTAAAGGGTAGCTTGAGTGAGATGTTTAGTGTGGAGTCTAACTGTGGAATCTTTTGTCGTCGTAAGTCACTTGGCGAGCGCCCATAAGTCTTGAAAATCACATCATTAAAGCGGCGAATACTAGTAAACCCTGCTGCCATAGCTACGTCTGTCATTGATAAAGCTGTTTCATTAATTAGTTGCTTGGCAAATAGAAGCCGCCGCATTTGTGCTACCGCAACTGGTGAAGTACCGAGATGCTTAGTGAAAAGTTGTCGCAAGTGGCGAGATCCTACACCCAGTCGTGTCGCCAATTCTTCAACTGTACCATCATCCAAAGCACCTTCGGCAATCAAATTCAAGTTCATGGCAGCAATTTAAATGCATCTCTGTAGCATAAAGCTGACAAATATAAACTGCTAGCTATTTTCGGAACTTATATCATTATATTCTAAATCACAGCGATCGCGTTCCAATTTATATATATTTACCATGGGCACAATGTTTGGGGAGTCGAAGGCGTTACTTAGATTTTTTTCCGAATAAACTATAGAAATTGGAGCCGTATAGATAATTGTACAATTTAGTCCTTGTAACTGAGCTACGTATTCAAAGAATAGATGATTGCCAACATTGGGTGGCACTCTATCTAAATTATCAAAAATGATTAACAATCCCTTTTGGTATTCCGGGTATTTCTGCCTAATTTTTACAAAAGCATTATTTAACAAAAGATTAATATCTGCTTGCCAACGCCCAATATTTTTTTGTAGAGTCTGACGAATTGTTGTTTTTGATACAGATCATTGATATAGGGATATGATTTCTGTACAGGATGTTTGAGTTTAATTTCGACGGGATGACTTAATTTAGAATTGAGTTCAGAATCGGTTTTAAGAGGTAACAAATTATTAGCACTACTTACTTCAACCCCTTTTGGTTGGATAAAATCAACTTGGGTTGAAAATCCTTGACAATTGTACCAGGTTGATTTTCATCAATGGTTTGTTGGCGCAGCAATTGTTCTTCTTCTTCTGTTAAAGTAGGAAGTTCAGAATCGCAACTACTGCTAAATCGTGCAAAAAAGTCTTTTATAAGAGGTAAAACTACTTTGGTTGCAAAGCCTTTATGAATAATACCACTCGCCTAAAAATGCTCTTAGCTGATTCACCTGTTGGCACTGTATTACCAGCCATTGCGCAAGTAAACCTCCCTAACTGGTGGTTGGCTGGCGGTGCAGTGCGTAACACAGTTTGGCATTCCATCTTTGGCAAGGAATGTAGTTTATTTATCAAAGATTTTGATATTGCATTTTTTGATGCACAAGGGGAGCGCTCTCAAGAACTAGCAGCAAAGGCAAACCTCACAGAACAATTTCCTGACTACCAGTTTGATGTCAAAAATCAAGCCAGCTTTGCTCGTTGGCGTGCAGGTCGCATAATTTATACTAGTACTGAGGATGGGATCTCAAATTGGCTCCACACTGCTACTGCTGTAGGAGTTAGGCTAGATGCACTTGGGGAATGGCAATTTTTTACGCCTTACGGTTTAGATGACTTGTTTGCTGGTATTATTCGACCTACGCCAGCAAATACTTCTAACCCAGATGCTCATAAAAAGGCTGCTGATTTTCTGCAAAAATGTCCCTGCCTACAACTAGTATAAGAAGGCAGAGGGCAGAGGGCAGAAAGTAAGACAGTCGCTACGATTTATCACTAGCTTTTTGTTGCAAGTAGGCAACTAACTGTTCTCCTGCTGTATCAATGTGTCGTTTGAGTAGTTTAATAGCAGCTTTGCTATCCCGTTGACGACAAGCATCTAAGATTTGATAATGTTCTTTTTGCGATCGCTCTAAGTAATCCATCTGCGCCATTTGTAGACGTACATAGCGATCGACATTCACATGGAGGTTTTTAATCATCGTCAGTAGTCGTGGGCGCTGGGCAGTTGCGTAGAGTGTCGCATGAAATTCCCAGTTTAATTTTGCTAACAAACCAGCCTCTGTTGTTTGATTTGTTGTTTCCAAAATCACTGCTGCTTTTTCTATATCCTGTTCGGTTAACTGAGAAATTGCCAACTGCATCGCTTTCACCTCCAACGCGCTACGAATCTCGCAGATTTCTTGCGCTTCGGCAGGCGTTAGTACCGATACTGTCGCTCCTCGATTGAGATGGAGCGTTACCAATCCGGATGCCTCTAGCTGCTTGAGTGCTTCTCGCACAGGGATGCGACTGACTCCAAACTGAGTGGCGATTTCATCTTGTCTTAAGGATTGTCCTTCCTGAAAAATACCACGTAGAATCGCTTCTCGCAAAGCGTCGGCAATTAAATCTGGGGTACTGCGTTGTTGTTGCAGCACGTTGGCTGCTAGGTCATTTATGTTCATAATATATATTGTATACAAAAAATTGTATACAATATCCAAAGTAATTGGATTAGACGAGAACAAATTATGAGCATTTCTACTCAACAAGACCGGGTAATTATCTTTGATACAACGTTACGGGATGGAGAACAGTCTCCAGGGGCTACGCTGAATGTGGAAGAGAAGCTGAGAATTGCTCATCAACTAGCTGTGCTTGGTGTCGATGTGATTGAAGCCGGATTCGCGGCTGCTAGTCCTGGAGATTTTGAAGCAATTAGAACTATAGCCCAACAAGTCGGCGGATCGGATGGACCAATTATTTGTAGTTTGGCAAGAGCCGTTAGAGCAGACATTCAAGCCGCAGCGGAAGCTTTGCAACCTGCTGCTCACAAGAGAATTCACACGATGATTTCTACCTCTGATATTCATCTGAAGTACCAGTTGAAAAAGTCAAGGGAAGAAGTATTGGCGATCGCACAAGAAATGGTAGCCTATGCCAAAACATTAGTAGAGGATGTGGAGTTTTCACCGATGGATGCCAGTAGAACCGCTCGAGAGTTTCTCTATCAAGTGATTGAGGTGGCGATCGCCAATGGTGCAACTACAATCAATATTCCCGATACTGTCGGCTACTTTACACCCAAAGATATGGGAGCGCTAATTCAAGGAATCAGAGAAAATGTTCCCAATATCGATCAAGTGATTCTTTCTGTTCACACGCAAAATGATTTAGGTTTGGCAACAGCTAATGCCTTAGCGGCGATCGAACAAGGTGTGCGTCAGGTGGAGTGTACAATTAATGGAATTGGTGAACGAGCAGGTAATGCGGCGCTTGAAGAGATTGTCATGGCACTACAAGTTCGTAAACCCTATTTCAATCCTTATTTTTGTCATCCAGTTGATGCTGATGTATCTTTAGTCAAAATTAAAACCCAAGAAATTTACAAAACTTCTTGCTTAGTTTCCCAATTAACCGGAATGCTCGTTCAACCCAACAAGGCAATTGTGGGAGCAAACGCTTTCGCCCATGAATCAGGAATTCATCAAGATGGTATCCTCAAGCACAGACAAACTTATGAAATTATGGATGCTGCTACCATTGGTTTACCAGAAAATCGGATAGTTTTAGGCAAACATTCTGGAAGACATGCGTTCCGAACTAAGCTTCAAGAGTTGGGGTTTGAACTAAACGAGACAGATTTCAACAAAGCCTTCACCCGTTTCAAGGAAGTTGCCGACAAGAAAAAGGAGATGTCAGACTGGGATATAGAGGCGATCATTCGAGATGAAACGCAAATTCAAATCGAAAAAGGGTTTCAACTCGAACACGTCCAAGTGACTTGTGGCGACTGTACAATTCCTAGTGCAACTGTTACAATTGTCACACCATATGGAGAAATTTTAACTGATGCGGCGGTAGGAACAGGTCCGGTAGATGCAGTATATAAAGTAATTAATCGAGTTGTACAAATTCCCAATCAACTAATTGAGTTTTCTGTCCAATCTGTAACAGCAGGAATTGATGCGCTAGGAAAAGTCACAATTCGTCTCAGACATCAGGAATCTATTTTCTCTGGGCAGGCTTCCGACACCGATATTGTGGTAGCAGCAGCTTACGCATACATGAACGCGCTAAATCGTCTTTATCGTTATATTAATTAAACCGTGCTTACTACGAGCAGTTTTTAATTTATTGAGGGGTTTGACCCCTCAGTACTCAGTAAATCGCCAACAACATCCTTGAGTTTTAGGCGGATTGCGATCATAATGAAATAGTTCTGCTATTACTCTACAGTAGTAGATGATTTGTTTTTCACAGATTTCCACCACTGACGCACGAGAACTAGATTCTGCTAAAGCACGAAAGTATTGAATTTGCTCTGTTTGAGTGAGATTTTTGATTTCAAGAGCAATTTTCTCTTGTAGCTCTGCTGTTTAAACTCCCGGCAATTAAAGACAATTCGTAATTTATAATTCGTAATTCGTAATTAAAGACAGTACTTGTGGATTTAAACCCCGACCTACACTGTGACTACGTATAGACTCCGGGGACTTCAACCCAAAAATTACGAATTACGAATTACGAATTAGTAATTCGTTAAAATATGAGTCAATTTTCGTCTGATTCATCGAATATAACCGACCCACTTAGCAAAATTCTGATTAGTGTTTTTTGATAGCCTTAGCAAGAGTATTAAGCAGCAATCTGAGTGCTTGCGCTGTTGCCTCGTCTGTAACCTCGCCCTGATGATTAAGTTTGGCAGAGATAGCAGGAATTAGCAGCGTTGCGCCTTCAACAATCTTCGCAGCCATAACGGTGAGCGTCTGTACCAGCGAGGCATGTGCCTTCTCGCCACCATCAGGCGACGGGGAAGCACTGATAACCGCAGTTGGTTTATCCACGAACTCACCTGAAGAAACAATCCAGTCAAGCGCGTTTTTGAGCACACCAGGCACGCCGTGTGCATATTCGGGTGTGCAGATGAGTACGCCGTTGGACTCCTTGAGTTGAGTGCGCCAATCTTTAACTGATGCAGGCAAGTTGTCACTGTCAAGTTCGGGATTGAAGTGTGGAAGCTCGCCTAGCTTTTCGTAGAGCGAAATTTTTATATTATCTGGTGCTAAGCGAACCATCGCCTGACATATGGCAGTATTGGAAGAACTCCCACGAAGGCTACCGGATATTGCTAAAATTTTCATCATGTGCTTTTGAGCGCCTGGAAATTCCTTTTCTTTATAAATAACTGCTACGACATTAAGTATATCAGCGTGAAAAGAGGATGACACGACATTGTCGTGTCCCTACTATATGGTTTATATCTGAAGGGCGCTGTAAATAACGGTTCCGAATGCCAGTTTTAATAAGCGAAGGACTGATAAACCTCTACTTCGGGTTTATCTTCTAGTGATTCGACAATTGGATTAAAACGCAATAAGTGACGAGCGCGAGGTGAGAGTGTATTCAGGGCTTGCCGTGGTATATTAATAGACACTTCAGGACGAAACAGCCAACGGCGACTATAGCCAATTACCACCATCGGGCGTGGCTTTGGCGTGTGGTTAGGCGTACCTCGGTGCAAACCCCGCACATCGCGGATCATCACGTCACCAACTCGCATTGTCACTGGTTCTAACTTGAGTTCACCCGATGACCTGCGGCGCAGTCCTTCCTCCTTGGACATCATGTGTGTGCCTGGTATAATCTCCATTGGACCGTTTTCTAGGGTGATATCGACAAGCGGAAAGTTTACTGCTAGTTGATATGGCGGCGTTTCCTTACCAGTTTCGGGAAACAGTGGCAAAGTATCCCGATGCACGTCTTGATATTCGGAACCCAGCAACGGCGTGTCAGTTGCCAATTGGCACATCACCGCGTCTTTGCCCACTAATAGCTCAACGATCGCCAAAATATCTTCGTCTTCGTAAATATTTGCATCGGCAAAGGGAGTACTAAACGGAAGCGTGACATAATAGCGTCCTGGACCTCTGTTCTGAAGCTTGCCTTCGCGCTCAATGTGATACTTTAGTAACGGTGCAAAAGCCTCACTCCAAGCATTAAGTGTTGCCGGGGAAAAGTGATTGGGCAACACGCAGTAACCATCTTTGAGTACTGTAGAGGCGAATGATTCAATTGTTTGTTGGTTATAGCGTTTTATAGTCATCATGTGCTAATTTTAGCAGCCAGCGATCCCGATAATGGTCAATTAAATGCTAAAATTTGTTACTGTGCATCTGTTTCGTAACGTTCGCCTAAAAAGTCCAACATCTCTTCGTAGAAAGGTAAGCCTCGTCCCCGACTTTCTTTCGCAGTGGATAGAATTTGCAGCATTTCAATTAACGATTGTTGAGCAGCATCCAGTACCAATGTTATTATTGGGGAGCGATCGCTGTGCTGTTGAGCCTCTACAATTGCATCAATATACGCTTTACGGACTTGGTTGGAAATCACTACAATTGGATAACCTGCCCGCAATAACAGCAAATTCATTAATAATCGTCCCGTGCGCCCATTCCCATCCCGAAACGGATGAATCGAAACAAATCTTAAATGAGCTTCAGCCGCGAATTCGAGGGGATGCCCAACGGTGGCTTGGGACGAATTTAACCAAGTGACAAACTCAGTCATTAAATCATTGAGTAAATAGTGCGGTGGATACACATACTCAGTTCCTGCCGTGACATCAAGTTGGCGATAACGCCCCGCTTCTTCAGGAGCGATCGCTCTCAGAATCAAATTATGAATCTGTTTGATTTCCCCTTGGACAATAGCTGTTGATTGTTGTGCTTGTTCGATGTAGTCTATCGCATCTTTATGCCCAATGACTTCTAAATGTTCGCGCAATGTTTTACCGCCAATTGTGATTCCAGTTTCCAGCACCAAAGCGGTTTCACTTTGCGTCAAAGTATTGCCTTTGATCGCGTTCGAGTTATAGGTGAAGCGTACATCGTATAATTTCTTGAGTTCTGCAACTACTGTTGGCGGGAGTTGACGAAAGCTATCCAACCAAACTTTGAGTCGATCCACTTGCTGAAATTTATCTTTAAACGTCATCTGAGGCAAAAGTGACAATCGGTTTTGAATTTCTTGTGCCACATTATATCGGCGTTGAATAAGCGTTTGAATAAATATATCGTGGCGTTGACCTGCAATGACAGAATATGGGCTGGGTCTTCAGAATTAATGGTGATGAATTTTTTTAATATAAAACAGGACTGACTAGTTTAAACAAGCTAAAATTTAT
>NZ_JACXAE010000018.1 GCF_014698965.1 Iningainema tapete BLCC-T55
ATGACAACAGACTGACCGTACAACGGGTGGATGGGATTAATGATGGTGACACTATTTCCCAAAAGAGACTTGAAGTTCTGTGCAGTCTTATTATATCGTCCCCACTGTGGCAGACAGAGCATGGCAATGTCTAGCAAAGTTCGCCCTAGAACCAGCACACGAAGCAACCTTCCATGCTAATTCATACGGATTCAGAACCGGGCGCTCTGCCCACGATGCCCAAAAGCAGATTTTCCTAAATCTAAGCTCCAAGGTCAACGGTATAAACAAAAGAATCCTTGAACTGGATATTGAGAAGTGCTTTGATAGGATAAACCATCCAACCATAATGGATAACCTTATAGCCCCAAAGGCACTAAAAGAGGGAATATTTCGAGCGCTTAAAGCAGGAATAAACCCCGAATTCCCTGAACAAGGTACACCTCAAGGGGGTGTGGTGAGTCCTTTATTAGCTAATATAGCACTCAACGGGATAGAAGAAATACACCCATCTGTAAGATATGCGGATGATATGGTATTTTTCCTAAAATCAGGAGAGGATGAAAAAGAGCTACAAGACAGAATCAGCCAATTCCTAGCAGTAAGAGGGTTAAAGATAAGCGAGAAGAAGACAAAGCTAACCGCCTCGACAGATGGATTTGAGTTTCTAGGTTGGCACTTCAAAGTCCAAGACAACGGAAAGTTTAGATGCACTCCCTCAGAGGAGAATTTCAAAGCCTTCCGGAAGAAAGTCAAAAACATCGTCAATAACTCGAATTATGGAGCCAACGTCAAGGCTAAGAAATTAGCCCCAATCGTCAGAGGATGGAGAAATTACCACAAGTTCTGTAACATGAGTGATACAAGGTTCTCCTTGTATTACACACAGAAAAGAACTTATCGAGTATTTAATAAGGAACCAAAACAGAACAAACACTCTAGTAAGAAACTACTAGACCAAGCTTTCCCAACGGTTCCCTACTCCGAAAACCGCCATGTCAAAGTCAAAGGACGAAAATCGCCTTACGACGGAGACTTAACCTACTGGACTGAAAGGAACAGTAAGTTATATGACGGAGAAACCTCTAGACAATTACATAGGCAGAACCATACATGTGCTGAATGTGGCTTAAAGTTTACAAGTGAAGAACGAGTACACCTGCACCACATTGACGGTAATCACAGCAACCAGAAGAAAGACAACTTAGTTGTCATCCATGAAAGTTGTCACGATTACATCCACATGAGCAAAAGATAGGGGGAAATCAGTTGACAACCCGGTTACGGCGCAAACCCGAAACTAAAGGTACTGGGTCTAGATGGGGAGGAACCCTTATCACAAGAATATCGGAAGCTGGATGCGTAGAAATACGCACGTCCAGATTTAAAGGGGAGGGGCGAAGCGTAATAGCTTCCCTCGACCTCAATCAATCTGAGATTGAGATACATTGTTCTAGCAAGAATATGTCCAGGGGCAACAACTTACTTCGAGTAATTTGCTCATATCCATAGGTGTCGGGGTAAACAGTCGCTTTTTCAGTTGGGGAATTATCCCGTAAGTGGTACAGCTTAAATTGATATCTCTCCCAAAACCAAACCTCTCGCACTCCTAAGCGTCGGTAAACTTCCAGCTTGCTGATGCTCCCACTAGTAACAATTACTTCTATGGCTAAGTCTGGTACTTTTTTCGCTTCTCCTATGCAATAACATTCATCTGGTTCTGCTCCAGCTTTTCTTGCTCTATTTTTGAAAGTGGAACTTCCCATAGGGACAAAACGAATGCGCTTTTTGTAGAAAAAGCGCTCTAGCAGCATACCCAAATTTGTTTTTATATTTTCATGTCTGATTGAAGGCGACACAATTTCTAATAACCCATCTAAATAACTAACACGGTAATGAGAGTTGTCTGCTAACTTATCTAGCAGCGCTTCATAGCTTTCCCAGGGAACACCACTAGTAATGAATTTCTCTTCTGGATCATCAATATTGCTTAGTTCCGAGTCCTCAATCAGTTCTTTAATACTACTGACCATTTTTTGGTTCTCCTTCCGCCTTATTCTCAGTAGATGAGGGGGATTCGTTGTCTCGAAGCCACTTTAAATATAATTTCCATTATATTAGGTAGTAAAATCACATAAAAATTGAGGGTGAAGACTGTATTTAATCATATCCTTAGTTTTAGGGATATGAAAAACTCTCTGATTGCAAGTTTTATGACAGTAGATTTACGAAAATTTTATGAAGTAACCGACCCTAGCCGCACTCTGGTTGTCAGTAATGCCCAAGACAAAAAGTATTATATCGACTTTTCCGAAGTTCGCGGGGGTGATATAATTACCAAAATTAAGCAGAAAATTACGTTTTTCAAGCCAGATGATCCCACTTGCACTCTGTTTACAGGGCATATTGGTTGTGGTAAATCGACAGAATTGTTACGTTTAAAGTTAGAATTAGAACAAGATAGCTACCATGTGGTCTATTTTGAGTCTAGTGAAGACTTGGAAATGACAGATGTGGATATTGCTGATGTACTGCTGGCGATCGCCCATCGTATTAGTCAAAGTTTGGAGCAACTCAAACTTGACGAACCCAAAAAACTCAAGGACTTGCTGCAAGGTGCGGTAAAAGTTTTAAATGCCGAGGTGACAGGGGCAAAACTCAAAGTACCCGGAGTTGGGGATGTAGGTGTCACCTCGGAAAAAGAAAAGTTATCTGTGTTTTTTGGGATTGGTGAAATCACTGCTAAAGTAAAAAGTGATGCGACGCTGCGGGAAAAACTTAATCAGTACTTGGGACCACAAAAAACTAAACTGCTAGAAGTGATTAATCAAGAAATCATCGAACCTGCAATTACCAAACTCAAACAGCAGGGCAAAAAGGGTCTAGTAGTAATTGTAGATAATCTTGACCGCATTGATAATCGTCCCAAAGCTTGGGAACGCCCGCAACAGGAATACTTGTTTGTCGATCAGGGGGAGTATCTGACCAAACTAAATTGTCATGTACTATATACAATGCCTCTGTCTTTGAAATTTTCCAATGATTATGGAATGCTGACACAGCGATGGGAAGATCCCAAGGTTTTACCAATGGTACCTGTACAATCGCCAGATGGTAGTGAGCATGAAGAAGGAATGGCACTTTTACGACAGATGGTGCTAGCTAGAGCTTATCCAGATTTGAGATCAGATCAGCGCCTTAGTAACATTACTTTTATTTTTGATCGTGCTGCTACTTTAGATCGATTGTGTAGAATGAGTGGTGGTCATGTACGCGACTTGCTGCGGCTGTTGAATACGTGGATTATGGAGGAAATGAAACTTCCCCTTTCTCGTGACACGTTGGATAATGTAATTCGCGCTCGTCGCAATGAAATGATTATGCCCATTTCTGATGATGAGTGGCAATTGCTCCGGCATGTCAAGCAAAGGAAAAAAGTCAGCGACGATCAAGGATACCAAAAGCTAATTCGCAGTAGATTCGTATTTGAATATCGCGATCGCGGCGAGTCTTGGTTTGATGTCAACCCCATTTTAGCAGAAGCAAGAGAATTGCAGTGATGATCCCCCCCAGCCCCCCTTAAAAAGGGGGGAGAATTTCCCGGCTCCCAGTCTCTCGTTCCCAGGCTCAGCCTGGGAATGCCTCCCGTGAGGCTCCGCCTCACATCTTTACAAAGTTGCAATTATGACTGAATCACTTGAACCGGAACAAACTCCATTAAGCCAAGAAAATGAAAAAGCGCTGCAACAACTAGCTTGGGCGATCGAGGCTTCTGTTGGACAATTCAAGCTGATTTTAGCACGGTGTAATTACGCCAGTTTACGCAAGCAGTTAGTAGAGAAATTACGCGAAACTTGTCAAGTTGAACTCCATATTTTAGACATCAAACAGTCAGAAAAAACACTTTATTCGGCAATTCGAGAGCGGTTTGGCGAGGAACTACCTGCCTGCTTAATGATTTTAGGTTTAGAATCTGTGCAGAAACTTGAGGAAATGCTAATTTCTGCCAATCAAGTGCGAGAGGAGTTTCGCAACAATTTTTATTTTCCATTTGTATTGTGGATTGATGAGCAAGTCCACAAGCGGCTGATGCAGTTTGCTCCTGATTTAGAAAGTTGGGCAACTACGAGAAATTTTATCATTTCATCAAAAGAATTAGTTAATTTTATTAGACAATTTGCTCAGCAATTTTTTAGTAATACCCTAATGCTTACAGATGACTATTTATTACTAGAAAGTGAGCTAGAAGCAGCACAAAGAGAATTGCATACTGACGAATTCAGTTTAGAAATCGAGGCTAATTTAGAATCTTTACTAGGTTTTGTTAAACAAGTTAATAACAAAATAGATGCAGCGATAAATCATTATCAAAAAGGATTAGAACTGTGGCAGCAGAGTAATAGTTTAGAACACCAGGGAAAAATACTTGGCAATATTGCTTTTTGCTATTATATTAAAGATTTTAAAAATCGAGATATTAATCATGATTCTTGGCAAAACACTCTACATTACGTTCGGAAATATCTTAAATTTATTGTTAATAATCAAAATTTAGAATTAATACCTGATCTCATCGTTAAATTTGGTGATTTTCTCTATGAATTACCGGAATGCCAACCATTAGAAAAATTAGCTAAGCAAGCACTAGAACTACATAAATCTGAGAACAGATATATTGAATTAGCAAGAGATTATGGTTTTTTAGCTGAAGTTGCTCTAATGCAAAAACATTGGGATGAGGCAAATCAATTTGCTCAGCAAGCATTAGATGTTTTATCTATCCTTTTTAGTAGAAAACCGCAAATATCAGGGGTATTGTTTGAGATATCAACAGATATTCTTAGAACAAGAGATGTAAGTTTATATAGATTTATTCAGGGGCAAGCCAAATACCATTTAGGTCAAAATCAGTCAGCAATTCGTAATTTAGAAGCTGCAAGAGATGTAGGAAAACCGCAGGCAAATTTAAGGCTTCATCTCAATATTATCAATCTTTTACAACAGCTTTATTTGGTTCTCCCGGCTTTTTGGTGTAAACTGTATATGTAGATACTTTTTACTCACTTTTGTTGTCTTATGGACTTTCATC
>NZ_JACXAE010000019.1 GCF_014698965.1 Iningainema tapete BLCC-T55
TAGGTCATGTTGACAAACTTCTGACCCAGAGGCGAGCAGCAACTATTTGAATGAAGCCGAGGTAGCTTGCGGCGGTTTTGTCATATCGTGTTGCGAAGCGGCGTGAGCATTTGAGCTTGTTGAAACACCGCTCCACCCGGTTTCTCAAAGCATATGTGATGGCATCAAACCGGATCGGGACTTTGCGATTGGCCTTGCCTGGAATGACAGGCGTTCCGCCGCGATTGGTGATTGTCGTGCGGATGTGGTCACTGTCATAGCCGCGGTCGGCCAGGAACACTTTGGCATTGGGCAGATCATCATCGACCAGAACATCAAAGCCCTTGAAATCAGAGACCTCACCGCCGGTTATCTCAGCCCTGACAGGAAGTCCGTGAGCGTTGGTAATGAGGTGGACCTTGGTCGTAAAGCCACCTTTTGAGCGGCCAAAACCCTCTTTTTGAGTCCCCCTTTTGCGCCCGCTGCCAAGTGGTGCGCCCGGATTATTGTGCTGTCGATCATCTGAACTTGTTCGGGCATGGTCCCGCTCTCATTGAGAGCCTCCAGGATCATGTCCCACAGCCCTGCCAGGGTCCACCGCCGGAACTGGCGATAGACACTGGACCACTTGCCGAACTCTTCGGGCAAATCCCGCCAAGGCGAACCAGTGCGCGCGATCCAGAACACAGCATCAAGAATACGGCGATGATCCGATGCGGGACGTCCTCCGCGACCTCGAATGGCAATCAAAAAGGGTTCGAAAAATACCCACTCGGCATCTTCCATCAACAAACGCGCCACGATAGCCTCCGCAAAAGCTATCTTGAATCAGAGTTCAGGTGATTTGGGAATCCAGTTTGTCAACAGAACCTA
>NZ_JACXAE010000020.1 GCF_014698965.1 Iningainema tapete BLCC-T55
TTTCCGGTATCGATGAGCCTAACCCCATGAAGTTACCAGAAATCATTGCGGCACTGGAAGCAGAAGATATTCGGGCTGAACTAGCTTTTACCAAACCGGATGAGTCTCCCGCGTTGATTGCACAACAAGCGGTTGAAGAAGGCTATGATATGGTGATCGTGGCAGGTGGTGATGGTACAGTCAGCGAAGTTGCCAAAGGATTGCTTCATGCCCCGATTCCACTAGGAATTGTGCCGATTGGCACTTACAATAACATTGCTCGGAGTCTAAATATACCAATGGATGTTAACCAAGCATGTTTTGTACTGGCTCACGGGCAAGTTAAAAGTATTGATGTTGGGCAAGCCAACGATGAACACTACTTTTTTGAGGCAGCTGGGGTAGGGCTGGATGCAACGCTCTTTCCTCTTGGCGAAGAAATTAAGGGTGGACGATGGGGGCGGATGCTTCAAGCTTTTCGCTTAGCAATGGATTATCAACCTCAACGACTTAAGATTGAGTTAGATCGTCCCATTGCACAAGCCCAGACTCACCCATTGCCAAGCCAGCGATTTTTGCGCCGAGAAATCGCGCACAAGCGTGAATTTAAACTTAGAGCAATGCTGGTAGTGATTGCCAACGCACCCTATTATGGTGCAGGATTTATGGTTGCTCCAAATGCGATCGTGGATGATGGTTTAATAAATGTGACCATTTACCGAAAGTTTAGTAAGTGGGAACTAGTGCGCCATTTTTGGTCAATTAGTCGAGGGCAGTACCACTACAACCCCAAAATTGAAATCTACCAAGTCGAAATGGTTCGGATCACTTCGATTGCCAAGTTACCCGTTCATATTGATGGGCATCC
>NZ_JACXAE010000021.1 GCF_014698965.1 Iningainema tapete BLCC-T55
CCATTTGGTATTTTATCCACCACTATAATGCAACATGCCCTTGTAGTTCAATTATCACTACATATTTACCACTACCAATTCTTCAACCGTGTCTTCTTGCATCGGCAATTCAAAGTTCTGGCGATGCACCAATCGTTGCTGAGTGCTGCGCGAAACTTGCACACCTGTAAAATACTCAATATCTGATGCTGCATTTTCATAACTGACATTGGCACTCACCCGTAGACAGCAAAGTTCCAGATACGGACTCCATTGATTACTGTTTGGGACTTCCAATTGCTGCGCCTGCTTGCTTGTTATTGGCAATTCTCCCAAAATACTTTTCAGTCGTCTTTGATACCCTGCCCTTGTACCTGTAACCTTTTCGATAAAAAAAAACCTACTTCTGGCATGACGAGATAGCTGCATTTGACTCCTCACTGCTTCTTCAATTCCAGCAAGGCTTGTTAGTTTTTCTGGTGACGTATCTTCATCTTCGTATAGTATTTTAGCGATCGCCTGAATATGTTCTTGAAGAGCTTGCTTTTGTTCTGGGGTCATTGGTATGTAAATACACTCGTCTTACTTATTCTGACTGATTTTCGCGCTCTTTGCAAAAAACTGGGATGCTCCGGATCTCCCCAGTATCTTAGAGATAGTGTGGAGAGCTAAATGAGTGCGATCGCTCAGTTCTTCTAAAGTAAAATTGTTTCCACCATTCTCTTCCCACTCAGCTTCGGCTTTCGCAGATTGGAGCTTATCCCAGCCTTTAAGGGTGAGTATAACGCCCCGATTGCGTCGAGTTTTTTGTTGTTTCATTCGCTGATCTAAAACTAGTGTATATGCTCCCAAACTGCTTTGAGACAAACTAAAACAAACAGTCTAAAAAAATTAATCTCGAACCTCCAAACAAGAATAACATGTTTTGCGTACATGTTTTTACGGTTATTTGATCGAGTTACACTTGTAAAAGTACAAACTCGTATTATTTGTATCAATAATGACGAATTAAGCCACTTATATGCCAGGAACCGGATTTTAACTGATAATAAGAGGATTTTTAGTACTGATTACCCAAGATTCTGATACAGTATTCCTATGCTATAATCTTCAACTAATCCAGAGGTATTAAGCTATGAAAGTGCTTCATGGTACTTGGATACCGAATGCCGAACCTAATTTTATTCAGCCAGGTTCTTTTTATATCTGGGTAGAAATTCCTGGGCAGCAAAAAAGCCGCACTAACAACCAACGAATTCACCCTGGAACTCTAGTGCAGGATGAATTAGCAACTTTTTTAGTGCAGGAGTTAGGAATCAAAGAACCAGCAAGTACATTAACACAACGTATATCCCCTCAATACTTTGCCTTACCGACTGCCAATAGTCAACCCTTACCCTCACCAGAATTATCCAAGTATTTAGAAGTCGAAATTCCTGAAGACTATGAGGGGTTTGAATACTGGAAGGTAGATTGCTATGAAGCGGTAGTTTCTGTCAAAGCTGATTCACAACCAGCGAAAGCTATTAACGCTATTAAACTCCTCAATGATATACACTTTTTAGCGTTATATAACTCTGGAGAAGTGCAACTAGGTTCAGATTTATTGTTTTGGTATCACTACACGCAAGCTTTTAAGCAAGTAATTTTTAAAGACGAATATATTCCAGCGCTGAAATATCGGCTATTAGAAGCAACTAAAGCTCAGAAAAGAAGTAAGCGACAGACTGTGCAGCAATTTGAAATCTACCCTACTTGGGAAATTATTTCTTTTGCATATGAATCAAATATAAAAAAGTACATAGAATACATGCCGCTGATTTGTGTTGCAGGTTCAGTAGTAGCCAATGATTCAGTGGAGTTTTTTGATCGAGAAACACTTTTACGTCACTTTTCGGAATGCCTGCTTAACAACATAGTAACTCACACACCCTCGACTGCTGCCTTTGACAAACAAATTACCGATTCGCTAATTTACCATTGCTTTTATCCCCACCGCCACAAACCAGGCACTACCGATGATGCTTTAGAAGAATATCAACAGTGGTTAACATGGAAAAATAAAATTACCCGCACCCAAAGCGACTCTTCCTTTTATCTGTGCTTCCAGTTGCACTCCGCTAGCCCAGAAAATATCGACAACTGGCAAATACAGTTTCTGGTAGCAAGCAAACAAGATCCCTCACTGAAGCTAGCACTAACTGACTACTGGAAAAAGAAAGAAGGGGCTAGTGTATTTGGCAAAGACTTTGAAACTAATCTGCTTTTAAATTTGGGATACGCAGCACGAATGTATCCTAAATTATGGCAGGGATTGGAAACTGATCGCCCTATTGGAATGCAAATTACTTTAGAAGAAGCGTTTGACTTTCTTAAAGAAAGTGCTTGGGTTCTAGAAGACGCAGGATTCAAAGTAATTGTACCAGCTTGGTATACCCCTGCGGGTCGTCGTCGTGCCAAAATTAAACTCAAAGCATCCGCAAGCAAACTCTCGGCAACTAAAAGCAAGACAAAAAGTTATTTTGGTATAGACTCCCTGGTACAGTATGAGTATGAACTGGCGATCGGCAACCAACAAGTAACCCCACAAGAGTGGGAACAACTCATCAAAGCCAAGACACCCCTAGTGCATTTTCGCGGTCAGTGGATAGAATTAGACCGAGATAAGATGCAACAGTTACTGGAATTCTGGCAGTCAAACAACGATGAGCAACCAGAAATGACGCTGCTAGAATTACTGCAACGTAATGCCGAAGCGGGAGAAGAGTGGGAAATTGAACATGACGAAGCTTTATCAGAAATGATGGCAAAGTTGCAAGACAAAAGCCAGCTAGAACCAGTTTCTCACCTACCACAGTTACAAGGCAACCTGCGAGAGTACCAAAAGCGTGGTGTATCATGGTTGCAATATCTAGAACGCTTGGGATTAAATGGCTGTCTAGCAGACGATATGGGCTTGGGTAAATCGGTGCAAGTGATTGCCAGACTCGTGCAGGAGAGGGAATTACTTGACTTCTTGTTGCCTACACTACTCATTGCCCCCACTTCAGTAGTAGGAAATTGGCAGAAAGAAATTGCCAAATTTGCACCGCATTTAAAAACTATAGTGCATCATGGAAGCGATCGCCTTCAAAACCCGCACTTCAAAGCCGCCTGTCAACAACATGATGTAGTCATTACCTCCTTTACCCTAGCTCGTAAAGACGAGAAACTACTTACCAGCGTCGAGTGGCAACGGATTGTCATCGATGAAGCGCAAAACATCAAAAATCCCAAAACAGCCCAAACCAAAGCTATACTCAAAATATCAGCAAAACACAGACTTGCCTTAACTGGAACACCAGTAGAAAACCGCTTACTCGATCTTTGGTCAATTTTTAACTTTCTCAATCCAGGCTACCTTGGTAAAGAAGCACAGTTTCGCAAATCCTTCGAGATACCCATTCAAAAAGAAAACGACAGAGTAAAATCAGTCACACTCAAAAAACTAGTTGAACCCCTAATCCTGCGCAGAGTCAAAACAGATCAATCAATCATCAGCGATTTACCAGACAAAGTAGAGCAAAAATTATACACCAACCTCACCAAAGAACAAGCATCCCTCTACGAAGTAGTCATCAAAGAAGTCGAAGAAAAACTGCAAGAAACAGAAGGAATTCAACGCAAAGGACTGATACTCTCCACACTAATGAAATTGAAGCAAATTTGCAACCACCCAGCCCAATTCCTACAAGACGGCAGCGAATTTTCCCCAGAGCGCTCCCATAAACTCAGCCGCCTAGCATCCATGGTAGACGAAGCAATATCCGAAGGAGAAAGCCTACTCATCTTCAGCCAATTCACCGAAGTATGCGAAAACATAGAAAAACACATAAAACACACCCTACACTGCAACACATACTACCTCCACGGCGGAACCACCCGTAACCGCCGAGAAAAAATGATCGAAGAATTCCAACAACCAGACACAGAACCCTCAGTATTTATACTATCCCTCAAAGCAGGCGGCGTAGGCATCACCCTCACCAAAGCCAACCACGTCTTCCACTTTGATCGCTGGTGGAACCCAGCCGTCGAAAACCAAGCAACCGATCGCGCATTCCGCATCGGTCAAAAAAAGAACGTCTTCGTCCATAAATTCGTCGCCATCGGCACCCTAGAAGAACGCATAGATCAAATGATCGAAGACAAGAAAAAACTCTCCTCCACAGTAGTAGGAAGCGACGAAACCTGGCTAACAGAACTAGACAACGAAGCCTTCAAACAACTAATAGCACTAAATAAAAATGCAATACTGGAGTAAAAGGAACCACAGATACACACAGATTAACACAGATAATTCATCTGTGTCCATCTGTGTCCATCTGTGGTTTTTATCAAAAAATTAACTTTTTTAAAAGGTTAAATGTATGGCAAAATTTAGTAGAACATGGTGGGGCGATCGCTTCATCAAAGCACTAGAAGCATTCACCGACGAAAACAGACTACAACGCGGAAGATCCTACGCCAGCGGTGGAAAAGTACTAAACTTTGAAATCGAGCAAAATCACATCACAGCCAAAGTAAAAGGCTCAGTCAACCCCTACTTTGGCGTCTACAAAGAACCCACTTACAACATTTCCATAAAAATTACACCCATAGCCAAAACAAACTGGAAACAAGCCATAGAAAAACTGTCATCCAAAGCCAGCATAGTTTCCCGACTCCTACTCAACGAAGTACCAGAAAACATCGAACAAACCTTCTCCGAATTAGGACTACACCTATTACCCCAGAGCAGAAACGACTTCAAAACAAGCTGCTCTTGTCCAGACTCAGCCAACCCCTGCAAACACATCGCCGGAGTCTATTACTTAGTTGCTTCCCAACTAGATCATAACCCATTTCTACTGTTTGAACTGCGGGGAATATCCAAAACAGAACTGCAAGCAAAACTAGCGGAATCGCCCTTAGGTAAAATACTATCAGATGAACTTAATGCTAAAGAAATTGCCCTAGAACCCTCAACCTCATTCTATACGAAACTGTCCAAGCAAACAATTGACCAAAAGCCAACAGCCAGAGAATTTTGGTTAGGCACAAAACGCTTACCCCAAACAATAGAAGTCCCAACTCAAAGCGGTGTATCAGCAATTGTAATTAAAAAACAGGGAGATTTTCCGGCTTTCTGGCAAAAGGATAATTCCTTTATTGAAGTAATGCAGGAGTTGTATGGGCGAGTGAAAACTAAAAATCAAAACCTAATTTGATGATTTATGATACTTAAAGTAGGCTTGATTTATCGGGCGAGCAGGAAAGGCTGCCCGATGAATGTATTACTGTCTATATTAATTCAACTCGCTGCTTGTTCCAGGAAAGGATAGTCCGTATATCCCTTCTCACCAGCGCCGTAAAACGTTTTGGGATTGGGTTCATTCAACGGTGCGTTTAGCTGAAAACGTCTTGGTAAGTCTGGGTTTGCCAAGAATAACTTTCCAAAGGAAACGAGCTCGGCATCACCCTTGACTAGAGCAGCATTCGCTGTTTCCTGAGTGTAGTTCCCGTTGGCAATCAGTGTTCCCTGATAGATGGGACGAAACAAAGGAGTCACAGGATTGAGCACATCTCGATTTTTCAAATCTATTTCGTTCGGTTCCATTAAATGAACATAGGCTAACCCAATAGGATTGAGTGCTTCAAGCACATAAGCAAAAGTGGCTTTGGGATTTGAGTCAATCATGCCATAGAAGGTGTTACTGGGTGAAAGCTTAATGCCAACTCGGTCTGCTCCCCAAACGCTGGAAACCGCTTCCACTACCTCCAGCAGAAATCTGGCTCGATTTTCAATTGAGCCACCGTACTCATCAGTTCGTTGATTTGAACCGTCTTGAAGAAACTGGTCAATCAGATAACCGAATGCGCCATGCAGTTCAACGCCATCAAATCCAGCCTGATAAGCATTCTCAGCACCGGAGCGAAACTGCTCAACGATCTCAGAGATTTCATGCTTTTCTAGAGCGCGAGGCGTTTCCATGGCAACTTTCCCAACTGGAGTGTGAAGTTCACCGACAGGAGCGATCGCGCTAGGTGCAACAGGCTGCTTTCCTTCTAACAGCGATGGATGCGAAATTCTCCCACAATGCCACAATTGTAGGAAAATCTTTCCGCCTGCATTGTGTACCGCGTCTGTTACCTCCTGCCATCCCTTAATCTGTTCTGGCGAATAAATACCCGGACAGTTCATATACCCGTTACTCATGGGTGAAACCATTGTACATTCCGTGACGATCAGACCTGCGGATGCCCGCTGAGTGTAATAGGTTGCCATCAAGGATTGTGGAATGCTTTCGATCGCTCGTAGCCGAGTCATCGGTGCCATGACTATTCGGTTTGGTAATAAATAAGGTCCAAGCTGGACAGAGGTGAACAGATCAATCATCTTCTTGTCTGTGTTCGGCTCAGCATCGATCATTGTTTAAGCCTCCTTAATTTTTCTGGTTAAGCTAAACCAAAATCTATTGTTAAGAAGTTTATCAGGAAGTAAGTTTCACTGTCTTGGATAATCATGCTTTTTGTCGGTACATTCTTGCAATTTAAGGAAACTGACTGGGCGGAACCCCAACATGGCGTTTGAAGTGGCGGGTAAGGTGGCTTTGATCCACAAAACCGACCTGTTGAGCAATTTTTGCGATCGACAAATTTGTGGTCTTGAGTAACCGTTTTGCTTGCTCAATCCGACATTTAATCAAATATTGATGCGGGGTTAGCCCTGTAGATTGTTTGAACAAACGACTAAAGTAATAAGGACTCATCTGCACCATTTGAGCCATTTCAGTTAGGCTGGGATTCTGTGCTAAATGTTCATAAATGTATTCAGTTGCCTGTCGCAATCTAGCTTGCGGTAATCCGTTGGAGTAACTGCGAATTTTGGGCTTAGAAGTCGAGTAGTATTGTACCAAGTGAGCGGAAATTGCCGTTGCCATTGACTCTGCATAAAGGCGATCGCAAACTCCCTTGGACTCAAGCTTTACTTTAAGAGCGATCCCAATCTGGTAGATGAGTGGATCATTTAACTTGAACTGCGGCACGACTTCAAGGCGATCGACATCAGCGACTTCAGCAGTAATCCGCGTCATAAATGTAGGCTCAAGATACAGGCAAATCAATTCGCATGAATCCTGTAAGCGGACTGATACAGGGGCAGTTGCAGGTGTTAAACAGATATCGCCATCTCTAAAGCGATCGCATTGAAGACGACCATCTAGCACTTGTTCTTTCACAACTGTGGCGTGATTGAGGTGAATAGTCATAAAGTGCTGTGAAAAACAATGCTCAGGTGTTTCAAATGCAGCAGGGTACTGGTAATAACCGATTTGGATTCCGTTCCAGGATGCTTTTTGACTAGAAAGAATTGGCAGAATTGGACTGATTTGTAAAATTGATTTGTCGCTGGCAAAGTTAATAATTAAAGGCTTCTCTCTAGTCATGGCTTTCGTACAGATAGGCTACCTAAGCATTGTCCAGTTAAATGAGCCATTCACCAACAGGGTACTTTTCTTTCTAAAAATCGCTTTTGAGTGATATAATATCAAATCTGATCTTAATCAGAATGCTTTTACCGAAGATTCAACGGTTACTCCCGCTTCTAACTCCAGCGCTTTGATGAGAGCAGAAGCATTTTCTTCCCCCCACCCTTGATTTACTGCCACTTTGATGGTTTCTCGCACAATAGCAGCGGCAGGTGTTGGAGAGTTCAAATCTTGGGCAAATCGAGCAATCAAATTAGCATCTTTGAGCAAATTTTTTAACGCGAAATGCGGCGTAAAATCGCGATTCACTAGCATGTTGCCCACACCATCAAAAATCGGAGAGCGAAAATCCACCACATGCAGCACATCAAGAACGTCTTTCGGATTCAAACCAGCTTTGGTTGCCAGAATCAATGCTTCCCCCAACGCTTCAATCTGGGTTGCGACAATCGAGTTGCCGACGAGTTTCATCGATGCCCCTTTACCTGTGTCGCCCAGGTAGTGTACAGTTTCGCTTAAAGGCTCCAAAATCGGTTTGACTCGCTCAAATACATCCCGCTTGCCACCGACAACAATCCACAATCCCCCGGTAGCGGATTCATTTTTACTACCGAAAACGGGAGCATCGAGAAATTCAACTTGCTTTTCGGCATAAGCTGCGGCTTCTCGACGGGATGTGTCGGGATGAACAGTACTCATGTCGATCGCAATTTGTCCCGATTTCACGTTCGATAAAATACCATTTTGCCCAAAGACAACCTCTTCAACTGCATTGTCATTTGCAAGACAGTACATAATCGCTTCAGCATTCTCAACGGCTTGTGCAGGTGTTTGTGCTTGTGTTGCACCTTTTTCCACCAGAGGCTGACAGGATTCTGGATTGCGATTCCAAACCGTGACTGGATACCCCGCTTTGAGCAAGTTGGTTGCCATGCCACTGCCCATGATACCAATTCCTAAATATGTAATGCGTTCCATAATAGTACTTTTGAAGGAAGTTTATAGCGATGTCTTTGTTACACACTAATCCTCCCTCTCATCATCAAAGCTTTGAGGATAAATTCATCTTTCTATCGATAGACTCGGTAATTGTGATTAAGAAAAGAGGAAATCGCATTCAATTGAAAATCGCTATATCATAGTAAATATAAGTTGAAATAAGCTGTATTTCTTTGGCAGGGATGATATCTACCATATTAATTTGTAAATTAAGGGTTATAAATAGTATTTGATGAGCGTTTATATTATTCGTCCCCAAACAACTTCAGTAGCGCGATCGCTAAAACTGCAATCCCGAAATTTTACACCAGAAAGTCGTCCAGCACAAGTTGCGGAAGTAGTTAATTTTTGGCAAGAAGATCCAGTATACAGAGAAATAGAACATTGGCTAGAAGATGCAGAAGAAATCTCAAAGTACCCAGATTACTCAGGTATTACTGGTGCAACTGTTGTAGAAATGCCCGATGAAGAAGCTCAAAGGCTACGACGGGAGTTGCCTAAAGCTATAGTATTACGCGATCAACCAATTGAGTTGATCCAACCAGAAAGGAATGTGGCTGGTACTAAAGATAAAGTTACGGCAGCCGATTTGTGGCATTTAGATGCGATTGCTCTCAACAAAGCGCGTCAACAGGGATTTACAGGTACAGGCAAAAATATCACTGTTGCTATTCTCGACACTGGAATAAACGACACTCACCCAGAATTGCAAGGTAAAGTAGTCGAATCATATAGTTTTAATATCAGATTACGGCAAATCCAGTCAATACCTTGCCAAGATACTGATGGTCATGGTACGCACGTAGCCGGACTAATTTGCGGTCAGCAGGTTGGCGTTGCACCAGAAACCAATTTGATCAACAGTGTACTGATCCCTCGTGGTATTGGTAACTTATCAGACTTAATATTGTGGCTGGAATGGCTAGGTACTCGGCTAGATGTGAATATTGTTAACATCTCAGCTGGCATTCCCATATATTTCGATGAAATTAGTGATTTGATTGATACCTTGTTAGCAGTGGGAATACTTCCTGTTTGCGCTGCTGGCAATGATGGCATTAACAGAACTAATGCACCAGCAAACTGTAGAGGCGCAGTTTCGGTGGGTGCGACAAACTTTAATGGTAAAGTTGCTTATTTTAGTGGTAGTGGCACGATATCTATCAATCACCATCTTTATAACGTCCCTTATTTAGTTGCGCCTGGGCAAGGAGTGTATTCATCAGTTGAAGGTGGTGGTTATGAAGCTTGGGACGGAACTTCGATGGCAACCCCTATCGTTTCTGGTATTGCCGCGTTAATCTTAGAGAAATATAATAAACAAATTACGGTAGGGCATTTATTCGACGCAGTGCTTTCTACTTGTAAAGACTTGGGACAAGACAGCAACCGTCAAGGTAAAGGTTTAGTTCAGGTAACAGCAGCGCTATGAATCTCAACGAAAGCCAGATTGCCAAAATCGATCCCTTGCTTGAGCAAGTTCTGACTTCTGCGCGAGGAGATGAGGTAATTCGTGCGATCATGAGTTTGGGCGTGGAAAACCAAATTAGAACAAATGCGAGCAATTCACCGCTTGAACCCAAGCAGTTCCCATCATACGAGGTTTACCGACAAGCGTTAATTGATAGGCGAAAGAGCCAGCTTGCCTCTGTTGTTGGTGATACTATTCAATCGCTCCAAAATCTCTCTTTGAAAACTTCCGGAGTTGGACTCAGTCCAGTTGTGGTTGTGGAAGGTTCAGCTGATGCAATTGTGCGCTCATTAGAACTACCAGAAGTTAACCGTGTTAGACTAGATCAATTGATTGCGCTGCCAGAAATAGTACCAGATGAAGCGCTTAACCATCTTGCTAACCTCTATATAAACATACTTGACCGTCCAATAGAAGAGAAAATCAAAAAATTAATTTCTCTGGCATCCGAGCAATACATTATCAACTATCACAAGAGCCACAACAAGCTGCAAATACTAGGAATGCACAAACCTGTAGATTTGGATTCAATCTACATTGTACAATGTTTGCTACCATCAGAAATCTGGCGATTTGAGTCAATTCAAGCCTTACAAGAACTTTACCGTCAAGCAGGCAAACGCGGATTTCAGGTCAAATACGCTGATAAACAAGATGGCATAGCAGTAGCAAATCAGCAAAAATTTCTCATGATACTTGGCGCACCAGGGGCAGGCAAGTCTACATTTTTGCGGAAGATAGGATTAGAAGCACTTAAAGGTAATAGACGTAAGTTTCAGCATGAATGTATTCCAGTTTTTATTGAACTAAAACAATTTGCTGACAGAGAAATCAATATAGAAGAAGTAATTAGACAAGAATTTCGCTCGTGTCAGTTGCCATTTTTTGAAGAGTTTACGACCAAAGCTTTGCAGCAAGGCAGGTTATTAATTTTGCTTGATGGTTTGGATGAAGTGGCAACAAAGAATATTGATTGGGCTGTTAGAAAAATTCAAGATTTTGTTGAGCAGTACAACAAAAATAGATTTATCACTTCCTGTCGAACTGCTGCTTATCGCCGGAGTTTTCAGCAGTTTAGCGAAGCTGTGATTGCAGATTTTGACGATACTCAAATACAGCAGTTTATTCAAAATTGGTTTTTCTCAGAGGTAGATAAAAAAGTTGGCACATCTGAAAAGTGTTGGAATTTACTGAACAAAGCGGAATATGAAGCAACCAAAGAACTTGCAAAAACTCCTTTGCTGCTAACTTTCCTATGTTTAGTTTACGACGAGTATCAAGATTTTCCTAAAAATAGGTCTACGCTTTATAGTGATGCTTTAGATATATTTCTCAGAAAATGGGTAGCTGAAAAAAGGATTCAAGGTGAACCTATTTATCGTGATATTGGTATTGATTTGGAGAAAATTATGCTATCTGAGATAGCATATAGAGGCTTTGAAGTAGATAGACTATTTTTATCTCAACAAGAAGTTGTAAGTCAAATTACAGAGTTTTTGGCTAGTAATGATAATGCACCAAACTTAGAAGCTGGGGCGGTTCTAGATGCCATAGCTATTCAGCAAGGAATTTTAGTAGAACGGGCAAGGGATGTTTATTCATTTTCTCATTTGACTTTACAGGAATATTTAACAGCAAAATACATAGATGATCATCGTCAAATTGAGAAGTTGGTTGTAGAACACCTTAAAGATAAACGTTGGCAAGAGGTGTTTTTACTAGTAGCAGGATTAATGGATGGTGGTGCAGATGATTTGCTGTTACAGATGGAAAAAGAAGCACAAAAGTACATCAACACACTCAAGTTGCAAAATTTATTAAGCTGGGTAGAAAAGGTAACAACTGGATCGGAAGGTAACTTTAATCTTGTGGGTAAACGTGCAGTTGCCATCGCCAACGCCATCGCCAATACCAATGCCCATGCCAACACTATCACCATTGCGATCGCGATCGCTAACGCTTACGCCAGCGCCATCACCTACGCTTACGCCATCGCTTATACTAATGCTTATGCCTACGCTCATGCTTACGCCTCTACTCATACCCACGATTATGCTTATGCCAATGCCAACGCTGTCGCCCAAGCCTACGCCTACGCCCGTGAACTTGATAAATTAAAAATATTTAATAATGTCAACTTTACGATGCTGATTGCTCAATTAGAAGCACTGAAAGTTCAAGCTCCTGATGATGAACAACCACTGGAAATTCGTCTGGCATTTGATGAACGACTTGAAACAATTTGGCTCAATGCTTTCAATCTCACTCCAGAAATGATTAACTTATCTCAGGAAGAAAGTAAAGCACTGGACAATTATCTCTATGCCAATTACCTCATAATTCAATCCAAAGAAGCAGCAGTGCGGGTGTCGCCCACTACTTGGCAGGCAATTGAGGAGCGGATGTTGCTGATTTCATCCAATCATAGTGCGTAGTCTTGACTATGCACTAGAATATTTCTCAATCATAGAACCGAGGAATAAACTTAAAATCCCAAACAGAATTCCCATTCCCATAATGTTCAGTTCTGTACTGCCAAAAACTGTAAAATTAGGGTTGATAAAAGTTAAAATTAACACAGACATTGCCGATATACTGCTCATAATTAAAGACAGCCTTACACCCATTTTTGAGAAGGTATACCGTCCTGTTTGAGCAATTAGGTAAGCGACAAAAGGAACAAACACTGACCCTACATAGGCTGCATAAAAGAATACAATTAAATTGATGATTTCACCACCCTTGAAAGCAACGGCTAAACTCAACAGGGCGTTGACAACAACGATGAGCAGCCGATTAAAGTTGGATGCTGGTAAAATATTGAAGTCCAATACAGTCTTGCTCTGCACCCGTAATATGGTGCTACCAACTCCTAGCGCCGGAACCAATAAGGAAGCAATCAGGGCAATACCCAAAGGCTTGTCAGTGCCACTGCCAATCCATGATAGGATAAATGGGAGTATTTCTTTTCCATCAATTCCATCGGGCAAAATTCCTGCCTTTAAAGCTGCTACCACAACCGCAGAAGGCAATAAGGCAAGTAAAAGCAGCAAAATTGCCGCTAATATACAGCCCTGATACAAGCTCTTCACATCCTTTGCTTGAACAATAAGTTGTTGATACCTCATATCCACTATCACCAGTAGAATGGTTGACAGCGATATGCCCACTCTTGTCGGTAAACTTATTTGTTCAAGGGACGTAGTAAACTCAAAAGGCGATCGCACATACTCCGTTAAACCGTGCAATACCCAAAGTCCATAAACCAGAGCCAAGAAATTCACAACCAGTAAAGAGCGAAATATCCAACTGGCTTTCTCCACAGGTAGCAAGGAAACAATTGTAAACAAAATTGCCAACCCAACCATGCTTGGCAGCGTTGGTACTCCTAAAACCTTCAAAATAAAGGCTCCAGAAATTATTTGGACGGCTTCAATCCCAATTAGTGATGCCCAAGACATCAACCCGATGAGGATTTTTACTCCACTCCCATAACTCGAACCCAGCAGTGTCCAGATTTGCTCTTCTTGTGTCCAGTAAAACTTTGCTAGTCCTAAAAGAGCTATTGTACCCAAGCTAAGACAGACAGCATATAGGCTGCCTGCTGCACCGAAAGTAAGTGATTGCTCGGCGGTTCCCAGGAGAAACCCCAAGCCGTAATGTGCAGACACCAAAACTGCGGCTAGCGAGAAGGTGTCCAATCTGCGGTTTTGAGCCATATAGGGATATAAGTAGCTTGATGGCTACTGAGTGTTAAACAATAGCTAAATTGCGCAATCCACGTACTATAACAAGAATTTTTTATCTATTTTTAATAATCCCTTGATGCGGTTAAACAATTCATCGCCCATCCGGAGGAAATAAATATTTCAACAGGAGTATTTTTGACTGATAATAGTTTGCCTAAAGATGTTAGCGTAATTTCACTGAGAAATCCATACCTGTTAATAAGATTCAATCATAGCTTGACTGCAAAACTCTTAAATAGTATAATTGTACTATAAAAGATGCAGCAAAAGATTTTAAATCTTCGCCTCTCAACAAATTGCACAATCAAAGCCTATCGGAGTACCATAAGATGAAGCTATCTAAACTGGACTTAAGTAATGTAGTAGCGATCGCTCACTCGGACGGACATTTGCAGTTGTTACTCGATCAAGGGGAAGAATTCGAGCTGGTGGAAATTCCCGCACCGATACAAGCTTACGAGGGACTACAACAACTTAATGAGATAGTTGCTACTACCACACTTAAAAACGCTGAAGAACCAATCGCAATGCTACCAGTTAACTCATCAATGGCAAAAGCTGTAGGCTACGATAGTGATCAACAAATTTTACAAGTAGAGTTTCATAATGGTGCAGTTTATCAGTATGCGGACGTAGACGAAGATACTTGGGAAGATTTGCATCAAGCAGAATCTATTGGCAGATTTTTTAATTACGAAATCAAGGGTTGTTATGAGTGTGAGCGAATATAGCCGCTCTTCTAAATGCCATACACGTAGGGACAAAATATGATTGTGTCCCTACGGCGAACAAATTGGTGATCATATACAGCACTTTGCATATAAATGGAGTACACCCCGAGCTACCCTCCCCGATCTTCGGGGAGGGTGCGCGGTAGCGCGGGTGGGGTATTTTGTACTTCATTAAGTTGAAATCTGCTGTATAATCAGGAAAAATTTAGTTGGCACAGTAGTTGGAAATCGCTTAATATTTAAGGGTAGTAAATTTTGTGTTGTTCATGGCAAGGAAAAGTTGGTAGTGAGTGGAGATTTTCTTGCTAAAGGTGGCTTCATGGAAGAAGCAAAAAACAGCTTAGACATTCCTTTTACCCTACTTTTGTTTGCATTATCAGCAGAGCGGGATCGACAAAAATTTCTGGTGCAGTTGAATGACGCAATCCGTACCCAAGATGATCCTAATGAAATTATGTGGGCGATCGCCTGCGCCGTGGGCAAGCATTTTGCTACTACTAGATGTACCTATGGAGAGATTGACATTCAACAAGAACATGTAATCGTGGAGCGTGACTACTGTGATGGAGTAGTTAGCGTCGTGGGGAAGCATCGCTTAAACGATTTTGGTTCAGAAATTATCGTCTTATTGAAACAAGGCAAAACACTAGTTATTAATGATGTACTTACCGATCCCAGAACAACAGAATCAAAAGTAGCGTTTACAGCCATCGAAACTAGAGCGGTATTATGTGTTCCCCTAGTGAAGCAGGGGCGCTTCGTGGCGTTGTTCGTTCTGCATCATGTGCAACCAAGAGTTTGGTCAGCAGAAGATGTGACGCTAATGGAGCATGTAGCAGAACGTACATGGTTGGCTGTAGAGAAGGCGCGGATAGATACAGAACTGCGCCAAAGTGAAGCTAGGTTTCAAGCGTTGGCAAATAATGTACCAGGAGTAATATATCGCTACGTAGTTCATAGTGATGGTACTGATGCTTTCACCTATATAAGTCCTAGTTGTCGAGAATTTTTCGAGTTAGAGCCACAAGAAGTTCAGCTTGATAGCGCTAAACTTTGGGCATTAGTTCATCCAGAAGATCTGGATTATTTAAAACAGGCGATCGCCACTTCAATGCAAACATTACAATCTTGGCAATGGGAAGGACGAATTATTACACCGTCTGGAAATCTGAAATGGATTCAAGGTGATTCTCGACCGGAAAGACAAAAAAACGGCGATACGATTTGGGATGGTATAATTAGTGATATTACTAGCCTTAAGCAAGCACAAGCAGAAATTCGCCAACTCAATGAAAGTTTAGAAGAGCGAGTTAAACAGCGCACTGCTCAACTAGAAGCGGCAAACAAAGAACTAGAATCTTTCTCCTATTCAGTTTCTCACGATTTACGCGCACCCTTACGCCATATAGCCGGATTTGTAGATTTACTCCAAAAAAGGCTTTCTTCAACCAACCTAGATGCAAAAAGTTTACATTATCTCAAAACAATTACTCAAACTACAAAACAAGCCGGAACGCTAATTGATGATTTACTTGCCTTTTCTCGCATGGGGCGTGCAGAAATGCGCTTGATGTCAATTAATATGACGCAACTGGTAAAAGAAGTACAATCTACTTTAGAACCAGAAACAAAAGGACGGACAATTTGTTGGCAAATTGAAACTTTGCCCCAAGTCCAAGGTGACCCTTCAATGTTACGATTAGTGTTACGAAACCTACTAGAAAACGCCATCAAATACACGCGCCTACAAAATTGTGCTGAAATTGCGATCGGTAGTACTTTTGATGAGCATCAAATCGTGTTCTACGTGCGAGACAATGGCATTGGCTTTGATATGCGGTACGCACAAAAACTGTTTGGGATCTTTCAACGCCTGCACAGCGATTCACAATTTGAAGGTACTGGTATCGGACTGGCAAATGTTCAACGCATCATCCATCGCCACGGAGGACAAGTGTGGGCTGAAGGGGCAGTTAATGCGGGTGCTACCTTCTACTTTTCCTTACCTCAACCGATTTAAATCACTACCAGTATAGAGTAAAAGTAGTTTTTCATTTAATAATTTGTAAGAAAATACCAAGTAATCTATCGATTGGTTCAAGGGTAATTTCTACTTTGTCAATATATAAAGTTTGGTTTTCTAAACGTAAAAATCTCCATAACACACCAGTGGTAACGCAACCGTAGATAACATTTATAGATTTATTATTATTAGCATTATATATCTGTGCAGCTAGCATTTCTGCTCCACACTGCCCTAAGCCACTGTTAATATCTTGATTTTTTGCCTCCACTAGTGTCATTACGGGAGCGCTAATAAAGAATTGTTCGCGGCTGCGACTAATTAAAAAATCAGGATTACCATTTAATCCCTGCTCTGGAGCAACAGTAAATTCTTTGCCATAAAATATAGATATTTGACTATTCATCTTACGTTTTACTTCTAGCAATACGGGAAAAATAACTAACTCTCCCCGCGCTTTTTCAGTATTAATCGCCGTTGCTAAAGGTAAGTTTTCTTCTAGTAAAGTTAGCAGTAACTCACTAGGTTCAACAGGTTGTATATCAGAAAATAATTTTGTATTCTCAGATAGTTCTAAGTTAAAATCAGTGACAAGCTTTTGAAGGTCGAATTTATTGTCAGGCATGGGACGCTAACCTACCTGCTTCAGTCTACACTGAAATTTTATCAACTGGTTAAGTTGTTTGTCGTCAGTCTAACCAATCAGGCGATCGCCTTGTCTGAGTAATCTAAACAAAAAAACGCTCAAAGAATATCCTCCGAGCGATCCAAAATCAACTATATTTGTTTGTGTATCGTATTGCTACTAAATACGATACTGACTCATTAAACAGCAACTAGCACATCAGAAGCTTTAACGGAGCGCGATCGCTAAGGCGGAGATTTTCTACCGAGGATAAGCCTGATAATTGCCGTCACTTCCACCCCTGGCGTAATTTCAATGATTACCGAGAGTATTAACGGCTCCTGGTTATTTTCTTTACAGTTCCTTTGAAAGAATTACGAGCGCTAATTAGCATATTCTTGTCCGATGCTTGCAACTGTTTGTAAAATCTTGCCCGTCAGCATTATTTTATACCAGATACCAGTTCCCCCATATAAATTGAGGACACAAAGCCGTGAGGATGCCCTGGTTGATAATCAATAGTAATTTTTCCAGCATGGCAATCATCAATGACACGATTAACCTTAGCCAAATCGCGATAGAGAAAATCTACAGCTACGCCTTGCACCCGTAGCCAACCGCCACCGTTAATCCACTTTCCCCATTCCCCAATTGCAGTAACCAAATTTATGCGATGGTTATCATCAAGCTCAGAAGCGAGTTGATTTAGAGCAATTAGATCAGGTGGGTTTTCTGGATTGTAATAAATTCCCAAATCCACATCTGACTTGTGAGTATGGTTGCCCCGTGCCCGTGAACCTCCTAGTGTGACGGCTATAATTCCCTTAATTGACTGCAAACTATAAACAATATGATTAATGAAATGGGGCAATTCCTTATTCATATAGTAATTTTTAGATTTTTATCGCTTTATTATATTGGCTGGATAAATAGTAGGAATCACGCAGATCATCCCTTAACAAGTTTCACCATGTAACCAACCAATTTAACAGGATTTTACTTCGCAAAAGCAAGTCTATTGAGTATATTTTGTTCTTACTCAAAGAAGAATTTTGCTTTTGCTCTTTCAATTCCCTTATCTTAGCAAGTATAGCATACATATTGCTAATTATCTTGCTTTTTGCAAGAAAAAAAAACAAATTGCCAAAATGTTTGCTAAGTTTTAATTCCTATAGCAAGAATAGCAAACATGTTGCTAGAATATTTATCAGAGAATATAAATTTATTTATAGCCTCGCTGTTGGATTGCTGGTGAAGAATTCAAAACCCCAAGTCTTCGCATACTTGGGGCTTTTTTTGGATATAAATATTGAAGTATGAATTGATTTTTATACAACAATCCTCGCTTCTATTTGTCAAAAGCGTTCCCAGAAGCCCGGTTTCTTCAAGAAACCGGGCTTCTGATTTCTCGCAAATCATACTTAAAATAAGTAACGCTGTATTTAATGCTTAACCTTAGCTTCTTCCTGCTCTAAAAATAAATTGCCAATGTCAAACAAAAGCTGCATAGTACCGCGATAACTAACTTTAGTGAACAGACCATTTCCTAAACGGTCAAAAATAGGAATTCCTTGACGATAAATAGGAATTCCTAAACGTTTTGCACTTTCAACTGCGTGAGAGTTGGCTATGATTAAGTCAGAACCGACTGCCAGTTGCTCAAAATCTTCTAAATCCCCAATAGTGACGCTACCGATGGGAATTTTTTCCAACAAAGGAGAGCGTGTTGTGGTTACCGCTGCATGAATTTGAGTTCCAACTGATTTGAGAAAATGAACTGTTGACCAAAGTAAATCTGGTTCTAAAGCTAAAGAAACTCGCTTGCACCCAAAGTAAAAGTGAGTGTCCAACAAAGCATCTTGCAACTGGCGACGCTCTCGGCGGTATTTTTCTGGTACGCTAATGCCACTAATATCTGATAATGCTTGCAAAAACTTGTCTGTTGCATCTAATCCTGTCAGCTCACCAAACACCTCATAGGGTATGCTAAACTTGTTTTCCAAAATTTGTGCTGCTTGCCGCATACTTTCGCCCAACGCAAGGGTGAAGACAGAACTGCCAAGGGAGCGCAGTTGTGGCACAGTAGTACCTTTGGCTTTGGTAGCATTATAAGAATCTTCTAAATGACCGTCAAGTGTTGCAGAAATATCAGGTAGTACGATCGCCTCCAATCCAAAGGCGCTAACAATCTCTTTAATTTCCTGTACATCTCCTAGCGTGAAAGCAGAACTTACCAAAATTGTGACTTGTTGAGGTTTAGCATCCCCTGGTTGAGGAAGTTGCTTAACTATACTCTCCACTGCAGCGGCAAAGCCATCTTGCAACCCACCTTTAAAATCCGGTGTAGAAATTAGCACTATCGGTAGGTTATTTAGTTCTGGATGATGAAGGCGGATTTGCTTGACAAAGCGCGGCATGTCATCCCCTCTGGTTTCCGTCAATCCAGTGGTACATAAACCAATAATTTCTGGTTTTGATTTCTGCGCCAATGTGAGGATTGCCTGTTCAACATTCTCCTCACCACCTAATATAGTTGAGACTTCTGTCATCGCTGTAGTGTTGAGGGGAATGCAAGAGCGAAAATGCCTGACTAAAACAACTTTGGCAAAAGCAGTACAGCCTTGGGAACCATGCATTAAAGGTATCATCCCTTTCAAACCCAAAAAGGCTAAAGCCGCACCTAAAGGTTGACTTTGCCTCAGGGGATTCACTGTAACTGATGTACTCGTAACGCTAACAATTGCCATGCTTACACCTCCCAAGAGACAGGTTTACGTACTTGCTCCCACACTGGGTTAGTCAAGGTTTGATACAGGTCTTTTGCCACCGCTAATATTCCCGCATAGCCCGCACAGTGATAGTGGCGTTCCTGGTTAATGTTGAGAAAAGGAATTCCCGCACTCAAAGCTATGTCTTGATTGCTACTATTAGCTACTAATATATGAGCTTGATTTTCATTAATTATCTGCAGAACTTTCTGAGGACTTTCTTGGTCGAGAATGATACCATTTTGATCCAGTATCCTTTTTATTCTCGCTTTATCTTCCTCAGTACTTTCTTGATTACTGGTAACGATAATTTCCATCCCCAATTGATTAGCTGCCGAGATCATCGACCAAATCTTAATACGATTAGTATAAAATACGACGCGCTTTCCTTGGAGTTGCTGGCGGTAGGGAGCTAGTGCTGCTTCCATTGCAGCAGTTTCTTGGGCAATCAGCTTTTCTGTGCGCTCAACCAAATCGCGATCGCCTAATTTCGCCGCAATGTCCCTCAGAAAGCTATTAGTGTCTTCCAAGCCATAGAAAGAATCTTCAATATATGGTATACCATATAACTCTTCCATCTTTCTTGCCATGTGCAAGAGCGATTTTGAACACATCACGTTCAGCTTAGCTCGATGAGCGTAACAGATTTCCTTGTAGCGAGCATCACCCGTAATTTTTGCTAAAACTCTGATACCTAATTTCTCCAACAGCGGCAGAATGTTCCAGATTTCACCCTTAATGTTATATTCACCAATGAGGTTTATATCATAAAGTGTGGTAAATTCAGGTTCTGCTGTACCGACGACGTGTTCCAGTAAAGCAACACTAGCAACTTGGTTGCCCAATTTATTACCTCCAGTAAATCCCGGAGAATTTACTGGTATAATTGGTATACCTAAATCCTGGGCAGCAGTTTTGCAGATTGTCTTCACATCGTCACCAATCAGGGCAGTAATGCAGGTGGAGTAGACAAATACCGCAGCAGGTTTGTAGCGTCTTTCTAATTGCACAATAGCTTTGTACAGCTTTTTTGCTCCACCAAAAATGATATCGCTCTCCTCAATATCAGTGGAAAAGCCGATTTTATATATCATAGAATTAGAGGAGAGACTGCCACGACCTCCCCAAGAGCCAGCACAAGTAATAGGTCCGTGGACTAAATGAGCAGCATCAGTGATTGGTACGAGAGCATTCATTGCACCATCAAAAGCACAACCTCCTGGAGCAACTCCTGGTAATGGTAATTGTGTATGAGATTTTTTTCTCTGTTCGCAAGAGCGATCGTTGATATTGCCTTGAGTAATTTTCATATTAGATAGTGGGTTTTAGTGCCCACTCCCCCTTGCCCCCCCCTTATTAAGGGGGGGTTTGGAGGGGTTGGGGGGATCTCTTTTTGCCCTAGATTAACAAGCAAAAGCCTTACTTCTTGTCGCCAGCAGCAACTACTTCAACGTTACCTTTTTTCAGGGCTTCTAACGCTTCACCCTCAGCATCTTCAAGCCTCTTTTCAGATTCTTCTTGAGCTTTGGCGACGCCAACCAATTTAGCGGCATTTTCCTCGCTTTCGAGGATACCGAACTCAATCAACAACGCTTCGAGCTCGTCCATCTCAATGGGTGTGGGAACGGCAAAAAATTTATTGTTGATAATCTTGTCGGCTAATGTGCGGTATTCATTTGCTTGGTTGCTGTCAGGTGCATACTCGTTGACAGTCATCCGGCGCAATTCAGCGTGTTGCACGATATTGTCACGGGGGACGAAGTGAATCATCTGAGTGCTTAATCGGGATGCTAGTGTGGTAATCAGTTCTTCTTCCCGGTCAGTTTTGCGGCTATTACAAATTAGACCAGCCAAGCGCACACCGCCAGTATGAGCGTACTTCAGCACACCGCGTGCGATGTTGTTAGCAGCAAACATTGCCATCATTTCACCGGAAGTTACGATGTAGATTTCTTGGGCTTTGCCTTCCCTGATTGGCATGGCGAAACCACCACAAACCACGTCACCCAATACGTCGTAGGAAACGAAATCTACGTCTTGGTATGCACCGTTTTCTTCTAAGAAGTTGATAGCTGTGATGATACCACGACCGGCACAACCAACACCGGGTTCAGGACCACCAGATTCTACGCATCTAATTCCCCGGAAGCCAGTGATCACAACTTCTTCAAGTTCCAAATCTTCGACAGCGCCCCGTTCAGCAGCTAGGTGCAGCACGGTGGTTTGGGCTTTACAGTGGAGAATCAGTCGGGTGGAATCGGCTTTGGGATCGCATCCTACAATCAGAATGCGTTGTCCCACTTCTGCCATAGCGGCGAGGGTGTTTTGGGAGGTGGTAGATTTACCGATACCGCCTTTACCGTAGAATGCTATTTGTCTGATTTTTTCATCAACTGACATGATTATTCTCCTGCAATTGTTTGTTGAGTAAGTCTTTACGTGTGGCGCAGAACGTCGCTGGAGGCGATCGCTCAGCCGCAACAACATCCAAGATAGGGAACATAGAATTATTGATAAGTTTTTACTTGGTTAATTGCTAATTGTTAATGGAAGACTGGCTAATAGCAAAGAATATTGACAATTAACAATTAACAATTAGCTCATGGCAATACTAGACAGACTGTCAGTAGAAATGACGCAGATTTCCCTTAACCAACCAACCAATTGACAGTCAATTTTAAATAGTCGCTACCACTTCCCCAATTTTGCTGGTATCATATCCACCAAGAATTTCTAATTGCGAGTGAACTAGGCGATGTCCCAAAGTTCCCAGTAACTGCTGTACTGGTGGTTCTTCCAAGTATTCCTTGAGAATGACTAGATCGTATCGCGAGGAGCGTAGGGGGATAAATTCTAACCCATGAGTAGCAGCTACAGATGCTGTGCTGATACCTGCATCAGCCATCCCTGATACCACAGCTAGAGCAACATCTTGATGACTTTGGACAATCCGATCAAATCCTTTTATACTATCAAATGGTATATCTTCTTGTTCAAGAGTTTGTTCCAGAACCATACGACTACCAGAACCAAGTTCGCGGTTAACAATAGTTCCGCCCGTTTCCACTAAATCAGTAAGTGTTTTAATTCCCAAGGGATTGCCTGATTGCACTAAAAGTCCTTCTTCCCACATCCCAAGGGTAATCAAAACGGCAGCCCTTCCAGATAAAACATCACGGACAAAAGGAGTATTATGCTCACCAGTTTGCGGATCGTATAAATGCATCCCAGCAATGTGAACTTCACCTCGGCACAAACTATGTAATGCTGCCATGCTGTTGGCGAAGTTGAACTGAACTCGTAACTGAGGATGCCACCGTTCTGCCGCTCTTCCCCATAATGATATAACAGGCGCACAGCCAGCAATCACTACAGTATTGTGAAGTTTATCCATCTCGTCAAGCAGCCGAACTTGGACTTTACCTGTGCCGAGTTGGCTATTACCTTCTCCATCAGCAGGAATCATTTCTGTGCGAAAAGCATCCTTTCCAATTAAAGGATAAGCTATCCATTGCCCACCTACCCGTGCCAGACTGAATCGTACTTGTTGGTTACTAGGAACAGATTTGGCAAGAACTGCTTCTATTTCAGGCAAATCCTCGTCTAGCCAGAATAAATCCTCCACTTGACAACCCAGTGCCTTTGCTAAGCGAAGTGTAATAGCCACCGAAGGAGCATATTGTCCTGACTCCACACCACTAATTGTCTGACGAGTAACACCTGCTATGTTAGCCAAATCTTGCTGGCTCATACCCAGACGGGTTCTAATTGACTTCAGGTTGTTACGAAGATTATTGTCCTGCTTCATTGAGCTTTACTTCTCCGTTACAATAAGTCACAATGGACTTAACTGAAGCCACCAAGGCAACAGAATGCACTTTGAGAGTTTTTTTCCTGTAAACGACTCGAGTGCTTTCGCAGTTTTGATTCCCAATAAAGCAAGCATAACATACATTTATCTAAAATGCTTGCCTTTTTTTCCCTCTAGAGCAAGCATAACATACAAATTGCCAGAATGTTTACTAGTTTTTCTACTTATGGTAAGAAAAATCAACATGTTGCTAGAATGCTTGCAAGTAGGGGTGAACGGACTGTTCGCCCCTACTGGTGCTTATCAAAAAGCCCCATTCATAACAAATTTGGGGCTTTTTTTAAATCCATCAACTTGCGGCACAAAGTTTTTTGCGTTTCCAACCTAAGCCGATGCTTAGAGTAGCTAAAGCAAATACACCTAATAGTGAACTGGGTTCGGGAACAGAAACCTGTCCTCGCGCCGAATTAGGTGCGGGAACGGAAGCTGGTACTATAGCATTAGCAGGGGCGAATCCAAATGTGTTGGCACTTCACGGACATTGTTCCCAAAAACAAGTTTTGGTTGGATTTGATCGTTGATTCCCGAAGAGTTGAATAATTGCTGTGCGTACTCTCCTGCTGGAACAGTGCTAGCAGTACCAACCGCCACCCGGCTTACTTCTGGATTGGTTAGGTCTTGAACACTTGATATAGATAATGTAGAGTTTACTGGTGTGACTATCGCCAAACGGTTGTTTAGCACATCTCGCCTAGTTCCAGGTAACAGTAGATTGGCATCCTCTAAAATCTGTACCTCTCTTTCTGCTGCTGAGAAGAAAACATCTGCTGGCGCTCCCTGTAGAATCTGGTTGGCGAGAGTACCTGATGCGGCAAAGTTGTAGTTCACATCGATATTTTGTCTACTTTGCTCGTAAAGTGGCTCAATTTCTTGTAGAGCGTTAGTCAAACTGCTAGCAGCAAAGACGTTGAGGTTGGTAGTTTGTGGCGGTGGTACTTCTTGGGCGATCGCTTTAATTGGGCGATAATTTAAAACCACTAAAAGCACGATGACTACGGAGGCAGGATTAAAAATACTTCTTCTCATCTAGAGATGACCTTAATTTTCAGTAAACACTGTTTACTTTAGAATTTATCTCCCGACAAAAATATTAGTATAAATTATTACTATTAATTTAAATTACTTGATTTGTTTTTTTTACCATTATAGTTGGTAAAGTATGACTATTGGTAGTAACGCACCGGGACTATGAGGTGCGTTACACTGCAAAGAGCGGAAACTACGACTCGACTTTTACGCCGCGCCAAAAGGCAACGTACCCTTCAATCTGCTTAGCCTTCTCCTTCGCACTGGGGTAGTACCAAGCAGCATCTTTGTTAACTTGCCCATCTACCTCTACACTGTAGTAACTAGCAAGACCTTTCCAAGGGCAAGTAGTGTGGGTATCACTTTCCTTAAAGTACTCCTTATTGATGGAGTCGGGGGGGAAGTAGTGGTTACCTTCCACAACTACAGTATTATCGCTTTCGGCTAAAGTTGCGCCGTTCCAAACTGCTTTTGGCATATGTGACTTATTACTGATAAACTTCACTCTTTATCATTATCATTCTAAAAGCAGTCTGAAATTACTAAATTCGCACAAGCAGATATCGCAGTGAAAAACAAGCTCACAGACGTTCCATGGAACGTCTCTACATGGATGTGCGTTACGCATGTACAACTGTGACGGAACGTCCATTTTTTGTGGTTGTAATTTGTGTTTTTAAACGTTCTTCAATTGGTGGTGCTTTGGAATGTTGGTCAAAAATAATTAGCCAACGAAAATTCACTCCTAAGCGTGCTAAGTAGGAGGTTGCAGATCTTCGGGCAAGGAGTCGGCAATTGTATCGCGCCAAGTAGGAAGCATCGCCAATTCTGCCGCACCTGGGTCATGATTATAGGGACTTCCCACTTCTGCCGATACCATGACTGCCGCATAGCGACCACTCTTCGTTAGTTCCTCAGCCAGTGCTAGCATTGCGGTGGTTTTACCCGTTTGGCGAGGCGCATGAATCACATGCGGAGCTTTCTTGGGCAATCAGCTGCTTCAAATCTGGCAATCGACTCGTTGGTGAAAGCATGTAGTGAATATCGGCTTTACAGGGACCTGCGGTGTTAAACCAACGAGACATAGATAATAAATTTTGGTCTAGGTGCAATGCTGATGCTATTAGTGTACCTCTTTTATGCGATCGCTCACATTCAAACGAGTCGTATAATCTCAGGAGATGAAGTCATCAAATGGCTTGAAATTTGGGGGATATGTGATTAAATGTATCGCATGTTGAACAAATCAATTAAATAAAATGCTTCATGCGCCGAGATTCGATCGAACAGAGTCGCGCCATAATAGAGATGATTACGACAATTATGGTGTACAAGTTTGAAACATTTAGTCGAATTGAGGTAGAGTCAATGCTAGGAATCACACTCACGGAAACGAGAGTTTATCGAGAAATCAAAGCAGAAGGACATGCGGAAGGACGAGTTGAAGGACGAGAGGAGGGACGACAAGAAGAGGCTGCTAACCTGATTATCCGACTGTTGACTAAGCGGTTTGGACAACTGTCAGGGGAAATGCGCGACACAATTTCTGGTTTACCTTTACCTGTGCTGGAAAACTTGAGCGAAGCACTATTAGATTTCACCAGTTTAGCTGATTTGCCGACTTGGTTAGCAGCGGTGCAAAATTAAATCAGTAGCGATCGCGATCACCTTAAACTTGATACATTCGATGGGGTGTGCCTGTCGAACTGAAATAAGTCGCACATTTTACCCTCGATTGACTATTATATAAAGCAGGCAAGATGCCTTCTTTGTAAAAATCCACCTATGTCTCAGAATCCCAACTTAGAACAAGCGCTAAAATATTACTTCGGTTACGACAATTTCCGTCTAGGACAACGGGAAATTATTGAGCAAGCGCTGCAAAATCGGGATTTACTGATTGTCATGCCTACAGGTGGCGGAAAATCACTGTGCTTTCAACTACCAGCACTTTTGAAAAAAGGTTTAACTGTGGTAGTATCGCCGCTGATAGCGTTGATGCAAGATCAAGTGGAAACACTGAGAAAGAACGGTGTAGCCGCAACATTTCTTAATAGTAGTCTCAACGCCCATCAAGTGCGAGCGCGTGAAGAAGCCATCATCAACGGGAAAGTCAAACTGCTATACGTCGCTCCAGAAAGGTTACTCAGTGAAAGATTTCTCCCATTGCTAGATTTAGTACATGAAAAAGTAGGTATTTCTGCCTTTGCGATCGACGAAGCCCATTGTGTTTCAGAATGGGGACATGACTTTCGCCCAGAGTACCGCCAACTGAAGTTACTACGCAAACGTTACAAAGGTATCCCCACACTCGCCCTTACCGCCACAGCCACAGATCGGGTTCGCAGTGATATTATTCAACAACTGGGGCTAAACCAACCCAACATCCACATTGCTAGTTTCAACCGCACAAACCTTTACTACGAAGTTCGTCCCAAAACAAAGTACGCATACGCTGAACTATTAGAAATCATTCGGGAAAACGAAGGTTCAGGAATTATCTATTGCTTAACGCGCAAAAAAGTTGATGAACTCAAGCTGAAACTCGAACATGATAAAATTGCAGTACTGCCATATCATGCCGGATTAACTGATGAAGAACGTACCAACAATCAAACTCGGTTTATTCGAGATGATGTGAGAGTGATGGTAGCAACCATTGCTTTTGGCATGGGAATTAATAAACCAGATGTACGGTTTGTCATTCACTATGATATATCTCGCAATTTAGAAAGTTACTATCAAGAATCAGGACGGGCTGGTAGAGATGGAGAACCATCTCGGTGTACATTATTTTTTGGTTACGGTGATATCAAAACAATCGAATTTCTCATCAATCAAAAACCAGATCCTCAAGAACAGTTAATTTCTAAGCAACAACTGCGGCAGATGATCGACTATGCTGAAGGCACAGATTGTCGGCGCACAATTCAGCTAGGTTATTTCGGCGAACGTTTTACAGGTAATTGTGGTAACTGTGACAACTGTCTTTATCCCAAACCAGTGCAAGATTGGACAATCGAAGCGATGAAGTTTTTATCTTGTGTGGCGCGTTGTAAAGAAAGATTTGGGATGCTTCATATTATAGATGTGTTGCGGGGAGCAAAAACTCAGAAAATTACTATTAATGGACACGATAAACTTTCAACCTACGGTATTGGTAAAGATAAAACTGTAGACGAGTGGCGGATGTTAGGGCGTTCCCTACTGCATCAAGGATTGCTAGTACAAACTAGCGATGGTTACGCAGTTTTGAAACTTAACGCCCAAAGTTGGGAAGTGATGCGTAAACAGCGTACTGTTTCTATCGCCACTCCCGTAGCCCAAAAAATTACTTGGGAAGATACAAATGAAAAAGCAGCAGAAGTGGAAATTCTCATGCAGAAGTTGCGCTCGCTACGTAAACAACTAGCTGACGAACAATCTGTTCCTCCCTACATGATCTTCCAAGATTCTACCTTGAAATTAATGGCGCAAGCACAACCCCAAACCAAAGAAGAATTTAGTAAAATATCTGGCGTGGGTAGTCACAAACTTGCTCAATATGGTGATAAATTCTTAGCTGAAATTCGCGCTTACTTAGGAGGTAGGAAACAGGAGACAGCAGACAGGAGTTTTGAGCAAGGTTCAAAGCGTTATCCCGATTCCACAAATAATGCAAGTTTACCTACAGATACGGAATTATATACCTTACAGTTATATGAACAAGGTATGAGCGTAGCAGAAATAGCCCTAAAACGTAACTTCCGCACGTCTACAATTATTCGTCACCTAAGCGATTTAATTGAGAAAAATCACCCGATAGATTTAAATCAGATAGTGAGCGTAGAGAAACAGCAAAAAATTCGGCAAGTGTTGGAAACTTTAGGCGACATTTCGCTTACCCCAATTAAAGAATATCTTGGCGAAAGCTACAGTTTTGATGAAATTCGCTTGGTGAGGGGAAAGTGGCGGCGAGAAAGTCGCAAGTGAAATAAAGCACATCGATAATGGGTTGAGGAATTAATTGTTTCCCAACGGGGCTAAATGCTCTTAAACTGAGGACTGGTGAAATAAGTACTCATGACTATTTTCTATGGATTGTATTGATTTAACAGGAATTCGCTGCTATGGCTACACTGGCTATTTGCCAGAGGAACAAGTTTTAGGACAATGGTTTGAGGTGGATGTGAAGTTATGGCTGGATATTTCTACAGCTGGGAAAACTGATGCCATCGAAGACACTCTAGATTATCGTATTGTCATCAGCTTAGTACAACATCTGGTGAAAACATCAAAATTTGCTTTGGTGGAAAAGTTAATTACTGTTATTGCCGATTCTATTCTATCCAAGTGCGATCGCGTGTCACAAGTCCAAGTTACTTTGAGCAAGCCCGCTGCACCAATTCCCGACTTTGGCGGCAAAATTAGTATCTGTATAACTAGAACTAAATCCAACATTTAAAGCACGGAGATTTGTAGAGATGTATTATGGTACGTCTCTACACCTGTAAAGAAAGCGCCTTTCTACGTGAATAATGTATCTAAATTACAAATAGGTAGGGGCGAAAAGCTGTTCGCCTCCCACCAAATTAAACTTTAAAGCGAATACTTAACATCACTTTTTGGTAACTTAATTAACAAAATAGATTTATATTTCAATTTTTTTAGCGGAATCTAGAAAAGTAAAAGCAAACATTTTATACTTATAAATATTGAAAAAATCTGTATACCATTATAATAGCTTGATATTACTTGTATGTAATTACTTATTTTGGCGTTAAAAAATTTAACTTGATAAATAATCAATACCATTTACTGATACCGATTTTTTGGAGATTGACTATCATAGGAATATTGTCTTTACGATGCAGTTGATATTGACAATAGATTAACCTTAGCCAACAGGTAATTTTAGCATGAGTTCTCCAAAAATCCTAGTTATTGAGGATGAAACAATCCCAGCTTTAGATATTAGCAATAGCTTGCGAAAATTTGGATACACTGTCTTGCAAAGCACACAATCTGGTATCAAAGCATTACAGAAAGTAGCAGAAACTAACCCTAGTTTAGTATTAATTGATATTTGCTTGTTAGGAGAGATAAATGACTTGCAATTAGTAAATGTAATTCAAAATACTTTTCAAATACCTGTTTTATATTTAATGGATTATTCAGAAGTAAAAAAATTAAATAATCACCAGTTTCAAGAGCCTTTTAGCTATATTCCCAAACCATTTGCTGAGCAAGACTTGCAGACTGCTGTGGAAAAGGCTCTATACAAGCATCAAATGGAAAAAAGCCTGCAGTTAGAAAGGTTGAGAATGAAGGCGATTATTAATAGTATGGGTTGTGGAGTAATTGTTACAGATAGTAATAGTTGTATACAAATAATGAATCCAGTAGCGGAAACGCTGACAGGTTGGAGACAAAATGAAGCGTTTGGTAAGAATTTAGCAGAAGTATTCACCTTGATCGATCAAGATACGGGAGAGGTAATTGATATTGCCACACAAGTAATTGAAGCAGGTACGGTTGTGAAAATACCAGAAAACTGTGTATTGATTGCTAAAAATGGTACAAAAATATCAGTTGGAGATAGTGTTTCACCAATTTGGGATGATGGTAAAATAACAGGTACAGTTTTAGTTTTTCAAGATATTACTCAACGTAAACAAGTAGAAGCTCATCTACTCCGCAATGCTTTTTATGACGCTTTGACAGAATTACCAAATCGAGTTTTATTTTTGGATCGTCTCAAACAAACTTTTGAACGGGGAAAGCGACGTAAAAATTATCACTTCGCTGTTTTATTTGTAGATTTAGATGGTTTCAAGAGAGTTAATGATAACTTTGGACATGGAATAGGAGATGATTTGTTAGTGGCGATCGCTCGTCGTTTAGAATCAAGTTTACGTGGTGGCGATACTGTTGCCCGATTTGGTGGAGATGAGTTTGCCGTTCTCTTAGATGATATTAAAGATGTAACTGACGCTACTAATGTCGCTAAACGCATACAAGACACTCTCCGATTACCATTATATATAAATGGGCATCGGATGTACATTACAGCTAGTATTGGTATTGCGTTAAATAGCGGTAATCACGAACAGCCAGAAAACTTGCTGCGAGATGCTGACATTGCTATGTATCGTGCTAAGCAGCAAGGAAAAGCCCGTTACATAGTATTTGATTTTCATAAGTTATTATCGTAAGCGATCGCCAATTTTTTCAGGGTGCAACCACTACTTTCTACCGCCATATTTTTATTAATACAATATTACGAACCTCACATGCCTAGTTAGAAGGTGTAATTAAATGTAAAGGCTGTAGTTTTAAATATGAAATTTTTAAGTTAATGTGCTTTATATAATAAACATTATGAGTATTATCGTCTTTGGTAGCATCAACATAGACTTAGTTGCAACTTCCCCACGATTACCAGTCGCTGGAGAAACGCTGCTGGGATATGATTTTTTTCCAGCCCCAGGAGGTAAAGGCGCAAATCAAGCAGTAGCATTAGCGCGATTGGGAATCCCCACTCAGATGGTAGGGCGGGTGGGCGCAGATAGTTTTGGTAAAGAACTAATTAGTAATTTGCAAGCAACTGGTGTACAAACTGAACACGTGTTTATTGATGAAACAGTGAGTTCTGGTGTTGCTCTGATTACAGTAGATGTCAAAGGCGAAAATCAAATTGTCGTTGTTCCCGGTGCAAATGGGCGCGTCAACCACGAAGATGTAGAAAGGTTGTCGTATTTGCTACCAAGAAGTACAGCACTGCTTTTACAATTTGAAATTCCCATGTCTGCTGTTGTGGCAGCAGCTTCCTTGGCGCAACAAGCAGGAGTAAAGGTAATTCTCGATCCCGCACCAGTACAAGTGAATGTGCCAGATGAACTTTACCAGTTGGTAGATATTATTACACCAAATGAAGTGGAAGCAAGTCAACTAGTGGGTTTTCCTGTGAATGATTCTGAGTCAGCTGCCGAAGCCACTGCGGTGTTATTGCAGCGAGGGGTGAAATGTGCGATCGCCAAACTTGGTGCTAAAGGTGTCTTCTGTGCTACAAATGAATCAAGCTTTTTTATCCCAGCGTTTCCTGTTCAAGCTATAGACACAGTTGCTGCTGGAGACGCATTTAACGGCGGTTTAGTAGCAGCTTTATTTGAAAAACTTTCTTTACGTGAAGCAGTTATTTGGGGTGCAGCAGCTGGTGCTTTAGCTACCACCATTCGAGGGGCGCAACCTTCGCTTCCCAATAGAATGACTTTTGATACCTTTGTTAAACAATACCTTCGCCATTGAATCGCTTAAAGACCCCAATGAGGCGGCTGCTTACCTCAATGCAGCTTTAGAAAAAGGAGATTCTCAACTTTTTCTTGTAGCTATTAGAAATGTGGCTACAGCTTATGGTGGCATAACTACACTACTAGAAAAAGCTAAACTCAATCAAGAAAATCTCTACCAAATGCTATCACAAGCAGAAAATCAAAAACTTCACGATTTGTCAACGCTATTAGATACTTTGGGGTTAAAGCTAACTATTGCTGTTAAAGAACCAGAATCAGTTTATTAACGATTGAGTATCAAAGAGCGAGCCGGGAGAAACTAGGGAAAGCTAAGAATCATGCTTCTAGCCTAGTAGTCTGTCAAATACATTTTGACGGATACTGGAAGATATATTTCCCAGCATTCTATAAGCTATGCCTGCAAAA
>NZ_JACXAE010000022.1 GCF_014698965.1 Iningainema tapete BLCC-T55
CCAGTGGCTGCAACAAAAGTTTTATAAGCTGCTTTGGCTTTGATTTCTTTAAGAGCTTCAGAGTAATTATCTGATGAGCCTTTTCGACCAAAGCTAGCAGACACATTGTCACTACGATGACGCTTGTAAGGAGTTTCCGTGATCCGGCTATCACTTTCATTTGTCGCGGTCGTAGTACGCTGAGAGGCAATGATTTTAGCGAATTTGTATTTTGGAACTTTGACGACCTGATCGGTTGGACCTGTCGGAGGCGCAACATTAAATCTGTCGTCAATCAAACCTTTGACGATGTTTCCCGTGCTAGCTCCTTGACCCGTTTGTGTTGCGTCAATTACACGAGTTTCCAGGTGTACATTATCATTTTCGCTGTTGAACGGTAGGATGTAGCCGATCGTCCGTTCAGTTTTGACTCGGTCAGTTTCTGGCTTAGCTACAGTTTTGTAAGCAGCTTTTTTCTCTTTTCGTGACTTCTTGAGCCACAGCTGGTATTTTTCATAGGCATCTTGCAATTCTGGTCCGCGATTGATATCGCTGTAACGTCCCATAAAATATCTCAGTAAATTAGGTTGCTGAAACTCCAGTCTATTCAAGGTTTCAGCTTATAAAATTTGGCGGACAACTTAACTTGTCCGTGAAATAATAAAATATAAAATTTTGGGCGAGGAAATCTAAACCGTTTCAATCACGTTCCGAAAGCGCCCACCTACTGAAACAAGGTTTACTGGTTTCATTTGACCCCAGATTAGTAGCTGTGCATAGCGAAACTTTACGTCCGCTCGACGCCTTTTGATGGGTTTTTTGATAGTTTTCCCGTAAACCTTATGTGTACCGGGATTA
>NZ_JACXAE010000023.1 GCF_014698965.1 Iningainema tapete BLCC-T55
AGCAATCTGGCTTAAAGTCACGGAAAAATTTCTTTTATATATTAGATAAACTTATCACCAATTAATCTGAAGACCCCCAGTGCCATTGAAAAAAGCATTAATATTAACTTCTAGATTACCTGCCAACTCTATACCGGAATCTCGCAAAAGAGGAAATAGAAAGGCGATATCGCTGGCAAAGTGGGGATGCGTTGTCCCCAAAATTGTTACGGAATAACCTTCATTTTTAAGGTTATCAAATAGAGGTTGTCGTCTTCCCTCCAACTCTCTCGATAACGCATCAGAAAAGATTTCTGTACTGAAACTTTCGTTAATGAATGCCATATAAGGTTGAGAGAGGCTTGCATTAGCCACATCACCATATAAAGAGCCATCCAGGTTAATTCCTGCTTTGAAACGAGGATCGATTGATAAAGCTTTGGCAGCAGCTGCACCACCTGAGGAAACTCCGTAAATACCAACTCGATCTAAGTCTAATTTCCCATGAAACAATCCTGTCGGATCATTTCCTGCATCAAATTTTTCTAGCTCGTTAAGAACAAACCGAGCATCTTCGGCTTTAATGGTTACACTTTGACCGAGAAGCTGTAAAAATTCAGAGTCAATCCCCCCTTCTCTTCGCGCTTCATCAAAAATACGAGTTCCGGGAACAACTCGCCCATCGGGAAATACATTAACTTCTGAGTCGTATGTATGATTAATTCCAACTACGACAAAGCCCTGGCTGGCTAATTCTTCTGCTAAAAAGGTGCTATATTCAGGAAAAGTAGTACGACCAGGAGAAAAAATTAGAACTGGATATTCGGATTCTGCTGTGGCAACAGGAGCGTTAGCTACACTGTTAGTGGGTACAGATCGGATAAAGTTGACAAGATCTTGTGGCGGGTCTTCTGACCTAGATAACAGCCCACTGATCAAATCTTCGCTTAGGTAAGGTTCGTTCACAGCTCCTGGAACTTCAACGCTTGGATACCAAACTTTTGCAGTTAGCTCTCGACGATCGCTCTTGTCTTCTGTATAAATTTCTTCTCGTTGTGAATCGACAAAGTAAAGAGAGGTTGTTCCCACGAAGTAAGCACCAGTTGGCTTCGGGAAAGAAATCGCTTGAGTTGTATTAGTTTCCATTGCAGTAAAATCCTGGTTCGTATTTTGGACTACTTGTTCTCAGGCATCTGTGGCTTGAGTTGGCTTTTATCATACGAATGGAGTGACTGTGTTCAAATCGACCGCCAAGTCAAATTAGTAAAACTAATCGGATAATCTTGAATTCATTCAATCGGTCAGGGCATTTGCATCGATGCTTAATCTAACCGATCGGTCAATTTCAAATCTGAAGATTGTGGTGTAGTATCGTGGAGTTCAATATCTCCCTAAAATTTATGCGACAATCGCTTAAGTTAGGTCAATGGTCGCAATTTATTCAAGTGACTTGGAACCGGCTAAGGCGTTATGCTCAATATTGGCTGACTCGCTTTAAGTCACCCCAAGAATCAACAGACTACTTGACTTGGAGACATCAATTTTTACAAAAGCGGTTACGTTTGGGACTATGGCTAGCGTTATTTTGGCATTTGATTATATCGGCTAATGGTCTTCATTCTGTTTTGTTTGAGTTTGAGAAATTAAAAGCAGTTGCCCTCAATTCTTATGGAGATGCAGCGATCGCAGATCAATGGAGATGGGCATCCATTGTCTGCTACATAGTTGCTAATGTCCTGATACTGGCTTGTTTGATTGGGCAAAAAACTACTTGGGGACGACAGTATCCTGAAGCACTATTTCTGCTTTTTGCCTGTTCCTTGAGCAATCTTGTACATATTGTTTTCACTTTCTTCGGTCTTCCGGAAACACCAAGCTACCTTTTATTTCTCTATATAGCGGTTCTGCTCCCAGTGCATTGGCGATTGCATCTTATCTATCAAGCCATATCCATCGCCTATTATGCAATTGTCTATCCCATAAATGGTCTGGCTACCCTTGAGTATGCAAAAATATATAATCTTTACTCAAGGGAAGTTATTATCCAACTTGCTTGCGCTTGCTCGGTGAGCATTTTATCGGTGTACTTATACGAACGCTTGAAACGCTCAGAGTTTGAAGCTAATCGCCAAATACAGATATTTCTGCATTCTATGGCGCATGATTTACAGACTCCAGTTGTGGGCAGTGCAATTGTGTTGAAAAGCTTGTTGGATAAAGTCATAGATGAACAGGATAAGCTAATAATAAAGCGATCAACAATCGAACGATTACTGCAAGGGAGCAATCACCAGCTTGCCTTGATTAATTCTCTAGTCGAAGCTCACACTGCTAAAACACAAGGTGTTATTCTCAATTGTGAACCAACTCGAATAAAGCCGTTGGTAGATTCAGTCCTTATCGATTTAAACCACAGTTTAACCAAAAAACGCATTCAACTCATCAACCACATCACCGATGATCTCCCGGTTGTGAACGCTGACGTAAACCAGCTTCGACGGGTATTTAGTAACTTAATTGGCAATGCACTCAAGCACAACCCTCACGAAATTCAGCTAATTTTGGATGCGAGTGTGGTGGAATCTGGACACTGTAGGCAGGTAAAAGTATGGGAAAACCGAGTGGAAAGCGTGAAACAACTCGTTCAGCCTCAAGCTCCAATGCTGCTCTGTGAGATACAAGATAACGGCATCGGTATTGCTTCAGAGCAATGCCCGTACTTATTTAAACTCTACGCTCGTGGGACAAAGGCACGATACACGCCGGGATTAGGATTAGGGCTGTATCTTTGCAAGCAAATTGTTGAGGCGCATGGTGGTAAAATTGGCGTCATAAGTAGTTTGGGCGATGGAGCAACTTTTTGGTTCACCTTGCCGTTATACCCAACCTGATCTTAGCGCCACAACCGCTGCTTGCACCCGGTCATCAACTGCTAACTTGTTCATAATGCTACGAATATGGGCTTTTACGGTGCTGAGGCTAATGTGCAGCATTAAAGCAATTTCGGGGTTACTGCGCCCTTCAACAATTAGTTGTAGCACCTCCAGTTCTCTTTCACTTAGCGGATTCGCTGGTTTAGCACGAACTGCGGGCTGCAAGTGTTTAACGACGCACTGAGCAATTTGAGGATCAAGATAGACGGCTCCATCTTGAATGCAGGCGATCGCCATTACCAACTTTTCTAATCCTAAGCCTTTGACACAATATCCATCTGCCCCGCTCGACAGAGCCGCGATAATTTCCTGTTCTGATTTATGCGAAGTGAGCATCATTACCCGTACCATTGGCAAGCTAGCTTTAATTTTCTCAGTAGCCGCAATGCCATCAAGTTCCGGCAATCCAATATCCATAATCACCAAATCCGGCTTAAGTTCAAGTGCTACCTCAATCCCAGAGTAACCATCTTCCACTTGACCAATAATTTGCAATTGAGGATATTCTTCCAAAAGATGCTCTAAACCTAAACGCATCACTGGATCATCTTCTACAATTAAGATGCGCAGTTCAGATTGAAAACTAAAAGTATTTTTTAAAGAGGGCATGAGATGGTAAATATCATGACAACGGCAATATAAGTCTTACCCATTGAAGTATAATTACTAATCATGCTCATTTGTCAAGTAGGATTTATACAATATTTAGATGTGCTTACCCTATGTCATCAAAAAGAGTCGATTCTCTAAACTAAGTTAGATTAAACTAGCATTAAACTGTGCAAAAATGTAATGATAGTTTTTTAAACCTTGATTTTTTGCCATTTATGATGGTCATTTTGTGCTTTGAGTAGGAAAATATTCAACATAACACACTTAAATGCGCTAACAGCTACTAAACTAGGAGTCAGAAGATGAGTACGGATAAGACAAACAAAGTTGATACAACTGAAACTAATTTGGAGCAAAATAAGCATCAAGATGATTTAAACGCCCACTGTTCCCTCAGTGTACCACAACCGACTTCTAAAACAATTAACGTAGACGGTAAGCGTCCTGTTGACCCAAGTACTTTCGAGGTTAAAGACACTTTTAATATAGATGGTCAGCGACCAATTGTTTCTAGTGATGTTCAGGTTCAAGAAACAATAGACATAGATGGTCAGCGACCAATTGTCTCTAGTAATCTTATATATAATGATACAGTAAATGTGGATGGCAAACGTCCGATTGATCCAAGCGATTTAGAGGTTAAAGAAATCAGAGATATGGATGGTCCTCGTCCAATCGCTTCAAATAACACCGAGCATCCTAAAATTACACCCGATTATATAGACTAAAAGCTCTAAATAATTTGTCAGCGCTGAGGAGCTAGCGCTACAGAAGGATTTCCCAACGTAAGGCAAGTCTAGCGTAGCGCAGAGCAAGAGGAAACATGAAACTACGGAATTATTTGTAATTACTATATATAATGGAAACCAGTAGATAATTAAGGAAAAAATATATGTTTGTGGGAGATTGTGAATAATCGTAGTTTGCTTGAGGTTGCAGAGTACATATCACTGATTAGTTCGGTAGCAGGATCATTTGCTGCTATGGTTTCCGGGCAGGTAGTATTTGCAACCATACCATTGTCAGTGTCAATTTTGCTGAATTTGGTTAATCGCTACCGATTTGAGCAACAAACTCGGCAAAGTACCAATGCTGTTATTAGTCAGTCACATCAGCAAATTTTAACAGATATTCAATCGCTACGTTCAGTTTTAAGTCAATCAGCAAAAGTTGATCTGAATACTGTACAACAAACACTGTTTAAGCTAAAAGAGGAAATTGCCGGAGTTGAAACAAAGCTTGATCGTCTGGCTTCATTGTCAGCGTTTGAGCCGAGTTCAATAATTGAAGGCATATCCCAACTAGCCAACCAGTACACAATTTTATCAAAGTCTCTTAACGCTGTAAGGCAACAATTGGATAATTTGCCATTATTAGAAAAGATAAATTCTCTACAAAGTTCATTGTTTAGCTTATCTGAAGAAATTGCCGCACAAAAAACTGAGATTGAGAGTAGCTCGTCTGTTGAGACTTCTGATATTGAATTAATTAAGAGTAATATTTCACAAATAATAGAGCAATGTACAGCATTACAAGAGTTTCTTGATGCTTTAGTTTACCGAATGTTATCAGATGGTGGTATTAGTAGCCGGGTTTGCTCTGATGAAATGGAAACTCGGCTAAGTAAAATTGTTGAGTACCACAGACAGCAAAGGCAAAAACGCCAAAAGTATGCCACCAGCCTAGAGCCACAAGATGAATCTAGTGTTTAACAACTACTATCATTAGTGAGTCGGCAACGCCCCTGATTGCCTTCAATGCGTTTGTTGCGATCGCTTACAATTGTTGCTAAGTTTGGTCTTTTAGTTAAGGGTAGGCGATAATTAGCCCAAATTCCATACACCCATTCCACAACAGCACCAATCATGGGTATCTTGGTTGCAGCATAAACCCAACCCATGCCCAGGGCTTCGTAGACACGACGAAAAACTTCCACATTTTTGATGATTGAGCCGTCTGGAAGTATAGCATGGATTCGCCCCATTGCCGTTTCAAAGTCAATGCCACCATTTGCTTCGGGGGTATAATTATCGTCAGCAATATCCACAAAAGCGACTAAACCTCTACCAGCATCCCGTTTTTTCAAAAAGTTGACTTCTCTCATACACAATGGACACTCACCGTCGTACAGCAGTTTGATTTGCCATGACGGTAGGGAATCTGATTGAGCGACTTCAACGGATTTTGGAGACTGGGTTTGCGATGAGGACATAAGAACATCTATTCCTGAAGTAACGCAGAGAAACATCTATATTAAGTATTGTAACAAAAATTAAGAATGCTGGGCAAAAATTTGTTCACATTAATCATCAGTGGCGATCGCGTTTTAGATCGTATATAAATTTTTCTAAATACCATCTATCTGACTTACCTGGGTGCAATCGCCGTTGTTGTTGAAGGAGGCGTTCAGCAGTATCTACTTCACCACATAGTAATTTAAGTAGTTCTCTTTGCAAAAAGAACATTTTAAACATCAGACTTTTTATGACATTTTCAGGCTGTGGAGATTGAATCGGTAGTCTAGATTAGATTCATAACAGAAGTTGCGGTAATTATTGCTGACTATTCTGTAACTACATTGATAACAATAAATAAGGTGATTATATGGATACAGCAAAACTAGAAGCATTTGTAGGACAGGTTGTTACTGACATGGCAGCGGGTATGTCAGGTGTAATGACGAGTATTGGACATAGACTTGGTTTATATCAGGCAATGATGGGTGCAGGTTCGATAAGTGCAGTGCAACTTGCGCAAAAGACTAATATTAATGAACGTTATGCCTTAGAGTGGTTGAACAGTCAAGCGGCTGGTGGTTACGTGACATATAACCCAAGCGATCGCACTTACGAACTTCCAGAAGAGTACGCAATGGTGCTGGCAAATACAGCCAGTCCCGTTTTCCTAGCTCCTGGCTTTGATTTGATTGCTTCGATGTGGCTGGACGAGGATAAAGTTGTAGAAGCATTCCAGAGTGGTCGAGGTATTGGCTGGAACGAACACCATCCTCGGTTATTCTGTGGTTGCGAAGCATTTTTCCGGAATGGTTACAAAACCTACTTGACAAACACCTGGATTCCTGCTTTGACAGGGGTCGAGATGATATTAAAGATTGGTGGCAAGGTAGCAGATATAGGTTGTGGTCACGGTGCGTCTACAATTATTATGGCACAGGCGTATCCCAACTCAACCTTCATTGGTTTTGACTACCACGAGCCGTCCATTGTTACCGCACGTCAACGAGCAGAAGAAGTAGGAGTTGCCGAGCGCGTCAAATTTGAAGTGGCAAGTGCTAAGAACTTTTTCGGCACAGATTACGACCTGATTTGTTTTATGGACTGTTTCCACGACTTGGGCGATCCGCTAGGCGCAGCCAAACATGCATATAAGGCACTGGCTGAAAATGGAGCGCTGTTGATGGTGGAACCATATGCCGGAGATAATGTGGAAGAAAACTTTAATCCAGTTGGTAGGATGTATTACTCTGGCTCAACTGCCATTTGTACACCAAATTCACGTTCACAAGAAGTCGGGCTAGCACTTGGTGCTCAAGCAGGTAAAGCAAGACTGGCTGCCATTCTATTTGAAGCTGGATTTAGTAAATTCCGTTGCGCGGCACAAACTCCCTTCAATCTCGTATTGGAAGCACGACCATAAAGAGGATAATGCAAGTCATGTGCTACATCATTCAGATTTACAACGTGTCCTGATTGCCACGTATTTCGGCATACCCGGAAATAGGTTTGAACTGCTTGAACGTATTAATATCCACGCACGGCGTACAATCGAGCTTGGTTTTAAGTTCAGTGCTGAAGGAAGCTAGCTGCTCTACAAGAACTTGACGGTCAGTTAAGCAGCTTTTGATTGCCACGAGTTCTCCCAAAGTCCACTCATAGAGATGTCTGTCTCCATTGTTCATCAGCACAGTCAGTTCGTTCCTGGTTCTGATGATTTGGTTGCCAAGCTCATCTACCTTGAGACTGATCAAGTTTGCAATTAGGATGTTAAATGACTCTTGGCCACCTATTATATGGATCAGTTCATCCACATACTGGCTAACTAAACTTATAAATCTCTGATTCCACTCGTTGTGGATGCTTGAAATCTTGATGTCAATATCTCTGTAGAGTCTATTAAACTTATTGTTAATTTCAGTACTGTTAGCAACGAACCTTACAATCTCATTGTTAATTCTAGTGTTGTTAATAACACCGTAGTGTAAGCGCTGGTCAACGTACTGGTTTAATTCCTCATTATCATTCACAATATTGTAAGTTATTAATGGGATGTTATTTTGTATCTTTTGCTCAAAGGTTTGGTCGATTCGCTGACCTACGTATTGGTCGATGTAATTCTTGAATTCCTGCTTATTGGCAATCTTGTTGATAATCAATCCGATGTTGTTATTCATCTTTTGCTCAAACATTTGGTCAAAGTACTGGTTGATATCTTGCCGACGACGCCTGCGAAACCAGTAGGCAAGCAAAGGCAGCAGTCCCAGCAAGAGCAACAGGGGCAGCCATATAAATGGATTTTGAGCAAGGGCATCCAAGGCATTTGAGTATACGGGACGATCAATTACAGCAGGATTATTTTTCTGGTTTTGTTGATTTTGATTGATGGGAATCTGGTCATCTTTTCTTCCCGAAGGCGATGTATTGTTTTCGCTATTAATTACAGCAGGATTATTTTTCTGGTTTTGTTGATTTTGATTGATGGGAATCTGGTTATCTTTTCTTCCCGAAGGCGATGTATTGTTTTCGCTAGGTATGGGCAAGGACTGATTCCTCTGTCCTGTTCCAGCTTCAGTACCTCCATCTCGAACACTATTTTTCACACTGGAGGGATCATTGATCCCTTGTACTTGATTAGGTTTTTTCTGAGAGGATACCTGAGGCTGTCCTTTTTTCTCCTTTGTAGGGTTTTCTTCACTCTCCCAATCCCTGAACTGCTGTTTCATCAAATGAGATGGTGCATCAGACAAAACGGAGGTTGGCATCAACACAGCCAACAAAAATAAAACTGGTATCCCAACAGATGAATATATTTTTTTTGCCATAGTAGTAGCTCCAACTCACACAAAGTAATTTTTCCTTGACCAGAGATGCAAATTTTTATAAGACTTTGGCTCCCTAAACCGGAATTAGCTGTGAGAGTAGAGCACTTATGGTAAGCGCAAGGGAGCTGTTGTTTAAATATATGTAGACGTACTTTTTATTTTATAACTATATTGATTAAGTTTTAAGTACTGCTATGATACATATCACTAAAATGAGAGCGTATAATCACTGCTAAGTCTTATTACTTATGGATTTACAATGTTGGTAGATGATTTAAAGCGTTTCCTTGAACTAATAATGCATAAAAATCCTCAAATGCGCCATCATGGTCTAGAATAACGCGAATAGGCTTGGTCGCTGAGGCAGTTGCTAAGAAAAAGACACTTGCAGTAGCTGTAATCAACAGGCTGGAAAAGAGGTTTTTGATTTGAGAAAGAAACATGATTTGTAATCCTACTTTATTTACCTTTTTCCAATTCATTTAAGCAGTTGATCATGCTTCTCTTAGTGCGCTCCATCCAAGAAAGTTTGACATAAAATATCTGCTCGCTCCTGTGCGGATAAAACTCTTTTTTCCATTGGGTTAGCTAACTAGAAAATAGTGTATCATCACTTTGCTCCTGTCTATAACTATTATCAGATTTTTTATACTATTAAGGCTTATTTAGGAAAACTTAATAAATTAAAAAGCCGTAGCAAGATATGTGTTTTATAAATATCTTTTGACTAGCGCCTAAATTTGCGCCAAATAACGAACCTAAACCTAACAGTAATCCTGATATTATCAATACATTGCTAAAATCCGCGATTGCATAACGACTAACTGCCCACAATGAAATTAATACAATTGCTCCATAGCTGGTTTGGACAAATAACAATATTTGATGAAGACTCAGTATTAGAAAGTAACATAAGTATTTTCTAATCTTTATATATCACATTTTTTCTTAAAAATCTACTTTTTTTCCTAAAAGAATAAACCTCCCATCTTTCCTACTTTTCCTACTTTTCCTACTTTTCTTATTAAACCCACATTTCGCACCCTGTAGTGTCACATATTTTGCGATAGTAGTAAGCCTGGGGTTAAGCAAGTACAATATGTAGCGATCATAGATTTAAGCAAGTAGGCAATAATTATAATGATGGATAAAGTACCATTATCCTGTTAAGTCTTTTTAGCAAGCTGTCACTAGACCAAAAATTCGTCAGGGTTTAGAAGCATAAGCGAGTTATTTAAGTTACACTGACAAAGGGACATGTCAAGCCATGTGCGGCGTCCTTCAGACGAGATTGTAAAGAGACGGTAAATAACTGATTACCTGTGCGGAAGGCAGCGAGAATCTGCTGTTGTAGAATAAGAGAACTAAATTTACAACTCGTCAAGTTTAAATTTCTTTCCGAAATACCAGCAGCTAAGAGTAGAGCGGTGTCAACGGCAATTTTGATTGATTCTCATTCTTATTCAACAAGTCTGACTTCTAAAAATCAATCCATCATCAAGGTTGGACGAAGTTGCCGATAGATTACGCAGGATAGCCAAAATTATTAAGCACGAGTGGAATAATTTTCCTCCTCAAAACCGTGAACAGCTAAAAGAACTTGCATACACCTTGATTGAGCCACCTAAAGGTCTGCAAAACTTTCGACGTAAAATTTGGGCAGCACTATACTTGATGGTCATAAGAGCAACCAACCAGCGTGACGCTTTCGACTCTTGTGTTGAAGCTTTAAATAACTGGAGGTACACAAGGTGAGTTTTCAACTCATAACCTCAAAACACTGACTCTGCCTTAACTCATCTAAGATTGGCGCATCACCAGAACCAAAAAGATATAGTTGCTCTTGAGCGCGAGTCATAGCAACATACAACTGTCTTTTCGCCAAAATCGCTGCTTCTGGTTCTTGAGAATAGCGATCGCCAAACTGCTGTACCCAAGGAATAAGAACCGCTTTAAACTCCAGTCCCAAAGAAGAAAGAGCAGTAATCAGCCTCACTCCTTCTCGGTGATTCCTGTAAGAATGTTTGCTATCTGCATTTTCTGTAACCCAGTAACAGCCTAAATCCAAGTTATTAAGTTGTTGTTGCAGGTTGTTTAGTAAGGGAGTATCGCTCTGTATTAGATATTTATACACAACAGCAATATCTCTTGGTTCGTAACCATTAACATGAAGCTTCTGAATTTGAGCAAGGACTGCTTCAATTTCCTTAGAGCGGGAGGTTGTTATTTGCAAAACTGGACAAGAACCGTGACGCAGCGCGGCACTAGGTTCAATAATAGGGAAAGTAACTTCATCATCTTTCTCTTTTAGATGAACATTTTGCACGACACTCCAAGCAGCAGATAAAATCTCCTGAGTATTTCGATAGTTATGCTCTAATTTCTTAGAGCGCTGTCCCCCTTGTACTCTAATTCCGACAGATTTCCAGGTAAACGTATGGCGCTTGTAAAGGCTTTGAGAACCGTCAGAGACAATCATCAAGTCTCCATTTTCTGGGTCTTTAAGCGCCGCGACACAACACTTAAACCAGCTAGGTGAGAAGGTATGCGCTTCATCTACCAAAATTGCATCCCATTTTTGTTCTAGAGTAAGGTTAGCGATCGCCTCTAATAATAGTTCTCCCAGCACCTCGTCATAGTCTTCCGTCACTTGTTGAGGATTAGGAAGTTTAGTAAGAATTTTCCGCGCCCAACCGTTGAAGTGGGTAACTTCAACCCGCTCTCTGTAAAGAGGGTTTTGGTTGTCATCATGAATCTGCGATCGCAAATACGATGCCAGAGTTATATTGAAGCACAGCACCAGAACCCGATGCCCAACCAAGCGGTTTGCCAAAAACTTGGCACGCGATAGTAGAATTAATGTCTTGCCTGAACCCGCAACCCCGTAAAACAGGCGATGACCGTTACGCATATCTGCTGCTAAACGTTCCTGCTCTATATCTAAAGTCACAATGACAGAGCTATCTGGTTTTGGCTTGACGTTACTGGGTACGCTCTCAATGGTTGCTTGCTTCTGTTTAATCACCCTCTCTGGATGCAAAATTCCTCTAATGCTGCTAATTTGGTCAAATGAAGTCGGGGTAAAGACCTTTTACTAGCGGCTCATACCAAACATAGCAATCATCGGGTAACTCGAATTGCATAATTTTGTATAGTCGCTTCTCCCCTTGACTAGCCTTTGGTGGGATAGTATCGGGAATCATTATAGCCATAATAATATCTCTTTTATACTAAATTAAGCTGTAACAAACTGTACAATTTGCTTATAAGTCATCTGACTTGAGTTTTTAGATTTGGCGTTGTGGTCAAGCTCTCTGATAGTTCCTAATAAATTATTTAGGGTAGTAACTCGATGAAACCCACCGATATTGGAATCAATATTAGAAGTAATACTCGCTTCGGCAGGGAACACTACAACACCGTAAACAGGTATTTTCTTACTTTGGGTTTGATGGCGATTTCTAATGCGAGCTAAAATAGCATCCGTGTATGTTTTAACTTGCTGATAGGGATTTCGTCCCCAACAAGCATTAATTAAAATTCTGTCACTTCCTGTTTGACAAATCCAGTTTGTGTTACGTGCATCTCCAACTGGCTCAATTCTTCCTTTATAAGACTTAGCCTCTAAAGCAATGATGCAGTTATTCATAACTATTAAAAAGTCTATAAACTTACTGTTATCACCTCCAGTTCCTGCATCAAACTGCGTGAGTATTTCTTTTTGAGGTATACTATTTTGCAAGCTAGCCAAAACTGCTTTCTCAAAATTATTGAGTGGATGCCTACCTGTCTCCTCTTTAAGTCGATCCATCTCCTCATTAAGAATTGCTATCTGCTGGTTTGCCCTTTCAGTTTTCCCATGTGATTCCTGTTCCCGTTGTTGAGATTCTACAAGTGTGCGTTGCAGAATCTCAAGCTGCCTTTTTAGCTGGGCTTGAACCTGATGCTGAGAAGCTAACTGGTTTTCTAAACTAGCTATTGTTTCTCTAAACCTATGCTCGCTGTTACGAAGACTTTGTAGTTCTGACTCAGCTAACGAGGGAGCAACGCGAAAAAGTGAGATCAAATTAAAAGGGGCGATCGCTTCCAGAACGAATCCCGGGGGTAAAAGTAATATTTTTAACATTTAATTACAGTGCCAGCACTAGAATTTACATCGGTGAGCGGATGTAAGAAGCTTCCAGCATCATAAGTTAAGGTAGACGAGTATAAATGGTCAGCATTAAATGACACCTATAGACTGTCACTTAGGATGAAGTTTAAGATAGGGGCGCGATGGAAGTAAAATTTTTACCCGGCAGTGGCAGGATATATGAAACAAGTCAAAATAGAATTACAGAAATTATTCCAATTAAAAGCAGTCCATTGACACCGGGCGTGCAACATAATTTCTGCATTATGTTTTAACCAAAACTTACCGTTCCCCTTTAGGCGTAAATTAACAACTTGACGAATTAAGCTTTCAATTGCACCACTACCAATAGGTAACTTAAGAGCAGCAATCTGAGCATAATTTAAACGACCTTCGTTATACCTGTTTGTGAGATAATTTATTTGAGAGGTCAAAATTTTACTCTGTTCGACCTTTGCTTGCTTGTTAATAGCGTTCATGTCTGCAAGCAAAGTAGTAATTTTTCCATGTTTGAGAGATGAACGGGCAATCTTAAACCATTTTGTGCGTTCACTATCTTGAGTAAAAGCTGCATCAGCAAAAATTTTTAAATGCTCGCGCAGGTGATAAAAGTCAATTAATTGATAAGTATCTTTGGGACATCCTAAACGTAATAGAAGAGGGGGAATATGTTTCCAAATCCATTCAGCAGCATCAGCCACAAGTAGTACTTGTTTGGCTTGACTAATTCCCAAGCTAACTAAATGCATCTCTAAGATTTCGAGGCAACCTTCATAATTTTCATAAGTCCCATCGTTGGTAATAGGAATATCAGCGTTTTTAACTTTTTTTCCTTGCTCATCAACTACATAAATCGTGAGTAACTTAGGTTCAACCCATTCACCTCTATACCCGTGCCTATGGGTTTTAGAGCTACGTCTACCTTTTTTATTAATCCTTTCACGAGTCCGTCCTCCATCTACAGAAATCACAACCTTTTTGTCTTTGAGAATATCTCCTCTAGGCAAAGTCCCCATTTTTAGACTAAATAATTTGGATTGACGTAGGCTTAATCCTATCTTACCGAAATAATACGTCAGACGTTCTATTCGTCTCAGACTAATCTTAATTCCCCAATCAATCAAGGTCGAACGTGCAACTTCAAAGGAACTACTGATTGTACCATATTGAGCAATTGTAGGCCAAGTTAACGGGCTGACTCCTTCTGTCATTCCCAACCATCTTAAAAATGGACAAAATCCTTGGTTAACAGATTTTTTCTGCCCTTTTTCTTTTGGACTTCGCTCCAACACGTAAGGCAATTTTAGATTAACTATCACATTCCCTATTGTGAGTATTTGTCGCCAACATTTACCATGTCTTGCACTTCGATTTCGCCACCAACATAAGTGTTTTAGCTATAGCTGTTGCCTGTGCTTCTTCTGATTGTGAAAGATTGTATAGTAATAAAGCAATACACTGTCCCGCTAGAATTAGCGCCGCTTCTCTGATTTTCTGTTCCCGTTCGCGAACTGTACTTCCATCCCACTTTGACACCTCTGACAGTTCTAAAAGTTTGGTAACAGTTTGTTCAAAGTTATCTAGAGATTTGGTTAAATTAAGAGTAGCAATAATATTTTTGTTCATGGTAGGTATTCCCTTAGAAAGGGTCTAAACCCAAAAAACTGTTTCTCAGGGTAATCCTACCTTTTTTTGTGCCAAAAATCTCACCTATTTACTGAGGGGAGCATTTGCGATCGCCCCTTTTAATTTGATCTCACTTTTTCGCGTTGCTCCCGCTAACGATCTAGCCGTTCTAATTTCTTCTATCTGACTCTGAAGTGATTCAAATAATGCTCCTTGTTGTTTAGTTTCTGCAAGTTTATTTTGAAGGACTTGTAACTGCTGATTTAATCCCTGAATTTGCTCTTGCTGTTGTTGCTGCCTTTGTCGAGCAGATTCAGCCTCTATCTTGGCTTTGTCCAGTTCAGCTTGTGTAGTCTGTAAACTTGTTACAGCAGGCACTGATATCATTGTACGTAATTGAGAAGTTTCCTGCTGTAGTTGCTGGTTATAGCTGCGTAATTCCTCAGCTTGGCTTGTTGAATTTATGCGTTCTTGTTCCCATTGCTTTTGCAGAACTTTAATCTGATTTATTCGTTGCCTTAACTGAAGTAATAAAGTTTCTTTTTGTTCAATCAACTCGCGTTCTCTTCGTATTGCTTCTTCTTCTTGAACACGTTTTTTATACAGAATATACTCACAAATACTCCAAAAGGCAATTCCAGCCGCAAACCAAGCAAGTATGGTTACAGTGTAGGTTTTAGCTCTGCTACTTTCAGAAATAGGGTTTCTGATCCATTTCCATAAATCATCTTGAAAGGATGGTTTGATCCCTCTAACATAATATACCCTACCAATGACACGTCCTTTATTTGTAAAGTTAGTTGCAGTAGGTTCAGTAGCACGAGAATTCTTATAATTCCATTGAGAAAATAAAGGAGGAGGATCTAATAATACATCGTAAGGATAGCTTTGTAGTTTTTTTGGATTAAGCGCTATTGCCCAAGAAGAACGGCGGGGATTTTTTCCAGACGCAGCAATTATATTTTGTCCACTAGGATCTGTAACAACTAAACCAAATAGACTGTAATTGCTATTTAATGTACGTTGTAATTCTTCTGGTTGATTTTGAATAATGGTGTATGAAAGTTTTGTCGGTAGAGTATGAGATAATAAGTTAAAATCAACAGTTTGAACACGGAATATTGTCTTGTCCCAATAGTTTTTATAACCCTCAAAAATTGCCACCGCACCAATGCTACAGGTAACAATTCCTGTTAAAGCTAATCTACCTAGTCTTTGTGCAATCCTGTTTACTTTTAATGAGGATACCATATTGGCATCCCTTGGTCGTTTTAATAGTTTTATCATTTAACACCCTTTAAAATACTACTTTAGATAAGGCGATCGCTTCCTAATGCCTTGTGATTCAGAACTTAGTAAGGTGCGATCGCCCTTTCAGAAAATATTTAAAAACTCAGTCACAACATCTGCTGCTCGTTCAAAACATTCCTTAGCTGTAAACCTTACCGTTGGAATACCCTCACGTAGCAGCACGCGATCGCGCAAATAATCTCTTGACGTTTGTAAACTTTCTTGGTGATGTTGACCATCTACTTCTAGAATGATACATTTACGTTTATAAAATACTAAGAAATCGACTTCAACCCTACCCGTTAGCCAGCCACTTGCATCAGACACAGGCGATCCTTGCCTACCAACACGACCGCGTGAATTAGCAAAGAACAATATCTCTTGTTTATCCAACTCCTCTGCAATCTTAATCTCAGCAGCTGAACGAAAGTACATTCCGCCCCACTCCCTCGGTGCATTCGCTCTAGCGTGTTCTTGTTCAGAAGTTCTGTTATCGTTACTAGACGTATGTTCCCCTGATACGGTTATAGCTGTTCCACGTATAAGCTGTTCTATTTGATGTCTGTAGTCATTATCAAAAAATAACCGCCACCAATGTTGAGTGCCATGTCCATTACGCTGATCTGCATAGGCTAAATGTAAATGTTCATTAATCTCTAAATAAAAACCAGGTCTAGTTCTTGAATACAAATACCTATTAATACGTTGTCTCAAGTTTTGATCTGTTCTTTGAATTGTAAAAGCAATTCCAACAAGAACGTCTAATAATTTACTTGTCTGCATCTCTAAATAATATGGAAGCTGCCCTCCTAATGGTATGAGAGAACCTCCACTAACTCTATGCTCTACTCCTGCTTCTATATTGAATTCCAAAGTTCCACTTGTCATAATAGTATTCAAGATTGTTGCGATTGTCGTGCTGGTATTGTCAAATTAGAAATCAGATATTGGCTTCTGTACCAATTCAAGTGGTACTAGGTTAGTGTCAGTAATCTTTGATTTGTAGGATCTATTAGCTTCGCTCGACCTTCGTATAACTTTCGAGTGAGGTTTACATCTGTCAAGCAGTAGTCAATTACGGCTCCATAGTTGCCTTTTTGCCACAGTTCTGGTGCGATCGCCCCTGTCTGTGATTTACTGTAGTCTAAGTTAACCTTTGCCAATTGCTCTAAGCTGTAGCCAGAGCGAGTGACACCCTTAACATAGTGAGGGGGCATTCCTGCTGCAACACGAATATGGCAGAGTAGATCGTAGGTTGTCTTTACCTGCAATCCCTTGGCAGCACAGAGTTTGTCATCAAATGACAGGGAATTAAAACCGACGATCTCTTGTGCTTGATCAACTAGTGCTTGGAAGTTTACCAAGTTGTCTTGTAAGTAAACGTGATTGCAATCATCCCAAGATGAGTAAGCGCAGATGACAGCAATACCCATCCCTTCAAAGTCATCCCATCCCTTGCAGTATTGTAAGTTTGGTGAGCGATCGCCATTTGGAATGCATTTAGCTGTTTCACAGTCATATATGATAAACTTACGGGATTGTGGCTGTTGATGTAATTGAGCTTCAAATTGATTTGGATATTGAGAGCAATCAAACAAACAATCAGGTAAATGATTCATGTTTTAGGTTGTGACAATGTGTATAAGGTGAGGCGAAATAGAAACTATTAGCTCACATTAACTTCTTCAGCATCTGTATCTTCTCCTTCCTCTTTATCATAAATTCTACCCAATGAGTTTTTGTTAAAGGCTGGAAAAGTAAAGTTTGGATACTGTTGTTTAGCTTTTTGCAACTCATTAAAAATTAGACTTTCTCCCTCCAATCCAGTAACTACACACCAAATACGGGCGCGAGTTAAGGCTACAAAAGCTTCGTTACGTTTATGAATTTCTGTGTCCTTTCTGAACTCTAAAGGTCGAGTTGCATACTGAAATCTACAAGCATAAATTTTCCAGGCTTCATTTCCTTTGGCTCTAAAAATAGTAGATATAGTAACATAGCCGTCCATCCTAAAAATGTCTTTGCTCGTGTCTACACCTGCTATTAAACTAGGCACACCATGTTGTTCCAGAGCCAATTTGAGTTTAGGAAAGTACGCATTTTTTCTGTCCCAAGGTGGTCCTTGACTTTCGTTATGTCCCGTTGGTCCTGTAATCATAATATCCCACGGGTGGAATCCAAGTTTTATGTCATTTGCAACTTGTTCGGCAATCCAATCTATTTCTTCTTCTTCAGTTGCAAAAGTTTGAATAACTAAGGGAGAGCCGAGAGCATCATGTAACTTAAAGTCTTCTTGATCTATTGGATGTGGGCTATACTTAGCAGGACGAGTAATTTTTATTGAACTGCCAATACGACGAAAATCACCTGTTGCCTCATAGCCTAACCTATCCCAGTGGAGTTTTGTAGTAACGCCTTGTAAAGGTTTTGGGTAGCGAAATAACCCCATATTTATAGCGTGAGCAGTCATCAGAAGTAAGCGAGGAGTTCGATAGCATCGCCTCATAACCCAGTTTCTGGGAATACCATTAGAATAAGTAGGCGGTGTAATGGTTCCGTCTGGGTTTGGTCCGCCTAAATCTACTACTCGTTTACCATCTTGAGTCAAGCCAAAAATAGTCACAGGTTCGGGGACAATTAAAGAGCCGATACCCTGAGCTTCATCATAAGCCCAATAAAGCCGTTTACTATCAGAGAGCGTACCTCTAACCATTCGGTAAAATGAAGGTGGCAAATCTTGCCCTTCGTCAATTAAAGCTACATCGTATAAAGTTGGAGGATTAGGAACTTCCTGTTCAAAACAATTGCAGACATATTCAAAAAGGGATGATGGGGAACCTGATTTTAATTCTGCCCTAGCTCGATTCAAATCTCTGTAAGTTGCACCACACCTCATTGCTAAACTCCGGTAAAAACCAGCTCTATCTCTTGCTCCCCAAGAATGTAGTATATGAATTTTTCTCCAATCTGGTTCTTCTCCCCCCGTCATTTCTCGGTAATACAAACCAATTAACTCGGTAATTTGCTCGTAAAGTGCTTGTGTGAAAAAGATAAAAGCTATCTGCCAGTCGGGATGGACAAAGTGTATTTTAGCCGCACGTTTCGCTAGCAAAACTGTTTTACCTGTCCCCGCCAATCCACGAATCCGCTGAGGACCAGGAGGAACTTCAAAAGCAATTCTCTGTTGAGTTTCATCTAACTTCTTTAATTGTGATTCGATCGCGCTAATTACTCTAATAGGATTATTAGCAGCTGTCCCAGTGGAAACAGGTCTTGGAGGCTTAGCTGTTAAAGTACCTCCTAAGACTCCTTTAACATTTTCCCACTGTTTATCACTCATTATTTTTTGAGGGTTGTCTTGAGCAGACTCAGTAATTTTATTTTTGAAAGCTTTTGGAGTCAAATTATCTGCTAGTAAAACAACGCCTTGAGTAGATGGTAAATCATGAAAACCTTTTGTTTGCCATTCTTGTTTACTTATAAAAGGAAGAGCAACTCTAAAATTGAAAGAAACCAAACCACGAGTTTCCTCACAATCTGTCAATTTATTTTTAACTGCATACATTTGGTTTTCTGCTTGCGCTACTGGTGTCTCAATCTCTGAGTACCAATTATTCATTCTCCATTCATGACCTTGAATACTGAGAATATTGTCAATTTTGCATCCTTTACATTCAATTACCCATAGACCAAGTTCCCTATGAAGTATGAGAATATCAGGCTCTCTATTAAGCCTTCCACTACGAGTAAAAATAGGGTAGCGATAGTACGCTACACCTGGATCATCTTTGAATGCTTCTTTTATCGAGTCCCAGACTTTTTTCTGAGCTTGATTGTTATCAAAAGGTTCGTAAGGGAAAAATTCCATAATTTCCTGTTGGTTAATGCACTTTATCGCTAGATGTTTGTATATTTTTTTAGGCTTATTGGTTCAAGAGTAAAGCGCTTACTTCACCTCAACGGTGGCAATAGCATTATTGTCGAAGACATCGACGAACTGCCTAAGCGATCGCAGCTCTCAAATCTGGCGTCGGACGAACTGACAAGCCAGGGCTATCGCTCATGTCTGCAATTGCCACACTAAAGTTGCAACTACTAGATTCAAGCAGCAATTAACAACTAAAGTTGCAATTACTACATATAATTTGTGTAAGCGCTACTCTGAAAAGGAGCGATCTCCTACTGCCTAGAACTAATTCTGCAGATATTTTGCAGACAAGTCTTGAGCTAGTTCGCCCATCTGCTGCAATAAAACTTGGAGTTTATAAGAGTGCTAATGGTGAAGGCTTAGTACGTCCGTTCTCCCATCGGCTGATTGTCGGATAAGTGACGCCCAAAGAAGCTGCAAACTGTTCTTGAGTTAAACCTGTTAAAAGCCTTAATTCACGAATGAACTGCCCAATTGGTTGATTCATCGCTCCTGGTTTTTTACTGGTCATTTATTTTAAACTTGCAATTAATTGGCATATTCAGGATTTGATATGTCATTTGCTACATCATATTCACAATTCCCGAAGAAAATCAGTCAAAAAATCAAAAATTTACCCAAACTTCATGCATGTGTTATATATAACTATTTTTTAAATTAATTACGCGATTACACTTAAAAAATCTTTAAGGTTTCAGCACTCCCGTAGCGGAGAGTTTCAACTTCGCTACCTCTAGACCTATTTACTCATTATTGTTAATCTAAGCAGGTAGGGCAACCTGTGGATTTAGGTTAACAACATGTCAAAAGAGAAACCCTCAACCATTGTTTATTCAGGAACGAATGAGACGAGGCAAGTCACACCTCGCCTGCTGCTGCTTTCAAGTTATCAATTAGATTGGAATGGAATTCAGGTTGAACACCATCGGCAGCCAGCTTGGGAGATACCTGAACACAGCAATGCTGAGCATGTCATTGTTGTTCATCACTGTCGCACTCAAGTAGAGCGAGTGTTGAACGGATGTAGGCGCAGTGAACTGGTTCTCAACGGAAATGCGGCGATCGATGAAGTTCGTCAATGCCATGCCCTCATTTTGGGTTCTCCCGTACACATGGGAATGCTAGATTGGAGAATCAAAAAGTTCATCGATAGCAGTGTGTACCAACTTTGGTTAGTTGATGAACTTGTTGGTAAAGTTGCAGGAGTCTTTGCAACAGGTGGCGGATATGGGAATGCAGGTTCGTGGAACTCACCCAGATTGCTATGCTTGGCTCGTTAGCAGAGTGTGGAATGATTCTTGTACCCTTCCCAAAATCGGCATCAGGCAGCGAAATTACTGGTTCGCGGGTGTCCTTATGCTCGTTCAGGCGGTGCTCGAATGGAGCCAATAGGCATCAAGGGGGTCGTCTATATGGGGCTTCGGTTGCTCGCGTAGCAGCTGCGCTGGCTGGTAAAGACTTGCTGCCACGAGGGAACCATGTGCCAGAAGGAGAACACCTCAAGATCTTTCAGTCCGTCAACGGCTGAATTTAAGGACAGATTCTTTGGGAGGGGAACCCTGAATACTTTTGATACAGCTAAAATTTAGTTGTTGACATAAGTATGCCGAATTTAGCATACTGAATATTACATGAGCAAAAAGCACATACCGAGCAATTTACACTGTAAAATTTGCAGGTTTTGTCTACCTTTTACACGCATTTCAGAAAAAATCTAAGCATGGTATAGCCACTTCACAACAAGATATTAAGTTGATTCAAAGGAGGTTAAATAGCGCACAGGAAGACTATTTAGAGCAAACTGCTAAAGAGAAGGAGCAACAAAATGACTCAAAAAAATGATGTTTATGTTAGCAGTGGAAATATTTTTGCTGACTTAGGTTTGCCTAATCCTGAAGAAAGATTGGTGAAAGCTGAACTAGTACGTAAAATCAGTGAAACTATTAATCACCGAAAACTAACACAAGTTCAAGCCGCTGAAATCTTAGGCATTGATCAACCAAAAGTTTCAGCATTAATTCGAGGCAGACTATCAGGTTTTTCAACTGATAGATTACTTTATTTTCTAAATGCGCTTGGCAATGATATAGAAATCATAGTAAAGCCTAAGCCCGAATATCGTCAAAAGGGTCAAACAAGCGTTGTTTACTAAGCTGCAAAGGAAAACTTGTATAGCGACACTCTTATAGGGTGTTGCATTTTGACGTTCGCGCAGCGTCTGGGCAAGGAGAAGGTATTGTCTAAGTATACCTTTGATAGACAAAATCGAGCTAAGCAGCTAAAATTCGGGCGTTGCTGTCTAAACAATGTTCACTTACTTTAGAAACAACAAACGAATGACTACTCAAACGCTTTCCACAAATCTGCTTAGCCCTTTTAACTTGGGAGATTTGACTCTCAAAAACCGAGTGGTAATGGCTCCCATGACTCGCGCTCGAGCTGGAGAGGAACGTATACCCAACGCTCTGATGGCGGAGTACTACGCTCAACGGGCAACGGTAGGTTTGATCATTACTGAAGCTACTGTAATTTCCACGCAGGCTATTGGTTGGCAAAATTCCCCTGGTATTTACTCAGATGAGCAGGCAGAAGGTTGGAAGCAGGTTGTGGATGCAGTACACGCCAAAGAAACACCAATTTTTCTCCAGCTTTGGCACTGTGGAAGAGCTTCTCACAGTAGTTTTCACGAAAATAATCAACTGCCCGATGCTCCTAGTGCCATTAAGTTGAATGGAGAGTACATTCATACTCCCATCGGCAAACAACCTTATGAAACTCCCCACGCCTTAGAGACAAGCGAGGTTGCTTTGGTTGTAGAGGATTATCGTCGGGCTGCTGAACGAGCAAAAGATGCTGGTTTTGATGGAGTGGAAATTCATGGCGCAAATGGCTATTTGATCGATGAGTTTCTGCAATCTAAAACTAACCATCGAACAGATCAATATGGTGGTAGCCTGGAGAATCGCTACCGTTTTCTCAAAGAAATTACTGAGGCGATCGCAACTGTATTTCCTGCTCACCGAATCGGAGTGAGGCTATCTCCAAATGGTGTTTACAATGATATGGGTTCGCCGGATTACCGTGAAACTTTTTCCTACGTGGCACAGCAGCTAAATGCTTATGGTTTGGCTTACCTCCATCTGCTCGATGGTTTGGGATTTGGCTTTCACGAGTTGGGAGAACCGATGACGTTGGCTGAATTTCGCAAAGTGTTTACAGGTGTACTCGTGGGTAACTGTGGGTATACGCAAGAAACGGCTGAAGCTGCAATCAAAGACGGTAGTGCTGACTTGATTGCCTTTGGGCGTCCCTTAATTAGCAATCCAGATTTAGTTGAGCGTTTTGCTCATGGCTGGTCTTTAAATCCACCTCCTGATGTTAGCATTTGGTATTCTTTTAGTCAAGAAGGTTACACTGATTTTCCCACATATCGGGAATCTCAAGTAATTCAAGCTTAATTGATAACAATACGCCTTGAACTGAAGTTCAAGGCTAATAGCTCAAGTCCGTTAAAACGGACTAAAAGAGTTACGCACCTCAGATGAAACTGACTTGAGTTACTAGCTAAGAAATAAATTTATTGAGCGATGAAAATTATGGTGCATCGGAGTTTATTTACTATTAAGGTATAATATAGAAGCGGTTCATTGGTCTAGTATTGGCGATACCTGTGAACGAGATACGGTAATTATGGAGTGGGCAATGGCAAACCACGTTCTGCACGGACTTGAAGGCAAGCGGCGATCGCATCTTTAATGTTTTCTATCGCTTCTTCTTTTGTCTGACCTTGACTGACACAACCAGGAATACTTGGACATTCTACAATCCAAACCCCGTCTTCGTCACGATCAATTGTGACATTAAATTTCAGAAAATTTAGCAGGTAAGAAAGTTGTAATTGTGTTGTATCATAATTGGTATCGTTGTTGAGGAATTGCTCCTAAGGGCGTGCTAAGTTTTGTGCCGAAACATTCCAGTTCCTGTTGAATTGCGATCAGCTTGTAATGGCAAAATGGCTAATAGTAAGTTGGGTATTAATATTTGCAGTTCGCTATCCACAGGCGTATCATTAGAATCTGGTAATTCTGCCGATGATGGTAGGCAGTCTAAGGGATTGTAGTTGAACATAACACGATAGGTGCTGAATTTTGACTGTTGACTGATGACGGTTGACAGTGAACGGTTAACTATCAACAATTATCAAAATAGGCTCATTTGCCCCCCTTGATTTAAGGGTAACTCAATCTGCTTGTAAGAAACCTTCACTTTAATTTCATCCATCGCCAACCACAAATCTAACAACGCTTTTTCTTCGGGAATGCGTTTCTTTTCATCGCCAATTCGTGGAATTGCTTTAACTCTTCATTACTCATTGCCGTAATTCCTTTAGTAATATTAATAATGCGTTCAGGCTTCTCTATCACCATCCATAAGTCCGAATATTGTTAAAATTTATTGTATCAATGCCTACTTTTTGCAGGTAGTTTCCCAACTTCAAATCATCAGTAAGTACTAAATATTTATTTTTTGCCAGCATTACAATTCCACAATCAGTAAGTCCATATTTAGCAAAATTTTCCGTAATAGCGGCATTCTTACTCTCTATATCAGGGCGAACGCATCTAATTATTGATGGAGATTAGGATTTGACGATAAAAGCAGGCTTGAAAGGGATTGTTGTCTTAGAGAGCAAAAAAGAAAACAGTCGTAAGAGCCTTGGATGAAAGATATGACGGCAAGGATAGTCGAATGTGGTATCCTCAACCTGGATTTAGGTGTGCTGTCATAGAAGTAGATATTAAATAATCATGAAACTGAAGCCAAAAATTACAGTCTTCTGACCACTTTGAAGTGATAGAAGATCCAAGAATAGAGAGGACAAAGAGACACAAATTAATTGATATTCTGACGATAGCGATTTGTGCTGTGATATGCGGAGCCGAGGGTTGGGTAGACATAGAAATATATGGATGTGCAAGCAGGTGATTGGCTAAAAACTTTTTTAGAGTTGCCAAATGGCATCCCATCACATGATACATTTGCGAGAGTGTTTGCCCGAATAAAATCGGCACAATTACATACGTGTTTTGTGAATTGGATGAAATCAATACAGAAGATAACCGAGTCAGATATAGTAGCAATAGATGGAAAAACATTGCGTGGCTCTTATGATACAAATAGTGATAAAGCAGCAATACATATGGTAAATGCTTGGGCGGTACATAACAGATTAGTACTAGGACAAGTCAAAACAAATGCAAAATCAAACTGTATTACAGCTATACCAGAATTGCTGAAAGTATTAGAAATATCTGGGTGTATAGTCACAATAGATGCAATGGGTTGTCAAAAAGAAATAGTGAAAGAAATAGTCAGGCAAGATGCGGATTATGTAATTACATTAAAAGAGAACCAAGGAAATCTATATTCTGATGTAGAGAGATTATTCAAGAGCGCTATACAGAAAGGATTTCAGGGCGAAAACCACGAGACATATACAACAGAAGATATAGGGCATGGACGAAAAGAAATTCGTCCGGGATGCAATGATATCAGAAATAAAATCCCAGTTAGATCCTCATACAGATTGGGTCAAATTAAATAGCGTTGGGATGGTGGAGCATATTCGTCAGGAAAAAGGGGAAACAACAGTAGAAATTCGTTATTTTATTAGCAGTCTTCCGAATAATATTGAGAAGTTTGCTTCTGTTTGTTCGTGGTCATTGGGGACAGGGTAAGCTCATCTAAATTTGTATAAATTATCCTTGACAAATAAGGCATTATAGGAATAAGCCAATTTAGATGAAACGTACTTGACGGCTGAGTATGATCAGTGAGATGACAACAATACCGTAGTTCAAAATCTCCAGGAACAAGCAGCAAGTTCAGGGCTTTGGAATTAAATCTGAGAATGGTAAAAAAAGTTCTCCCACTGTGAAAAAACCCACAGTTGTGGCAGAAATCGGAGCTATTCAACAGAGTTTAGTCAAGCAATTCTCTGACATCAAAGACCCAAGAGTAGAGCGAACTAAGAAACATCAACTTACCGACATCTTAGTCATTGCTATTCTCGCCATAATCGGCGGTGCGCAAGGATGGGAAGACATTGAGAATTATGGTATCAGCAAGCAAAACTGGTTAAAAGAGTTTTTGGCATTGCCACACGGTATCCCTTCTGATGATACCTTCCGTAGAGTATTTGAGTTCATTGATCCAGAAGCCTTGAATCAATGCTTTCTCAAATGGGTGGAAACTCTTGTCACCTCTATGGGAGGAGAGATTATTCCCATAGACGGGAAGACCATTAGAGGTTCCTATGACCGAAATCAAGGCAAGTCAGCACTTCATGTTATTAGTGCTTGGGCGCGAGTGTTCAACGTCTGGTTTTGGCACAGATGAAAGTAGAAGATAAATCCAACGAAATTACTGCCATTCCCGCATTATTAGAGTTGCTGGATCTCACAGGATGTATAATCACCATTGATGCAATGGGAACACAAACTGAGATTGCCAAAAAAATTATTGAGCGGAAAGCCGATTATGTCCTAGCACTTAAAGCTAATCATCCAACTCTCTACCGTCAGGTGAAAGAATGGTTTGAGCAAGCTCAAGCTATTCAGTTTGAAGGAATTGATGTCAGTTACGATAAACGCATTGAAAAAGGACATCATCGCACAGAAATCCGTGAAGTTTGGACTGTGCCAGTTGCTGCTATTGGTGAGATTTATCAACCCCAACCTTGGGCAAGACTCCAAAGCGTTGTCATGGTCGTCCGAGTGCGTCATCTTTGGAACAAGTCTACTCGTGAAGTTCAGTTTTATTTGACTTCTTTAACCAATGATGCTCAACTTCTAGGCCGGGCAATCCGAAAGCATTGGGGGATTGAAAACGAGGCTCATTGGACTCTTGACGTCACTTTTGCTGAGGATGCTTGCCGCATTCGCTCCTTCCACAGTCCTCGTAATTTTGCCCTCCTACGACGCATTGCTCTCAATGCCCTTAACCGAGAACAGACTTACAAACGTAGCCTGCGACAAAAAAGTAAACGGGCCGCTATGGATGATGATTATATGATTCAAGTTCTCAGTTCTTGTTTTCTTGATCTAACATTAGATTCTTCTCATCCCTTGTGTCAAGCCTAATTGAGATGCTCTTACCCTGGTCATTGGGGAGTGGAAAATTCATTGCATTGGGTATTAGATGTAGCATTAAAAGAAGATGATTGTCGGATCAGAAAAGAGAATGCACTCCTAAATTTCGCAGTATTACGTCAAATAGCAGTGAATCTTTTAGGTAAAGAAAAACGTATGAAAGTTGGTGTAAAGAATAAGGGATTTTTAGCGGCAATGGATAACGAATATTTAGTCAGAGTATTAGCGCAACTTTAAGCAAGATAATTTACTCACAATTGAACTAAAAATCAAATATTTTATCTTAGCAGTAGTGATAGTATAAAATCTCTACTTATATTAGGATGTTGAATTTAATCTAATTATAATTACAAATTGTTTTTCATCTCATATTAATATAAATATTAGTTATTCCTAGCTATGCCTTGATTCAATTTAAATATTTACCTAAAAAGATTCGGGAGTTTTTTAATAGTTTTAATGTGACTTGCCAAACTATTAACAAATAAGATGCGTTTGCCCTGCTCTCTATATAAAATTCATCTAATCTTGTGACTTGAGCAAAAATTGAATAACATTGAGAACGTTCTGGTTCACCAAGCTGGTTCACAAGACTATTGACTTCTGTAAGAATATTAGGAGTCGTAATAATTTTTGAAAAATATGACAATATCTGTACTAATAAATCGTAATCCTCTGGCAAAAACTGCTCAGTCCGATTAAATTGGGATATTCGTGAACGATTAACACTGCCAACGAACCAAAGTAGTAGAATGTTTGTGTCAATCAAAATACCCTTTTGTTTATAATTATGAAATAAAGAGCGAATAAACTCTTTCATACCTCACGAATTTTCATCGATTGAACTTCGCCTGTTTCTGAGTCTATCTTAAAAAGTTTATACTCTCGCTTATACTCAGGAGAAGGCATAATTTCAGGAATCAGAGGATTTTTCGTTCTGTAAACAGGACGATTAAACCCTAACGTAATCAACCAAAATTTTTTATCTTCTGATAATTCTAACTCTTCCAGCAAGATATCTTGGAGAGTATTTCCTATTAACTCTTGTATCTCCTCAAAATATTTTTTTGCTGCCATTACAGCTCCTCGTGCGTCAATTTTCATATTTTCTCTACCTTATGTTAAGAGTTATCTTCTCTTACTAAAATTACATTAATTTTCAGTCAACCGTCAACTACTCTCCCAATAATACCCGAATCGCCTTTAAAGCTTGATTGCGTTTACCATTACTAACCTTAGCAAACCAATAATGCGCCTCATTACTCATTGCCGTAATTCCTTTAGTAATATTAATAATGCGTTCGCGCTGAGATGGTTGCAAAGTCTGAAACAATAACGCCAAATTTGTCCCAGATTTCTCATTTAAAATATTAGGAAACTCAACCTTTAGCTATCAGCCTTGAACTCAAGTTCAAGGCTCAAGGTGAGATACCAATTAAGTATTTTAACTTAAAATTAGTTTTATGTATAAAAAGTTGCTTAAATTATTTGACATAATATACAATTAGTTTTCGTATTAACACTGGTTTTAAATAAAAAATTAAAGAACAGGATAATTTTTTTTAAAAGCATGGCAACATTCCTGTTTGTAAGTAAAGCTGATGTATAAACAAACTCAGCTTTTAACAAGGAATCGCCAATATGGCGGAACGTTTGCTGCAATTAGGTGATATAAGAGACATTAAGTCGTCAGAGAGAATAGCGTTACTTTTTAAGAAAATAGGCTATAATGCGAATGCCAAGCAATTAGCCATTGATGACCTTGAGCTACCTGCCCGTAGTGCAGAAGCTATTTGGAACGCATATATAATTGCTGACCATCAAAAAGGTAGTGAGTCGCTGCAAGTCTTGCTGTTTCAGTTGCATTCTCACGAGTGGGAGTCTCCTAGTGTTGTCAGTAACAGGATGCGATCGCTTGCTCAAAGTCTTTGCAAGCGTCCCTCTAATTTCCTGCTTCTGGGTACAAAAGACTACGATCAGTTGATGTTGGTTAACCCGCGTAAAAGCTTTGATGCCGATCTGAATTTAAAAGTCAGCATTCGCAAGCTGCTGATAGATCGTACCAATCCAACCAACTACGACAGAGACAGACTCGAAGCAATTGCCGCACGCAATCTTTCTCCCCAAGAACTTTATAATGTTCAGTGCGATGCTTTCGATGTAGAGAAGTTGACTAAACAGTTCTATCGAGGCTATCGGGAAATCTTTGAGCAAGTGCAGCAGGTAATTAAAGCCAACAACCCTCACCCATACTTTGAAGACAAAAGCTGCTTGCATCAATTCTCACAAAGGCTTTTAGGGCGGATAATGTTCCTCTACTTTTTGCAGAAGAAGGGGTTTTTAGGAGGCGATGGCAACTTCCTCAAGAAATGGTATCCTACGACCTCAGAACCAGAGGATACCGACTTCTATACGTCCATACTAGAGCAAGTATTCTTCGAGACACTCAACAAAAAACGTCCCAATCACGAATCACCTTGGGGAAAAATCCCATACCTTAATGGTGGACTATTTGATCGAGATTATGGAATTGACGTAAAGGATGCATCTGGACTAGAAACACCTCCTCAAATTCAACTGCCGAATTCTCTATTTGACCCTAGTAGTGAAAAAGGCATCCTCAAGTTTTTCAACAGCTATAATTTTACCATTGCTGAAAATGTTCAAGGAGATGAAGAAGCAGCGGTTGATCCCGAAATGTTAGGAAAGGTATTCGAGAATTTACTCGCTGCTGATGAAAGAGGGCAAAGCGGCACGTTCTATACACCACGCGGTATCGTTCACTTCATGTGTGTGGAGTCTCTCTCTCGCTACTTGGCAGACTCTAGCGGCATGGATGTAGAGGCAATCAAGCAACTGATAGAAGCTGACTTTGACTTGCCTGATGCCCACTTCAAACAACTACTAACAAAGGAGCAAGCAAAGAAGTTAAAGCAGGCTCTGGAGTCTGTAAAGATTTGCGATCCTGCGGTAGGATCGGGGGCATTTCCCCTGGGGATGATGCAAGTGATGCTTGCAGTGCGGCAGGCGATCGCCCGACGAGAAGGCATGACAGTACAACGAGGTAGTCTCACTATCAGCGAGTGGAAGCGGGACTTCATCGCTAACAACCTTTATGGAGTAGATATCAAACCAGAAGCAATCGAAATTGCCAAACTGCGGATGTGGTTATCACTGGTAGTGGACATTCCCACCGTTGATGATGTGGAGCCTCTGCCCAATTTAGATTATAAGTTAATGTGCGGGGATTCACTGATTTCTACGATTCACGGGGAAAAGTTGATTCCTGACCCCACCAAAGACCTGCAGACAGTATTAAATGTAACTCCTATACAAGCTGCGATTCAACCTCTAATAGACTTGCAACACCAGTACTTTACATCTCACACTGATGAGCGCAAAGTTCTCAGAAAGCAGATTATAGAGGCTGAAAAGAATGTGTTTCGAGTGGCAATTGCTGATCGTCGTCAGTATTGGGAAACTGAACAGCGCAATTTAGAACAAGACATCAAACGGATGAAGGGCAAAGCCAGCCGCGCTCAATCTTCATCACAACAGGTGATTACTACTAAGCTGAGGGAGTTAGACAAGATAGAGGCTGATGTAGAAAGAGGAATGCGATCGCTCAACTTCTTCCAATGGCATTTACATTTTAATGAAGTGTTTCAGCAAAAGGGCGGTTTTGATATTGTGATTAGTAACCCTCCTTATGTCAGACAGGAACAAATTAGAGAACTTAAGCCTGCTCTCCAGCAAGAGTATGACTGCTACACAGGTACAGCGGATTTGTTTGTTTACTTCTATGAACGTGGTTTCAATCTGCTCAGTTCGGGCGGCAGTCTCACCTACATTTCCTCAAACAAATATATGCGCTCTGGCTATGGGGAAAAGCTACGCAAATTTTTAGGCAATCAGTCCACTGTACACCACTTAATAGACTTTGGGGATGCCCCTGTCTTTGAAGCCATCGCTTACCCAAGCATTATCCTCGCAAACAAAACATCATCCACTAATCACCAGATTCGCGCTCTTACCTGGGAACCAGAGAAATCAGTTGAAGAATTTGCTTCCGTGTTTCGCTCCAGTAGTTTCCTGATTGCCCAAAAGGAATTAACACCTGATGGCTGGAGACTGGAATCTCCAAGTGTGCTGCGCTTGTTGGAAAAACTGCGTAATGCAGGGAAACCATTAGGTGAGTATGTGAATGGGCGATTTTATTACGGAATCAAGACTGGACTAAATGAAGCTTTTGTTGTGGATAGGACGACACGGGACAGATTGGTTGCTGAACATCCCTCTTCTGCTAAGGTTCTACAGCCGTTTCTACGAGGAAAGGATGTAAAGAGGTGGAGTGTCAATTTTGCCGAACAGTATTTAATCAAAATAGAGTCATCAGAAAATCAGCAGCATCCTTGGTCAGAAAAACCAGACAAGGAAGCTGAGAAGATATTTGCTAAAACTTATCCAGCTATTCATAACTATTTTGAAATATTTAGACCAAGGCTAGTGTGTTAATTTTGACAAAAAAATCAGGGATTTTGTTCATGCAGAAAGTATGCAAGAATTGTCAAAGACCTAAA
>NZ_JACXAE010000024.1 GCF_014698965.1 Iningainema tapete BLCC-T55
GATCATCAATACGCCGAACCAACCGATGTATAAGCGGTTTTCGGTGCTGGTGATCCACTCACAGAACCGCTCCCATATATTAGCGCTGCGTGCGCGTTGTAAAGTTGCTGTCATGGTAAAAATAATTGCGATGAATTGGTTATGTATGAAGTTGAGTAAAATTGTTTTGCTCAACTTGCTTTTAATTTACTTTACATTGCTTTACAAAATCAAGAGGTTTTTCATTATATTTGGCAATAATACTTATCAGTTTTGCTTATGTGTCAATGAGGAGACAGGAGTCAGGAGAATTCTGTTTGGGAGAGCGATCGCTACGATTGCCCCGCTCAAAGTGAAACTTAAATGCGCAACAGCTTATCATTTATAATTGGAAATTGATTCTTTCACTCATGAACTTTCTATTTAGTCACAAACTGCGCCTCACAGTAGGTTTTGCCACTGCCTTAGTTGTCAGTTTGGCCACTAGCCATTTATATGCCCACTCAAAAACTCAACTAAATCCAGAAAAAGAGCAAAGTTTTGTCGCCGACACCCCAAAGGATGTCGCTAGCTCAGCACCTTATAAAGTTATAGATGAGTTAAAAAATTACAAGTATAGCGTTGATGGTAGTCAAATTCTTACTCCCGGAAGACTCCCAACCAGCAAAGTTGATTTTAATCAAGCAGATTTATTAACTGCTCTTACCAATACCAGAAAATATTTCCAAGACTACGCTCAAGAAGATCCAGATATTCTGCGTACAGGATTGCTTAACTCTGCTAACGTTACTGTACAAGATATTCTGAGTACTTTAGATTTTATGATTACTGTATTGAGGGAGGATATAGCTAATAAACGAGCTACTCGTTTACAAGATCCTAATTTTATCAATTCCAACTTTCGTGTTATCAAATGGTCTGCACATAACCAACAGAAACCAGAGCAAAGAAGATTAAGGATTACAAAATATGCTGTATTTACTCATCCAGGTTCTCGAAAGAAAACCTCTACATTTAATACACCAATTTATAGTTTAAAAGATAACTTAATCACCAACAAATTCTACACTAAATATACAAAACAACAGGTATTATCTGGTATCTATGAGCCTGGTGGTAGAGAATTTGGTAAAGTTGAACCGCTTGCTTATTTAACCCGTGAAGGTTTAGAAGAAGCGCTGATGGAGGGAACAATACTGATTAATTTTCCCGATGGCTCTCAGGCATTTTTTAATGTAGATAGAAACAATGAGATGCCCTATGTTCGCGGAGTAGCACCAAGATCACAAAAGCGTTATTGGTATTTTCGACAAGTTGATGCTATCAAAGGTTACGGGTATAAGATAGATGCAAAAATTTCTATTCCTCCCGGAGTCACTTTTGCTGGCGATGTCCTGAATATTGGTTTAGGTAAAGTAATTGTTCTTGAATATACTAAAGGTGGACGGAAACATCTGAAGATGGGTATTATTGCCGATACAGGCGGAGCATTTTTGCCCAATCTTCATCAACTTGATTTTTTAGCTGGTATTTTTAAGAATAAAAACGATTTTGAACAATATATCAGGCAACTGCCTGAATATGCTACAGCATATATTCTAGTGAAAAAGTGATCTTCAGCAATGATTCGACAAAAGAAACGCTCAAAAAACCAACGGCGTCTACCGAAAGTTCATATCAAGATTGAGGATGGGCGATTTCAAATCATGGGTATGGGTAGCTGGCATAATTACTGGCGTGATCCATACCATTTAATGTTAACAATTTCTTGGTCGGGCTTTTTCATTATTTCTTCTGGATCATATGTGGCGATTAATACCCTATTTGCCCTAGCGTATTTAGCTGGAGGGGATTGTATCGAGAATGCTCGACCTGGCTCTTTCTTAGATGCCTTTTTCTTTAGCGTGCAAACTCTAGCTTCTATTGGCTATGGTGCGATGTATCCTAAAACAACCTATGCCAATACCATTGTCACTATAGAAGCAATGATGGGTTTAGTAGGTATTGCCGTGATGACTGGTTTGGCGTTTGCCCGTTTCTCTAAACCTTCAGCCCGTGTCGTTTTTAGCCGTGTCGCAGTAATTGCACCTTATGATGGAGTACCCACTTTGATGTTTCGCACAGCTAACAAGCGGCGCAACCAAATTTTAGAGGCGCAGTTACGAGTTTACCTGATGCGCGATGAGGTTTCTGCTGAAGGTCAATTTATGCGTCGGTTCTATGATATGAATTTAGTCAGGAGTCAGACACCAAGCTTTACACTAACTTGGACTGCTATGCATCCAATTGATGAGTCTAGCCCTCTCTACGGAATGACAGCAGAGTCTTTAATCGCCACAAAAACTTCTATTGTGGCTTCTCTGAGTGGAATTGATGAAACGGTGGTACAGGTTATTCATGCACGTCATACCTACAGCGCTCATGATATTCTGTTGAACAACCGCCTTGTGGATGTCATTTACCACACTCCTGATGGACACCGCTACATTGATTACAACTACTTTCATGAGGTGGTGTCTCTAGAATCGGAAGATTGATTTACAGGCTTAATCACTACCCGACCATTTTCCACTACTGTACAGTTTCCTGACTTGTTCTTACAGTGGTTAGGTTTGGCATCATTACACTGCTTTTGGTGGTGAATATTTTGCTCCTGTTGTTGCCTGATTGTCACCGCAGAACAGGCACAGGTGGAGGATTGCATATCACTTCATTATAACTCTATTTCTATTATCGCACACGTTTGTCATTTTTTTATTAAGTTTAGTATCCCTTGTAGAGACGTTGCATGGAACGTCTCTACATTGTTTTCCACTGCTATGTCTTTTGATTTCCTATAAACTTGGACGATGCTCAATCCACGGGTTAGCTGCTTCGAGTTGGGAAGCTAAACTAATTAGGGTGGCTTCAGCAGCAGGTTTTCCAATTAATTGAACGCCGATTGGTAAACCTAATTGATCGAACCCTACTGGAAGTGCGATCGCCGGTTGTCCGGTAGCATTAGCAACAGGGCAAGGCGCAATCCAGTGGACAATATTTTGAAATGTTTCTTCCGCACTCAGGTGCGCCCATTCTCCCACACGAATCGGTGAATGCAGATATACTGGTAAAACCAACACATCCACAGTATCAAAAAACGCAACAATTTGTCGTGCTACCATTTGTAGTTCGTAAACTGCCTTGAGATATTCACCAGCCGAACCATTTCGCTCTAATAACCAACGGTTCATCGGCTGCAAAATTTCCCCCGGAATACCCGCAGCGGCTACACTGGTTTGCCAAACGACTTGAAACGGTTCAACCAAACCACTAAAATCTGGACATTTTTCTTCAACTTTGTGACCTAGTTCCTGTAATAACTTGACTGTTTGCAAAACACCTTGCTTACAGTTAGCGTCTGCTTCGCCTAAAGGTGGTATACTAGTAGAATAGGCAATACGCAAATTTACAGGTTTTCTGTGAGCGGCAGCTTGAAACGATGGTTCTGGATCGGGTAACCAGTAAGGATCGCCTGTGATATAACCAGACATCACATCTAAAAGAGCAGCAGCATCTGCGACAGTACGTGCTATCGGTCCATTCATGGCAATACCACTTAAGCGATCGCCCACTGGCGCATGAGACACCCTTCCCCGTGATGGCTTAATTCCTACTAAACCACAACAAGCCGCCGGTCCGCGAATCGAACCACCACCATCAGAAGCTTGAGCGAGCGCACACAATCCCGCCGCCACCGCTGCCGCTGCACCACCACTAGAACCCCCTGCAGTGTACTCCAAATTCCACGGATTTCTCGCAGGGGGAAATCCTGTAGGCTCAGTGTAAGGAAACGAACCAAGTTCTGAAGTTGCAGTTTTGCCCAAAATCACAAATCCAGCTTGCTTAATCCGCGTTACTACCCCTTCATCATAGCTAGCAATATTATTCAATAAAGCTGGATGCCCATAAGTACAAGGAACACCCACCACAGAATTAAGATCTTTAACAGAAATCGGCACACCAAAAAACGGGGGTAGCGTAGAGACGCTCTGCCGGAGCGTCTCTACACTTGATGCCAAAATTTCTGTTTTGGCTTGAGCATCATCATACGCCTGCTGGGCCATCACAGTAAAATAACTGCCCAATTGGGGATTCAAACTGGAAATTCGTTCTAAATATATTTCCACCAACTCCAACGGCGACACCTCCCGGCGACGAATTAACTCCGCCTGTTGTAACGCTGGGGTAAAAGCTAAATCAACTTTATTCATGCGTTATTGATTGAGTAGTTTGCTATATTCATAGCAATACTAAGAGACATATCTCGATTTCCCGATTACATTTGATACTAGTACTGGCTGAAACCAAATAATTCAAATGTTGCGTCTCCTACCCATTGCCATTCGTAAAATCTTACAACAAATACAACAGAGGCAAAAAGTAGAGCAAACCCTGCCTGAAGCCCAAGCTCAACTTTTTGCCTATTGTCTCTCACAAATTGCGCACACCCCCAAGAATTAGTTGCTGCTGTGAGCAAGCTTGCTCAACTTCCCGGCTACATCCGGATGGAGTCACTTAATATTAGTCGGCAATAAACTTTAGCGCAACACCATTGATGCAGTAGCGTTGGCCTGTAGGTTGAGGACCATCATCAAACACATGACCTAGATGTCCACCGCAACGACTACAGTGTACTTCTATTCTAGTCATAAATAAAGACTTATCTACAGTTGTGGCGATCGCACCTTCAATTGGTTGAAAGAAACTCGGCCAACCAGAGCCACTGTTAAATTTAGTGTTAGATGTAAACAATGGCTGTCCGCACGCTGCACACTGATAAGTACCATCGGCATAGTGCTTATCAAGTGGGCTGGTGTGAGGACGTTCTGTTGCATGTTGACGCAATACGCAAAACTGTTCCTGCGTCAACTCTTCGCGCCACTCTTGCTCTGTTTTGTTGATTTCAAATTCGCGATTTGAAGTTGTCATAATTCTTATCATTAGGTCTTTAATAAATTTTAACAAATCTTCTCATGAAAATGAGTGATTACGCTGAATATCCTGATAAACTCATGAAACGTCAGCTAAATTCCGCATTGTGTTACGGTAATGATGTACCGTAAGCAGCGCATAGTATGGTAAGCAGCTTAAAAGAACTTATAGAAGAATCAGAATTGGTACATGTAGATGACCCAGAAGAAAGATTTACCACTAGCGGTGTAAGTTGGGAAATTTATGAGGCGTTGCTAGCCAAATTGGAGGATAATTCCCATTACCGTGTTACCTACTTGGATGGGGTTTTAGAAATTGTGTCACCGTCAATTAGACATGAAAAAGTGAAAAAAAATCTGGCTATGTTGCTAGAGCATTTTCTTTACAGAAAGCGCATTAACTGTATCCCTATGGGAAGTACTACTTTTAGAAATAAAGCTAAAAAAGCTGGTGCTGAGCCAGATGAGTGTTACTGTATAGGAGAAGAAAAAAGCATTCCTGATATTGCTATAGAAGTAAATATCACAAGCGGTAATATTGATAAGTTGGAGACTTATCGGCGACTTGGTGTAAAAGAAGTTTGGATGTGGAAAACCAATGGACTCAACTTATACCATTTACAGGAAGAAACACCTAATAAATTTGTCGATTCATATGGGTATGAGCGCATTCACAAGAGTGAGTTTTTATCGGCTCTAGACATCTCATTACTTTGTCGATGCGCTTTAATTACAAATTCACTTGAGTGTATCGACGAATTTGAGCAAGGCTTAAAAAGTGATGAGTGACATGTTATTAAAGCAGCGAGCGCCTGTGTGGCTCCCAATGGCTGCTGACAAACTTTAGATATCCTCCAACCATAGTATATTGCTGGCAAAAATACTAGTCTTAAGCGCATTGTAAAATTTTTTGCCTGCTGTAATCATTGGGCATCTTTCGGTTAAAGCAAGAGCGAGATAAAGGCTATCATAAACTGTTCGCTGCGTCTGTAGTGCAATATCCATAGCAAGTGGCATTAATGATTGAGAAGGATACACCTGTAAAACCATTTAATAGCGACGTTCGCATCTACAACATAGCGGCTCATCGTTCCCGATCCTCACGAAGAAGTTCGGCACTGTCTGGTGAAGGTACGTCCTGCGAACATTTCCTGAATCCGTGCTACCATTTCTTGAGCGGCAGCCATATCGACTTGCTTAATTGATGTCGCCTCAGTTTGCGCTGCCTGTTCCAAAATATTTTTTATTTCCGCTTGCAAAGACCGATTATGCTTTTTAGCAAGAGCCTCAAGCTTGGCAACTATCATGGGGTCTATGTCTTCAACTAAGACTTGAGCCATAGTTTACTTCCAATTGTTTGAATAAGTTGTTGACATTATAGCTCTTGAAATGCGTGGCTAGGGCGCAAGCTAAGCTGAATGAACGTACATATATCATTACCGCTTGTACGATCGCCACAGAAAGCGTGTCATCAGTTTAGCAGTTTTAGCCTCGGAAGAGAAAAATTGGCAACCTTCCAGCTTTGGTTATGAATTAGGGGGATGTTGCCTGAGTGCGCGAGTTTCCCGTCGCAAAACTGTTGAAGTCTTGGCGACAAGATTTGGAGAAGTGCCAGAGCTAATTGTGGATGCTATTAACAGAATAGATGAACCGTCTGTGCTGAAAAACCTTCTAAGGAGAGCTTGTGTTATTGGTTCTTTTGCAGAATTTCAACAAGTATTAAATCAGATGGCTTCTGAGATATGAGTGAAGCATCCCTACTTCTAGTCAAACTTGCTGCAAGTTTTTCCTTTACTTCTGAACTAAGGCACTGGAGATAAGCCTTAAGCGCATTGTAAAATTTTTTGTCTGCGCTCTTAAAATGGACGGGCGCTTAAAGCCACATCCCACAAGAAAAACGTGTACCTCAAAGAAACGAAAATTGCTATTATAAAGTATTCGCTGCTGTTATTCTGAAATTTAACGCAGAAAACTAAAAAACGTAGCTACTTCATTTGATATTTTTTCAAGCTGCCCTGCCTCAGTACTTAAATTTAAGGTTGCAGACCATGATTCAGGTCTATTGAATTGCAATAACTGTACTTCTAGGTTTATATGTCCTAATTTATCTGAAGTACAAGATAATATCAAGTCGCCTTCGATAGAACTCCAAGTTTTTTCACCTTCCCAACCTTTCCATTCTAAGGCCATCTCTTTGAAGTGATTAACTAAAGACTGAGGGTCACAATAATTATCACCAGTAGAAATCCATACTTCCTTAGATGCATTTATGGCGTGGCTTTCCAGCAAAACTATGAAGCAATAATTATCAAAATTAAGGAATTTTAGTATTGCATCTGTACTTGTCGATTTAATGGTAACTTCTTTAGACATAAATTTAGAATAACTTTATTAAATATTAATTTGAACAAACCTACTTGCAGCCAATTTCATCTATTTATCCGTGGTGTTGCTGCTCGTCTTGATTGCAATGTTGTTAACCCCTAATTCATGTGTGAAACAAATTACCTTTAAGTAAAGGCTTGTCATGAACGAAATCGTCTTTTGTATTATGTAGATAAACTGTGCCGATGGGATTGCTTTCTCCTTGTACTAACAAATAATTAACTTCGTACTCAACCGCTACCAAAGCACCCTCATCAACATCAAAATTGACACAAAAATTTATTTCAGCATCTGGATGGCAATTTTGTAATGCCTCAATAAGTGCTTTAACTTTCATAGTTTGATTTTTTGAAAATGGATGCGATCGCCAAACAGTTTTAGTAAGCTTCTGGAAATGCTTAGTGTAACAAATACCAAAGCAGCTAGGATAACCAGCTGCTTTGCTAATAAATGTGTTGCCTCGTTTACACAGATACAACAACCTGATGAATCGGTGCAACTCCAGCCATATCCAAAATTGGCGCAATCAAATCTTCACGTTTCACCGCCATCATATGTACACCCTGACACAATTGACGGGCAATTTGTACTTGTTCGGCGGCAATTTTCATCCCTTCTTCAAGCGGATCTTTTGCTTGTGCCAATCTATCAATAATATGATCGGGAATATTTACACCCGGTACACACCTATTAATAAACTGGGCATTTTTTGCTGATTTCAACAGAAAAATTCCTGCTAAAATTGGTTTATTACAACCTACAGCAATTTTGTCCATAAACTTTTCTAAGAGATCGAAATCTGTAATCAATTGACTTTGGAAAAATTGCGCCCCTGCTTGTAATTTGCGCTCAAATCGGCTTTGCAAACCAGATAAACTTTTACATTGTGGATCGATCGCCGCACCAACAAATAAATCCAACGCCCCATCAGTTAATGGTTTATCGTTGCAGTCAACACCGCAATTCAGTTTATGAATTAGTTGCAGCAGTCGCACAGCCTCACAGTCAAATACACCCTTAGCGTCGGGATGATCGCCGGCTTTCACCGGATCCCCAGTTAACGCTAAGATATTATGAATACCCAAAGCATGAGCGCCCATTAAGTCAGCTTGCAAACCAATACGGTTGCGATCGCGACATGCCACCTGACAAATCGGCTCTATTCCATTTTGCAACAAAATTGCCGAAGCCACTAAAGAACACATTCGTAGCACAGCACGGCTACCATCAGTAATATTGACGGCATGAACCCTCCCCTTAAGAGTCGCCGCCATTTGAAGCATGTGTTCTGGATTACCACCTTTGGGTGGTGCTACCTCAGCAGTAATTAAAAAATCGCCTGCCAAGGCAGCTGTACGGAAGGAAGTGAAGATTGAATTTCTCGTATCCAGCATAACAATGAGGATGGATGTGATTAGGTACAGCTATATCACAAGATACCCCATACATCCAAGTTCATAGCGGCAGAGAGTAACCCATAGCAGTTTTCACTTGTGCTAGAGTAGAGTTGGCGATCGCTTCCGCCTTGTGCTTTCCGTGCCGCAACACCGACTCCAGATAACCCTTATCATTAATCATCGCGTGATATTTTTCTTGAATCGGTTTAAGCGCTTCAATCACCGTATCCGTCAACAAAGGCTTAAACTGCCCCCAGCCCATATCACTACACTCAGCCGCTACCTCTTCCTTAGTTTTGCCAGAAAGCAGCATATACAAAGTTAATAAATTATTACTCTCAGGACGTTCTGAATTATCAAACTCCAAACCACGAACTGCATCAGTTTTACAGCGCTTAATCTTTTTCACAATATCATCAGCCGTATCCAGCAAATTAATCCGGCTCAAATCTGAAGCATCTGACTTTGACATTTTCTTCGTACCATCAGTCAAACTCATCACCCTTGCCCCATCCTTGCGAATCAAAGGTTCTGGTAACTTCAGCACTGGCTTATCCGGTTTAGCAAACAAATGATTAAACCTGTTAACAATATCTCGCGTCAATTCCAAATGTTGCTTTTGGTCTTCACCCACTGGTACCTTATCGGGATTATACAGCAAAATATCTGCCGCCATTAGTACCGGATAGTCCAGCAAACCAAAATTCACATTTTCCCCTTGCTTCACAGCCTTCTCCTTAAACTGGATCATATCTTCTAACCAGTTAAGGGGCGTGATACAGTTGAAAAGCCAAGTAAGTTCACTGTGTGCCGGAACATGAGATTGTACAAAGATTGTAGAATCGCTTAAATCAAGTCCACAAGCCAAATACAAAGCCGCTAAAGTGTAAGTATTAGCAGCCAAATCCGCTGGATTGTGAGGTACAGTAATAGCGTGCAAATCAGCAATAAACAGAAAATTATCGTACTGACTTTGAGCTTCCACCCAATTGCGAATTGCACCCAAATAGTTACCCAAATGTAAATTACCAGTTGGTTGAACCCCAGAAAGAACCCTTTGCTTACCCATAAACTTCAAAATAGAACTTGTTTCCCTAGTTTGACAAATATTTATATTTCCCGCAAAATAAAGACGCCAAATTCCGCGTCTTTACATTGCGACTTATGTCTTTGCATGAGGTATCTTGACAAAAATCGACAAAACTTTAGCTACTGTCAGACATAGTAGCAGTAATCTTGAGAATAATTCATTTTTTGCAGTAATATCCGTCTATAGACAGATGACGATTGGAATTGGTGCGATTTGGTAATCATCTCTGCAATGATTATCCAGAAGCAGGATTTTCGCGAATTGATTCAAAAAGGAGTTGCGTTAGGGAAGAAAGTTGCAGTAGGTGGTCCTTTCCCTACTTCCGTTCCCGATTTTGCTTTGGCAGCGGGAGCGGATTATCTCATCTTAGATGAAGGTGAATGCACTATCCCCATGTTTTTAACCGCTTTGGCACGGGGAGAACAAAAGGGCATTTTCCGTTCCCCAGAAAAACCTGATGTCACTCAAACACCAATTGCTCGGTTTGACTTACTAGATTTAGATGCTTACCTAGCAATGACAGTGCAATTCTCGCGGGGCTGTCCCTTTCAATGTGAATTTTGCGACATCATCAACTTGTATGGACGCAAACCACGTACTAAAACACCAAAACAGATGCTGAAGGAATTTCAAGTCCTTTACGATTTGGGTTGGCGACGGTACGTGTTTGTAGTGGATGACAATTTCATCGGTAATAAACGCAATGCCAAGGTATTTTTAAGAGCGCTCATACCTTGGATGGAAGAACATGATTACCCGTTTATTTTACTTACAGAAGCTTCGCTCAATTTAGCAGAAGATGACGAACTGGTTGAATTAATGGTGAAAGCTGGATTCACCATTGTCTTCATGGGCATTGAAACCCCTGATACAGATAGTCTATTAGGCATTCACAAAGTGCAGAATACACGCTCTGACTTAATTGCGTCTTGCCACAAAATCACAAAGGCAGGATTACAGATTATGTCTGGCTTTATCATGGGATTTGACAACGAACGTCCTGGTGCAGGTAAGCGGATACGGGAATTTATTGAAGAGACGGGAATTCCTCAAGGACAATTTAGCTTACTCCAAGCTTTAGAAAATACTGCCATGTGGAATCGTCTCCAGCAGGAAGGGCGATTGGTAGATGGGATGAGTACTTTCCACCAAGGTGCGATTATGAATTTTGTGCCAACGCGCCCAGTGGAAGAAATTACAGAGGAATACATTGATGCTTTTTGGTACATCTATGAACCGATGCCTTTCTTGAAACGTACTTTTCACCACTTTAAGATCATGAACGGTTGGCGCGGAAAAACCAAACGTCCAATTACTTGGACGGAAATTCGCCTATTTGCCGCAATTTGCTGGCGTCAAGGTGTGGTACGTTCAACAAGGTTGAGGTTTTGGTGGCAGTTAGTGGCGATCGCTCTTATTAAACCCCGTCTTGTCTACGACTACTTAACCACTTTAGGTGTAGGCGAACACTTCTTCAGCTACCGCTATCATGTCAGGGCACAGTTACAATCAAAACTAGCAGCTTTAAAACAAGTACAGCTTGAGGAATCCAATTACCAGTTATTACCTGTGAGTTAATAGACATCTCTAAAAAACAATGTAGAGACGTTCCATGGAACGTCTCTACAAGGGTTGCACTTTTGTAGGGTGCGCTCGGAGCGGTATAACGCACCATTCTCAATTAAGCCATCACAGCCAATTCTGCCTTCACACTGTCATATGCCCAATCCAACCAGGGCAACAGCGCTTCAATATCCGCCGTTTCCACCGTAGCACCACCCCAAATCCTGATTCCTGGAGGTGCAGAGCGATAAGAGGCGATATCGTAAGCTACATTTTGCTTTTCTAGCAATTTTGCTAATTTCTTCGCACATTCTGCCTGTTTTTCTGCACTAAGGTCAGCAAACCAAGAGTCCACGATCTTCAAGCAAATTGAGGTACAAGAGCGCGTTTGCGGATTTTCTGCTAAAAACGCCGCCCAGTTGCTGGAGTCAACCCAACGTGCGATCGCAGCTTCGTTAGCTTCACTGCGGCGAATTAGTCCTGGGAGTCCACCAATACTTTCTGCCCAAATCAAACCATCAAGGGCATCTTCAACGCACAGCATACTTGGCGTGTTGATCGTATCACCTTTGAAGATGCCTTCAATCAGCTTACCCTTTTGTACCATGCGAAATAGTTTTGGTACGGGCCATGCTGGTTGGTAGGTTTGCAGGCGTTCCACAGCGCGGGGTGAAAGTACGATTACCCCATGCTGTGCTTCTCCTCCCAATACTTTTTGCCAGGAGTAGGTAACGACATCTAACTTGTGCCAAGGAATATCCATTGCAAACACTGCAGATGTGGCATCGCAGATGGTTAAGCCTTGGCGGTTGTCTGAAATCCAGTCACCGTTTGGTACTCTTACACCAGAAGTTGTACCATTCCACAAAAATACTACATCATGGCTAAAATCAACTTCGTTCAGGTCAGGCAAACTGCCATATGGTGCTTTCAGCAGACGCAAATCAGACAATTTTAGTTCATCTGTGACATCTTTCACCCATTCCTGACCAAAGCTTTCCCATGCCAGGATATCTAAGGGTAATTTTCCCAACAACGACCACATTGCCATTTCTACTGCACCAGTATCAGAAGCTGGAACAATACCCAGACGATAATCTGCTGGTACACCCAGAATTTGCTTAGAGCGATCAATTACTTCTGCCAGTTTAGCTTTACCTGCTTCAGAGCGGTGAGAGCGACCCACACAGGCATTTTGAAGATTTGCGACAGACCAACCAGGGCGTTTGGCACAAGGACCAGAGGAGAAATGGGTAACGCGGGGCTTGGTATTAGGTGGATGAGGATGTGCGGACATTGGTGGAACGCAGATAACATTGAAGTTGTATGATGGCTTACATCATAACCTAGTTTTGGGTAACACATGTGACTTTTATATTGCCTAGTTGAGATAGTGCAAATTGTTGATGGACTCTCTGCAAACTATTCGCTAGTAGCAAGCGAGTAAATTCAGGCATGAAGCATATAATTCAATTCTGCCGCTAGCCATTCCTGGAACATTCTATTCAAAATGTCTTGATATATTTCTGGTGTTAATTCAGCCGGAATAAACTCTTCTACCATCAACAAATAACTTTCTTGGTTAATTGTGAGTGGACCAATTACGTCTCCTACTGGGGCACTAAACACAACTGCTGCTAAATCTGGCTGACAATTCCAGCGATAAAGTTTACCTTCGTAACCGCATTGAATGCGACGCCTCTCGTCAATATCATAAAGATGAGCCGCCTCATAAAAGCTCATTTCACCTTCTTCAATTCGATAGCATATTTCTTGAGCTAGTTGAGGATAAGGAACTACGATTTTATATAGTATAACCTGGTCAAAATCAAGTTGTTTCCCAGCAAAAAACTTTTCTACATCTTGAGCAAATAAAAATTGAGCTAATTTCTGTGCTAGTAGGCGATCGCTCATGCCTACTTCCCAGTCATCCGAGACAATTAATTGATCCTTTAGCCATGCTATAGTGTCACTTGCTTTGAATAAACGTTTTTCATAACGTAGTTTATCTGCTTCTACTTGAATTTCCTCGGGTGTCAATACTACCCCTCTTTCTTGAACTGCTTTATTAATAATTTTTTGATATAAAATGTTATTACATAGCTCTTTTATTAACATATTCTTTTTCAAATATGCAATAATTTCTTCTGAGCTAATCAGTTCCCCTTTAAATTCAATCATCTTTGTTACATCTATATACAAAATTTTTAAGTAATGATCGCGCATCAAGCACAATTATTAGATGTAAATCAGGCAAGGAAACCGCTAAAAGCTATTGTTAATTACTGCTTTTAGCGGTTATTTGTATCTGTATTGATTCGGCTCTAAGCCTCAGTCACATTAATGCCAGTAGAAGTAAGAACCGTTGCTAGCAGACAAGGAAGTAGAACTAGCAGAAGATGAGTAACCAGTGGTGCTGGTTCTGGTTAAACCTTGAGCAACAGTACCAAAACCAACTGCATCCGCATCTGCTTCCGCAAAAGCAGTATTACCAACAACGATCGCGATCGACTTAACAAATTTCGATACATTTACCTTTTCTGTGAAGCTCAAGTTTTGGTGAGCCGAATAATTGTCGATACCACCAACTACGCTAGCTTCTACAACTTCCAAGTGATTCAAGTCTGAAATAATCATTTTTACTCTCCGATTGCATTTGTTTTTTTTGCTTCAACTCTGTTTGAGTTGATGTTTTTATATTAGGCAATCTTTTCTCATAAGTCTCGCCAATTTGGCTAAAAAGTTATTTTTTTTCGGTTTTTTTATAATTAAAAAAACCGCTAAAAGACCATGAAAATATCATGCGCTTTTAGCGGTATATACCCAGGTTTAAACTTTTTTATAAAGGATGCCCACCCCACAAGAAAAAGACTATTGGTGGTTTTGGTTGTGGCAGGCTTAGAAGCTTTGGTTCTATTATGGAGATGAGATTGGGTGGCAGTCGCCCATTACGAAGCTTTGCTGCTGATTTTTACCTGATTGGTGCTAGAAGTAATTACCATTTGATTAATATTGTTATCTTTCATTAAACGACTGTAAGTCCGGTGGGGAATGAAGTGGAGGGGATTGTAACCAGCAAAACGTAAAATCAATAAACAAGCCCAGGAATATTTACCGTCGGCGATCGCTTTAACTACCTCATTAAATTGCTCAGCAGTCATCGCTCTATTCAAACTGCTTTGAGTAGAAGAAATGCGGGTATTCATGAATAGTCCTCTATATAATGATATAATCGAGCTATGTAAAAATTTATAAACTAATCCCACTTGATTGCAGTTGCCGAATCGGATCAAGTAAAATATCTGCGATGTGGCGGCGACGGATGATAATTTCCGCAGTGGCTGTTTGACCTGGTTTAAATTTAATAGTTTGATGATTTGCGATGACGTAGTTACGATTCAAACCGATTTCAACTCGATAAACTGCTCCCAGCTGCTCTGAATGTTTAGTATCAGCAGAAATCGAGATAACTTTGCCAGAGACGATACCGTAATCCTGAAACGGGTAAGCATCGAATTTGATTTGAGCAGTATTTCCAATCTTGACAAAGCCTGCTTCTCGACTAGGTAAAATCGCCTGAAGAACTAGTGGTGCAGTTTGAGGTGCGATTTCAGCTAATGTTTGTCCTGTTTGCACGACTTCGCCACTATTCCGGACGTTGAGTGCCAAAACTACGCCATTGACGGGTGCAGTGAGTGACAACTGTTTCAATTCGGTATTTGCCCGCTCCTGTTGCTTTTGAACCTGTTGAATTTTGGCAAGTAAGTTAGTTTTTTCTACTTGCAATTTTTGTATTGTTTGTTCTGCTTGCAGGAGTGTTGTTTTGCCTTCAGCTTGCTTCTGTGTTAAAGCTGCTTGCATTCTGGTTCGTTCTGCTAACACTTGTTGTAAGTCTGCTTGTAGTCGGTTTGATTCTACTTGGGCTAGTTGAATTTCGCCGATTTGTTGGGTAATGGAACGCTGACTTACGCCCAAATCCTGTTGGACTTGAAATAGTTGCTCTTTAGCGATCGCTCCTTGTTGCACCAAAGAGTTAAATCTTTGTATCCGCTCCTGCTTAGCGGTTGCGTCTATTTTTAATTGATTCAGCAGTATTTGACTAATTGTTGCCTTTTGTTTGACAGAGGCAATAGCTGCTTTTTGACTCTCAATCTTAGCATTGACAGAGGCAATAGTTGCCTGTTGACCTTGCACCTCTGCTTTGGTAATGGCTGCACGAGATTGCGCTTCTAAACGGGTTTTGTCAATCAAGGCTTCTGTTTGTACCAACTCTTGTTTGAAAGCTGCTTGTTCTTGCTGTAATCGTTGAATTTCATTCAGTGCGATTTCTTTGTCTAGTTGTGCGATTACCTGTCCAGCTTTGACTGTCTGACCTTCTTTAATATACAGATTAGCTACTTTACCAGAGACAACAGGATGTACTTTATAAGGCTCTCCTTTTGGGACTAATCGTCCTGTCGCTTTACCAACCTCTTCAATTTGTCCGCTCTTTGCCCAAGCCATAAAAGCCACACAAAAAGCCATTCCCCCCAGAATTAGGTAGTAAGGAAACACCGAAGGTGGTTGATCTAACACCGTTTGCAAGGATGTAGACCAATTTTTGTTTTGGGCAGTCTGGGGTACAGTCTTTTTTTGTGGTTGCAAGCCATCAAGTTTATCTTGTAGATCCTCTGTAGAAGGTACTGTTACAGAAGCAACAGTACCTCCATATAGAGTGCCTGTCTGGGAATCTAAATCTATAGATAAATCTTGTATAAACCCTTCAGATTGCCACAGCCGATCTGAAGAATCTACATTGTCTTGTGTTAGAGATTCTCTCGGTATTTTCATAAAATTGTTTTGAACATGAGGAGTGCAAGAATCAGGAGTTAAGTGCTACGAAGAGGATTTTTATGATTAACTTCGCAAGCACTCTCGTGACTTTCTATTTATCAGGCAATGTTTGTATATATTTAAACTGTAATATTGTCAATGATGTTTTTTTTGGAAAATTTGATTTGTCATAATCTCATCATACAACTTCATTTCTCTAGATAGAATTTTTTTTCGGTCGATTTAGTAAAAATTCAGCCAAATTGGCAGGTTTTTACGAAAAAATGATGTAAATATTTGTGAGAGGTAGGTCGTAAGCTAACATTCTATTTGTTGCTGCACCAATTGATAGTAAAGACCCCGTTGCTCCATAAGTTGCTCGTGGATGCCACGTTCAACGATCGCACCTCTGTCAAGTACCAAGATACAGTCAGCATTGCGCACAGTGGAAAGACGATGAGCAATGATAAAGGTAGTGCGTTCTCGGCTAATGCGTCGTAAGTTCTCTTGAAAGCGTCGCTCAGACTCTGTATCTAAGGAACTGGTGGCTTCATCTAAAATCAGAATACGGGGATTACAGAGAATTGCACGGGCGATCGCAATCCTTTGTCGCTGTCCACCCGAAAGAGCAGAACCCCGTTCACCAACTTTAGTATTGTAACCCAGAGTAAGATTTTGAATGAAAGCGTGTGCTTCAGCGAGCTTAGCTACTTCTACTACCTGTTCCAAACTATATTCCGGTCGATAGAGCGTAATATTTTCTAAAATCGTTCCAGAAAATAAAAAACAATCCTGAGGAACAACTCCCATTTGCCGCCGTAAAGACTGAGGCGAAACATGGCGGATATCATGTCCATCTACCAAAATTCGTCCCGTCGTGGGATGATACAAAACTTGAAGTAGATTAATTAGAGTACTCTTACCAGAACCGCTACGACCAACTATAGCAATGGTTTCACCCCTGTGAGCCGTAAAGGAAATATTTTGTAGAGTATTGCGCTCATCATCAGCGTTGTACCGGAATGTGACATTTTCAAACTGCACCTCACCACGCAGCACAGGCAAAACCAGCATAGATTTGTCAGGGCTTTCTTCTGGTTGAGCGCTAAACACATCATCCAGCCGTTCAACAGAAACCATCACCTCTTGCAGTTCATCCCAAAGACTTACAAGTGATAAAACTGGACTAATCACATTACCAATCAACATATTAAAAGCCACTAGCTGACCAATACTTAACTGATCTTGAATTACTAGCGTTGCCCCATACCATAGTAAAGCTGTACTACCCAAGGAATTAATCAATCCGCCCACTACTTGCAAGCCATTCGCCAATTTTTGACCGCGAAATTGGGCATTAAACATCGAAGTTAAGTGTTCTTCCCACAGCCAGCGCAACTCTTGTTCTGCGGCAGCGGCTTTAACGGTAGCAACTCCTGTCAGCATTTCGACTAAAGTGGAGTTTTGCTGAGCAGATTCATTAAATATTTGCCGTGATACTTGGCGCAAAAACGGACTCGCCACTACTGTGAGAATGATGATCGGTGGTAGCAGCGCCAGCACTAGTAAAGTTAACTGCCAGTTGTAATAAGCCATTAACCCGACGTAGACTACTGCCATCATCGCATCCAACCAAGCTGTAACTGCTTGGCGGGTAAGAAACAACTGGATTTTGTGGTTTTCTTGCACGCGGGTAACGATATCACCAACGTGGCGAGAGGCAAAAAACTGGAGAGGTAAATTCAACGCATGACTAATAAAACCACTGATCAAAGTCAAGTCTACCCGATTGGAAAAATAGTCTAGAAGGTACTGGCGAATAGCAATCAAGCCGATGCGCCACGCACTAAATATCAGCATCCCGACAATAATGACGTGCAAAGTATTCAAGCTTTTGTGTACTACCACTTGGTCGAGAATAATTTGCGTAAATAGAGGCGTGACTAAACCAAACACTTGCAGTAATAAAGAGGCGGCGATGATCGGCAACAGCATTGAACTGTAAGGGGCAAATGCTCGCCAAAATCGCATCAAAGAAGGTTTGTCGGCAGAAACTGCACTAAATAAATCTGTCGGGGTTAATAACAGTCCATATCCAGTCCAGCCTGCAAGAAATTCTTTAACAGAAAGCTTGCGCCGCCCCATAGCTGGGTCAGAAACAATCACCCGATTGCCTTTAACTCGAAAGACAACTATATAATGATCTCCCTGCCAGTGGGCAACCCAAGGATTTTGATCCACAAGACGGTTCAAACTCGCCCGCACTGGTCTAGCGTGAAATCCGATGCTTTCTGCGGCTGCGGCTAAGTTTTTTAAGCTAGCACCAGCACGACCTACTCCTGCTAAATTCCGCAGCATATTGATATTTAATCTTTTGCCCCAATACTGAGCGATCATCGCCAAGCAAGCAGCGCCACAATCAGCGGTGCTTTGTTGCCCAATGAAAGGATATTGCCCAAACCAGGGACGACGATACCGCTGATTTGGTTGAGGAAAAGAAATTGATTTGTGATCTGATGGTAATGCGATCGCTCTAGTTTGCTTGTTTTGCACGTGAGCTTCTCTATTGCGGTGGCGATCGCTTCTACCTCTATGTTGAAAAGTAGAGGGTTTGAGCGGGGAATGATTAGCAGCAGCCATTGATAGAATGGCTTGGGCTACTTCCCAATTTTCTACCTGTAGCTTGTAAACTACTAAATCTGTTTCGGCAATCCAGTCGGCGTTGCTTGGTTCAGGATACCCCCAACTGTCACCAATACCAGGGCATGGTTGAGATGGATCGGCTTGATTGCGAATAGAGCCACTGCGCAGCCAAAAACGACCAGATTCAAAAGGCGTCGATTGAGATAGTAAATCTCCAGATGATACCTGTATTTCTACTACATATGATAAAAAGTCCTTGAGCTTCTGACTAGAAAGCAAAGTCTTTTGAGTTGTATCTAGTTTAAAAGCTCTCCGACGTTGTAAATTTTCCTTCGTGTGTTCGGCTTCTGTGTGTTTGCGCACGTCAGAACAGGTTTTGAAAAATATTAGTTTTTGTCGAACCAAAGCGATGTCGCGCAGAAGTTGCAACTGGGGCAATTTATCCAACCAAGGCTGGAGTTTGATATTGGGCAGAAAAGCAACTACTACTGTACTAGCGGCTATAGCACGGTAAGCTAGAGTACTTGAACAAAACAACTCGTCTGCACCATAAATCTCCCCTACTTCTAGTAACGAAATTGAAACATCCCGACTTCTCGCCGTATCAAAACTTACCAGCCTTACTTGACCTTGGCAAACTATATAGCACCCCTGGTGTTTGAGTTCAAGCTCAACACAATCGTAATTAACCATTTCATCTCCCAACTGAAACTCTTGCATTTCAAATGCTTGACTAAATTCCAGTACTAGTTGCTCATTGCCTTTTAATAAACTTAAAAGAATATCAGCAAGGGATTGAAAATCATCGCTGTTGTTTCCTAAAACCTGTTTTTGTGTAAACACTCTTGACCCCAGTAGAATATGTAATATAATTTAATAAAGATGAATGTTAAATTTGAAAACAAAAAATTCACCAAAGCCATGTCTACTCTGTTCCTAAGATGAGATTTAGAATCTAAATCTTAAATTACAACAGAGAATAAGAAACCGGGTTTCTTTGGTGCCTGAAAAACCCAGTTTCTGCTTGTTTAAGCTTTTTTTATCAACAAAGTAAATTCACTACCTTCAATAAATAGTAAATATGGTGACTGTCTGTCAAGACTGTGCTGACAGTAAATATAATATCTTTAATTAAGGTTTACAGAAGCTTTTACATGATGTTTTTTAAAAAGTTAAAAGTCTGACTATATAATGATTTTACACACACAAAATATTAGCACTCAAAGATGCGTTCCTCTGATAAAATAGCTTACTGGTCGGTAAACGCTTGAAGCTCAATAGCGTCGTGACTACAGAAGAGGCGCACATCTTTACTACGATCTAGCGATAAAGCACGCAACCTGTCTTGATTGTGGAGCCTACTGGAGCGATCCACCTCCATCATCCACTGGTAGAAACGCAGACCGGGCGTACAGCGTGGGTTGGGAGTTCCCATCTCGTGCCGATAAAAGTAGGCGTCACCCGCATGTAGGAGCCAACCCTCCGGCGTCTCAATCGCAATCCCTGCATGACCCCGCGTATGACCGACGAGTGGGATGAGGAGAATCTCCGGCGGCAGTCCTTCAAGATCGCGTACTGCCTCAAAGCCGAACCAAGGTTCACCCCCTGCTGAATAAAACTTCCAGTTTTTGACCTCATCCCACTGCTCTGGACGATAGCGCTCGTGGGCAATAAAGCCGCGCCGATCCTGCGTAGCATCAATCTCAGCCTGCATCACATGTACAGTCGCATTGGGAAAATCCTCCAAGCCGCCAGCATGATCGAAATCAAGGTGGGTAAGCACGATATGGCGCACGTCGCTGGCGGAAAAACCGAGTTGTTCAATTTGAGCGATCGCAGTATATTTTTGCTCAAACTGGATACGATTCAAATTAATGAAGAACCGACTGAGCCGCGAATGTGCATTGATATCACGCTGACCGAAGCCAGTATCGATGAGAACGAGTCCCTGGTTTGTCTCCACGAGCAGGCAGTGGCAGACGAGGCGAGCTGTTAGTCCTCGACTGAAGCCATCGAAGAGCGCCCCACCAATCGGACACATGCAGCCGCAATTGAGATGATGAATACGCATAAATGATTCCCTCCGCGTATTCTTCCAATTTTAACAAGTCAAGAAAGAGCGGGCTATTCTGTTTTACCTGACAAGCGAAAAATTTTTGAGTAAAATCCGAAATGCTTTACCTTGGTGTTGTAGCTCTAGATAGATAATTAATTAACTTAAAAATCATTATAATTAAATGTTGCCACACTGTTTTTTAGCAGTGTGGTTCTATATTCAGTTCTTCCTACGGTAGGAGCACCTCAATGCACTTGTCAAAACAATCTTTTGAGCAATATCAACCATGTGCAAATTTATTTCATCTGTTGCCTTTTATACTCTTTTCGTCCTCAGTCTCAATGCTTGTTCAACGTCACAAGTAACCCAGCAACAGCAAACAACTCAGGTTGAACAGTACAGCAGCGACAACGGTAGTGGACAGAAGCAATGCACTCGTTCTGTTGTCATACAGAACAACGGTAAAACAGAGATTAATCAATCATCAAAGTGCTAAGATTAAAGTTGCTTTAATCCGGAGTTTCCTTTCCTCTAAGAGTAGGCATGAAATTTCTTGGAATTGACTTAGGGTGGAAATCGCAACCCAGTGGCTTATGCTACCTAAAACTAATAGATGGAAAACTGCAACTTCTAGACTTAGAGCGCCTTGATGCAATTGCCGATATCCTAACTTGGATTGACAACTGTGTACAACCAGATGAACCAGCAATCATTGCTGTAGACGCTCCCACCCTGATCCCCAACGCTACCGGGAGTCGCTTACCTGATAAACTTACTCATAAACACTTTGGCAAATACCACGCCGGATGCTACCCAGCAAACCAAAATCTACCCTTCGCACAACGCACCGTCAACTTCGGCTTAGAACTTGAATCTCGTGGTTACGCCCACGCACCAACCATCGAACCACAAAAACCAGGTAGATACCAAATAGAAGTATTTCCCCATCCCGCCACAATTAACCTATTTAAGTTAGAACGCATCCTCAAATATAAAAAAGGACGACTAAGCGATCGCCACTCCGAACTACTCAAACTCCATAATTACATCACAGCTATCCTCCCCACTCTCCAACCCCCTCTGTGCCTCTGCGGTTCATTTCTTCCCCCCATCCTTACCACGGGTGCAGCCCTCAAAGAAACCGAAGACAAACTAGATAGCCTCATCTGTGCCTACATAGCTGCATACTGGTGGTACTGGGGAGAACAACGTAACTTAGTACTAGGCGATCGCACTACTGGTTACATTGTCATCCCGAAGCTTAATACAGTTTCGTCCAGCTGCTTTAGCAGCATACAAAGCTTGATCGGCGACTTGCAGTAGTTCAGCCTCCGTTTCCCCCGACGTGGGGAATACAGCAATACCTCCCGAAACTGTTGTGTATAGCTAGCAGGTGTCCAAATGCTTGCAACATGCGATCGCCTGCTTGATGTCCGAATGAGTCGTTAATTTGTTTAAAGTAATCAATGTCGAGAATCACGATTGCAACTGAATCAGCTAAGCGTCTTGCCCGCGCCAGTTCTTTGGGCAGCGTTTGTTCAAAGTAGTGTCGGTTAAACAAACCCGTGAGCTTGTCCCGGATTGCCTGCTCCTGTAACTTGACGTGCAGCAACTCAATTTCCAGCAATTGATTTTGTAAACGTTCATTCGCTATGCGTAGTTCAATTTCAATCTGATGACGTTGAGTAATATCGTGTAAAAAGACTAGGTAACCAGTAAAGTGTCTACGGTGATCGCGTAACAGTGAAATTTGTATTTCCACATAGCGAGGTACAGCGCCATCTATGATCATATCTAACTTAGAATCCTCTTTATTTAGGCATTTGACAAGTAAAGACCATTTTGCCAGAACTTCATCTACGCTCTGCCCAATACAGCCTGCCGTCACTCCAAAGAGACTTTGAGCAGCAGGATTAATATCGACAATGCGTTTCTTTTGATCCAAGACGAGTACGCCGTCACTCATACTTTCGACAAGCATGTCACGGGCAACAGGAATGAGGTCAAATATGCGGAAACGAAAAAGGCTGGTAAAGTATACCAGCCCAGTCAGCATAAAGCTCATTGGGGTGATATTTAACCCTGGAGGAGTGAGTTTCAGCATATATAAACTGCTGCAGAGTAGTGGTATGAGCGAACCAACCAGCACACTGCTGGATTGACGGCGATATAAAGGGGAGGGTCGCACATATGCCTTGACAAGTAGCAAAGTGCCTGTAATTATGTAGGCATAGACACAGATCATCACCCAAAAGAAACCCGGACCGTGCTGGTAAACGATGAGATTGCTGCCCTGAGGACCGGGTAAGAAAGCTGTCCAAACAAGTCGATGCCATTCATTAGTTGCTACTAAAACCACGTTGAATATTGGGAGAATCCACAGCAAAGCGGTATGCTGGAACTGCTGCCAGTCCTTCTGAGTTGTGAAATAGAAGGCAAACATCAGGAAAAACGTCATCACGCACCCAGATCCAACATATTCTAGCTTTCCCCAAAACATCTTGTCTGGGATAGCGATCGCTGCTCCCTCTAGTGCTGCAACCGTTGCGTATCCTGTCCCTGAGATCGTCATGAAAGCGAAACAGGTTCTTTCTGGGGTTGAGCGCCGCTGCCAAACCACGAGTGTAATTATAGCTGAGATGATTGCGGTAACACTGAGAATACCAACGTAGGGAGTGTATTGAAAACGCATGGTGATACCGCGTTCGTTGATTGTTAATTGTCGATCGTTGTTTGGCGAAAAACCAACAATCAACGACATATGTACATTTTATTGCTAAAACATCCCTCTTGGGTATGATTTATATGAAAGTTTTACTATGTTGTGGCGCATACCCCTCCCAGCCCTCCCTTTGCTAAGGGGAGGGTTAGGGTGGGGTATACATTACTGCGCCCAAGCAATCAATCTTGGTTCGTAAGAACTAGAAAGGTGTTGATGTTTCGGCAAAACTCGCAAGGACAAGCCTTGTAAGCCAGAGGTAGTGTATAAGATATCAGCAGTGTAAATACTTAATCCTTGCTCATCCTCTCCTTGGTAGTTCATTACTACTGGCACACCATTAACAATGTCGCCATTCGCATCAATTGCACCTTGGTACAACTCTATCTGCACATCATTGTTTGTCAGAGTTGCCAAGTCAACTTTAGCTGTGACAGTAATGGATTGGTTGACCTTGATATCTGGTTCTTTCGATACCTCAACGTCTTTAATTTTAATATCGTACCAGTGGGAGGTGAGATTTTCTTTCCAAGCTGCTAACTCTTTAGCTGGGGCATAATTATTAGCAGTGAGGGTGTGGTGGCGATCGCTTGCTGGGAAGTAAGCTCTTTGAGCATATTCTCGCACCATCCGTGACGTATTAAAGAACGGACAATTGAATCGAATTGCATCCTTCATTTTCGCAATCCAGCGACGAGGCAACCCATCAACATCCCTGTCGTAGAATAAAGGTACAACTTCGTTTTCGAGCAAATCGTAAAGAGCGTTTGCTTCGATTTGATCCTGGTATGTAGGATCATCATATATTTCCCCATGTCCAATTGCCCAGCCTGTGCTAACATAATCAGCTTCGTCCCACCAGCCATCTAGTACACTTAAATTGGGTAATCCATTCATAGCTGCTTTCATACCACTTGTACCAGAAGCTTCCCGTGGGCGACGTGGCGTGTTTAACCATATATCACAACCCGCTACCATCAATCGAGCGATGTGTATATCATAGTTGGGGACAAACACTACCTGCTTTTCTAAGCCTTGTTCGTCGATGAAGTGATTGATTTCGCGGATTAATTCTTTACCGGGAATATCCTTGGGGTGTGCTTTACCAGCAATAACGAATTGTACTTTACGGTGTTTGTTACTTAACAAAATCCGCCGAATGCGCTCCAAATCGCTCATCCACAGTGTAGCACGCTTGTATGTCGCAAAGCGACGGGCAAAGCCAATAGTTAAAACGTAAGGATCGAGAACTTCTTGTGCAGAGGCAATTTCACTGGGAGAAGCACCGCGATCGCGCAAATGCTTGACAAGGCGATCACGTGCATATAGAATCATGTCCAAACGACAGCGTTCGTGATTGCGCCACAGTTCCTCATCAGGAATAGAGTCCATGCGCTCCCATAATGGATTATCTGATGGTGCAGAAGACCAGTTTGGTCCAAGGTAGCGATCGTATAACTCCTGAGTAGATTTGGCAACACAACTGCGGGCATGAACACCGTTAGTAATTGCGGTAATCGGCACTTCCTGTACAGGTACATTCTGCCACAAGTCTTTAAACATCTGCCGTGACACAGCACCATGTAATTGTGCCACGCCATTAGAAAATGTTGCCGTCTTCAGCGCCAACACTGCCATACTGAAAGGCGCAGACAAATCACCAGTATTTTCCCGCCCTAATGCTAAAAATTGGTCTTTTGTCAAGCCAAATACATCAGCATAATGTCCCAAGTAATGCAAAACTTTATCTGGAGAGAATAAATCAATTCCTGCTGGTACTGGTGTATGGGTGGTGAAGAGATTAGAGGAAGCTACCACCTGTCTGGCTTCTGTATAACTTAGCCCCTCTTCCTGAATCAAGATACGGATACGCTCCAAGCCAGAGAAAGCCGCATGACCTTCATTCATGTGATATGCTGTAACATTATATCCTAGTGCTTTCAGCATTTGCACTCCACCAACACCCAGCATAATTTCCTGGTGGATACGCATATCAATGTCACCACCGTACAATTGATCTGTGATATCGTGGTCGTATTCGTTGTTGGGTTCAATGTTGGTGTCTAACATATACAGTGGTACTGTTCCCACCTGTATGCGCCAAACTCTAGCGTAAACAGTACGCCCTGGATACTCTACCCCAATGCGCAACTCAGAACCATCTTGATTGCGCTCCAATTGCAAAGGCATATTGTAGAAATCGTTGATGGGATAGCGTTCCTGCTGCCAACCATCAGCGTTGAGATACTGAGCAAAGTAACCTTGCTGATACAATAAGCCTACACCAACAAGAGGTAATCCTAAGTCACTGGCAGATTTGAGGTGATCCCCAGCTAAAACACCCAAACCTCCTGAATAAAGCGGCAAGCAATCCACCAGCCCAAATTCAGCCGAAAAATAGGCATAGCACTCTTGTCCTTTGTTTTGTTCCCTGGCTCCTGCCTGGGGCGGATTTTGAATTTCCGGTAGCACGCGCTGTTTCTGATACCAAGTGCGCTCGTGCAAATAATCGTCTAACTGACGGGCGGCTCTATCCATTTGTGCCAGGAAACCCTCATCTTCCACAACTTCAGTCAACCGCGCTTGGCTAATAGTACCAAGCATTAACACTGGGTTATGACGGCTAGATTCCCATAAATCGGGATCTAAGCGGCGAAATAAATCTTTAGTTTCCACATTCCAATCCCAGTGTAGATTGTATGCTAGCTGACGCAGTGGTTCAAGACGCTGCGGTAGGGAAGGCGAGACGTTGAATGTACGAATTGGCTGCATAGGTTAGCGAAACTCCAGCATGAGCTATCGTTATTGTTTACTGTTTTGACCCCATGTTGCAAATTCTTTATACTGTGTTTGTAATGAAAACTGCACAAAGAGGTTTTTGGTGGCTAAAATTCCCCATCCCATACCATACCAAGGTAGTAAACGAAATTTAGCTGCCCAAATTGCTAAATATATTAAGCAACCAGTCGATACTTTGTATGAACCTTTCGCTGGTTCTGCGGCAATGACTCTTTACGTTGCTGATCATAAGTTAGCCAGACACTTTGTTATTGGTGATTCTCTTTCTTCTCTTATTGAACTATGGCGACTCATCGTTGAAAAGCCAGAGATAGTAAGCAATTATTATGAAAAAATTTGGTGTGGTCAACATGATGGAGACAATGAATATTTTTATAAAATTAGAGAAAAGTATAATGATACAAATGACCCTATAATGCTTTTGTATTTAATTGCAAGATGTGTTAAAAATTCTGTCAGATTTAACAAACAAGGTAATTTTACCCAATCTGTAGATAAACGCCGACAAGGAATGCATCCTGATAAAATGCGGGCTAATGTATTTGGCGCAAGTTTTTTATTGCGTGGGCGAGTAGAATTTTTTTATGGTGACTTCTCAGAATGCATTCAGAATGCAAATCAAAATTCACTGATATATCTAGATCCACCATATCAAGGAACAACTTATGGTCGTGATAAAAGATATTTTGCTCAACTTTCAATTGATAGATTATGCGAGACACTCTATATATTAAATAATAAAAAAATCCCGTTTATTCTCTCTTATGATGGAATGTCTGGAGAAAAAACTTATGGTGTTGAACTTCCAAAAGATTTAAATATGTCTAAAGTTTTATTAAATGCTGGTCGTTCTTCCCAAGCAACTTTAAACGGTGAAAATTCAATCACTTTCGAGAGTTTGTATATTTCACATTATGTCGAAAAAATGCTAAGAACCCTGGCAAGATACAGGGATATGCCAATGAAAAAGCAGTTGCTGCAATTTCCACAGCCAACTGCTTACGATCACCTTTTTCTAAATTACTAAAACAATTCATCCCAATTCACTAAATAAGTGAATTGATATTAGATGCTAGTAGAAGATCCTGTGGAGCTACCTTGAGAAAGGATGAGCTTATTGTATGTTTCCAAACCTGCTCCTAGATCGTTTGTTAGAGGTAAAAAGGCATTACCCATTTTACTCATGAAGGTGTTAACCAAGGTGTCAACAGAATCCTTGACTCCCAAGGTAAGAGCTAATGTATTGTCGATATCGGAAACTAAGTCGCTAGCACCAGGAGTGGATTTATCAATAACCACAGACCAGTTACCATTACCAATAACGATACTATTATTGGTAAACACCCAGTTACCATTACCAATTACTGTATTGTTATTACCAAAATCAAAGTTACCATTACCCAGGGTTGTGTTGTTATTACCAAAGTGCCAGTTTCCATTACCAAGGGTTTTGTTGTAACTAGTGGAGTTCCAATACCAGTTGCCATTACCAACTGTTCTGTTGTTACTGGTATAATCTAGATTCCAGTTACCATTACCGACAGTAGCATTGTTAGTACTAGAATCCCAGTTCCAGTTGCCATTACCAATACTGGCGTTATTATTTCCGTAGTTCCAGTTGGCATTACCGATCGCCGCGTTACCACTACCAAAGTCACGATTGCCCTTACCAATAGGTAGCTCACCTTCATTGGTACTGAACACGTTGTCAGAACCATTGTTGAATGGTAACAAACCTTCAAGAGCGACACTCAAAATATCATAGGGTATATCCCCATTACTAGCTAATATGCTAGAAAATGGGTTGTTACCACTACCACTACCACCAAATAAGCTAGCGAACTGGTTAGTACCACTAGCAGACGCGCCACCAGCAGAGGAGTCGCTAGCAGCTATTTTGTTAACAGTGTCGATACCGCTGTTGAAGCTGTACATGTCAGCCCGGAAGAGGTTCAACAAATCGGAAGGCTTTTGCAAAAGTGTAGTGTTCTCACTACCAAAGAGAAAATCTAAAGAAGAAGTGAAGTTTGTGACATAGCCTCGAACGCTCTTGAGAGTTTCTGTGGGTGATTGTGTAGGCATACTGCCATCACCACCCATTCCACCAAGGACAATCTTCGAGATATCAAAGGATGACTGCTGAGGCGCTCCATCACTGCCAGCAAAGGGGTTGCTTCCGCCAGCAGAAGAGTTGCTTTCATCGGCAAAGGGGTTGCTTCCGCCACCTGCACCACCAGCAAAGGGGTTGCTTCCGCCACCTGCACCACCTGCGAAGGGGTTACTTCCGCCACCTGCACCACCTGCGAAGGGGTTACTTCCGCTACCTGCACCACCTGCGAAGGGGTTACTTCCGCCACCTGCACCACCAGCAAAGGGGTTGCTTCCGCCACCTGCACCACCAGCAAAGGGGTTGCTTCCGCCACCTGCACCACCTGCGAAGGGATTACTTCCTCCACCTGCACCACCTGCAAAGGGATTACTTCCTCCACTAGTTGGGCTGCTACCTGCATTCAATGGGGTAATATTACTACTCGTTGAATCGTTTCCACTAGGAAACGGATTGCTAACTCCACTTGAGGAACCTTCACCACCATTGGCTAAGTTACCACTGTTAGTAACTCCAACAGGAAAGTTCTCTCCATAGACAGATTTCAAATAATCCAAAGCTGGTAATACAGGTTGATTACCTTCACCAAAAGGGTTGTTACCATTAGCAAATGGATTACCGTTATTAGGTGAACTTCCATAACTTATAGGTAATCTAAACCGTAGCTTGAAGATTACTGAATCGAGCTTACCCTTAATAAAATCTGATATTTGCCCGGTAAATCTTTCAGGTGAGCTGCCTTCACTGATAATCCATTGACCGTTACCAATAATTACATTACCAAGACTAGTAATCGGTTTCGGTGCGCTAGCAGCAGAGGAATTACCACTACCAGGTATATCCCAGCCCCACAAGTAGCTGCTCCCAACTATTTGACCACCACTAAAAGAAGTGCCACCAAAAGAAGTGCTGTTGCTTGTCGAATTACTTCCACTAAAAGAAATACCACTATTAGTGGTGCTGTTACCACCAACTAATGGGTTGTTCCCGCTAGACGTACTGTTGCTGCCAACTGAGTTATTGCTAGAACTGCTATTTGTAATTGGATTACCACTACCAGAAGTACTGTTACTAGTAGAAGCAGTGCTGCTATTACTATTTAATGAACTATCGCTAACCGGTAAAATCTCAACAGTTAAATTATTATCTGAATTCGCCAATAAGCTATTAGCTGAATTCATAGCACGAGCCATAGATGCTTTCATGAACAATAATCCTCATTACACATAAAAAGACAAAGATTTTGCATAATAGATAGAGATGTATAAATCTTTACTTTATAAATTTATTGTTTGATTAGTAAAGAAGAAACTACTATTTCAGAAGAAATGTTGGGTTAACTTGTAAATTGATTAACCCAACAATCTTTACTTAAAACTTAGCTTTAGGCAAAAGAGCCACCGCCGAATGGATTGCCACCACCAGCGAATGGATTGCCACCACCAGCGAATGGATTGCTACCACCGCCGAATGGATTGCTACCACCACCAAACTGGTTGTCTTCGGTGCCACCACCAGCGAATGGATTGCTACCACCGCCGAATGGATTGCTACCACCACCAAACTGGTTGTCTTCGGATGGAAATGGGTTTCCACTAGCAAAAGAGCTGCTACCTAGCAAACTCTGGACACCTTGTTGGGGGTTTTCTTGGAACTGAGTGGTAAGATTCTGATAGTAAGTTACCTGTTCAGGATAGTTTATTCCTTCAGGCTGATTACCACCAGCAATTATTGAGTCATCAGCAAACGGATTGCCACCACCTGTAAATTGATTACCTAATTGTTGGTACTGTTGAATAGTGCCAGAAATATTTGAGGCATTACTTTGAATGGTATTTACAACATTTGAAGGAACGCCTTCTGGTAGATTGATTGAACCACCATTCACAAAGGCAAAGAATTCTTCCTCAGATGGGTAGTTACTATTTGCATTTGCACTGCCATCACTCACTGAGGCAGTTAGAGGTTCGATGGGTGAAGATTGAGATTCACCACCACTTACAACTGGAATTTCTTCTATGGAAGTTTCTTCAGTAGCAGTAGTTATTGGTGTTGACTCTTCGATCGCTTCCACGTTAACTTCACCAACAGGCAAGCTAACTTCTTCTGTTACAGAAGCACTAGTGTTACTTTCTGTAGTTGGGGCAGGTATGCCAGCACCAGAGTAAGCCAGATCGGTAATCTGGGACGTAAAAGCGTCTATACTTTCTTGACTATTAGGATCTAACGTCAAGCTGCTGCCACCACCAGATGTGCCACCACCAAATGGGCTACCACCACCAGATGTGCCACCACCAAAGCCGCCTGTGCTGCCACCACCAAATGGGCTACCACCACCAGATGTGCTGCCACCGCCGAAGCCGCCTGTGCTGCCACCACCAGATGTGCTGCCACCGCCGAAGGAGGGTAAACTGACACCAGCTTCGCTCAGACTGGATCTAACTAATTGGTCAGCCTCAACTCTAGCCTGAAAAGATTGTGACTGGCTTGCGCTTTCAAAATCGATGCCACCGAAGCCGCCGCCTGTGCTGCCACCTGCTTGTCCGCCACCGAAGCCGCCGCCTGTGCTGCCACCTGCAGTACCGCCACCGAAGCCGCCGCCTGTGCTACCACCTGCAGTACCGCCACCGAAGCCGCCGCCTGTGCTACCACCTGCAGTACCGCCACCGAAGCCGCCGCCTGTGCTACCACCTGCAGTACCGCCACCGAAGCCGCCGCCTGTGCT
>NZ_JACXAE010000025.1:0-187500 GCF_014698965.1 Iningainema tapete BLCC-T55
CGCTCACACTCGAATCATTTTTATTCTTTTACTAACTCACAAGTCATCTTGCTAATGGGGGGGGAGTGAAAAGTTACGTTGAAAGACGCTCAAAATATGAAATTATTCAAGATATTGTTAATATATCTTCACGATGAACGATGAATTGTCAAAGCTCTTTTACATTTTAACAAGGCAGGAGTGTGTTAATATCCAGCCATTCTGAAAACAGGCTTTTTGGTTAATGCTAGTTGCTCTAGTAGTTTTGTCGCTAATGTTGGTGCATCATAGCCATTAATCTCAGCTTTAAAGCTTTCTGCCTTTGCTCGGTACTCAGATGAACTAAGAATTTTCATCACAGCATCCCGAATCTGCTTTGGTGTTGGCGTACTTGTTTTAAGGTCAATTCCGACACCTGCCCAATCCACCCTGGCACAAATTTCTGGCTTTTCTTCCGTTTGACCCGCTGTAACCATTGGCACACCAAAAGCTAAAGCACTCTGTACTCCATTAAATCCACCGTTTGTCACCATGACATCTACATAGGGCAGTAGATGAGCGTGGGGAATAAACCTTTCCAGCCTAACATTATCTGGGATTGGTAAATATTGCAGATGTTCGACGGGTTGTCCTCCTGTTGTTGCAACCACTAGTACATCCTCATTTGCAAGAGCTTTGATTGTTGGCACAATTAAATTTCCTACCTCAGTGGCAACTGTACCCTGGGTAACATGAATAACAGGTTTGTCGCATTTGAGTTCATCCCACCAAGTAGGAGGTTTAAAATCCGATAAGGTACTAGGTAAGGAACTTCCGATAAAATGAACTTGGGGCGGAAGATCGCTGCGAGGATACTCGAAAGATGGTGTCGTGCCTTGCAAATAGAGAAACGGCGACAAAGCAGCAGTGAAAAAATCCTGCTTCTGGCGCGGTAGCCCAACGCTAGCTCGAACTTTGTCAAGATGAACTGTCACATCACGCATCAAAATATTCTGCGATAACCAATTTAAACAAGCATTTCGCAATCGTCCTGTTGCTGAATTTCTTGGCTGCATTCCTAATCCAAACGGTGCTGTATCGCGGCTACTAAAAGGTAATGCTGACATTCCAAATGCTGCCCAAGGTAAGCCAGTTTTCTCATGCAGCCAAGACATGCCAAGGAAGAAGACATCACACAGTAGAATATCAGCCGGGAATTCGTGCAGAATTTCAGTTAAGTCCTGTAGTTGTGTAACTGCTGAATCAATAAAGCCGTGCTTGAGATAAAACTTAAACTGCGCTACTCCTTTCAAAGCATCTTTTTGCTCTAACCAAGACTTAGGAATAGTGTTGATGTCAGTGAAATCTATGCCTGTGCGAATTGGAACGTGATGTGCGCCTGTTGCTTCAATTTTTTCTTTAAATCCAGATCCTGTGTACCACCAGACTTCATGATTATGCTCTACTAGTTTGCGGGCAATAGGTAAAGCAGGATTTATATGTCCAGCAGCAGCAATTGTACCAATGAGAAAACGAGTCATATTAATTGGGATAGTTTTAACAGCCTTTCAGGCAAGGCAGAGGGCACGAGGCTTGTGGCAGAAGGAAAGAAAAAAGTTTTAAAGTTTGTTTTAGGCGATCGCCATCGGGAGGATGTCAAGCGCAACCAAGCTTTAAATTTCTAGCCTGCGCAGGCAGGCTTTGTCTGTTTAGCTGCACCCTTACAGGGTGTAGCAATCCGGACATGCTCCCATCGCCATCTTCGCTCTTAATTTCTCCTGCGCTTTAGGGGGAACTAACACGGGCGCAAGTTGAGAATACTCTGGTGTAATTGTCCAATGATACTGACGCAATAATAAAGCTAAGAAAATCTTGATTTCCATCAAAGCAAATTCTCGCCCGATGCAGATGTGGGCGCCGCCGCCAAAGCCAACCAGCGAAAAGGGTATTTTCTTATCTTCTTCGCGCCCTGGTGCAAAGCGCTCTGGATCGAATTGCTCTGGATTGGTATAAATTTCTGGTAGGCGATGGGTGAGGAATTGGGAAATAATGATTGACCAACCAGGCTCAATCCGATAGCCTGCATATTCAATCTCTTTAACTACACCGCGAACAATAATTGAGGTTGGTGGATAAAGCCTTTCTATTTCTTTGAGAAAATAAGTCATTTGGGTTAATTGTCTGAGGTGCCCAACGTTGAGTGACTCTTTACCTACAACTTGATTGAGTTCTTGCTGTAAGCGATCGCGCCACTCTGGTCGTGCTGCTAACTCAAACATCGCCCAAGATAATACACCCGCAGTTGTAAAATGCGATCCATTGACTAAATGAATCAGCTCATCCATGATTTGCTCTTCGGGTAAGGAATTTCCATCTTCGTCCACTGTTGCTAAAAACAATCCCAGTACATCTTGCGTAGCTTGCAATCCCTGCTGCCGCCTTTGTGCTATAATCTCCTGCAACTGATTTTTCAACTTTTGTCTAGCGATTTGTGATCGCCCATAGGTTGTGAATGGCACATTGAAGCGTAACAGTGCGATCGCTCCTTTAAGTAGTTCGTTGTAATATTTCCCAACTTCCTCAATCTCTTGCTGTGCCTGCACTCCCAAAAGTAACTGTATACCAACTAACAAAGTCGCCTTACGTAATTCATGGCTCAAGTTGATTTCACCCCGTGTTGCCCAATCCTTGAGTGATGCAGAGGCAATTGTTTCCATCGTCTGGAAATAACTGGTGAGCGCAGCACTGTGAAAAGCAGGTGTCATCAAACGGCGTGTGCGCATATGTTGTTGCCCATCTTGAATCATCATTGGACGACCAAATACGTGTTCCATAAAAAAACGCCAGCCTAAGTATGATGACAGGCAGTCTGCTTGTTCTTGAAGCACGAGGCGATTAGCTTCTGGTCCAATTAACACTGCGCACTTTTGCCCTATAATGCTGGTTTTAAATACTGGACCATAGCGATGCAAACCTTCTATCAGTCCGTACCCCTCAGTAGCAACAAACTGTAAGTCACTCAGAATAGGTACGCCAAAGCTACCCGGCATCTGCTGGGCTGATTTAAGTTGCTGCATAATTTGCGAATGAATTAAAAATTTATTTCATAACTATCAGCATGAAACACAGGGCTATTTTTTGTCAATACTGAATTAAAAATTTAGTTCAAAACCTAGTCAGAAAGATGAGAAGGCTGTAAAGTTTAAGTAGAAAGGCTTCTTCATGATTCTTCAAGCGCAAATCTATTTTGTACCGTCGTGGGTAGAACAGATACACAAAATTCATCAAAAGTCAATAGAGGAATGCGAGATGCGGAGGCAACAAAGCAACAAATTTTGGATGCCGCAGAGCTAGAATTTGCCAAAAACGGACTTTCAGGAGCGAGAACAGAGGCGATCGCCACTCGTGCTGGTGTAGCACCCAGAATGATTTACTACTACTTTCAGAGTAAGGAAGGACTATACCAAGCAGTGTTGCAGCGACCAGCAACAGAATTCCAACAGATGCTCGATCAGTTAAACTTAGAGCAGTTACCAGCACCAGAAGCGTTAAGAACATTTTTACGGACGATCATCGCCTACGAAATATCCCACCGCCACCGAGGGATGTTGTTATTTCACGAAGCTAATCAAAATCAAGGTAAGTATTTCCAGCTAACAAGTTGGCAACAACCAATAACATACTTAACCAAAATTTTGTCCAAGGGAATGCTTGAAGGAGTTTTCTGTCAGCAAGATCCATATATGACTACGCTTGCCATTGCTGGCGTGTGTGTTTTTTATGCCAACGCTCACGAAAACCTCAAACATCTCACCCCCGATGTAGATTTACTCAGTGAAGAAATGATTGAGCAATATACCCAAGCGGCAATCAAATTAGTTTTAGACGGTGTGCTTGAGAAATGAGTACCTGGGCAAGTAAAGGAAGGTGCTTCATGACGATTCCCTCTGGGTTACAAAATCTGATTCAAGAAGCTAATAAATCATTGTATCGTCATGCCCAGCATGACTTAAATCTAGGTTATCGCCATGCTATTTGGGCAGCCTTTGGTGATAATGGTCATTTAAGACGTACAGCACTAGCAGTATCTACAGTCCGTCACGTACTTCCTATTTGGAATCGAATATTCAAGAATGATGATAGACCGCAAAAAGTTCTTACCCTAGCGGAAAAAGTTATTTCTGGAGATGTTAGTAAAGCTTTTGCAGAAAAAGAAAGCCAAAAGTTGTGGCGAGAAATACAACAATTAGGTTATGACAATTCGAGTATGGCTTTTACTGTTGGATGTGCAGCAGTTGCAGCGCTTGATACTGCAATTTTTGATGAAAATTTTGACCCTGATGATATCGATTTTAATCTGACAGATAATCGAGATACAGCTATGTAATGATGCTGCTTTCTTTGCTGCTTGTGCCTATGCAGATGGTGCAGTGTGGGAGACTATTTCTGGAAAATCAGATTCGGCGAAACGTTTATAATTTTGGTCGTGGTGGTTAAATATTGCTGTGTTAACTGCATGGGAGGCTATAGAAAAAGATGAGAAGATAGATATTCCTTTGCGTAATGCGGGAGCGCCCTAATATATGAACGAAACCCATCAAAAATTACAGATGATTGATGAGTAGATTGAAGCACGAGTACAAGCAATTCGTGATGAGCATGATTGGTGGTTATGTCGGCGGGGCAGCGATCGCATCTACTACTCACAAACAATTTCAGTGCTTCAACCCATAGCTCAATTAACTTGACAAAGCCAAGATTCGTTTTCAATCCGCTCGGCAATAGGATGTTTAGTCGTCGAGCCAGACTCAGATGTATCACGATGCCATCCTTGCCAAATCTCCGCAGCAAGTCTAGAAAACTCACCCCGCACTTGGAACCAAGTAGGATTATCTTCTCTACTCCACAGGTTACATAGCAAATCTAAAACTTTCTCAGACGTGTTGTTACTCATTGGATTCAGTTTGTTTTTATTTGATTCAGTTAAGAGATCTTCTTCCTTGAATACTCTACTAAGTCCCTCCTTAGTGCTGAAGTTGCTCAGCTTCTTCGCGCACCTAGAAATATTGAACAGTGCATCACAAATCCGGCGGTTTAAGCCTAAGTATACAGACCCCTTAAGAGCCTTTAAAAAATACTCTAAAGCATTGGTAGCGTCATCTTGAATTAAGAGCAAATATTCTCCATCTAGCAAATAAATTTCTGAAAGAACAGCTTGGCAAAAATTATGACTGTGACCAGCTGTTAAATCAGTTTTAGCAAGTTTATCAGCCAACTTGGATGCCTGTCTTGGCAAATTACTATCTCCAAGTCTAACCCAGACTCGTCCTGCAAAAGCTAGCCATCGAGATGCTCGCTGAACTAAACCAATACGTAATGCGTAGTGGGCTGCTCTGAGAAAATTTTCTGCGGCTTCCAAAAGCGTACTTTTATCATCGCAAAGGTCTAACTCTATTCGTGCGACATTCCCATGAATTTCAGACAAAGCTAGATAAACGTCCCAACCTGGATCTTTATAGCAAGATCCAGGTTTAATTGCATCTCTAATTTTCTTTTTCCATGCTTCTAATCCAAGCCACTTGCTCCTTTTGCTTTCTGCAAATAAATCTGGCTCATGTCCGCAGGAAAGTTTGTACAAGTAGATTTCTGACTGAATTAATGCCTGGATGGGAACAAGCTCTTGTTTTACTTTCTGGTCTTCCTCAAAAACTTGGTTAATTTCTTGAATAAGCAGTTGTGCGTTACTGATGTTACCTTGGAAATTTGACAGTCTTAGCTCCAACCGTTTTGCCAGAAAATAGCAGCGGTAGAAGTTGAGTCGATATGAAAAGTAAATATTCTCCTTGGGAATTTTCTTCAATTCATTCCTGGCTGTATCAGCAATTTTCTTAATCTCAACAGACTGGCACTCCTTATCAAGGAACTGAAATTTTTGAAAAGCTCTCCTTGCTTTGGTTAATCGCTTCCTCAATTCAGAGAGAGCTTTGCATACTGAACCGTAGATTTCTATATCAAGTTCACCATTTGTGTCCCGATCTATTAGCCATTGCTTGGCGGCATAGAACATTGCTTGCAGCATAGTGATCATTGAGTCCCGATCTACCCAAATTCCTTGATACTGTTGCTTATTTCCCAGAATTACCGTTGTTTCAACTAAGGAATCAATACTGCTGTCTAGGGTTTTTGTTAATATGCTGACGTTAGCTATCTCCTCTGTCAAGCCCATATGTAGGCTACAAGCACCGATCGCATTCTCTACGATTGTGTTGCCAGAAGTGTATATCCATTCAATTAGCTCATTTGATTTGCCATCATAATTAAAGCTACAAGTTACTATCGCCATAATTACTGGAGTGAGCGAATCAAGAGACTTTGCTTCTAGTTGCATTGTTGAGCATGAACCCGGAGTATTCAGATCGCACTCTGCTTGATGACCTACCTGTACGAACCGTTGGTATAAATCGCTATACTCCTCTTCTGCATTGATATCTCGAGATAAAGTTTGGAATTCTAACTTTTGAACTCTAATACGAAGGTTAGCTGTATCTTTAGGCATTTGCTCTTTGATGACAATACTCAGGAAAAGCGCGATCGCCTCTTGCTGGGTGAAGCTCGTCTTGCCTCCGGCTTTAAGTCTTTCCCAGGTTTGCTGTAGTTTGTCAATTACTTCTAGTCTCAGTTTTAAACCCAGTGTTGGGTGAGATTCCCACAGATGATTAATCAGATATTCTAAGCAGTCATTCTCCTGATACCGCAGATGTTTTTGAAAAAGCTTTTTGCTGGCAATTTTGTTACTGGCGATCGCCAAGAACTCTTGGGTTGTGGGCAGTAAATCCTCAACATCTAAAAATTCAAGTAATGCCACTACTTGAGCAACTTGAAAAAATTTTTTTCGAGTTACTCTAATGATATTAGTGTTCTCTGGCAAAAAGCCAGCAGACTCTAGTAGTTCATCCACTCCAGTGTCTCTGAGCAACTCTCGTAGCTCGTCAGGATTAGATTCTATTGCTTGTGAGTTTTTTTCACCCTCTGTTTTTGATTTTCGCTTGGATGTTCTACTGCTTTGAAGACTCTTGCACAGTTCTATTAAGCCTTGACGGTCAACTGGCAACCGTTCTTTTTCCTTATTTAGGAAATCAATCACAACTGGTCGGCTAACACCCATCCCTTTTGAGAGTTCCACTTGCGTTGCTCCCATTTTGTCTAGGAAGAAGTAGAGCATCTCTCTTAGTGCTTCTTGGTTTCCAATACTTTCTTTGCTCATACTCTTGATTCTACCTGCTGCTTACATGTAAATGTAATTTACATTAAATACCAACTAAATCTAAATTTTGTAACTTTAAACACAAAAATGTTATTTTATTTGTTTATTTTAATTACATGTAATTTATTATTACCCTGTATTTTAAGTTAGCAAACTTTGAGAAATTATTTGATTATTTGTAACATAAAATACTGTTTTCTCAATTAAAACCTGTTTATTATTGACATGTAAATATATATTGACAAACAACAACTAAATTATGCTTCCCCAAGCAGTTGAGAATTTTCTCAACTACTGTGAAAAGAGGATAGCTAGGTTTCAAAAAGTCAATAACACCGGATTTATAGAAATTCGATGCTGCCTTAGTCAAGGTCAGTACAAAGTCGAGTGCCGTTGTGGGGATGTTCAAAATTTCCTGATTCCGCCAGAAGACCTAGCCGTCTGGAAAACGACTCCGCTGCCTAGACAGCGGGAAACCCTAGAAACCGTTGAACAAGTTTTAGCAAAACTTAATAGCGCATTATTTGAGACTTTTTGTCTACAGCAAGGTTATGCGACTATTGTAATATGGCATCGTGGATACGACAGCCAATACGGGTTTCAGTTTTCGCCATCAGTAGTTCATGGAATTAAACCTTGCTGATTAAAGAGCTGATGACTAAATCTCACAACCGTGTGAGAGTAATTCCAAATAATCTCATAAATCTCTGCTAACAGTTCATCGATGGGAATAACCACGACGGATGGAAGCTTCAGCTTCACACATCCGTTTTTTTGTCTTTAGCAACCAACAAAACAAATCAATTAATCACTTGATGAGGGAAAAAAGCCATGAAAACAAATCACTACAGCCGTCTATTCAAATGGACTGCTAAGTTCCTCAAATATTTCTTGCTAGGAATATTCGCAAGTGCGATCGCCTGCATTCTATTCATGGGTTTTGGGGCTGTAAATTTTGTCACAGCGCTGCTGCTATTTGCAGGAAATTGGTTTTATAAGTTGGGAATTATCCTGTTATGTTTGATGACAATAACAGTAATCTTAGAATCCCTTCGTTAAATGTGACTGCATTACAACACTAACCAAGTTTATTCTCCTACTAATGTCAGTGCTTGTTCATCACTTAATCGGAAAGATACATTCCACAGTCAATAAAATTAGTGGAGAGGCATTGATGACAGGAGGTATAGATTTATTAGGTAAGCCATCAAGCACGCTCTAACTCCCGTTTGAGATCGTCGAAATCTACGACAAAGACATCGACTTTTTCACGGGCAAGTGCTTCCATAAATTCCTTACGGTTTAATCCAGCAATTTGGGCAGCTCTACCTTGGGAAATTTCAGTGCGAGAATACCAATAGGTAGCAGCAGCGAGTCGGAGAGCTTGGGTAAATTCCTCTGGAGAAGAATAACGAGCCTTGAAGGCTTCTTCGGGTATATCTAAGGTAATTTTCATCTTTCGTTTTGGGTTGTTAGGTTTCAGTTTCTTTAAGTTGCTGTCGAATATCGTCTAACGGAGAAGAATACTCATCTGGGCAAAATTCTAATCGAATTCTCACTTTTCCTTTTTGCCAGTTTTTAGAACCGGGTTTAAGAATTTGGCATGATTGTCCTTTGCTCAACCACTTATGTTTGAGATCATCGTTTCCTGGCAATACTTGTGTCATCCTCGTCATGAATTCATCTACTTTAAATGTAGAGTGTGGCATCAAAATTTGAGCAGAAGTCACACTTACAACATCATCTTCGCTTAGGGGCGAGAATTCATTATCCATATCAATCTCCTGTAACTAAATTTATAGTTCCCAAGAAATAGCGGTTAATCTCAACCTCGCTTCTAGCCTGTGAACCAAAATGTGAGTAGGGAGCATGTCAGTTTTGCAATATGCCCGCCCACACCCTACAAGGGTGGGGCTAGTGAACCGAAGCCTGCCGTAGCTCCGGCTAGAAATTTCTAGCCGGAGCTACGGCAGGCTTTGTATGTATAGCTACACCCTTCTAGGGTGTCAGCGACAAAGATGACATGCTCCCTATGAGTACGCCTTGAACTGAAGTTCAAGGCTAATAGCTAAAGTCAGAAGACAGCTGACTGAAAGATTTATGTAGTCAGCTGTCTTCTGACTTGAGCTTTAAGCCAAGAAATTTATTTCTTAGACACTTGAGCGCCTAGCTCCAGAATTTATTTCTTGAAGATATTAAAAGAACCAGCCGTAGGAGTGTAAACCTTTACCTAATAAATTAACTCCCAAATAGCAAACCCAAACAACGACAAAGCCACTAGCAGCGAGAATTGCCGGACTACGCCCTTGCCAACGGCGAGTGATGCGGGCGTGGAGGTAAGCAGCAAACACTAACCAGGTGATTAATGCCCAAGTTTCTTTAGGATCCCAACTCCAGTAAGAACCCCATGCTTCGTTAGCCCAAACGGCACCAGCAATGATACCAATTGTTAGTAGTGGAAATCCGAGTCCGATGGTGCGATAGCTGATGTTATCTAAGGTTTCGGCAAGGCTGAGGCGTTGGGGAGAAAGGGAATCGGAATTTTGGAGCCAGCGCCGTGCGGGGGTTCCCCCCGTTGAGGCGTCTGGCGTGATTGTGGATTGCGGATTTTGGATTGGGGTGGTAGTTACTACATCCATAACGGCTGTTTTGCCGTTACCTTCGTTTTGCAAACGCAATACTCCGTTATTTTCCCCAACTGTTGAAAGCTGTGGAGTAACTAGTTCACCTGCTTTGTGTAGGCGGTAGCCGTTGCTACGGTAGCCACCAGTGCCAAGAGAACTTCCTTGTAGTTCAATATTTTGACCTTGAGTGACGACGAGGAAAGCGATCGCCAATAACGAACCTACCATTAAAGCGGAGTAACTCAACATCATCACGCTGACGTGCATCATCAACCAATTTGATTTGAGTGCAGGTACTAAAGGTTCTGCTACTTGCATTTGGGATGGTAGTGTGAGGGTGGCAAAAGCAGTAATACCCATTGCTACGGGTGCAGTTGCGACTCCCACTAAGCGACTACGGCTAGTATATTCGGCAATTAGATGAACAGCCGTAATTCCCCAAGTTAGGAAAAACAGGGATTCATACAAATTGCTGAGCGGAAAATAGCCAGCTTCTAACCATCTTGCACCAAGTAAGGTAGCGATGCACAAATTAGCGATCGCCATTAGAGTTGTTCCCACGGTGGTTAAAGGCAGATTGGGAAAAGCTGCCCCAATCCAATAAACCAGCATTGTGATGAATAAGACGGCAAAAGAGGTATTGTCCAGCCAGTTTTGCAGTACAACTAAATTCATAAAGTTGTCTCCTTAAAGAGTTGGCTAAAAATATTTTTTCTGATTGTTTCGATCCTATCTGTTTTCAGGTGTAGCGGTTATTAATTGTAGAGACGCCCCGGTGGGGCGTCTCCACGGTTATTGCGTTGGTATCGGGGTAGAAGTAAGGGGGGATGGATTGTCAGTTTTTTTCAGTGACAGAAAAATATTGTACAAAGTACTACGACTATCGTTGACAGATGTTGTTACACCAATTGAGCGCGTTGCTTCTAACAAAGGCTGTTGATTGGGCAAGATCAAAGGTAGGGGAAAATTCTTAATTGTACGCTCCACATCGAGGAAAAACTGCCCATTTGTAGGATTGAGTTCTCTAGGAACTGTTTGTTGGAAGTTAAAAGCACTAGCTAAAGTTGTGTTTGGGTTGGGGACAATTTTTGGAGCTATCGCACCCCCCACAGATAAGAATACTACATCATCATCTAACCAACCGTGAGTAGCCGTCAAAGTGCCAAAAGGAGCAATCCAGTTAACAACAGGTTTACCTGCCACTGTCGCCTGTTGGATTTTATACTGGTATTGATTCTTCATCACTTCATCCAATTGTTTGATTGATGCTTCTGCTGCTGAGCGATCGCTTACTTGGATCATAAACACGAAAGCAGCACGAAAATCTTGGGGTGAGCCATCTTGATTGTTAGTTGGAACTACTGACAAAGAATACTCGCCTTTCATCCAACTAAGTAAATCTTTTTCCAAATTAAATTCAGTTAAAGATTTCACACCACTGCGCAGTTGTTCTGGTGCTATTGGTGAAAGCGGATTTCCTTGAGCCGTAACAACGTAGTCTGCCCACAACCGTGTTAAATTCCCACCGGAAAGCATCATCAAAGTTTCCGATGGTAAGCGGTTTTGCATTCTTCCTGCTTTATTTTCCACCGCTAGCACCCGCTGACTGTTAGGATTTAGCCAAGAAACACCCTTTAAACGTATTCCTTGTGTTTCCAAGGTAACTGTTCCTGCCAAACCTTGGTTATTTTGCAGTTGAGCCAAAACTTGAGCTGGTAAACGACGCTCACCTGATGCTGCCGCTATTTTTGCTCCCAAGGGTACATTGATGTAAAACTGGGCAAAGGGCTGATATGTAGCTATTTTGGGAAAATTATCCGCAAAACCTGCTGTTGTTGCCAGAGTTGCTTGATTTTTATAGGCGTCAATTGTTCTTTCTGTTGTTTTGGGATTATCTGTGATGACTAAGAACTGTCTATCTAGTAGAGCTGCAGAGAATGTTTCTCCTGCTTGCCCCTGAGTTTCTTTAATGGCAATATTTTTATAGGTACGATCAACCCATTTCTCACCTTTAAGTGCTTTGGGTTGTGCCAAAATGGTTTTAGCTTTTTCCAGGTTTTTCACTGGTAGAACCATCACCAATGATTGATCGATAGTAGGATAGGTGGCGACTGGTTTGGACGCGGATTTACTTACTTGGGGCGCAAGAATTGCGATTGTGATCGCATCGCCAACCCAAGGACTAATATCTTTTTGGAAGTCATAACCATTGTTAGTGAGGAAGCGATCGCGTAACTGTACTAAATTTTTATCCAGTTCTGCTTGGGTTGCTTTTGTGCCAAACTCCCGCATTTTTTGCCATTGAGCAGCATCCGTGCTTAAAGAAACTGCAAACAAAGCATCTTGGGGAATGATATTTGCACCTACTGGCAAATCCCTGGGCATTGGTTTTCCCTGGGTTAATAGCCAGTATGTCGCTATGCCGCCACCAATCAGTAGCCCAGCAAACGATAGCGTTAGCACCAATGGCTTTTTTTTCTTATTCTTCACCGAAACAGTTTCGACGGGCGCTGTCATTAAAACCCATACCTCATCAAAAGCGAACTTGTTACTTCTTGCTCTGTAGGTTAAGTTAACAAAAAGGTTTCCATTTCTCTAGGGTGAACAACTAAATAAATTTACTTATTCTAGAGAAAAATTAGACAACGTACTATTAACCCCAGTCATCTGCATCGGTCCTAAATATTTTGTTAAGTAGGTCGAGAAAACTTCATAAATCAGAGTTAAAGGCTGCCCGTGATGCCAAAACAAGTAGTGACGACCCCAAAAAGGCCCTGTTTCGTTAAACCCCGATTCTAAAGCATCTGAGTAACCGTAGTAAATTCCTTGAACATCCCGATACAACTCAGTACGCAAACGGGCTAAACTCGCCCAAATCGGTAACGAACGATTTTGCAAATACTCATCTACGTGAGAAGCTTCCCACCAAGAAGTTGCATAAGCTAATCTTTGACCAGAGGCAGTACGTAGCCAAACCTGTCGTCGTAGCCTTGGTCCTGGTACAGCTTCGATCAAGTCAGGAGCGCCATCTAAGTCTATGCCAATCATGGACATATCGATGACATCAACCTCAGTAGGTTCTGCTGTAAGTAATTGTAAATGCCTTGTCGGGGAACCATCGCCTAACAGTAGTAATTGCCAAGCTGGCGCTAGTTGAGAGTGAGGCAATCCTTGTTGAATAACTTCCTCTCCACCTTGCCAAATTGGAGTCAGACGATGCCATCCAGTGGGCAATGTTAAGTTGTTTGTCGCAGTAAAAGTAGCAGCCAATTGTATGATACAAAACTTCACTATCTTCTATCAAAGCATAAATAGCAAAGTACTGGGTACTGATACCATTTCGTAATTCGTAATTCGTAATTATGAATTTAGGGTACGGCAATGCCGTACCCCTACGAGAAATGCGGATGGCGAGACTCGAACTCGCAAGGCAAAGCCACACGCACCTCAAGCGTGCGCGTATACCAATTCCGCCACATCCGCATGCTGATTCTAGATAACAAGTTTAGCATAACATAATAATTATGGTATGAAATAAATAAAATTTTTCATATTTGTAGGACTAAATCCAAAATTTGGGTAGTATTGTAACACATTAGCTATAAATGCATAAATAATCAGACTAAACTGCTATCAGAACAAAAACAGGTACGACCACAAGGAAAACAAAGTCTAATGGTATTGCATCTAGTAACTAGTACTTTGCACAAAGTCAATCTACCGGACTGATATCGAAGCTAAAAGATGAAGTTTGACAAAATATTAATTGCTAATCGGGGAGAAATTGCTCTTCGCATTCTCCGCGCCTGTGAAGAAATGGGAATTGCGACTGTTGCGGTACACTCCACAGTTGACCGTAATGCCCTCCACGTCCAACTTGCTGATGAAGCTGTTTGTATTGGCGAAGCAGCCAGCAGTAAAAGTTACTTAAATATTCCTAACATTATTGCCGCCGCCTTGATCCACAATGCCAGCGCCATTCATCCTGGATATGGCTTTTTGGCAGAAAATGCTCGGTTTGCCGAAATTTGTGCCGATCATCACATTGCATTTATTGGTCCATCTCCTGAAGCTATTCGCTTAATGGGAGATAAATCCACTGCCAAAGAAACTATGCAAAAAGCGGGAGTGCCGACGATACCAGGTAGTGAAGGGTTGATCAACTCTGAAGAAGAAGGATTGGTGATAGCAAGTAAAATCGGCTACCCAGTAATGATTAAAGCTACAGCAGGTGGTGGCGGCAGAGGAATGCGTCTAGTTCGTTCGGAGAGCGAATTCGTCAAATCTTATCAAGCTGCTTGTGGCGAAGCGGGAGCAGCGTTTGGTAATTCTGGTGTTTATCTAGAAAAATTTATCGAACGTCCCCGCCATATTGAATTCCAAATTTTGGCTGATAACTATGGCAACGTTATCCACTTGGGTGAACGAGATTGTTCAATTCAGCGTCGTAATCAAAAGCTGTTGGAAGAAGCCCCCAGCCCAGCTTTAGACCCAGAACTACGAGAGAAAATGGGACACGCGGCTGTTAAAGCTGCTCAGTTTATCAACTATAGTGGAGCAGGCACTATTGAATTTCTCCTCGACAAGTCTGGTAAATTCTATTTTATGGAAATGAATACCCGGATTCAAGTGGAGCATCCGGTGACTGAGATGATTACTGGGGTAGACTTGGTTGCACAACAAATTTTGATTGCCCAAGGGGAGAGACTAAAGCTTACTCAAGACCAAGTTGTTTTGCGGGGTCATGCAATTGAATGCCGCATTAACGCTGAGGATCCCGATCATGACTTTCGTCCCTCCGCCGGACGTATTAGTGGTTATCTTCCGCCTGGAGGTCCGGGTGTGAGAATTGATTCTCATGTTTACACCGACTACCAGATTCCTCCTTATTATGATTCACTTATTGGTAAGTTAATTGTTTGGGGATCGGATCGAGCCACGGCAATTAACCGGATGAAAAGAGCATTGCGGGAATGTGCTATTACCGGATTACCCACTACTATCGGATTTCATCAAAAAATTATGGAAAATCCTCAGTTTCTACAGGGTAATGTCTACACCAGTTTTGTACAAGATATGAAATCTTAGCTGAGCGAGTTTACTGTGCGTGAGCCATCATGGTTAGTAGTCCTTGCTGACCAAGCAGAATCTCCCGCAGTAAACTCAAGATTCCAATCCAAATAATTGGGGTAATGTCTACACCGCCAATTGGTGGTGCTATTTTGCGCAAAGGAATCAAAAACGGTTCTGTGGGCCAAGCGATCGCATTAAACGGAAAACGATTAGGATCTACTTGGGGATACCAGCTGAGAATGATCCGGAATATGAACAAAAAGATCATTATTCCTAAAACTGGACCGAGAATCCAAGTGGTAAGGTTAATACCTGTCATAGTATGAATTTTTGTAAAGCATATCTCTAATTTTAACCAATGTAGAGACGTTCCGCCGGAACGTCTCTACCAGGATTGTGAACAATGCACGTTTAAATTCAGTCGATGTCTAATGTAGATTTAATCCTCTAATAGTGTGACAGACGATTTAAAATTATGATTGAGAGTGTAAAAAAAGGTTTAGAACTATGACGCCTTCTTTAGCAAATTTCCTTTTGAGTCTAGTGGCAGGTGCAGTAATTGTTGTTATCCCCATTACAGTAGGGTTGATTTTTGTCAGCCAAAAAGATAAAATTCAACGTTCATAATACTGGCTTGGGGTTGGCTAGACTTCCACAACCGTTCCGCTGTCGGGTAGTTGTCTAATTGCAAGGTTAGCAAATAGCTGACACGTGAGTTTTTTTTAAACTTTGTGTGAACAGCTTCAAAGCAGTACTAAATGCTTTGAAGCTTTAATGTACATAGTAGTGATTTTACTTGTAAATCGCTAATATAGAACAGACTATTGGGAAAACAGCAATGGTAACTTTTGGGCTGAATTCAGCCAGTTTTCTGGCTCAGGTAAATTTCGGGACAAATCCAGCTAGTCTGCTGGGAATTTTCCTGGCTGTGGCTGGGCCCGCACTATATTTTATCCGCTTTATCCGTCCAGGGCTGGAACGAGATCAAGATATCTTTTTTGCAGCCATTGGTTTAGTGTGCGGCTTTATTCTGATCTTCCAGGGTTGGCGGCTAGATCCGATTCTACAATTTGGTCAGCTGCTGTTGATTGGTACAACGGTATTTTTTGCTTTTGAAAGTGTTCGCCTGCGCGGTATAGCCACCGAACAAGCTAAGCGCAACACCAAGATTGTAGATGACGATCGCAGGGTGAGCGATCGCTACTCTTACGACCGAGATAGTCGGTACGCTGAGGTAGATGCTGAGTTAGATCCACTACCTTATGAGTACGACGAAGAACGACCAGTGCGGGGCAGAATTCGCGGTAGCGCAGAAAGCCGTCCGAATCGTGATGATTATTATGAAGACGAAACCCCACGCCGTTCTGAACGTCGTAGTAACAGCGAGAGGATCGCACCAACCGACAAACCACGTCGTCGCAGTACCTCCGGCGGGCGAACCACAAATCGTAATGTAGAAAGGTTGGAAGAAGAAGATTGGGGTTCGGGTTCATCAAGGACAATTAATGATTGGGATAGCTCACAGGGCGATGAAAGAAGATCCTCTCGTCGTGGAACTAATAACTCCCCACGCGATCGCGAAGATGATGTTGCCCCAAGACCAAGAAAACGTCGTCCACCCACAGACTCAGTTAGTAGAGCCAGCGATCCCGACGATGCAATGCCAACTGAATATGTAGATTACAAACCACTTGATCGATTAGATGAAGATCCACCAGAACGTGGCAGCAGCGAATACTAACTAGCATTTCGTGCTATGCTATTACCCTCTGCCTTCTGCAATCAAGCTACCTTCTTCATGAGTCTGAGCTTGAGTATGGTGCTTGTATCTTGTAGCTACAGTGATATCCCTATGGGACCGACTTCACTCAACAGTCGCTATACCGAAGAGCAACCGTCGCTGAGTGGAAATGGTCGTTTTTTGTCATTTGTATCAACTCGTAATGGTAATCACCAATTGCTGCTGTATGACTTGCAGCAGCAACAATTTATTCTTACACCCGGCATAAACCGAGCAGATACCATAGCTGAGAGTCCTAGCCTGAGCTACACTGCACGTTATATTGCTTATATTACTAGCGATCAAGGTAGACCAGTGGTCGCACTTTATGATCGCGTTACACAACAGTCACAAATTCTCACCCCCATCTACCGTGGCTGGGTGAGAAATCCTCATATTAGTCCAGATGGGCGTTATATTGTATTTGAAACTACAGTCCGTGGTCAGTGGGATATAGAAGTACTAGATCGCGGACCAAATATTGAGTTAGATATTCCCAATGGTGCGCCTGTAAGTGCGCCTCCATAAAAAAAGTAATCTTATAGTTTATACTCATTTTTACCAATGACTGTAAGACGCTTTATATTCATACCTGTATTAGCTAGTTTTAGCTTGTTAAGTGGCTGTGCTGGCTACCCCCGCATATTGAATTTTCCTTTCGATCCAGGCGGACAAAGTCTCAATAGTACTGCTGCGGAATTAAACCCGCAAATTTCGGGGAGATACATTGTTTTTACAAGCGATCGCCGGGGTAGCCAAGATGTTTATCTATTTGATACGCTGACTCAGAATTTAGTTGATTTACCTGGATTGAATTCCTTTGATACGATCGCCACTCATCCATCTGTTTCTCAAAATGGTCGTTATATAGTGTTTGCTGCTAGTCGTCAGGGGCGAAGGGGAATTTTCTTTTACGATAGAGAAACACGCCAAGAGCGCAATTTAACACCCAACTTACTTTCAGAAGTGCGCAATCCTACAATTAGTGCTGATGGTAGTAAGATTGCTTTTGAATCTTCTGTGAGTGGACAGTGGGATATTTTAGTTTATGACCGTTCGGGAAAACAATTAAACATACCTCAAGATCCCCGCTAAGGAGAGTGTCTATTTTCTTGTTGGACGCTTTCAATGAGCGATCGCACTTCCTCAGTTCCTTGAGATGGCTCGAATGAGAGTGGAAACTTACCTTTGAGGAGCATTCTAAATCCTAAGGGTGCAATGCGCAGTAATCCTTTGAGGTCTTTAAAATAGTCACCAAGTACTTGTAAAACAAACTGTGGTTCATTAATCCAACCTCCTTGTTTAACCACTTCTACTAATCCTTTACGGTGGCGTAAAGGGACGCTATCTGGTACTTGTTTGTCAGCCAGAATTTCCTGTTTAATTTTTGTAATTTGATCTAGGGGAGCAACACCCATAGGACAAACCGAGTTGCAGTAAAAGCAGCGTGTGCAACCCCAGACGCCTGATGTATCTTCGTTGTAATTTTCTAGGCGGCTTTGAGATTGGGTATCGCGTCCATCTGCTAGGGTACGGTATGCTTTAGCGAGAGCATGAGGACCGACAAAGCTAGAGTTAACTTCACGAGCATTGCATTGTGAGTAACAAGCTCCACACATAATACAATTGCCAGTTTGATCGAGAAGCGATCGCTCTTGGGGTGTTTGCAAAAATTCGCGTTCTGGGACATTACGTCCTGCTGTACTGACATAAGGAGTAACCGCTTCTAGATTATTCCAGAAACTACTCATATCCACAACTAAATCCTTAATAACTGGCATATTGCCTAAAGGTGCCACCGTTATTTCTGGAATGCTGTTTGCTTTGTGGTGTGTTTGGTTTTGTGGTAATTTAGTTATTTCGCTGCCCACATTTTCTTTACAAGCTAAAGCTGAACGCCCATTGATTACCATTGCGCAGCTACCACAAATTGTGTTGCGACAATTTTTGCGAAAAGCCAGAGTCCCATCTTGCTCCCACTTAATCCGGTTAAGACAATCCAGGATTGTATTTCCCCCTTCAACGTCTAAAACGTAGGTTTGCACCACCGGGGAAGAGTTTTTTTGTTGCCTAATGATTTTAAAAAGAACTTCCATTACCACTTACCAAAGTCGAAAAATGTCTACACATGTATTGGGGTGCTCACGGACATGAGTTATACTCTGATTGCCCTACAGTTACTCCCTAGCTGTTAATATACTGCTTTTTATCAATCCACCACATATCTACACTGCGATCGCGCCTTTACTAAAAAAGTCCTCATGCCAAGCCTACAAGATAATTTTTTGGTTATATAGAATTGTTAAATCTTTGTCATAAACATCTTGACATATCAATTTATAAACTCAATAAATTTTTATAAAACCCTTACAGTAATACTCACCCTCAGGGTAGATATTTAGATCGAAGTGGACTAGCTAATTATAATTCTAAATTAAACAATAACTTTGCTATTATTAGTTCATGCTAGTATTTAATATAAAATTACGACGTAACAAACCAGTACAAATAAACGCGGTCTTCGCTTTACTCGTGCTGTCTTTGTTGCTTCGGAATAATATAGAGACGGAAAATTTCACGTCTCTATAGGCTTGCACAACCCCAATGAAATACTTTGCCGTCCTAAATTGGAGAGTAAGAGTAGGGAAAACCCTATAAATACGAACCAAAAAAGGCAAATGCACCAAAGTAGAAGCCGATGATTTCTTGGGGCTACTAATCCTCGCTAGTGGTAGAGCTAACTCAATTTGTAAAGGTAGCTTGAAATTACACAGCCATTTTCAGCGTCAAAAGAGAAAATAATTTCATTTTTGATGGTAAACGAGGGTTAAAAGTGCCGTAAAATTACCGAAATTAATACCTGTGAAAGTCAGAGACTATAATTTGTTGTGGATAACCATAACGGAGAAACTTAGTCTTGTCATGAGCAGGAACTCCGCTGCTAGCACGCGCTTTGTCATCCGTAGCTTTGTGCAAAGCTGAAGAAGCCAAATACTGGCATTTCGTGAAGATTACGTTGTTTATCAATTTGGAGAGAGTAAGGATATTTTGAGCGTAATGACTGAAACTGCAACCGCGCCATTAACTGGAAAAGCACTGCTTGCTAAAGTGAAAGAACTTTCTAATTTACCACGGAGAGAAAGAGCCAAGCAGTGTGGCTATTATACCGTTACCAAAAATAACCAGGTTCGTGTCAATCTCACCGATTTTTATGATGCTTTGCTCTCAGCGAGGGGAATTCCTCTGAGTCCAGAAGCACCCAAAGATGGGCGTGGGCGCGAACCTACCTATCGAGTAAGCGTTCATCAAAATGGTCAAATTGTAATTGGTGCTACATACACCAAAGCAATGGGCTTGAAGTCTGGTGATGAATTTGAAATTAAGTTGGGCTACAAGCACATCCACTTAATTCAAATCGATAGTGATAAGAAAATTCTGCCAGATCCAGACGCTGAAGCTGAGGATTTTGACGAAGATGAAGATTTTGATGAAGATGAAGATGAAGATGAGGATGAGGAGGAGTAAATTTTTTTGATGTCGGGGAAGTCTCAGGTATAAGCTCTTAACCTAGATAAAGGTAGTTAAGTTAGTTCGCTACTTGTCCCGAACATATTTGGCATGAGTTAGCTTGTGAAAAATACGATTAGATCTCTTGCATGAGTTACCATTTTTGGTAGAACCTTGATACACTCGCAAGATATTAACTTTTGCAAGAAGTCTGTCGTGTTTTTTTTACTTGTTTCTTTAGCATTGTTTGAGCCATTTGCCAACTTTTTACTGTCATTTGGCTCAGCGCCAGCACTGTTGGTGGTAATGGCTTTTTTTATTGCTTGGGTAGGGTGTTGGTTTCCAGTGGCTTTGGTGTTGGGTATTGCACTTAATTGGCAACCAAACCAGCCTTTATCCCCTAAAGATAAGTTACCTTTACTTATTTCTCTATATATATTAGCTCCCCTAATTGTTTGGGGGATTAGTTATCTAACTCAGACAAATTTCTCTAGTTACGGTTTAATTGGCAGTGTTTCAATCCTAAAATCTTTACTGCTAGGTTTCGGTTTGGCTGTTTTGAGCTTAGCTGTTGTGTTTGGTTTGCAGTTGTGGCTAGGTTGGTGCAATTTTCAAAATGTAGAGACGCGATTAATTGCTTCCTTATCACCAATTGTTGTGATAGCATTATTTGTGGGGGGCATAGAAGAGTTAGTTTTTCGTGGTTTCCTTTTTACTGAACTAAAAATAGATTACCCAGTTTGGGTAGCAGCAGTAGTTTCTAGCTTGATTTTTGCAGTTCTACATTTAGTCTGGGAACAGAAAGAAACCATACCACAATTGCCTGGGTTATGGTTAATGGGGATGGTATTGGTGTTAGCTTTTGTGGAAGATAGTGGTAGTATTGGTTTAGCTTGGGGACTGCACGCGGGATGGGTATGGGCGATCGCCACTTTAGACACAGCGCAACTAATTAATTACACTGGTAAAGTCCCTGATTGGGTGACGGGTAAGAATAACAAACCCCTCGCAGGTGTAGCAGGGGTTGTTTGTTTGTTGCTCACAGCAATAATTATCTGGTGTTCTAAGTATTTTTAACGCTGAGTTCTTTCTTGTTAAAATTTAAATATATAGATAAAAGTAAACAAGTATGATTAGAGTGAGTCCTTCAAAGTTTAGTTATAGTGTGCTAGTTGAACATGAGCATGATGGTAGATTTAGTGCCGTGGTGGTAGGCTTATCAGATTGTAAAAGTTTAGGGAACACTGAAAAAGAAGCTCTAGAAAACTTGCAGCAGCTTTTGCAAAAACGGTTACAAAATTCAAAAATAGTTACTTTAGAAATAAATTCTCCCCAAAATGACAATCCTTGGATGAAGATAGCTGGTATGTATAAAGATAATCCACTTTTTGACGAGGTACTGGCTGATATAGAAACAGAACGCTGTAAACTTGATGCAGAAATGGAGGAATACTATAGACAAACTGATGCAGAAGGCGAAGTAAAGTGACTGTTGTTTGGGTGTTAGATACGGATCATTTATCACTTTTTCAAAGAGAGTATCCAACTGTTAAACAGCGTATCAATCAAATTAATTTTGCAAATACAGCTATAACAGTTGTGACGTTGGAAGAGCAAATGAAAGGATGGCTGAATGTTATTAATAAATACAACAATCAACCATCCCAAGCTGAAAAAATGATACTAGCTTACAAAGGATTAAGAGATGGGGTGGAGTACCTCAACAAGCTCAGATTACTTGATTTTGACCTGCTAGCCTACAATTGTTACAGAGAATTAGTTAGTCGAAAAATTCGTATAGGTACGAGAGATTTACGTATTGCGGCGATTGTACTGTCCATAAATGGTATTTTGGTTACACGCAATCATAAGGATTTTGCCAAAATCCCTAATTTACAAATAGAAGATTGGACAATATTAAATTGAAGGATTTAAGTTTGTTACCAGAAATTCCTCAGATTTTAGATTTAGAGCAATTTTATCACAACGCGATCGCGTGAGTGAGTGAACTATGCCTCAGATCGCAATTGCGAAAAGCTTCCATGCCCGCCCTACACTTTCAGTGTAGGGCTAATAGCACAAGTCCATTAAAATGGACTAAAATTTTAGCAGTCCTCTGAGCTAGGGCTTAAACTATGAGCCATAGGTTTATAACTAAATGCTACTAAGAAATGTTTGTTTGTTGCTAACAGCGATAATTATCTAGTGTTCTAGGTATTTTTAAGAGATCTTGATTGGTTGACGATTTGCGCCTGTCATATCTTTAAGATCTACAATGGCATATTGACCAATAAATGCACCTCTGTTTAATCTTTCTATTTCCTCACGCCAAGAAAAACCTTTGTATTCTAAACCCCAGTCCATAATTGTACGATTTGCTTGAAATTGATCGTGTAGTTTTTGTGCTAATTCAACATACTTATTTTTGATTTCGTCACCACCTCTTTCAAATGCTCTCTCCATGATTGAAATTTTAATAGCTTGTATAAGTTTCTGATCGGGTATACCTTTGTAGGCAATAGTAATGACAAATTCTGGCATTGAGTATGCTATTGCTCCATAAGTAGACCATTGTGCCAAAGTTGCTAAGGCTTCACTTGGTTCAGTAATGTATTCAGGATCGGGTTCGGAAGTTTCAGTTTCATTAAGTATAAGCATTGAGTCTTCATCTAAAACTCCTCCCATTTTTGAAACAATTTTATGGGTATCATAGACAGCCCTCTCTGCCTGAATGCCATTTGGTATAAGTATGAATATTTGATATGATTCACTCATGATTTTGCCCTATAATCCAACACGAGGTTCAACATCTTTGTCTATTAACCATTTTATTAGTCTGGGGTCTACTGGCGGATTGGTGAAATGGAAGATAACTTTCTTAGCTTTTGTCGGCAGTTCATTTCCTTCATAATCCAAAAAGCGCCACGCAGGATTTGCACGTCGTTCGCGATATCTCTTTGTTTCAGTCATCTGTCTCAAATCTTCATCATCAAGCTTCCTTTTATTTGAATAATCTCCCCCTTTAACCTGAATAATTTCGTTTTCAGTTTCGATGTCTATCTCAGTTAGTTCTCCTGTTTGTTTACCTGTCCGAAGAATCGGCTTACCCATCGCTTCTATTGTCTCTCCTCTTTGAATTGCGTCTAAGGTGATTAAAGCTTCTTGAATTAACGATTTTTGCTTATTTGGATCTACATTAGGTAATTTCCTAAGTAAATCTGCTCCACCTGGCAGTTTTTGGATAATGGCAATCTCATCGTCAGAAAGTTCTGCAGCAGGTATAACCACTCGTGCTTTTGTTTCTTTTTTATCTTCAAGATCAATTTTGCCATCAATTGCTTGGTATTTGTTAGGTGTTTTAGGATAAAGTTTAGGACTAAGTGGTGATAATTTGAGTTTGTCAGGAAGATTTGCACCAGACTGTGAAATATGTGTAGCAAATGAAACAAACGCTTGTTTCTTTAGTAACAATATCTATTGTCTTCATTAGCTGTAGGATGATCTTTTCCCATTCGTAAAGCCCCTAGAAGAGTGGATACATAGACACAACGCTTTGTTTTCGCATTATTATGATCGCGAAGGGTAATTTTTCCCAAAGTCTTTTGTGCTGTTTGGGTACACTCATCTCCAACTTGGTAAACAGGGCAACCTTGGTAGTTAAACATCACTCGCCACGCTGGTATTGAAGTTTGTTTTGGTAAAGTTGTCTCGTCTTTACCTAAATTATTTTTTTGTTGATCGATGCGAATATTTTGTTCTAAGTTATGCCAGAGGCTATTGTTAGTTAGAACTGCACTGGGAATGAATGCTCCTGTTTGGGCTGGATGAGATGCCCATTGCACAACACCATTTTGTTCTTTGAAGCTAATTTGCCAAGTTAATTTTTGTTTTTTGGCTTGGCTTTGTGTCTGCTGCATGGCACGGTAAATTTGGTCTTGAGCAGTGTTGAGGCGCTCTCGATCTACGAAAGTCTGCCAACTTGGGAGTGCGATCGCACTTAATATACTAATAAAGACAATTACTACCAGTGACTCTAGTAGCGTGAACCCACTGCTGGAGTAATCATGAAAAGTATTTTTAGACATGAATGAGAAAAAGAAAAATGTACCAGTGGTATATATTTTCCTTTTCTGGTAGTTTTTAATACATCCGGATAGCTAATAAAAGTTACTGATGACTTAAAAGTAGCGCTAAAAACAGTGAATACAGTGTTCGAGTTACGTCAAGTTTATCGTAACGCGATCGCTTGAGTGAACTATGCTTTAGATCGCAATTGAGAAAAGCTTCCATGCTCGCCTTACAATCTTCGTGTAAGGCTAATAGCACAAGTCCATTTTAATGGACTAAAACACTGCAAGACGCAGATACCCGACTTCTTTAAGAAGTCGGGTATCTAGTTAGGACTATTATATTGGTTTATAATCTATGGCTGTCTTTTTTGCTCTGGTTTTCAAATTAGTTAACAATGCTGTAGACCAAGTAGCTGGTAAAGTAATAATTACAGCTATTTTAAATAATAGTTTTAACCACAAATTTATATATTTGCTCCGAGATGATTCGTTGATTATATATTTGAATAAAAAGATAGCTGCTGCGCAACCTTTTTGTCGATTTAATGGATGTTGTAAGGCTTTACACGTCAAGTATTTATATAATTGAGCAAGGCTCTTTCTACGAATATGCTTATCTAAAAATGGTTTGGCTTGATAAGCGCGTTCAAGTACTAATAGACAAGATTTTTCCTGTCTAGCTAGATTAGAAGACTGGGAATTACCGCTAATTCGATATAGGATTTGTACAGAAGGTACAGCTACAAAATGGAACCGATGGGCTAATCGCAGCCACATATCCCAATCTTGAGCAGCACTGAGGGATTCATCAAAGCCTCCCAAGGTTATTACAGCTTCTCTACGAATTAATGGATTGGAGCCATTCTCTAAAAAGTTAGTTACTAATAACTGTTCATAAACATCGCCGTTGGCTGTAATGTGTGTACCTGAGAGTAAGAAGTTGCCTTTTTCATCAATATAATCAGTCCAACTATAAGCAACTTTTGCTTCTTCATTTTCTTGCAAGGCTTGTAACTGAAGCTGGAGTTTATTAGGTGTCCAAATGTCATCGGCATCTAAAAAACTAATAAATTCTCCTACTGAAACTTTTAGTCCACGGTTGCGACTTACATTGCCACCTGCGTGGGGGTAGGAAAATACTTTGATTCTGGGGTCTTGAAATTGTGAAATAATATCTAAAGTACGATCCTGAGAATCGTCGTTGACTATAATTAATTCAAAATCTGTAAAAGTTTGGTTTAAAACTGATTCAATTGTTTGTTTGATTGTTTTTTCACTATTGTAAGTTGGGATGATTACAGATATGGTAGGCATATTATGAGATTTTTGATTAGGTTGGTATGGAGGGTTAATTCGTTCTTTTGCTCAATCGCCATAGCCATAGGTTAATTTCAACCGCTATAGGTTAATCTCAAACGCCATAGGTTTTAACCTATGGCTTATAGCTAAAGTCCTCGCTCAGAGGACTATCAGGTTCATAGTAGTTTTTAGGGTGGCATTGCTCACCAAATTTTGTAATAATGGGCTTGATTACTTTTTGCTTCTGCCTTCTGCCCTCTGCCTTCTGCCTTCTCTCCGTAAACTTCTTTTTAAAACATAAAAGGGACTCATCATACTACTTAGGTAAAATTCCATTTCACTCATAGCGATCGCATCACTTTGCAATTGTCCTCTATACTTAATAAAGTGTTGTAAAACTCGGCGCAGATTGCCCACAAAAGTTCTGACAAATACTATGGGTTTTCGCCAATGTTCAACTGTAAGCAAACGTAGCTGACAGATACTCAAACCACAGCCACGAGCAAGAGTGATTAAATAATCTTTTTCCAATCGCCATTTTGGTATTTGATGAAAAGTGTGCATGGTAGGGTTATACCAAATTTGCCAACCAGCTTTGTGGATGTAAAGTAGTGGTTCTAAATCTTCGCCTCCTACCATTATCTGTCCCAGTCTACCTTTTAAAATAAATTTTTGTGGAACACTTTCACACCATGCTTGTTTACGAATGACAAGTGCAGCACCAGGAGGAAGACTTAAGTTATCAGGATCATATAAATTCGGTTTTTCTCCTCGTTCTCTAATTGCAAATAAACTCTGAATCCTGGTAAAATTATCTGGTGGTTTTATTTCGTAATCACCATGAATTTGTCCACCCCAAGCACCAGCTTGAGGATATTCTTTACCAAAAAGAACTGCTTCTTTCACCCAATCAAGAGTGGGTAGGTTATCATCATCTAAAAATCCGATTAGTTCACCTTTAGCTTCGCGCACAGCCCGCAGCCGCGCAAAAGCTGCACCCTGTTCTGTTTCTAGAAAATACCTTAACGGACAATCATTGTCGAAGCTTGTTTGGTAGTTGCGAACTACCTCAGCAGTTTTGTCAGTACTGTTGTTGTCAACAATAATAATTTCCCATTTTAGGTGTTCTACTCCTATTTGTGCGCGTAACCGTTCCAAAAGTTTAGGTAAACGGTTTTCCCCATTAAATGTAGGAATGGCGATCGTAAAGTCTAAAAATGTATTATCCATTGGTTGTATAAATCGCTTATCATAAATTTGCACTGTAAATAACCATCCAAATATTTCCTACTCCAAAGGTAAAAAGGACTGATCAAACTACTCACTAATAGCTCCATTTCACAAGCAGCAATTAAATTACCTTTAATAGCACCTCGATATTTAAGTAAGTGAAGTATAATTTTGCGTAAATCATTAGACAAGTACACTATACTTAGCAAAGGTCTTTGCCAAGGTTGTATTCTTAACATACGTAGGTGATGACGACTTAAGCCAACACAGCGAAATAAACGTAAGAGGTATTCTTTTTGCAGTCGCCAAGCTGGGATTTGATGGTAGATTTGCATCTCTGGGTTGTACCAAATTTCCCAACCACCTAACTGAATATGTAGTACTGCTTCTAAATCTTCACTGGCTAATCCAGCTTGTCTACCTTTGTGATTTAAAACTAGGCGTTTAGGAACAGTTTGACACCAAGCTTCTTTACGTACTACTAAGCCTGCGCCTGGAGGTAGTACTTTCATATGTGGTTCGTAACGATGAGGTTCTGCACCCCGCTCAGTTATAGCTAAAAAACAAGCTATTTTCTCAAAGTTATCTGGCGGTTTAACTTCAAATTCACCATGAATTTGACTTCCAAAAGCTCCTGCTTTGGGATGGTTTTGCGCAAAAGTATAAGCCGCTTGCACCCACGTAGCTGATGGGTAGTTGTCATCATCCAAAAAACCGACTACAGAGCCGGATGCTTCTTCAATCGCTCGTTGTCTAGCGTATGCTGCTCCTTGTTTCGTTTCAAAGCAATACCTTAAGGGGTAAGGCTGATGCCAAGAAGCTTGATAGTTTTTAACTACAGCAGCAGTGTTATCTGTGCTGTTATTGTCTACAACAATGATTTCCCAAGAAAAATGCTCTGTTTTAAGTTGATTTCGCAATCTTTCTAACAGTTTTGGTAATCGAAATTCACCGTTGTACGTTGGAATAGCGACGGTAAAGTTACGCCACTCAGTCATACTGAGCGTACCTTCAGTAATTTTTTGTGTTTGGAGATTAAATTAAGGTTATACTGTCTGCTGCTTCAGTAAATACTCCTTAAGTGGTAATAATTTGAGTTTGTAAGGAAAATTTACAGCGGATTGTTGAGTATATGTAGCGAAGCAAACAACCACTCATTTCTTTAATAACAATACCTATTGTCGTCGTTAGCTGTAGGATGATCTTTTCCCATTCGCAATGACCCTAAAAGAGTAGATACATAGACACAACGTTTTGTTTTAGGATCATTTTGGTTATGAAAGGTAATTTTTCCCAAAGTCTTTTGTGCTGTTTGGGTACACTCATCTCCAACTTGGGAAACAGGGCAACCTTGGTAATTAAACATCACTCGCCATACTGGTGTTGAAGGTTGTTTTGGTAAAGTTGTCTCGTATTTACCCAAGTCATTTTTTTGTTGATCGATGCGGATATTTTGCTCTAAGTTATGCCAGAGGCTATCGTTAGTTTGAACTGCATTGGGAATAAATGCTCCTGCTTGAGCTGGATGAACCGCCCATTGCACAACGCCATTTTGTTCTTTGAAGCTAACTTGCCATGTCAATTTTTGTTTGGTAGCTTGGCTTTGTGTCTGCTTCATGGCACGATAAACTTGCTCTTGAGCAGTGTTGAGGCGCTCTCTATCAACAAAATTCTGCCAATTTGGGAGTGCGATCGCACTCAATATACTAATTACTAAAACAACCAACATTGTCTCTAGTAGCGTGAAGCCATTACTAGAGTGATTGTTAAAAATGTTTTTATGCATGAATTAGAAAAAGAAAAACACACCAATGGTATATATTTTTCTCTTCTAGTATTTTTTAATACATCCGGATAGCTAATCAAAACCTGCTAATACTAAATCCACTGTTAAAACCCATCTATCTGTAGAGAAGCTCCGATGGAAAGTCTTTACATTAGATGTTGTTTTTAAAGAGGTTGTAAAAAGAGAATTTTGTATAATAACCAATTCTCAAACAGAGTTTGATACGCTGTGACTGTTCTTTTTGTAAAATATGTTATGAGTCAGAGCTATTATTAAAAACATTTTTATGAACTAAATATTGAAATACGCGCCAAATATATCTATTTTTTTAGCTATTTTTTTTACTTATATATTTAGAGATTATATTATTAGCTTTTAAATCGACGAATTTAATTAATGCTTTTTTCTAAAAAAAGAGTTTTTTGTAAAGCTTGCAAGTTGCTTGCAAGCCGCTTAGGTGTCCAAATATTTATTATTGGTGTCTATAAAACTAACGTATTCACAAACTACAACCTCCATCTCATAGTTAGGACTAAAGTTTGCGCCTACATTAAACCAGTGATTCATCAAATAGTACATTTATTATCTTGACCAGTACTAATTGAGCCAAGTAAGGTTTCAACGGTAGCACAAGTTTTAGAACCACTGTTAATTCTAGGCGAGAAAGTAATTCGCCATGGTTGTGTTCCTTCTTTCTCCACAGAACCATCATAATTGAACTGCATACGATAGAACCCATTAGGACTTGTACTCATAGTAGAGGTCAAAACTTTAATAGCCTTTGAATCCTCTCCAATCAAAGGTTCCCAATTGGTGACTAGACAATTGTTATCTGAGGGAACACGATGTGCAGTGTATAACACTTGATTACCATCGTCTTTAAAGCAAACCTGCCAGCGGAGTTTTTCGCGTTGAGCATTACTCTGAGCATCACGTAATACTGTTAAGGCTTGTCTTTTTGCGCTATTTAACCGTTGTTGATTCACAAAAGCCAGCCAGCTAGGAACAGCGATCGCCGCTAGCACGCCAACCATGATAATTACAACAAGTAATTCTATTAAGGAGAAACCAGCTTCTGGATTGCTGGAGAGCGATCGCGTGTTCATATTGTATTTTTAAACCAGCGATTATTCAGGAATTTTATTGATAACACCACGAACAAATACTTGGGTTTGTAAAACTGTACGAAATTTATCAGATATTACGCCTGATTTTCCATAAGCATTACCCCTTAGATAGAGAACTACATCTTGGTTAATGCCACTTTGAACAGTTACTGATGCTGTAGTTGGCACAGCACTCTTGACACAGGCAAAGAAGCTATTAGAGCTAGCAGTTGTGGCTGTAGCCTTAGGGGTGGGAACATAATTTTTAGTTGAGTCACATTCAGGAACAGTGACACCAGTTGCATCAGGAGCATCGACAAAATCTACCAAAACATCGGGAGAGTTGTCTGTCGATGGTTTTGTACCTCCTTGTAGGTCAGTGGTAGTATTATTGGCGTAATTAACTTTAAGTGGCCATGTTTGGAAAGTAGTACCATCTTCTTCAGATGGATCTACATATCCTTGTGATAGGGTAAGAGCATTATAATTATCATATTTACGTAAAGCATACCTTGTAATCCTAGATTTTCCCTGCCATTTGTTACCAGGGTTAGAAGTTGATTGTAGGTAAACTACAAGTGTATAGGTACGGCGCTTAACTTGAAGGTCTTCACATTCTTGTTTTTTTGGAGCTGTAAAGCTAGTGCAATCGGTGGGTATTTGAGTATCAGAAATTGTTTCTGGTTTCCAAAACGCTAGTATTGGTGTTTGACCAGCACCAAATGTTGGTAGGTAGTTGACCAAACCAGGACAATAATTGGGGTTTCCAGCGCTACCTTGAGCTGTACTTTGTATACAATTACCGTCGTAGATATACACTGCATCCCGTAATTCTTTTGAAATGTAGTCCAATGCCTTTTGCATTTCCTGTTCAGTTTCATTGCGGGCTGTTTCTCTGCCATCAACTTGCAGAATATCCACAACCAAAGACAAAAGAGCCGATATAATTAAAAAGGCAATTAGAACTGCTATCAAAAGTTCCATGAGGGTAAACCCTAAAGTTTTTCCCTTTTGGGAATAGACTAATAACCAATTAAATAGCAGTTTCAGGTGTTTTGCTGTTATCATTATTTGCCAGATTAAAATAGCAAAAAGACTTGGAGTTACGGAGTTAAAAATTCCTTATACTTCGTAAGAGAATCTTTAATATCGCTACGGACTACTGTAGTGTAGACAACAGCCAAGGGATACTTTCGTTGATTTCCTTGCTCTGTGGTAAATTTAAGTGAGGCTTGGGTTGTTTGTAAATTTGATTGTCCTTGAGCTAGCGCTGAATACACCCTTACCCCCATATAAAAAGCAACTATCTGGGCTGGAGTTCCAGAAGTTAGTGTTTTAGTGCGGAATGTTTGTACATAAAAGTCGGGATTACCATTGCCATCAAGGTCGATAAGGCAGGCGTTAGATGAATCAGGAGTGGGAGGAGTAGCAGGAGAAGGAGGATTACAGTCGATAAAAGTACTAGGCGCTGCAACCCCATCAGCAGCACCTGTTCCTCCATCAGGGGGTAAATCGCTACTAGTATAATTTCCTCCCTCAATCAATACTCGTACTTGATCAACTTGACGTTGAGCCAATTGAATTGCCTGTTGCGCTTTTTGATTTTGAACACGAGTAGCTACTACCAAAAAAATTGGAGGAGTAATGGCTACAACAATGACAGTAATTACTATGATAGCCATCAGAGATTCTATGATAGTAAATCCCTGTTCTGATTGGCTTTTGGCAACTAACTTTTGTAACTCAATACTAATTTTTAGTTGCCTGGAGCGATATGCGTCAATTATCCCTGGTAGCATATTATTCTCCTTTTACTGGAGGCTTTAAGAACAGGAGGCAGTAGGATCAATTTGATTTCCGGCTGAGTCTTTTGCGCAGCGCAATTTCTGAATGTATGGGTCGTCTACGGCTAGCTCACGGTAAACTTCACTACGGGTATTACCTGGAACGGAAAAGCGTCGAGCTACAGGACCTGCTGTTTGATATTGCAAAGCAACATCATAACCCCAACGGCGATTTGGTGGTAGAAAGTAAAAGTTATACTCATGTGGATTACCAGTTGACAAAGGAGTTTGACTGGGTTCCCAAGCATCTTGGTCAAAAGGACCTGTGGCTTGAGTACTGAATCTTAACTGTATAAAAGCTCCAGCCATGAACAAATCCTTTCCGTCCCAGTTCTCAATCATTCTGGGAAACATATGGAAGCCTCCATAGGACTGTCCTGCTCGTGAAGGAATAATGTTCTGGACGATAATCGCATTCACCCTTGTTGTGCTGGCAGTACCAACACATTTTCTATTGCTAGGTACGCCACAATAAGGATCGTTATCTGCGAATCTCAGGTAGCTACTAGGGGGTGTACCGCCGAGGGGATGGGGTATAAGTTCATATTCTTTATCATTGATACTTGTTTTATACCAAGGCTTGCCATCTGGAGATATTTTAATGGGAGATCCACTATCAAGGGGGTTTTCCCGCAACCAAGAAGTACCAACAGGGTTGAGGTCAGCTAGTTTGGCACTAGGACGGTTTTGGTTGAGATAGGAAGTGAATAGCGCGGCAGAATCGCAACCATATTCGCTATTTAAAATTGCGGCAGGAAAAATGATTCCCGGATAAATAATTCCATCTTCTATGCTGCCGTCACAAAAGTTATTTGACAGGACAGTGACAGAATCTCCAAGAACTTCTGTAGGACGCCATGTATCATCTGTTGGTTTAGCAAACCTATCATCTTTTCTATCTCTGGTGTAGAAGTTACTCCAGTCATCCTTTAGCTTACCATTATTATCAGGTATAGTATTTTCGGGGGGATCGTTTTTGAACTCCTCTAGTAGTTTCATGGGGTTATTAGTGCCGTCTGTGCTGTGAAGGTTTAAATCCCCTTGGATATAAACCGGATTATCAGATACAAACGACATCCCAGCAGTATTCGTACCACGACTTATATTGGAACCATTTTTTAAGCGGAATCCATAAGGACGACGGTCTGGATCAGGAAGGTAATCTACAGGTTTGGTAGTAATGCCGTTGCCAGTTGGATTTACCGTACTAATATCTGGATCGCTGGAGGAACCACCAGGAATTGCGTTCATACCTGATCCGGCAGGTCTAGCGATCGCATCTTCCCGAACTGCATCTTCCCGGAAGGCGTAAACGATCCCATTGGGAGGAGGAGCGTTAGGATCTGTGGCAGTGTTATCGTTAGTCGGTAGCCATTGATCTCCACCTGGAGCATTGTTAGATCGCAGCAAATCTAAGTCAATATCCAATACCCGCACGCTCATCATTTCACGACCGTTAAACAGAGCTGCATCTTTAAAAGGGACTTGGTAATATGTCTCAGTGCCGGCTGCATCAACATATTTAATTAAATTGTTTAAGCCTGGTTTATTACTATTAGGTAAACTATCTGGCTGACCCGGTATGGAATTTATTTGCGTAGAATTAAGAGGAAATTTTGGCACTTTCCAGTTAGCTAAAGCTTGAGGAATAATCTTAATAGTTGATAAATCTGTGTTACTAATCGCCTGATAACGGGTAGCTAAGGAGACTGGATTAATTCCAGTGATGTATGAATCAGAGCGGTCTTCAGGGTGGTCGCTGAATGGAAAAATGTAATACAAAGCTTTGTACTTGACATCATTTTGGCTGTAACCGGCCCCAGCCCTTGAAGGACAGAGTTTATCCAATGCGGTTACTGCTGCATTAATAAACTTAGCGTTGTCACAAGTGTAACCTAACGCATTTTGGCGATCCAGGTCTACTTGTTCTTTTGTGGCGATTAGCCGTGCAAGTTGAATTAACTGCTTTTTAATCGGCAAGTATGTCTGGTTGTTTGTACTGGTAATGTTATCCTGTAGTGCTTTTATCGCTCTTTCCGGATCTCTAGCTCCAACAGTACCTGCAGCAGCAGCCAAGGCGGCATCTAAATTATCCAATAGCTGAACAGTTGCATTTGTATTGTCCCAGTTTTGAGCGTAATCATAGTCGTTGAGATAGCTAATGTTGTAAGCTAGCATTCCCAATAAACAATTTGCCGTATCTCTGTATGATTGATCGGCGATACTAGTTCCTGTGAGCGATCGACGCAAATTAGAAAAATCCCCATAACTTGTGAATTCAGGATAGGGATGAGTGACTTGTAATCCTGCAACTGCCTGTGATGCTGCTGTATCTTGCTTGGGTGGAAAAGCGCCGTGGGTATCTCCAGCAAAATTGGCTAAGTTCTGTCTGGCAGGGGCTAGAGCAGTACTATTAGTAGGAACGCTAAATTCCCAGCCATTAGTACCTCTGCCTGTAAAAAAGTCGTTAATAATATATTCTTGATCACCAGTAGCTGTTTTAAATTTTATGGTTTCAAAAGTCGCACTTCTTTTAAGAGTTTCTGCTGTCCCTGGATGAACGGTTGTCGCCACACAAGCAACAGGAGTAGTTCCATTGGCACTCTTGTAATGATAAACAGCAGTTGCTTGCACGGCAGCTACATTATCTCTTTGGGTGCGGCGCTGGAGAAATTCATGTTCTCTATTAGAGGGCAAGTTTGAGGCTGGTGCTAGGGGATTACCTAATTCCAGTCTCTGTCCTACTAAAACTCGTAAACCTCCTGTAACTGCCCTTCGTTCCCAGTAGCCATCTAAGCCCAAAGCTTCTGGACTTTTTGGATCTGGGGGAGTATTTCTTGTTAAGGCTGTGTAATTCGTGTCAGTAGTAGGTATTACATCACCGACTTTACTACCTGAGGGTATTTTAACTTGGCTAATCGTGATTGGTTTACCATCATAAGTTGGGTTGGGTCCATAGCGATCATCAGCCCGATAAGTATCATCTAGGTAAGGCGGATTAGTTGCTTCATCAAAAATTCTCCTCTTGGTATATACATCTCTTGTTTTCCATTGTGGATCCAGATATGATGTATTTGTTGAGTCAGTAGTACCTCTGGCTTTAAATATATCCTGTGTAAACAAAGCAACAGGATCAAGAGCAAGGTCATCTGGGTTGATAGTAGAACCTGAAGGTAACTCAATAGAATCTAATTCTGGTTTAAATTGTTCGTCTTCGGTTGGGGGAGTGCCATTAGCGTTATATAAGTCAAATCTCGAATCACCACCAAATTGTTGCAAATTCAATCTGCCTGCTATGAATTGACCTTGAAAGGTTACATTACCCGTTGCTTGATCTGTGTACCTGCTAGTTGTTACTTTAGAATCATTTGGTGAAGTATTGACGCAAGAAGCAGTAGAACTAATTAAGTAGGATCTAAAAGTACCAAATGGTCCAAAGAAGAAATTGCCGTCACTGTGCATAGCTCCATTCCATCTAAGTGTTGGAGCATTAAATAGTTCTAAGTCGTAGCGGAAGTAAGCTCCCCATTTGTTACCTTTATCCGCTTGTTTATCCTGTTGGAGTTCAAGTGTTGCTACGGTTCGATTTGGTGTATTCGCATTTTCAACAACAAAGGCAGTAATTTGAAAAGTTTTGGCTAAAGTAGCAGATGTAATGGGTTCCCAATCTCTTTCATTTGACGCTAATTGAACTGCACCACCGCATCCGGTTGTTGAAGATTTGTTTGTGTTTACTGGACCGTTGCGAACTACCAAGTAATCCGCTTTGGTATTAGCGTTATCTCTTATATTTGCAACAGTAGTACCACTTGAGTTTGTTACTTGTTTTTTAAAGATAATTGAGTAGACAATAGTTTTCCCGTTTTCTTGGAAATACCAGCCAATGCCGGGGTTGTTATCAGGGTCTTTGAAATCTACCAAGCGTGTCTCACCTGGGAGCGTATAAGTGTCAGCAGTGCCAGTGGCAGGTGCTTGGAGTATGCTCTGTATAACACTATCTGAAGGTATCCCTGCTGGTAAACGAGTATCTTGTCTGAAAAGGTACTCCAGTTTGGACTTGGCACGTTCAATTGCTGGCGTAGCTGAATTATATATTACTTGCTGCTTACGTTCACTAATGACTTGACTAGTACGACTGAAAGTGCGAAAGACTAAAGCTGTGATTGCCAAAGTCACAACTAAAATCACCATGACCGTAGTTGGCAGCACAAACCCGCCTTGAAGATGCCGCCGAGAACTTATAAGTAAAATACGCAAAAACCATTGAGGGTCAGGTGTTGTTGCTGTTTTATTTAATGTAACAACTTTTTGCCAAAAGCGGGTAAATGCTCTGGTGTATTTGTGCTTGGTCATAAATGCGCTATTAAAACCAAAATTTTTATGGCAAAGACCTGTGCTTTTGTAAAAACACTATATTTCAGCAGTAGTATCGGAATTTGTCCGAATAATGCTTATAAGTTGAGATTACCCAATTTTCCAAAAAAACTATCACTTCACAATTACAAAATTCTTTTACTACAGATGCCTATAAATGTGATGGTACAGGGTGTTATTTTTTCCGGTCATCTGGGTAATCTAAACATAAGGACGAAGGTTTCATCCTTTACTATTCTTCCAGCTACATGCTTTAGAGCGGTTTTTGTCACCTAAATAACCCGTAAATCAGAAAATCTTCAAGCAACACGCTCACATCTGGTTGAGAAAGTGCTGTTGCTGTTAATCCATATTTGCTAATGATTGCAAGATATGACCAAATGCATGGACTTTACTGTAGCTATTTGCACCTATAACGGAGAAAACCGTTTGCCGGAAGTGTTGGAGCTACTACGAAATCAAGTTCTCACAGAAAACCTCTCCTGGGAAGTTATTGTTATCGATAACAACAGTACAGACAACACTGCCAAAATTGTCCAACAATATCAAACAAATTGGTCAGCTACTAATCCCTTAATTTATTGCTTTGAACCACAACAAGGTGCAGGGTTTGCCAGAAAAAGGGCAATTAGTGAGAGTCATGCCGAACTAATTGGCTTTCTAGATGACGACAACTTGCCCAAGCTTGATTGGGTTGCAGTTGCTTATACTTTTGGAAAAGAGTATCCAAGAGCAGGAGCCTATGGAAGCCAAATTCACGCTGATTATGAAGTACAACCACCGGATAATTTTGCTCGAATTGCGCCATTTTTAGCAATTACAGAACGTGGTTCTCAGCCTCTACTGTATCATCCTAGCAAAAAATTACTACCTCCTTCAGCTGGGCTTGTTGTACGTAAACAGGCTTGGCTGGAGAGCGTTCCCAATCACTGTATTTTAACAGGCAGAGTTAAGGGGAATATGCTGACTAGTGAAGATATAGAAGTTTTGTCCTATATCCAAAAAACTGGTTGGGAAATCTGGTACAACCCCGCAATGCAGCTTTTTCACAAAATACCAAGTTGGCGCTTACAAAGGAACTATTTAATCCCTTTTTTTCGTGGTATTGGACTTAGCCGCTATGTCACCCGGACAGCCAGTCTTAAACCTTGGCTCAAACCGTTGGTAATGGTTGCTTATACGATCAACGACCTGCGTAAAATTACATTACACCTACTCAAATATCGCAACAAAATAAAGACTGATATAGTAGCTGCTTGTGAAATGCAGCTAATGTTTAGTAGCCTGCTCAGTCCTATTTACTTGTGGCAAAAAGGATATTTTAAACTTAAGAAACAATGAACTTGATAAACTTTACCGTAGCAATTCCTACTTATAATGGAGTGAATCGATTTCCAAAAGTTTTAGAGTATTTGCAAAAGCAAACAGAAGTTGAAAAACTTACTTGGGAAATTATTATTGTTGATAATAATAGTACTGATGATACAGCGAAGGTAGTTCATGACTTTCAAAAAACTTGGAACAAGCCGTATCCTTTAAGATATATTTTTGAACCTGAACAAGGAGCAGGATTTGCCCGACAACGTGCCATAGTGGAAGCAAGGGGGGAAATCGTCGGTTTTTTAGATGATGATAATCTACCTGCACCTAATTGGATTATAGAAGCTTTCAAGTTTGCGATCGCTCATTCTCAAGTTGGAGCATATGCTAGCCAAATTCATGGTATTTTTGAAGTAGAACCACCCGAAGATATTAAACCTATTTTATTTTATCTTGCTATTACTGAAAGGGGTGACAAACCTCATATATACGAACCTAGTCGTAAGGGATTTCCTCCTTCGGCTGGCTTAGTTGTACGTAGAAATGCATGGATAGACAATGTTCCTCATCGCCTTTTTCTAGTAGGTAGAGTTGGTTCATCTATGTTAGGAAGTGAAGATGCAGAAGCTTTACTATATATTCATAGAGCCGGGTGGGAAATTTGGTATAACCCAAAAATGGAAGTAGACCACATTATTCCATCTTGGCGATTAGAAAAAGATTACCTAATTTCCTTAATGCGTGGTATTGGTTTAGCTCGTTATCATTTGCGTATGCTACTTCTTAAAACTTGGCAAAGACCCTTTGCTTTCTGTATATATTTCACTAACGATTTTCGCAAATTATTATTTTATTTTTTTAAAAAAAGAAAGTCTTTAAAGAGTAATATTGTTGCTGCCTGCGAAATGGAAAGACTTACCTCTACTTTAGCCAGCCCCTTCTTTTTATTGCTACTAAGGACTAAAAGATTTGCCAAATTATCAGCTTTTTTTACCAATCAAATTTTTTAAAGTGTTTTTTTTTATTTTCAAATATCATACTTTTGCCCGTAAATTATTTTGATTTATTAAGAACTATGCATCTTATTGTTTTAGAAAATGAAGTATCCTCTTTTCGTGGGGGTCAAGAGCGAAGCCTACTAGATGTTTGCCGTGGTTTATATCATCGTGGACATAGTATTAGTCTACTTTACATAAAAGAAGGAGACTTACTTAGCCAATATAATGAATTTTGCTCTAATTTAATTCAGGTTAGTAGTTATAGAATTGAACGTCGAAAAATAATTCAATCTATAAATAATTTTTTACTGAATAATATTAAACTAAAAACAACTACAGATAGTGTAGTTTACAGTAATCAGTATCATGATAGTTTTTTTGCTTATACTTTAGCACTATCTAAAAATATTCCTTTTGTTTGTCATTTGCGATTACCTCCACCACCTTTAAGAACACTTGGTTTTCAATGGGGTATTGGAATGCAAGGCGCAAAAAGGTTAATTGCAGTTTCAAATCAGACTAAATTAGATTGGATTAATAGAGGATTTAAGGAAGATAAAATTGATGTTGTATACAATGGAGTTAACCCAGAAATATTTATTCAAAACTCAGATAATATATCTACATATAAAAATAAATTAGGTATTAATGAAAATACCAGAATTATTTCGTATATCGGTAGATTGGATAAAGAAAAAGGGCTTGAAACACTAATTCAAGGATTTGCCTTATTTTTAAAAAGTGACACAAATGCTAAGTTATTAATTGCAGGAAAACCATTATGCCAGGATAATGATTACAAAAAGCATCTCATAAAACTAACTAATGATTTAGGTATAGAAGAGAATGTTTCATTTCTAGGTCATGTAAATAATACTATTTCTCTTTATCAAATAAGTGATTGCACTATCTTGCCCAGTTTACATTCTGAACCATTTGGCAGAACTATTATAGAATCAATGGCTTGTGGAACTCCTGTTGTAGCTAGTCGAACTGGCGGAATTACCGAGATTTTGACTCTTGAGTTTCAAGATGGGCTTTTTGAACCAGGAAACGTACAAGATTTAGTAACTACTTTAAATATTATGCTAAAAAAGAAAGATTTAGATCCTCATTTGAGTGACAAGTGCAGGAAACACATTTTATGTAATTTTCATTTAGACAGAATGGTTGACGGCGTTGAAAAAGTCCTTGTAAAAAGTCTTAAAAATTAAGTATATATATGCAATTAAATAATCCAAAAGTATCAGTAATCATACCCAACTATAATCACAAAGAGTATTTGGAAAGAGCAATCAATAGTGTTATACATCAGTCGTATACTGATTACGAGATAATTGTTATTGATGATGCTTCAACAGATGATAGTGTTAATTTTATTCATGATAAATTTCCTAATGTTTGCTTAGTTTCCCTGTCAAAAAATCGTGGTGCAGGTGGAGCGCGAAACGAGGGAATAAATATAGCAAGGGGTAGCTTTATAGCCTTTTTGGATTCTGATGATGAGTGGGCATCAAATTATTTAGAAACCCAAATCAAGTACATTGAAAGTAGTCCAAGTACTATATTAGTATGGAGCGGTTGCATCCATCAAAAAAAAGATGGTACTGTAGAAAAATTTAGTTGCAAGCCTTGGCTGCAATATCCCAATTTAACTTATCATTTGTTATCTGAAAACTTTATACTCACACCATCAATAGTAATGGTACGAACAGACTTTTTGAAACAGGCTGATTGCTTTAATGAAAGTCTAAGAATATGTGCAGACAAAGAGCTATTTTTAAAATTATTTTGTTTGGGTGAAGTAGCTCATGTTCCTCATTACCTTGTCACAAAATACTGTCATTCGACCAATCTTACAGGCAATTATAAACTTTGGGTAAAAGAGACATTTGATGTATTAGATATATTCTATTCTAACAATTTAAGCGCTCCTTACAAGCACTTTGAAATTGAAACTAGAAGTCACAATGCTATGAGATTAGCAAGAATATTATGGCGTGAAAAACGTCAATTTCTATTTGCAACACAACTGCTTTTAAAGGCTTTTTTAATTTCACCTACGTATATGAGTAAGCATTTTTTGAAAAAAATCGTTAAAAGTAATACATAATAGTGCATTTTTCGCAATTTCTACACTCAAGCTATTTGTGGCGATCACCTGCTTTCTTTAAGAAGACCGAATGTTAGGTTCAGTCTTCTTAATCTTCTTCTTCGACACGCGCTTTGTAATACTCCCTCATAGATTCCTTAGAAATAATCGCATTACAGGGAGCATCCATAGACAGTCCATCCCTTGCTTTAATCCAAGGATCTTCTTGGTGAGTCATGCGTTCTAATTCGTAAGCGTCACAAGCAAAGTAGACTTCTGCAACCTCATTTAAAAAATGAGCAATATTTTCGCTTAACTCTGGCTTTTGCACGTCTTTCAGGATAGGCTGCCACCCAAAGCTCTTGTATTCCCGGTATAAAGCAGGAATTACAGGACCATGAACCCACGCTTCAAAATCCTCTTCAAATAGAGGAGTGCCATAAATAGCCAAATACCAAGCCTGAGCATAGTAAACCAGCTTCTGTAACTTCAGGTTACTGATATAGGAACCTGTTTCGTTAGCAAGGTGGATGAAGAAGTCTGCCACATTGTAACAGTTAAGCATTCTTTTCCCAATTAATAACTAGTATATAATTAGTTTACCTTCTGGATATTCACCCTCCCAGCCACAGGGAAAATGTCCTAAGCGGTACCACTCCATCAATTTGATAAAGAAAGTGTCAGTACTTTGAGTCACAATTTCCACCGCTGCCGCCGCTGCATCATAGGCTACAGCATCAGCTACACTTATCCCCTCTTCAAGTTTGTGACAATCAATTGATTTTGATGCAGCTTGGAAAGCTTGATCATAAGCAATATCCCAAACTAGATTCATACTATCCACATGCTTATGAAATGAAGCATTTATCCAATTTTCATTTTGTAGATGTTCCCAAGCATCATTCCAAGAAAATAACTGCTTAACTTCTTGACTATGTATAGACTTCCCAACATTTTTAAACCAAAGAATTGTATCCAACTCTTTAATAAAATTTTTAACTTGTGGATTACCAGCTTTTTTTGCCATTGCTGCCAATTCTTTGGTTTTTAGAGTTTTGATTGTCTTGGTATTAAGTTTAACCCACTGCAAAACCTGTATATTGTCGTACTTTGGGATGACGAAACCCAAGTACTATATCTTCTTTACTTACACCTGCTTCTAGTAAATCATTCGCAACTCCTTCCTCAGTATCGTCGCATTGAATCCAAATTTTATTACCAATTAAATCTAGGTGGATAGGTGTAGTGTGTAGATAATCGTCATTACTCCAACCAATGTCTAATACTAAGTAGCGTCCTCTCTCATCATCAAATAAAACTTGAGAGTCATAGCTATCAGGTATAGAAGCACGATATTGGGCATGTTCTTTTAATAATTTTTTAATAATTTCCTGATATTTTAATCTGGTATCCATTGAACTATTGCCTCTGTTTCTTGGTCAAAAACAACAAGTCGAATAATTTGATTCTTTAGCAACACTTGTCCCAATTCTATGGTAAACACTCTATTAAAAGTCAATCGAGAAACTGCAAGGTAAAGACTTCTATCTACACCCATTTCATCCAGTACTTGACGGTATAAAATATACTGTCCCAAAGCCTGTTCCAAATCCTTTACCTCAGACTCGCCCACAAAACTTTTGACTTCAACAACAATTTTTTCTGTCCCTTTTTCAGCACTAACTAAACGCTCTGCACCAAGATCAGCCGATAAACGTTTGTTGCCGATTTTTAGTGGGAATGGGTCATGGGTAATTTTCCATCCATCCTTTTGTAAAGCACGTTTAACGGTATCGTGATAAATGTCTCGCCTAGACATGCCAATCTCTTCTCTATTTTAGCATCCTTTAAATACTTTTAAAAGCGCGATCGCCTAGATCGAAATAATCGCCAAAGCTACAGCCATAAAACAGGGCATTACCAGTTTCAAACCAACAACGAGAGAAGATGTAGCCTGCGCAGGCAGGCTTTGTAATTTAAGCCCCACCCTTCTAGGGTGAGGGCGATTCCATCCCCGTTCTCGCTGCTGATTGTATAATTTAAAACCTTAGTAATGATTAAGGTTAAGACCAGCTTCTTTTGCCATTGCTGCCAATCCTTTGGTTTCTAGGGTTTTGATTGCCTTGGTAGACAACTTCAGTTTCACCCAGCGATTTCCTTCAGACCACCAAACGCGCTTGGTTTGCAGGTTTACGTGCTGAAGGCGCTTTGTACGGCGGTGGGAGTGGGAGATTGCAAAAGCGTTATTTGCTTTTTTCCCAGTTAGTTCACAGCGACGAGACATAATAAAAATTTCCAGATTTGGAATACAACCTTTATATTTTAGTACCCCATGTTGAGTTCTTGCGCTTGAGCAGCAAGCTCTTCAAGAGTTTGCTTTCTTGCCACGTTAATTATGAACATCGCGCTTGTATCCATTGTTTATCCACATCATTAAATGCTGGTGGTGGGGATGATTGCGTATAATTGATTGACAAATCATATGCCGCTTCATCGTAAATTGCATTAAGAGCGGCTTGTAAGTCAAGAACTGCATCGGGATCGGGTTGCCGTAAGGGAACGGGAATTGTGGGGAGGGTATCTTGTAACGTTACTGGCCACACGTCGATCACTCCAGATTCCGCCCGTGTAAGCGTAACCAAGTAAGGAACATCTGGAAGGCGTGGGTGATTAAAAGGGCGTGTTCCCCTACGCAATAAGTCAATTTCAATAAGATGAACCTTGGCGTTATAAAGGCGCTGACGTTTTTTACGATAATCAGTTAAACCGGGTTCGCGTTTATTTGCAGGTGAGATAATTTCAATACATGACACGAGTACGTTGTTAAGGGTATCTCGAATCTCTATGGAGGGGATGCGAACTTCGATTGGTTGGATAACTGGAAGCGTTAGGGGTGCGGGAGTGGGTACTAAAATGCCGATTTCACTTTCCCAAGAAGTATATTCTACCACATAAATTTCTAACCGTGCGGCATATTTAGGAAGCAACTGCGGTGCGAGGAAGGCGCGAAGTTTACTTGCCAGCGCGTTATGCACATCTGGCCACAGTGCCGCTTCGAGGTATGGATCCATGCCAGGGAAAGGAGAGGTCATCACAATCAAAGATCTCCGGTTGGGGGTGCCATTTCAATAATTACTCCATTATGTAGCTCATACCTCACCCCGTCGTTGGGATACCACTCAATAAATTCCTCGAAGGTTACTGTTTTAGGTAGGGTTTGGCTCATAAGATTTTGTAATAATACTTTTATATCTTAGTTACTTTGAACCAACTATGAGTGAAGTTAAGTCTACTCGCACAGTACGTCGAGGAAGAATTTTCCCCCAAATCCAGTGGACTGAAGAACAACTTGCCCAATGGGAAGCAGAACGTACTGCATTTCGTCAGCGGTGTCAAATAATTTTTGACCGTGTGAAGTCAGAGTATCTGCAAACGCACTACAACTGGTACATTGCCATTGAGCCAGATAGTGGGGAGTATTTTATTGATAAGGATGAATTTTTAGTTGCCCAGATAGCGCATCAAAAATACCCTCAAGCGAAGCTATACGTTTTCCGCATCAATGAAACAGGGGTGTGCGGCACCATATGATTGCAGGGTTTTTTGGTGATGAGGATGGATTATTCTTTGAGATAGATTTGATAGCGGCGGACGGATTGGAACTACCAGTTGATGCACTTTTTGATACGGGTTTTTCTGGTTGGATAGCAATCAATAATCAGGATTTAGATGCGCTTGGTTGGACTTATGTAGAACAGCAACCTATGCGAACTGCACAGGGGGAAGTAGAGTTTGATCTCTATTTAGGAAAAGTGCGAATTGATGAACAAGAATTTAATATTCTCGTTCATGTAGGATCTGGAGTACCCGAAGTTTTACTTGGTCGTCAGTGGTTGAAGACACGGCGGTTGGTGGTAGATATGCCGTCGGATATGTTGACATTAACTCCTAGCCAGGGATTTCAATGACTTGAGAGGCGGAGCTTCAAGGTAGGCATTCCCACCCCACCCCATACCCCTCCCCGTATACGGGGAGGGGCAAGGGGTGGGGTTACTTCGCCGCTTGTTCTGTCAACTTGGTAAGTACCTCATTGGAACGTTCAACGAAGGATTTCATTCCTTCAGCATCAAAGCCTTTCTGAGACATCAGCGCCAAATCGTAAACATGTTGACAAATCATGTTTACTAATTGACTTGTAGGCGATTCTCCACTACCTTGAATGATACTGCCTTGACTGAGATTCGCTAGATGTTGAATCAATGGGTGAGCAGTATTCACTAGTAAAATGTGGTCTTCAGGAAACTCTGTCAATTGCTGCTGCATCAAAGCATTCATATCTCTCAAACGACGGAGAATTTCTGGTAAAAGTACCATTGCTGGTGGTGTACCTTGCGGATTCTCAGATTTGAGCGCTTCTGTGCGGATGTTAACTCTGGGTTTGTTGAGGGCTTTCTCAAATAGCTCTTTGATTACTTCACCCCGAGTTTTATTCGTCTTCGGATCAACAATTTCCCCTGCTTTATCTTTATCTAGCAAGGTGTTATCCAAGTCAGAATCTACCCGTGTAAATTTAACATCCGTATATTCCCGCTCTAGGAAGTTGATGAAGTGGGTGTCGATAAAGGAGTCCATGTATAGGACTTCTAAACCTTGGTTTTTATGCAGTTCTACGTACGTAGCTTGTGATACTTCATCAGTACAGTAGAAGACGCGGTTGTTATGGCGTTCTTTATTGCGTTCTAAGTACTCCTTGAGAGTAGTGTAGGGAATACTGGGTGCAGAATTCTGAGTATTGGCTGGGGTAGCATCTTGCCAAGCATCACCTTCTTGCGATTGTACCTCTACCTTGGGAGTATTCTGCTCCTGTGTTGCTGTGCTGCTCTGCTCCTCTACTTTATATGTGGTGCGGAAAACGATGATGTCTTCCATTTGTTTTTTGAATTTCTCGTCGTTGAGAACTCCAAATTTAACAAATGTGCCAAGATCTTTCCAAGCACTAACATATTGTTCGCGGTTGTCGCGGTATAATTCTTTGAGGCGATCGCCCACCTTCTTCGCTATGTAGTCGCCTATTTTGCGTACAGTGCGATCAGTTTGCAAAGCACTCCGCGACACATTCAGCGGAATATCAGCACTGTCAATTACACCCCGCATCGGTAGCAGAAATTGTGGGATAATTTCCTCACAATGGTCGCTGACATAAACTTGATTGCAAAATAACTTGATCTGCCCTTTAGTAACATCCACATCCGGCTTCAGCCTGGGGAAGTACAGAATACCGTTGATGATAAAGGGATAGTCAGTATTTAGATGCACCCACAACAGTGGCTCTTCTTGGAAAGGATACAAGTAGCGGTAAAACTCTAAATAATCTTCCTTCGTCAAACTACTTGGAGACTCTCGCCAAGGTGCTTTTTGCCGATTTAACACCTCGCCATCAAGCTTGATTGGCACAGGCATAAAGTCGCAATATGTCTTGACAAGATTCTCAATTCGTGCTTTCTCTGAATATTCCTGTTCTTCCTCAAACAGGGTAAGAGTAATGGTAGTACCACGAGTTGTACGGGGAGAATCTTCTAAGGTGAACTCTGGTGAACCGTCGCAACTCCAGTGAACCGCCTGCGCCCCTTCCTTGTAAGACAGCGTATCAATTTCAACCTTTTGCGCCACCATGAATGAAGAGTAGAAACCAAGACCAAAGTGACCGATAATTGGTTGGTCTGATTTGCCTTGGTACTTCTGAATAAACTCAGAGGCACTAGAGAATGCTACCTGGTTAATGTACTTCTTAACTTCCTCAGCCGTCATCCCGATGCCATTATCGGTGATGGAGAGGGTTTTTTTGTCTTTGTCTATGGCAAGTTGAATTTCTGGTTCACCAATTTCGCCGGAATATTCACCAGCACGGGCTACCATCTTCAGCTTTTGGATGGCATCTACTGCGTTGGATACCAGTTCCCGCAAAAAGATTTGATGATCCGAGTAGAGGGACTTCTTGATGATCGGGAAAATATTTTCAGTATGAATACTGATGGTTCCTTGTTCTAACATGATTTGTAATTAAATAAAAGTCTCTCAGTGAGGATCTTAACTGGTGTTTCCAAGGCAGGTCACTCGTTCTTCTTCGGGGATATCTGCACATAACAGATTCGGATTTCCCTACTCACTACCGATAAAACCGTAACATAAATTTTTAGACAACCCAATTATGTTTCAAAAACACTGTATAAATATTAATGATTTTTCCTCTTTGTTAGCATAATTATACTAATTTTCGTCAAACTACTCAGTAATATTTTACTAAAAATTTATATGAACCCTACAAGCAGCACCATTAACAAACCTAGCATGACTGACATATACGAAAGAGTAAAAGAACTTTACTATTCAGTAATTCGGTATGATTATGACATACCCATCATACTCGATTTTTTTAAAAAGTACTTTAACAAGAATAAGAAAGAGTTTCGTGTGTTAGATGTTGGCTGTGGCTATGGCAAGAAACTAATTGCACTTGAACAAGCAGGCTACGATGTTTTAGGTGTAGATGTTAATTCTCAAATAGTTGAAGCTAATCAAAAACAAGGTCTAACTTGTATAACAGTAGAAGATTTTTCACAGCAGACAGAGCTGTTCGATATAATTTTAATGTCCCATATCATTGAACACTTTAATCCATCTGATTTAAAAGATTTTATGGATGGATATCTTGATAAGCTTAAGTTAGGTGGTTATCTTATCATTGCGACTCCTTTGCTAACTGACAATTTTTTTGATGATTTTGACCATATTAAACCATACTCACCCAATGCCATTATGATGGTATTTGGTAAAACTGACTCTCAGGTTCAATATTATTCTCGCAATCAGCTAAGCTTAACAGATATTAAATTCCGCAGAAGGCACTACAGATTTACTTTTGTGAGAGGAAAGTATGTCAGAAGCATAACTACAAAGTTTTATCAGGTTGTAGAGTTTATCAGTACATTGTTATGTCTAATATCATTTGGTTGGTTTGGCAAAAAAGACGGCTGGGTTGGAGTTTTTAGAAAAATTTAAATCAAAAAATGTTACGATGAAATCATGCGATCGCACTACGGGTTGTCATTCCTCTACTATGACTACTCCCTTTCCTGGAATATACTTAACTGGCAAACCTGCTTCCAATTCTCCAGGTTGCTACTTGTAAGGTTAATAGCTTCCTAGATTATATAGATCGCTTTTTAACCAGCTGTTATCCTGTCGATCAATTGAGTTTATACTTCTGCCTCGATATGCATGACGTTTATTGTCAATTTCTGCAAATATTTCCATTAACTCAGGTTGGTCTTTCCAAACACCAAATAATTGGTTGAGTTTAGCTAGTCTCTCCTCATCCGTTAGGGGCTTTTCAAATTTAGCACGTTTAATGGATGGGGGTTCTAAATCAACAACAATTTCTGTCCCATCTGGTATATTATGAACTGGTTCTAAAAGTTCGATGGTTTGACCACGCTTAATTCCTCTAATTTTCATATTGGATTTCCTCCTAAAATTACAAAATCATCGTGAATAATAAACGCCCAAAAATAAATTGTCATTGCTTTTCGTTTAAGACTTGATCCCCCCAACCCCCCTTATGAAGGGGGGCATTCAAACCTTACTTGTAAAGTGGACGCTCAAACTTCCCTTATGAAGGGGGCACTCAAACCTCCTTTTTTAACGGGGGCAAGGGGAGATGTTCGCAGTTTTCACACCTCACGGGATGACTCAACCTTCACGGCAACTTGAGGTGCTGGCACTTTAACCACAGTCTTCTTACTAAAACTCAACCCACCATCACCCCTATCAATCAAAATCCGATCGCCTGATATAAAAGTATTCTCCAACAACTTAGTCGCCAGAGGATTCTCCACTTCCCGTTGAATCGCCCGTTTAATCGGACGAGCGCCGTAAACTGGATCGTAACCCACCTCTACCAAATAATCACACGCTGCCGCAGTAATCTCCAAAGAAATTTTTTGCTCAGCCAAAAGACTTTCCACCCGCTTCAGTTGAATCCGAATAATTTGACTCAACTCACTCCGACTCAAAGTGTGGAAAATAATCGTGTCATCCACACGATTAATAAACTCAGGACGGAAGTGCGATCGCAGCGCATCCATTACCCTATCACTCATCTTCTCATACTTCGAGTCATCACCAGAAACATCCAGGATATACTCACTCCCAATGTTACTAGTCATCACAATCACAGTATTGCGAAAATCAACCTTTCTCCCCTGTGAATCAGTAATTACACCGTCATCCAACACCTGCAACAAAATATTAAACACATCCGGATGTGCCTTCTCCACCTCATCCAGCAGCACCACCGAATAGGGACGACGACGAACCGCTTCCGAAAGTTGTCCCCCTTCTTCATAACCAACATACCCTGGAGGCGCACCCACCAAACGGGAAACCGAGTGTTTCTCCATATACTCGGACATATCCAACCGCACCAAAGCATCAGCCGAATCAAACAAAAACTGCGCCAAAGCACGGGCAAGCTCAGTTTTACCCACACCTGTGGGACCCATAAACAAGAACGAACCAATCGGACGACCAGGATCTTTCATACCCGCTCGCGCACGCCGAATAGCCGCTGCTACCGCTGCTACAGCTTCCTGTTGTCCTACCACTTTTTCATGCAAGTGCCTTTCCAATTGTAGCAACTTTTGTCGTTCGGTTTCCAACAACCGATTTACCGGAATCCCCGTCCACTTCGCCACAATCTCCGCAATATCAGCTTCCGTAACTTGTTCCCGCAACAAAGTCGAACCTTGACTTTGAATTTCTAAAAGTTGTGTTTCCTTAGCTTCGCGATCGCGTTGCACTCCCTCCAGCTTACCATACTTCAACTGCGCCGCCTTATTCAAATCATAAGCACGCTCTGCCTGCTCAACTTGCACCCGCAGTTTTTCTTCTTCCTGCTTTAAAGCACTAATCGTCTCCAACAACTGCTTCTCACCTTGCCACTGAGAATTCAACTCCAACTGTTTCTCCGTCAAATTAGAAATTTCTTTCTCAATCCGCTCCAACCTTTCCCTTGTCTCTTGCTTAACCTTTTCTTCTCCCGCCAACGACAGCTTTTCCATTTCCAACTGCATCAACCGCCGCTCAATTGTTTCCAACTCCGCCGGCTTAGAAGTAATCTCCATCTTCAACTGCGCCGCCGCTTCATCCACCAAATCTATCGCCTTATCTGGCAAAAAGCGATCGCTAATGTAACGCGCTGACAGAGTTGCTGCCGCTACCAAAGCCGAATCAGAAATTTTGACATTGTGATGAACTTCGTAACGCTCTTTCAACCCACGCAAAATCGAAATCGTATTTTCCACACTGGGTTGATCGACAAACACCTGCTGAAAACGCCGTTCCAATGCCGCATCTTTCTCAATATACTTCCGGTACTCATCCAGAGTAGTTGCGCCAATACAACGCAACTCCCCCCTTGCCAACATTGGTTTAAGCAAATTCCCAGCATCCATTGCCCCTTGTTGACCTGAACCAGCACCGACAACAGTATGCAACTCATCAATAAATAGCACAAACTGACCGTTTGACTCCGTAACTTCCCGAAGCACAGCCTTCAAACGATCTTCAAACTCACCTCGGTACTTTGCCCCGGCAATCAAACTACCTATATCTAGAGCAATCAGTTGCCGATTTTTCAAAGACTCTGGCACATCACCATTCACAATCCTTTGTGCCAAAGCTTCGGCGATCGCCGTCTTACCTACTCCAGGCTCCCCAATCAACACCGGATTATTCTTACTCCGACGGGACAATACCTGAATTACCCTGCGAATTTCATCATCCCGCCCTATTACCGGATCTAGCTTACCAGCTTTTGCCTGTTCTGTCAAGTCCCTGCCAAACTTTTGTAGAGCTTCATAGCGGTTTTCTGGATTTTGATCTGTCACCTTTTGGCTACCGCGCAGCATTTTAATCGCTGCTTCTAACTTAGCGGTATCCAAATTTAAACTTTTGAGTACTTTTCTGCCCACACGTTCATCGTCCGCAAAAGCCAAAAGTAAGTGTTCAATCGAGATGTAGGAATCTTTCATCCTAACTCTTGCTTCCTCAGCGTTGTCTAACATTGTGTCTAAACTACGACCAAGGTATAATTGTTCTGATTTACCTATTTTAGTTTGACGTTGAGTAAATGCCTCAAGTTGCTGTTGCAAACGGAAAGAATCGACTTCAGCCCGAGCCAAAATCTTTGTTGCTAACCCTGTAGGTTCCTCTAACAGAGCAAGTATTAAATGTTCTACGTCTAATTGCTGTTGCTGATAAGCACGAACTATATCTTGGGATTTGACAATCGCTTCCCACGCTTTATCTGTAAATTTATTCGGATCTGTAGGCTGCATCTTTACAATATTTAAAATGAAATCACTGTTCTGAAAGTGCTTTGCCAGATAGTGCCATTGGAGCTATCGTTATTGGCGTTGGTAACCACAGTTAGTGTAGGTGTAATACTTATATTGTCGCTTAAATATAAATTATAGAATGTTTCAAAGTTTGTCTGAGTAGCATCGCCCAAACCATCGGTAACGAATGGCTGCCCTACAGCAAAACCTGCTACTGTACCGGGAATTAGGAGGTTACGAATACCCACACCTACCGCCCAACTCAAAGGGTTTAAATCTAAGTCGCGGTTGATGGCTGTGTTGAATCCCTGATAATTACCATATCCGAAACGGCCAAAAATCCCTGTAGAGCGATTAAAGGTATACTCAGCATTAACACCAAAGGCATTAATATCGGTATTGTTAATTAAAGCATTCGTATATTGTAGCTTTAATCCTGTCCGTTTACTGGGTGAATACTCTAATTCTACGCTCCCTTGACGGCGATCGCCAAAAAATCCTCCCTCACCAGAAACACGATTGGCATCTGCAGCAATGTATAATGAGCGAAAGGTAAAATTTCCTCTACCAGGATTCCAAGCGATCACAGCTCCTGCACCGCCATTTCGATCAATTTGGTTTTGTACAATCAGGGGATTATTAATAAAAAAGCTAGAACTAAAGTTAACCGCCTCATTGTTAGCATAACTATTACGGTCAATAAAATCCCGTGCTTGTATCTTTGTGCCAACTGTGACTGTAAAATCTGAACTGGGACGAAACGAGTAGTACAAGCGTCTCAATCTCAGATTCGATTCAACTTCTGCATAATCTAGCCCACCACCATTAGCGATAAAACCAGTAGTACCTAAAAGGTTGACATTTTTCCGTTGTGCAAAACCAATTGCATCACCACCATTATTCCCAGCTTCTAACTGAGTGATGAGTACATCTGTTTGATTGAAACTGGTGGAGAGAGTTAATCTTTCACGAGTTACTACAGTAGTGTTAGCGTCAGTACCACCAGTAAAAGCAATAATAGCTTCACCATTTAACCTGGTAGTGGTAGAAAATTGTTGCGCCTCCAACTCAGCAGCACGAGCTTCAAGTAAATCAACTCTGTCTTGCAGATCATTTAAAGCGGAACGATATTCTTTTTGCAACCGCCTTAAGGTGATGACATCTTCTTGGATGTAGCGATCGCCAACAGCATTGATAATTAAATTATCCACTTTATTTAGTGTAGCTGCCAAAGCTGCGGCAAACTCATAACGAGAAATGGGACGATTGCCACGAAAAGTTCCATCGGGTAACCCGGTAATAACACCATAGCGTTCAACGAGCGATTGTAGTGCTTGATAAGCCCAATCTGTTGGTTGAACATCAGATAACTGAGTTACTGTGGGCTGAGTAAACTCGGCGTTATTTTCCAAGTTTTCTGACTCTTGAGCGAGGAGTGGGGGAGTGGGGGAGATAGCGTGGGCGGGGAATGGGAGAATACAAATGAGGACACTGGAGGTTGCTACTACTAAGCTGTTGTGCATAATAAAAGTTGCATATTTTATGATTTTTGGTAAAAAGCGTCAATTGTCTTCCCCTGCACAATATGCTACCTTCTTAGGGAGCATGTCCGAATTGTTGCGCTACACCCTAAGTAAGTAGGTAAAATTAAATATAAAATAAACTCTACGTTCGTAGTGAGTGCTTAAGCGCTCAGGACTTAGTTTATAAGGGCTGAAGCCCTTACTACAAACTTTCATTTATTTACTGTGTTAAAACTTGCTGCTCAGTTTCTTTTTTTACGGTTGATCCTTGAGTACCTAATTGAATTAATTCTACCTTATATCCATTTGGGTCTTCTACAAAAGCAATTACTGTGGAACCATGTTTCATTGGTCCTGGTTCTCTAACAACTTTACCACCACGATTTTTTATTTCCTCGCAGGTAGCATAAATATCATCTACTCCAAGAGCAATGTGACCGTATGCATCACCCAATTCGTACTTGGACGTACCCCAATTATAGGTAAGTTCTAGCACTGTGTTGTCACTTTCATCGCCATAGCCAACAAAAGCAAGAGTAAATTCTCCTCCAGGATAATCCTTTCGGCGCAGTAATTTCATCCCCAGGAGATCACAATAAAACTTTAGAGATTCTTCAAGATTGCCAACCCGTAACATTGTGTGTAGTAAACGCATACTAATATGAATACCTTTGCTCAGGACAAATCATCTGTTCATATTCTACAGAAAGCCCAGCTAGATAGTTTTCCTCCTACCACGGCAGTTGCTTCAAGGAGGGCATTGCCGCCCAACACCCTGCCTCTTGCCCTCTGCCTTCTTAACTAAAAAGGACTAATAGATAGAGATTTTACTCGGATAGCGTTTTGGGGAGGGGTAAATTTGAAGGTTTGCGCAGTTACGGTGGGATTTTGGTTTCTTTGCACAATCTTTTCTGTCACCACCACGTCTAAACCTTCACTTTTGCTCACCAACTGTAGTTGCTTAAGAATTGCCGTCTCTGGTTGCACGAAGGCGCGGAAAGTAAATCCATCTTTTGGTTCTGTATAGTTGTAGACATAAAAAGCCTCACCTTCTACAGTACTTTTGTCTCCTTTAAATTGTTGATTATCAGCCAAACCCATTTCTTGCAAAACGTTATTCTTTGATAAAACACCTGACGCAATTATTTGTCTAGTATCTTCCGGCATAACTAGAAAAAATGAGGAAGACAAACCAATTAAAAACGAGTCGTCTGATTGATCGAAAGCTTCATAGGAAGTAACCGCATATTTACGTAAATCAGGACGATAAATAGAAACTTGTTTACCATCCGAAATAATTAAAGCACTCTGTTTTGGTTTTTCTCCAGGGCTTGTAAAAGCAATCTCAGCTCGAAACTTCCGATTAGACTGAACAATCGTCTTAATTTGGGCATAGGCATTGAACTGTGCGCCTTGATTTCCTCCTTGAATCAGCATTTGAGACTCAGTTTGATAGCGATCGCTTTGAAAAAACGCGGTACTAGTTTTTACCAACAAAGGCAAATCCAGTTGCTCAGTCGCTTGACTAGAAATGGAAGTATTGATTTGCCCCAGTGAAGCCTGTTGTACTTGACGACTAACAGGGGTAGCATTAACACTTCCCGTCAACAAGGCAATAATACTCAAAACTGTGATACTTATAAAAGTACGTTTCATATATCACCCTATATTCAAAACAGAATATTGTAGAGACGCGAAATTTCGCGTCTCTACACGTTTATATCCTGAGTCTTTCCAAAAAGTAATCGCTAGAAACCCTAGTTAATTAACTCATTACAAATGTATAAAAAGGAGCGGTGAATTTGCGCAGAGAATATCCTCTTGTAGCGATCGCTCATGCCAACTCTAATTGTCCCTGGTAACCAGTAATAATACGACTACCATCTTTCAAAATATGAATCTCTATTTGATCGCTTGCCCAGGTAATCTGGTCTTGTAGAGCCGGATTAAAAACGTGAATTCTTTGATTGCTAGAAGAAACAGGAGAACTAGGAGAATTAACAGCCAGTGATTGAATATAAGCCCCATCAATCAAAATATCCAACTGTGCCAGCAACTCACCAGCACCAACAGGAGCCGACGGAGATTGTAACTGCTCCAAAGTAAACCCACTAAAAGACATCACATTCAAACCAGCCGCCTTAACCTTACGAGCAAGACTAGCCAGAGCAGGAGCCTGCCAAAAAGGCTCCCCACCAGAAAAAGTCACCCCCTGATTGCGAGAATTACCGAGAATCTTCCGAGCCAAACCATCAACCGATACAAGTTCATTAACATCAAACGACCAAGAAGCAACATTAAAACAGCCCACACACTCCCGCAAACACCCCTGAACCCAAACAACAGCACGACATCCAGGACCATTCACCTCAGACTCATCCACATAACCCATAACATTAAGGTATCCAGGAGGAACCTCCCTCTGCGTAAGATCCGGATTAACTTTATTTTCAGTCATAGTTTTCTCTCTTTTCTCTCTTCTCTTCGCGTACTTCGCGTCTTTGCGGTTCATTAAATAAACAAACTCGTAAGAAAACCCCAACCTTGGAAAACTTCATTAACCTAAACAAAAAAAGCTCCCCAAAAGCCTATGCTAGATCGTCGAGCTTAGCCACTGACTGTGGGTGATTAGTCATAAGTCAATGACAAATGACACAAAACACTTGACAAAGGACAAACAACATGCTAATAGATACAGCCATAGAAGCTATTGTTGCCCGCGAAATCCTAGACTCGCGGGGTAGACCGACAATAGAAGCAGAAGTACATTTAGCCAATGGAGCCGTAGGATTAGCGCAAGTTCCCAGTGGTGCGTCTACTGGCTCTTTTGAAGCACACGAACTGCGAGATCAGGACAAAACCCGTTACGGTGGTAAAGGCGTACTCAAAGCCGTACAAAACGTCAAAGAAGTCATTGCCCCGAAGTTGTTAGCGTTAGATGCCCTCAACCAAGAACTACTAGATCGCACAATGATTGCCCTAGATGGTTCTGCCAACAAATCCCATCTGGGTGCTAATGCGATTCTAGCGGTTTCTCTCGCCACAGCCAAGGCAGGTGCTGAATCTTTAGGAATTCCCTTGTACCGTTATTTAGGCGGTCCGTTAGCAAACTTGTTACCAGTACCGTTAATGAACCTAATTAACGGTGGTGCCCATGCAGCTAACAACGTGGATTTTCAAGAGTTCATGGTTGTCCCCATCGGCGCTACTTCCTTCCGAGAAGCGTTACGTTGGGGTGCAGAAGTGTTTGCCACCCTCAGTAAAGTTTTAGATGAAAAGGGTTTACTCACTGGTGTGGGAGATGAAGGCGGTTTTGCCCCCAATTTAGAATCAAATCAGGTAGCTTTGGAATTACTGGTTGCAGCGATTGAGAAAGCTGGATACAAGCCAGGAGAACAAGTTGCTTTGGCTTTGGATGTGGCTGCGAGTGAGTTTTACAAAGATGGGCAGTATGTTTACGATGGTAAACCCCATTCACCTGCGGAGTTTGTTGATTATCTCGCTCAATTGGTTGACCAATACCCCATTGTATCCATTGAGGATGGTTTGCACGAGGAAGATTGGCAAAATTGGCAGTTACTCACTCAGAAGTTAGGTTCCCGCGTGCAGTTGGTAGGGGATGATTTGTTTGTTACCAATGTCACCCGTTTGCAAAAAGGGATCGAGCAAAAAGCTGGTAATGCAATTTTGATTAAACTTAATCAAATTGGTTCGCTCTCAGAAACTTTAGAAACGATTGACTTGGCAACTCGCAACGGTTTTCGCTCAGTTATCAGCCATCGTTCTGGGGAAACGGAAGATACGACTATTGCCGATTTAGCCGTGGCTACCCGTGCAGGGCAAATCAAAACTGGTTCTCTTTGTCGCAGCGAACGAGTAGCAAAATACAACCGTTTGCTCCGCATTGAAGATGAATTGGGAGAAAGAGCAGTTTACGCTGGTAAGGTGGGGATGGGACCAAAATAGGGAATTGCTAATAGCTAATGGTTAATTGTTAATTGTGACGATTAGCTATTAGCTATTAGCCATTAGCACGTTATGGATAAAACCCTAGTTTGGGTAATCCCAGTGTCTCATCCCAGCCCATCATGATGTTGAGACACTGAATGGCTTGTCCTGCTTGTCCTTTGATCAGGTTGTCGATCGCCGACATGACGATCGCCCGACCTGTACGCGGGTCAACTTCTATACCGATATAACAGAGATTACTACCGCAAGCCCATTTGGTTTGAGGGTAAACGCCTGGTTCACAGATTTTTACCCAGGGAGAGTTGCGGTAGAAGGCTCTATATATAGTAATTAAATCGTCTCGCACTAATCCAGGGTCACGAAGTGTAGCATATACTGTTGCCAAAATGCCACGTACCATTGGGATGAGATGTGGTGTAAATTGAACGGTAACTTCGTGTCCGGCTAAATCGCTACAAATTTGTTCAATTTCTGGAGTATGACGGTGACGGGCGACACCGTAGGCGGCAAGAGAGTTGTCTGCTTCGGCAAGTAACATGTTGATTTTGGCTTGACGACCGCCGCCAGATGTGCCAGACTTGGCGTCAATGATTGCTGTTTCTGGTACGATTAGCCCTTGCTTGAGCAGTGGCGAAAGTGCTAGGAGACTAGCGGTGGGATAGCAACCGGGACAACCGATTAACTGTGTTTCCGCAATGCGATCGCGATACAGTTCTGGTAGTCCATAAACTGCTGAAGCCGCCGTGGTAAGATCTGTTCTCTCAGTATCATACCAAGTTGTATAAGTTGCCAAATCGCTAAACCTGTAATCTGCGCTTAAATCCAGCACCTTACATCCTTTTTCTAATAGTGTTGGTGCAATTTGGCAAGCCAGACCATTTGGTAAACCGATGAATACCACTTCACAACGGTGCGCAATGTTTTCTGGTTCTACCGCCTCAATCGTTTGATTAACGGTATCAGCCAGAAATGGGTAGATATCCGCAAACTGTTTTCCAGCGCTGCTTTCCCCACCTAAGTAAACAAGTTCGACTTCTGGATGATCCATTAGTAGTCGAACTAACTGCACTCCGCCATAGCCTGACGCGCCAATAATGCCAACAGGTACGCGTCTAAAATTGCCCATGATATGAAATCCTTTATTAACTATCAGTTATATAGGTATGTAGTTGCTCTAAGCGTACTCATGTGCAACTACGAACCGATTGATTAACTGTTGCTGCACTCGATGACCAAAATCCAATTTTAGCGGTAGATCTTTTGGTATGTTATCGAATCATTGCTTCAGTAGTTACGATCGCGTCTAAAAGAGTTACAATCAAAAACAAGCATTTGTTAAAAAAATTTACGTTTGGTAGCTGGAAATTCGATCGTGTCGCAGCTTAATACTACCTCCAACCAAAATTTGGCATTTGATTCGATAGACGCCGCTTTGGCAGACTTGAAAGCTGGTCGTGTCATCGTGGTAGTAGATGACGAAAATCGAGAAAATGAAGGTGACTTGATTTGTGCCGCCCAATTTGCTACACCAGATACGATCAACTTTATGGCGGTGGAAGCACGAGGACTGATTTGTCTGGCAATGATGGGCGATCGCTTAGATGAACTAGATTTACCATTGATGGTAAGTAACATCACAGACACAAACCAGACTGCCTTCACAGTTAGTATTGACGCAGGACCACATTTAGGCGTTACTACTGGTATATCAGCAGAAGACCGCGCCCGTACTATCCAAGTTACTCTTAATCCTGCCACAAAACCTTCAGATTTACGTCGTCCCGGTCATATTTTTCCCATCCGCGCTAAGGAAGGTGGCGTACTTAAACGAGCAGGACACACAGAAGCAGCTGTGGACTTAGCTAGACTAGCTGGATTATACCCTGCCGGGGTAATTTGTGAAATTCAAAACCCTGATGGTTCAATGGCGCGTTTACCTCAGTTAAAGTCCTACGCTCAGCACCATAATCTCAAGATTATTAGTATTGCCGATTTAATCAGTTACCGCTTGCAACACGATCGCCTGATTAAGCGCGAAACTGTTGCCGAACTACCTACCCAGTTCGGTCAATTTCAAATCTACGCTTACCGCCACACCAAAGATAATACAGAACATGTCGCAATTGTCAAGGGAGATCCGTCTCAATTTGGTGATACACCAGTAATGGTACGGATGCACTCGGAATGTTTAACAGGTGATGCTTTGGGTTCTCTCCGCTGTGACTGTCGAATGCAGTTGCAAGCAGCTCTGAAAATGATTGAAAATGCTGGTACTGGTGTTGTAGTATACCTGCGGCAAGAAGGACGAGGAATTGGACTGGTGAATAAGTTGAAAGCCTACTCGTTACAAGATATGGGGCTGGATACAGTGGAGGCGAACGAGCGTTTGGGATTCCCGGCTGATTTGCGCGACTACGGTATGGGAGCGCAAATGCTGATGGACTTGGGCGTACATAAGATTCGTTTGATTACCAATAATCCTCGGAAAATTGCAGGTTTAAAAGGCTACGGTTTGGAAGTAGTGGATCGAGTGCCGTTGTTGATTGAGGCAAACGATTACAATACCTATTATTTAAGTACAAAAGCGAATAAGTTGGGACACATGCTGTTACAAACGTATTTAGTAACAGTAGCAATTCATTGGTTTGATGAGCCAGAAGCGATTACAGAACGTTATGAACGGTTAGAGAAACTGCGTCATTTAGCAAAAAATCACGATCTATTATTGCAGGAAGAAGCGCGTCCGTTGGCGATCGCCTTATTTGACAACCCATCATTAACAGTACACCTGGGTTTCGATCAACCCCGCTTAGCAACCCATGACTGGTATCAACAGCAAGGTCATCCTTACGTACAGGCGATTTCTCAAATTTTAGACGAACTCCTAGCAATACCTTACATCCAAAAGCTAGAATTTTTGATTTCTCCCGGCGTCGATCCCTTGAGTAATTTGCAAGTGCAATTAGATCGGCAAACTTTCCCCACAGGTACTTTACCTTCATCAATTTGTTGCGACCAACTACAGACGCAAAAGATTTACAGTTTTACTCGCTCAGTGGAATAATATGGCAGTAGATAAGTTATGATTGTTGCTAAATCTTCATCAATAACGCTCGAAGAGTTTCTCCTGCTTCCAGAAACTAAGCCTGCCAGTGAATTTATTGATGGCGAAATTATTCAAAAACCAATGCCGAAAACTCGCCACTCCCGACTTCAAGGAAAGTTAATTTACAAGATCAATGAAGTTACTGAAGAGCGGCGAATTGCTTATGCATTTCCAGAATTACGTTGTACCTTTGGAGGTAGATCAATTGTTCCTGATGTAGCAGTTCTTCGTTGGGAGCAGATTGAGTTTGATGAGAATGGAGAACCTGTAGATAATGTGTTGATTGCTCCAAATTGGACAATTGAAATTATTTCACCGCAACAGAGTTCCAATCGAGTCACAGGCAACATCCTGCACTGCTTGAAACACGGTTGCCAACTAGGATGGTTAATTGATCCGGGCGATCGTTCAATTTTAGTCTTTCAGCCCAATCAACAACCCGAATTATGTTACGTCCGTGATAATTTAACTGTGTTAGACGGTATTGAACTGACATTGACAGTGAATCAAGTATTTGACTGGCTGAAGATGGCATGATCAATCAGATAACTTCAAGATAGCTAGCAATCGGAGCGCGAGATTTATGAAAATTCGCCAAGAACTTCTCAACGTGGTTGAGCAACTGAGCGACGAGCAGTTATCCGTACTGCTGAATATTGCTATGATTGCTAAGTAGTCGGACAAAATTAAATTCATTCGTGAAGGCAGGAGTCATCGAAGTAGTCTTCTAACAGCATCTTTTATCCCTCTTTCTTTTGCAAAATTTCTCGAATTCGCGTCCTAAATAAACGCACTGCGGCTCTTTGTCCAATAGTTTTACTTTGTTCAATAAATCCTGGAACTTCTGTAATAGGTAAAAAGGGAAAAGCGAGACTTTGAGGAGTAAGTTCATAATTCGCTTCTACAAGTTGATAAACTTGCAGAGTTTGACGGCGATATCTCCATAGTTCGGGAACACCCAGAGAAGCGTAAATTGTGAACTTGTTCAGAGAAGAACTTGTATAATCTGACTCAACTACTAAATCTGGTGGTGGATCGTTAGGGAAAACAACGTTTTTGCCTCGGACTCTGGCTTCATTTTGGATGTAAAAACAAGTATCTGGTTCAACAGCACGAGTTAAGTCTTCTCGCTCAAGAGTCAACGCACCTAGTTTCATCACCTCAATTTCTAGCTCATCTGCGATCGCTTCAACAAAACTCTCTATCAGTCCTTTAGGAACTTCATGTTCTTGTAGTGGCATTCTCAGTTCTAATACTCCTCCATCATAAGCAATTCTCCAAGCGCGATCGTCCCCAACTTCTGCCATTAATGCCTTAAAAGTTTGCCAGCTAACACCTTTTAAAACAAATTTTGGTTCTACAAAGGTAGAGGAAGTTACCTGTGCATTCATGATTTGATTTCTCTGACTAAATTACTCAAACTATAACGCTTCTAATGATGGCGCTAAGAACAAGACGTTCGTTCAACAATAAACCACTTGTGGGACTTGGGGAGATGCAGTCACTCAAGTGATTGCTGTATTTTATTCGATTGAGAACCGCGCTTATTACGTATACCAAAGTTTTCACCTGACTCCTGATGAGTCTGTACGACTAGTAGGGGGTTTTTGATCGCTGGTTGGCTCATAGCCAGCTAGTGCAGCTTGAGTTGACAACAGTGTAATAGCTAAAACACAAATTGCTATTAACCTGGGATTGAGAAGTTTGTGTAAAAACCGCATTTTATCAGCAATCATGAGTATTTTTACCTTGAATAATAAATTCGATTTATTTTGCAAACAGAATTTATTACTTTATTTGCCTAATACTACTAAATATGATAGTTATTTTTATTACCTGTTGTCTGTAAAGAGGATGTAAATTTTTTACTATGATTTGTGTGCAGTGACGAACCAAGTAGAGACGCGATATATCGCGTCTCTACAGATCCCTTGTCAGCTACATACCAGTAAAACCAAACTTCACCCCAGGCCAAGTTAATTCACATATAGTACCTTTTGGAGAAAGCGCAGAACGTCTAAATTTGCCTTTAAGTTGTTTAGCTATGTGTTTAAACTGTTGTGTTCCTCGACCTTCTCTGAAGGATTTAATACCTAAACCATCATCTATGACGGTAAGATTAAACCAGCCATCAACAGTTGTACAAGTTACTTGTATGCGAGTTACACCTACAGCATGTTTGCCTATATTACACAAAGCTTCTTCTAAAAATCGGCACAAAGCTCGCTTTTGTTCAATATTTAAATATTTCTCTTCTATATGCTCAAAGGCACGGATTTTAACTTTGAGTGTTTTGAAGCAAGGAAAGTCTCGCTCTAGTGTGTATTTGTAGACTTGATAGAGAATCTCCTGAATTGGGTTTTGTAAATTTAGCTCTATACCATTGCTAATATAAAGACTACTATCTTCAGAGAGAGGTTGTCTTTGTAAAAAATCATAGATTCCGCGTAAATCATGGTTTAGTTTTTCTAGTTCTGATTCAATTTGTGGAAGTAATTCTTGGGGTGGTAAATCTCGTTCTCGAACTTGCTTTAAGGCTTTTGCAAGGGTTTGCAAAGGACCGTTGTGAATTGTTTCAAATGTGTGTTCAATGATTGTTTGACGAGCGTTAATTGAAGAGCGTAAACTTTGATCGTAAAGAAATAAAGCGGTGAGTCCTACGCCATTCAAAGTCAAGGTTAGCATTGCAGGTGTGACTGGAATCCACAAACCCCAAGTAGAGAGAAGTAAATAACTGCATCCGATCAAGCTGGCGCTACTAATACTAACAGCGAAAAGATTTGTGAGGGGAAATTTGGTGATCCTAGCGCAACACATTCCCAAAATACCCCAGCCGATAATCCACACATATTCCCATTTATCCGACCAAGTTGTGATCAGTGGTCTATTGTTAAGTACTGCACTGATAATCTGGGAACAAGCATGAGCCTGAATTTCTACTCCATAAACTTGTCCTGGTGCAGTTCTGTTGCTTGATGGAATTGCCGAAGTAGTGTTGAAATCTTTAACGCTCGGAGCAATGACTCCAAGTATAACAATGCGATCGCGTACCCAAGACGGATTAAACCGCCCTGTTTTGACATCACGTAGAGAAATAGTTCTAAATCGCTGTTTACCACTGCGAAAATTTAGCAACAGCTGAACCCCGCCTGCATCTGCTTTTACATACCCCCCAGAGTCTGGTGAAAAACGTGGTAGTTCAGTTTTTCCAAACCTCATCACATTCTTATCTTGCTTACCACTTTGTAGAGTAATACCTTGATGAGCCAAATAAGCTTCTGCTAGACGTATCGTCAGAGAAAATTTATATTCCTTAGTTGTTGGCGATGGAGTTCCTAACAAGCTACGTCTTAGCTTACCGTCTGTATCAATAATTTGGTCTGTAAAACCAACTTGCTTTGGAGGTAAATATCTTGGTGGATCAACTGCATCTGGTAATACTTTCTCGATCGCAATTAGATTTTTACTACGTTGTAATGTTGCCTTCAATTCTTCATAACCTGGGTAAACTGGTATATTCCGATAGGTATCAATACCAATTACTCTCGGCTGATATTTCTGTAATTTCCGTAATATATTGGCAATTTCTCCATCAGGTACTGGGTAAGCTTCTAAACTACGTATATCACCTTCATTAATTCCGACAATCAAAATACGTTCATCGATGGTTTCAGTAGGACGCCAACGCAGAAAACTATCAAAGACTAGCCACTCCAGTTCTTGCAGTGAACCAGTCATCCGAGCTACCATTATTAACCCAATGACGACTATTCCTGTGAATACACCTACACGCCAAAGGGCTACTTCATCCTTGACTCTTTTCCAGATGCCACGATGCATAAGCTTCATGAACTGATAACCAATCAAATTTAATAATAGTACCCCCTTTAACAGATACTATTGGTCTATTCCGCTTCCGGATATGTTCACAGTATTTTTACGGAATCTTTGCAAAATCTTGTAGAGACGTTCCGCCGGAACGTCTCTACGGTATTCGCTCCTAATCTATTAATCCTTCTTCCCGCGCTCGCATTTCAGTTTGAATGCGGATATTTTTTCCATCCTCAGGATAGACGTCTAGAGCGTCTTGCAGTTTACTCCAGTAGTGGCGGATCATCCTTTCAGATACATTCATACGTTCAGCGATGGACTTATCTTGTAATCCTTCTTCAAATGCTAGAGTTAACACCTTGAGCCACTCTGGTTTAACTTCTAATCCTCTTATTCCTTTGATATCTTTAGTGTGGGTAAGTCCTTGTAATGCCCAATCTACTCTAGTCAACATTTCTTGACTAGGAAGGCTCTTATCAGCAACTGTAAAACCTCCTTTGTGAGCATCAATTTCCGGTCTAATCCGCACAAGTGTTTTGACGTGAGCGCTTTGGACTACTATATTCAAGGTGGGATATTTTGTCATCAAAGTCCTGATCAGTTGAATACCTGTCTCTGTACGTGCTGTCGCTTTAGGATATTCCGGAATCGAAATATCTGTAACAACTATGTCTGGTTGGGAGTCTGCTACTTGATTGATTACAGTTTCCGCAGTCTGAGCAGTGCTAATATCAGCATCTGGGTATTTTCTACGTAGAATTGGCACTGTACCTGCTAATACTGACTCATGATCATCAATGACAAGAATTTTTAGTAATGCTTTCTCTAATAAGCCTTGGCTCATCACTATTCTCCAAGTTTACTACTCTATGTCTCTACCAAAAGAAGTACCAAGCGACGCTTAAATTATTGTTACGGCAGAAGCATTTTCCTGATGTTAAAACTCGAAAGGAATCGCTGAGATATCCTAACTCTGGGATATTGGAATGAAATTCAAGTGTAGATTCATCAGGATAAGTAATTTCTACCAAGAGCTGACGAATATTTTCTTGCTGCTTTAAATTAATATATATTGAAATTTGCGTCAAAACTTGCGGCAAAGTTATTCTGAGCAATTCTTCTAAGGTGCTTAAAATTACTATGCAGCGTTCTGCTGGTTCGTCCCGCCAATAGGAAGGAACGTCCATTTTAAAATATATGTGAGGATGGGATGCTACCCACGGTTGTAATAATAGTTCGATCGCCAACGGCAAACCTTCTGGTAGGTATGCTGAAAATAAGCGATCGCTCAATTGCGCCAAGGAAAGATGAAAATTATTGATTTTATTTAAACATTCTTGAGTATGGTCAAACGATAGCTCTAAGCTTTCTACTGGCAATAACTCCAAGTTACGACGGATTGTAAAGGATTCTTGCAGTAAGTCGTCTCTAATTTTCTCGGCTTCAGCAAAAAGTTTCATAGATTGTCTATCAGACCACCATCTTAACGCTTGTTGAGTTTTCACGTAAGAAGAGAAAAACCAAACAAGGGTCATGATGTAGATAATTAAAACTATGATTTGAGTACACAACTGGTAGATCACAAGTATATTACTACGTTAGCTGTTTTCTTATAGTAGGGAAAAAAACTAGGTAGTGCATGGCTTGTTTGTGCCAAATAAATTGTCTAAATCGGACAAAAGAATGCCAAAAATGTGCAATTGTCACTTCCGAAAACTGCAACTGATGAATTACGCAGAAACAAAACTTGCTTATTCACGTATACATAATAACATGTTATTCCCGCAATAACCATTAAATTTGCTCATAAACAAAGTCCGCGAACACAGACTTTGTTCTCAAGGCGTGTTCTGTGAGCAAATTACAAATCACTAATTATCCTTGCTTTTCTCAACAGGAATTGCATAGCTGTCTCTTCTTTGGAAATAATTTCAGCTGCGGCATTCATACCGGCTTGAATTTTGCATGTACGCCCAAATTGTCCAAAAGAATTACTATCTGGCTTGATTGTAGCCTCATAATAGCTTGCACTAGGAGTAGTGGTAGCTGATGTTGCACCTGTATTGTTAGCTTGAGGTGAAATTGCATCTGGAGAAACATAGCTGACAACACCTTTTAAGGTACCGTAATCAGGATAAGGGCATGCATCAAGGCGCAAAGATACTTTTTGCCCAACGGCGACATGTTTAATGTCCGAAGTCGGAACTATTGATTTTATGATTAGAGGTGCGTTTTGAGGTAAAATCTCAGCAATTCCTTCTGACGCACGTACCACTTGACCTGGGTTGCGCAGATTAAGTTTCACAACAGTGCCATCACTGGTAGCACGAATTACACTATCACCAATTTTGAGCGCATTTTTTTGCAGTTCTTTTTGAGATTGTACGACTTGATTGCGCATTTCAATGCGACGCTGAATTAAAGCGTTTTTCTCTCTTATAAATGCAGCGACGCTGGATAAACCTTTAGCGGATTCTTGGGCAATTCTTTCTTGGGCAATCGCTACGGTTGCTTTACTGGGGTTAAGGACTGATTTAGCAGTTTGCAGGCTTGCTCTGGCTATATCCACAGCTTTTTGTTGAGCTTCAAGCAGTGATTCTGCTTGAGAAACTGCTAATTTTTTTTGTTCATATTGAAGTTGTGCAACTGCCCCTTCTCCTACCAGCGTAGAATAGCGTTCGCTTTCAGTTTTCGCATATTCTAAATCTGCTTTAGCCTTTTGTAACTCTGCCTCAGCTTTTTGCAAATTTGCTTGCGCTGCCAATGAATCGCTTTGAGTTTTTACTTGCTCATTTTGATATTCCCGTTGATTGCGTGCTAAATCAGCTTTAGCTGAAGAAATTGTTCTATCTACTATTTGTTTTTCCGCTGCAATCTGGTTATCTAAAGCTTGAAGTTGGGCATTAATTTGGATTAGCTGTAAATTGCCTTCTTGAATACTACTACGTAGTTGGTTATTTTTTATATTTAATTCCACGTCATCTAGACGAGCAATTACATCCCCTTGTTTAACAGTTTGATTTTCTTTTATATAAATACTTTTTATCGTTCCATCAATTAACGGTTGTACCAATCGGGTTTCCCCAATAGGGCGAACAGATGCAGGTGCTTTCACCGTTACATTATATTTCACCGATGAAGCAAGGCTAATTGCAGCGCCAACAGTCCCAATTAAAGTTATGCCAGCTAAAGATGTCCAAGGACTAACGGGAGGAAGAAAATCGCTACTTTTAACAGAGGGTAGAGCTCTTTGATTTTCAGTATAAAGCATAAGTGTTACGTAGTATTAAGGGAATTGAGAATTGGGTCATGAGCAATGTAATTAATTTATCGCCCTTAACGCAGTTATTCCTCAAGTCGGGAAACCCGCCCAAGGCAATGGCTTCCCCAGAAAACATTTTAAGGAGTTAAAAAATCTAAATGATCTCCTGGTTTTGATCGTAACTCCTCCAATGTACCTTGAAGTTTTAACTTACCCTGATCTATCAATACAATCCAATCAGCCCGGTTAATTACCCTGGGGCGGTGGGTAATCATAATCGTGGTTTTGCCCCGACGATGGTGCAATAATTTATCCAACACAATGGTTTCACTTACTGGATCTAATCCTGCGGTAGATTCATCTAAAATTAGAACTGCTGGATCTGTAACAATTGCTCTGGCTATTGCCAGTCTTTGACGTTGCCCACCAGATATATTTGCACCAAATTCACCTAATATAGTTTGATATTTATCAGGCAATTTACTGATAAAGTCATCAGCTTCAGCTATTTGGCAAGCTTTGACAATCTGCTCAAAAGTTACATGAGGTGCTCCTAAGCGAAAGTTTTCAATAATAGAACGACTCCAAAAGTGAGCGTCTTGGGGGACTAAAACCACTTGTTGACGGAGGCTATCTAGTGAAAGGTCATCTAGGTTATATATTCCAATTCGGATATTACCTGATTTTATAGCGTATAGCCCAGCAATTACTTTAGCAAGGCTGCTCTTACCACAACCAGATTTACCTATTAGAGCAACAACTTTACCACCGGGAATTGTCAAAGTAAAATCTTCAAGTAAGTCAACTCGACCTGCGTAGTGAAAGTTAATGTTTGTACAAACAATGTCGGCATCACCCTGTAGTTCAACAAATTGCTTTTTGCTGTCGCCTTCATTTTCTGGAGTAGCGTCTATAACTTCTGTCAAGCGTTGTGTAGCAGTTTGCGCCCGAGTAAATTCATCAACAAAACCGATTACAGTACTAATAAAGCTGATAAAGTTGCCGTTCATTGAGTTAAAGGCAAATAGTTGCCCAATACTCAAATTTTCTGCTGGGTTAATTACCAAATTACCGCCTACCCACAGCAAAATTACACCACCAATAGTAGAAACAAAACCAGAGAAGGTACTGTTGATAATGCTAATTTGAATTGTCCGGAGTGTGAGGTTAGCAAGCCGACTAAATCGGTTTTGAAACTCCTCCCAAAACTGTGGTGCAGCTGTGGTACTTTTGAGGGTCAGTGCGCCTTTAAATGTTTCTACTAAAACACCTTGGGTTTCTGCTTCTGTAATTAATAGTTCACGAGTTTTTTGCTGCAAAGTTGGCTGAAACACAACTGTAGATCCCGTCATGATCACAGATATGATCACAGCTACTACTGTCAGTTTCCAACTGTAAAAAACCATTAAAGCCAAAGAAACTACCGCAATAAAAAAACTGCTGGGCAGACTCACAACTACGCCAGCAACTATGCTATTGATTTGGTTAATATCTCGCAGACGGCTAACAATTTCCCCACTTCGACGTGCTTCGTAATAAGAAAGAGGTAATCGGAGAATTTGCCGTCCAAATTCCAAGACTAGCCCTAGTTGTAATCTTTGTGCAAAATGAGCAATTAAGTTAGACTGCACCCACGAAATGCTACTAGAAATAAAATTCATCACCATCACGGCGATCGCCACACTAGTCAGCAGCTTAGTATCACCCCTCACTAGCACGTCATCTGTGAGAATTTGCATCAAAAAAGGCGAAGCTAATGATAGCAATCCCAGGATCAGGTTTAGGGGTAATGCTTGCGCTAAAATATTGCGAAAAATCCAGACGCGCTGAAAAAACCGGAAAATGCCACCAACTTGATCATCTTCTTGGGCTAAGAAGCGAACTGGATCTGGCTCTAGCAGAAGCATCATCCAATCTGTCCAAGCCTCTTCTAAATCTTTTTTCGACAGATAACGGATGCCGATTGCCGGATCTGCTACTACGTATTTTTTCCCTTTCTTTCCGTATAAAACTACCCAATGATAACCCTTCCAGTGAATAATTGCTGGTAAGGGCGCTTCATTAATTCGATCTAATAGAGCTGCCGATGTTTTTACTGGGCGTGCATTGAAACCAAGATTTTCTGAACCCCTTCTTAACCCTAATAAAGTTGTGCCTGTTTGTCCGGTGCCTACTAATTCTCGGACGTGACTTATAGTGAAGTTACGCCCATAATGTTTGGATACGGAAGCCAGACAAGCTGCACCGCAGTCTTCTTCACTAGATTGTAAAACATAAGAATATTTCATAATGCCACAATGCTTGTCTTAATTTCCCTATCACTCATTTCAATATTTCTGTAGAGTTTGAATATTATTGGTGAAACACCCTATCATTATAAATTGCCCACACCTATTTTCAGGTGGGGCTAACTATAAAAATCAGCAAAGGAGTTAGGAGAGTATTTTTATTTCTTGGTAGTTTATTATTACATTTAAGTTATTCCACAACTAGAGAAATAAAGTCATACTACCCTCTAAGATTATATTACCTAAGATAAGAATATTATGTTACATTTTTCGATGAGCAAAATTTCCCTGAGTACATGAACTATCTTTCATTAATTTTTAATTACCTCTTAACCTGACGTTTTTTACTTTCTTGGTCAAAAACTAACGCCCGCTCCCTGGCAGACTAAGTTTACTTTCAATTTAACATGTAATTGTAAAATTTATTACTAGCACCTCAATTAAATAAGTAAGTATTCTGGTCAAAACTTACCCTGGGTTTTCAAAGTTGATAATATCAGACTCTTATTTTGTTAGATCCGTAAATCGACAGTTTTTCTCTCCAAACAATAAAATATCACAATATGTAGCAATGAGGATAACAAAACATTCGGGAATTTCGGAGCAGAATTTACCAACTTCACAAACTTTTCATATTTTATTTACACGTATAAAAATAAACTGGCAGTTAAATGAAGATTTTATGAGTTTGTGACCATTATTACCCAATTTATGGTATTTTTTTACACATAAGCACAAATAAGAGGTACTTATGACTATTAAAATCGCCGATCTATGGATAAAATTTGCTCTGAGTGCAGGGTTGATCTTCTTTGGACAGTCTACAGTAATGGCTCAGTCAAATTCAGCACAGGTTTTACCAATTTCAGCTACGGCTGAGATAGCCGGTCAAACCTTTGATCTAGAAGTTGCTCTAACTCCCGAACAACAGGCTATGGGATTGATGAATCGAACCTTTTTGCCTGACAATCGGGGATTGCTGTTTCCCTTTAATCCACCTCAACCTGCAAGTTTTTGGATGAGAGATACACCAATCCCCTTGGATATAATTTTTCTGCTGAATGGGACGGTGTTGGACATTGCACGGAACCTTCAACCCTGCCTCACAGAGCTTTGTCCCAGTTACTTACCAGCATTTGAAATTAACGAGAACACCACTGATATAGGGATTGACGACATTTTTATTTTTCAGTCAGAACCACAGGGTATCTCAGATACGATTAAACTACCACAAAACATTTTCTTAGCACCCGTCGATCAAGTGATTGAGGTGCGAGGTGGACGTACAAGTGAACTGGGACTGCAAAAGGGTGAGTCTGTGGCAGTACGTCCAGTGTCTGAATCTTCTTCATCTATACAAAATAGACCAACAAACGAAATAACGGAAGTGCCTGAATCTCCTTTCTCTGTTTGCACACTAGCGTTGGGTGCTTTGGGTGTGGGTTGGCTATTTAAACGCAAACAAAATCGACTTTCTAAAGTTAAGAGCTGTATTTGAATCCGAAAATAACTAACGGTAGAATTAACACGCACATTCAGTGTTAAAACTAACCTATCCTGTATAACTCTTACTGTAAGGTTTCTACGTTGGATTGCGATCGCCTACCAATATTAATCGGTTACTAGTGCTAAAGCGAATATTCCCTCAACCCCCCTTAAAAAGGGAGTTTGATGCCCCCCTTCAAAAGGGGGGTTGGGGGGATCAAATATTAACCGAGAAGTATTGGATCGTCCACTACCCTTGATCTTAATTTCGTCTCATCCATAAAAAAATACTGAAACATTAGAGTAATGTCTCAGTATTTTTTAGATTATTGTGATTTGGAATTGGAAATATTCTTGTGCTATGACTGCACTACTTCCAATTTAAACTATACCCTAACAGGTATATTAATTAGTACGGGAGCTGCGGGAGCTGCGGGAGCTGCGGCGCCACTAGAGGTGAAGAGTGCTCTGTTGAAGGCTTGGTTAACTACGTTGGTAGTTACGCCACCATTAAATACTGCACCTGCACCGATTACAAATAGGTATGTATTGAGGTCAAAGTTAACTGTTGATTGACCACCACTGACTAGAGCAGATTCTTCTGCTGTAACTTCTGTGTACAAAGAGATTTCTGTGTTAGCTTCCATGATTAATTCCTTGGTAGTTGCAATTAATTTGCTTTGTTGTAAGTATGTTAGCTGTTAGAGCTTATACTGTGATTTCTGCCATGAACATACTTGTTATCCCTGGCATTACTTCACACTAAATATAATGAGCCAAAAACTGGATCATTATACTTAATGTCTTATGACTGACTTGCTTTAGGTTTCGTCAGAAGTCTTCAGAACTGTTCCTAAGCTTTGATTAGAAGCTCTGAGTAAACAGCGCTCTGTTGAAGGCAATGTTAACTACGTTGGTAGTTACGCCACCATTAAATACTGCACCTGCACCGATAACGAACAGGTAAGAGTTAAGGTCAAAGTTAACTACAGTTTGACCACCGCTGATGATTTCAGCCTCTTCAACGGTAATTTCACTGTACAAAGAAATTTCTTGGTTAGCTTCCATGGTTCAATCAACCTGAGTTTACTATCACTTTTTTCGATTGATATGTTCATTTTCTACATCTTTCTCTTATCTATAACAGATGCAAAAATGAACATACCCAAGAGCACAAACACTAAATAGGTTGTCCTAGTCTCTAGAACTTCTCTATCGCTCTATTATTTCTCAGTCATTTCTGGCTGTTCAGAAAAACCTAGAATCTTTTCTAAGCTTTGATTAGAGGCTCTGAGTAAACAATGCTCTGCCGAAGGCAATGTTGATGTTGTTGGTAGTTACGCCACCATTAAATACTGCACCTGCACCGATGACGAACAGGTAGGTGTTTAAGTCAAAGTTAACTCTGGTGCCTTGACCACCACTAACGAGTTCAGATTCTTCGGTAGTTACTTCAACGAATAGTGCTTCGTCTTTTTGGTATTGCATGGTTAGTTGCTCCTGTGTGGTAATTGAACCGTTTTAATTGACTCTGAGTTGATAGCTAATAGCTTTCCTGAAAGCAACTCAACTCTCGGCTTATTAAATACAATAACACCGTTTATTATGGCTGCTTTTTTTTTTGAAAACAAAAAATAAAAACTTTGCAAACATCTGTTTTTTGTGAAGATATAAATCAAAAAACCAATTTCACTCTATAATTTTTCTTACACCATATTTAATTTTTATATAAAAAATTTTTTTTGCAAAACTATAATTTTCTTCATAAAAAAATTATGCATATTTTTGCTTGAATTGAGTATGTGTAATGTTCGTATCTTAGTTGTAAATTCACCAATGATTAGAAGCCCGGTTGCCCAAGAACTTGGGCTTCGCGTGTTCATCTTCCTAAAAAAAATACTGGAACATTTAATAATGTTCCAGTATTTTTTACTTTAAAAAATCTCCACCAAACACAGTAGCTGCTTCTGCTGCTATGACTTCGGTTAACATGAGGTATTTATCCAGGTTAAACTAGTTGAATATAGGCGGAATTGAGACTTTTATTCACTACTTCAGGACGACAGTCTTAGTTCATTTATTATTCCGTCAACGTCAATACCTCTGTCACGTAGGGAATATCCAAGATCTATGAGATTAGCCTCTACTGAAAGAACCTCACCTCTAGTGCCAACGGGCGTAAAAAGACTTATACCAATACTTGGTAGACTAAGGAATAATTGACCGCCACAAACGGTAGCAGATTCCTCTACTGTTACCTCTGTAAATAGTGAATTGTTTTCTGTTGTTGTCATTGCTTTTCACCTACGATGTAGTTGGTCGCTAAATTCTTCTTTGACTCACCATATTAAACACTGTTACAAGTCGTAGTGTAACAGTATTTATTAAAGTAGAAATGTCAGCTTAACTCCATGAGATGTTCTAGAAATTGAGAGAAAAAATCAGAGACACCTGTTTGGGTATTTTTACACCACTAGCAGGATCGTTAACTATAGCTGCGCTAGTGGTCAGTATGAAAGTTACAGTTAAATTTGCTGTTCTTTAACTAAGGTTCCGGTATTTTTTTTAGAACCACGACTATACTAGCAGATGATTTAGTTATGATTCATAGAAAAAAGATTTTTTCTTGATTTTTAAGATGTGCCTATTTTGGATGCGCCCTACTGACATAAGTCTTTGTCGAGATTTTTCTGACTAGTACAGAAGTCTTAGCAGTTTTTCCCGTTCTGAATTCTATTATCATTTTTATCCTGTAAAATAAAATAACTTTGGTCAAAATATAGTAAAAATTATTTTTTACGCCAAGATAAATTTAAATTATTTATCTTTAATCAAAAAATCATAGGTGGCAAGGTTAGCAAGTTCATATCACTAGGGAATAAATAGATAAATTTCATCTCTACAACTGTAATGATTTCAATTCCTGCAAAAATTGTATTTACTATAACAAGTAGATATATATCTAATTTACACTTTTGGGGAAGTCATCAGTTAAAAGAAGGAAATCGCTTGATATTTAAACTTTAACTATTTATTAGTCTTTTTTTAACTTACTGAGGTTAATACATGCCAACTTTGATATATGAAAGTAAAAATACTTTTTACTATGCTGTTTTATTTTCTTAAATCAATTACTTTTGATGCAAAAAATTACCAGTAGCAGGTAAGCAAGCTAAAACACCTGTCCAGTAAAATAAAACAGACGCGAAACTTCGCGTCTGTTTTTAAACCATGACCTAAAATAGTTATCTAGTGAAATAGCGGGTGGCTTCTGGAGTAGGTTACGCCTTATTGGTGAAGATTGCTGTTTGGAAAGCCGAGTCAACCAAAGCGTCAGTTACTTTTGCTCCAACAGGTATAACCCTGGGTGGGAAATTTTGGACAACAAAAGCAGCTTGTGGTGCAGCACTTTTAATAGTGGACACGTAAGCTTTTAAATCAAAATTAACCTGAGTCAACTTACTACGGCTAACGGGAGTAGATTTTTTGCGTGTCATTGTGGTTAAAAGATAGTTATTTCCAATATCTTGGATGGTAGCGCATCCCTGAGTCGATTTACACAAATCCGCTAAGCACTGATATTTTTTATAGGTGCATGAGAAGTCTGACTGACAACGGGCTACGTCCATACCAAGCTTGCATCTAGTTATTCAACTAGATGCAGGCGCGATTGAGACTAATTATTAGTCAGTCTACCGCCAGAGTCGGAAATCAAAAGGGACTACATTGTCAGGACTCTGATTAGCAAAGGAACTGCCTTGTAAATTAGCTATAGAGGTCGGACTAATATCGAGAGTAAAGTTGGAAGTAAAGTCACTGCCTGTAAAACTACCGTTGAGATTTGAAACCAGCTTTAGACTTCCGTCTTCACCAAAAATTAGTTGATTGTTTTGGGTATTAATTCCAGTGAATTGACCACCACTAACGGTGGCACTTTCTTCGTCAGAAACTGCTGTCAAAAGGGAGTTGTTCTTCTCTAACATGTTGGTATCCAGAGAGTTGTGGTTAATATGTTTGCTAATGGCAGTGCTTTCCTGGGTAGATTTACTCCTGATTACCTTATTGTTGGTCTTTAGTGATATATACTGTTTTGCACTTAAAAAGCAAAACAACAATACATAAATGCTCTGTTGCTATTTTATACTATGTAGCGTTTAGATGCAACACACTTAGGTGATGAAAATGTGGCAACATCAACTATCACCTTCTATTTTCTTAAGACCTTTTTTTAGACTTTTTGTTTTTGTCAAACACAAATGCATTTTCCCACGCAAACTGAGTTTCTTCGTAAGTAAGTCCTGGATTCCCAAATACAACACCAGCTCCCAAAATGAACAGGTAAGTATTGAGGTCAAAACTGACTCGAGTTCCTCCTCCGCTAACGTTAGCGCATTCTTCTGTTGTTATGTCCGTAAAGAGTTGGCTTTTTTCTTCCATTGCCGTAAATGATCAATTGTTGTCGTAATTAGCATAACAGACACCCTAAATATTTTTGGATAAAAAGTCTAAGGCTTTATCATATATTTGCATTTTATCCAAAAACAAAAAAAATCTATTTATATTTTCTTTAAAAATAAAAAAATACCGGAACAATATATCCTGTGTTCCAGTATTTTTTCTTACGCAATTCAAGGTTACTATTTATACGGAAATTTCAAGTTCCTTAAGCCTATGGGCTGAGCAAACCTGTATTAGAAATCTCCACCAAAAGAGTTATGCGTTACCCAAAAACCCTTGTAGAGACGCGATCGGACGAAGTCTCTACTGCTATGTATATTGGTTCCACATCTGCTCGTAAGCTTTCTCCATCTCACAAGTAAATTGCCTTGCATTCCACAGTGGTGCTGTATGCCTTGACTGTCGCAGTTTCCACGCCACTTGCTGTCTTAAAGTAGCGTCCTTACCCAGACGCACACCCCATTCCACGTACTCTTCATCTGTCCAAGCAATGCCTTCTGTTATACCAGCATTTATCATCATGGTGTAGCTATTACGAGCTGCAAATTGCTGCCCAACTCTAGTAACTAGCGGAATACCCATCCATAGTGTTTCTAGAGTTGTCGTTGCCCCATTGTAGGGAAATGTATCTAATACAACATCTGCAATAGTGAAATTTGCTCGGTGGGCAGATTCAGTGGGATCTAACGGCAAAAATCTTAGGCGCGAGCCACTCACTCCCTCTTCTTGGGCTAACTGCATAAAGAATTTCTTCACACCTTCTGCTTCTGCGAACCCCTTAATCAAGAAATAGCTGTTAGGAACCTGCTTGATGATCTTCATTTGCAGTCGTGCTGTTTCGGGGTGACGTTTAAATCCTCTTTGCGCACTAAGGTAGACTACAGCATCATTGGGAATACCCAGATGATCGCGCCTTTGAGTTGGCACACCTACTTCAAAACCATCCACTGCAATATAGGTTTGGGGCAATCTCCAGATTTTTTCTGCATAGTATTCCTGAGCAGATTCTGGCAAAACATAAGGATCGGCAATAAAGTAATCAACGCCTGGTATTCCGGAAGCATCCCAACCCAACCATGTTACTTGAACAGGTGCGGGTTTTAGTGACATAATTTCACAAGCAACATCTACGGTAATGCTATCAAGGTCGATCAAAATATCAATTTCATCCTGGTAAATTTGTTGAGCAATGACTTTACCATCAATTCCACCTTTATAAGCTTTCGTTACTTGCTGAGTGTACCAGTGTTGTAGCGGATCTCCCTGTTTAGAATTTATGAAGTACGCATAAATTTGAAAACGCGAGCGATCGTGATACTGAAACAGCCATCGTGCTAGCCAGCCCACTGAATGTATACATAGACAATGAGATACGTATCCGATTTTAAGTAGCCCAGTGCGATGCCGCAATGCGGCCTGCCCCGAAGGGGCATCGCCTGATGTCCGTTGCTGATATTGCTTGACTTGTTCACTAGCATAATTTTGCACTGCACGCTGAGCAAATTGAGCTAGTTGATTCTGAATTTGTCGATTTTTCTGCGCATCATCTCGCAAGTAAGGTGCAAAATAGTTGGCATTAAACAAACCCAGAACACTATCTGGTTCAATATTTGTAGGTTGTTCTTTAAACAAAGACTGTAGTAAATCTTCCAGTTGCTGCAAAGCCGCACGAGCTTCCTGCCAAGAGTCAGGAGCCTCCATCAATCCTCGTTGCAGCAGATGTACTGCATATAACTGATCTATTAATTTATCTGATAAGGAATAGCACAACTTAGCTGTCTCTATTCCTTGAGAGTAATCACCAGCATTGATATAAAAACCAGCTAAATAGCGCAAAACTTCTAAATTTTTAGGTTCCAGACGTAAACCTAGCGTAAGCAACCGTGCTGCGGTTTTTGGCTGCCGGATTGAGTGGGCAATTTTAATCGTTGCTGGAATCAATACGTTAAAGAAAGAATGAGGCTCGCGAATATATGGCAAACTTGCTTCTACACACTTTAGCACTCCGGGATGCAAAGGAGCAGCTTGGAGAATATTATTCAACCCCTGCAACAATTTAATTTGTTCTAGCTCACCCTCAGCCATACCCAACTTCCAAGTACTCTGAGCTTCTGCCTCTTGCCCCTGCAATAGCAACATTAATCCTAAGTTCCAGAAGTGAGATTTCACTTCTGGCTCTGCTTCTATAGCTTGCCTATAGCAGTTAGCCGCCTGAGAGTAGTCGCCTTTAGTCAAGTATTGCTGAGCTTGCTGCTCTTTCGGGGTGAGTTCAGTGTGAGCTTGCATAGAAGTCATAGCCAATTTTCAATTTTAGTAGTCTTGCATCAAATCTTACACCATACCCTTAGCTGTAGAGACGTTACATGTAACGTCTCTACAATCTATGGACAGTTTCTTCAGCAAAGCACTGGAATATCTTAAGATATTCCAGTGCTTTGTACAGTCACAGCATAGCTGGGTAGCCCAGGTTAACGATTCTCCCTGATCATAACTCTTGCCTGTCCGGTTGCTTTATCAACGTAGACTGATATCAGAAACGGAAGGGGAGTAGTTGCATACAGCTTTATTTCATTGAATTCAGGAATATCTTTACCTGGAACATTACTACCGCTGCCTGGTTGTATACCATCAACGCCACCAGAAACGGTAGCGCATTCTTCTTCAGAAACCGCTGCAAAAAGCGATTTTTCTAGTGAGTTGTTCTCATGTATTGCCATTGTTTTTTGTCCTATGTTTAGCTTGGTTGAGTAGTTAAAAACCTGGAGACTTATAAAAGGTTCCAGTATTTGCTACATCCTGATTTCAGAAGTAATCAACTTGTTAGTTTAAACCAAGGCTTCTTTTGAGACTTGCGTTACCTGGTAAATTCAAGATACGTATCACTAATTCCACGACTTTTGGCTCAAAAGTCACCTGGGCGGTGTTGTCAGTAATGTTGTAACTAATAGAGTTACCTGAGTTATTACTAACATTAATCGAAATCTCAGATCCACCACAAACGGTAGCAGATTCTTCTACCGTCAATGATGTAAAAAGTGAGTTTTTTTCAGTTGTTGCCATGGTTTTGTACCCTAATTATGTTTCAGTGATTATTCCAAATACTGGATAATTAATAAAATTATCCAGTATTTAATAATACAACCTTACCTCGGCATTATCCGGATTTTTCGGGTATTCATTAGAGAGATTAACTGATTATTAGAAGATAAAATTGATGAGTTATTTACTTCACATTTCTAACTCCTAATGCTTCACTTCTCACTCAGGAAGAAGTGAGTTGTTCTCAGTTTTTATCATTCTTGTTTACCTAAAGCTCTTTAACGTCAATAAGACCACCGGAAACAAGTTTAAATCCACGTAAAAGTCCAGAAGGAGCAGGGGAAGGAGTAGGAGTACTACCGGAACTGTTACTAACGGGATTACCATTACTAACAACATTAACAGTAGCATTCATTTTAGCTCCGTAATCTGCTAATTGTCTAGCAAGCTCAAGTACAGCATCAGTAGGCTGGCTACCACCGCTAACGGTAGCAGATTGTTCTACTGTCAGTTTAGTAAACAGTCTAGATTTCTCGATTTTATGCATGGTAAGTAATTCCTAATTAAGCGTCAGTACGATTTACGAAATAGGTAAGTATTAAGATTGGAGTTAGCAACTTACCTTGTCTGGAGAGTTAATAAAAGTCTCCACTATTCACTACATTCTTAGTTCGGTATTACACCCTGGAATTTTTGGGTATTTATTCAAGAGATTAACTGATTGTTAGAAGATGAAAGTGATGAGCTATTCGTCACTAATTTCTCACTCCTCATGCTTAACTCATCATCTCGCTGCCTCGAAAATTCTTCTGAGATCTGGGTTAGCATTTAGGTAAGCTTCGTATTGCGCCCTATTACTTAGATCTACATTAACAAAGGCTATGCCACCCGAAAGTATAGCTAAACTTCCAATGAGATTACCACCATAGGCGACACCACGACCAGTATCAACAGAAAGGTTACTACCACCAGAAACAGTAGCAGATTCCTTTTCAGTAATCACTGTAAAAAGTGAATTTTTAACTGTTGTCATTGTCATTCTCCTATACCTTAATCAGGCCACTAGAAACTACCGCAAATATCGGTAAAATTAAAGGGGGAGCAGGGGGAACAGGGGGAGCAGGAGTAGCAGGGGTAACAGGGGTAACAGGGGTAGTTGAGGATGTTGTAGTACCACTACTACTACCACTATTTGTCGCAACTATAGTGGTAGTTGTAGTACCTGCAACGGATGCTATTACTTGTGTAGTACCACCGCAAACAGTAGCAGATTCATCTACTGTAATTTCAGTGAACAGTTTAGATTTCTCGTTTGAATGCATGGTAAATAACTTCTCAGTCGCAATCAGTATGATTTGCTTCAATCTACTCATCGCCGTATTTTGATCAGAAATGCCATGATAAGTAGATTTAGCGGTTCAGACACATAAGATGAGATGTGCCTGTATGATTTTTTGCTAGCAAGCCAGTAGCTAATGCAGCAGTCTAAAGACTATGACACTACAAGGTAAACGTTATCTACCACCAATGTTCTGTGCTGCTATGCCAGTACCTAGTATCACGAACGGGGTAGCGGTGGGACTAGGTGAGGGAGTAGGATTTGGGCTAGAAGTAGTCCTTGTTTGGGCAGTCGAGGAGCTTGCAAGTGCCCTCTCGAAAGCCAAATCTCCAACAACAGTACCACCGCTGACAATAGCTGATTCTTCAATTGTCAGTTCGTTGAACAAAGAAATTTTTTCGTTAACTTTCATCGTTAGTCACTTTGCAGTTACAGTGATTTTTGTTTGGGATGCGAGCGTCGGCATTGTTGCGATGGATGCTACGCTCAACATACCCAACACCAACAGACTCATTAAATAAGATTTTTTCCAAACTGGATTCGCCTTACTTATTGAGTCCGCTGGTGTTTTTCTTGCTATTGAGCCAAAAACCTTTCTAGAGGAGAATTAGCTGCGAGTAAATAGCGCTCTGCCGAAAGCGATGTTAACTACGTTGGTGGTTACTCCACCGTTGAAGATTGCACCAGCACCGATGGTGAACAGGTAGCTGTTGAGGTCAAAGTTAACTGTAGCTTGACCACCGCTAACGATTTCAGATTCTTCAGTGGTGATTTCGGTGTACAAAGAGATTTTGTTGTTAGCTTCCATGATTATTTACTCCGTGTTGTGATTGGAATGATTGATTTTTTCTAGTCTGTTCCGTAGTCGCATTGTGACGATTGATGCGACTACGGAACAGACTCAGCCGCAATAGGAGGAGAATTAGCTGCGAGTAAACAGCGCTCTGCCGAAAGCGATGTTAACTACGTTGGTGGTTACTCCACCGTTGAAGATTGCACCAGCACCGATGGTGAACAGGTAGCTGTTGAGGTCAAAGTTAACTACGGCTTGACCACCACTAACTAGTGCAGATTCTTCAGTGGTGATTTCGGTGTACAAAGAGATTTTGTTGTTAGCTTCCATGGTTAGTAATTCCTAATTTGCAATTAACTTGATTGATTTTTGCAGGGGGGTTCATCAGTGGCGTTTTTGCAATATACGCCACAATGAACTTTCTTACCTTTATGGACAAATCAAATAAAGGCTTTGATTAGACGCTCTGAGTAAACAGTGCTCTACCGAAAGCGATGTTAACTACGTTGGTGGTTACTCCACCGTTGAAGATTGCACCAGCACCGATGGTGAACAGGTAGCTGTTGAGGTCAAAGTTAACTACGGTTTGACCACCGCTAACTAGTGCAGATTCTTCAGTGGTGATTTCGGTGTACAAAGAGATTTTGTTGTTAGCTTCCATGGTTAGTAATTCCTAATTTGCAATTAGCTTGATTGATTTTTGCAGGGGGGTTCATCAGTGGCGTTTTTGCAATATACGCCACAATGAACTTTCTTACCTTTATGGACAAATCAAATAAAGGCTTTGATTAGACGCTCTGAGTAAACAGTGCTCTACCGAAAGCGATGTTAACTACGTTGGTGGTTACTCCACCGTTGAAGATTGCACCAGCACCGATGGTGAACAGGTAGCTGTTGAGGTCAAAGTTAACTACGGTTTGACCACCGCTAACTAATGCAGATTCTTCAGTGGTGATTTCGGTGTACAAAGAGATTTTGTTGTTAGCTTCCATGGTTAGTCGTTCCTAGTTTGCAATTAGCTTGATTTATTTTTCGCTTTCGGTTGATTGCCTCTTGTTGGCTGTTCAACTCACCGCTTGATTAATACGATATCCTGCTACCGATAGATGTTGCATTAACGATTTATGTAATTTTAATTACCAAGTTTAGACAATCTAATTTCACTATTACGAAGCGTCTCACTTCCGAAAAATACATACATAAATCTCGCTTCAATGAATGCATGTATAGCTATTTTTTTTAATAAAATTACTGTAAAGTATTTAGCTCCATAATAAAGTTTTTGCTAATACTTAGATTTCGCTTTAACTCCAGCACGAATAACCACTGAAAGTTCATGAAAATATTGTAAAGCATTAAGCTGAAAAATCAATTTGTTTTGAACTTTCTATTTAATACCGTTTCTCTAAAAACTGGCTACATAATACCAATTCGCTAAAATTTGACTACACATCAAATATTTGTAGGGGCACGGCAATGCCGTGCCCCTACGCTGTGACGCATTTAAAATGTATATTGACTCATTAGAGTCGTCATTTGTCATTAGTTATTTGTCACAAAGGACTTTGGACTTTGGACTGTCTTCACGAAAAAATGTTCAATTTAGATGCGCACCAGCTTACCAGCAATATTTGTAGCCTAATTCAAGAGAAATGGTGTAATTTGTTAACCTTTCTTACAAAGACACCGGGTTTCTTGGACAATACCTTCGCCAATTATGAAGTGGTGACGGGAGGCTTAGGGGCATGAATACGGCCTAACGAGACTATTCTATCAAAAATTTGATCTAATAAAACCTTGTGTAGCTTTTACGTTCGCATCTTAATAGTTTCCTGTACATATCGAGTACCACGGAAATAAGCTTTGAGGTCATGTAGTCCGGAGCCAGGATTGTGAACACGAAAATCTTCAAGGAGGCGATGGGAAAGATTCACCATAAAAAAACGTGCATATTGGCGGCATTAGTAACTCTCGTCCGCTCATGGCTAACATTGCTTGGGCTACTCGACTCATTTGACGCAAGCTTGTTTTACGAATATCGGCTTCTAAACTTAAAACAAGTGTTAGTACATCTAGCATGGGCGTTTTGTAGACTGGGAGTTGTCGTTGTGGTAAAAAACAACTCTACTACAGAACGCCCTGTTTATTTTTGGCGAAGGTATTATTGGAGAAACCGGGTTTCTGGAGGCTGGGAAATTTACACAATTACAATAGTCTCAAATCCAAAATCAACTTGATCCCACATTGCCCAAAAGCCGATCGCGAATCGCCATTAATTGCTCTTGAGTGTTAACTGGCGATCGCGGCGCTGGAAGTTCTGTATTCGGCCAGCCAACTAAATTATTACACGGGCATAATTCTGGCGGCATCCCTACACTGCGTATAGGTACAGGCATACTACAACGAGCGCAGGGTAACATATCCCAGTCTGGTGTAAGTAGTTCAGCAATAGTTTCTCTTGTGCCTTCTAGGTGACACTCACCTGATTCTTTGGAAATGATTTTTTGCCAGCACTCTTCAAACTCTTCACTGTAGCGATCGCCTTCGATCACCTTTCGCGGCAGCAGGGTTGCTGCACCATTGTTAATCACAACCTTCTTACCTAGTTGAAACCAGTAAGCTAGGTATCTTTTTACGTCTTGTTTAGATGCCATGCTTTAATTTTAGATTTTAAATTTTGAATTTTAGATTAAAAATTTATAAATAATTAAGGGAGCCGTAGAGACGCTCCGCCGGAGCGTCTGTAAATGAGTCAGAATATCTTGAACGATCGCGACATCACGGTAAGGGTAGCCCGTAGAGACTAAGATTGAGAACATGACCCCCAGTCACCAAGTAGACAGTACCAGAGATCTCGCCTAACTGACGAATCAAAGAACCCAGGCGATCGCGAAAGCTGATACCGATAGAATAAGCAGGTACTACACCCCAGCCTGTTTCTTCAGCAACAAAAATTACATCAGCAGTAATTAACTTCACTGTATCTAAAAACTCTTGCACAGTAATTTGCCAAGCTTGCTCGTCTTGTTCCAAAAGATTAGCTACCCAAGTTCCCAAAGAATCAACCAAAATACAAGTGTTTGAATTTGCAGAGGCAAGAGTAGCAGACAATGCACATGGCACTTCTAATGTTACCCAGTCAGGGGGACGGCGCTGTTTGTGTTGTTGAATACGTAACTGCCACTGTTGATCGGTAGAGTCTTCCTTTGCTGTTGCTACATAAACAACTGCTTTGTGTGACTCCATCGCCAGATGTTCAGCCCATTCACTTTTACCACAACGTACAGGTCCTATCACCAGAATGACTTTACTCACAGTTGTTTCCTGATCAGCAAATGGCAAACTCGTACAATACTCTAGCTTATACCGTTTCACCCAATGTTTGCTACATAATATCCCCCCAACCCCCCCTTAATAAGGGGGGGTTGGGGGGGTGGGGATCTGATTTGTGGCAAAGATAAAGAGAATTGGTATTAAACTTATTGTTGCAGCAAAGCCGCCAAATCTTCATCTTGAGCCAAATCAGGTTGCAGGGCAATGCTAGCGCGAAAGTAACCTTGGGCTTTGTTTAAATCACCAGCATTTTTCCAAGCAACAGCCAACTGGTGATTCAATTGCGCATAGTAGAGTTTTTGCTCTGGAGAGAGCTTGCCCATTGCTTGCAGAGCATTGCCCAATTTCGCCTCGGCTTCTGTAAAATCTGGATTAAGTTCTAAGGCTTTTTGATAGCAGTTAATTGCTTCGTCAAATAGTCCAAGTTGTTCCAGAACATAGCCCAAGTTGGTGTAAATTGGTAGTGCGTCTGGTCGTAGTTCCAGAGCTTGACGGTATGCGGCAGCGGCTTGGGCATACTGCTTTTGAATTAAATGCAAATTACCTAAACTGAACCAAGTTTTAACATCAGGCTGGACTTGCGATGCAGCCAAAAGGCATTTTTCAGCTGTTTGGAGTTGCCCCAATTGCTGAGCCAGCATACCTAAATTGTATAAAGCTTCCGGGTGATCGGGTTGTTGTTCCAAAACTTGACGATAGAGCAGACTTGCTTGTTCTAAGCGATGGGCTTGATGATGTTGAAGTGCCAGTTGGAGGGTTTGTGCCACTTCAGTGCTAAATCGTCTGGGCTTATTTACCACCTTGAGGAGAAAATCCTCCAGAACTCTGACTGGTGTTAAGTCGTTATATAACTTATGTTTATTTTCCGCCACCAGCCTGGAGATATGTTGCCGATATTCAGCATCTTGCCCAAGACGAACTGCAATTTTGACGTAATCATCTTTCGTCGTCGCAATCATCTCTTCTATACCCATCATTTTTAGCATTGCCATTGTATGACGTCCTCGCATCATCTCTCCTGGCAAAGTCATAGCTGGAATATTGTAGGCTAGAGCTTCTAAAGTAGTGTTACCTCCCGACCAACCAATGGTATCAAGAAAAACATCGGCTGCTGCTGCTGTTCCAGCAAAAGCAGCGCCATCTAAGCGAGGCAAAAAGATGCAATAGTCTTGATAAGAGAGTCCATAGTAATTGAAAGCATGGTCTAATCGTTGGCGAAAGACATCAGTAATATATTTGCCTTGTGGTGCTTCAATAAAGACAAATTTACCTTTACCTAACTCCTGAGCGATTCGAGGAAAGACATCATCATGCTGCGGTAAGTATTTGTATAAAGATTGACAGCACCAGAACATGGTTTCATCATCAGCAATACCGATGTCCCCTTTACTCATTGCTTGAGGTTGAATGGATAAAGGGGTGTAATGGATGGATAAATTGGGCAATCTGACTAACTGCTCAGTGTAATGTTCTTGAGCATTTTCCGGTTCCATTAAATCACTAGTCAAGAAATAGTCAATTGTTGGTAGCCCACTGGTTTGGGGATGAATCCAAGATGCCATTTGAATCGGAGCCAGTCTTAAACAACCGAGCTGCACTGTTGTGGTGTCCATCCCAAATTCGGGAAAAATCAGAACGTGTAATTTGTCAAGTTGAATTAACTCACACCATTGTTCCAGTGGCAAAGGACCTTGAATAAATTTATCAAATGCTTTCGCTGCTTTTATAGTCTCTTGATCACGTATCGAGTTTGTGTGATATCCAAATAATTCAAACTCACTTTTGTCGAGATTCTCTAGCCAACCCTTAATTAACTTCCAACAGGAATGATTGCGAAAGAATCCACTCAAAAATCCCACCCGAACTTTCTGTTGAGGTTGTAAATTAGGCACAGAAATCTGTTGGCTCCAATTGGAATAGCGGCTCGACATCAGCCCAGCAATCATTTCCCCATATATTTGCTGTAAAGTGCGATCGTTTAAGCCTTGATAGGGTAAATAAAAAGGTTGCATTAAACCGACAGCCGCCCCTGCCTCTGCTCTGACTTCGGGAGTAGTCAATTTATAGTGTTCAGCTAAAGAGAGGAGATTTTGGAGATAATGATTTCGCCGTAACTGAATTTCGTCCACACTGGAATAAATAGTCGGCAGCTGAGCGATACAAAGACCAAATTTGGCAGCCGCAAAGTCAGGTTGGATATTTAAAGCCTGCTGATAGGACTTGATCGCTGCCTCTATATTACCCTGGTCGCACAGTGTTGTTGCCAAGTTATGGTGGTAAGCGGCATGGTTAGGGTTAAGTTGTATAGCTTGCTGGTAGAAGTTGATCGCTGCTTCTAACTTGTCCTGATCCTTGAGGATATTTCCCAAGTTGTTTAGTGCGGAAGCTGCTGCTGGGGTATTTGGCGCTTGGTTGACAATTTTTTGGTAGGCTTCAATTGCCGCGTTTAAATCACCCTGTTCGTAGAGTTTTTTTGCCAAATTCTCTAGAAATTCGACAGATTCTGAAGTATTTTCGGTCTTCATGGCTATGTCCAGGTAATATAGAGTTTATGGTTAGAGATCGCCCTTATAGCCCAGAATTTTTCTATTTTCCGCGAATATAAAAGTAATAGCTGAGTACAATTGCTCCCTGGTTAATTCCCATTTATTGGTAGTAGATTAAGACCGCATTGCTCAAGTAAGTACGAAACTATGTGCGTAAATATTCCGTGAACTTGTTGCCTAAATTGTAAATTTTTTACATTTACCACAACCTTTGGGTTTGATACGCATCTAATGCAGAATCTGCACTCAAAATAGGTATATGTTCAACAATAGACTGAGCAATTAACAGGCGATCAAAAGGATCGCGATGATGGTTAGGTAGATTTGCTAAAGCCCAAATATGGGCTAGCTCAATTGGTAAGAGTTGCAGATTATTTGTTTGTTGTTGGCTCTCTATCAAATTGGGGAGAGGCGAATTCAGCCTTAGCTTACCAAGTTGAAGTTTGATCTGTATTTCCCAAATGCTAGCAATGCTTAATACTAAAGTGTTGCTAGTATCGAGCAACAACTCTCTAGCTCTTTGAGAAAGCTTTTCTGGGGTTCCGGCTGACCAAATAAATACGTGAGTATCTAATAAGAGTTTCACTTACTGCTCACCCGTCCAAAATTCATCTGGTAAAGGGTCATTAAAGTCGTCGCTGATCCAAATGTCTCCCCTGTTCAGACCTAGTATGCGTTTTTGCGCTTGAGTAGCGTGGCTGTAGCTATACTTCTGTGTGAGAAAATCAACGAAATCAAGCACCTGTTGTTGCTGTTCAGGTGGTAGGGCTTGCAGTTTAGTAATGAATGCCTTACTCAGGTCTTGTGTCTGGAAAGTCATTTTTGCCTCTTGCAAATTGTTATTTCCAATTCTAAAGTAGTGCAGGAAATATGAATGGAAGTTAGCTTATGAATTAAAAATACCTAATCTTTATATAAATTTAACATATTTTTCAATTGATTTGCAGAAAATTTATAAAATTGACAAGTAATTTAACGGAAACTACTTATGTATAAAGTATATCTAAGCAGACCGACACAGAAAAACCGAACTATATGAATTTATGTAAAGGTTCGTAGTTGCGCTTGGGTGTCCTAGATATGAGCGCCCAAGCGCAACTAAAAATCTTTATTTACTTGTGCCGAGCTACCTATAGTAAGTTCTGTACAGCAAAATAGTATTTGATCTTGGTAGTAATGTTCTACGCCTTGCTACGTTAGAAGCCAAAACTACCTAAGCTGCAAGGTTAACATTTATACCTAAATAGATTACTTAGAATCAGCCATGAATACCGAAAATATTTCAGAATCTAATATTATATCTCTGTTCCAAACCGCCATACAAAAGCAGTATTCAGGTCAATTGAATGAGGCTGAAACAATATACAAACAGATATTAGAAACTCAGCCTGAAGATGGAGAAGGACAGATATCACTGGGAAACCTATTTCATCCGTTCATACTTAATTTTGGATATGTCCTCCATCAACAGGGAAAGTTAACCGAAGCAATCAAACTCTATCAGCAAAGCTTAATAATCGATCCTAACTTTGCCGAAGTTTATAACAGCTTGGGAAATGCTTTTCAAAGCCAAGGTCAATTAAGCGCAGCTATACAGTCCTACCGACAAGCCATCAACATTAAACCTGACTTTGCTTATGCTCATAACAACTTAGCGAATGCCCTAAAAGAACAGAACTTAGACGAAGAAGCTATATATTCATACCGACAAGCAATTAGCATTCAGCCAGACTTAGTTGATGCTCATTACAATTTAGGGACTGTACTCCATAAACAAGGTCAGTTAGAAGCATCTACAGCCGCCTATCAGCAAGTATTAAATATCAAACCTGACTTTGCTGCAGCCAGATTTGGCATTTGCATAAATCAATTGCCAATCATTTATTCCACTGTAGACGAAATTCAGTTAAGGCGAAATCAGTACCAACATCATTTGCAAGAGTTAGCTCATCACTATCAATTCGCACCAGATCAAGAGCAAGCGCAGGCAGCGAAGATGGTAGGATATTTACAACCTTTTTATTTACCATATCAAGGTTTAAATGACCGAGGTTTGCAACAAATTTATGGGGAAATGATTTGTCAACTCATGGCGAGAAGTTATCCAAAGTGGAGCAAGCCAATCGAACTGACAAATGTACAAGCTCAAGAAAAAGTTCGGGTGGGATTTGTAAGTGGATTTTTTCGTCAAGGTTCCTGTTGGAAGTTACTTAAAGGTTGGCTAGAAAACCTCGACAAAAGCGAGTTTGAATTATTTGGATATCATACAGGTTCACAACGGGATCAAGAGACAGTAATAGCAGCGAAAGCCCTTGATAAATTTATTCAAGGTCCATTGCCGCTGGAAAAATGGTGTGAGTTAATTCAACTTGACAAGTTACACATTCTGATTTTTCCGGAAATCGGGATGGACCCTACAACAGTACAGTTGGGTTGCTTAAGACTGGCTCCGATTAAAATGGCATGTTGGATGCACCCTCAAACTAGTGGTCTAGCGACAATTGACTATTTCTTGTCCAATAATTTGATGGAACCGGAAAATGCCCAAGACCACTATACTGAAAAGTTAATCAAATTGCCCAATTTAGGTATCCATTACACACCTGAAGAAATTAAACTACAAGCAATTAGTAAACAGGAAATTGGCATCGCCAATAATGAAATTATGTTCTGGTGTTGTCAATCCCTATACAAATATTTACCGCAACATGATGATGTATTTCCTCAAATTGCTCAGGCGCTAAGGAGGTGCAAGTTTGTATTCTTTAAACATTTTGCTAGTGAACACATAACAGAAGTTTTTCGCCAACGGTTACAGCTGGTTTTTGAGGACTTTGGTCTGAATTCTCAAGACTATTGCATCTTTTTGCCTCGCTTAAATTCGGTTACGTTTGCCTCAACAGCAGCGACTGCAGATGTTTTCCTCGATAGCATTGGTTGGTCTGGAGGTATCACTTCCTTAGAGACGATCGCTCATAATACACCAATGGTCACTTTACCGGGAGATATGATGCGGGGACGGCAGACAATGGGAATACTAAAAATGATGGAGATCGAAGAGACGATTGCGACGACGAAAGATGATTATGTGCAGATTGCGGTTCGTCTTGGGCAAGATGCTGAATATCGGCAACAGATCTCAAAGCAAATTGCCGAGAACAAGCATAAGTTATATGGTGATTTAAGACCAATCAGATTTCTAGAGGATTTTCTTTTAGGAGTAGTAAACAAACCAAGAAAAGGTGTCTGCTAAAAAAACTTTTGGTACTGATTACGCCAAGTTGTCCGGACAAAATTCATCTGGTAAAACAGAAGTGATAGGAATTAAGATATGAGTAAGTAGAAGCGATAGGAAAAACGATAACGCAGATTATTACAGACCTAGAACCAGAGGTGATAGAAAAACTTAAAGTTCGTGCGACTAGCCAAGGTAGGAAGCTGGAAGCAGAAATTAAGGCAATTGTTTTGGCAGCGGTAGAACCAGCACCAGCACCGAAAAAACGAACTCTAGCTGAGTCGCGGCAAATTTTTGAGGAAGCAGGTCAGCGTTATGCAGGACGTAAGTTTAGCGATAGTGCTGAACTTCTACGGGAGGATCGGCAACGTTGAGTAAATTTGTTGTCGATGCCAATGTAGCAATTAGCCCCACCCTTCTAAGGTGGGGCGGATGGCTCTCACTCAGGTATGAGTACATTGAGCAATTTGTCTACAACTACCTGCCAAGTAAATCCTGTAGCTACAAACTTTGGTCCAGTAGTTCGAGCTTGAGTGATAAAATCTTGACGTTCGATTACCACTTTCATCAGTTCAATTAAATGTTCTAATTCAGGAACTACTATAAATCCAGTGTTATGCTCGTCTAGTCTAACTTGTTGAAGTTTGCTTTCTATGTGTAGAGCAAAATCTGGTGTAGTAAAATCATCTGTCGCTCCACCTTTTGTACAGATGACAGGCAAACCACAAGCGATCGCCTCTAACACTGGCATATTAAAACCTTCGGCAAAATAAGGAGATACATAAGCATCGGCAGCTTGATATAACTGTGCAACTTGAGCGAAGGGCATTGTTTCACCAATGTAGATCAAGCGCTGCAAAATCTTTTCGGTGTCAAAGTCTTTCAATCCTTCAACATTTTTGACAAAAAGCTCTTTTGAGGGGTATAAAGAGTCCAAGCCTTTTAAAACTAATTTTGCCTCAGGATATTTATCGATAATTGTCGCAAAAGCCTTTAATAAAAAACCAATTCCCTTGGTAGTAGTCATTGCTCCGATATTGAGAAAAATAAAGCCTTCCCACCCTAGTTCTGAACGTAATTTATTCCGTTCTTCTGTACTTAAAGGTTGATATATACTTGGCTCTACACCATGAGGAACTATAACTACACGCGATGGATCTGCACCACTATTAATAAATCCTAAGCGTGACCAATGAGAAGGTGTGATAATAATGCTATCTGAGTTACTATGTGCTTCCTTAAGCAACTCATTATTTAATAACATATTAGAAGTAACTCCACCTACTTCCGAAGTACCAAATACACAAGTTTTTGGTGCAGAAGATGTTTCAAGATTATAGGGATAAGTTATTCGTAATACTGCGTCATAAAGTTGGTTGGCGGAAGGCTTGGGAATGTTTTGCAGTGATACTTCAGCAGCTTGAGCAAAAAGTCCATTAATTGATTGCCAAGTTGGTTGAAAAAATGGTACGTCCTCATGAAAAATTTGCACGCTGGGACGCTTAAGGAGTTCTAAACACTGAAATTGATTAATAATTGAGTAGGAATGGGGAAGAAATCGCCATCCCTGAATAACTATATTTGCCATGACTTAAGTGATTATATTAGACCAATGAACTCGACTAGATGATACATCTACTTAACATTTACCACAAAGGCGTGAAATCGTTGATAATAATGTAATATTTTTACTGTGGGAAAATTATTTGAGGCTGGAATAGCAGAGCGATAAGCAATAAGGAAGAATTACTTATGAGAATAGGCATTATTTCAGAAGCTCCTTCAATTACAACTGGCTTTGGCGTTACTTGTAATCAAATTATCCGGGCATTAGTACAGGCTGGTCATTATGTAGCTTGTTTTGGACTTGGTCTTTTTGGAGAAACATTTGACCGCTCAAAGTTTCCCTGTAGAATATGGGCAGCAGGAGGATATGCTTCACCTGAAGTAATGAGAAACCTATCTAATTTTATCGGATATGAAAATTTAGATTTAGTGTTAATAAATCACGATCTAGGTGGAGTGCAAACATGGGTAGGGGCTTTACAGTATGTAAACTGTAGAAAAACTATCATATCTCATTTTGTGAGTGATGGACTCCCTATTTGTGATGATTTTCTCAAACCATTATTAGTTATGCAAGCATTGATAACTGCAACGCACTCGGTAGCCAACTTTCTTGAACACAGAGGAATGGGTGGGGTGATTGTAGCACCGCATGGGGTTGATCCTAATATTTTTAGTCCTCTAACCAATCGCCAAGAATTGAGACAGCAAGCGGGATTAGAAGGAAAATTTGTTGTGGGTGTTTTTGGGCGAAATATTCAAAGAAAGCAACAGCCTCGCGTGATGTTGGCTATCCAACATCTCAAAAAAATCGGCAAAGCTTCTGATATAGTGCTTTACCTTCACTGTCAGATGAAGGATTCATTGGGTTGGAATCTGCTGGAATTAGCAAGAGATTTAGAGATAGAAGATAAAGTCATATTTCCTTCTGGGAGTTTTAATCAATTTGCCGGAGTTCCATATATTCAAGATGACGTTAACTTACGTCCTCAATCAGATACGCAAACAACAATTACACCAGAACACCAATTATTTATCAGCGATCGCTACAATTATGTTGAAAGACTCAACTGCTGCGATCTTGTAGTAAATGTCCCCTTTTGTGGAGGTTTTGAACTTGGTGTAATTGAGGCACAGTCTTGTGGAGTGCCTGTAGCAGCAACCAATGATGGAGGTATTATGTCAGAGGTAGTGGGTGAGGGAGGAATATTATTAGATCCAGTAGATATGGGTATTTGGGGAACAGGAGCAAGACAATTTTTTGTCTCGCCGCAAACTATTGCCCAGACAATTCTATCTGTAAAAGAAGACTTGCACTTACAGAATGAACTCAGAAGCAAGGGTATGAAAAATGCTTCCAAGTATTCATGGGATCTGTTAAAAAATGCCGTTGTCAACTTAGTGCAGAAATTATAAGTAATCCCTGTAGGGGCGAACGCTTGTTCGCCCTTACCTAGATACACTCTGTTTTGCACGCATTACCTCAGATCTTGCACTCCTGTCAGAAACCCGGTTTCTTGAGAACGACTCTGACTCAAAACCTTGATTTTTCGTTAAGAAACCGGGTTTCTTTGGGCTTGTTGAGGTCTTGCCAAAACATGTTGTCCAGTTGCGCCGACTACATAAAGCTTGCTTTGCGCAACTAAATTCTTATTCTAACATCTAACAGATATAGCAATCCTATTTGATTTACAAACTTTTCATTTGGGCTGTTAACTGTTAACAGTTGACAGTCAACAGTTATCAGTCATCAGTCAAAACAGGACTGTTTGGGAATCATTTAGGAACGCTATAGATCGTAAGCTAATAACAAATACAGTAGCAGAAATTACAATATTCTCCTAATAATAGTATAAAATCAAGATGAATTTTACATAAAATTACTTAAAAAGCGTGAGTCTATAATAATATTAGATACAGTTAAAGGCAATTGAAGTGTTCTCAGGGAAAGCAAAAGTTTACTCCTGGTTATCAAATGGGGATAGCGCAAAGGAACTCCAAGGTGTTATGAAACAACTCAAGCAACCTGCTCTGTTCTGGCTTGATGGACATTATTCACAAGGAATTACAGCAAGAGGAGATAAGGATACGCCGATTTTAGAAGAACTAGATTGTATTTTGAGTTATCCCGATCTTGGACATGTCTTAATCATCGACGATGCGCGTTGCTTTGGCACAGATCCAGCGTACCCAAACATTAACGAACTGAAAAGTTTCATTTTTAATAAGCGAGATTATGTTGAGGTTAGTGTGCAAGACGACAGTATCAGAATAGTTCCTACAAAATAATGATTTGTAAAAACCTCTCTTCTCTTTGTTCTGGAGCATCTCGTGATTCTTTGAAGAATTTTCCTAACTCAGAATAAAAGATAGAAGAGGATTACTATAGATTGCAAACAAGAGTTAATTAAAGAATACAGAGAGGATTGAGCATGACATTTACACGAGATATTTACATTAATATCCCTTCTCCTATTGAAAAAGAGTTAAATAACCTGTTTGCGGCTAACTCTCAGATCACAATTTTTGATATAGGCAGTTGTGAAGGAGAAGATTCAGTTAAATACTCTAAACTTTTTCCCAAAGCTAAAATCTACGCTGTAGAGGCACTGCCCAAAAATATTCCACTACTCCGTGCAACTCTAGAAAAGTATTCCGTCAACAACGTTGAGATATTACCCTTCGCCCTATCTGACTCTAAAGGGCAGGCAAAATTTTATGTTTCATCAGGTAAGCCCGATCATGCTTCCGATGGTGGCGACTGGGATTATGGAAATAAGTCGAGTTCTTTACTAGCGCCAAATGAAGTTGAATTCGATAAATATCTTTCTTGGCTACAGTTCAATGAAGTGATTACGGTTGAAACTTACACTCTAGAAGATGTGTGCAAAGAGCGCCATATATCTGAAATCGATTTTATCCATATGGATGTTCAGGGGGCGGAGATTGCAGTTTTAAAAGGTGCGAGAAATATTCTGAAGGCGACAAAGTTGATTTGGTTGGAGGTAGAAGCAGTTTTTTACTACAAAAATCAACCTCTTAAACAAGATGTTGAGGAGTTTATGGAAGCAAATGGTTTCTATAAAGTGCGAGATACAGTGGGTGCTGTTGATGGAGATCAACTATATGTTAATTTGGCGTATAGTAAGCAGATAGTTTCTTCATTTTTTGATTTATTAGAACGTACTAGATATGAGAAAACCTGCTATTCGCGGTGTGGAGAAGATTTAATAGTCAAATCTATATTTGATGTTCTGGGTGTGAAACAACCTAGTTACTTGGATATTGGGGCTTTCGCTCCTGAGCATTTGAGTAATACATATTTCTTTTACTTAAACGGCTCCAGAGGCATCAACATTCAGCCAGACACAAATCTGTTTCAAACTTTTTTAAACAAAAGGCAATCAGACATTAATTTGAACATAGGAATATCTGATAGCTCAGGTGAAATAGATTTTTATGTTATGTCTAACCCCTTTTTAAACACATTCTCAAAAAAAGAGGCAGATAGCTATTCTAAGATGAATTGCTCTGTCACTGCTGTGCCGAAAATTAAAGTGGATACATTCTCAAACATCATTGCTGGTTATTGTGGTAATAAATTTCCTGACTTTCTATCTGTAGATTTCCTGGGGATGGACGATAATATATTAGCGTCAATCAATTATGAAGCAAGCAGTCCAACTGTTATATGTGTAAAAACGATGACTCTTTCACCCACTGGAAGTAGTGCTAAAAATACATCAGTAGTAAAGTTTTTAGAAAGCAAGGGATACATGGTTTTTGCAGATACTTACATCAATACTATCTTCGTAAAACGGGATAAATGGGTTCGCTCATAGGCATCAGAAGTGATGAAATTAAGAGGGGGAAAGTTATGCTCATTTTATTTTTTCAAAATTATATGGTAATTCTACATGAACTGCATTATTTTGCTGATATATAAATGGCTCTAGTAAAATTCTTTCACCATTTAAGAAGCGTTGATTAAGCTCCTCCGGTGTAATTAAATTTCCAAATCTGGCTGGACAAGTATCCTGCACTTTATTTGCTGGTATATTTAATAACTTGCTATTCTCTTGGTAACAAAGCATAAATGGTGTATTTTCTAAATATTTAGCATTCCTTGCCATTAAAATTTCAAAGGAATTTGGATTGTAAAATTGTAAGTTTTCTGTAAGACATTGGATAATTGGTGTTGAAAAAATGTTGCCATCTAACGACATTGGATATCCCCAATCCCCTTCTGAATCAACCCATCGCCAAACTCCATCTTCTCTAAATTGAGGCACAGAAACATGGCGATTTATGACATAGCAGTAATTTACTTTTGGATATAGTCTTAAAGAGAGACACAGAATCTTTAAGTCATTGCTAAACTGTTTGAATTCTGGATCTTGAAGCGAGAATTGTTCTTTAAAGACTATATCATCTACTAAAAACATAGTCAAAGCATTGTTTTCATTTATAGCGTTTGAAGTTGCCTGTTTAAATGGCGTACTACTCTCAGAAACATAAGAAAACTCAGGATGTAATTTTTGGCAAAGCTGATAACCTTGCTCTAAAGTATGGTGTTCTGCTTTATAAATAACAGTTTTCTCTGCCTGTTCCCATTCAGTGAAGTATTTCTTAAAACTGCGCAGAAGTAGCTCTAATTGGCAAGCTCTATCCTTGCTAAAAATTACTACATTAATCCTGGGATTTTTCTGCCTCGGAATTTTAGTCATTTGCCCATACATTTTTCTACTGAAGTTGTCTACTATCTCTTGAGATGGGCGGTGAGTAGGGTTAATCTCTAATTCTGCTTTTGCTGCTTCAAAAGCCTGCTGATTGTGGTTATTAGCACTTAAACAAATTGCTCTAACAAAGTGCATTTCTGGTATATTGATACCAAGATTAGCTGCTTGTTCGGCAATGAGCGCTGCTTCGATAGAGTTACTGCTATTTAACAAGTTAAGAGCTTTTTTCATCATTGCTTTCACTTGTTGCTCAATATTGAAAACACTTTCAATGAGAGCATGAGTTTCGGAAATCATCCGTTCTTCTTTGAACAAGTGCTGGGCACGAGTTTTGCAAGCATTAGCGCTCTGATGACGTAGTTGTAGGTTAGCAAACCATGCTTGAATTGTGGTGACTAACTCGTTGACAGTAGCATGAGGATCAATCTTTGGATCAGGTAACAATTTACCTGTATCACCTAACTGTTCTGGAACACCACTGACTGCTGTAGCAATTACGGGTAATCCCTTTGCCATTGCTTCCATGATTGACAAGGGCATTCCTTCTATAATGGAAGTTAATATAAAAATATCACTGGCATCTAATAAGTCTGGTATATCCCAACGTTTTCCCAACATTTTAACTTTGTCGTTGGTGATTTGCAGTTGATTGAGTAAAAAGCGCAGTTGGTTTTCTAACTCGCCACTGCCAACCCAGATAAAATAAAGCGAATCCCAAACTTCTGTACCTTTTAGCTTTTGCATCGCTGCTAATTGGTAGTTGTAACCCTTGACTGCTTCTAGAGGCGCAGATGTAAAACAGACAAGTCCATTTTGGGGTATGCTTAGTTGTTCACGTAGGCGATCGCAGACTGATTGCTCTGTTCGTGCAAAACATTTTGCTGGTATTCCTGGATAAATCACTTGTCCTTTATTTTCCGGCAGCCCGTACAGTTGATGTAACAAGTTTAAATTTTCCTTTGAAAGGGCTATCACTGCCATTGCACAGCGATAAAAGCGTGACAATTCATTGAGGATGAGAGACGATGTGCCCGGTGCTCTGTGATCAACTAAACCAATCACAACTATGAAAGGTATTCCCTGTTGAATCGCAACATACTTAGCTCCTGAATTGGAGAAGGGACAGGTGTCACTAAAAATAATCAAATCTGGTTTGGTGATTACAAAAATCTTTTCGGCACAGGATTGATCTGATATTGCACGTTCTGGTTCACTAATGGTGTCAAAGTCTAACCACAAATGCTCTATTCCTAGTTGTTTTTGAACACTCACCATCGGGTTAGAACTCTGAGATTGCACACAGGTAAGCCGATAGCCTAATGCTGCTAAACCACATAATAACGTGTGATTATATTGGGCGACTTCACCGATTCCAGGATCATCTGTGTGAAGCAAGATATGCTTATTCATATGTATTAATACTCAAACTTTTTTATTAACTAAATTTGATTTGCTGTAACAGAATAATTAATGCCTGTTTTACTTGTGCAGATTGGCTACATTTTAGTCCTTGTTGTAAAGTGGCGATCGCGCTGGGATAATCTCCCTGATGCAATAGCTGTTGCGCAGAGTAAAAAGCATATAAAGCCTGAGCTTCTCTTGCCTTACTAGTTAACTTATTTTTGATTTTACTTGGTAAATAAACTTGATAAATTTCAATAGCTTTAAGGTTATCAGCTACTTGTTTAGCATAATTTAAATTAGGATGTTCTCTCCAATTTTCGCACAAATAAACTAACAGTTGCGGCTCATACCACACTGGATAATGCACTGCTATTCGGTTAAACATTTCCCAATCAAAAGCAGAACTTGTATCTTGACAAAACCCTCCTAACTTTTCATACACATCTCGTTTCACTACAACTGAAGGAAGTTGCAGCCTATTCATCATAGCAATTCTTTCTAGCCAATCTGCAATCACTCCTGGAGTTTCTCTTTCTAGAGGAGATATCTTAAACACATTACCAGCTGCGTTGATGTGAATATGACGGCAAAAAGCTGCACCAACATCAGGTTCTTTTTCTATACCTGCTTGAAGATGCTGGTAAAATCCTGGCTTGATTATATGATCTCCATGAAAAATGTGAACCCATTGACCACTAGCCCGTTGTATACAGATATTAAAAATTTGGGTAACACTTACACTCTCTGGATGGTGATAAAAGTAAATTCTCTGTCCTCCAACGGCTTCAACTACTTCGGCAATTTCTGCTTTGATAGACTCATTTCCAGTATTATTAACAACTTCTATTTGCATTTCTTCCGTGCTAGGAGCTTGTTCTAACACACTTTTCAATGCTTGCTCTAAATAATTCGCTCCCTTGTCAGCGGTAATCATTACCGACCAAAAAGGACGGGAAATATTAGTTGATACTGGATAAATTTTTGGAAATTCAACTGCAACTGCTACAGGCGAAATTTCCCCTACCTGCATAACTCCCATCTGCACTAACTGCTGAGAATTTTGCAGTTTGACTGAGTGTTTTTCATCGTACATTATAAGATTTTTATGCTGAGCAATTACTTGCTGATATCTGACATACTCTCTAGCGTTTTTATGATGCTCTTTTCTTCTTACCTCTTGTTCAACATAACTGTAGAAATTATCAAAAAATTTGAAATGAAGTAAACAGCCTCTACTATTAGCTATTTCATGTTTTGGGCGATTAGTAAAATGCTGACCAATATGTAAAATTAAATCTACATTATACTTTATTAAAGGCGATTTACTCAACAAATCGTTTCCGCCAAAAATTCTTTTTCTCACACCACCCCAGTAAGCAGTGTGATTTCGATAATTTCCAAAGTTTTCCTCTTTTTTAGAATAAAATTCCCGCTCAAAATAAGGACAAACATCTAAAAAGTTTTGACCGCTAGTGTAATGGGTATCTTGAACTGCTTTGTCTGAGTACATATCCAAAAGTATTGCGTCAAAGACAGTTTTCTGCTTCTTGTCTAGCTCTTGGCACAACTGATCAATACTGATATTCTCACAGTCTGGATAGTAGAATATTTCATCAGCATCTACAGTTAAACACCAATGTCCTACACCATACTTTCTCAACAACAATTCTAACCAAATAGAACCACAGTTAGCTTTACTGAAAGGGCGAGTTGAATGCCAAGTATAGACATCGGACTGTTCTAGTAAATAACTTAAACTACCATCTGTCGAATTATTATCGACAATCAAAAATTTAGCGATACCTTTCTGTCTGTAATAAGAAAGGAAATAAGGTAATCGCAATAATTCATTTCTTTCAACTACACAACAAAGAATTTCCCAGGGTTGTATTTCAATTTCTTTTGTGTCTACTCGATTAAGCTCATAATACTTAAATGCTTCTTCTATCCCATCTTTTGCCACTATTGCATTAATCAGATTTTTGTGGAACTCAGGTTGATTATCTATAACTCCTATAGCTCTTTCATAAAGAGCTATCACCTCTTGTAAACGTCCTTGTCCTGTGAGAATATTGCCAAGAGCTAGATAAGCTGCTATGCAGTCTGGTTCCTGAAGTAAAATTTTTTGATAGAGTGCGATCGCTTGCTCTAATTTACCGCTTCTTAAACAATCATTTGCTAAATTAAATTGAACATCTAATTCATCGGATTGATGTGATGAGGATAAATTTAAATTCATTTCTCTGTTTGTATATTATATTTAAATATTTATTTAGACTTTTACTAAATCATCAGTAAGGGATGGGTTGAGAGCGGGGAAACTGATCATTCGTAACCACTTAGAAGTACTGTTAACACCACGATATTGTTGATAACGATCTAGGGCAAGGCGTGCCTTCTCCCCTTGATAACGTTCAATATAGGAGTAGGCAAGGCTCAGGTAGCCGTTAAAAAAGCACTGATCGAGAACCATCAAGGGTAATTTCTGTAAACCTACGTTGCGATGGAAAGCTTTTTCTTTAACAAGCAACCAACAAATTAGCTGCCGCTCCTCATTACTCTGCAAGCTATTTGTAGACGACCTGCGGTAATATACCAATGGCTCATTTAAAAAATGAACAGACCATTTTTCAATGATCCGTAACCACAAATCATAATCCTCACAAGTTGCTAAAGTTTCATCAAACAAACCAACCTGCTCCAGACATTCTCGACGCACTACCACAGAAGGTGTAGGTATGAAGTTGCGTACAAATAAGAGCCAGCACTCCTGAACCGGAGGTGTGGGATTGGCTTGTCCCCATGTATTGGGTAACACACCATCTTCATTAAAATAAAACATGTCTGAATAAACTAAACCAATCTTGGGATTCGATTCCAAACAAGCGATTTGTTTTTCCAGCTTGTTTGCTAACCACATATCATCATCGTCAAGAAAGGCAATATACTTTCCCGCAGCCGCTTTGATGCCTGTATTACGAGCGGCAGAAACTCCTTGATTTTCCTGATGAATAGCGATAATCTTATGCTCAAATTTAGCTAATACTTCTTTTGTGCGATCGGGAGAGCCATCATTGACAACAATAATTTCATAATCTGTATAAGTTTGTGCCAAGACGCTCTCAATTGCTTGTGAAACTAGATTAGCTCTCTTATATGTAGGAATAATAACGCTGACATTTGGCATAGAGTGATTACTTATTATTTAATGTGAAAAATCTTTAATTACACACTTTTTGTTTATTTGCATTAGTAGGTTGGGTTTCACTTTTTTCAACCCAACCTACTAATAGGATTATTTTGTAACCAGACTGGCTCTAGCGTTTCAAGCGTCTGAATCGGTACAAATTTATCTGTGTTTATCTGTGTTCATCTGTGGTTAATTACTTTTTCGGCGTACCTCACGTGAGAACCGCTATATTATTGATTGGAATCCAACTTGGTATTTGTAGGAGTCTGTGTCTCAATGATAGTAAAATCTTCTGAAGGAGGTAGGAGTACACCAAGTAAAGTTATTTCTGGTGTCGTGTAAGCTTTTTTAGCTTTTTGGTTAGATTGGTTCATTTTTGATTCTCCAACTGACTTATGCTTGCGTATAGTCTTCTTAATAGAACTTTAGCTATAAGCCAAATGTTTAAATCTTTGGCGTTCGAGTTGAGCAATACATTTTTAGATTAGATGCTGCTGTGTCTTCGTAAATCTTCAACAGCTTCTTTTTATAAATTTGGTCATCGTAATTCTCAATAATGAACTGCCTTCCTTGTGCTAATAATTTTTCTTGCTCTGCAGATGAACTATTCACCTCCGCTATGAGAGCTTCTGCCAAAGCAGCAGGATTTTGTGATTCTACTGTTGTGCAAAACTTCTCAACAAAGGTATTCTCGTAAGCTGGTAGCAAATTAGTAACTGCTTTTCTTTCGCAAGCTAAAGTTTCAACTAAACTGGAAGGAAAAGCATCGGTGATGGGATAATTAATTACTAAATCTGCTACAGAATATGCAGCGGGCATCATTTGATGTGGCAATGGGGGTAGCCAACGGATATTCTGCTCTACTCCAAATTCCTTTGCCTTAGTATAAAAATATTTATAATATTCCTGGACTTCTTGCAAATTGTTAGTTCGTCTGTACTTTAAAAATACCACTACTGTAGGTTTCTCAAAGTATGGATAAGCCTTTGCATAGGCTTCTAAGATTTGGTGATGATTGTAAATTTTACTCCAGCCACGGGGCGAAAGCAGCACTTTACCACCTTCCGGAACATTTAACGCTCTTCGCCACTGCTCTATATACTTTGCTTCTTGAGGACGAAAACGATGTGTTTTTGTTCCCAAATGTATTAACTCTACTCTTTGATGTTGACTTACCCACGGCTTACATTTATCAACAAGACCTGGTGCCTCTACAATTAGTACATCAGAGTTTCTGAATGCAGTAAATGCTACTTTCGTCATGTTTTGATTTAGCACTTCTTCAGATTTAGATTCCAGCAAAAAATTTAAACCACCCCAAGCCGAGCATATAAGTGGGTGTACGTCAGCATAAATACAACACTCTGTACCAAAGAAAAGTCCGTTGGTATGTATAACATCAGGTTGGAATTGTTTGATGATCGCCTTTATCTGTGCTGCCGCTGTTTGAATTAGGTACTGGTGTGTTATCTCATCTTTAGGTAGCTCGCCTGTAAGTTCATGATAGTTGACTAACTCTAAAGTAAAGGGTAAGTAGCGATAATTTTTGGGAGTTTCCTGCGGTAATAAAGGGTTATGGGGAGTCAGTAGCCAAACTTCGTGTCCTTCCTCAAGCGCCCATTTCAGGGGGCGAATCATGGCGATTCCCCCAGGAGCAACCATTAATATGCGCATTCTTTAATTAACCTCTGTTTTGATTAGGGTGTAGGGTGCAGGGTGTAGGGTGTACTAATTTTATTATTTCCAGAAAATATTTTAAGGAGCGGTAATTTCTACTAGTTTGTGTTTGACTAACGAATGTAGATGGTTGAGCAAATCTTGTTGTAACTGCTGTGCATCGACTTCATACTCTTCGAGAAGAGTGTGATAAGCAGCATTAATAGATTCTGACTCCGTTAACACCCACAGCATATGTGTGCCGACTTCGTTTTGCTCAAAATATTCTTGATTTGGAACATACACTATAGCCGACTTTCCTTCTAAGTCCTGAATTAGGACTTCCTTTGCCAGAGTTACTTTATGATTCGGTCCTATTGTCATTCCTCACCTCGATTGATTATACTGTTAGCCTTACTTAACCGGGCGCAAATAAATACCAAAAAAATCTTTATTTTTATACGAACATATGCATTTTTAGCACAAAAAAATTTCCTCCCATCAAATATTAAAATTTTGTAGGTTGGCTTGTATTCTAGCTATTGGTAGTGCGTTCTGAGTGCTATAAATTACATAGCAAGTAATACTTTATGATTAGATATCACTTAGCCATTGGTAGTGCAATTGGACTGCTAGCAGTGACATAGCAAGTAACGTTTTTTACTATACATTATCACTTCAAAATATCAACTACTTGTAACTAAATTTATCTAAGTTTTATATAAAACTGATTTATTGAGTTTTTTCTTGACTATTTCTTTAAACTAGATCTCAGATCTTGCACTCCTGTCAGAAACCCGGTTTCTTGAGAACGACTCTGACTCAAAACCTTGATTTTTCGTTAAGAAACCGGGTTTCTTTGGGCTTGTTGAGAATGGTGCATTCCGGTCAGATCCCCGACTTCTCATAGAAGTCGGGGATCTGGTACAATCACCTATGAAAGGTAGGGATCGCGCCCCAGAGCTTTCAAATAGGTATCCCATTTCTGTTTAAATTTAAAAAATTCTTCCATTTTGACACCTCTTGAACGAGTAGCTGATTCGTAATGAATAAGATGAGCAAATGGTGTAACTACATTGCGGTATCCTGACTGGTGTGCTTTTAAGCACAGATCTACATCAAGATAGTTAAAAGGAAATTGCTCGTCTAACCCTCCCAACTCTTGGAATAAGTCAGATCGGAGCATTAAGCAAGCTCCAGTTGCTGCTAAGTAGTTTTTGATGGTAAAGTTTGAATAATAACAACTAAGATCTTCTCCGTCAGCACCATAATATATGTGACTGGGATTACCATCACTAATTACCATTCCCAGATGCTGTACTTTCCCATCGGGAAATGATAGTTTTGCACCTACTACACCGATTTCTTTCTGTTGTGCAAGTTCCAACAATGATTCAATCCAGTCAGGAGTCAGCACCTGTATATCATCGTTAAGTATCAGGATGAATTCTCCTCTGGCTTTGGCTACACCCATGTTGATGCGCATAGCGGCGTTAAACGGTTCCCTTGTACGAACTATATGTAGGTTGGGATTTGCGTAGGCGCGGAGCGACTTATCGTTAGATATCGCCTCTAAGGTTGATTGTGGAACATTATATTCATCAACTACTATAATCTCGTAGTTGCGATACGTACTCAATTTGTTAATACTGCGAATGCAATTTTCTAATAGGCTTACCTCTCCTTGTGGCGTAAAAATTCTTTTCCCAGCACTAGGAATGATCATGCTGATTAGTGGCTCTCCAATAATGTCTCGCCGAACTCTGTAAAAGCCTGGTAGTGATGTTTCTTGTACACTTCCTGGATAAGGACTACGTTCTATTATTGCTTCAAGAGCTTTTTTAGCTCTAGTATATACCCCTTTTGCTTGTACTTCACCGTTAGTTACAGCTTGGATATTGCGGCAATGGTAAAGAATTTTGGGAATATGGTGGATATTCTGTGTTTTTTCTACAACTCGTAATACCAAATCATAATATTGAGCATCTTCATACTCACTCCTGAAACCGCCAATTTCCCGAATTAAACTAGTACGATAAACACCTAAATGGCGAGTATACATACAGGAATAGAAATACTCTGGGGACCAATCTGGTTTTAAGAGCGGGGCAAAGTGGTTCCCTTGAATATCTATGTTATCTTCATCACTATAGATAAAATCTACATCTGAGTGCTGATTAATGAGCTTAGCATTTTCAAACAGGGCATCAATAGCTAACTCATCGTTGTGATTGAGAATAACTATATAGTCGCCAGTAGCTAATTCTAAAAACGAATTATTAGCAGTATAAATACTACTATTCTCAGAACGAAATACAAATTTGATTCGTTCGTCAAGTTGGCTATAATGATTGAGAATAGAGCGGATATGCGGTTCTGTAGACGCATCATCAACAATACATAACTCCCACATAGGATAAATTTGATTCAAAACTGACTCAATAGCTTTTTTTAACCATTGTTCTTCTACATTATATATAAATATAATTACTGAAAATTTGGGATGAATTTGCATCTGTGCAATTTGTTTACGCGCCGATGCAATATCTTGCTCGGTTAAGTGGTTCTTTTCTACCCATTCTTGATAATCTAAATGATATTTTTCTGGATCAGTTATGGTAGGAGACACATAATTCAAGGCTTCTAGATGTTCCTTATCTTGCTTCAGTAAAAACTCGGCAATACTGGCAAATGCTTGTCTGAGCAATGTTGGCTCTACAGTATTTGAAGAACTTTGACGTAGAAGTTCAAGTACTTGCCAATCTTGCAAAAGGTTTGGTGTGAAGATATCTAAAGTAATTGAGAGCTGGATTAGCTCGAGAAGATTGTTGATGAGTTGAGGGGAAATTTTTCGGATATGTTGCCGAATAATCCAGCTGATTTGAGTATTACCTGAGTTTGCTTGAGACTGAGCTTGAGCATCTAGAAGCTGAATAAATTGCTCTGTATTTTGTGACACTTCTAAGGCAGTATTCTGAGCTATGGTTTTTGTCCAAGCTCCTTGAGCTACTTCGCTTAAGTTCTTTTGTTTTTGCTCAGTTTTATGGCGCAAAGCTATGTATTCTTGCTGAGAAACAGTCATGGTTCAAAACCCTGGTTCGGTAGATTGGTAGCGCAAATGTTTATAGATTCAGTAAATGCACGTATTTATTACCTAATTTTTGATTATTCTTTTGGAAATAAACATTTGTATTTCTAACACATAAAATTTTTCTACGACTAAAATTTAAACTAGCTTTACTAGCTTGATTTATCAGCCATAGGTATTTACCTCGTTTCCTCGTTCCAAGTCTCTGACTTGGAATGCCTTGTTTGAGACTCTGTCTCACGTAATTGCGCTACTAAGAGGCTGAGCCTCCTGTAACGCATTACCATGCAGCGAGGAATGCTGAGCATAGAACGAGGAAACGAGAAAGTTCTATTTGTATCTTTACTCCTGGGTGTGTTTTATTCTTGGGTAGTGTGGACGACAGGGGGTTCCCCAGCACACTTGTCCAGAAGGTATGTTACTAAAAACGCTACTACGAGCGCCAATAACCGCATTAGCTCCGATTTCTACTCCTGCTCCTACAAAACAGTCTGTAGCAATCCATACACCATTACCCACTGTGATCCTCGCTGTCTTCAATCCAAAAGCTGGATCGTAAATGTCATGGCTACCTGTACAGAGGTAACTTTTCTGTGAAATGACGCTGTGTTCACCAATATGGATTTGATCGAGACTATACAAAACTACGTCATCGCCAATCCAACTGTAATCACCAACAGTTACTTTCCAAGGGTAGGTGAAGCGAGCGGTAGGACGAACTACTACACCTTTACCAATATGCGCACCAAATAACCGCAGCAATGCGCAACGTAATCCATTAAGTGGGTGAGGAGTTAGGGGAAAGGCGATCGCCTGCACTAACCACCATAATAAAATATACCAGCCTGCACGTCCTCGGTCAAACCAGGATTGGTCGTATTTACGTAAATCTACAAAAGGTGTGTCATTAGTCATTGGGAATAGAAGAATTGTTAATTGCTAATTGTTAATGGCTAATTGCTAATTGTTACGATTAGCTATCAGCCATTAGCCATTAGTCATTTCATATTGCTGTTTGCCCAATTTCCTGGGGACGGGATGGTGATATGGTATCTTTTGTAGATGCCGTGTTGAGATGTCCACCACAGTTACGTAATTCGTATAGTTTGACGCCTATTTGATACTCGTATTGGCTTAACAGTCGTCCGTAAATATATCCAGCTTTGCCGTCTAGGAAACCACGTTGAATGAAGTAAAACAAAATAAACCGCAAAAATGGTTTAAATGGTAGTCGTACCCATATTTTTTTCAAAAAGCGCTTGCGTTGTACTGCGTCTCCAAAAAGGTTTGCGCCAATGGTATCGCTGTCATCTTTACCTGTAAGCAAGTTGAGATAAACACGAGCTTCCCAATTGGAATAACGGTTGTGCCTTTCTATCCAGTGGTAAAGATCTCGGAAGTCTTCATGAATCATATCGTGCTTGAGATATCCAACTTTACCTTCTAGAACAACGTGTTCATGAACTTCGTTATCGCCAGTGTTAGGAATATCTTCTGTATGTAAATTTTCGTAGCGACCTCTTTTGTGCTTAAATAAGCGTAGGTTCCAATCAGGATATTTACCACCGTGGCGAATCCATTGACCTAAGAAAAACACACGACGGTTGAGGTAGTAGCCTTCGTATTCGGGATTTTGAATTGCCTGTGCAATTTCTTCCCATAACTCAGGAGTGATACGTTCATCGCAATCGACAATTAGCACCCATTCGTTCCGGAAAGAAAGGTTGTCTAAAGACCAATTCTTCTTTTTCGGCCAACGTCCATTGAATTGGAATTGTACAACATTTGCTCCCAGGCTCTTGGCAATTTCTACGGTTTTGTCACTGCTTTGAGAATCGACGACAAATATTTCATCTGCTTTTTGAAGGCTGTTTAGGCAAGCAGGTAAGTTTGCTTGTTCGTTTTTTGCCGGAATTAGTACAGAAACTGGTATTTTGTATGACATATAACTATATTATGATTTTTTCTTTGAAGTGGATAGAAGACCCTTAATCGCTGCATTTATGTAACCAATCTGACCGTAAGCGTACACAAATTTATCAAAGCATTCAGCCGGGTCGGAAATATATTGTAATGATTTATACAACCCACGCAAAAAACGTTCGCTACCGCGCTGCAATTGACTTATACCAGCTTTACCAGTAAGTTGTTCTCGATAACATTCACTAATACCCTGCCACCAGCCTCTATTTAAAAACCAGGAACGTTTGAGGCGTTCTGGTGCTACATTGTGAGCTACTAGGGCATCAGGAAGATAGGCGACTTGCCAACCCCGTTGTAGGGCATACTCAGTCATTTGCAGTTCTTCGTTTGATAGTAAATTTGTACCAACACGACCAAGATTAGTATCAAAACCTCCGATTTCATCAAGAAAGCATCTACGAATAGAGTAGTTCAAGCCTCTGGGGGTTGAACCCGGATTTTCGATGTAAACTAAACTATCTCCTAAGTCGTATGCTCCCAGGTTAGCGGTTAATCCTGTTGATAGCCAACGTGGAGGTTGTACTCCACTGGGCCATAACAAGGTAACTTTTCCACCTGCTATTGCTAGTTTAGGATTATTTTGATAAGCAGAATACAAAACTTTCAACCAACTTGAGCTAGCAACGGCATCGTCATCAAGGTATGCCAGTATTTCCCCGTTGGCAACTTTAGCACCTGTGTTGCGGGCAACGGATAAACCAAGGACGGGTTCATAGACGTACTTGAGTCGAGGATCGTCGGCTCTTTGTTCTACAACTTTTTCTGTGCGATCGCTTGAGCCATTATCTACTACCACTACTTCAAAGCCTAAAGCAAAATCTTGTGCCAAAAGGCTATCTATGGCTGCACCTAAGTAAATATCTCGATTGTGAGTACAGATAATGGCAGAGATGGGCGTTTCTGGCATAGGAGGATGTGGGATGTGGGATGTTGGATTTTGGATGAAAATTTCCCATCCAATTTTCGCCTGGGTTTTAGCTAAATCTATACCAAAAATTCACGACTCACCAACCGAGTTTTTTCGGAAATATAATTTTGGTAGGGGCGAACCAACCTTCGCCTCTACACAAGTATTGCCACATAAGAGGTTACTGGTAACTGGATTACGCTTGCTGGATATGACCGTGTAAGATGGTCAAGGTTTCAGCTAGTTGTGTGAGGCGAATTTCTAGATATTGCTTACGCCCTAAGAGTTGGCGTAGCTTTTGGTAACGGGCGATCGCCATACTCACGCTAGCTACTTGATCCTGTGGACATGGACGTGACCATACTTTACCATTCGCATCTAAACCGCATAGACGATAGCCAGCACGGGGTGATTGGCAAGACATGTTAGCTTGATTTGCACAAATTTCTTCTACGTAGTCCATGAGGTGATCAACTTCGGCGTGGCGAAGGGGAGCAGTTTTGTCTGATTCTGCTTGTTTGTCATGGGACTCTAACCAGCCATTCACAATCGGTCCTTCTAAGTATATTTCCTGAATTTGTTGAATAATTTTTTGTAGTTCTTTTTGCCAATCCGTAACACTTTGCTGAATTTCTTGTAACAGATTCATTGCCAATGCCGGATTGGCTCCGTTGCGATGACTTGTAAAGCTGGGAGTTTTTAATTTGGGCAAGCTTGGTGCTTTACATCCGCTGTCTTGTGCGTACATGCTTTGCACTGAGGTATCTTGAGGAAACAATTCATTGTCTGTTGGTGGCAGTTCTTGTTCTGGTGTATCAGTATTTACTGTATATTCTGATGCCCCCGTAGAAATCCTGAATGAGAAAGACCGCTTTGTTGTTGTAGCTGGTTCATTGGCCCAAGAAGTGGTGCGTTCTAAATCGTGTAAAGTTGCTTCAATACGTTTTACGCCTACTTTCATATCTACTTCTCGCTTTGCTTACGTTTGTTCTGCTTGATCATCTACAAGGAGCAAACAACTGTTTGCCCCCACCTTTCGCGATTTTATGCGCTTGGTAGTATTTGCGTCAAAGACGCTGGTGATAATTTTATCTAACTAAAGTTATTTTCGGGAGACTTCCGATCTGTGAATTACAAAATTATTGCTGCCGTCTGACACTAAGCAAAGTAAAAATATGCAGTTCAGCATAATCACTGGTAATACAAAATTTACAATTTAGCAAAAAACTTCATGTAATATTTACGTACATTGCTATACTTTTTCACACATGACAAAGGATATTAGCTCTTAATGTAAAGAAATAAAAAAGAAATTACTTCGCAAAACGAGTTTTAGATGAATTTTCGGTAAAAATGATGATGAGTAGTTGAGATTTTCGGGTTAGAACATATAGTAATTAATGTTACTGCTTGCTAGTGCTAGAAAGTAAAAAGCACAATTCAAGAAAAACTCCCACACGCAGCTACTAGTTTTATACATAGCTCTCCGTGTGTGCAGAGCGACTATAATGCCCCTTGTGTGCTGAAAACAAAGATTTGCTACTCGGTGTGATATCTACCAATAGTAAAAAATAAAACAGCAAAAAAATTTGATTTTTTGTTAATGAAAAATTCTGCCCATGCCTAGTGTTAGTGTGATTATTCCCACCTACCAACGGGCTAATTTGGTATCTCAAGCAATTGAGAGTGTCTTGGCACAAACCTACACAGATTACGAAATTATCGTTGTCAATGATGGTTCACAAGACAATACCAAAGAAGTCTTAGCTGGATTTGGGGACAAAATTAGTGTAATTAATCAGGATAATCTTGGAGTAGCTGCTGCTCGCAATGTCGGAATTATGGCAGCACAGGGACGATATATCGCCCTGCTCGATCATGATGACATTTGGCTGCCAACAAAGCTAGAAAAACAAATTGCTTGTTTAGAAGCCAATCACAAGATTGGTGTAGTCTATTCAGACATTTTCTACTTCAATGACAAAGGTATATATCCTTATACATATGCACAAAAAAATAAAATACTTCCTTTCGAGCAGCTTTGGAGTATATTTGTGCGTGGTCCCATCCCGACCTGTTCTGTTGTAGTAATACGTCGAGAATGTCTAGACGAGGTGGGTTTATTAGATGAAACGCTGGTCCCTGTGGATGATTACGATTTGTGGTTTCGGATTGTCGAAAAATGGTTGATTTATTTCTTGAATGAACCTTTAGTTTATTACCGCAGGTACGAAGGTCAGCAGAGTAATAACGAAGAAAAGATGTTACTTGGCTTGTTACGTGTCAAGGAAAAAGCCTTCAACCGCTATAAAGAACTCCAAAAGTTACCTTTGATGGTTCTCGACGAACACTTTTTTAATGGCTACCTGAGAGTCGCGTACATGTATATCCAACGTTATCAAGGTGAGAAAGCTCGCCCATTTTTGGAACGATATCGACAAATTCGTGGGATTAACATTAACTCTGAGTGGTTGTGGATGATTAGTTTTCCCATCCTCAATCCTTCGTCTACTTCTGATTCAGTATCTGTAACAGCACAGTAATCCGTCCATGCCAAACGTCAGTGTGATAATTCCCACCTACCAAAGGGCTAATTTAGTTTCCCAAGCAATTGAGAGTGTCTTGGCGCAAACCTACACAGACTACGAAATCATTGTGGTCAATGATGGTTCTACGGATAACACTATAGAAGTATTAGAATATTTTGGGGAGAAAATTACTGTTATTCATCAAGAAAATCAAGGATCAGCTGCTGCTCGTAATACAGGGATTAAGGTAGCACAAGGACAGTACATTGCCTTACTCGATCATGATGACATTTGGCTACCTACTAAGCTAGAAAAACAAGTTAGTTATTTGGATTCCCATCCAAAGATTGGTTTAGTTTATTCAGATACACTCTATTTTAACGAAAAGGGTTTGTTGCCCGGTTCACATGCAAAATTCTTCCCCGTACCGCCTGTTCTACAAAGTTGGACTTTATTTGTGCGTAACACAATCCCAACATGCTCCGTTGTCATGATGCGTCGAAAATGTCTAGATGATGTGGGTTTGTTTGATGAAACACTACCGCCTTGTGATGATTACGACTTGTGGTTACGGCTGGTTGAAAAATGGCCTATTCATTTTTTGAATGAGCCTCTAGTGCATTATCGCAGGTATGAAGGTCAGCAAAGTAATAGTGAAGAGCGAATGTTACTTGGCTTGTTGCGTGTCAAAGAAAAAACTTTCAAACGCAACAAAGAACTACAGAAGTTACCTCTGTTTGTACTTGACCAATGCTTTTATGAAGGCTACCTCAGTCTCGCCTACTTGTATATTCAACTTTATCAAGGTGAAAAAGCTCGCCTTGCCTTGAATCATTATCAACAAGTACGTGGTATAAATTGCTACTATAAATGGTTGTGGATGTGCAGCTTTCCTCTTCTCAAGCCGTCGTCAATTGAATTACAGTGTAGATAAAAAATCAAGTTTTTACGGAAATATATTTACAGAAATCATAATTAAAATATGACTATTCCTCAGCTAGAATACATAAATTTGCGTTACAACATAGAGCAGAGACAAAAGATTTTAAACAAAGTAGCTCAAGAAACTTGGGAAAAAACTCTAGCTCAGAACACTGCTTTAAACTTGTCCCATCCAGAGCAATTAGTTAAGCTTCTCGATCAGCAAGCTCAGGAACAAACAACAAGGGGAAACACTCAAATGAGCTGGATAATTCGACAACACATCCGAATGAATTCCCCTCAGCTTATTAACAATCTTCTCCAGCTAATCCAACTTTCAATTAATTTAGATGTCTTTACACCAAACCTTTTGGAAAAGTGGCATGTAATCGAACTCCTACGTCAAAATTCAGGTGTGGTAGATCCAGCATTGCTCAAGCAAGTCTTCGCTAGTACTGCTGAAATGTTTCTTAGGCTAGATAAAGAATATCTGGAAGCCTTGAACTATGTGCCAAAGTTTTTAACCGATATTGATAAATATTATTTAGACTATCAACAATGGGTAGAAAAGAATCGCTTAACTGAGCAAGATATTGCTGACTGTCGTGAAGAAATAGCTTCAATGCATATTCATCCGAAGTTTTCAGTTATTATACCCTTGTATAATGTGGAAGGAAAATGGTTAGAAAAAGCTATTGAATCAGTACTGAATCAAATCTATCCAGTATGGGAATTATGTATCGCTGACGATGCATCTACAGAACCCCATATTCGGTCTATTCTCAATCACTATAGTCAAGTTGACCAACGGATCAAAGTTGTATTTCGCACTGAAAATGGCAATATTTCAGCCGCTAGTAACTCAGCTTTAAAATTAGCTACTGGAGATTATATTGCCCTTTTAGACCATGATGATGAGTTAGCGATTAATGCCTTATTTGAAAACGCGAAGCTCATTAACCAGCATCCAAACGCAGATTTTATTTATAGTGACGAAGATAAAATAGATACTCAAGGGAACTTCTCTGCCCCATTTTTCAAACCAAACTGGTCCCCCGAGTATTTCTATTCCTGTATGTACACTTGCCATTTAGGAGTTTATCGCACTAGCCTGATCCATAAGATTGGTGGTTTCAGGAGTGAGTATGATGGCGCTCAGGATTATGACTTAGTATTACGAGTTATAGAGGAAGCTAGGAACATCTTCCATATTCCCAAAATTCTTTATCATTGGCGCACTATATCCACCTCTGTCGCCACTGGCGACGCACAAGCAAAACCGTGGGCACATACTGCTGCTAGAAAAGCTCTTCAAGCAATGATCGAGCGCAGCTCATATCCAGGGCGTGTAGAAGAAACACAACTTCCAGGTTTTTATCGAGTTCGGCGCGACATAGTTGGGCAACCGCTGATTAGCATTATCATTCCCAGCGCTGGAAAAAGGATTTTTACTCCTTTAGGAGAAGTGTGTTTATTAGAAAATTGCATTCGCAGTATTAACAAGCTGAGTACATATCGTAACTATGAAATTATAGTAGTTGATGGATACGATATTCCTGAGTCAACCTTAGAGGCGATATCTAACGATAAGTCGCTCCGCGCCTACGCTTCTCCTGATGTGCAATTAGTCCGGACAAAGGAACCGTTCAACTTCTCAATGCGCATCAACATAGGTATACCCAAAGCCAGAGGGGAATTTTTACTGCTACTTAACGATGATACACAGGTAATAACCCCAGACTGGATCGAATCAATGTTAGAACTTGCACAACAGAAGGAGATTGGTGCAGTAGGTGCAAAACTATTATTTCCTGATCGCAAAGTACAGCATGTGGGAGTAGTAATTAACGAAGGTAATCCTGGTCATGTATTTTACGGATATGACGGTGAAGGACTTGGTTATTACAATTCAAATATTACCATCAAAAACTACTTAGCTGTAACTGGTGCTTGCTTGATGATGCGACTCGATCTGTTTCAGCAGTTAGGAGGGTTAGACGAAGAATTTCCTTTAAACTATAACGATGTTGATTTATGCTTAAAAGCACACCAAGCCGGATACCGCAATGTAGTCACACCATTTGCCCAACTTGTTCACTACGAATCAGCTAGTCGCTCCAGAGGTGTACAACCAGAAGAATTGTCAAAATTTAAAGAAAAATGGCATATTTATTTGAAAACTTTAGGAGGCGATCCGTACCTTCCACAAATTACTTAGCAGTGATATCCGTTAACTTATTCAGGATTTATGAGGAATTCACAAAAATAAATTTGAAACTTAGAAATATACTACAAGGATAAAAACATGACTATTTCTCAGGAAGAATACATAATTTGGCGTCAAAGTGTTGAGCGGAGACGAAAGAATTTTAACGAAGTAGCTGAAGGAACCTGGGCAACTACGATGGCTATAAACCCATCTAGCGATGTGTCAAAAAATCCAGAGCAATTAGTTAAGCTTTTAGACGAACAAGCTCAGCAACAATTAACTTTAGGGAACACTCAAATTAGCTGGATAATCCGGCAACATATCCGAAATATTTCCCCTACCTTCATCAACAATCTCCTTCAGCTAATCCAACTTTCAATTACTCTAAATATCTTCACCCCAGACCTTTTAAAAGATTGGCAGGTAGTCGAACTTTTGTGCCAAAATTTAACTCAGGTAGATCCAGCATTGCTTGCACAAGTATTTGCTAGTACTACCGATATTTTCCTTAAGCTAGATCAAGAATCTCTACAAGCCTTGAACTATGTGCCAAGCGAGCAATCTGACACTGAAAGCTATCAAAAGGCTAAAAAGTTATTAGATAAATTTGCTAGTCCCTATAAAGTTCATATTGGCTGTGTAAAAGTAAAATTTGATGGCTGGATCAATATAGATAAGGACGAAAAACTTGATACGGTAGACTTCGTGTGGAACATACTTAATGGTCTACCTTTTGAGAATGACTGTTGTCAATTTATATATCACGAACACTTGTTACAACATTTGCCTGTAGACAAAGGCGTGATGTTTCTCGAAGAGTGTTATCGTATTCTCGAATCCGGGGGAGTGTTACGTGTTGCCATGCCATCTCTCGATTTACTGTATAATACAGTAACCTCTCTCAATTGGCAAAATCAAGACTGGCTTAAATCACCAGAGTATCAGTTGAGCAAAACACGAGCTGAGATGCTTAACGTAGCCTTTCGCTGGTGGGGGCATGAGTGGCTTTATGATCGCGAAGAATTAGAGCGAAGATTGAAAGAAGCTGGATTTACGCACCTAGAGTTTGTTGAGTGGGGCTGTAGTCAAATAGAGGAACTCAGAAACCGGGAAACTCGAAAAGATTCTTTGTTAATATGCGAGGCACGAAAATAATGTCTCAAATCCTTTTTGGTGTTAGTACTTTTGAGAATACCACCATAGATATTAGGTGCAGAAAACATTTAATTTCGATAATTAGGTAACTAATGCTAACGCGAAACAAACCTTTTGAACAACCAATCTATGTAACTCGCCCTATCCTGCCAAGTTTAGACAAATTTACTGATAAACTTCAAGAAATATGGCAAACTAAATGGCTAACTAATAATGGAAAACAACATTGGCTGCTGGAAAATAAATTACAAAATATACTCAATGTTCCATATATTTCATTATTCAATAATGGAACAATAGCTCTCATAATTGCTTGCCAAAGCTTACGCCTAGCTGGTGAAGTTATTACTACTCCTTTTACTTTTCCGGCAACTCCTCATGTGCTGACTTGGAACAATATTAAGCCAATATTTTGCGATATTGATCCAGTTACAATGAATATTGATGCCGATAAAATTGAATCAATGATCACACCCCAAACATCTGCGATTTTGGGTGTGCATGTATATGGTACTCCATGTGATGTTGTCAAAATTCAAGAAATAGCTGATAAATACGGCTTAAAGGTAATTTATGATGCAGCTCATGCATTTGGAGTAGAAGTTTCCGGGGTTGGAATTGGAAACTTCGGTGATATATCAATGATGAGCTTTCATGCTACTAAGCTTTTTCATACTGCTGAAGGTGGCGCTTTGACATTCACAAATCAGAACTTAAAGACAAGGATTGATTTCCTCAAAAACTTTGGCATTAAAAATGAAGAAGAAGTAGTAATGCCTGGAATTAATGGAAAAATGAATGAAATTCAGGCAGCTCTTGGTTTGGTAGTACTCGATTATGTTGAAGATGAAAGAAATAAACGAAAAATTTTAGTTGATACATATAGACAATGCTTAAGAGATATTCCAGGTATTACGCTTTTGCCAGAAAATCAAGATTTTACAAGTAGCTATCAGTATTTTGTGATTAGAATTGATGAGGAGTTATTTGGATATTCACGCAACTATGTATATGATAAATTCAAAGCGTATAATGTCTTTAGTAGAAAATACTTTTATCCTTTGTGCAGTAATTTTTCGTGTTACAAGCATTTACCATCAGCAAATATAACTAACTTACCAGTAGCAAATATAGTCGCTCAACAAACTTTATCACTACCTTTGTATGGGGAATTAACGATTAGCGACATTGAAAAAATTTGCGATATTTTACTTGAAATTAGAGATATGTAGATTATGTCAGGAGTTACAGTTAACATTCCATCATATAATCATGAGCAAGAGGAAAAGATATGGAAAAATCTCAAGAATTGGTAGAACTAAATTACTTAAATGAGCAGTATATTACATCAGCTTATGAAGAAATTGCGTCTTGGCAAATTCTGCCAAAATTTTCAGTAATTACACCTGTATATAATAATGTAGAGGGACAATGGTTAGAGAAAGCTATTGAATCAGTTATTAATCAAATCTATTCAATTTGGGAACTATGTATTGCTGGCGATGCATCTACAGAACCGCAAATCCGCTCTATTTTGAATAACTATAGTCAACATGATTCACGTATTAAAGTTGTATTCCGCCCTGAAAATGGCAATATATCTGCTACTAATAACTCTGCTATAGAATTAGCTACTGGCGACTATATAGCTGTTCTTGATTATGATGATGAGTTAGCGATTGATGCTTTATTTGAAAACGCTAAACTAATTAACCAGTACCCAAACGCCGACTTTATTTATAGTGACGAAGATTTCATAGATACTGAAGGGAAGCGCCATAGTCCATTATTCAAACCTGATTGGTCCCCAGAGTATTTCTATTCCTATATGTATACCAGTCATTTGGGAGTTTATCGTACTAGCCTAATCCGTGAAATAGGTGGTTTTCGCAGTGAGTTTGATGGCTCCCAGGATTATGACTTGGTATTGCGAGTCATAGAAAAAACTAAAAATATTTACCATATTCCCAAAATTCTCTATCATAGCCGCAGCCAACTCTCCTCCGTTGCCTCTAACTCACAAGCAAATTATCGGGCAGATATTGCTGCTAGAAAAGCTCTTCAAGAAATGATAGATCGTAGTCCATATCCAGGACGTGTAGAACAAACATCAAGTCCAAATTATTATAGAGTCCGGCGTGATATCATTGGGCAACCGCTAGTTAGCATTATCATTCCCAGCGCAGGGAAAAAGATTGTTACTCCTACCGGGGAACAATGTTTATTAGAAAATTGTATCCGCAGTATTAAGCAACGGAGTACATATCCAAACTATGAGATTATATTGGTTGATGGATACGATATTCCAGAGTCAACTTTAAAAGCGATCGCCTCTCCTAATTTGCAACTAGTGCAATCCAGCGAACCGTTTAACTACTCGATGCGCATCAACATTGGTGTAGCTAAAGCCAGAGGGGAAATTCTGCTGCAACTCAATGATGATATACTGGTGCTGACTCCAAACTGGATGGAATCAATGCTAGAACTTGCACAACAGAAAGAAATCGGTGCAGTAGGTGCAAGACTATTATATCCAGATGGAAAAATACAGCATGTGGGAGTAATAATAACTGACGGTTGTCCTAATCATGCATTATGCGGTTTGGACATGAAACAACCTGATTATATTACTTCAAGTGTTGCCATCAAAAACTACTTAGCCGTGACTGGTGCTTGCTTAATGATGCGACACGAAGTGTTTGAACAGTTAGGAAGGCTTGACGAGGAGTTTCCTTTGAACTACAACGATGTGGATTTATGCTTAAAAGCCCATCAAGCAGGATATCGCAATGTCATAACACCATTTGCTCAACTCATTCACTTTGAATCAGCCACTCGCCAGAAAGTAGTAAAACCGGAAGAAATATTAAACTTTACTCAAAAGTGGAATAACTATTTGAGAACTTTGGGAGGAGAACCTTACTTTAAAGTCGTTAAAGTTCCCGCAAAAGTGAAATAACTATATCTGGTTTCTATGATACTAAGAGAAAATTATGCAAGGAACTAATAACTTACCAGATGGACCTAAAATACCTCCAATTCTGGGACGGATAAAATTTATACTTCAGCCACTGGAATACGTGGAAGGATTTGCCAAAGTTTACGGCGATTGCTTCACCGTGTGGCCGAGAAAAGATACTCCTCTTGTATACTTCAGTCAACCTCAAGCACTGCAGCAAATTTTTGCCGCTGATGTCCAGCATTTAGATGCAGGAAAGGAAAATTTTAAATTTTTGCTAGGACTCAACTCTCTGTTTGTGCTAAACGGAGAACCACACCAGCGTCAACGCCAACTCTTAACTCCTCCGTTTTATGGCGCAAATCTGCGGGCTTACAGTGAGACTATCCGTGAAATCACCCATCAGATCATTGAGACTTGGAAAATGGATCAGCCTTTGATGATCCGAACATCGATGAAAGAGATTTCTCTGCGCGTGATTATACGGGTTATTTTTGGTCTGGACGAAGGTCCTTCTTTACAAAAATTTCGCCAATTGCTGATTTCCCTGATGGAATTCGTCACTTCTCCTTTCATAGATGCCGTCAGATTTTTTGGCTTAAACAAAGATTTCGGACCTTGGAGTCCCTGGGGTTGGGTTTTGCGGCAAATACAAAAAATAGACGAGTTGATTTATGCTTTGATTCAAGAACGAAGAACCCAATCTAATTCAAGTCGGCAAGATATTCTGAGTTTGATGATGTCAGCGCGTGATGAAAATGGCGTTCCAATGACCGATCAAGAGTTACGTGATGAGTTAATGACGATGCTGGTTGCCGCACATGAAACTACAGCTTCAGCATTGGTATGGGCGTTGTATTCGCTAGACCTTTTTCCACAGGTACGCAACAAATTGCTTAGAGAATTGGAGCTTTTTGGTGACAACCCAGATCCAATGGCGATCACCAAACTACCCTATTTAACAGCTGTCTGCCAAGAAACCCTGCGGATTCATCCGATTGCGTTCAGTGCTTTGCCTCGCCGTGTGCTTACGCCTGTGGAAATTGTCGGGTATCAGCTACCAGTGGGAACAATTATAATGCCCAGTATCTACTTAGCTCACAATAGGGAAGAAGTTTACCCACAACCAAAACAATTCAGACCAGAACGCTTTTTAGCAAGGCAATTTTCCCCATACGAGTATTTACCTTTTGGTGGTGGAAATCGTCGTTGTATTGGGATGGCATTTGCCCTAAATGAAATGAAACTGGTATTAGCAACTATTCTTTCACGCTTTCAAGTAACTCTAGTCAACAAACTTCCCATGCGTCCCAAGCGCAGTTTTGTGACTTTTGTAGCACCAGGAGGAATGCAAATGATTGCATCCCCTTATGTAAAGCTGACAATCAATACTTAAATGTCCATCCTACCTTTGTACGGTGAATTAACAATTAGTTATGTAGAAAAAATTTGTAATATCTTACTTGAAATGTGTGAGGTTTAGATATGCCGAAAGTTACGGTTATGGTTCCATCTTACAATCATGAAAAATTTGTGGGTGAGGCAATTCAAAGTGTTTTAAATCAAACCTATCATGATTTTGAAATAGTTATTACAGATGACGGTTCTACGGATCAAAGCGTGAGCGTTATTAAAAGCTTTACAGATCCGAGAATTAAGCTGTTTTGTTTTGAGAAAAATCAAGGAGCTTGTGTTGCTGGACTCAAGTGTCGTAGCGAAGCCAAAGGTGAATTTATAGCATTGCTAAACTCAGATGATGTTTTTGCTCCTGACAAGCTGGAAAAGCAAGTTAGGTTTTTAGAGCAAAATCCAGAAATTGGTGCTGTTTTTAGTTATGCACAAATTATCGACGAAGAAGGTAGTGATTTCAATAATAAAAAACACTTGTATAAGCATATTTTTATCCAACCCAATAGAACAAGATTTGAGTGGCTCAATCATTTTTTTTTCAAGGGTAACTGTTTATGTGCTCCCACTTGTTTAATTCGTAAAGAATGTTACGACAAAATTGGTTCTTTTGATAGACGCTATGCTCAGTTACCGGATTATGACTACTGGATAAGACTTTGCATGAAGTACGAAATTCACGTCATACCAGAGAATTTGATTAAGTTTCGTATTCGTAATAATGAAGCAAATGCCAGTGGACAAAGACCAGAAGTGAAAGTTCGCGATCAGTTTGAGAAGACTCAAATTTTGAAAAATTACCTGAGGAGTGAGATTTGTGATGATTTACCAAAAATATTTCCTTTTAAATTCATGAGAAATAATAGAGAAATAGAATTCAAAAAGGAATATGTGCCTTTTCTGCTCGGTATGCTTGCACTTGCAGTTGAATCATCTCCTGCACACCAATACTTTGGTCTTAGTACAATCCATGAGACGCTTGGAGATACAAAGCTTGCTCAAAATATTAGAGATGAATTTTCTTTTGATTATAAAAAGTTTTTTGAATTAACAGGAAAAATCGATATTTTTAAGATTCTTTTGGCAGAAAAAGCCAATCACATGATTCAACAAGAAGCTCAGGTAAAATGAGAAAGGCACGAAAATAAATGACTCAAACTTTCCGGCATTTAAATAAGTATAATATTCCTGGTCTTCGCACTTTCGAGTACACTAAAATAGTAGGGATAGAAAACATTGAATTTGGTACAAATATCATCATTGATGATTTCGTATTTATCTATGCTAAAAAGAAGATCAAGATAGGCAGCTATGTTCATATTGCATCCTTCACTTCAATCACAGGAGGTGAAAGTTTCACTATCGGGGACTTCTCAGGTCTTTCTTCTGGAGTGAGAATTTTCACTGGCTCAGATGATTTTACAGGATGTCATCTTGGCAATCCAACAGTTGATGAAAAGTACAGAAATGTTCATCGAGCACCCGTACATATAGGTCGATATTGTGGCATCGGGGCAAATAGTGTTATTTTACCAGGTGTGACAGTGGGGGAAGGAGCCGTAGTCGCTGCTGGCTCAGTTGTTACCAAAAACTTAGAGCCGTGGGGAATATATGTTGGGAATCGTAAAATAGGAGAAAAAGATAAGGTAGCGATTCTCAATAACATTGAAAATTTTTTGTTAGAAACAGGCAAAAATTTAGAGAAATCTAACAATAAATAATCAAGAATAAACCTTTTGCTTAACCAATTTATGTGACTATTGCACCACCAGGAGGAATGCAAATGATTGCATCCCCTTGTGTGAAGCAGGCAATGAATATTTAAAATTCAACTGCCTGCTCTAGTATTTGACGGTATAAATTAACTAAATGCTCAATGGTTTTGGCATCAAACAATCTGTTTGTGTAACTTAGCCTCCCGTGTACTCTATCTTCTTCATCAAATATCGTCAATCTCAAGTCTTGCTCGGTTACCGTTGCACCACCACCAAAGTTGACAAGCTTAGTTTTCTCAATCGGAGGATACTTAACATTTCTTGGTATTGGTATGAAGTTGAAAAACACTTGAGCGTGGTCAATTGTCGGTATACCACTCTGAATGCCGGGTAAGTTTTGGTAATCATAGCTCTCAAAGTACATATCACCTACCCGGACTAATAACTCCCTAAACGAGGGATTCCCGGAAAGATTAGTCCGCAGTAACAATCTGTTAGCAAACACGCCAATCAAAAATTTAGTTTCATATGGGTTTCGATTCGCATTGAGAACAGCCACAACAATATCATCTTTACCTGTATAGGTGTGAAGTAATAGTTTAAAAGCCGTTAACATGATCGTGAAAAGGCTAACATTCTCCTTGCGCCCCATTTTTCTCAGAGAGTTGATGAGATTTGTAGGTAGCTCTATTGGATGAGCGATCGCAGGTAATAATTTCCCCAATTCTCTACTAGGTTCAAAAATTGGTTGAGCCGAAGCTAACTTTTTCTTCCAATAGGAATCATAGCTTTGCCTCACTTCACCAGACATATACTGTTGTTGCCAGTGTACAAAGTCCGCATACTGAAACGGTAATTCGGCAAGCCCAGAGGGTAGACCTTTGTCAAAGGTATTATAAAGTACTGACAACTCTCCCATAAATACACCCAAGGAAAAGCCATCAAAAATAATGTGGTTAATAAAGAAGTTGAGCAGATACTCCTGTTGACCTACTTGCAGCAATTGAGTTCTAATCAGGGAACCACAGTTTAGATCAAAAGGACGCAAACTTTCCTCTTCAAATAACTGAGCACACTTATGCGCTTTTTGTGTTCCCGAAAGCTCCCGTAGGTCAATAACTTGCACTGTTAATGTCAGCATCGAAGCAATAACTTGAACTGGTTTGCCATCCACAATTGGAAAATTTGTTCGTAAAATGTCGTGTCGCCGCACAATTTCATTCAGGCTTTGTTCTAGTGCAGCGACGTTAAGAAAACCTACAATGTAATAAGTGAATTTAATTGTTGTGGTGTAGGGGTGGTCGTTAAACCACGACCATTGCTGATTTGCTGAAAGCGGAAGATTCTCTGGCTGATAGTTCTTTCGTTGAAGCCCAGATATCTTTGCTCTAGTCTTTAATGGCTGCTGGGAATTGGCTAGAACCTCAATTGCTTGAGCTAAAAGGGCGATCGTCTGCTTCTCAAACAGCAACTTTAGCGGAATCTCTACACCTATGGCAAGGCTTGCTTGAGAAATCAATTGCATTCCTAAAAGTGAATGCCCTCCCAATTCAAAGAAATTGTCATGGATACCAATCTTTTCAACACCCAAAACTTGCGCCCAGATAGCAGCTAAGACCTCTTCAGTGGGGTTGCGGGGTTCGGTTAAACTGGAGGAGCGACAAACACTGGATGTATCCGGTGCGGGCAAAGCGCGACTGTCTACCTTGCCATTGGGTGTTAATGGTATGGTATCCATGAAGACAAAGGCTACAGGTATCATGTACTCAGGTAACTTCTGCTGCAAAAAGCTGCGCAGTTCACTCAAATTGGGGGGATTTTGCTTTGTCACCACTATATAAGCCACTAGCTGCTTGTCACCAATAACGTCTTCACGCGCTACAACCACAGTCTGGAGTACATCTGGATGTTGACTCAGTACAGCCTCTATCTCTCCCAACTCAATGCGGAAACCCCGCACCTTCACTTGGTGGTCGATACGACCAACAAACTCAATCTGTCCGTTACTCAGGTAACGGGCTAAATCCCCAGTTTTGTAAAGCCTTGCATCCGCTTCCTGACTATAGGGATGGGGAATAAATTTCTCGGCAGTCAGTTCGGGACGGTTGAGATAGCCCCAAGCCAAGCCAGCTCCACCAATGTATAGTTCCCCCACCACGCCAAAAGGAACAGGTTGAAGATGTTTATCCAAGATATAGGTTTGGACATTAGGAATTGCACAACCAATTGGTACTTCTCCCCAGACTGGTTCCGATAAGTCACACTTGGTTGCAACGATAGTAGTTTCCGTCGGACCATAAGTATTTACCAGTCGCACGCGAGGAGGTACATATTTGTGCCATGTTTCCAGTGGCATCTTGAGCGCTTTTTCTCCGCCAATTATCACTAAACGCAGTTGCTTTGGTAGTACGCAATTTTCCCTAGCTAAGGCAGAAGTGATTTGATGCCAGAATGCTGTGGGTAAGTTTAACACAGTTAGTTTAAGTTCGCAACATTTTTCTAAAAATGCGTGTATTGAACTTAACATGGCATCAGTACGCAGTACCAAGGTTCCACCTCGTACTAGACAGGGAAATATCTCTTCTGCTGCTGCATCGAAACTAATCGAGGCAAACTGTAATAGGCGATCGCTTGTGTTCAAGTTATATTCCGCCGCCGCCGCTTGAGTGTAGTTTGTCAAAGCACCGTGGGGAATCATCACCCCCTTAGGAACACCAGTAGATCCTGAGGTGTAAATTACATAAGCCAAGTTTTTGGCTGTCACATTAATGATAGGATTTTCCTGATTTTCTTGAGAGATTACCTCCCAGTCTGCATCTAGACAAACTATATTTGCCTTTTGGTTGGGAAGTCCAACCACCAAATTCTTTTGAGTTAACAGCACTGGCACTTGAGCATCTGACAACATGAAGCCTAAGCGCTCTTTAGGATAAGCTGGGTCTAATGGCACGTAAGCTCCACCCGCTTTCAAAATGCCCAATATTGCTACCACCATTTCCCAGGAGCGCTCCATGTAAATGCCAACCAGAACATCAGATGTTACGCCCTGTTTTTGTAAGTAATGCGCTAGACAATTCGCTCGTTGGTTCAGCTCCAGGTAGGTAAGCTGTTCATCTTGAAACACAACCGCAATCAAATCAGGTGTCCGCTCCGCCTGAGCCTCAAACAACTGATGGATGCAATCTTTGGGGTAATCTACCTTTTGGTTATTCCACTCCACTAGGATGAGGTGACGCTCTTCCTCAGATAGCAGGGGAAGGTAGGCAATGGGTTGGGTAATGTCAGTGACAATACCTTGCAAAAAAGTAGTAAAGGAGCGCAACATCACAGCAATGCTGTCACCATCTAATGCCTCGGTATCATATAGCCAACAGCATTCTTTTCCATCTTCCGGAATTACCAGGGTTAACTCATTTCCTCGGCTAGTTTTGTAGTCGTCTATACTTTCTACCCGTTCTATAATCACTGGAAACTTGTTCTCACTGACCAAATCCGCCACTGAAAGAAGAACTGGATACCTAGCTACGGTATCGCGTGCAAAAGTCAAGTGAAGTTTAGTTAACTTCACCTGCTCCCTCAAGACTGCAAAAACTTCTGCAAAACTTTGCTTCTCCCCTATCTCTACGCGAAAAGGTACATGCTCGGCAAAAAAGTTTTCCAGTCCTACCAATTCGTGTTGCAGCGAGACATCTTTAAATCCAATATCAAAACAGTAACTTCCGCTACTTCGGGCAAGATAAGCAGCAAAAGTAGCTAAGAGAAAATCGCTCAGCGAATATGCCCAATGGCGTTCCAAAAAGGTGAGCACCTCCTGCGATACAGGCAACTTGACCTGAGCGTACTGCTTTTGTTTCGAGTGGGATGCCTTCGACTGTGCATAGGGAATCGTGTAAGGCTCTAACATCGCCAGTTTCTTTACCCAGAAAGCCTCATGCTTAGCAATCAACGCATCAAAAGCCTCAATGCGCCTCGCGATATCTGGCTCAATGTCTTTAAACCGATACCCCACCTGTAGTCCAAACTTAGCGACCAAATCAGGAATCGATAGCGTCTGACCATCAATGGTCTGCACTTGGCGCAATGCAATCTCGTAAGAAGTTGTAGAAACCTTAAGCAAATTATCTTCAATCGCTGTTACTGTTCCAGTTGGTGACTTGGACAGGTCTTGAAGAACTTCGAGTTTAGAGACTACGATGAAGTCGCTTCCTATAGCTAACTTCGCCAGAGCAAGTGAATTGGGGTATGGTCCAAAGTCTAAAGCCCGAACCAAAGCATCTATCTCACGGGCACAACGGTTGAATGAGAACACCCCTCCTGTGAATGAGAACACTCCTCCTGTAGAAGGCCGCTGAGAGCGCGAAAAATAGGTTCGCTCTCCCAAGTTCTGCTTTCGAGCTATTGCTTGGTGGCAGCTAAGCTCATCAATTAGTTGAGCAAATGAATTGATGGCTGCTTCATAGCATTTCCCATTGAGTGTAAAAGCAGTTTCATCATCAGCAATGCCAAACACAGCTGATGCAAGGATATCGCCAGCGTCAACTAGACTACTCATTACGTGCCATGTAACACCATGGGTTTTCTGCTGATGCATCAAAGCCCAAGACGGAGAATGAATTCCCGCGTATTTTGGTAGGGGCGCATTATGGTAGTTAATAGCGTACAAGCTTGGTAACTCCAAAATTTCTTGAGGTAAAAGGTTAATGTTGACAATGCTGAACAGGTAATCAAAAGATTTCTGGCTCAAAAATGCGATGAGATTATCTGTTGGTTGGATGTGAGGTATGCCTTTTCCCTTCGCCCAATCACTTATTAATGTATCAGAGGAGATGATGCCGAAAATTTGATGACCCCTCTCTAACAGCATTTGAGCACATTGAATAACTAAAGTTCCACTTCCAATCACAAAGCAACTAAATTGTTGATGAATATGCAACTGATGCTGTTGTGCTACACTGAACACAGGCAAGTCACATATACATTGATTAGGGTTTGCAACAATGCCTTCCAGCAACGTCTGGAAATTTGCTACCATGCGCGTAATTGTGGCAGCATCAAACAAGTCGCAGTTATATATCAATTCACCAGTTAGTCCCGCCGCTGTTTCTTGCATTGACAAGGTTAAATCAAACTTGGCAGTGACATTCTCCAATTCTATAGGAGTCATCGTCAGACCGGGCAGTACCAATTTACCCATTGGAGCATTTTCCCAGGTGAACATTACAGAGAACAGAGGTGTATGGCTCCCTGAACGCTGTGGTTTTAGTTCTTCTACCAGTTTCTCAAAGGGCAGATCTTGGTGGGTATAGGCTTGCAGCGCCACCTCACGCACCCTTTGTAGTAATTCTCGAAAACTGGGATTGCCAGACAAATCAGTTCGCAGCACTAACGTATTCACAAAAAACCCAATCAAGCCTTCGATTTCGATTCGATTGCGGTTTGCGATCGCAGAACCCACGATCAAGTCTTCCTGTCCACTATAACGATACAGCAAGACCTTGAATGCTGCCAACAGCGTGATGAACAGGGTTACGCCTTCCTGTTGGGTGAGGGTTTTGATTTTCTTGCTGAGGTCGAGGGAGAATTTCAGGGTTTGCTTTGCACCCCGGTACGTTTGCACAGGTGGACGTAGACGGTCAGTAGGTAACTCCAATAAGGGTAACTCACCCCCGATCTGCTGTTTCCAGTAAGTCACAAGAGACTCTAGTACTTCTCCTTGCAGATACTGACGCTGCCAGACTGCAAAGTCTGCATACTGGATCGGTAATGGTGGGTAGGAAGTAATTCCTGATAAGAATGCTTGATAAAAATTTGACAACTCTTGAGTAAATACCCCCCTTGACCAGCCATCGAAAACAATGTGATGCCAAGTAAACAACAGCACATGAGACGCTTCACTAAGTCGTAAAAGAGTTACTCGTAGTAAAGGAGGTTTGGATAAATCAAAGGGTTTTTCTGCCTCTTGGGTAGCTAAGTCCTGTACAACCTTTGACTGTTCAGCTTCTGGAAAATTCTCTAGGTTGACTACTGGTAGGAAAATAGTGACTTCAGGATGAACTTTATGTACTGTATTACCATTTACCAATTCAAAGCTAGTACGTAAAACTTCGTGACGGAATACAATGTTCCTAATTGCCTGCTCTAAAGCGACTACATTTAAATTCCCCGTTATCTGCCATCCAAAGTTTATGTGATAATTATTACTATTATTATCCAGATGGTAAAGGAACCACAGCCGTTGTTGTGCAAAGGACAGGGGTAGGTCTTTGTCCCTGGGAACCGGACGGATACTCTCGAATTTAGAATAGGAGTTAAGATTAACCGAATTCAGAAAATTGATAATTTCTACTTTGCGCTCAGATAGCTGTGTACGTATCTCTGGTGTCAGTGTTCCCTTTGGGGCACTACAGCGCAAGCGACCTTGTTCAACCCATAACTTTATATCCAGATGAGAAAGGTCTAACAAAAATTCTTCTATGTTTTTCACAGTTCAATCTCCTCTGTGTCTTCTAATAAATTGCTCTTCGTTAGTTCCTGTAACTTTTTCACTGTGTAAAGAATCTTGTCGATGCTGGCAGCTAACTTAGCTACTGTAGGCTCTTTAAACAAACGATGCAAAGACAATTCCACTGAAAAAGTTTGTCGCAATCGAGAAATCACTTGGGTGGCAAGTAGCGAATGTCCGCCTAAGGTAAAGAAGTTGTCGTGGATTCCTACATTTTGTACACCGAGAACTGAAGCGAAGGTGTTGGCGATGATTTCTTCAGTTGGTGTACGTGGTGCAATGTATTCCTGTTCTCGGTCAACACGATCAGGTATTGGTAATGCAGAGCGGTCTATTTTGCCATTGGGTGTTAACGGTATGGTGTCTAAAGTGACAAAAGCAGCAGGCACCATGTATTCCGGTAACTGCTGCTTCAAAAAGCTGCGCAGTTCGCTCAAATTGGGGAGATTTTGCTGTGGTTTTACCACTATATAAGCCACCAGCCGCTTGTCACCAACAATGTCTTCACGGGCAATGACTACAGTTTGAAATACAACCGGGTGTTGGCTCAGTACTGCCTCTATCTCTCCTAACTCAATGCGGTATCCGCGAATCTTTACCTGATGGTCAATACGACCAAGGAATTCGATGTTACCATCCTGTAAGTAGCGAGCTAAATCTCCAGTTTTGTAAACTCGTGTCCCCTCTTGTTGACTAAAGGGGTTGGCAATGAATTTTTCACTAGTTAGTTCTGGGCGGTTGAGGTAGCCTCGCGCTAATCCTGCACCTCCAATGTGTAATTCTCCGGGTACGCCAATAGGTACTGGTTGTAAATTGTTATCTAAAATATACAACTCAGTGTTAGAAATGGGGCGACCAATAGGAATATAAGCTCCAGGGAAGCTTTGTTTTACTACTTTGTAACAACAGCACCCTGCTACAGTTTCTGTAGGACCATATTGGTTAATTAATTTAGTTACTGGTGCTTGTTTTCGCCAGAAAGAAATCAGTTTTTCTGATAAGGCTTCTCCACCAATAATAAATGCTTGAGTTTGAATGCTGACTAGTTCGTTAGTAAATAAATGGCTAAGGATTTCTAATTGAGTAGGGGTAAATTTTACCAGGCTAAACTTATTACCAGAACACAGTGCTGCTTTGAGTTCTTCCATTTCTCCTTCTTCTGGTAAAAGTACTACCTTACGTCCTACCAATAAAGGAGAAAATAAACTGAGAATAGTGGCATCGAAGGCAATTGAAGAATTGACTGTAGAACCATCTCCTGTGGCAACATTATAAGCTTTTGTACACCAACTTAAATAATTCACCATCCCACGATGTAGAATCATTGTTCCCTTAGGTTTTCCGGTAGAACCTGAAGTATAAATTACGTAAGCTAAATTGTCTGATTTGGTTTTGCTACAAGGGTTATCATCAGAGTAATCAGCAAAGTTTTGCCAATCTTCCTCTAGACAAATCGTTTGTATTTGGTGTGGTGATGACAGTTGTTTTAATAAGTGTTGTTGAGTGAGTAGTATTAGTAAATGTGAATCCGCCAACATATAACTCAACCGCTCTTGAGGATAAGTAGGGTCAAGGGGGACATAGGCACCACCCGCCTTGAGTATCCCCAAAAGTCCTACCACCATCTCTACAGAACGTTCGGTGCAAATACCCACCAGCACTTCTGGTCCCACTCCTAAGGAAAGCAGGTGATGTGCGAGTTGGTTAGCTCTAGTATTTAATTGATGGTAGGTCAACTGTTGTTCTTCAAACACTACCGCAACGGCATCTGGGGTAAGTTCTACCTGTTGTTCAAATAATTGATGAATACATTTATCAGTAGGGTATACCGCAGCAGTATCATTCCACTCAACCAATAACTGATGGCGTTCTGCTGCACTTAACAGGGGTAATTCACCCACTGTTGCTGCTGGATTTTCTACAATTGCTGACAACAAGTTCTGGAAATGACCACTCATCCGCTTGATGGTAACTGCATCAAATAAATCACTGTTGTACTCGAATTGACAAGCTAGCCCTACTGGTGTATGCAAGATATCCAGAGTTAAATCAAACTGTGCAATTTCCCTGTCAAACTTGAATTCCTCTATCTGGATACCAGAGAATTCCACAACTTCGTTCGGGAAATTTCTGAACTGGAACATTACTTGAAACACAGGAGTATGGTTCAAATGTCTTTCTGGTTGCAGTTCCTCTACCAGTTTCTCGAAAGGAATATCTTGGTGAGCATAAGCTTGCAGCGCTACCTCACGAACTTGAGCTAATAGTTCTCGAAAACTGAGTTTACCGTGAACGTGCGTGCGTAAAACAAGGGTGTTAATCAAAACTCCAATCAATTTCTCCGTCTCAATTCGATTTCGACCTGCAACAGGAGAGCCAACGAGAATGTCATCCTGACCTGTATAACGATGGAGCAATATTTTAAAAGCCGCTAACAGCGTCATAAATAGTGTTACCTCTTGCTGCTGGCTCAAAGCCTGGAGGGATTCACTTAAGTCTTTAGGTAACACCGAAACAAGTTTAGCACCATGAAATGTCTGAACTGCTCCTCTAGGTCGGTCTTTTGGCAGATCCAACACTGGTAGACTACCGCTTAGCTGTTTTTTCCAGTAAGCAAGCTGGGATTGTTGTATCTCTCCTTGTAACTGCTGGCGTTGCCAATGGGCAAAGTCAACATACTGAATCGGTAACTCTGGTAGGGGAGATGGCTTCCCCATAGAGAAAGCTTCGTAGATTTGTGCTAACTCCTGCAAAAGGACTCCCTGCGACCAGCCATCAAAGATGATATGGTGCATTGTCAGTAGCAAGATATGTTCTACTTCGCTCAACCGCAGAATAATAGCTTTGAGTAAGGGGGATTGAGATAAGTTGAAGCTTTGCTGAGCCTCCTGTAGAGCGATCCGCTTAGCTTCAGCTTCCCGCTCAGTGGCAGACAGAGAACTAAGGTCTAGTATTGGCAATGTCAAGGTCAATGTTGGGGCGATCGCTGCTACATGTTGCCCATTCACTACAGGAAAAGTTGTACGTAAGATTTCATGACGACGTACAATCTCATTTAGGCTTTGTTCTAGCACTGCTATGTTCAGGAAGCCTTTAAGACGAACATAAGTTGGACGATTGTAAGCAGGATTACCAGGTTCTAGTTGATCTAGAAAGTACATCCTAGCTTGAGAAAACGACAGTGGGGCAGAGTCACGGTTCTTTATCCGTCGAATGTCTAAAAGATCGGATATTTCTTCTGATTGAGTTTTTTCAACTAGAAGTGAGGTAATATTAATAGCTATGTTGGCTACAGTAGGCTGCTGAAAGAAAACCAGCAAAGACAAATCTACTTGCACCGCTTCACGTACACGGTTGAGGATCTGAGTTGCCAGAATCGAGTCTCCGCCCAACTGAAAGAAGTTATCGTGGATGCCCACTGGCTCAACTTGTAAAACAACCGACCAAATTTTTGCTAATTCTTCTTCTAACGGGGTGCGAGGAGGAGTAAATATTGGTCTTGGGGAAGTGGGATTGGATGCAGTTAAACCCAGCTTTTGAGCTAAACCAATCCGGTGTAGTTTGCCAGTCGCTCCGGTGGGAATTTCATCCAGAAACAAAACTACACGAGGAACTTTAAAGTCAGCTAGTCGCGCAGCAGCAAACTCTTTGATCTCCAGTTCTGTAGCAGATGCCCCCTGTCGCAAAACGACAGCGGCGGCGACATCTTCACCAAGAAGAGTGTGGGGAGCAGCAAAGGTGACGGCTTGAGCGATCGCCGGATGATCTAAAAGTACTTCATCCACTTCACGGGGCGAAATTTTCTCACCTCCGCGATTAATAATTTCCTTTATACGACCTTTGAGGAAAAGATAACCATCGGTATCCAAATACCCCAGATCCCCAGTACGGAACCAGCCCATAGTGAAGGCACTCTCGTTGGCGCTCGGATTATTTTCATACCCAAGGGTAACATTAGTACCAGTGATAACGACTTCTCCAATTTCACCTGCTGCAAGCAAGTTGCCCATCTCATCCATAATGCCTACTTCTGTACCTGCTGCTACTCCAACGGAACCAAGCTTGCGCTCTCCTGGAGGTAAAGGATTGCTAGTGATCTGATGGGAAGCTTCTGTCATCCCGTAAGCTTCAATCACCGGAGCATTAAACACCTGTGTTAATTCTGTCATCACCTGATGTGGCAAGGAAGCAGAGGAAGAACGGATAAACCTCACCGGGTACTGGCTAATGGTTTGACGGTGGGCATGGGCGCGTGCCAAAATCGCTTGATGCATTGTGGGAACAGCAGTGTACCAGGTTGGGCGAAACTCTTCTACCCATTCAAAGAATTTAGGTGCATAAAAGCCTGGGGTGCAAACCACACTTCCACCAGCTATTAAGGATGAAAGCAATGCACCAATCAGACCGTGAATATGAAACAATGGCATTATATTCAAGCAGCGATCGCCCTTGCTCAACGAGAGCGCAACCCGAATGTTATGAGCCGAAGTGCAAAGGTTTTCATGTGTCAAAGGCACGAGTTTAGGGCGGGATGTTGTACCTGAGGTATGCAGCACTAAAGCCACATCGTTTGCCTGGGCAAAACCACTGCTAATTGGATTGTTAACTTTACTCCCTGTGAGCGTGAATATTCCTGCCTCTGCCTCTAACTGAGGTGATATTTCTATGATGGGAATGCCTTTTGCTTGAGCTACGGCAATTGCTTGCGAGTTAATCCCAGATTGAACAATTAATGCCTTAGCGTTCAAGTCTTTGAGATAAAAGTCAAATTCATTGGCGCGATAAGCTGGATTGAGTGGCGCACAAGTAGCACCAGAGGCAACAGCTAAAAATGCCACAGCCATTTCTGGACTATTGGGGAGAGCGATCGCCACTCGGTCATGGCGACCTAAACCATTGCTGTGCAACTGGGCAACGACATCATTTACCTGATTTTGTAATCGGCGATAGGTAAGCGCTGCGCGTCCTGGTGCAGTAATCGCAATTGCATCGGGGTTTGTCTGTGCAAGGCGTTCTAGCCACTCATAAATACATGTGGGTTGATTACCTTGAGGGGGATACCATTTATAGCTGTTCAAAATTGTGTCTCTTCGTACTAATTAAAAGTTCTGTTGTCTGGCTGTTGATCCAAGACTAAGATAGGAGAATTTTTATTTATTCAGTTGTTCATGAATTGTCTATAACATCCGCGAATGCTTGCCAATCAATAGCTAAACTTTACAATCCGAGTACTTAGGTTAATCTTATTTTTACAAATACACATGTAATAATTACAGTTTGACAAATTTATTAATGTGTGTATACAGATTTGTTACGAGCTGTTCATTACTCGCTAATGGCTACGGTTCCGCTGCCACATCATCCAAAAGGAAGAATTATAGCTGCTTATTTAAAGAAATAACAAAGAAATTACGCTACGAAACGAGTTTTATATGAATTTTTGGTAAAAACGATAATGAGTAGTTGAGATTTTTGGGTAAGAACATATAGTGATAAATATTACTGAATTTTGCTAGTGCTTGAAAGTAAAAAAACATTAGCAAAGAAGAACTGATTCGGATTTAGTATCTACCACAAAAATTAAGTAGTCTGGGCGATGCTCTAAGTAGTGCGATCGCTATTTCACGCGGAGTAATACGCTGATATTTTTTTAAAAAAGCTTTGATGTGTTCAAATTATGCCACGAGTAACAGTTTGTATCCCATCTTATAATTTGGAAAAATTTATAGGAGAAGCAATTCAAAGTGTATTAAATCAAACGTACCAAGATTTTGAAATAATTATAGTAGATGATGCTTCCACTGATGCAAGTGTAAGTGTTATTAAAAGCTTTAAAGATCCAAGAATTAAGCTATTTTGCTTGGAAAAAAATCATGGAGCTTCTACTTATGGTAGTAACAAGTGTCGTAGCGAAGCACAAGGAGAGTTTCTAGCACAATTAGGTGCTGATGATGTCTTTGCTCCTGATAAACTGGAGAAGCAAGTAAGATTTTTAGACCAAAATCCAGAAGTTGGTGCTGTGTTTAGCTATGCACAAATTATCGATGAAAGTGGAAATGATTTAGCTGACGAAAATAACTTTTTTAAACATATTTACATCCAACCAAACAGGACAAGATTTGAGTGGCTCAACCATTTTTTTTTCAAAGGTAACTGTTTATGTTATTCGGGAAGCATGATCAGAAAAAAATGTTACGACCAAATTGGTAAATTTGATCCACGATATGCTCAATTACCAGATTATGAGTATTGGATAAGATTTTGTATGAAATACGAAATTCATATTATCCAAAAAAATCTAATTAAAAGACGTATTCGTAACAATGAAGCAAATATCAGTGGTAATAGACCAGAAACAAGAATCCGTTACAATTTTGAACTAGCTCAAATTCTGAAACATTATCTAAAAGATGAGATTTATGATAATTTTCCCCAAATTTTTCCCAATCCAGTTTACAAAGAAATTAAGTTTAAAAAAGAACTTTTTCTGTTTGTCATCGGTTCATTTGCGCTGATGAATTCAGGTTACGCACATAGGTATTTTGGTCTAACCACAATTTTTGAGGCAATGGAGGAGCAAAATATTGCTCAAATTCTGGAAGATGAATGTCATTTCTCTTACAAAGATTTGATTAAATTAACCGGTTTGAAAGATGTATTTAGTATCATTGCGCAAGAAAAGTTACAAGCTCAACTTCAAGCAATGGAGACAAACTTAGATAAGTAGAAACTATAGAAATCCGTTTTTTGCAAGTAGAAAGAGGTAAATTATGCTAGAAGGCGCAGTGAAAGCCCAAAAAACAGTTAAGGAAGATGGCACCCAAATCTTTTCTCTGCTTCATGGGGTTCAAATTAAAGAAATGAAAAATGTTGTAACTCGAAGTGGCGTTACAACAGAGGCATTTCGTATGGATTGGAACCTCATTGACTATCCGATCAATCAAATTATTCATGTGACACAACGTCCAGGAGCGATCAATGCATGGCATTATCATGCGAAGCAGACAGATCACATCTTTGTCACGGACGGAACAATTCGTGCAGTTTTGTTTGACGATCGCTCACAATCACCTACTCAAGGTCAAGTTAGTGTACTGCATTTAGGTCGCATGACTCCAACGCTATTGATTATCCCACCTGGTATTTGGCATGGTGTACAAAATTTAGAAAATTCGACCACCGGCTTTCTAAACTTTTTCGATCAAACTTACTGCTATGATGACCCGGATGGATGGACTCTCCCTTGGGATACTGATAAAATACCATATCAATTTGTTAAGTAGAGATATCCTTAGGCGCTTCTAGCAGTTGTCAATTACCTGACTAACGGTTTCGCTGCTACATCGCTCAAGCCAACGCTGTCAAGCAAATCCTTCCACTCAGCCACAAGTGTTCCATCTTGAGGATTTTTCTGCCGCAGTTGTGCAAGTGTTGTGATTGCATCATACCACAAGCCATTTTGGGCATAGATATCAACCTGCTGTTTTGGTTGTGCTGATTTTAGTTGTTGAGCGATCGCCTGACTTTGATTTACTCGTTGTATCATTCCTTCTACATAAATCAGCGAATCTGGTTTTTGCGGGTCACAATAAACATTAACAAACCAACGGTATGGTTTACCCACCTTCAAACCAGGAGCAGAAGCAGGCAGAGAAATACCGATTACACCAGGCGCATCAGGTAGAGCAATATTGGTTTGATAAATTGGATTTGCGTCCTCATCATCTTGCAACACAAACTCAGCAGTCGAAGCAGAACCCTTAATATAGGGTACATAAACCCATAAAGTTGGGCGTTCCACTGTCGTCAATCCCCAAACATTAACTACACCAGGACTTGGCTGAGTGAATGGTACTAAAGCCGTCATCATCGGTGCAGCTACTGGACACATACCCCGTTTTGCTCCGCCACGCAAGCGTCCTCCAGGTGGACGTCCTGGTGGTGGAGAAGGCATAACTAGCCGCACAGCTACTTTTGACCCCCCAAGCCCCCCTTGTGAAGGGGGGTTGAAGATTCGCGTCTGCTGTCGCGTTGAGATCCCCCCAAGCCCCCCTTGTAAAGGGGGGTTGAAGATTCGCGTCTGCCCCCCTTGTAAAGGGGGGTTGGGGGGATCAACCGACTGCGCCATTGACGAAGTAATCGTATTTAAGCAAACACTACTAAATAGTAATGCAAAAAATAGTCTATTATTATACCACATAATTATGACCTAAATATGTAATTGATTTGTAGAGACGTTCCGGCGGAACGTCTCTACGACAATTTTGAATTTTGCGTATAAACCACACTAGCAGTGCCAACCAACACCAACACAGAAGGCACAAACGGTACCCAAACACCCTGAATTAACAAACCAAAGCAAAATAAATACACAATACCTGAGGTACTACAGACAACTAATATCAATTTATTTACAGAACGCCACCGCCAAGCTAACACTACCCCAACCACAGCCCAACCCCAAAGCCAGGTAAACTCAACTAATGGAGACAAAGTACGCAAGAGCGATCGCCCATCCAATACAGCACTTAAAATCTGACTAATCATATGTGCCTGTACCATTACCCCAGGCAAATGCTTATCCAATTCAGTTCCATAGGGAGTTGCCCAAGAATCAGGATTATCCCCCCTAGCTGTAACACCAATCAAAACAATCTTATCTTTTACTGCACTGGGATTAAGCGGACTAGATAAAAGTTGCGTCAGCGTCACTTGTTCAGCAATAGTTTTTGCCGAACGGTAATTAACTAAAATTTGACCACCATTAGCATCAATACTTTGATATCCACCAGCACGCGATCCCAAACGGTGAAAAACAGTATTGCCAAATTGTAGATTACCATCTGTTGTATACTTTGGTTGAATTCCTTTCGCCGCCAAATAAAGTGATGCTAATTGCAAACTAAATGCGTTGGGGGCAGAACATAAAGATGTTGCTTCCTGGTTCATCCACAATAAATGCCGACGTACCACCCCATCAGGATCGTGAATAAAGTCGCTAAAACTCAAACGTTCCTGGGGAATTTCTGGTGGCGGCTTAGTCCCGTGAATATTTGTAACAGCATCACTTCCTTTACAAATACCAATTAAATTGTCAGCTTTTTGCAAACGAGAAATTAAATCTCGATCTTCCGCTGGAAAATCACGGTAAATATCCAAGCCGATCGCTCGCGGTTGGTACTGTTGCAATTTTGCCAAAAGTATGTTAAGAGATTTATCAGAAATGGAAGTCCCTTTCAAAAGTTCACCATTTTGTCTTTGGGTGGCAAGATCGGCATCATCAATCGTCACCACAACTAGACGTGGATCAGCACCTTCATCCATCACGATGGAACGCGATCGCATCATCGCGTCGAACACTTGCAACTCAGCGCCTTGCATTAACCCGACAAATCTTAACCCAAACACCAAGGCAGTTACTGCTAAAGTAGAAAACAATCCCTTAGCTAAATGGCGACGAGGCGATCGTTGTTGTTGAAGCGGTGGTGTTGGCGCTGACTGTATAACACCCGTAATTTCCTGCCAAGAAGGAGGTATCGCTGCGGGATTTTGGCAAATCACTGGTAGCCAAGTAGCACAAGGAAACCGATCCTCCAATCCTTGTAATCGTTCCCGTGCTTGTCGCACCACCTGATAAAAGCACTCACCACCAGCATACCCAGAAAGAAAATACTTCAAAAACTCTTGTGCTACCACATCTGGCACAGGTTCACGCATCACAATTATCTGCGGAATCTGCAAAGAAGCCAATTCTTGTGCCAACCCCAACCCATCACAAGAATTAAAAACTGCTAGCTGCAAACCACGTTCAACAGCTTTGCGCAAAGCATACCTTAACTCTTCAATAGTGAGACTATCATTTTTATTCAAAAATATCCGCCCAATTCCATCTTTACCACGACTCGAACTGTGTCCAGCAAAGAAAAGAATATCCCATTTTTGCCCCCAAAGCTTGTCAGTTAACTCTTGACGCCCAGGCTCTACCAGAAAACTAACATCAGCATTTGGTAACTGTTGTAGTAAAACTTGGTCTGCCTCAGTGTCAATCCCCTGACTATTGCCAATAATAGCTAAAATATTTACTTTATTATTACATGTTTTTACTGAATTTACTCGCTCATACACTGGTGAAGCTAGAGCAATTTCTGCGTGGGGGTATCGTTCCAGCAAATCCCAACAATGCCAAGGCAACCTCTGTAACTGACTATTTCTTGTTTGTAAAACTACCCGCACTTCATCCGTAGACTGCAATTTTTCCAGCCATTTTTCGCGCACAGGACGAAACTCTTCAGATTGCAGCCAAGTGTTAAAGCGTGCTCTCAAGATTTTAGCTGAATTATGACAATCTTGAGTTACCGACACATTAGTTTTCTGCACCTTATCAGAAGACAGGCGATAAAAGTTACCCAACTGTCGATAACTAGACTGCCAATGGCTATAGTAAAGTGGCATTTCACTAGCAGGTGGTAGCTTACCAGTAATTTCCGCAGAGGGTAGTTCACCTTCTTCACCTATCTGCAAAGCAACAGTAAATCCCACCTCAAAACTACCGTCGGCAAATTTCACAACCACTAACTTACTCATAATGAAAAGAAAGATGGGAATGGGTTTCTACGGATACTGTACAGACGTTGCGCCGGAACGTCTCTACTAAATTACAAATTGTTCTGTAACACCTGCATTATCTAGTGTTACCTTGACGCTAAACTTTTCTCCAGGTTCACCTCTAAACTGTAATTGAATGTAATTATCTGCGATTCTCGCTTGAGCTTCCAGAAACACTGCTTCAGACTCATCTAGTACAGTCAGTTGCACTCCAGTAGGTAAGTAAACTTGATTACCCGTAGGATGCAGTTGGAGACGAATACTAGTTTGCCCGTCAACTTCTGGATTAATCTCGACAATTAGTATGACGGGTTGATTGGCAATTTGGATTCCCAAATCAATCAACTTTGCCCTTCTATTCAGTGCTTCTTGTGGGTTAGAATCTACCTCATGAGCATCGCGAAAAGCATAGGCGGGTGTAAGTTGAGGTTCACTTAACAAAGATTCTAAAGTTTGCCAACCTGCCTCAAATATACCATTAACCCACTGGCTCAAATTCACCAATGTCTGAGCAGGAGTATGTTTTAGTTGCGCCAAATGAGCAAATAAATCTTCAAAGGGTTGGAGTTGACTTAAAGGTAATTCTTCCACTGCGACACTGCGCACAAATCCCAGCACTCTTGCTTCTTGGAGCGATTCATCTATTTGAACCACCACATAACCTACTCGTTCTTCCCAAGTTTCTGGGGGAATGTAGCAATTTGACGAGTGATTGCGCACAGGACGACACTCTAAACGACCAAATCCTGGTAACTCCAAATCAGCTACATCAGCACAAAGACGTATTACAGGGTTGTAAATATAACTTGTGTTTACAGATGTATTGATGCCCATCATCTGTAAATACTGGCTTAATACCAAGACAGAAAGCGTATTAAATAGAACCTGCTCAGCTTTTTCAGGCGTTGGTTGAACCTGAGCGAACGCCTGAGCATTTTCTCTATATGCTTGTGTAATCGGTAACTTCAAGCTTGTATCGTCTAATTCATAGTTTGTGCGCGTCATACATATTCCCCCAGCCAATCAAGAATCCTCATACACACTTATCACTCAAAATCGCACAAGTTACGCAAGAAAATTGACGCTCTACAGCCAATTTCCAATCAACACATAAGCAGACCAAAAGCCAGGTGCATTATAGTTAGGATGATTTAATAGTTTGATTTGAGCGCGGCGGAGAGCTTCGGCTTTAGTAACTTTACCGTCTTTTAGTTCTTTGTAAAAAGCACCAATAAATAATGCTGTTGATTCATCATCTATTTGCCATAGAGATGCCAGAGTACTGCGTGCGCCGGCTTTTACTGCTGCTCCTGCTAGCCCTAAGGCGGCACGATTATCCCCTGCTGCTGTCTGACATGCACTCAAAACTAACAACTCTACTGCTTCCGATCTTACTTCATCCCGATTTCTTAGTATTTCATCAAACTCTGTCACATTAATTGGACCATTGGCAGCCAAAATATAGGTATCTTGCGCACGGGAACTAAACTCACCGTGGGTTGCTATGTGCATGACGTTGAAAGGAACAGTATTAACTTTGCTTATTAGTGCATCTTTGGTAAACTGCTGATCGAGAAGACTAGTTGTGGATACTCCTGCTTGGGCAATTAAGTTCAATTCAGTTTTGATGGCAGGTAAAGGAGGGAATTTGGAATTGGGTGGGGGTTGAGTTAATCCTGCTGTGAGGGCATTTAAGCGTTGTCGCACTAATGGTTTGGGATTAAACAACTGCAAACCCACGCTCAACGATACAGCATATTTCTCTAACAAGTATTGCTTACCGTCGTAAAGAACTGAAGGTGGCAGATTGCGTAATACTCCATCTGGCACAAATACTAGAGTATTCACTCCACTTGCTTGTAATTCTGACTCAATGGGTTTAATTAACCAGTTGTAAACTTGCTGTGACTGTATCCTTGTGATGCGTTGCGCAGAAGGTTTAACTAAATTTTGTCGCAGCCCAGAAATTGTTTTTTCTACCTCTGTTTGACTAATGTTGGTACTGTAAAGTCGCAGGGGTTTGTTAGGAATTTTCACAATTACCTGAAGTTTTTCGGGTAATATAATTGGGTAGAGAATCGCTGCTGTAGGGTTATCTCGATCTACTACTTGATCGAGTACTACTTTTTGACCTTGTAGACAAGCTTCTCGGAAAAAGTTATCTAATTCGGCTAGTTGCAACGCTTCTATCCGTTCCCGTGCTTTTTCTAGAGTTTTAACATCTGGTTGTCCTTGTTGCGTCAGTAACAGTAATTCTACTGATTCGCGATAAACAGGTTCTACGCTGTCACGAAAGGTAAATTGCACATCTTGGTTAACTTTTACCAAATCACTACGTAGAGACTCCAGTGTTTGTACAGCACCATCGTATGCAGCAATCGCCTTGGGAAAATCTTTTTGTTTTTTCAGTAATCTGCCCAACTGCCATTGCCATCGATAGGTAATTTCTGGAGCATTACTTGCTTGTGCTAAGACTAAAGCTTGCTCTGTCAGCTTTTGTGCCTCCGACACCTGCCCATTTTGTTCATACAAGCCTCCCAAACTACCCAAAGCATATGCCTCTGCTCGCTTATCACCCAATTTCCGAGCTTGCTGTACAGCAGTTGCAAGTAATGAAGCAGGCTCCCCCACTCCCCGACTCCCTAATTTTTGCAGGCTCTGCGCAAAGTTAATTCGGGCGTAGACAGTGGCGCGACTAGGCGGGAGTTGCTCAAGTTGAGATTGAATTAATGGTATGAGAGCGAGTGAGTTTGCAAGTTGTTGATCTTCTACAAATAAACTGAGAAGATTGAGTTGTGCTTGAACTCTGATTAGAGACGACTGTGATACTTTAACCGTTTGTTGGTAAAAACCGATCGCTTGTTCTTTTTGTCTTTGAACACGAGCATTATTCCCTAAACTTACCAAAGTGTTGCTAATCTCTGTTGGTGATTTCAAACGTTGAGCAATTTCTAGACTTGTTTCTAGATATTTACGCGACTTAGATAAATCACCTACTAATTGAACAACATCTCCAAGCGCTCGCAAAGACGTTGCCTTTTCTATCGAATCCGGTTGTGATCGCAAATTCTGATATACTTCCTCAAGTTTAGCTTCTGCACGACGATAAAATCCTTGTACACGCAAAGCCTGTGCTTGATTAATCAAAGCTCTTACCACACCACTTGGATTTGCAGTCTGCTTATAAACATCCGCAGCCTGAACCCAAGTAGCCAAAGCTGACTCTGACTGCCCCATTGCTAATTGTAACCGCCCATAAATATCCAGCGTTTGCGCCAAAACCTGCGGATTTTCTCTCCCAACTCCCCGACTCCCCTCTTGCTGATATCCCAGCAAACTTAAACTTTGTGATATCGCCCCCTCAGCCTTGGACCACTCACCCAATTGCTGATAAACTAAAGAAAGATTACTCAGCGCTGCCGCCACCTTAACAGTATCCCCCTGCTGTCGATATTTCTCAACAACCTGCTGTAATACCTGCGCCGCCTCCCCAAACCTTCCTGTATCGTACAGCACTTTCGCATCTTCATTAACTCTGGATTCTATGTTTTGAATATTTGAAACGTTAATCTTAGACAAGTTTGCTAAAGCTGGGGAAACAATCATGCATATGAGAATAGTACTCAGCATCCGTGAGGAAAATCTCAAAATGGATTGGCAATAATTGAAAAGTACAAACCGTTTTCTTGCCATGAATCTTTTCTTCCTGAAATAGAAACTAACGGAATACCCCAATCTAAACGCGCAGTCAGACGCTCTTGAAGTTGCAAGCGTAACCCAAAACCCACAGATACCAAAGTATTAGGTTCACTTGCCAACGCATTTGTATTAGTTGCCCGAGAAGAACCCCAAGTAGTGCCAAAATCAACAAAGGGAGTCACTTGCAAAAGACTATTGTTTCGCGCAAACCGCACAATGGGAATACGCACTTCTGCTGATGCAAAAAAGCCGCTATCTGTCAACAGGGCATCTTGGCGGTAACCCCGGACACTTTCTATACCACCTAAGCTAAATTGTTCAAATGGAACGAGTTGTCGATCTGCTACCTGTATATCACCCCTTAACAGTAGCAGAGTATCGGGAGCTAACAGGCGTACCCATTGTGCTTGCCCTCGCCAAGCAAAAAAACGACTATCAGGTCCTGTTTCATTAATCGTAGAATCAAGGGCATCAAGTCCAAAACTAAATTGAGAACGAAGGGCAAACACCTCTCGACTACTGCGTTGTGTCCAATCTTGAAAAAAGCGCAAAGCTGTCACCCGTATTTCTCCCCGCTCATCCGCGCCCGGTGTATCACTAAAGGGAATCCTGGGAGTATCAAAAGGAGCAAAGCTAGCTTCGCTTTCGCGGCGACTAGCAGTTATACCTAAAGCAAATTCTTGCGTAGGTTTTTGGATGATCGGTTGACGTAGTGTTAATTCATAGTAGCGGGAATTGGACAAGATATCAAGGGGACTAAAGGGATATTCAATCACATCATTATCAGATCTGCCATAACTGAAAGATAAAGTACCATTGCGGGGATTGAAGGGTAAAGTATAATTGAAGTCAAGGGCGTTGCTGCCATCAGTATTAGTGTACAAAGCGCTTATACTATCCCCTAATCCCAAAAGATTAGCTTCGCTGACTTGTATTTGGCGGCGAAAACTACCAACAGCAGGAGAGCGCCCATTATCCAAAACTATCTGCGTGCGAAAAGTGTCGGCTTCTTTGACTTCCACTTCTAGTAAACTAGATCCAGGACTAGATCCTGCAGACAATTCTGCTCTAAGATTTTGAATCAAAGGATTGAGTTGTAGTTGTTGCAATCCGGATAGTAGACGTTCGCGATTAAGGGGTTTACGAGTGGCGATCGCCAAACGACTTCTCACATATCCTGATTTTAGCCTGCGAAGACCCCTAACTTTAATATCTTCGAGTTGACCCTCAACTACTTGAATCTCCACGACATCCCCTTGAAGCTTTTGTGGCGGGATGTATGCTCCAGAAGTAATGTACCCTTTATCTACATATAACTGTGTAATTTTCGAGCGTACTTGATAGAGTTCCGCAAGTGTAATGGGTTTGTTGATGTAATCTTTGGTAATTTGAGCAAAATCTTCAGCGGTAAATACCGTACTACCTTTAACTTCAAATCTCTTGACATTAATAGTTTGAGGAGTGTCACCGGGAGGGCTTGCCTCTGGTATACCCGGTGTGGTTGGAAGAAGATCTTCTAGTGGCGGTAAGCGCGATGGTGGTTCGGGTTCTGGTAATGGCTGAGTGAATGGTGGCTGATTATCTCGGAAAGTGGGATCGATGGGAGAGTTTGTTGGCGGTTGCTGATTTGGTGGCAATGTCGGGGTGTTAGGAGCTTGAGCAATTCTTGGCTCAAACTGCTGGAGTAAGGTATTTGATTCAAAAACAAACCCATCTTTATAATTGTCTACATCTACATCCTGAAGATTGAGAGTAGTCAAACTGGAGTTATAGTCGTTTTGAGTATTTTTTTGATAAAATTTTGTTATATTATTAACTTGTGCTTTCAGTGGTTTTACTTGAATAGTCAACGCTGTCAGCGCTAAACTCAAACAAAACCAATGTTTGTATATGCTTGTGTCATATAATTTATCACGCATGGCAACAGGGGTATGACAAAAAAAGGGGAAAAGGATGATACATAATACAAAGGCGATGAGAATTACATCAACCATTAGATTGACTATTCTATCCCTATGGTTGGATTTTAAGCTATGACCGATACACAAACATACCCTTAACCATGTTTCTTATCAAAATAAAAAACCCCCCTTTTTTAGGGAGGTATGGGGGGATAACATATGTGTAGGTAAAGAACTAACGCTTTTCAGTTCCCTGATTGCCAGCACCTTCTGTAAATTGATCGCTGCTGCCTGATTCTGGTACTGCAGTGGGCTTAGCATCGTTTTTAGCAGCAACACCAGTTTTGCGGGTTTCTTCGTCAACAGTAGTTTGGTAGCCACCAGAAGCGTTAGCGTTTACATCTTCGGGTTGTTGGTTTTGTGTTTCTTGTGCTTCAGACATAATTGCACTCCGATTACTTTGGTTATAAATCATAGTAAAAGGTAAGGGAATCCAATTTCTTCTGTCCAAGATGTAATTTTTCTTGATTACAACCTCTGCCTTTTGGATGAATTATACTGAGAGCATTTTGAACTTAGTACAAAAAGTCTAACACTCCACCTATTCCTAAACCTATTCCCGCTAACACAATTAAAACTGAAAGTGCTTGTGGTTTATTGAGAGAAGCTAGACGTAGCTCAATCTCAGCTAAAACTGTGGCTAGTAAGGGAATAAGAATAAACGTCAACAATAAAGACCAAGTAGCTACTACAGCAATAGATGCACACAAAAATAAGACTACAACTAAAGCTCTAGAGCCAAAATTAACCAAATACTCTACCCAAGAAATACTCTTACTTACTACGGCAAATACTGAGCCTACCACAATAGCTCCCACCCACCAAACAATATCATGGGCGGATAGATACCATCCCAACCATATGTAAGATAACGAATGTAACACCAGAGGTTGCACGGGAACCCTGTTGTAAAATTCAATATTCATAGCTAAGTTGCTCAGCTTGGTGGTATAAAAACGGAGAAACTGTTTAGCAATCAGTTATTCTATTGATATTAGATCAAAAATTTTGACCTCAATCTATATCAGAAGATATATTTTTAGTTGGTTTAAAAACCAAAAGATAAAAATCCGCCATCAACCGCAACACACTGCCCTGTAATATAAGAAGCTGTAGGCATACATAGAAAAGCTACAATCCCAGCTACTTCCTCTGGTTCACCAACTCGCCCCATAGGTGTACGTGATAAAACTGAGTTGAGAACATCTGGATTACTCAATACAGGTTCAGTTAATGGAGTGCGTATGTACCAGGGAGCAACTATATTTACCCGAATGCGCTCTGCTGCCCATTCTACAGCAAGATTTCGGGTTAATTGTACAAGCGCCGCCTTAGTCATTCCGTAGGGTGCGCCAGTACGAAGTGAAGTTAGCCCAGCCACAGAACCAAGATTGACAATGCTGCTGTTTTCTGAGGCTTTGAGTAGTGGGTAAGCTAGTCGGCACATTTCAAACACTGAAGTTAAATTGGTTTCAAAAATAGACGTATATTCGTCTTCTGTATATTCAAGTGCTTTTTTGCGAATATTAATACCAACATTGTTGACAAGAATATCCAATTGGGACCAAACTTCATTTACATGCGCAAAAATTGCCCGACGACCATCAGATGTAGCAACATCGGCAGCAATTCCATGCGCCTTGTATCCCAGCTTATGCCAATTCTCTAACTGCTGCTCGACTGTTTGTGTATTCCGCGCTACAATCATTACTTCTGCATCTAAAGACAGGAATTCTCTGGCGATCGCCAATCCAATCCCCTTAGTTGCTCCGGTAATTAAAGCTTTTTTTCCAGTAAGTTTCCAGCGATTATTGCTCATAGCGTTTAAGTTAAAAGATAAATCATGTATGTACATAGAACCACAGATGCACACAGATAAACACAGATGAAGATTTATCGGTGTTTATCTGTGGGTTTACTCTTTTAGTTTAGAGAGCTAGGAAAATATATGGGTATTGCGTAGCTCTATGATTGAGCGTTGCGCAAATCGGTTGCAGTTATACCCTCTAAAGCTAAACCATAGCCAATTCCTTCATTAACTAAGCGTTTGATTCTTTGAGTCAAAGCAACACGGGTATAGCGTAATGTTAGAGTCGGTTGTTTTGCCAGTTGTCTTGCCAGTTCCCGCGCTCGCTCCATCAGCTGATCTTGGGGCAGAACTTCATTGACGACGCCCAATTCAAGAGCTTGTTGAGCAGTTAGCTTCTCTTGAGTGAGCAGGAAGTAGCGTCCACGAGAAGGACCTAAGACTAAGGGCCAGAGTACATGTACTCCATCACCTGGTACAATCCCTGCATTTAGGTGTGGCATATCTTGAAACACGGCTTTCTCAGAAGCAATAATGATGTCAGTGGTCAGGATATACTCGGTATGCAGAAGTGCTGGTCCATTGACGGCTGTGATCATAGGAACTTCAATATCAAGCAGATTTTGCAGAACTTTCTTGCCTTCCCAGTAAGTTTTGTCCCACTCACGGGGATTGGTGACATCGCCCAAGCTCTGGAAATCGATCTCAGCGATCCATGAATCACCAGTACCAGTAAGGATAACAACTCGGTTATCTCGATCTCGGCTGATGTCATAGAAAGCATCGACGAAATCCTGATGAGTTTTGCCTGTAAAAACGAGTGAACTATTATTGGTGTGCATCCTCACTTCAAGAATTCCGTTTTCATCACGAGTGAAGTTTAGATTTTCGTACTTTGTAAAATAAGCTGGTTGATTTGTCGTTACCATTTTTTTATCCTCAGATACCTATAAATTCATCGTCACTTATTTCTAAAAGTTTGAGAAGACGGCAAACAAGAATATAATTTATTCCAAATTGGAATTAAACTAACAACCTATGGATCGCATTTCTGCCATGAAAAGTTTTGTGCGGACTGTTGAAACTGGCAGTTTTTCTGCCGTAGCAAGAGAACTGGAAACAACACAACCAACTATTAGTAAGCAAATTGCCGCCTTGGAGGAATATTTAGATGTGCAACTACTGACGCGCTCAACCAGAACCCTAAGTTTAACTGATGCAGGAGAACGGTTTTACGAACACTGTCAACGAATTTTAGAAGCTGTGGCAGAAGCAGAGGCAAGTGTCGGACGACGACAAAAGCCATCGGGTTTACTGCGAGTGAATTGTCCGGTTTCTTTTGGTCAGCTACAGATCGTACCGCGTATGAAGGCATTTCTAGACCGCTATCCAGAAATTAAACTGGATCTGATGATGACTGACAGGTTTGTTGATTTGGTAGAAGAAGGAGTGGATTTAGCGATCAGAATTGGCAATTCGCAAGATAGTTCTTTAATTACAAGTCTAATTGGCACTACTCGGCGCGTAACCGTTGGATCTGTGTCCTATTTTGAGAAATTCGGGGAACCTCAAACGCCGAATGACCTAATTAATCACAACTGCATCGTTTATACTCGACTATCAACAGGTAATGAATGGCACTTTCAGAGTACGCAAGGAGTTGTGAAGGTGAATGTGACAGGAAATTTTCAAGCTAACAATTCTGCTGCTGTACGTGAGGCAGTTTTATCAGGTCTTGGTATTGCTGTTTCACCAATTTGGTTATTTAGCGATGTAGTAACTAGTGGAGCAATTAAGATTGTTTTGAAAGATTATCAACCTACACCTTTGTCACTTAGCGCAGTTTATAGAAGAAGCCGCTTTCAACCAGCAAAAGTTCGCTGCTTCATTGATTTTCTCGTCGATGAATTCCAGATTGACGCTTGGGTATCTGATTATGGTCAAGAACCTGAACATACATGAGCGCGGTAAGAAAAATAGCTAATTTACCTGAGCATTTTTTAAATAATGTTAGTATCCTAGAAAATAAGGAATCTAATGGTAGTTTATGTACTTGCCGATTTCGTCTGTGATCGCCAGATTGAGTGAGTTGCACCTGCGTACTCATCCTAAAGGTAAGCAGTCAATCTGGCTCAAAATATTATTGAGGTCTTTGAGCATAGGGCTATTACTGCCTACCTTTGCCTTGCGTCCTGTGCTAAGTGCAGAGCGACTCAACCTCTCCTACGGTCTTGTACAGCGTTCTATACCTATCAATTCACTCGAAACTTATGCCAGAACAGGTAAAATAGACGATGAATTGGCAACATATGCTCAGTATGCAGGTGAACAACAACTAACTCAACTTAGACAACTTTTAGTAACTCCCATTCCCCTCAATGCTGTACAAATTTCACAGTTTCTCTACACACCAATTGGGAAGAGATTGTTAGAAAATTTAGGCGAAATTGTTCAGCAAGAAACTCGCATGAGCGGTTTTTATGCTATCAGAGCCGCCTTAATTCTTGCATCTGTAAATTCAAAAGAAGGCTTCACATTATTAAATGTACTACGTAAATTTCCCTCAAATGCAATTACGATTGATTTAGCCCGTAGTTTAGAACTTGTCAACCAATTTAGAAATTTTGTAAACCAGACTCAAGCAGCAGTCAATTTAATCAACTCAGAATCTAATCAAGAGGCAATTACTCCTCAAACTTTAACTAGTACTTTAATACCAAACTTACAACAAAGAGGACGTTTCGGTTGGCAAAAGCAAACTATTACCCTGTTTGACATTTCCCGCCAACGTAAATTTACCGCTGATATTTACCTACCAAATACCCAAAGTCCTCGCCCAGTAATTGTCATTTCTCATGGACTCGGTTCTGACAGAACTAGTTTTGCTTACCTAGCAAATCACCTCGCTTCTTACGGTTTTGTTGTTGCTGTGCCTGAACATCCAGGTAGCAATACACAACAGCTACAAGCATTATTGTCTGGTAGGGCGGATGAAGTAACTAACCCAAGAGAATTTATTGATAGACCTTTAGATGTAAAGTATTTATTGGATGAACTTACTCGTTTATCTAGTTCTAATCCGGCATATAAAGGGCGTTTCAATTTTCAGCAAGTAGGCGTAGTCGGGCAATCATTTGGTGGTTACACTGCTTTAGCACTAGCAGGGGCAACAATTAATTTTCCACAACTTAAAAAAACGTGCCAATCAACACAAGATACACTTAACATTTCTCTATTACTTCAATGTTTGGCTGCGGAATTACCTACATCCGCTGGTAACTTATCAGACTCACGAGTGAAGGCGGTAATTGCAATTAACCCTGTTACTAGCAGTGTTTTGGGACAAGCAAATCTCAGTCAAATCAAAATACCGATAATGATTATATCAGGTAGTGCTGATACTATTGCTCCCGCTTTACCAGAACAAATTCAACCTTTCACCTGGTTAACAACGTCAAATAAATATCTAGCATTAATTAATGGCGGTACTCACTTCTCAGTTATTGGGGAATCCCAGGAGCCTGGTGCTGTACCCGTTCCCGAACAAGTAATTGGTCCCAATCCTGCTGTAGCACGTCGTTATGTTAACATTTTAAGTTTAGCCTTTTTCCAAAGCTACGTAGCTTTAGATCAACGTTATCTTAGCTATTTAAGTCCAAGTTATTCTCAAGCTATTAGTCAAGAACCACTGCCTTTAAGTTTAGTGCGTAGATGCGCAGCAGCTTGTCGTTAGACATCGCTGTCGCTAAAAACTTCTGACGAGACTAAAACCCCTAACACCGTAGTTAAGTTAAAGCTGCAATCTTACTGATTGTGGTTGTGCAACTTGTACTAAGCCGATCGCAATTTGAATCAAAGGCCAACCGATCAAACAAATTAACGCTGCCTTCTGAGTGCTAATATCTAATCCTTGTCTAACAGCCACTATTACTGCTAGCAAACTCCATACTGCCAATATTAACTCAATTGGTCTTCCTAATAAAGGAATTAATGTTAAAAAATTTAACACTTGGGGTGCATAAGCAAAACCAATTGGACTGAGCAAATCACTGTACGTTGGATCGATGGGCTTTAACCATTGCCCAATCTTCCAAATTGTGAAAGTCCAGAAATAGTAGCCAATGACTAAGGCTAAAGCATCCAGTAAAACTCCTACTAACAGTATCCAAGGTGACGCACGATTAATCAACAAAATAACCGCGCTTCCTAAAGCATGAGAAACTGCTGCCAAAATTACAATAGTTAGGGCTAGCAAATGAGTTTGTTGTGTATTTTGCGCATTTTCATACAGACTTGAATTCAGAGCTAATGCATACTTAAGCGTTTTAAACAACCCCTGTTTTAACTGATTTTCATTTACACTCATTTCTTCTTCAAGTTGAAAATAAAGTAAAAATTTAATAAAATCAAGTTTTGTTCACAAAAACCTTTCTTCCAGATTACTTTATTTTACTCAAACAATTTCCATTTCTTAAATGTTTACTTTTATTAGACGGATCTTACAACAGTTAACAGGTGAAACTATCCGGCTACTCATCTTTGCTGGAGTATTACTACTAATTTGGGGTACTCTTGCTCCGGTGGGAACATTGATCTGGTGGTTTAATCAAGGTGCGCAAACTTTAGGGTTAGACAGAAATCAAATAGAAAATCCAGTTAAAAATAGTATAAACAATGATTCCCAAAACAAAATTAACTGTTATATCATCTTCTTACCAGGAGTGGGAGATTTTTCTGCTAACGAGCTGACTCCTGGTGAAGAAATTTTCTTGAAACGGCTGGTGCAACTTCATCCCAACTGCGTAGCCGTTAGTGATGTCTTTCCTTATTCAGTAGCTAACGAAAGCTTGGGGGGAGAACGTTTGTTAGCGCCTGTGTGGCGGGCTATGAAGAAAGCAAAAAATCGGTGGGATAGTGCAGATGTATTAATCAAAATTCGCAATCTTTGGCGGTTTGCTATTTCTGCAGATAATCGCTACGGACCAATTTATAATCAAGGAATCGCCACAGCAATTATTGAGCGGATGAAAGCTGCCCATCCTATTCCTCAATCTGGCAAACCCGTCAAATTGATTCTCATTGGTACAAGTGGAGGAGCGCAAGTAGCACTTGGTGCAGTTTCCTACTTAGATAAATGGCTCAACGCTGAACTAATTGTAGTTTCTGTGGGTGGTAGCTTTGATGGCGAAACTGGTTTTGATGAGGTCGAGCATGTGTATCATCTGCGGGGGCGTCGAGATTGGGTTGAGGATATTACAGGTATTGTCTTCGCTTCTCGTTGGTATGGAACGGTTGCTTCCCCTTTTAACCAAGCCCGTCTACAAGGGAAGTATACCATTGTTAACACCGGACCTCATACCCATGATGGATTAGAAGGCTATTTTGGTACGGCGTTTGTGGGCGGAAGCAATACTACTTACGTTGAGTTAATGCTACAAAAAGTCAATGAATTGCCGATTTGGGCGGAGTAGTTGCGATCGCACGCTTATTTGTCTTCAAGGCTACTCAATAACCTTAATTCGTTCTGTTCTATGCTCGAACCATATAGTTCAACGAATCTTCTAAAAAGCCACATTGATTCGTGATTTGAAACCCTATTTAAGCTGACTAAACGGTCTATATTTCTTTGGGCAAGTGTACGTAAATAGGGCAAATCTTCATAGAGTGTCAGACAAGAGGCAAGATGCAAAATGATTTGCAGAACTGGTTTGGGCCACTTCAAGTCACTGTAAATATCTATAAAGAATTTGTGCGCCTGCGTGTTTAAAGGTAGAACATTGAATACTACAATGATTTTTTTCTCATTATAAACTGGAATACTAAGTTCAACAGTAAAAGGAGTAAGCAATCTTAATTCCACTTCAACTATTGGTTGTCTCCAAATTCTCAGAACATTGGCAGATACAGCTAAGATTGTTTGAAATTTTAGCATTCCACCATTGACTGTAGCCTGAAAATGACTAACGTCAATAACTTTTAAGTTATTAAGGCTAAAACTGTGAATTGTTTCCAAATGTTTTAAGTTTAATAAATGATAGATTTGGCAGAGATAGGGAAAAGGCAGAATGTATGCCTGAGAAATCATATGTTGCTCTTGCAACTCAAACATTCTCGTCGCTGTAGGTAGATATGCTTCAGGACAATAAGAATTTAAATAAGTGTGATAGTGGAGACTGCCTGCATTATCATTCTTCAAACTTTCGTCAGGCTTCAAAAACAGCCAAGTCACAAAGAAGAAAGAGGCTGTAAATAAGTGTAGAAGCTCTATGGGAGATAAATAGCCATCTGCAAATGCTGCAACACCTCTATCAGTAATTGCGAAAAGCCAGGATGGAATACCCAATATCCATATACTGTTTTTGAGGTTCTCTAATAAAAGAGAAATTTCTATAGTTTGGTTGTTTTCAATCAATTCACAGTTATTGTTTAGCAAAATGTCACTAGGCATAGCAGTTCAACTTAAAGTTTTTGTCACCAAGTTTGACTTTTTTTATAGAGAAAACAATAATTTTTGTTTCTTTTACTATCTTGTCTCTAAAAATGTGTTAATTACCCCTTTCTTTAGATTTATTTGGCTATTTTAAAAATCCAACCAAAGTTAGAATTCAGATAAATCTTTTTTCGTGTTGATGAATACAAATCCTCAACCGTCTAAATTGATTGCGGTGGTTGAACCCACGAATAAATGTGTTGGGCTATACATGAGTTGATTCACTTGAATCGTTCTTTAGGTTGCTTGCAGTTTAAGACTTTCGGCGGGTAATTGTTATGTCGAGGGTGACTACTATTAAACTATGAGAGCAATGTTTAGATTTGCTATTGAGTATTGACGTACTCACTTCCCAAGCTAGAGTCAAATCCCGCTAATTTCATGTTTCAAATACTGTATTCCCTGGTTCAGGCTGTACAGCCTGTTATAGTCCCCATATGCTTTGTAACTGCTTGGGCACTAGTTATTCTTGTGTTGCGGTCTACCTGGATGACTGCTCGCTATGGAATTGCCACTGTGAAGCGTTTGCATCAAATCAAGTGTGCCGATTGTCAATTCTTTACAGGCGACTATCATCTCAAGTGTACGGTACACCCTAGTTTTGCTCTAACTGAAGAAGCGATCAATTGCTCTGATTTTTACCCCCACTATAGACCTAATTTAATTCGTAATCACTAGGAGAAAATCTCAATGTCTATAGTAGAGACGCGAAATTTCGCGTCTCTACAAAAATTTCGTTACTAAAATCGTTACGACCGTGTTGATCCCAGTCAAGTTTATTTATCATAGTCAATAGTTAAGCTCCTCACACCAAAATAAAACCGTGGAAATTTAGGTTTCACGGTTTTTCATATGTTTACTGCTAAAAAATATCTTTGCGCTTTTGCAACCACAAGGTAAGAGCCAAATAAATCACTGTGTGTAAACACAATATAGCCCAATTCAAACTCAGATTTTCCCAGGTTGCATTGTAAACTTAAACTAATGCCTATAGGCGCTGTTAAAAGTGCTAAAGCAAGGTTGACCGAGAAAAACAACGCGATCGCATAACCTAATATTAGCTGTTGCGTGAGTCACCAAAATCACCGTCCGCCCCTGCTCCGCCAATTTCCGCAACAGTTGCATCATCTTTTTATCCAACCCAGGATCGAGTCCAGATGTTGGTTCATCTAAGAAAAACAACTTTGGATCAAAAAGCAACTCCACTCCAATACTTACCCGCTTCCGCTGTCCCCCACTGAGTTCGCACACCCTCGCATTCTGGCGGTGAGACATTTCCACTTGTTGTAAAGTTTTTTCCACCACATTGGCTACATCAATATCCGGTAATCTTGTCCTTCTTTGGGTAACACCGCTTGGCAACGCCCCACCACTTGCCAATCTTCTGGAATTACTAGATCCGCAGTTATCGGATCGCGCCCTATTAAGTGCTGTTGCTTGTTCAGTTCTAACTGTAAAATTTGTTCCTGATTTTTTAACTCTAAGTATTGGTTTGTACTTAGAAAAGTTTTGTGTTGTTTTTTGAATGTCATTGAATTACCAGATGGGATATTTACGTGATTGTCTGTCGTGTTAACTATCTAAAGTATCAATAGTGTGAAACTTTTACGAAAATTTGATGAAAGACCACAAAAAAATATTATAAGTAAATACACTAAAACTATTGTAACTTTTATTGTGATATTTTTTGATAAACTATAGCTGATATTATGATGACACCGACACTGTTGAACAATCGCTACCAGGTGATTCGGGTATTGGGTTCTGGCGGGTTTGGTGAAACATTCCTAGCAGAAGATACCCAGATGCCATCGGGACGCCGATGTGTAATTAAGCAACTCAAGCCAGTGGCTGATAATCCCCTAGTTCACCAACTGGTGCAAGAACGCTTTCAACGAGAAGCGGCAATTTTAGAAGAACTGGGTGATGGTAGTAATCAGATTCCCCGGTTATATGCTTACTTTGTAGAGAACGGGCAATTTTACTTGGTGCAAGAGTATATCGAGGGACAAACCCTGACGCAAAAGCTGCAACAGCCGGGGAAATTAAGCGAGAGTTCAGTTAAAGAAATTTTGATTAATATTTTGCCAGTTCTCGATTACGTCCACAGTAAGAGGATTGTGCATCGGGATATTAAACCAGATAACATCCTCATTCGCTATGCCGATCGCAAACCAGTTTTAATCGACTTTGGCGCAGTCAAGGAAACGATGGGAACGGTAGTAACAGCTTCGGGAAATTCGAGCCAGTCAATTGTAATTGGCACACCAGGATTTATGCCCAGTGAGCAAACTGCTGGACGCCCTTTATATAGCAGTGATTTGTATAGTTTGGGGTTAACCGCAATTTATTTACTTACAGGTAAGATTCCCCAAGAATTAGCGTGCGATCCCGCTACTGGTGAGATTTTGTGGCGACAATATGCGTTGAATGTGACTCCTAGTTTTGCCGCTGTTTTGGATAAAGCGATTCAATCTCATGCACGCGATCGCTTCTCCAGCGCCGAAGAAATGCGGCAAGCTTTACGTACTGGCGCAATTGCACCTACTATTCTCTCGGCACAAGAAGCATCCTCACAGACTAAAACAGTTCTATCTTCATATCCGTCTAAGCCAATTCCTAACTCTGATAGCTTAACCGATTTGCAAAAAATCCTGATATTAGGGGTTTTTATTAGTGTCAGTGTAGTAATTGGTTTTTTCTTGACAAGAAGTCCTCAGATGGTGGTGTCTGAATCGAAAAATACTCAACAGCCTTCATCTACACAACCTTCTGCTTCTCCACTACCAGTTCCAGTAGCTACCCCTACTCAATTACCTGTAACTCCACCAAATCAAACTCGTTCCGTTGGTTGGATCAGGATTGGTGCTGTAAACAAGACTGTAGGAACAGCCTTGCCAGGAGAACAACTGATTAAAACAATTCAACCTGTCACTATTGATCCAAGAGTTGTTCCTCGAATTGGTAATAAAGTAACTGTTATCAACGGAGTTAATTTGCGGATAAGCCAGCCTCAAAAACCTAGCTATCAGCTAGCAGATTCAATAGGTGTTGCTGTGCCAGGACAGGAAATGGTTATTCTGAAATTAGATAGCTTTGCCGACCCTACTTCACCTTTTCCGTACATCGTAGTTTGGGCAGAAGTGGGTTTATTAAATTAAATTTTTGAACAATAGTATAAGTCTCATATTATTAAGAATTACAAAGATTTTTTGGCGAGTCTTGAGCAGAAAAAGATATTAACTTGGCTTCTAAATCAAGTTGGACTTCCGGTTCGCGACAAGAAGCAGCATATATATCAACGCCAGATGGTAAAACAGCATACATTCTTGTTGTCTTTGCTGAAGATCGCGCCTACGCCTACGACTGGGAAATATTTCCCCAAATCTCTCGCCTTGTTTTCAACCGCATGACAAATCGTGAATAAACGACTTGGTTAAAGATAGTACTATTTCTAGTACAATACTATAGTAGTAATGAATGATTTGTCACAATCCTCTGTTCCTTTTCTTTGCGTTCTCTGCGTAGGAGTGCGGTTCATTTAAAAAATTATTCTCACATGGATCAAGTAACATTACCAGAGGTTCTAACCCTCGAAGAAGCCTCAGCATACTTACGGCTACCTGTTGAAACAGTGCTTCGTCAAGCCGCACAGGGAAATATTCCGGCTCGTAGAATTGAGGACAACTGGAGGTTTTTAAAAGTTGCAATTGATGATTGGTTAAGCTCTCAAAGCGGTAGAACTATTCTTATAAAGCAGGCAGGTTCCCTAGCAGATGATGATTCTCTTTCAGGATTGAGAGCAACAATCTACCAAGCAAGGGGACGGTCGGAAGTTGATGAGGAGTCCGACACTTGATGCATTTGCTTGATACTAACACGCTCACCCTTCGTAAGCATTGCGATCGCCCTACTTTGCCTAGTATAGAACAATAAAAGGAAAAATAGCACTTGTTAGCTATGGTAACTACAGCATCACCCGCAGAATACCGGACTTTGCTGCTAAACATCAGTAGGTAAAAAAGTTAGGAGAGAGTCAATAAAAGCTATGGCAGAAACAAAATACTATCAACAAGATATAGACTGGCATCAATTAATTGACCAAGAAAAAGCTATGCACGCAACTCGTCAAAACTTCCTAAATTGCCAATCTAGAGTAGATTTGATTAGAAAAGCCTTACAAAATCCAGGGGAAAGAGTGACGGCACTGCAAATTCTGAATTATCTAACTTTAAAAGAACGTCAGAGTTTATTTGATGAGTTAATCAAGTTAGCCTCTGTCGGTAATTCAGATATTGAGTTAGTCCGCTCAGCTATTCTTTCATTTGATAAAATATGGCTTTTAGATAATATTGAAAATCACACAGAATCTCTATTAGAAAATGGTACAGATGAAGAATATAGACGATTATTAGAACTTTATATTCAAATTGATGATGGACTGACCCAAAGGCTTGTTATGAAGGCATTACAACAGTCAGACATCCAGATTCAAGAAGCGGGTGAAGATTTTGAGAATTATCTCAAAACTAACCAGTAAAGTTTGAGATGAATTGAGTGTCTCGTCTAGTGTACAACCGCATGACAAATCGTTAATAAAAGACTTAGTTGGAGATGGTACTATTGACTACGTCTAATTTGTCAATTCCTGAATCAACTGTGCAGGAGTAATTATTCGAGGAGAAGTAACTGTAAAGTCTTGGGCATTACGGGTGACAATAGCATCCAATTGATTAACTATGGTAGTGCTGTACTGAATCGCATCTTCAAAGTCTTTGAAATTGGCATTTAAAGCCATTGTTATTGCTGCTTGATCCACGGTGGCAACTTGACAGAAGGTAGATATTCTTCTCAAAAAATCAAGAGTTGAATCTCGTCCTTTGACTTTACGGATAATGTAGTAAATATCACTAAAAGTGGAAGCTGAAATGTACCCTTCGATTTGTTTGAGGTAAACAAACGATAAAACTTGCACACTTTCTTGATAAAAAGGATGTCGCTCAATAGCAACATCCACAATTACGTTTGTGTCTAGTAAAACTTTCACAGATTATGTTTCTCCTTCAAATATTCCCATTTAGCTTGATCTGGGTCAAAATCAGGAGGAACAGGCTCTGTATTTTCCAACCATTCTTTCAAGATTGGAATTGAGCATTCTACTTGCCTTTTAGGTGTCGCCGTTGTTGACGAGGTTTCTGGTACTGTAGTATTAGCATTTGTCTCAACTACCTGCCAAACAACCATCTCCACATCTCCAGGTGGCATGTTAACTGGTTCTGTAATTACCAATTTACCTGCTGAATCAATTTTTCCCTTCAGTTTGTAAGCTTGCATGTGGATTTTTCCTATAACCCTGCTTTTATAGCAATAGTAAGTCAAAGTTGACGAGCATGGCGTAGACACAATGCAGCGCACGTTTAATACAATCAATAGTATATTACAGCGACCGCTGACCAGTTGCCGACAAAATAAACAAGGTAAAATATTTAACGACTACCCCTATGCTAACTGCCGCTAATTGGTGTAAATGCTGCTCAACAACCGCTATCGCATAATTCGGACTTTAGGAAGCGGTGGATTTGGTGAAACTTTCTTGGCGGAAGATACCCAAATGCCTTCTCTGCGTCGTTGTGTGATTAAACAACTCAAACCGATTCACAATAATCCTCAAATTTATCAATTGGTGCAACAGCGGTTTGGGCGGGAAGCAGCAATTTTGGAAGAATTGGGTGGAAGTAGTGACCAAATTCCGGCTTTGTATGCTTATTTTCAATTAGATGGACAATTCTACTTAGTTCAAGAGTGGATTGAAGGCGAGACGCTCACGGCCAAAGTCAGGCAGCAAGGAGTATTGAGTGAAAGTAACCTTCGGGAAATACTTGCAAGTTTATTACCAGTATTGGAGTACGTACACAGCAAAGGCATTGTTCACCGAGATATCAAGCCAGATAACATTATTTTACGCAACCCCCCCGTGGGGGGTAAACCCGTGCTGATTGATTTTGGTGCAGTGCGGGAAACGATGGGAACGGTAATGAATTCCCAAGGCAGTCCGACAAGCTCAATTATCATTGGTACGCCTGGTTATATGCCCAGTGAACAAGCTATGGGTAAACCAGTTTATGCTAGTGATTTATATAGTTTAGGAATCACGGCAATTTATCTGCTCACTGGGAAACAACCACAACAATTAGCGACAGACGCACAAACAGGAGAATTTATTTGGCATGATACTGTGAATGTTAGCCCCACATTGGCGGCGATGATCGATAAAGCCATTGCCTACCATCCACGCGATCGCTACAAGAGCGCACAAGCAATGCTGATGGCTTTGCAAAGTGAAGCAAATACGATTCCACCTACACAACCACCTCCTCAAACCGTGAGTTTTGATACATTACCCCCAGCCGAAGATAATCGTCGTAATCGTGTCCTAATGGGAAGTGCTATCGCCGGAGGCTTAATCGGTGCATCTGTAATTATTGGTTTTGTGTTAACGTCTTCTCAACAGTCAAAAGAACAGCCAGTGGTAATACAGACAACTTCATCAAACAATTATTCTTGGCTTTCGCAAAGAACTGTAACAGATGCTGACTTAGAAGGTAAAGACGGTTTCGAGTTAGATGTTATGCGTAATTCTATTTTCGCCCGTCACGGTCGCCGTTTTGATAATCCTGGGTTACAAGAATATTTTAATAAACAGTCGTGGTATCGTCCAATATATTCATCAAGGGAATTTCCCAATAACTTACTGTCAGAATTAGAAATGCAAAATGTTCAATATATTTTGAACTATCAAGACCGTCACAATCGGAGATTTTTTAAGAAATAACCATAGTTATAGCAGTTCTCAATTTGGAATGCAATACGGGGCGGGCTGCTGCCTCGTGCTGGATTGCACGCTCTGAGGCAGAGCCTCAAAGAATGCATTACCATGCAGAGCATGGTAACGAGGAAAAAACAAAGCCTTCTTTTGCGAATTTATTAACTTGTTGCAACTGAGAGTTCTTCTGTAAGTGCCGCCAGGTTGGCTAAGGAGTCGGCAACTGCTTGAGATTGTTCAGAGGTTTGATGAGAAATATTGGCAAATAATATAATAGATTGGCTTGCATTTGTTGAAAGCTGGGCTTCTTGAGAAGCAACAGAGGCAATCTCCTCCAGCAGTGAAGTAATTTGGGGATCGCTGGCGGCAATTTGATGAAGTTTTTGCTCTTGTTCTTGTGCCAATTGACAGACTACGATCGCATGTTCTTTCCCCGACTCGATTGCAGCAGCCATCTCACGAGTTTCTGAGACAATGGACGCAACAAGGGTTTTAATTTCTCCTATGTCCGCCTCCAACTTCCGCGCCGAGGAAAGTATGTTTTCTGCTTCAAAAGCGTTCATTGTCTGAAGCTTCATTTGCGCCGCAACATTACTAATGAGGTATACCATTGTGGAAAGCTTTTGGCAAGGCTGTTCTAGACGCTTAACCTTAACACCAACTTCTACAACTGTTTCTTGGAAAGCACAAATGCCTTCTACAATCCGGTTCATGTCCTGATGTCCGGCACGTACCGTTTGACTAACATGCTGCTGATAAAGTTCAACTTGTTGGGCAATGGCTTGCATGGACTGTGCCAAATCAGCTACTGATAGAATTTGGTTGTAAGTAGCTGTAACGGACTCCATCTGGTTGAAAAGACCGTTTGAAAGAGCCTCGACAGATGTTTGGCTATCTTTGATTTGTTGACTTAGCTTGCCTTCAACAACTTCAACTGCGTGGAATGCTTGGTCTACTTGTTTGAGCAGTCTAGCATGATCGAGGGCATACCCCACTTGCATGGCGATCTGTGTAATTAAATCAATTTCAAACTGCTGCCAATGACGGGGTGCAGAACAGTGATGTCCAATTAATAAACCAAATAAGTGACCATCTTTGAGAATCGGCGCAACTAAATTGGCTTTGACAGCAAACGGTTCGAGTTGACCGAGGTAGCAATCGGAAAGACCTGCTTCATAAATGTTATCAATTGCCACAACCCGTCCCGCCTGATACTTGGACACATACCCCTCGGCAAAACAGGGGTCTTTGATTTGCGCTCGCAATGCCTTGGGAAAACCAGGCACAACCGATTCCGCAATTACAGTGCCATACCAGTCCTTGTCAAAGCCATATACCAGTACGCGATCCGTTCTGATAGCTTTGCGCATTTCTTCTACTGTGGTGTTGAGAACATCTTCTTCGTTCAGCGATTTGCGAATGCGGCGGGTAATGTCAATAAATACCTGAGCTTGATCGGCTTTAGCGCCCACTGTTTCCAAAAGCCTAGCATAGTCAAGACTAAATCCCACTTGAGCAGCCAACTGGGCGAATAAATCAATTTCCACCTGCTCCCAAAAGCGGGGTTCTGAACACTGATGGGCAATCAATAAACCGAATAGCTGGTTATCTGTGACAATGGGTGCAACTAGATTAGCCTTGACCGCAAATCGCTGCAACAACCCAATGTAACAGTCACTCAAACCTGCTTGATAAATATTGTCAATAGCTTGGACGTGACCATTGCGATACTGTTCTACATAGCTGCTGAAACAGGGGTCTTCAATGGTAGCCCACAACATTTTCGGCAAGCCTGGTGCTACCGATTCTTCGACAACGGTTCCATCCGAGTTGCTGTCGAAACGAAAGATCACTACGCGATCCGTTCTGAAAGCTGTGCGGATTTCTTCAACAGTAGTTTTAAACACCTCTTCAGAAGAAAGCGATTCCCTCAGCCTGTTGACAATATTTGTAAATACCTGAAATGGTTCGGCTTCAGCTTCTTGTTTCGATAGCACCTCTGGAAGCTGTTTTTCTATCAGCTTGATATTTGCTTCTAAGGTAACCAGTTCGTCTTTGTTGCTGATGCTCCCGCCAGTACTCACTTGATCGAGGCGCAATCTATTCACCACAGTAGTAGAAGTGGCGGCAGCATTTAAGACTGGACGAAGGGTGCGATTGGTAAATATTGCGGCGAGCGCACCGGAAACCACTGCCGTCACCCCTGTGCCAATTAATAAAAGTGGCAATTGTTGCCTCTGTGCCGCTTCTATTTGTTCTAAACCTTTGACACCAGAATTCTTAGCTTGAGTAATCTGTTTACCGATCAACTGCCCACTCAAGTAGGTAAATGTCCCGACGGCTAGTATCGGCAGCATACAAAAGGCTAGAGCCGCTGCCCGTACTTTGCTCATCCTACTCCATTCCTGCTCCACAGTTGCTAACTCCCTGTTTTGAATATCTCACTAGAAGCTTGTAATTGCCTTGCCAATTCTTGTGTTTCTTGTAGAGAGCTAAACACAATGCGAGACGAATCGGCAGTTTCTTCTAAGGTGAGGGCAATCTGTTTCAGACTCGCGGCGACTGAAACAGAAGTTTGCGATTGTAATACTGTTGCAGTAGAAATCAATTGCACCAACTGATCTATCTGTTGAGATACCTCTAAAATCTGCCCTAAACTAAGCTTGGCATCATTAACCAAATGAGCTTTTTCCAGCACTTGCGTTGTTCCCAGAGATATTGCTTTGACTACTTCGCTTGTTTCCAATTGGGTATTCTCCAGAATTTGTTGAATTTCTTTAGTCGCTTCTGCCGATTGGATAGACAATTGACCGATTTGTTCCGCCACTATAGCAAAGCTTCGACCTTCATTACCCATCCACGCCGCTTCAGTACTAGCGTTGATAGCTAACACGTTAGTTTGTATGGCGATTTGGTTAATTAATGATACAACGAAGGAAATTTTTTGCGAAGACTCACCCATATGCTTCACTTTGAAAGCTGTTTGCCCCACTGTCTGTTGCCAATTCAAGATACTGTTGACAGTGCCATCGATTGCTGCTAATGCCGCCTCTGCTGTATCAGAAGTAGTGCCAGCCACTTGCGCAGTTTGACGGGCGCTTTCTGCTACTGCTTGAATCGAAACGTTCATTTTACTTAACTCTTCAAGGGTATGGGTAATCTCTTCAACTAGGAGGAGCAATTGCTCAGCTATTTGCTGGATCTGCGTAGAGTTCTCCACAGTATAAGCATTTACTTGATGAGTAGCTTGTTTTACTTGAATAACAATTTTCTCCAGGCTTTCGATGATGGCATTAAAAAAATCAGCCACTACTCCGATTTCACCAGTTGTAACTTCAGCCCGAACAGTTAAATCGCCTTTATCTGCCTCTTTTAAATCTCCAAGAAGTTGTAGTAGCTGGGTGTAAAAAGTTTCTTTACTACGCCTTAATTCTTCTCTTTCCCGCTTGTCTTCTGTAATATCAATTAGTACAAAAATATAATTTATTACTCTTCCCACAGCGTCTCGTAATGGAGAAACCGTTAGGTAACACCAGAACGGGGTTCCGTCCTTGCGGTAATTCTCGATCGCCACTTGGCATTCACAAGAATTGCCCATGGCGTTGTGTATTTGTTGCACAGTAAATTGGTCTGTGTCTTTACCTAGTAGAAATTGGTAGTTGCCCCCAAGCGCCTCTTGGGCTGAATAGCCTGTGATTTTTTCAAATGCCGGATTACAAAAGATGATAGGATTGTTAGGCTGATGTGCATCAGTAATGAAGATAGCGTGATTAACTGCGGCAATGGCGCGATCGCTTAGTTGCCGCTCGTGCCGTCCAAGCTTTGCTTCATCTAATAGACTCGCTTGTTCTAGAGCGATGCCAACTTGAATTGCTAATTTTCTGACTAAATCAATTTCAGGTTTGAGCCAAGAGCGAGGTTGAGAACACTGGTGGGCACACAATAAGCCCAAAATCTCATGATTATGGTTGAGAATTGGTGCAACCAAATTGGCTTTGATTTGAAAGTCTTTTAAAATATCCTTGGGAAAATCTGTAGAACCGACTTTGTCAACGTTGCTGGTAGCTTGGACTTGACCTATTGTGTACATTTCGATGTAATCTGACCGCATGGGGTCATTAACTGTTTCCCCTAAGATTGTCGTCCAACCTGGAGATACCGATTCCGCGATGATAGTACCACAACCATTACTGTTGAAGCGGTAAATAATCACACGATCTGTTGTCAATGCAATACGAACTTCATCGACGGTTGTATTGAGGATATCGTCCCAGTGGAGCGACTGCCGTATCCGCAGGGTAATTTCCGTAAATAGCTTTTCGGCTTTGGCTTGAGCTTCAACCTCCTCTAAGAGTTTTGCCTCTCTTGTCAAACGCCTTTCCACAAACGAAGTCATCAGCGCGAAACCCAGGATGACTATGGTAGCGGTGCCAATCGCAACTGCTAGAGTTGTTAGTGAACCGTTAATTGTTTCGGACGCAACTGCTGTTGGGTTGGTTGGGGTGAAGATAGCACCCTTCATCGCCGTGTAGTGCATCCCAACAATCGCTACCCCCATGACAAGAGCACCACCAATTTTAGTCCACTCAAGAGTTGTACTAGTCTGCTGGCGTAGTTGGAACGCAATCCATAATCCCAAAATCGATCCGCCGATGGCGATCGCTACTGATAGTGCCAACAGCACCGGGTTATACTGGATGGTGGCTTCCATCCGGATCGCGTATATTCCCATGTAGTGCATGGACGCGATTCCAATCCCCATTAATACACCACCACTCAGCAATTCCTTCATGCTCAAGGAAGAGCGACTAGCCAAAAAAAGTCCACCAAAAGAGGCGACAATCGCAGGTAGCATTGAGAGCAGTACAGTCAACATATCATAGCTGATGGCGATCGGCAGACCCAACGCTAGCATGGCGACAAAGTTCATCGACCAAATACCCATTCCCATGACTATTGCGCCGCCAATCAACCAAGCAAGTCTAGCCCTTGCCTCTAAAGCATTGAGCCGCCCAGATAGATCGAGAGCGGTGTAGGAGGCAAGGACTGCGATCGCGAGTGAAAGCGCTACAAGGCGCGAATCGTATGTACTACTTAAAGCCACATCTGCCAGGAGCATCTGGTTAACCTCAAGCTAACTATTTGTATAATTATTTACTTACTATTTTTTTTACTAATTGATCTTACGGAATTAAAGTTTGATTTACACTTAAACAGGGAGTAATTTATATTTGCTGGTAGTGGAGTAACAACCTTTATATTTCTGCTGCACCGTGATTACTGTAGCTTACAACCAAATTTTGTTTTTTTGACCTAAAAGAGTTTCCAGATCATCAAATACACCTTTCAATTTTACTATATTTATCTGTATTAAGTAAGCAACAACCAATTTGTTTTACCTAGTTATTTAGCATATGTGATGCATTTTTTTAAGTCATTATCTGTTACCATTGGCGTACAACTCTAGACACATATATTTTAAATCATCTCAGTATCCTTGCGGTATATAGAGTTTGTACATAAACTGTAGCAATAACTATAAATGTTCTTAGATTTACCAAAGCTTTTATCCGTATATTAAATAATACACAATGTAGAATTTGCATGATTTTCAATCTTTTTTGAGAATTTCTTTATACAATGTTCAAAATCAATTAGAATGAAAATAAATTTATGAATTACGAATTACGAATTATTTGGTTAATGGTTAAATGAAACCAACATTGTTGAACGATCGCTATCGCATTATCGACGTACTTAGCTCTGGGGGCTTTTGCAAAACATTCTTAGCAGAAGATACCCAAATGCCTTCTGTTCGTCGTTGTGTGATCAAACAACTAAAACCGATTACCAACAACCCAGAGGTAACCCGGGTAGTGCAAAGGCGATTTCAACGGGAAGCGGCCATCTTAGAAGAATTGGGAGGAGCCAGTAATCAAATTCCTGCTCTATACGCCTACTTTCAACAGGCAGATCAATTCTATCTAGTACAAGAATGGATTCCCGGACAAACCCTCAACCAAATAATACAACAAAATGGGTGTATGAGCGAAAGTGAGGTACACTCAATTTTAATCAGTTTGTTAAACTTACTGGAATATTTGCACGGTAAAGGCATTATCCACCGCGATATAAAGCCAAACAATATTATTCTGCGCAACCCCCCCGTGGGGGGGTTGCCTGTTTTAATTGATTTTGGTGCGGTGCGAGAAACGATGGCAACAGTGGTAAATAATGGAATTGTTACCAGTTCAATTATCATTGGTACACCAGGGTTCATGCCTAATGAACAAGTAGCAGGGCGTCCTGTTTTTGCCAGCGATTTGTATAGTTTGGGGCTAACAGCTATTTATTTATTAACGGGAAAATTACCGCAAGAATTGGCGACAGACTCATATACTGGAGAGATTATTTGGGAGCGCGATACTATCAGCCCAAATATGTTCGCTGTTTTACATAAAGCAACTCGGTTGAATATCAGTGAACGCTACAAGAGCGCAAAAGCAATGCAGGATGCTTTGCAGCGGATTACAAATTTGATTCCCGCCTCCACACCTACCTTTATCCATCCGCAAACTCAGATTCCGGCAATTGAGTCAGCCGCTCAGAGCAGAAAACAAAACGGTATTTTTCTAGGTGGTAGTTTAATCGCAGGTGGATTAGTTGGTGCATCGATAATTATTAGTCTTTTACTCACAAAATCTCCTCAACCTATAACATATAAAAATTCATCTTCGCTACTTTCACCACAATCACAATCCCCACCATCTGAAACCACTCGTCCTCAAATAGTGCCAAATGAACTAGCAATTACAAACAGTGCTAATCTGCCTAGTTCTTTTCATTTCATAGCAGATTCTACCGAATCTAATTTGCAATCTGCTGTCCAGCAAATTAAAAGATTACAGGCAGTGGGTTATCGTCAACCAGGAGTGTTTTGGATACCAGATTATCCAAATCTTTCCTCTGAGCAGTTATTTGTAGTATATGTAGCTACCTTTAGCGATCGCAACAGTTGCATTGACTTCCTCAAAACTTATGGACAAGTCAATTCCAGCGCATATTGTGCCTTTGCTAGTAAAGATCCAAATGCACCGCCTGATCGCTTTTATTTTAAACAAGTTTCCACTATATCTAAACTTTCCGGAGCAAGCCCAATAATATTGAAAACACCGTCATTAGCGCAATATTTCCGAAAGGTTTACAGCTTCAGCAACTAACACGGGTTTGTTACCATAGTTAATTTTCAGTTGATTTTTTACTCTTGTATTCCAAGTTATGTTATAGTTGCGTTCAATGTCTCCAACAATAAACGGACGGACTACACCCCTAACCTCTACAATCTCACCCTGCTTGATTACTGTTTTTGGTGCTACATTTAATAAAACTAATAAATCGTTTGTACCAAACCACTGACCATTATCTAATGTGAACAAAACTGGACTTTGGATATTTTCCACTTTACCCCTAACCGCAAGCTTAGTACCATAGTATTGTTCGGGGTTACTGGTGATTTGATTAGTTGTGGGTGATAACAGTATGGATTTAGCAATAATTGCAGGTTGGTTAATGAAATTTTTATATTCTTGTTCGGGCAAGCGTAGATTGAAATCCCGCTCAAGGCTAGAAATTACTAAATTACGAATTAAACCTGTAACTTGAACTTCTACAGATTTATTTACAGGCAAATCGAAAGGTTTTGCCGAAGCGTTCACAACGACAATGGGTACGCTAAAGAATTGGCGATCGCTCACCGTAAACGAGCTCGAACCTACCTTTTGCTGTATTTTACCTCTGATCGTTACGGTTTTACCACTTAGTTCCTGTGTTTTTTGTGCTACTTCAGATGTAGTTTCAATATCAGGTGAGATCACTTCCTGATTGTTGTAGCAATTTTTCAGTAGCGCCAACGCCAGTGCTAAAGCAATGAGGACTTTCAGGTTCCAAAACCTCTGAATTAAACCGCTGTTATCTGTTTTTCTGATCCCCATTGTGCCAAACCTCTTCTAGCAAGGGCGAAAGTTATTTATTTAAGTTACCCACCCACTTGGACAAATTAAGCATAACTATCCGCCTCAATAAACCAAAGGAACCAGTAACACCAAAGCAAGTGGAGTTGTTGGAAGAATTTGTCGAGCGAGAAATGGGACAACCTTTCACCTTGATTTTTGAAGTCGGTGAGATTCAAGAAGTGCGAAGAGAACCACGAAATCAGTAGGGGCAGACTGTTGGCCCTTACCAGGCAGGGAGAAATAGTTACTTACTATATGCAAATATAGCAATCCTATATAAATTGTGAACAAATCGTTTGTTCCGTTAACTGTTAACAGTTGACAGTTAACGGTCAACTATTAACTATTATATGTAACTTACTTTCTTTTGGTAGATGACAAACAGGAAGAAAAATATAAATACTACAATGTAGATACATCATCATAGCTGATGTTATCTTACTAAAATTTAAAATGAAAACCAGCCGAAACAAGAGTCATTCTTCTATTTTTAATTTTTTTCAGTTAAAACAACATCCGCTCATACTCAAGATAGATGCAGTGGTAAAAAGTCATGTAGTAAGGAAGGTAACAGGTAAAAAGCCAGCAACTTACCTGTTATTACCACTAATTGGTACAGGAATAGCATTTCTGAGTGGATGCTCAACAAATTTATCCAGAAACGTTCCATCGCTAGAAAGTACTTCGCAAGCAGTTCAACAGCAAACAGAAGTAGCACAGACGAGCGATCGCCCTCTGACACCAACGGCTGAGGATACCAACTTTGTAGTTGCAGTGGTCAACAAGGTAGAATCAGCAGTAGTACAAATCAATACTGAGCGAACTGTGAGAACCCAAGCGCCACCAGAGATATATAGCGATTCGTTTGGGAGACGGTTTTTTGGAGAGCCTTCCCCTCAACAGCGAGTGGCAAGGGGTGTGGGATCTGGTTTTGTCATTAATAACAACGGTCAAATCATCACAAATGCTCACGTTGTTAACAACGCCGATGTAGTGACAGTTACTTTCTCTAATGGTCGCACTCTTGAAGGTAAAGTGTTAGGAGAAGATACCATCAACGATGTTGCCGTTGTGCAAGTTCCAGCCAAAAATCTGCCGACGGTGGAACTAGCTAACTCTCAAGTGCAACCAGGGCAGTGGGCGATCGCCATTGGTAATCCTTTAGGTTTGCAAGAAACGGTAACAGTAGGAGTTGTTAGTGCTACAGATAGATCCATTAGCCAATTTGGTGTTTCCGAAAGTCGTGTCGGTTTGATTCAAACTGATGCGGCAATTAACCCAGGCAACTCCGGTGGACCACTACTAAATGCACGCGGTCAAGTAATTGGCGTGAACACTGCTATTATTAGTGGTGCGCAAGGAATAGGCTTTGCCATCCCTATTGATGCAGCACAGCGAATTGCTCAACAAATAATTACTAAGGGCAGAGTAGAACACCCTTACCTGGGAGTGCAAATGTTGCCCCTTACACCCGAAATTCGGCAAAGATTGAGTAACAATCCTAACATTCGCTTGCAAGCAGACAGAGGTGTTCTCATTGTTCGTGTTGTTTCCGGTTCTCCAGCCCAAAGAGCGGGACTCAGACCTGGAGATGTCATTCAAGCCATTAACAATCAATCTGTGACTACTGCTGAAGCTGTGCAACAGTTGGTTGAGAAAAGCGGTGTAGGTACAAATATGCAAATTACAGTACAGCGTGATGGTTCAACAGTGAAGTTATCTGTCAAACCAGAAGCTTTGCCTGAGAAAAATCGCCAGCCTTCCTAGCTGAATTTTTCTGCTGGGCGTGATCGCCTGCTCCAAGAAAAACTTAGCATCATCAACTTGGTGAGAATCCAAGCAAGCGTGAATAATCTTACACCACTCTAACAGTTGTTGTAGCTTGTTAGAGTTGTCATTTGATATGAAACTGTACTTTGTTTCATTGGAGACAGTTTTTAGACTATTCATTTGCTGTTTACTCCCTGTTTTCTTCCTATCTACTTGTCTCCATGTAAAACAAATTTTGTAACTTATTCACTTCCACCTTCAGATAGATGTGTATATTTACTTAATTCTTTTTTAACATTTTTTACTCTGTACAGACGCTCCGGCGGAACGTCTCGACGACTGACGACTACTGTACAGACGCTCCGGCGGAGCGTCTCGACGACTGACGACTACTTACTAATTAGTTGTTTGTCTTTGTTCCCGAAGTTCGCGTAACTGTCTTAATAGTTTTTGCTTACCAGAAGGAGACGAAGGTTGATTGCTATTAACTTCAGACTCTGAAGATGGTTTTTCAGTAGGTTGTTCTGGTTGAAGTGCTGCCGCCGATTGATTTTTCCGCTCACGCAATTGAGCTAATGGTTGGTTAGTAGCTTCTACTTGGGGAGTGGGATCAGTTGGGCGTACCTGTAACTGAGTTGAAGGTTTGCTGATTGTTTCTACTTGGGGAGTAGGTTCCAAGCGACGTACTCGCAACTGAGTTGAAGGTTTGCTGCTTGTTTCTACTTGGGGTGTGGGATCAGTTGGGCGTACCTGCAACTGAGTTGAAGGTTTGCTGCTTGTTTCTACTTGGGGTGTGGGTTGCAATTCTCGACGCACCCGCAACTGAGTTGAGGGTTTGCTAATTGGTTCCACGCTGGAACGATTTGCAGTTTGCTGTACCGATGTTGGTGTTATGTTACGTGATGATGTGCGCAACTTCTCTGTGAGATTTGTTGGCGCTGCTTCCAATTCTTGTGGATTAACTGGAGTTGAAGGTAAGCGCGGAATCACAATGCTACGTTGTGAAGTATTAGAGCGGCGGGGAGTCTTTTCTGTACGAGATGAACCAGAAGGTTGAATCACAACAGGAGTATCCGTGTTATTTGACCTAAAAGATAAGCTAAATGGATAATACTTGGGTTTACCTGTTGCTTGGACGGGATTTTTTTGGAAATATTCTCGGAAGTATTCTCTTGCTGCTGCTTTTTGATCGGAAGAGACACTGTTATTTAAAAAGTCGATTGATTCAACTTTTCCTTCACTATCTACGATCAAACTACCTTGAACGTTTCCTGGCTGTCCTACTTTAGAATTAACAGTTTCAGAAATGGGTAGTTTAGTTTCGATGTTGGGGTATTGACGCTTAACTTCATTGTAACGTTCGCCGAAGGTAGTATTTTTTGCTACTACCTGTTGTGTTGCGGTTGATGGCAATTCAGGTGTAACTGATGATGATCCCTGTGATGGTGTGATGCCTGCTTCTGCTAGCGCTAAAGTATCTCCTGCTTGTGGAGTTTCCCCAACTGGAGCTACTAGTTGTTGGTTTTGAGGAGGAATAACTGTTGTGTCATTATTTGTTGCATTCGTTCCCACATCAGATGGGGGAGCCGCAGCAATTGGCATAGGAGATGGAGTGTTAGGCAAATCCGTTGGCATTTTAGCTGCTTCCAATTCAGGTAGATTAGAAGGTGGCAGCGGCTTTGATGCTCCTAATTTTACTTCTCTCTGTATTGGAGACAATTTGTAAGGTGATAATGAGTTGGAACCTGCCAATTTTACTGGGTTGTTATTGATACTAGGAATTGTGCCAACAGTTTTTGGTTTGCTCAAAGCAATTGGGTTGGTTGTACTTATAGAAGGTTTAATCGGCAGAATTTGCAAAGATTGTCCCTTGGGTAAGGAGGCAACTGATAAGTTGCTTGGTGACTTGGGTATGGGCGGGAGTGTCGCTTGGGACAACGCTGGTGGCAGGGGCGGTACAGGCGCCATCTGAGCATTTAAGCTCGGCATCGGTACCTGGGGTTGCAGAGAAATTTGGGGTTGTTGAGGGGGAACTGGAAGTTTTGCAGGTATTTGGGGTGTTGGTTGTGGTAGTCGGTTTTGAAGTGATTGATTTAGTTCTAGGAGTCCAACTGTTTTTGGAGCTATGGATTGTTGTTTTGGTTTGGAGGATTCCATTGGCATGAGCGGCAGGAAGAACGCGATCGCTCCATGGATACCTACAGAGGCAATAGCTGCTATTCCAGTTGGCTGGCTTAAGAAATCTGGTATGTTTTTCAGCAGGGAGACGTAAGACATAGCGGTTCTCGTTCACTCGGCAATTAATTGGCAATTTTATCTTTTACAAATAATAAAAGATGCGTCCCTCTAAGAATAATAGCTTCCTATGCAGTATATTGATACAGGAAGAACAAAAGTTTTTTAATTTGTTAGTTTTTTAAATTAGGACGCTCTCTTTGACCGAAATGTTGCTTTTTCCAGGGTTTTTCTGCAAATAATAAGTAAAAATGCTTTATTTTCAATGTTCTTCGTTAATATAAGTGACATCTTCAACTCTAGGTTCAGAATACTAAACTTGTTCATTACTGAGGTATCAGTTATTTGCTGCAATTTTTCTTGATTAATCAGTAAAGTAAATCTCAGACATCAATGGCAATTCTATTTGAGTTATGAACCGCCAAGTCGCCAAGAACGCCAAGAAAAGAAAGACTTGTATTTAGATTATTTAGGACTCCTATACCATTCAAAATTCAACTTGTTCCGCATGTTCCGCTCAAGATTTTGTTAATAATCGCTACTCCACTGGATTCTACACAAAAGTCTTCTACGTTTGTGTTGCCACGAGAACAATTTTGGGCTAGCTGTGGGATGTTTTTTAGGGCAAAGGTGAATCATCGATGTGCCAGAACCCCGGTTTCTTCAAGAAACCGGGGTTCTTTTCGCTTATCCGAGTATTATTGCTTCCCTTTCTTAATATTTCTTCGCTAAAATGTAATAAAAGTAAATAATATACATACCAAAGGAGAACCAGAGTTATGCAAAACTCTCAATTCGAGACGGTTTTGCGGCGCATAACGACAATATTATCCGTAGTAATTATCACGCTCACCCTAATCGGTGCGACTACGGGAATTTTGTTGTCTTTTTACTATGAACCAGCATCAGGTGCAGCTTTTCGTTCGTTGGAGATGATTACAAAAGAAGTTTCCTACGGCTGGTTATTCCGCAAAGCCCATCAGATTGCCGGACATGGGGTGATTGTGATCGCCGTTGCTAACATCGTGGTGATGTTTTTAGGCAGACAATTCAACCAAAATTGGTTAACTGCTTGGATTGGGGGAATTTTGTTTACCCTCAGTGCAATTGGACTAGCTTGGACGGCAATGATTCTGGGTTGGGATCAAGAAGGATACTGGCGTTTTAGTATCGAACTAGGAACCATCGAAGCTATACCTTTGATTGGTTCTCAGTTACGAGATATCTTGATTGGCGGTGGAGGTATTAGCACAATAACTGTCCAACACCTTTACACCTTGCACAGCTACATTATCTCAGTGGCGGCAATAATTCTCGCCGCAGTGCATTTAGTAGGTGTACTAGGACAAGAAAAACAAATGCATACAGAAGTTAGTCAGTTAAAACCACAACAAAATGCTCAAAGTGAGTTAATTCCAGATATTGGGGCATCAGCAGTAGAAAGTTGAGGCACTTTTGCTAATGAAGCTTCTTCGACTTCTGGTAACCTTTCTATAGATAAGTGAGTTGACTGAGTTCCACCGGATAAGCGTTTGAGAAGACTCGTTCTTGGGTCGTGCAGAAGGTAGATAATGCGATCGCCAACTTCCCACTCTTGGTTTGCGGGCATTACCTGAAGACGATCTTCTCTTTCTACCAGTAAAGGCACTAACTCACCAGATTGAATTAACGCTTGTATATGATCCTGTTGACGAGTAAAGTCAGATTCATTCAGAGTAGTTGTTCCCAACTTCACTCGTCCATCACTAAGATACTCATTCCAAGTCTTGATCGAAAAGTCAGCAGAGAAAGCTTGACTTACTTTATTCTCAGCTGAGTTATTCGCTTTTTCGTCACGCGGGAAAATAGCCAAGACACGAGGTGGATGAAACTCTTCTGCTGCTCTTTGAGCCAAAACAAAATTCACCTCACCATTATTAGTCATAGCCAAAAATGTTCCCATTGAAGCAAGACCGGCTTGTTCCAAAACATTCGTATCCAATGCGCTGCTAGCAATTACTTTGAGATTTTGTGCTTGGGCTTGTTCGCTATGTTCCGGATCGGTGTCAATCATTACCACATTTTCTCCCCGTTCTTGAAATAAACGGGCAATTAACAGACTTAAAGGATTACAACCAACAATTACTGCCCCAGTTGCATCTAGTGAAGTGATTTGTAACAAATTGGCAACCCAGCCTGCAGTTAGTCCTTGACAAACAACTGTCATGATAATTGTCAAGAAAACTAAAGCTTTAATTGCTTCTCCACCGTTGATGCCGTGCTGTGTCAGTGAAATCGCAAATAAAGAAGCAACAGAGGCACAAACAATACCGCGAGGAGCAACCCAGCTTAAAAATAGTTTTTGTCGCCAATTGAGACTACTATTCCAAGTACAGCAGAGGATATTAATCGGACGAACGCCGAACATCAGTACCAAAACTGTAAATAAACTACCCCAACCCAAAGCAAAGACACTCTTCATCGAAAGGTCAGCGGCAAGCAAGATAAATAATACAGAGACACTAAGGATCGTCAATTGACCTTTAAAACGTCGCAATAGACGTGCTTCTGGTACTGAAGAGTTAGCAAAAACCATGCCAGAGATTACTGTTGTCATAATTCCTGACTCAGTGCGGATCGCCTGCGCCAGAGTAAATATACTCCACAGCACCGCTAGCACTACCAAATTTTTTAGCTCTAGGGAGAGGAAGTTTGCTCGTTTAAAAATCAAACTCATCACATAACCGCCCCCAGCACCAATTGCTCCACCAATGCCCAGACGCATGAGCAGACCAACGATCGCGTTCATGGGGTCAGTGTCGCCGTTTAAAATTGTGTCTAGGACAACAAAGGCGAGGATAGCTCCTACTGGATCGATGAGAACGCCTTCTCCTTCCAATAGCGTCGCCACTTGTCGATCCACGTTGATTTGCTTGAGTAAGGGGCTGATCACAGTTGGTCCTGTGACAACTACTACAGAAGCGTAGAGAAAAGCTAGGGGCCAGGGAAATTCACCTAACCAGTGAGCTGCCATACTACCACCGAGTAAAGTGATTAAAGTTCCCAAGGTGACCAGTAGTTGCAAGCTAACTGAAACCCTACCTAATTCTCGTAAATCTAGATTTAGTCCGCCTTCAAACAAAATTATCGCTGTTGCCAGAGCGACAATCACTTCCAGCCCAGCACCTAGCATATGAGGATGCAATATCCCAATTACATCAGAACCCAGTAGGATACCAAATAGTAGTAAAAAAACTATGCTAGGTACGCGAAGGTATGCAGCCAATACCTGGGCGCTAATGCCTGCTAATACTGTAGTCACCATCTGTAAGGTGATGTCAAAAGATGCTTCCATGTTGTAGATTTTGAGCGATTTATTTCAAAATCTTTTGTAGAGAATGGTAGATATTAACATTACCAGATGCAACTTAAGTGCCTTTTTTCTGGCGATATGATGAGCTTTTGTCATACTTAGTTTTTTATGATACTGCATTTTGGTTGGTTTTGACGCACTCAATTGCGTCTCTACTCTAAAGTGCCTGCTCACCAGTTTAACCGCATCAATTTGTAGTCTCGCAAAAATATTTTGGCAAACAGTTGACAATCTGATTAAAACCCTTTAAATTAATAAGAGTGTGAAACACAGGCCCCCATCGTCTAGAGGCCTAGGACACCTCCCTTTCACGGAGGTAACGGGGATTCGAATTCCCCTGGGGGTACTAAAAAACATAAAAGTTAAAAGAGTATTCTTTTAACTTTTAGATATTTAACCTTCAACTGATAGTTGGTGAACACGGTGAAAAATAGCAAGAAGATTTGATTGCAAATCCTTGCTCATACGGCGCTCAATGATGGCGATCGGCATAGTCATTTTAGCCCAAACGTTGAGAGTGTAACAAAGCTCTGTACCCGTATTCTCACCCAAGAAATAAGGTTCTAAACACCAGCTACCTGAGTAGGCTTTAAAATCGCCTTCAATCATCCGAAAATTGATTTCTTTAGGGAAATATTCCTCAAGATCGAGAACTACACGCGCACAAAAATTAAAGTTGAGTAAACGTTGAGAACCAATTTGTTCTAAGCGGATACCCCCGGTAGGATGCTCAAGCATACGACTTTTTGCCAAATTGGGGATAAACTCTGGCAAGGCTTCATAATTTGTTAGCACTTTCCACACTTGAGCTACTGGATGAGGAATTTGGATTTTAGCAGTAATTTGGCGTTGTCGATCTGCTATTTTCTCAATTTGCACTTGCACTGGTATAACTGTGTCTGAGTCACCAGTGTGCGGTAGATCTGTTTGTGCTTGTAAGTATTGTTCTTCAGTCACTGTCAATTGGGTGTTTTGCTTTCATCAGAAAATTGGGGCAAAGTCAAGGTGAAGCAGATGTTACTCTCGCTCTTGTTTTCGATTGGAATGCTCTCAACTGTAATTGCCCCATTTAAATGCTGTACTAAAGATTTGACTAACGCAAGTCCTAAGCCAGTGCCAGGAGTCCATCTTCCTTTGCCCCGACGGAACTTATCAAAGATGTAAGTTGCTTCTTCCTCAGAGATGCCACGTCCAACGTTAATCACCTTAATCATAACTTGAGGAATGTGTTCATTTTGGTGTTTAACTTGTAGTTGTACTGTAGTATCAGGTTCTGAGTATTTACAGGTGTTAGTTAACAACTCTTGGAGTATACGCTCAAAACTCTCTACTTCAGTTTGAATGAATTCAGATGTCTGGGGTAAATCTAAAGAAATTCTTAATCCTTTATCTGCCAGTTTTTTCTCAAAAGATGCTGCTAAAAGTTTTATTTTTTCATTTAAATCAATGGTGGCAAACTGTGGACGTTCTGATTGAGTTTCGAGCTTCTGGAGGGTGAGTAGGTCATTAATTAAGTTGATTTCTTTGTTACATTCCTCGTCTAATATGTTGAGATATCTATTCTGACGCTCAGGATTTATTCCGGGCTGACGTAAGTTACGTAGTGCCATGCGCATATTTGTCAAGGGGTAACGCAGGCGATCGCTCATATTACTCAAAAAATCATCTTTGAGTTGATTGAGTTCTCGCAGTTGTTCAACGTATTGCCGCGTTCTCTCATACAGTTTTGCCTGAACTTCCAAGCTGCGCTGCAATTGAGAAGTGCGTTCATCTACCAAAGTTTGTACTTGTCGCAGTGTTTGTGTTTGGATAATGGCATTGCTCATTTGCGCCGAAACCATGGACACAATGTTTAATTCCGCCGTAGTCCAACTGCGATATTCTGCTTGCTGTAACACCAAAAACCCTAAAATTTTACCTTGATTTTCCAACGGCATCAATAACACTGCGGGTAACACAGAAAGCGCAAACACTGAGGCTGCTGTTGCAGGATCTTGGTCTACACTATCATTGACGATTACTGGTCGAATCGAGTCTTTAAACAGACGCTGACACAAACTACACTCGCTCAACAAGAAAGACTGCTCTAACACATCTTGTTGACTCAGGTAAAAATCTTCCTTCAACCATTGCCCTACAATGATGGCTCTGGCATTAGGAATTTGTTGTTGTTGAATTTTAAACAGAGGGTTAGTGTACTTTAACAGTATGAGCAATCCACGGTCTACCTGTAGAGCTTCAGCACAAGAGGCGATAGCTACTTGAAGCATTTGGTTAATTTCTAGGTTGCTGCGACTGAGGATCGTCAACTGCTTAATTAAGCTTTGATGCTGATTGCAAGTGAGAAGATGCTGCTGTTGAGTGGTGATTAACTGCGCTTGCATGACTTGGGAAAATGCGATCGCGCAAGATGACTCCACGGCTTTGAGCAGCTTTTTTTCTTTTTCACTCCAATCATAAGGCTGGGACTTAATGAGACTAATCACTCCGTTATTGTTTCCAGCAAATTTAGTGACACACGCCATCACAGATTTTATTGGTACTGACGCATATTGACGCAGTACTGCAATGCTATTCTCAATCGTGGAAATTTCCTCAATTGTCAGTAGTTCAGAGCTGCTTGGAACTACTGATAAATCGAAATGTTCTACTGAGAACATTTCGTCTGGTTTTAGTAATCCTGAATACTCTTGGGCGCACCAATGAGCGCTAATTGCCTCAAGAGCATTATCCATGCCTGTCACCAAGCAACAATCCACTTCAAAGGTAGTTCCTAGCAATTGGGCAATTTCTTGCAAAATTACAGTAGGCGTCGAACGATTGGCGATGACTTGGTTAATTTTTTGTACCAACTGGTAGGCTGGTTCTTCATGATCCTGCATTACTCGTCCGTGCGGGTATTGTTTTAATCGATTTACTTCATCTGGGCATAGTGTTCGTGATAATGAATACTTTTTCACTCCTGGCACACTTTTGGATATTGATCCCATTCTTTTTTTCCCAACCTCCTGGTATGTCACTTCTCACCCTTAATGAAAGTTGCTGCACCCTGATGAATCGCAAATCTTTGATCAATACTTTCTCTCACCTGTTATAGCCCCAATAATTTCAGATGACCAAGTTTTGGTATAAATAAATTTTCAATTTACGTAAAGAAATAACAACTGTATATTAAAATGCCTGAATCTACATAGCTTCTGGCTTTTGGTTGTTTAACTCTACTAACTTTGACCTAGAATATCCTGTCTGTAACTATACATAAACCGTAATTTCTCTAGACTTAAGACAAAAACTCCGTAAATCATACCCGCGTTAACACTGGGTCAACTCACACCTAAGTAATACTTGTTACATAAAACTACTTATTTAAGTAAGTAATTTATGTATAAAAGTGAATAAATGTCAAATAATATGACGCTTAAACTTTAATGGTCGTTTAAGCGAACACGGAATATATATGGTTTTGATGCCTTACTCCTGTCGTGTATAATCATTTTCTTATGCTTAAGATTTGTATCTGTCAAGTGTAGTCATACCCCTCATACCGTTTCACTTTCGGGTTGGTACGTATGGGGGAGTAGGGGAGTTTGTGAGTGAGGGAGTAGGGGAAAGAATTATAAACATAATATAGATTTAAATAATATATTAAATATTAGCTTTTTATTTAATTAGCTTATAGATTGTCAATTTGCATCCCGATCTGCAGCGCAGTTGCGATCTCAAACGTTTGCAACTGCGCTGCATCCACACCCAATAAAGTTTAACCAGCCAAACTCTCGACAGTGAGAGGAACCATCTCGCCATTCGTCGTTAGTCCTAACAACATCGGTTGTTGGGGTTGAATTAATTGACCCGTCAGTACACAGCGTTCTTCTTGTTGAGCTGTAGCGGCTATGCTTGCTCGAATATCAGCTTTGGAAAATCGCGGTTTCCACTCACCTGATTTTTGCTGGACATAATTCCAAAGAATATCTCTAATTAATGCTTGATATCCCTGATTGCCAGCGAGATCTTTAAGTTTATCTTTGAGTTCTCGCTCTAAACGGATGCTGGTGACTTCCATGTCGGTGGTTGGGGTGCGAGCTATTGTATGCATGATTTTTTCTCCTTAAAGTATGGACAGGATAGTAATACAAGTGTAGTATGTTTAAAGGAATGATCAATAGGTGAAATTTTCTGTGATAACTGTTTACCCCATCTCCGCCTCCTTATGTGCTGCCAACTGCCCAGCTAGTTGGAAATCAGCTGCTATGGACGTGGAGTATTTATTTATGGGCGGCAGTAGCCGAAATCAACGGCAACTCACAGAGGGACAAGATGATTTTATATATGCCAGTATTGGTGTGCTGATTACAGCATCGAAACCAGAAAAAAGCGGGAGGTACAGGTCGAGAAATGCCGTACCAACATAGGACTAGAAGACATTAAGGTCTAATTCCAACCCCCGCTTCAAATTAAGAAACGGGGGTTTTTAATTTAAGGAGTCAAGCTGTGGCGATCGCAATGCAAGTTTTAGAACAATCCGTAGTGGTATTTTCTCAAAGCTACTTGCCACTATGTCGAGTCAATATCAAGCGAGCAATTGTACTTTTGCTGACAAATAAGGCTGAGCCGCTAGACTTTGTCGCAGAAAACGGACTTGTCATTCACTCACCCAGCTTGGCGCTTTATGTGCCAAAACACATTCGCTTGAAAATTAATGGTTATGAGCGGATGTGGAAAGTTCCCAGAGTGAATCGACGCGAAGTTTTACGGCGAGATCACCACAGTTGTCAATACTGCGGTAGCGGCAAACGTCTGACACTGGATCATGTGATTCCTCGTTCACGCGGCGGTTTACATACTTGGGATAACGTAGTTACAGCTTGTGAAAGGTGTAACTCCTTTAAAGGCGATCAAACACCCCAAGAGGCAAGAATGCAACTTCGCTCATTACCTAAAGCACCAGTCCACCCGGCAATTGCTTTTGCTATAAGCGAAGCTTGGCGTGACAGCGCTATGGAATTTTGGACGGATGTGCAAGCAAACCTGGAATAACAGGAGAGCATAAGGAATGCTGAAATTAACTTACACCGAAACTAGCTTTTACTTAGAGTGTCTGGCTCAGTCGTTGGAACAATGGGTAGCGCAACGAGTGATTTTGGCACTGCGAATTGGTCACCGTTTATGTGTTGAATCTAGTACTGCTTCCTTTTTGCTTCCTGTTGATTTACCAGGAGTAGAGGTACTTGAGCAGATTGTCAAGCGCGATGACAGAGAAATCATTGCTTTGTCTGTCTGCGATACCGAGTATTTGGAGGTTACTCTTCAAGGCTCTTGGTTATCGGATGGTTCAACTGAAGCTGATGGTGTGTTTGTTACTACGATGAGCGATCGCACTGAGTTCTTCTTGCACAAACTTTGGCTTGAAGCTCATAAAAGCGCAGACCTAGTCATCGAATAAATACGCACACTCACAATTTTCTCATCGGGGATGTACAACCGTGCATCCTCACAACTTCTATTTTGGTTGCTAATTGTTAATTGTTAATTGCTAATTGTTAATTGTCAGACCAGTGCTGTTCGCGCAGCGTCTCCCCTTGGGAGAAGGAGGGTTTCCCACTGTCACGGCATAGGAGCGAACCCGAAGGGCTAATTGCTTTTTGACCATTAGCTATTAGTCATTAGCCGTCTTCACCAAAATTTCACATTTCATTTATAACTACTATATATTCTTGACCAAATTTCCCAAAAAAATTTTTCCAAACCCCTTGACACTTTTTGTAGTATTTTTGTAGTATTAAAGTAATCAAGCGTAAGACAAAACTTTCAAACCTAAATAAACATGTTGTACATTCACTTACATAAATACCGCCCTCCTCCAGAGAGAAACAAAATATTCACTTTCAAAAAGTCTAATTTAGAGTCGCAATCCGATCAACACTCAAGGATAAAAACCCCTGAATACATTCATAAAATTCAACAGGTTTATTACCTAGAGCGTCGATGGTATTTGTAAAAGTTAAAAGTAATTTTTCTGAACCTTGAAAACTAAATAAGACGTCCATTTTATGGGGGTGTAGCTCAATGGCTAGAGCGTTCCTGTCTTTTGGAAAAGTTGCGGGTTCGAGTCCCGTCACCCTCGCTTGACAAGGCTCCATCGAATAATGGCTAATTCCTCCGTCTTTCTAACGGAAAATACGGGTTCGAGTCCCGTTGGAGCTACTGTTTGGGTTGGTATCCAAGCTGGCTGAAGGAACTCGACTGTAAATTGAGAGCTTATATGCACACGGGGGTTCAAATCCCTCCCAACCCATTATGGAGAGGTGGCTGAGTGGCTAAAAGCGTCCTCCTGCTAAGAGGAAGCGAGTTGTTAAAATTCGTCGCAGGTTCAAATCCTGTCCTCTCCATCTTGATCGCGTAGTGTAACCGGATAACATTTCAGTCTACGAAACTGAAGAGTGAAGGTTCAAATCCTTCCGCGATCGCTCGCCTTACATGGGAGAGATGTTGTAGTAGCTGGTTCAGGTTGAATTGACCAGTCTACTGGGTAAAACTCATCTTTCCTCTTTATATCCCCCGGTAGCTCAGTGGGTAGTTAGCGCCTATTTGAAAAATAGGAGGTCGTCGGTTCAATTCCGACCTGGGGGGCTGTCGTTGCCCTGTAGCAAGCGTGGAACGATCGCCTGTTAAGCGAATGGTCGTAGGTTCGATCCCTACCAGGGCAGCCATTCATTGCCGGATGGACGATTGGGCAAGTCGCCGTGAATCTGAATCATGGAGAGGTTGGTTCGATCCCAACTCCGGCATCCAATCATTGGGGAGTAGGCGACGTTGGCAAAGCCACCTGATTTTGACTCAGGAAATCTCGCGGGTTCAATTCCTGCCTCCCCAGTTCTGCTCTGATTCAACAGGGCAGTTAAATTATGCTCCTGTAGCCCAACTGGAAGAAGGTCACCATCTTAAACATGGTTTAGTGTGGGTTCAAATCCCACCAGGAGCATCAACGGGGTGTGGCGCAGCTTGGTAGCGCGTCTGCTTTGGGAGCAGAATGTCACAGGTTCAAATCCTGTCACCCCGATATGCCCCTGTAGCCCAACTGGAAAGAGGCGTCAAGCTTAGACCTTGGATGATACTGGTTCAAATCCAGTCAGGGGTATTGGTAAATACGCGGGGATGAAGTAAGAGTGGCTTGGAGGTCTCATAAGCCTCAAATCAGCAGGTGCAACTCCTGCCCCCGTTACCAAATTATGCAGGCAGTAAATGCGAATGTGGTGTAACGGCAGCATGTGAGGCTTCCAACCTTTTGGTACGAGTTCAAATCTCGTCATTCGCTCTTTTACCCTTAAGGAAGATGCCGCTGAATGGACGGCAAGCGGTCTTGAAAACCGTGGTACAGCAGCGATGTTGTAGGGGTTCAATTCCTCCATCTTCCTTTCATCCACCGGAGGCGGAAATAGCGACGCGCTGTGCCGATAACGCAGTTGTAGGAGGGGCAGTACCTCCCCAGTGGATTTGGGAATGTAGCTCAATTGGCAGAGCAGGTGACTCTTAATCACAAGGTTGCAGGTTCGATTCGTGTCATTCCCATTTTTTTGGATTACAAAGATTTACGAAATTTTTCTAGTTGTTTGTGAAGTTTTTAGTAAAGAAAATATCTTACATTTATGGCTACTATAACTATGCGCCCCTATCAAGGGGAAGCAGATTTGGAAGCGATCGCCAACCTCATCAACCTTTGTGATGAAGTTGATAAATTAGACCAAGGTGTATCAATTAGCGAACTCCGAACTGATTTTAACGCCCCCTCTATGGATCAAGCCCGTGACATAAGGTTGTGGCATGATAGCGATGATCAGCTCATAGGTTTCGGAAATTTGTGGATTAGTGAGCCAAGCGAGACGATTGATGGTTATTTGAGTTTCTACGTTCACCCAAGCATCCGTGGTGGTGGTTTGGAAACCGAAATCATCAAGTGGAGCCAAGAGCGGATGCGCGAAGTTAGGCAAGAACGAGGTGTATCTGTGAGGTTACGTTCGGGTGCGCGAGATTACCGAAGCGATCGCATTCGCATTCTGGAAAATCATGGTTTTCAGAGCGAGCGCTACTTTTTCACGATGGAGCGAAATCTTGCTCTTGCGATCGAACAACCTAAATTTCCCCAAGGGTTCACTTTGCGCCATATGAATGGCGAACAAGATGCACAAGCTTGGGTAGAATTACATAACCAATCATTTATCGACCACTGGAATTACCATCCTCTGACAGTAGAAAATCATCAACACTGGCTGAATGAACCTACTTATAGACCAGAATTGGATTTAATTGTTACTGCTTTTGATGGTACATTCGCTGCCTACTGTCACTGCCATATCTCCTTAGAAGATAACGCCCGTACTGGGCGGAATGAAGGCTGGGTAGGAATACTTGGTACACGGCGAGGCTTCCGCCGTATGGGGCTAGGACGAGCCATGTTACTTTCTGGTTTGCGTCGTCTTCAAGCGGAGGGCATAGATACAGCCAGACTTGGTGTTGATGCCGATAATCCTAACGGTGCTTTGCCGCTTTACCAATCAGTTGGCTTCCACAAGCTTTATACGAATATTTCATACTTTCAGGATGTTTAGCTTGCTAGTGGTTCATTGCTAACAAAATTGGCAATTAACCATTAAGCAATTTAATCATTAAGGAATTATTACTTTACTCACTATGAATCAAGTTAATTTACTCTATCTTTAGAGTGATTTCAAGCCAAGCACAAATCAGATACAGTTCCGCCTCTGGATTGATTTATCCTCTGCTATTTTCCAAGTAAAAAGGAATTTAGGCTGAATATTAAATGATAAAGCTAAACGTGAACAGCAATCAAGCAAGGAATAATAAATTTTTTAAACTAAAAGTACCTCTGTTTTAAACCAAAGGTAAGATTGCTTCGTTAACACACAAAACTAGGCTTTTTTCAGCCATAACACCTGTGGTAAGCTTTTAGGCATTCACCTTTGATCACAGGTAGTAATTGATATGCTACTTTGTAAAAGGGATAAAACCTGGGGTGATTTTTTGAATTGCTTAGTGTTTGGAGGGTTTTAAATGAAGAATATTGGTTCTGGTTTATCTAGATTACGTGTAGTACGCTTTGTAATAGTTGCTTTTGCTTGTACCGTACTGCTTTTGTCTAACACATTGCCTGCATCTGCGATTGGTAGCCCTAAATCTAATCCCGATGAAAGTACCACACAGCTACTAGAAACGCAGAAGAAGACCGATGAAATATCTAAAGAACCACCTCCAACACTGGAAAAGGTTCAAAAGGAATCTAACAAGGGGCTGAACGAAATCCAGGGAGATGCTGACATTGACAAGCAGAAGCGCCCGGAAAATACTCAAGGTTCTACCTCTGTAGAAGATGAAATCAAAGGTTTTCTGGACAAGGTAACAGGTAACGATTAAGTAACTTTACATAATTGTAACATCAAGGTGTATTTTTTTAATGAATTTAACATAAAAAGTTAAATTTTGTTACACCTTTATTTCAGACATCTTGAGAGTCTATGGCTTTCAAGATGTTTATTGCTTAGTATATGTGTTTCCTACAGCGTTTACTTAAATCATTCAATAAACCATAACTATATTTTAATTATTTATTAGTAAATAATTCAGCCGAAAATAACTTTCATCTTTAGGTGAATTAATGGAAGATTCATAATCATTCCTTAGGTTGATGTTGAATGCAGTAGGAATTTGTGAACTTAGATGAAGAAGATAGCATAGGAAAAAGAAACAATGCGTAGGCTAAACATTGGTTTGTCAGAAGAACAGCGCCAAGGAGTAATTAACCTGTTGAATCAAGATTTGGCAGATGCTTATTTGGTGTTGGTGAAAACTAAAAAGTTCCACTGGGATGTTGTTGGACCTCAGTTCCGCAGTCTTCACTTGCTTTGGGAAGATCAGTACACAATACTAACTCAAACAATCGACTCTTTAGCTGAGCGGGTTCGCCAATTAGGTGGTTATCCAGTTGGTACAATGGAAGGATTTCTCAAGGCTGCTTCTCTAAAAGAGGAAGCTGGTAACGTCCCCACTGCTAGTGGAATGGTTTCTCGCTTAGTAGATGATCATGAGCAAATCATTCGCAACTTGCGTGAGCATGTGGATCAGTGTAGTGATAATTTCCATGATGAAGGAACCGCTGACTTCCTTACTGGACTAATGGAAGGACATGAGGAAATGGCTTGGATGCTACGTTCTTTCATTGAAGGACAAGCACTAGAACCAGACGGATCTCAGCAAAACCAGGCAATTAAAACCCCTGTAGCTGTGTAACGACACTTTAATCTGTCTAAGGTATGAACAAAAAGTCCGCTCTATGCGGATTTTTTGTTTATGGTAATTTATAACTAGCAACTCGGATCTTTAACTTCCCTTTGCGAGGATCTTGAGTAAAGATAAATGCTCCTTGTTCCTTTTCTCCACTGGATAAAAAGTCAACCGCTTGTTCCCCTGTTTCTGCAATTTCGCCCTCTATAGATAATTCAGCTAAAATCTGTACTGCTTCTGCTGTTTCTCCGCCAATATTAACTATTTCAAAGGGTATATAATATTGTCCGTTAACTTCCCGAATAGTTTGTTGATTACTAACAGAAAGAATGGGGGGTTGATTTTTGTCGTTTAACCAGATGTAACCAACTAAGCCCACTACTACTGCGAGTATAATAGATGCAATGCTAAATGTTACCCATTCTGCTAGTGTTCTTTTTGGTTGCTTTTCTTCACTACTTATGTTAATGTTTGAACTCATATTGCTAACCTTCCAGCTGCGCCGCCGATTGTTGCTGGTAAACCAAGCACTAACGTATGTTTTAACCATATTGTCCAAGGATCGCTAAATGTCAGCTTTTGAAAAAACCACATCATAAAAGCTGCTGCTAATAGCGAAATCAGGTAGGAAAATATGGTTTCACTTGATGGTTTTTGAAAAATTCCTTGTTGCTGTCTACGCTTTTGCTGGTTGGAAAAGCCTGCTTGGAACACAATTCCATAGGAAATTAACAACGATGTGGCAATCATTGCCAAAAGCCAGGGTGGTGATATAGCCCCAACTAACATCGGAATCTCGTCGGTAGGTGCGATGTTAAATGCAATTACAGTTGCACCAATCAAAGTTGCGCCTATATCAGCAAAAGTTGCATGTATTCCATCTGTTTTTTTTTCGTATTTATTGTTGGGTGCGCCAGTTCGTCCTTCTGAGTTATCAGCGTTGCGAGTATCTCCCAAAAATTGGTTAGCTAATGCTACACCTAAAGTGAATGGAACTCCTTCAAAGACTATTTTGCCCAAAATTTCTAAGAGCGAAGTTTCTGGTATGATTTCTCTTAATAGTAGCAATATAAAGGCAGAACAAGTTAGTCCTATTGCCATTGCTTCTACAGAATCTATTGCTACTTTATAATATGGATAGTCACGTTTGTGGCGGCGAAAGCCTTCTGTGCGGTTGAGTAAGAAAACTACGATGAACGTTAGTGCCATCGCCAACATGATCATTGCTGGTTTTACTAGCGATCCAATCCACCATACTTCCATAGTGTAAAGCAACGGGATACCAAATAAAAAACCGCCACAAGTACCCCGTATGATGTCATTTATCTCACTTACCCATATATTTTTCCTACGCTTTCTTGCCACGTTCATTCTTTTTTATTTTTAGAAAATATTAATATGTTTATATTTTAGAGCAAAATATCTCTACCGATAGAGGTATAAATAGGCAAACAATGATACATTTTATTAACAAATAATATAAACAATTGCTCAAGCAAAGAGAAAAATATGAGTGTAGAAAAAAGAGTAGAAGCCACAGCAAAGAACATTGAAGGCAAAGTTCAAGAACTGGTTGGAGAATTAACTGGCAACCCAGACGACAAAGCTGAAGGACAAGCTAAGCAAGCTGAAGCTCAAGTAATTCATACTGTTGAAAATGTTAAGGATGAAGTGAAGAAAGTTTTTGAATAACGTTTTTGAATAAATAAATTTGTTACTTCACTGTGCTGTTTCAGTGAAGTTTTTTATTTGGTAGAAAAGGTTATCTCTGAACATAATTAAGTTAATTTAACGGTAAAGTCGCTATTTGAGCGCGGAATTCAGGCGTTATTTGATAAGATTGGGAATGGTTAGCTGTTATTGAACCAGTTGGAATTAGGAGAGATTTGAAGTGATTGAACCTTTACTCGATGGCATTGTACTAGGTCTAATTTTCGTAACTTTGGGTGGGCTGTTTTACGCTGCTTATAAGCAATTTAAGCGCGGCAATCAACTCGGTGTGTGAAGACTGGCACAAAGCGAGTCAAGCTAGGGTGTAGGGTATAGTGAAGAAATCTTCTGGTTTACCCTACTCTCTATCTTCATTCACTGTTTTGTAGAAAGTAACGGCTGTATTACCGTAAAGTTTTTCGCGGCAAATTTCCCAAGAAGGAATATCAATAGGTGTCCACTCTTGGGAACTATGTTCAACAGCTATTTCACCAGTAGAATCTAAAAGTTGATAGTGAGCGATCGCTTCCAAGGTAGGTTGGTATAACCCACTGGCATAAGGTGGGTCAAAGTATATTTTATCGAATTGCTGTCCTTTAAGTTTTGGTAAACACTGAAGGACATTTCCCCGTAGCAGTTGAAATTTCTGTTCGCCAGAAGCAACCAGCTGCCAGTTTTGTTGGATAATTACGCAAGCGCGACTAGATTGTTCAATCCCAACTACTAAGTCGGCTCCTCTACATAGAGCTTCTGCGCCCATTGAACCAGTGCCAGCACAAACATCCAACCAGCGACAACCGACGATTGTGTTCTGCCAAATATTAAAAATAGCTTCTCTTACCCGCGCACTGGTGGGTCTAGTTTCTTTTCCTGGTAAAGTTTTTAATGGTCGATTACCGTAAATTCTCAAACTCATCAGCTATTAATCATTAGTCACTGGTCATTGGTCATTTGTAACAAAGGACAAAGGACAAACGACAAAGGACACCTGTACTAATGACTATTATCTCTCAAGCAGCAACTTGTTCGCGCACTTGAGAAACAAAATTAGAAAGGATTTGCAGTCCAATATTAGAGGATTTTTCTGGGTGAAACTGCACTGCCACAAGATTTTGGTGAGCTATGGCAGCTGTTACAGTTTGGCTACCGTGGCTAACAGTTGCCGCACGTACATGGGCTTCAACTGGCTCAACATAGTAGGAATGGACAAAATATACCCAAGGCTGGGGTGGTAAATGTTCCCACAAAACAGTTTTTGGCTGAGTTAATTCGAGTTGATTCCAACCCATATGAGGAATGCTTATGCCTCTTTCTTTTCGGAACCGTCGGACTTTTCCTTTAATAATTCCCAGCCCTGGTTTAGTACCCTCTTCACTTGACTCAAAGAGAATTTGTAACCCCAAGCAGATGCCTAAGAAGGGTTTCCCAGATGCAACTGCATGTTTTAGTGGTTCTTCTAAACCACGCTTACGTATTTGTTGTACTGCAGGATCAAACGCTCCCACTCCTGGCAAAACTATTGCATCTGCCCGTGCTAATTCTCTTGCTGAATCAGTAATCTTAGGCGTTGCCCCAGCTTTTTCCAAGCCTTTGCAGACTGAGTGCAAATTTCCCATCTCGTAGTCTACGACTGCAATCACCGCCATTAACCTGCTCCCTGTAAATTTATTATGGAGGGTGTTTCTATTTTAAATAATATTATTTATGACGAAAAGAATGCTATTAACTTCCTTTAACATTTGGTTGCCTGAGCAAAAATCTAATTCGTCTGATGATTTATTAGTGGAAGTGTCCAAACTGAAGGACTTACCTCATGATTTAAATTTTCTCCGACAGTTACCTGTAGATGTAGAACTTGCCCGCAGTCAAGTCATTGAAAAAA
>NZ_JACXAE010000025.1:192483-193996 GCF_014698965.1 Iningainema tapete BLCC-T55
GAGGTTGGTCTCCCTGTAAAGGAGGTGATCCAGCCACACCTTCCGGTACGGCTACCTTGTTACGACTTCACCCCAGTCACCAGTCCTGCCTTCGGCGTCCCCTTCTTTTCAGTTAGGGTAACGACTTCGGGCACTACCAGCTTCCATGGTGTGACGGGCGGTGTGTACAAGGCCCGGGAACGAATTCACTGCAGTATGCTGACCTGCAATTACTAGCGATTCCACCTTCACGAAGGCGAGTTGCAGCCTTCGATCTGAACTGAGCCATGGTTTGTGAGATTTGCTTGCAGTTGCCTGCTTGCTGCCCATTGTCCACAGCATTGTAGTACGTGTGTAGCCCAGGACGTAAGGGGCATGCTGACTTGACGTCATCCCCACCTTCCTCCGGTTTGTCACCGGCAGTCTCCTTAGAGTGCCCATCCGAAATGCTGGCAACTAAGAACGAGGGTTGCGCTCGTTGCGGGACTTAACCCAACATCTCACGACACGAGCTGACGACAGCCATGCACCACCTGTGCTCCGGCTCCCGAAGGCACTCTCAAGTTTCCCTGAGATTCCGGACATGTCAAGTCCTGGTAAGGTTCTTCGCGTTGCATCGAATTAAACCACATACTCCACCGCTTGTGCGGGCCCCCGTCAATTCCTTTGAGTTTCACAGTTGCCTGCGTACTCCCCAGGCGGGATACTTAACGCGTTAGCTCCGGCACTGCGCGGGTCGATACGCGCAACGCCTAGTATCCATCGTTTACGGCTAGGACTACTGGGGTATCTAATCCCATTCGCTCCCCTAGCTTTCGTCCCTCAGTGTCAGTACAGTCCTAGCAGAGCGCTTTCGCCACCGGTGTTCTTCCTGATCTCTACGCATTTCACCGCTACACCAGGAATTCCCTCTGCCCCTAACGTACTCTAGCTTTGTAGTTTCCACTGCCTTTATGCAGTTGAGCTGCACTCTTTGACAGCAGACTTTCAATGCCACCTGCGGACCCTTTACGCCCAATCATTCCGGATAACGCTTGCATCCTCCGTATTACCGCGGCTGCTGGCACGGAGTTAGCCGATGCTGATTCCTCAAGTACCTTCAGTACTTATTCCTTGAGAAAAGAGGTTTACAACCCAAGAGCCTTCCTCCCTCACGCGGTATTGCTCCGTCAGGCTTTCGCCCATTGCGGAAAATTCCCCACTGCTGCCTCCCGTAGGAGTCTGGACCGTGTCTCAGTTCCAGTGTGGCTGATCATCCTCTCAGACCAGCTACTGATCGTCGCCTTGGTGCGCTCTTACCACACCAACTAGCTAATCAGACGCGAGCTCATCTTCAGGCAATTAATCTTTCACCATATTGGCACATCCGGTATTAGCAGCGGTTTCCCACTGTTGTCCCCGACCTGAAGCCAGATTCTCACGCGTTACTCACCCGTCCGCCACTAACTCCGAAGAGTCCGTTCGACTTGCATGTGTTAAGCATACCGCCAGCGTTCATCCTGAGCCAGGATCAAACTCTCCGTTTTGATTCTGG
>NZ_JACXAE010000026.1 GCF_014698965.1 Iningainema tapete BLCC-T55
GAATCCCCAGTAGCTACTCTTCCTTCTCAAGAAGCTCCTGGGCTTTGTAGTAAAGGTAAGCTATAGGCAGAAATAAAACTAGAGGAACAGCAACAATACAAGTGATAAGCAATAGCAGTAGAATCATGATTTGCCTCCTGGTGCGAGTTGACCCAGATAACCGCCAATGCCAATCTTCACTAAATCACCAAAAGCGGGACGAAAAGTTGAATCGGTGATGGCTATACCCAGAGAGCCGACCACCAACAGCACCATAATGAGCGATCGCGCCGACAGTTTCTCCAGTATCTCCAGTAATTTAACCATTTTTGTCCTCACGATGACTTTTCTGTAATACCTTAATCTCTTGGTAAAGACGGTCAAATTTATGGTTGATTTTTTCGTCTAACCCGTGGATCAAGTAATCTACTTGCTCTTTTCTTTCTCTGTATACGGCTACGTGAATTCTAAATTCATTGAGAGTTAAGTTGATTCTTTCAGTCAGAGCATCACCTACCCCATCAATTGCCTCATACATCTCACTCTCTAATTTTGCAACACGGTAAACAATACCAATTAGAGCAAGTACTCCTAAGATTATTTCTAGATAGTCTTTCATTAGTTTATTGCATCAATCTTGGTTTCAATTTCACTTAGCTCAACCTTTACTTCTTCCACCAGTTTCTCTACAGAATTATAATCAATACCAACATATTCCCAAACAGTTAAGTTGATCGACTTAAACCACTTAGGTACGCTGAAAGAAATAGCGTAGGTAGCAGTAATTTTCGGAAAAATAATCAGTTTGATTCT